>NZ_CP009526.1:1218703-2437407 GCF_000969985.1 Methanosarcina barkeri str. Wiesmoor | reverse complement strand
TTTTTTCCTATATCGAGCTGGAGCTGGATTTGTTCTTTCCAGTAGTCGGATTCAAAACGCGGATCGGAAAGTTCGCTACGCAGCGCATTTATATCCTGTTCTGTAAGCTTGTCGGTCGAGAGTTCATACTCGACTATATCCGAGGGCTGAAGGCCAAGAAACTTGGCTGCGGGAGTTGCCATAAATTCCGAAAGATGAGCACTTTTTATAGCCCCGTAGGCAACCGAGGCATAGATCCTGTAGGACCAGGGATCGCCGTCCGTAAAAACGGCTACAGGGATACCTAATTCCTCGTTCATGCGCTTGATAATCCTGCGTGTTGAACGGGCAGGCTGACCTTTGAGGTGGACAAGAATCGCATTGTAAGCTTCGTCAAACCCGTTTTCCATCAAACGTGCGTACATACCACCGGTTTCTATGGCAATAATCATGCTTGCATCATGGGCTTTGAATTCGATATTTTCCACATTGAAGGGGATCTGGTACCCTCCTTCCCCCACGTCTTTCTGGCAGTGAATATTCCGTTCTCCACGATTTGTCTGCTCTGTAATTTCAATAGGCCCGAACATGGTAGCTCCGTCTTCTTCAGGGCGCATATGGAAATACTCTCTCTGAAGGTTTGTAAGGAGTTCAAGGTCTTCGATCAGACGGTCGCTCTCAGCCTGTTCTTTGAATTTCGCAGCTTCCCAGCCTTCTGAAATATAGTAAAGTTCTCGAAGCGTTGAACCGCGGCTCTGGGCAAGGTGCTCGTTTATAAGGAACTCGGTGGCGTAAGTAGTTTTCAGGAGCTGGAATGCCCCTTTTACGGTTTTTGCACTCCTCTCGCTTTCCCGGCCTCCATAGACCCAAACATCACTCTCATTGGAGTATTCTAGATTTGATTTTGTCCGGCTTGGAAGGCTGATGCTTGGGACAACTTCATTTTCGAACTGGTTGTAAATCTTCTCTGCAAGCTCAAACAGCTTTTCTCTTGCCAGGAGATCTCTCTGAGTTTTTTTATTACTTATTTTTCTGGCCATTTTATACCCCCTTAAAGGCTTTTGCCCCGGTTACAAGCTCTTCTTCAAGTCCTTCCACAACAAGGTCAGGAAATGTTCCAAGTTCTTTATCGGTTGTAGATTCTATCCTGTAGCTGAGCACCTTTGAAGACCCAGCTGCTGCTGAGATATCCCATACATAATCGTAATCATTGCCCAAAGTCACAACCTTTGGTTCGGGCTTTGCTCCGAGGATCGTACAGGGCAGCATCTCATGAACTTTGAAAGCATATGCAGAGGTCCCGAAATTCTTGACTTTTATTACAACGTCTGCAGTCCCATCCTCGTTTCTCTTCACTTTTCTGTGTACAAGCAGGTTTCCCATAATTTTTGCAACGACAGGATTAATGTCCGGGACATCTTTTTCCAGGATATTAGCAACCTTTACAGCCATTTTAGGGAGTACTTTTGTAATGATAATCTCTTTTTCCCGGCGCTTCTTGAGGTTGCTCTGCTTGCTCAGATAGTGCTTGAGCTTTCTTGCAACATCCTTGATCGCGAGGTCGATCTCGTCCTTGATTACAGGAATGTCAGCAATAGCATCTTTTGATTCTGAAGTGAAAGGCACGTTAATAGAAGCAACATGGATCAAGAGGATAGCCGGGCCTACAGGAACTCCTCCTCCGGGCTGGTTTAAGCCATATTGTTTCCATTTAATGTCTTCTACGGCATGTGTGGTTACACAGCCTCCCTGCTGGTAAAGCAAAGGCACACGGTTAGCAAAACGCATTATACTGATCTTTTCTTCTTTTGGAAGTTTTCCTCCGTAAGCGAGTCCCACTTCCACCACAAAAGGATTTCCTGAATATACTGCGGGTTTTCGGGTGCTTGTGGCAATGAAATCCACATTTGTTTCTTTTTCAAGCCCCCTGTAAATCAGCTCTTCTCCTATTGGGGAAAGACAGTCCGTGGGAGGAGACATGATCTTTACCTTCTCAAAAGCCTCAATTAGCTTTCTCGCTTCATGGCGGCCAAGAGCATGAGGGTCGATCTCAGGGTCAAGCCCTGAAGCTTTGCAGATTTCCTCGGCAGTTAACAACCCAATTTTGCAAAAAGAGTAGCGAAGAAATGGGGCAAGTTTCTGGCGCTCAGTGTAATGGAGCATCTTCATTAGAGTGCCAAGTTCTATACCTTCAGGATGAGGCAGGATTTCTTCGGCTGGCTTGGGCATCTTATCCGTGGCTCTTTCAAAAACCTCCTCATTGCCGTCAGGTTCTATAAGGGTAATTCTTGCATGTGGATTCACAATTGCAGTAGCTTTGAGGTACTCGGAAATGGACTGCCTTCTTCCTTTTACGTAGGCAGCCTTCATTTCCAGCTCGATCTGGGTCCCATGTGGGCGGAACCAGTCCCTTATCTCGTCTTTCAGGATGTCTGGTTCATTCGTGCTGGTATTGATCATAAGCTCGTAATAATGTGCAGGGTTACCGGAGCCGGTTTTGGAGAGGATTTTCGTCTGCTTGCCCGCAGTCATCTGGGCATAGAGGACGGCTGCGGAAATTCCTATTCCCTGCTGTCCCCTGCTTTGCTTAAGAGCATGAAACCTGGAACCATAGAGAAGCTTTGCAAAAACTTTGGGGATTTGCTCTTTTATAATTCCTGGTCCGTTATCTTCTATAATAACAGTTACATAGTCCTGTCCGGTTCTTTCAATCTGGACAAGAATATCGGGCAGAATTCCTGCTTCCTCACAGGCGTCCAGGGCATTGTCAACAGCTTCTTTTACAGTTGTTATGAGGCTTCGGGGAGCCGAGTCAAAACCCAGGATCTGCCTGTTTTTTTCAAAAAATTCTGCAACGCTTATTGACTTTTGATTTTTGGCAAGTTCTTCTGCAATGGTGAATTCCATGAAAATTTACCTCAGGTTGAAAAATCAATGTAACTTTATACTGCTTTAAATATTCTTTTACACACACCTAAAGCAGGAATTTTACCTTAAAAGTAATCCCATTGTTAGTTATACTGTTTTAGCATTTTGCTATTCTAGTGCTTTGCGATTTTAGCGTTTTGCTGTTATCTAGTGTTAACTGGTTTAATGTCCTGCTATCCGGGTCTTTTATTTTTCTAGCACTTTAATGTTTTAGCACTTTAATGTTTTAGTGTTCCACTATTTTTGACAACAGCATACCTTTTGTCTATTTTATGTATTTTGGCTTCCTTACGTGGTAGAGTTTAATAATCTCATATTTTTTTAAAGGATCTGTTAAAATATAGGAAAATAGTTTCACAGCATAAAAAATATCATTTTAACACAGGGAAACAGTTTCATATTATAAAAACTAACTTTATAAACATAACACAAATATGCTTATTAATACATTTTTCTGCATCTCTAATTGTTTCAAGCAGATTTAATCTATCGAAACATTTTTTAAAAGAAGAACTTTCACCAGTTTGATCCTCAATAAAAGGTTAAGGTAAAAAGCCAGGACCTGCTAAAAAATATATTGCTTTTGTTTTTTCGTTCCTTCTGTTTTATCCTGACCAAGATGCGCTAATTTTTAAGCAGGAGAATTAAAGTTCTGCTCCGACAATTGTCTTGGTGGTTATTACGGTTTCGCTTTCCCTGATTCTATCTACCACATCATTCAGGATATTCATGTCTTCAACATCTATTATTATTACAAAGTCATACTCCCCAAAGACATGGTAAACATCCTTAATTCCCTCGATGTTCTTCAATTCTCGGTATGCTGCCTTTTCATAACCTGGCAACACGTTTATCATTGTGATCCCTACTACCATGTATATAAGGTAACGGCTGCAAGTTATTTATCTTTTTTCCGGAAACCGAATAAACTGATTGAACTGGTTGGGATTCAACATTATTTAATTTATTGTCCAGTTTCGTGAGCCCAAAGGATAAACATTTTTAGATAGACTTTTTTCTGAAGTTAGCGATTGTTTTAATATTATTAGTGTATAATACAACCGCATGCCCTCAGAGTCTCACAGGGATGAAGATCTTTTCGAGTCCCAGTATATTGATAAATACCTGAGCGAGTATGCGAGTGTTTCATCAATAGTACGTGAGGCGTTGCCTTTTGAACTTATTGCTACTGTTGGGGGAGTAGCTGCAGGAATTATATTTTCGGGAATGACAAAAGAACTTGAGATGGTACCGGGATTAATTGTGATCTATCCCGGTGTGCTCGGACTCAGGGGAAATATTTCTTCTACCCTTGGCTCAAGGCTTGGCAGTGCGATTCATCTGGGGCTAGTTACAGAGCTCGACAGGCATAACCCCGAACTCATGAATAATATCTCCGGTTCCCTGATCTTAAGCGTTATTACCGCTTTTATTCTCGGAATCCTCGGGCACTTTGTAACCCTTGCTCTGGGCTTTGAAAGTGCCGGGGTCTTTAAACTTACCCTTATTTGCGTGATATCAGCTTTTACTTCCGGACTAATTCTTTCTTTTGTTGCAACTCTGCTTGCCGTAGGAATGTTCAGATTTGGTTTTGATCCTGATAATGTTGTTACACCTTCGATTGCAACTATCGGAGATATTGTTTCTATGCTCATGCTTTTCCTCTCGGCAAAACTGGTGGTGATGCTTTGAAAAAAACAAGGCAACAGACTCCTTACTACACAATAAGCGGTATCATTCAGCGCGGGCTACCAGTACTTATAGTTACATGTGTGATGGGAATTTTTGTGGGGCAGATCCTGAACTCAAGGGAAAAAAGCCTTATATCGATGCCAGCGATACTGATTCTTATTCCTTCCCTCATCAAGATCGGAGGGGATACTGGCAGCATGCTTGGAGCCAGGCTTTCGTCTGCTTTCCATATGGGGCTTGGAGATAATCTCAGGAGTAATCCGGTCGTACACAATAGTGTTATTGCAGCTGCAATTGTCGGATTTGTTTCGTCAATTTCGGTCAGCGTACTGGTCTTTCTGGCAAGCAGTTTCCTTGGGTTTGGGATGCCTTATCTCACCATTCTGGAAATCAGCCTCATTGCCGTTATCGTAGAACTTGCCGTCGTGTATTCTGCAACAGTTGCCATCGCCTTTATTTCCCACAGATTTGGGATCGATCCAGATGATACGGTCATTCCTTTCATAGCAAGCCTTGGAGATCTCGTTGGAGTTACAGGAATTTTGATAGCCCTTTACTTATTAAAAATTTTATAAAAAAGTTTTAATATTTTAATTAAATGCCAGTTCTAATTATTAGTTTATTAGATTCCAGCCAGGTTCTTAGAACCTGAGTTATCAAATATTAATAATTAATAATTACTATTAAGTATATACTCATACACACCAGCATAAGGTAGAGTTGATCTAGAGACCATGTTCCCTAAAGAATTCAGATACAGTCCAAAGAACCTCAAGGATCTTTTGACTGAGATGAAGGATACTTCCGAACTCATGGTAGACCTTGCATACTCTGCAATGATTTACGATGATGAGGATGTTGCAGAAGAGGTACTCAATCTTGAAGATAAGATGGATACCCTCGATTATCACATTAAGATGGCCGCGATGTTAAGCACACGCAGGGTTGATGAGGCCGAAGGCCTCCTGGGAGTTTTACAGGTTGCTGCGTGTTCGGAAAATATCGCTAACGCTGCAGGCGATATTGCCAAGATAGTTCTCATGAACATGGGAATTCCGATGGAACTGAAAGTTGCTCTCAGGGAAGCGGAAGAGACCATAGTCAGGGCAACAGTTGCCGCAGAATCTTCAATGTCAGGACGTACGCTTGGCGACCTCGAACTTGATATCGAGACAGGCATGTGGATTATTGCTATCAGGAGAAATGAGGACTGGATTTATGACCCTGACAAAGAAACTCGCCTCCGGCAGGGAGATGTTTTGATTGCCAGAGGTCATGATGAAGGAGTCACGCTATTTTTCGAGATGGCCACAACAAAGAAATTCGTACCAAAGGAGATCGAGCACGATAAGCTTTTGAAAGACCTTGAGCATGCCGTGGATATTATCGTGGATATGAAGAATATGTCCGAACTCTCGGTAGGGCTTGCATACTCTGCTATTCTTTTTGATAACGAAGATATAGCGTATGAGGTTAGTGCCCTGGAGTCCGAAATGGACTCTATGAAATATGAACTTCAGCACTGGGTGCTTGAAACCGCAAAGCATTTTGAGGATGTGAACATGCTCAGGGGAATCCTGCACCTTGCAAGTGCCTCTGAAGCTATTTCCGACGCTGCCTACGGAATTGCGGATACCGTACTCAGGGACATAGAACTTCACCCCATTATCACCCTTGCGGTCAGAAACTCCGAAGAGGTTATAACCAGGCTCCAGGTCGAGAAATGTTCTCCTATAGTCGGAAAGACTTTTTCTGAATTGAAGCTTGAGACCGAAACCGGGCTGCACGTAATGGCAATCAAAAGGGCTGACCGCTGGGTCTATGCTCCGAAAGGAAATACAGTTGTTCAGGCAGGAGATATGCTTATTGCACGCGGCTCAAGGATTGGAGAAGGGGCGCTTATAGAAATGTGTGAGTGTAAACTTAACCAGTAATCCCCCTATTGCAATTTCTACCCTTTCATTCCCTGCAGATTGGCGCGATCCCATTCACAGGAAGTATAACCTGGAATGAAAGTTTCTGAATAGTTACATTTTTTATTTTATTATTTTTGATTTGTAACTGTTTTGGAAGCTTACGAGCTTCCTGTTTTTAGATGCCTAACTATATTTTTATATTTCTGGTTATATATTATCCTATGGGTGTTTTTGAGTATGGTAATTGTTGGTTTTGAGTATGGTAATTGTTGGGCTTTCAAGAAAAAAGACACCTTTGAATCCATAGTGTGGCAGTGGAACTTGCAGGAGGACTTGAAATTAATAGGGATTCCGACATTGTACTGGCAAGTTCGGATGTGGTCGCAAATGATACAGTGGGTCTTGCTCTCTTGAAAACTTTTGATACAATTCCAAAAATCCAGAAGCTTTCGTCTGGGCTCAGCCTCAGATCAAAAGAGAGGTAGAACTTGAGCTAGGGGTACAGAGGGACGCGGCAGAGAATATATGACTGTAAAGAGTTCAGGGAGTTGAGGAAATCGAAAAAATTCTTTCCAATCTTGTTTGATCGCGGTCTGGAAACATTCGGTGAAGATAAAACCAGGCAAGAAAAATCAGGCCTGTATATATTCCTGCATGATTCAATAAATCGAATTTCCTGTCGCTTGAATTTAAAAATTAAATCTACGAATTGAGCAACTTTAACAACCTAATAGTTAACAGCATTATAGTTGACAGTCTTATAGTTGACAGTCGTATAGTTGACGGCATTATAGTTGACAGTAGTATAATAAGTATAAAATAATTATAAAGTAATTATAAAGTAATTGTAAAGTAATTTTACTTTGCCCAAACCCTACATTTCTCTTTTTGCCTCTGATTTATCCAGACTGTGCAAATATGCTCATATATTACCATAATTTATTTATTTTCTACGGTCCCATAAGCTATGGGTGAATTTTTATGAAATGCGAAAGCTGTGGAGCAGAGAGTGAAGGAAAATACTGCACGAAATGTGGCGAAATAATGGACGAAGTTGTAAGACGGGTAGGAGAAGCACGCTGGGCTGCAATGGATGACTGTTCATTTATCTATCCGCTTGTCCAGCGCGTAGCTAAAGGAGAACTTACAGTCCACGATATTATTCAATCTCTTGATGTGGAAGACTGAACCTGATTTTCGATAAGGGTATAAGTTAGGTCCCGAGACGGCTGCAGGGTTTTTCTTCGGAGATTTAATATAAGGCTTTAAATGTAAGGTTTTACGACAAGGTTAGCGGAGGGGACGACCACGTACCTGCCGGATTTCTTGCTTGAAATTTGAGTACTGAAAGGAGGATACACTTCAGCCTAGATCTCTAACTGTACTGCAGGAACCAGTCTTTTGAGATTAATTATAGCGCAGCCTTAGCTTTAAGCCTTAAAGTTATATCTTTTTAGCTTTAATATTCCAGTGTTGAGCAGTTTTCCTGCTGTCAGGAGCTGGTGCCATCTATGAATAGAAAGACCGGTGCAGTTGTTCTGATATTCTTGTTTGCAGCAATTGTTTTCATTTCGGGATGTGTCCAAAATGAGAAAGTCGGAGCGCCTGTAAATAAGGAGTTTCCCGAAGACGGTAAAGGGGATGAGAGCATGAATATTCAAAGTATAAAGGTTTCTAGCAGCGCATTTGAATCTAATGGTAGTATTCCAGGAAAGTACACCTGTGATGGGCAAAATATAAATCCGCCTTTGGAATTTGAAGGCATTCCTGAAGAGGCTGAAAGTTTAGTAATCATAGTAGACGATCCTGATGCTCCCACGAAGACATTCACACACTGGATTGTCTGGAACATAGAACCTGTGGCGAAAATAGAAGAAGATAGTATACCTGGGATTGAGGGTTTAAACGATTTCAAGAAAATAGGATACGGAGGACCATGTCCACCCTCAGGAACTCACAGGTATTTCTTCCGAGTCTATGCTCTGGACAAGAATCTGGATCTTAAAGCAGGAGCAGGAAGAAAAGGCCTCGAAAACGAAATGATAGGGCATATTATTGCTGAAGGGGAATTGATGGGAAAATACAGCAGAAAATAATTATTTATGTGGGGGGGAAAGAGTGGAAGAAAACCAAAACGCTGAATTGAATCCTGATTATTTCGAAAATCCCGGAAGCGACCTGAAAAAAGCAACCTTTGCTGCAGGCTGCTTCTGGGGCATTGAAGAAGCTTTCCGACAGGTTAAAGGTGTAGTTGCAACTGCGGTTGGCTTCAGCGGCGGGCATTTTGAACGCCCTACTTATGAACAGGTCTGCACCCTTGATACCGGGCATGCCGAAGCAGTTCGGGTAATTTTCGACCCAAAAGTGGTGTCTTATGAAACCTTACTTGATGTCTTCTGGAAAATCCATGACCCCACTACAAAGGACAGACAGGGACCTGATGTTGGAAAACAATACCGCTCAGTTATCTTTTATCATGACGAGAAGCAAAAGGCTTCTGCTTTGGCTTCAAAAGAAAAGCTTGAAAAATCAGGGGTTTTCAAGAACCCTATAGTTACTGAGGTTGTGCCGGTTTCGGAATTCTATATGGCCGAAGAGTATCACCAGCAGTATTTTGAAAAGAAAGGCTTTCTGCAGAACATACTTCGAGGTTTGAAGAAATAACTCCCAAAAAGAAAAGTACCGTTTAATAATTTAATTTGAAAAAATAACCTTTAAAAGAGCTCTGTAGCTGAATAGCGCTTAACTTGTGCCCCTATTACTTTATAGCATATTTTATGTTATTCTAACTTTTTTTGTTTTGTTAGATAATTTGATAAACATTCTACTAAATGCATATATTAACTTATTAATTTTTGAGGCAATGTTATGCATTTTAAAGTTCTAGCCGCTGCAATATTAATTTTATTGGGGATTGCCGTTTTTTCTGTTTATTCTGGCTCCAGCAACGAAGACATCTCGGACGACGATATAATTCAAAAAATAGAGGTTAACAACAGCAGTTTTCTTGAGTTCTCGAAAGATTGGGACGGTTTTGAAACAGTAACCATAGATATCGAGAAATTCAGGAAAGCCGCAGACAGTGGCCATGTATCTCTTAGATTAATGGGAGAAGAATATGAAGTTGAAATCCAGGAAGCGTCCAGATACACTGAAGATGAATACTTTTATGCGGGACCTGTTGTAGGGTGTAATGAGAGTAGAGCTGACTTATATTTACAAAAAAACAGTTTTTGTGGGTCTGTTGGGCTGGGTAAACCCAGGAATGTGACATATAACATTGGACCCACTGATGAGAAATATAATGGCAAAACAGTTTACATTGTATTTATGCAAGATTGGGAAAAAGAAAAGGAAAGGCTGGAAAAGATGGAAATCGATCCTTTACAATTTTTCCTCATAAACAGTGATTCCAAAAAGCATGTAATGTCTATTGAGATTTTTGATTTTAATAATAAGTCCGTGTTCAAAGAAAACTACACAATGAACCCTGAGGAAAAGATTTCCTCACCGAAAATAAATGCCGAGTTGGGACAATACAGGTATGAAATTATTCTGGACAATAAATTTACTTTTGAACAGAAAATACAGGCAGATTACGCAGCTGATGTTAGTTCTTCAGAAACACTATACATCTACATTTCTGATGATCCAGAAAACCCTGTTACGTTCGGAATTACAGTTGCCTGAGTAAATTTTTGTAACTCGTATAAAGGGTAATATGAAGCTATAAAATTAAAGCTGCACATTTTCTTTATATATGTTACTTTATATAAGCTAAACTATGAACATATTTACTAAGATATTTACTTTATTTATCATAGAGTCAAGATTTCAGTTATTTTTTAAACTTTATTGCCTAAATTTGATATATCTCGTAATACTATTTACTTTTTGAGGAAAAGTTATGCGTATTATAAGTATAATTACTGCAGCTCTAATCTTGTTGGGAATTGTAATTTTTTCGGTTCCTTCGGGTTCAAACAACGGGGTCATTTCTGATAATAAAAATTTGATTCTAAAAATAGAGAATAATAGCAGTTTTCTTGAGTCTCCTATAGATTGGGGCGGTTTTAAAATAGCAACAGCAGATATCGACAAAATCAGGGAAACCTCTGTTAGTGAAAATTCAGATAAGAATTTGTCGGAAACTGATGAGAACGATATATTTAAAGAAATAAAACTTGACAGGAATTCAATTAAGGCTCCTGAATCATGTGATCGCTTTGAAACTGTAATAGTGAACCCTGCGAAATTCAGGGAATTAGCCTCTAACGGAACTGTAAACCTGGACCTCATGGGAGAGGACTATGAACTTAAACTTCAAGAAAGAGAGATTCAAAAACCAAATGTAAATTCTTATATGGGATACATTGTCGGAAAGCCGCAAAGTAGTGTTTTTTTCACAGTAAAAGATGATTCAATTGACGCTTGTATCAATGTGGATTTTTTCAATAAATCATATGGGATCGCTTCAACTGAAGAGAAGTATGATGGAAAAATTGTCCATCTTCTGTGGAGGTATTATAATGAAGGAGGAGAGGAAGAAATTAAGAAACATCATTCGTTAGATCCATTCGAATTTACCCTGAGGAATAGTGATAAAAAGAGCCATGAAATCCATATCGAGCTTTTTGATTTCTATAATAATTCTGTATCCAAAGAAAACTACACAACGAAGCCTGGAGATGAAATCTTTTCACCTGAAATAAATGTCGAGCCGGGATATTACAGATATAAAATTACTTTAGATAATAAATTTACTTTTGAACAAAGAGTAGTGGCAAGTTACGCTGCTAATTTAGGTGGTTCAGAAAAACTGCATATCAATATCGTTGATAATCCTGATAACCCCATTGAGTTCGTAAGCGAAATTGCCTGAGTAAATTCCTTCCTCCTTTATTGTCGCAGTTGAAAAGAACTTTATTTCTAACGCACGACTTCCTTTATTCAAGGGTCAGGATAATTATTTACCTTCCCTGATCCTATTTTTTCTCATGATTTTTGACCCTATCACTGTCTGCAATCTGGAACTCCAGAACCGATTTGTAAGGTCCGCAACTCACGAATTTCTGGCTGAAGAAGACGGAACGCCTACATCAAAGCTCGAAGACCTTTATGAAGAGCTTGCAAAAAATGAGGTCGGGATGATCATAACTGGTTATTCTTATGTTCTTCCGGGTGGGCAGAGCGATATCTACCAGCAGGGCATCTATGATGATCGTTTTATCGAGCCCTATAAGAAGATTACCGAAAAAGTGCACAGATACAGAAGTAAAATCGTGCTCCAGATAGTTCACGGAGGGCGTCAGGCAAGCGTTTCGGACGAATATCCTGTCCCAATGGCTCCTTCGGAAGTAAAAGACAGCCATTCGGCAGTTGTGCCGAGGGAAATGACCGAACAGGAAATCCTGAAAGTAATCGAAGCTTTTACAAAGGCGACGGTCAGGGCAAAAAAAGCAGGTTTTGACGGGGTTCAGCTTCACTGTGCCCACGGCTTTCTTTTAAGTAATTTCATCTCTCCCTATACGAACAGGCGGACTGACCGTTGGGGAGGCTCGGTAGAAAACCGGACAAGAATAGTCACGGAAATTGTCAGGCGCATAAAAGAAGAGGCTGGAGATTCTTTTCCCATTCTGGTCAAAATGAATGCTACCGATGGCTTCCAGCCCTGTTGTTCAAAGGCTGAACTGGGACTTGACATTTTCCAGGCCGTAGAAATTGCAAAGCTTCTGGAAAAGGCTGGAGTCTGCGCAATTGAGGTAAGCGGAGGAATCGGTGAGGCAGGTGGGGTAACTATAAGGACTGCAATCAATACTCCTGCAAAAGAAGCATATTTTAGGGATTGTTCTAAAGCAATAAAAAGTGCAGTGAACATTCCAGTTATTCTTGTCGGCGGCATCAGGTCGCTTTCGGTTATTAATGATTTGCTTGAAAACGGATCTGCAGATATGATTTCAATGAGCAGGGCATTTATCAGCGAACCTGACATTGTTTTGAAATTCAAATCAGGAAAAGTTAAAAAGGCAAGGTGCGTGTCCTGTAATCTTTGTTTTGACCCTGAGGGTATAAGTTGCAATTTCCAGTTTGAGTAAGGATTCAATTAATTTTCGGATTGATTAAATCTTAACTCCTTATTTTACCATCCATGTTTTTATTTATTCTACCTGTTTCACTGTTTTCTTTTATCTGTTTTATTTGTCTTTATTCCATATATCCGGATTCCATGGAATATTTAAAGCAAAAATAAACGTATTTATAATAGATGGATACAAAAGAGATAAGCCTTCTAGGCAATTAACAGGACTCTGGTTTATATTTTTCCGGGTCTGCTACCTTAAAATATTCGTGAGGAAAGGATAATGTCAGAGGAGAACCGTGTCGGTAGTAAGATACGCCAGCTTAGAGAAGCTAGGGAAATGACCATTGAAGAACTGGCTGAAGCCAGTCAGAGCAGCGAGGAGTTAATCCAGCAGCTAGAAAATGGGGCCCTGGTTCCTTCCTTAACACCTCTTTTAAAAATTGCCCGGGCTTTAGGCGTCCGTCTCGGTACTTTTCTGGACGATATGCCACAGAGCGGGCCTGTAATTGTCAGGGCAGGGCTGTCAGATAATGTAGTCCGTTTTTCGGGGAAGACCGAAAAACCCAGGAAGAGTGCTCTTGAGTTTTATTCACTTGCCTCCGATAAAGCAGACCGCAACATGGAGCCCTTTATAATTGATATTCATCCGTCTCCTGATGAAAGCCACCAGCTCTCTTCTCACGAAGGAGAGGAGTTCATTTATATTCTTTCCGGGGAAATTGAGATATTCTACGGAAAGGATGTCCATAGGCTAAACGCCGGAGACAGCATTTATTATGACTCTATTATCCCGCATGACGTCCATGCAGCAGGGAAAGAGGACGCAAAAATTCTAGCTGTAGTCTATGCTCCTCTGTAAAGGCGCAGTCAGGCAGAGGAGAAAGTAAGCACTTAATTTAAACTGGCTGGAAACTCCATATTTGAAATATTAAACACAAGTACTTGAGAGTTAAGGAATCAAAAATGTTCAGTACAATTGTTAGTCCGCGCTTTGGGGACATAGACGGGCTTGGGCATGTGAATAACACTGTCCTCCCGGTCTGGTTCGAAATTGGAAGAAACTCAGTATTCCGGCTTTTTTCACCGGACCTTGATCTTAGCCCTGATGTATGGCACCTGATACTTGTCAGGACCGAGTTTGATTTTCTGCACCAGATGTATTTCAGGTCGGATGTGGAGATAAGAACTTTCATTGCAAAGATAGGAAACAGCTCATTTACTGTCGGGCATGAAGCATGGCAGGAAGGCGAGCTAAAGGTAAAGGGTAAGGCAGTGCTGGTTTACTACGACTTTAAGCTCCAGAAAGCAATGCCGCTTCCCGATCCAATCCGCGAAATTCTGACAGCGCATATGTTTCCTGCGATGGACAATGCTGAAACAGATACGGATTCCCCTTGCTCTATTTGAATCTATTTGACTGACTGCCCTCAAATCGAACTTTGGAGCACACGAAATATTTCTGGTCGCAAGTCAACAGCTCCAAAAAATTGATAAGGCAAGTGAGAGGCTAATACAATGCATCTTATAGAAGAGTCCCTCGGTAATTACTTTGAAAAACAGGTGGCTGTAGACCCTGACCACGAGTTTATAATCTATCCTGACCGCAACCTTCGTTTTACCTATGGGCAGTTCAACGAACGGGTCAATAACCTTGCAAAAGGGCTGCTAGCTATAGGGATAACAAAAGGGGATCATGTAGGAATCTGGGCAAAAAATGTTCCTGATTGGCTTACCTTCATGTTTGCCACGGCAAAGATAGGAGCAGTACTTGTTACTGTGAATACTGCCTACAAGAGCCATGAGGTCGAATATGTATTAAAACAGTCCGATATGAAGGCTCTGGCTATGATTGATAGTTACAGAGACGTTGATTATCTCGAAATAATTAATGAACTGGTCCCTGAGCTCAAAACCTCTGAGAGGGGGAGACTGAAAAGCAAAAACTTTCCCTATCTTAAGAGTATAATTTATGTAGGACAGGAAAAGCACCGGGGTATGTATAACACAAATGAGCTTATGCTTCTTGGCAGTCATTATCCCGATGACAAGCTCCGCGAGATTATGACCAGCGTCGACTGTGACGATGTTGTCAATATGCAGTATACATCAGGTACTACCGGGTTTCCTAAAGGAGTCATGCTGACCCATAAAAATATCCTGAATAACGGGCTTTCTATTGGAGACCGCCAGAGGTTTACCTATGTAGACAAACTCTGTTTTCCCGTGCCACTTTTTCACTGTTTTGGGATAGTACTAGGAGTTATGGCCGTTCTGACTCACAGAGCAACGCTTGTTATGCTCGAAGTTTTTGATCCTCTATTAGTACTTGCCGCTGTCCATAAAGAGAAATGTACAGCGCTTTACGGCGTGCCAACAATGTTTATTGCCGAGTATACACATCCCATGTTCGACATGTTTGACCTATCATCTCTCAGGACAGGAATTATGGCGGGTTCGACCTGCCCCGTGGAAGCCATGAAAAAGGTCGTAAACGATATGCACTGCTATCAGATTACCAGTGTTTACGGGCTTACGGAAGCATCCCCTGGTATGACCCAAACTGCTGTAGACGATCCTCTAGAACTCAGGGTCGAAACTGTTGGTAAGCATTTCCCGAGCGTAGAGGTCAGGGTTGTTGATCCCGATACCAATGAGCCTGTGCCCCTAAATACTGTAGGAGAGATATGTTGTCGCGGGTATAACGTAATGAAAGGTTACTATAAGATGCCTGAAGAAACGAAAAAAGTTATCGATGAAGACGGTTGGCTTCACAGTGGAGACCTTGGAACCTGTGACGAAAACGGTTACTACAGAATCACAGGCAGGATTAAGGACATGATTATCCGGGGAGGAGAAAACATATATCCAAGGGAAATTGAGGAACTCCTGCTTACCATGCCCGAAATTACAGACGTTCAGGTTGTGGGCATCCCTGACAAAAAATACGGGGAAATTGTAGGTGCCTTTGTGATTCTCAAAAAAGGTGCAGACTTTACAGAAGTCGATATCAGAGATTATGCTTTAAGCAAGGTCGCTCGCTATAAGGTTCCAAAACACATATTCATTGTAGATGAATTCCCACTGACAGCAAGCGGTAAGATTCAAAAATACAGGCTAAGGGAACTGGCTGTGGAGCTTCTTAATGAGCAAGGTGAAAAAATAGCAATTGAGTAAAAGCAGTAGCTATTGACAGTTGTTGGCAGTTGTTAGCAGTTATAGGTAGTCGTTGGCAGTTGTTAGCAGTTGTCAACAGTTGTCAACAGTTGTCAACAGTTGTTGACAGTTATTGATAGTTATAGGTAGTTGTTGGCAGTTATTGATAGCGACTATTGACCTCGCATATTAAAAAATAGATCAGTTATTATTAACTACTCAGATTGTTTTATCAGCCATTCAGGTCGATTTTCTTTCTTAATTGAGTTTCAATTCGTTAATTCTTTTGCTTTAACTCACTTTCCGCAGTAAATTTTCGTAAATTCATATTTTTACTGCTATCGATTTTCAATCAAATGTAGATTTATTGGACTTTTATGCAGTAGGTAAAAGCAACGATGTGGTGTATTTAGAGACCAAAAACGATATCATTCAATTTTCCCCAAATACCATTAAACTCTCTTTCCGCAGATGTCCGTACAATTTTCATAATTTTTTCTGCTATCGTTTTTTCTGCTAATTGCATGTGATGTTTAAAGAATTATTTTTAAAATGTTCTACAATTTTCGGCATTTTTACCTTCAATGAAAACTTTCAACTCGATTTACCAAAGCTTCAGTTGAGATAATAACGAGAGATTTTTGAGAAATTCTCCAAAACCGATAGCAAGAAAATTGTTGTTTTTTCGAGAACATCTGCGGAAAGTCAGATTAAAAATCCAAATTATTTGCTCTGTTCCAAAAACGCTATCATGAGAAATATTGATTTTCAAAAAAATACTGCGGAATGTAGGTTTAAAATTTCAAGGCCATTAAAAAATAGGATGTTAGCAAATTTTAAAGATTGATTACATTTTTGAAGGACATTTTAATTTATTCCCATATTAAAAAGTGTATGACAATACAAAAATGATGGGCAATTGAATATTTGACGTAATTTATTATATATACGATTTCAGCATTAGAAGGATGTAGTTGTAAGAGAAGCGCAATAATGCACCCTTGTGCATAGCTTATGGGGAGTTTTTCTGTAGGGGTTTCATCGATTGAGAGCTCAGAGATCACAACGGAGCTCTCAATCAATCACCACAACCAATTAAATGTCTGCACTGTTCTCTTGCAACTAGATGAAGAATATGGGGGAGTATTCTTCAAGGGGGTTTCACCAATTGAGAGCCCAGGGGTCATCAAATAGGGCTCTCAATCAATTACCAACTTTTAAATTAATTTTTAACTTAATTGGAATGTCAGCTTAAACTATTTTTGACTAACTTTTAGAACAATTTATTAATTTCCATAAATCGTACAAATAGTTTAATTTAGCTCCCACTTTCTCCCTGTTAAAGTTCAACTTTTGAATTTTCCCCAGTCATTACCTTTACAAATCTTTCAAGTAATCAATAACTGTCCTATTCTATTTAAGTCCTTTGATGAGTCACTTTTATTGGTATCTGTACTAACAAATGTTGATCACTCTGTGATCATAGCTTTTTAATTATAAATTTTTTATAATAATTTTAGCAAAATAGGGCAATTAAAAAACTTTTAACTTTTCCAAAGATCTCTGTACTGATTATGAAAAACAGCTAACCTACGATACATCAAGCGAGTTTTTCCCTATTTCTCAGGATAAAAATTAAATAGCCTTCTTATCGGATAGAAACGGTTTACATTACGAAGCATAAGACCCTTCCTGAATATTTAACTCAGGGAATATAAGAGTCAACTTCCTCTGTGACTCCTCAGGTTTAAAGATCAGACAAATAAGTTACATGCCCTGATATTTACAAAAATGTGGCAGAATTTATATAAAAGCGGCAAATCCAGAAATAGAGGTGAGGATTTTATTGAAGGGCTTGAACCTTCGAACTCCTCCATTTTTGGAAGACAAATTATATCAGTCCTGTAAGTATTACGCCGATTCCCATAAGCGCTACACAGCCCACGGCCGCAAAGTCCATATTATTCCAGACAAGCCTGCCCTTGTCCACGCCATGTCTGTCCCTGTATCCTCTCATATCCATCGTCAGGCCGAGAACCTGGGTCCTTCCAAGAGAATTTGCCACCAGGGGCACAAGAAGCGGCTTTATACTCCTTACCTTTCCACGGAACCCTTTTCCTGGGTTGTAGCCCCTTGCAAGTTGGGCTTCATGGATACGCTGCCCTTCGACCTGCAAGCTCGGGATGAAGCGAAGGGCAATTACGAACATAAGCACATAATCCACAGGGATGTGGATTTCCAGAAGGGCTTTCATGAGGTCACTGGGCCTTGTGGTGACCACAAGAAGCTGAAACGCAAAGAGCATTGCAAAGAATCGGAGGGAAAGAACTACTCCAAAGTCCAGAGCTCCGGTAGTGACTGGAAGTATCCCGTTGGCAGTAAGAATTCCGGCCGGGATAAGAAAACCCAGGATTATTCCACTTTTCATGGTGAAGACCGTTAGTAGTATCAGGCTTACACTCAGGAAAACAAGAAGCTTGAGCTGTCTGAGAAGTTCATGCTGTAGTCCGGCTTTGAGAGACACCAGAAAGATTCCCAGCACCATAAGGGCCAGGACTATAGAATTCATTGTAAAAACACTCAGAACTATAATTCCTGCTACAGCTGCCATTTTGGAGAGCGGATTCATACTGTGTAAAAAGCTGTCACTATTAATGTACTGCATAATCTCCTTCATGTACAAATGCCTCCAATGTGTTCTCTGCTCACCTGCTCACTATCTGCAGTTATCCTGCTGGTATCTTCGACGATTTTTCCGGCCGCCATGCGAATAACCCTCTCGGCGTGGTCTTTTACTATCTGCATGTTATGGGTCACCATGACTATTGTGTGCCCTTCCTGCTGGAGTTTTCGTATGAGCTGCATCATACTGTCCGATTCTTCGGCATCCAGACCTGTTGTAGGTTCATCGAGCACGATCAGTTCGGGCTTCATGGCAATTATGCAAGCAACCGCCAGTCTCTGCCTTTCTCCTCTGCTCAGGTTGCGGGGAAAAACTCTCAGTTTTTCGCCCAAATTTACAAGTTCAAGGGAATCGGATATTGCTTTCTCAGCCTCAAGCCCTTTTATATTAATGTTATTTAATCCGAAAGCAATTTCTGCTTCGACAGTATCCTCAAAAAGCATGTTGTCCGGGTTCTGAAAGACCAGACCGGTATATTTGACAAGCTCGTTTACAGAACTTTTTGAAGTTTCAAAGCCTTTTATAGTTACACTCCCAGAATAAGGGCGTAAAAGGCCATTAAAGTGCTTGACAAGGGTTGTCTTGCCTGAACCATTCTCGCCCAGCACAGCAACGAGCTCCCCAGGATAAATCTCCAGGTCTATGCTGTCGAGTGCCAGGACTTCTCCGTAACGCTGTGTGAGATTCTTTACAGAAATAATGGGCTTTCTTTCCTTCCACTTATTATGAGGCATATAAAGAGTCTGTCTGTCAGTTTCAGGAATTTCCGGTTCTAAAGCGAGAGAAGATGCTGAAAGAGAAGATGCTGAAAAATCAGCTGGACTTTTTATATCTTTTATTCTGCCTTTTTCAAGCAGCACGACCCTATCCCCGATTTCGAGGAAATCATCTATGTTGTGGTCTATGATTATGATAGTCTTTCCGGCTTCTTTCAGCCTTTTCAGGATTGAAAAGATTCTTCTTACAGCCTTTGTATCCAGTTCGGCTGTAGCTTCGTCAAGGATAAGGACTTCGGTATCGAGGGCAAAGGTTGCTGCAAGTGCAACTTTTTGCTTCTGACCGCCAGAAAGAGCATGGGGAGCCCGGTTTCTAAGGTGGCTGATTTCGCAGAATTCCATTACTTCTTCCAGCCTGTGTCTCAGTTCTTTTATGGGATAGCCACGATTTTCAAGTCCCGAACGGATTTCCTCTTCGACACTTGTGAAGATCAGCTGTGATTCCGCATCATCAAAAACCATCCCGATATGCCGGCTCAGTTCCTTCATGCCGTTAAAACTTTTTACGTTCCGGTTTTTGAAAATGATTTCTCCTTCGGTCTTGCCCCCTATTTCATGGTGCAGGATACCTGCCATTGCAAGAGCAAGCGTTGTCTTTCCGGCTGCACTGTGTCCGGTAACTAGAAGCAGTTCTCCCTGTCGGACTTCAAGGTTAATTTTATTCAGAACAGGGCTTTCAGCTGTTCCGTAGGTATATGAAAAATCTTTTAGTTCTATCATGCTCTCCCCCGGGCAAGCACCCTTGAGGCAGGTAGGTAAAGCATCTGCGCAATGATGGCATTGACGATTGCGGTCCCTACCACAATTGGGATTATAGCAGCTACAAAAGCTCCCATGGTTGCGAACTTAGACAGGATCGTAGGAGCGATCAGAACCATCGCAACGATTACAAATGTTGATCCGCTGATTAGAGTTCCTACCAGTGTTGAAGGAGCAGAAGAAAGTGAAAACTTATTCCTGAGACTTTTTACGTGACCAGGCAGGCAACGGCACCTACAGGCTCACTGATAAGGTTTGCAGGTGGAAATATTGAGTGACTGAGAAGTGCGCACACTATGCCTGCTACAATCCCGATACCTATGACTTCCGTGAATATGGGCATCACGAGGATAATGGCAAGGCAGTAAAACGCTATTACAAGATTTGAAACGATAGGACCCGGAATTACAAGGGATAAATAGCGCACTATTGCGCCGACTGCAAGCAAGATTCCAACAATGGCAATATCTTGAGATTTCATTAAAAACCACACATCCTGTGAACATTCTTCGGGAAATTATCCTGTAAGCTGAATTACTGTGATTATAAACTCAACAATTCAATTAAACGCGGTAATTAAGTTCCACAACTTAGTACTATAAAGCATAATAATGTACATTAATATAGAATCTTTATGCTTTAGTAACCTATATTATACTTAGATTTGAATTCTCTTCAAATTCAAAGGAGAATTTTCCAATCAGAAAAATATGTGATAATTTCGTCATGCTACAGTTTTGTTATAAGTTGTGAAATTGAATGTATCTTTTGAGCATGTTTTTTAGACTTGGTTTATTCTTAACTTTCCTATAAATATGTGAAATTTACTTTATGTGAAATTTACTTTTATACATGCAATTTAAGAGGATACTTGTTCCATTTTTCACAGAATCTCGGTTCTGAAGGCTGCAGAGTTGAAGGACAAGTCTGAAACCACTTTAGATAGGAAAACTAATTTGGGGTAAGAGCAATAGGATTAACAAGGACTGTTGTGGGGTTTGGTATCTCGCCTATGGATGTAAATGAGCTGGATGAAGTCCAGACTATTGAAGAAGGATTCAGAAAAGCATATGTTGGAGATCTGAAAGGAACAGTAGAAGCTGTTGACAAACTCAAGGGCTTCGCGCTCCAGTTGATTCCCCTGGATGCCAATGCTGAAAACGAGCTGGATATAAAAGCGCTGATCATCTCTATAGGGGACATAGCGAGAGTATCTGCTGAAATGAAAATGGAGCAGGCATGCTCAGTTTCAAGTCGTGTTCTTGGAGATATAGCACTTAAGGCTGCCAGTCAAAAAAGGGAACCAGTTGCTATAAAGGCTTTGTCCATTATAGGGAGCCTTGCCCTGGAGTTTGCAGGAAAAGGCCTGGATGAGGCAGCCAGAAGTGCAACCGAATCGCTCGGAACTTGCGGAAAGGGCTCTTCAAGGATGAAAATGGAAACGATGATGAGCCTTTCTGAGGTTTACCTTATGCAGGTATCAATGATATCTATAGAAAAAAGACTTCAGAAGGCCGGAATCGCTTCTATAGGCTACATTGGAGAGATAGGAACCGCTTCGGCCAAACAGGCAATCGAAACCTGTACTCTGGAAGCTGCAGTCATTCTTGAAGATCTGGGTAATGCCGCTGTAAGGGAAAATAACGAGTCCTGCGCAAAGGCAGTAATTGAGGCACTCGAAAACCTGGGCATTGAGGTCTCTCAGGGTGGAATGAAAAATGTACTTGTCCAGATCGCGTGGTCTCTGGAAATGATCCGGGTACTCACTCTGGATCGAGGCATGAAAGAAGCTTGCTTTGCTGCAAAGGATGCGCTTGAATCCATTAACACAGCAGGCTTGCTTGACGCAGAACAGAACCT
The DNA here is from genome assembly GCF_000969985.1 of Methanosarcina barkeri str. Wiesmoor. Lineage (GTDB taxonomy): Archaea > Halobacteriota > Methanosarcinia > Methanosarcinales > Methanosarcinaceae > Methanosarcina > Methanosarcina barkeri_B. The sequence goes on along the minus strand of NZ_CP009526.1, from coordinate 2,415,579 downwards.
GGAAAAAATCAGGGAAATAAAGGAATTCCATTCATTTATTCTGAAAAAGAGTTAATGAAGCAGTTGGAGAAAGTTAGAGTTAAGGATGTAGAATACAGGGAGTTAAACAATTAAGAAGCTCAACAAGCCGGAAGTAGAGACTGAAAAATCTGTTTTTCGCATTTAAGTATAAAAACGCACTTTCCGCAGTAAATTTTCGTAAATTCATATTTTTCAGATCATGTACTTACTTTTTATAAAATCCCATTCAATTTCACCTTGATGACTCTCTCCCAGCTCTGAATCCACAACTCATCTTGGTCATTATGGCTTTATTGCTGGCGTATTTGACGAACTTGAAATTTCAGATTTGATTGACACTCTTCTTCCTCAGAAAAGTGGCCATAACCTTTCTCATTCTACTGTTCTTAAGGCAATGTGCATTAACGGTTTAGGATTTACTGAACGTCGTCTTTACCTATTTCCTGCTTTCTTTGAAAACTTGCCCACTGAAAAGTTACTGGGAGAAGGTGTTCTCCCAGAACATCTTAATGATGACGTTTTTGGCAGAACTATGGACAAAATCCAGGAATATGGAGCAACCGAAATCTTCAACCATATCATTCTGCAAGCTTTGAAACACGTTCCTATTAATCCTCGTCTTTGTCATTCAGATACTACAAATTTCAGTGTTTATGGTGACTATGAAAACGATGATAACGGCAAAAATATCAACATTACTTATGGTCATCCTAAAGACAAGAGAGTAGACTTACTTCGTTTTTCTATTTATATGGTTACTGACCAGAAAGGAATTCCTCTGTTCGTGAGAGCATTGGATGGTAACAGTTCCGATAAGAAAGTTCTCATCAAAACCATAAAGGAAGTAACGCAGAACCTGAATCTTGATCAGAGAGTTTATCATGTTGCAGACAGCGCATTTTATACTGAAAGTAATGTCGAGGAAATAGGAACTAACGCTTTTTTCATCTCGAGAGTACCTGCAACCATCAATGAATCAAAGGAATTATTGATGACAGATTTAGTTCTGGAAACATGCTCTGATGAACGTTATTCTTGTTATGCTGTAAAATCCTGTTATGGTGGAGTAGAACAGTTATGGGTTGTATTTTGTTCAGAGGAAATGAAAAAGAAGGAAGAGAAGAAATTTGATGAAAAGATTCTTAAAGAGCTTGACGCAGCAGAAAAGTCCCTTAAAAAGCTTTCTAATCATGAATTTGCTTGTGAAGCAGACGCAAGAATAGCTGCTGAACAATGGTTGAAAGAGAATGAACTGTATGAATTCCAGAAACTTGAGATAAAAACTAAGTCACACAGACTTGAAAACAAGAAAGGAAGACCAGGGAAAGGTGAAGATGTACAGACTTTTTACCTGATAGAAGCAGAGATAAAACACGATCAGGAGAATAAAGAACAGGGAACAGTTGAAAGAGAGTTCAGGTTCCTTAAAGATAAGAGTTTCAGAGTGTCTTAAGGTGTACCTGAAAAAAAGTCCAGAATAGAAGCGCTTGCGATGGTAATGGTTCTATGCTGGTTATTGTATTCAATAGCTGAGTGGAAACTGAGAACAAGATTGGAAGAAGCAAAAGAAGCTATCAGAAACCAGGTTAAGAAGAAAACACAGACTCCGACAATGAAATGGGTATTTTTTCAGTTCAGGAGAATAACAGAGTTAGAGATCGAAATTGAGGGAAAGAGAATAAAGAAGGTATTAAATCTGGATGAAGAAACAATTAAAGTGCTGAGATTGATGGGGGAAAATACGAAAAATATTATATGTGAAAAAATACTGCGGAAAGTAGGTTATAAGCTGGAGTAAACGAAATACTTACAGCCGAAAAAAAGCGGAAATAATAAGTGGTTTTAAATTAAATGCCCTGAAATAAATTGCTTCTGAAATAAAATGTTTCTGTAATCATATATAATACAAAAACAATAGGTATGAACATTATGATCCCAGTAGATAGGGAAAATCCCATTTGCCCGGAATGCTTCCCGGAGTTTATCGTAGGCATCGAGCCGCCAGCCAACAGGACGGAAAAAGCGCTCTGGTTTATTTTCCGGGGCCGCGAGGTTCTCCTCAAGCTTAATAAAAACCCTGGAGCAATCCCAAAAATGCTGGACTTTGGAGAACTTGGGCTCTCTGAAATTCGGGAACAGTATCTTGGGACACTTGAGGGAACTCACTGTTATTCAGTGGAACTGCCTGAAGATGCACAGGCACCTGAGGGTATGAAATTTGCAGATCTCAGACAGGCGTATACGGAAATGAATGAGAAGTGCTTTGCGCTTGTGAATAAAGCTGTTCAGATTATGGAATGGGATAGAACTAACCAGTATTGCAGTCGTTGCGGGGCAAAAACCCTGCAAAAACCCGGCGAAAGGGGAAAGGAGTGCCCTGAATGTGGAGAACTTTTCTATCCTAGGATCTCGCCTGCCGTGATTGTACTTATCCGAAAAGAGCATGAGATTTTACTTGCAAGGTCCCCGAATTTTATGCCAGGAATGTATGGTTTGATAGCCGGTTTTGTTGAACCAGGTGAGTCAGCCGAAACTGCGGTAGTCAGGGAAACCAGGGAAGAAGTGGGAATTAAGGTCAAAAATATCAGTTATTTCGGGACACAAGCTTGGCCGTTTCCGAATTCTCTTATGATCGGATTTACTGCGGAGTACGATTCTGGAGAGATCCAACCCGATGGATTTGAGATTGAGGATGCCGGATGGTTTTCGGTTGAAAAACTGCCTGGGTTGCCTGGGAAAATAAGCATTGCAAGAAAGCTGATTGACTATTTCCTTAAAGAAGAAGGGCTGGAAGTTTAAAGCCAGATTAAGAATTCAATTTTCAATTCAGAGTTTTATTCTTTCCACTGCACTCTTTTTAATTCTTTTTATCATTCTCAGTATCATTCTCAGGATTTTAATCTGACTTGCGCGTGCCCGGTCTTTTTCATTTCATAACCTGAGTTCAGAGATAATGTATAATGGTGTTAAGTGCCAATGAAATCTTTGCGAAATATAACGGAGTTAAAATCAAATGATTAAAAAGGTTACAAATTTTATAATATCATTTGTTATTACAACTATTATTTTATTGGTATATTTTTATCTTGTACATGGTATACCTGTTGTTCAAGAACTGGAAAAAACGAATATCGTATCTGTGCAAATTATTCATGGAAACGAAACTATTACTCTCACTGATGATGAAGATATTGAGAAAGCTGTCAATGTTGTAAAAACATTAAGTTTTCGATTTGGAGAAGCTAATGGTGGACCTGCAGATACTACATGTATATTTTATCAGAGAGATGGTTCTAAAATAGAAATAGGAGCAAACAATGATACTATCTTTAAGAATGGCAGACAGTGTGTTGGTGTGAATGAGTCATGTCAATTTTTTGGACACTTAATTCAAGGTTTTTTCTTTCCGGAAACACTACAAGGATGGGAAACTGTATAATTAACGAATGAGCTTATCAAAAATCAATTTTACCTCAAATAAGTAAAGTTTTCAGAACGATTTCTCTACAGTCGGAAATTCAATTAATTTTTAATAGACTTGCATTAAGGAAAAGTACTCCAGAATACATACATCGACGAAGAGCATTGAGTTCATTCTTCAATATAGTTTCTGTATCCTAATCAAACCCTCTTGATTTTGGATATAAAAAAGTAAAAAACTTAATTTCATCTGCTCCAAAATTCATTAAAACATATTTATGTTGTTTGCATTTTTCCCATAGATTGATTTCATCCTTGATGAACAAACGTTGTACTTCAACACTTCAACAAAACATTCCAATGTATTTTGGTTCCAACTTCGTCGTTTAATCTCTTGAAGTAAAGGAGCAGAATTTTCATAGCTAACAATAGCTAACAAAAACATTATCCATATTTTTTTGAGATATCTTGCTGCAGTAGTTTTGCCTGCAGCCATACAGCCCTGTAATGATAAGCCTACAGACATTTACTTCCTCTTTCACTTTTGATGTAATGTTGGCGTGCTTTTTCCATTATCTTCATTACACAGTTATATTTGGCATCAACATAATCTCTCGGCGAATAGCGGTGTTTAAGAGAAGCTCCAAGCTTTACTTGTTCATATTCCTTAAAGCTCTCAAGATCAACTCTCAGATAGTCCCTAAACATCAATTCATCTGTTATGTGGGTGTTTCCTTTTTGATATATATGAATGTGGTGTGTATGGTTACCAGAATTATCAGGGGCAAACTTTACAAAATATCTTCTTCCTTCAATGCCATTTTCGCCCCTTGGATTGTATCCTTTTTCTATCATGAGTTCATTGTAATTATCAACTTGATTGATATTTTCAACAACTATCATAATGTCAATAATCGGTTTTGCACTCATGCCTTTTATCGAAGTTGAACCAAAATGTTGAATATCTATTATAAGCTCTCCAAAGATGCTTTCGAGAAGTTCTTTTTCTATTTTGTATAGGTCAACCCAAACTTCATTATATGGAACGACTGTCATTTCCCTTGCCATGAACATTCCTCCGTCCGCAGATTCGTTTCATACCCACTATGTAAAACCGTCATGCAACAATAATATCAATAATTTTCCATACAGTCAAACAGTGAATAATTAAAATATACATTTGTAAACATCGAGTCTATCCCGTAACTAATATTATATTAAAATTATGAATTTAGGATTATGTATTTCTATAAAATATGTGACAGTTTAAGAGAGTTCACATGCTATAACCACTTTTAATTTTTTCAAAAAACTCACCTGCATAAATAGCGCAGAAGCCTGTCTAAAGCTCGTAGAGAGCTTTTCTTTTTCCTTCGTTTTATCTTCGGTTAAGGTCTGATTTCTTAAAGGCCATCCAGAGAGCTCCCAGAAACACAGGCTTTAAATTTTTGCCTATTTAGATGAAATCGATACCCTGTTCCAGCTCATAATTTATTGAAATATTTAACAAATGTTGAGGTAATTGACGCAAGTTGTTACGATTCTTTACTTAACCGAAGACGCATAAATTTGATTGAAATTATAAACAAAGTTTGTGGTTTAGACATTCACAAACTCTTTTTCATTACTACAATCCTATACAGATCAGGTGAAAAACAGCAACAATGTTTTGATAGAACCGACGATGACATTTTAGCCTTCAAAAAATGAACGATATCTAAAAAATGCAATGTTGTTGCATGTGAATCAACGAGTGACTTTTGGTTTCCAATTTATGATTCATTAATAAACTATATACCTATTATAGTTGAAAATGCTCGAGACATGTCAAATAGTAAATTAAGTCTTTAAAAACTCATATTTTTCTTAATTTTTAAGATATGAGTTCTCTAAATAACTTAACTTTACAATTAAAGGACACTTCTAAATAAAATGCACTACTTTTTAAAAATTTTGAAAAACGTGGACTATATTTATATATAACTGAAGTGTTGTTGATTTGCGATGCTTCTTTTTGGACATATTGGGGTTACATTGGGAATATTCTTTGGACTTGCAATTTTAATACCTCGGCTAAGGACTATTATAGATCCAAAATACTTAGTCATTGGAGCTCTTCTGCCCGACTTAATCGACAAGCCTTTAGGAATGATTATCTTTGCTTCTACCTTTGCAAACGGACGTATCATATGTCATACTCTGTTATCCGTTCTTTCTCTTTTCCTGGTAGGTTTATACATATACAAAAAGAAAAAAGATGTCAAAGTTCTCAGCCTTGCTTCAGGATCCTTCTTCCATCTTATGGAAGATTATATGTGGACAAATCCTAGAACTTTATTCTGGCCTCTCCTCGGATTCGAATTCCCCAAATATCGGACAGATTTCAATGGAATTGAATACTTGACAAAACTGTTTGAAAACTCGTTTACATTTCATATTTCGCTTTCTTCCGTTCCTGAAATCTTGGGGATGGGGATAATAGTTATTTTGGCTTTACACTGGTTAATAAAAGAATTTGGGCAAAATAAGTCTTAACAATAAAATAGGCACTTAAACTGAAAACAGAAAGGAATTTTCTTCATCCTGTATACCTTCGCCCAGGATGAAGAAGATACAGAAATACATTAAAATTTAATTTTTAGACTTTTTTTAGAAACTCACCAGGATAGTTATCTTTTTCTCCAAACGCACATGAAATTTTACTAAATTACAGGACAAAATACAGGCACAAAATATAGGCACAAAATATAGGCACAAAATATAGGTACAAAATATAGGCACAAAATACAGGCACAAAAATATGAAAGTACATGAAAGCACTTTCATGCTAAATTTTACTGTTTTTCTAACTTTCAAGCTTGATTCTTACATCTTCTAAAATATGGAAATCGATTATAGCAACCTTTCGAGAAATCCTTTTATAAAATACCCTGTAAATTGTCTTTACCCTGTAAATTGTCTTTTTTACAGATGGCAAAAAACGGAGAACATTAAATGAAAGTCTGATGCGGGCTTTCCTATCAACAAATATTCTCTTCTTCCAAAGGTTGTCAGAAGATCCATTAGAAAATACATTATAAGTCCATATCCGGCCATTAATGATCTTCATGGCCAGCTTGAACCGTCCACTGGCAAGCTAGTTACAGATTATAATATAATCAGAGATCCGATACGCGTAGATTCAGGGGGTATGGAGTACATGGCTACCCACATAAAGAAACTCAGCTCTGAAGACCCTAATACATTCGTGGTCTCGGCTGGAGACTCTATGGGTGCAGCAGAGTAGAACTGCCAACAGGTATTATCGTTCAGGGTTCATGACTTTTCATAGGTGCTGTATTTCACCATCAGGAACGAAAAGTTTTCTTTTGACCACTTTACCAGATCACCGGTCTTTCACTTTCTGGTCTGTAGAGTTTATCCGAGGGATTTACGTTCGGAAATGCCCTATAAAACTCAGGAACGTTGAAAACTACTCCATTTACCCTGAACCTGGCTGGTGAGTGGGTATCAGTCAGTACTAACGTCCTCAGCAATTCGTTTGTGTCCGATTCCCTCCACACCTGAGTAAAGCCTAAAAAGAACCTCTGATCTCCAGTGAATCCATCGATTATATCCGGCTCCTCTTTCAGTGAGAGCTTATAAGCATGGTAAGCCACGGTCAACCCGCCGAAATCTGCTACGTTCTCAGGCAGGGTCAGGTTGCCATTGACGTACAGGCCAGGTAGAACCTCGAACCTGTTATACTCGTCTACCAGAACCTCCGTGCTTTTGTTGAAGTTATCGGCATCTTCTTGTGTCCACCAATCTGTTAAATTTCCACTTGCATCGAACTTTCTGCCCTGGCTGTCGAAGTGGTGAGTCATCTCGTGCCCTATAATAGCACCTATGGCACCGTAATTAACAGCGTCGTCGGCATCTTTATTGAAGAAAGGAGGCTGAAGAATGCCTGCCGGGAAGACTATAATTATTTTATTGTAGTCCGCATAGGCGTTAGTCTCCTGGGGATTCATCTCCCACAGCTTGCGATTTACGGGCTGGCCTATTCTATCCAGACCGCTGGGGCCGTGATGGAACTTGAATTTAGAGGCCCTTAGGACATTCATGGCATATGAGTCGTTTTTAACTTCAAGCTCTGAATAGTTCAGCCATTCATCCGGGTAGCCTACCTGCACCTCCAGAACTTCAAGCTTTTTGAGAGCTTCTTTTTTGGTTTCAGGCTCCATCCATGTCAGGTCTTGAATTCTCTCCCTGAAGGCCGTTTTCAGGTTCAATACCATCTCCTGCATCCTGGCCCTGGAGCCTGGATCAAAATATCTATCCACATAGACACGGCCTACGGCCTCGCCCATAGCCTCGTTTTCCGCATCAATAACCCTCTTCCAGCGGGGCTTCATTTCCTGCTGGCCATTGAGTTTTCTTCCATAAAAATCAAAGTGTTCCTCTTCTACGTCGGAGCTCAGGTAAGGTGATGTCCCTAAAATAAGCTTCCAGCGCAGGAAAGTCTTCCAATCATCTATGTTCTCGTCCTGAAGGGCGCTGCTCAACTCTTTAAAATATGAAGGATTTCTGACGTTGACCTCGGCTACATCCGGATGACCAAGAGAGACGAAGAGACAAGACCAGTTAATGCCTGGTGCAAAGGCCTGAAGCTCCTCAAGGCTCATCTTGTTATACGTTTTGACCTCATCGTTGTCTTCCACATTGGTAAATGATGCATTGGCCAGCCGGGTCTCTATCCTCATCACGGTCCTGGCATTATTCTCAGCAATCTCTGGACTATCACCGAGGAAGACAAACATCCTGGTAACATGAGTCAAATACTGTTCTCTGATCTTGATAGATTCATTGTCCTGTCTGAAATAGAAATCTCTATCTGGGAGGCCTAACCCTCCTTGAGTAAGAGTTGCAATCATGATCTTGCTGTTTTTTTTGTCGGGTGCAGCATACATTGAAAAGAAAGTATCTAGGTCGTATTCCATCATTTGCGTCGAAACGGTCTGGAGGTCGGAGGCATTGGAGATATTGTCTATCATCTTAAGCTCGCTTTTGATTGAGTCAAGATGCTGCTTTTCCAGAGTGGCATTATTCATTCCCATACTGTAGAACCTGCCAATCTTCTGCTCTAGGCTTCCATCAGGAGCTGAGGTATTGCTAGCTGCTCTCTCCATTATTTCTTTGACACGGTCATAATTCCTGTCCTTTACTATTGCAAACTCTCCGTATCGGGATTTGTCAGGGGGCACAGGATGGTTTTTTATCCAGTCTCCCTCAGCATATTCATAGAAGTCGTCTCCAGGTTTTATTGAAAGATTCATACTTTCGGGGTCGAAAGCTTTTTCCTTTTCTGAAGTGCTCATGTTACTCCTCAAAGTTTCGGAAGAGCCCAAGACTACAATCGTTAAAGTGTTAACCAGTAAGATGCCAAAAGTGAACAGACTTATTATTCCATTCTTCTTCATGCCCCCTCAACTCCTACCCACAACTCTCATGAATTCTAATCCTTAAAGTACAGTTACAAAACGGCTTATTTGAACTTTGTAGGAATCCTTAATCTTGCAGTATAGAATACATATTTAGAGTACAAAATCACACAAAATAGACGTTGTGATCAAGTTAATTACAAAACCTGCTTAGATACTACTTTTTAACTGTAAGCTCGCTATACCGCAACACATCCACAAGTCTTATTGCTCCCGTTATAGAACATAATTATTCCCATAATTATTTTAAACTACTTATACTAAAACTAACCTTAGTCCCAAAGCTAGTGATTTTTAATACTACGTCCAACTGGCTTGGAACTGAGCAGGAAACAAAAAGTCAACTTATTTTTAAAATTTTGGAACTTATGCCTCTTTAGTGGCCTGGAAAACTGGAAGGCTGAAAAACGTAATTTTAGGAATGTAAAATTGTTCAAGATAAATATAAAATTGTTAAATATAATAGATTGACAGAGAAAAAAGAAATTCTGAAGAGAAAGAGAAGAAACCACGAAAATAGATAAAGATAAGAAAATTAGATGAATACAGGAAAAATCCAGAAAATCTGTAAGAGATCACCAGATTTTTCCTGCTTCCCAACCTTTTTTTGTGAAATCTCCAGATTTCACCCCAATTTCTTACTATGAATGCCCTTTTTGGAGGGCATCTTACTTTCATCAGGAACGGATACACTTTGTTTTGACCAGTGCCCTGCAAGGAAAGCTCCGGACAGGTTGTGCCAGATACTGAAAATCGCACCTGGAAGCGCGGCAACTGCTGTGAAATGTTTTATCGCAAGAGCGACACTCAGACCGGAATTCTGCATCCCAACCTCGATTGCAATAGTCCTTGCTTCGGTTTCGCTGAACCCCAGGACCTTTGAAACCCCATAACCGCCTGCAAGTCCAAGCCCGTTATGCAGGATCACTGCAAGCAGTACCAGTGGGCCGCTCTTTCCAAGGTTCGCGCTGTTTGTCCCTATGATCACCGCAATGATAATTACTATGGCTGCGGCTGAGATTGCCGGAAAAACTTCCTTGATCGCGCTTATCTGTTTTTCAAAGAAATAGTTGATTACAAGCCCGAGCACAACAGGCACGATTACCACCTTTACAACGCTCACAAGCATGCCCATCACGTCGACTTCCACACTCTGGCCTATAAGGACCCAGGTAAGGAAAGGTGTTGCAAGAAAAGCGATCAGGGTAGAAACCGAGGTAAGTACTATTGAAAGAGCCACATCGGCTTTTGCTAAATAGGATATCACATTCGAAGCCGTACCGCCCGGACAGCAGCCCAGCAGGATCACGCCCGCAGCCAGATCAGATGGGAGCTTCAGAACAAGGCAAACTATCCAGGCTATAAGTGGCATAACTGTGTACTGCATCAAGGTGCCCAGGAAGACTGCTGAAGGTCTTTTCAATACTGCAAGGAAACTGTTTACTGAGAGGGTAATTCCCATCCCAAGCATAATAAGGCTTAGAAAAGGTACGATAAGCCCTTGATGAGGAGCAAAGTAGTCAGGATAAACATATGCGACAGCCGATAAGAGAACCGCCCAGAGGGGAAACAGAGACGTAAATTTTTGAAGCACTTTTTGATACACTATCTCACCAGATTTGCAGGATGGAGCCACATGCCTGAAGCATAAGCATTAGAGGTTAATTAAATAAGTTCAATAAAGTAAGTAAGTTCAATAAATTAAACTCGTACAAATAATATTTTATAAACAGCACTTCATGCACACTTCATTTTTAGAAATGCCTTGTGTTGAAAAGTACCTCGTCTTAAAAGGTACCTTTTTTGAAAAAATACCTTTTATTGAAATAAAGAACTGAATATAAGCTTCAATTACAAAATAAGTAAAAAATTATTGTTTAAAAATATATCTATTTCTTTACAATAGATACTGAAACTGTAAATAATTTCGAAGCTCTGTATTTGCCCTGCTCTTGAACCTTGTATATAATCTAACACATAAATGACAAATGTACCGGGTATAAGATTTTTACCTGTTCATCATCGACTCAGGACATAAAATAGTCCTCAGTTTGAACATTAAACTAAAACCACTGTCTTATTCCAGCTTTAATGCGGCTATTCTGAGAATTGTTAATAGATGAAAAATTATTACTTTTTTAACTCTAGGGTGAGAAGTCACCTTCCTCGACAATTTCTGGCGAAAGCCGGAAAGTGGCAGGTGGGGTGAAAGCCGTCAACTTCAAATATTCTATTACAAAAGTAATTTATTTTTTTAAACCATATTACTCTCGGATGTTAAAAGCCTATAAATATCGAGTCTACCCCAACAAAGATCAGAAAAGACTTATAAAAGTACATTTTGGAGCTTGTAGATTTGTCTATAATTGGGCTTTAGAACAGAAGATTAAAACTTATGAACAATACAATAAATCCATCTCACGGTTTGACTTACAACGAATTTTAGTCCATGAAGTAAAACCTGCTAATGCCTGATTGAAAGAAGCTAATTCTCAAGCTTTGCTGGCGTCCTTAATTTAGTTGAAAGTTAGTTGAAAGTTAGTTGAAAGTTAATAGAAAGAATCCTTCTTTCTCGTCCATCATGGAAAAATTCCGAACTGTTATTTTAGTATTGTCTCTAATCTCAACAGGAATCCAGTAAGAAACACTCTTCCCATCCCTGACTATTGTTTAACTTAAATATTCCTACAGCAACAGAGTAGTTTCCGGTATTATTCCATTCATGAGTACAATTCAAAGTTATATTCTTAGTGTATGTGTCATTTACCGTATCCTTTACTAAATGATTTGAATCATTTGACAGAAAATAATTATAATCATATTTGTTATTCAAAGAATTCCAGTAAAATACCACAGTTGTCGTTGAATATTCTTCTGGTGAAATAGTGAGGTTCATATAAAAATTATAATCTTTGTTGGGGTATCCCATATAGAATAATCAGTTCTCGGTAGATCTGGTTTTTCCAATATCAATTCTCTACTTTTGAATAACTAAAAATTTCATTAGTAGTCTGATTAACATCTCCGTCTGCACTTCCAAGGCTTACAGATCCTGAGATGAAATAGAAAGACAAGAAAAAGCAAGCAGGCTGAGCGCAAGTTTTTCTTCATATAACTATTAATTAATTTTAATAAATATATCAAGATTTGGCCTATCTTCATAAAATTGTTTTCTTTAAAGTTTTTAGAAATAGATAACTTGCATGGATTTCCCCTAGAATCGTAATAAAATTGTATTAATGTGAAAGCTATTTATAATGTATGGAATTTCGTACCTTTGAAACCCCAATAGCGCTGATAAGGATCCTGCAAAATATCCAACAACCAATATTTTGTTATATTGTTCAAAATCTTCATTGGTATCCCGAGGTCAAAGTATTATCACGCATGAACCAATATACCGTACTGATGAATGAATATTCTCATTCCAGCCGGATTAAGCCAATTAAAGTCCTTACCTTCGGGGAAGCCCTTTTTGATATCATCAGAGGTTCAGCCCACCTTGGGGGAGCTCCGCTGAACCTTGCAGCCCACCTTGCAAAACTAGGAGCAAAACCGGCTGTGATCACGGCAGTTGGAAGAGATGAGCTTGGAAAAAGTCTGCTTTCCAGAGCTAAAGCAATGGGGATTGACACCTCTTACATCTTAATTGATAAAAAAAGGCCTACAGGAACGGTTACTGTTCAACTTCAGGCTGAAGGAATTCCGGTTTTCACGATTAACAAAGGTGTTGCCTGGGATGCAATTACACCGGATGAAAAAGAATTCAAGGCTCTTTCCGGAGAAGAATGGGATGTTTTCTGCTTTGGAACCCTTGCCCAGAGGACGGAAGAAAACCGAAAAACTCTGGAAAGGCTGTTTTCGGAAATAAAAGCAAAACATTTCTTTTACGATGTAAACCTGAGGACAGGGAATTATAAAAAAGAATGGATACTGTCTTCGCTAGAACACACAACGATTTTAAAACTGAATGAGAAAGAAGCCTCCACTATTTCTTGCCTGCTTTCTGGCACTTCTGGCACCTGCAAACCTCTTACTTCTTACAAAGCTTTCTGTCGCCTGGTTACCGAAAAATATCCTGAAATTTTCGTGATCTGCATATCAAGAGGGCCTAAAGGAGCCGCTGTTTGCTATAAAGGCGTTTATGAGGAGGTAGAAACGACTCCTATAGAGGTTGCAGATACGGTCGGGGCCGGAGATGCCTTTTCCGCAGGCTTTCTTTATACTTGCCTCTCAGGATACGGAGTTTCAAAAGCTGCTTCAATTGCCTGCATCCTTGGAACGTATGTTGCATCAAAACCAGGTGCGGTTCCCGATTATTCAAAAGAGCTTATGGAAGAGCTCAAAGCTCAAGGTTTAAACCTGAGTTTTATCAAAACCTGAGTTTTATCAAAACTCGAGTGGGTTACGAAGGACTAAGTTGAGTGAACTCGATTAAAAATTAAGGAAAAAATAGTTTATAAAAATATAGTTTATAAAATAGATTGAACTTATCGGTGTCGCAGTCTTTTAGAATGGAATTCCCCAGAGAGGGTACCACTTTTCCACATTTTCTTCAATAGGCATTTCCCTTTCCATTTCCGCTCTTAACTTGAATTCAAAGGGGTTGTCCCTCTGCTTGCCGGAAAGCGGGATAAAGGGATAATAAGTTCCCTGCTTAAAATTGTAAATCCAATAAACGGTTTTTCCGCGGCCGGATTTTCCAGCTTCGGGTTCGCTGTCAAACCTGTAAATAGCGCAAAGAAGCTGCCCGCCTAAGCCGTGTTCTTCAAGGGTTTCACTTACAAGATTAATGTTTGCAACAAGGTCTTCGAAATCAGGGTCTTTAAAAATAGCCCACAAAAAGTTGAACTCGTCTTTTTCCAGCCTGAATTCGGTTTCTGTTTCCTTTGAACTGTATTCCAGAAGCTCCTGAATCTCTTTTCGTGCAGAATCGTACGCTGAAGCCCCAATTGGCTTAAAACATATCCCTGCTGATCCTGAAGGCTTTAGGCCGAGATTGCTTTCCAGAGTGATGCTGGCTGTAGACATTGCAAATAACTTATCACTTTTTGCTTTTGGAAGCGTACTCTTCCCGAGAACTGCGTTCACTAAATCGCGAAAGCCCATTTAGTTTCTCCTCTTTAAGTGCGTCCTTAATTCGTTTTATGAATTCGTTTTCTTAATTCGTGTCCTGTTAACTAAGAGTTTATGACCTGGATTTGTCCTATAGTTGGGATTCGTCCCGTGACAAGGAGTGTCCTATAGTTGGGATTCGTCCTGTGACAAGGATTTTGTTAGAAACTATATTAGCCCAGATCCTGCTGTATTTTTTCAAGCTTGGCTATTCTTTTTTCCACAGACGGATGAGTGGAAAACAGATCCATTATGGAAGAACCTGAAATTGCAGGTATGATGAAAAAGGCATTCATTCCTTCTACTGACCTGAGATCTTCGCTCGGGACCCTGGACATGACTCCGCTTATTTTCATTAGGGCCGATGCAAGGTTTGACGGCTGTCCGGTAATAATGGCTGCACCCCTATCTGCGGCATATTCCCTGTAGCGGGAAAGAGCTCGGATAAGTAGGAAACTGACTGCCCAGACTGCAAGTGAAACTAACCAGACAAGCAAAATGCCTCCGCCTTCTTTTTTCCGACCTCCTCCCATATCTCCAAAGTAGAGGCTGTAACGGACAAAGTAAAAAGCCAGAGTTGAGATGAAACTGGCAATTGTCATGATAGCCATATCTCTGTTCTTGACATGGGTAAGTTCGTGAGCAAGCACAGCCTCAAGTTCGGCTGGAGAGAGTTTGTCCATAATTCCTGTTGTAACTGCAACAACAGCGTTGTTCTGGTTTCGGCCTGTTGCAAAAGCATTTGGAACCTGAGTCCTGACAATCGCCACCTGAGGTTTCGGGAGATCAGCTATTGCGCAGAGCCGCGTAATTATTCCATGCAGTTGTGGGGCTTCGCTTTCAGAAACAATATGTGCACCAGTTGACCACAGCACCAGTTTATCCGAGTAAAAGTACTGGATCGCCATGAAAGAGCCTACAAAAAGCATCATAACTACTGGTGGAGTCCCGTTGTACGAAAGAAACGCCAGGAAAAAAAGATAAACTGCTGCCAGAAGAAACATCGTGAAAATCATCCGTCCCTGAAGTCCCAAATCCCGTTCCCACTTTCGTTTCATTGATTACTACTCCTGAGTATAATTTATGTGGTATAATTTATGTGTCGAATTACGCTTAGGTAAGATTTCAATCGATTACTCTGAAGTAAAGTGCTGTTGCAGTGAATTGCAACTAAAATAAAGTGCGATTATAGTTATTGCTGTTAAAGTTAAACGCGTTTTAAATGATTATTAAGTCTGAGTTTAAATTGTAATTAAACCTATGTTAAGTGAAATATTCAATTTACAAGTATTAAACCCGCAAATATTAAACATACTGTATTAAGCTTACAAATATTAAACCTGAAAATATCAAACATACTGATATTAAACTTATAAATATAGCTTCCGTTAAATGGAAACCAAGTCTGATTAAGTGTACTTACAGGTGTTAACCTGTAAATCAAAGAAACTGCACACAAAAAGAAAAACTGATATTAAGACTTGAACGAGAGTTACGAAGATATAACTTAACTGTTTTTTCTCTTGGAATCTGAAATAATCCAGCTATATTATCTCTTGGAATCTGAAATAATCCAGCTATATATCGGATAAAATATTTCCTCAAAGATTAAAGTCCTTTCCCCCTCTGGAAAGGCTCAGAGTTTCTTTTTATTCAACAAGAATTAACTGTTTAATATTAAAAATCTGATATTTATTAATATATCAGTAAACAAAAGAAATCAGGTAACTATTCAGGTAGCTTTGTAAAGGCTACAAAATATTTCCTCGGAACGAAGAAAATTGTGTATAAAATGAATCATTTTTCTCCGTAACGAAACATGAAGAGATTCTTGCCCTGTGTCCTGAATAGTTACAGAGTAAGTTTCATTTTGTGGTTTCCACTACCGGTTAACATGAACTTTCCCTGTTCATGTCCGGAAATTATGAAATGTTGAAGTCCTGTATCCTGGCAGCCGGATAAGTATCTCAGATCACATAGAGCAAAACTTTCTCACCGAGTTTAATATTCGGGTCTTCATCTGAAGTCATTTGATCACTTCTAAAGTTAATTTACTCTTTATCTGAGGTCTCTTTTTTCGAGACAGCTTTTTTGAAATTCTGTATTTTTCGATTTTCTGCTTCAGTTTCGTCGGATTTGATTTTTTCAGCCTCAAATTCTTCAGCTTCAAATTCTTCTTCCTGAAAAATATCTTCTTCGATATCCTCTTCAAACCCTTCTTCCAGAGTTTCTTCAAGCTCTCCTTCCTCTATAGTACCTTTGTCAGTTCTGCTTTCTGTGCCTTCTTTTATATCTTCTGCGTTTTTACCTGCCTGACTCTTAATTTCGCGGATTGTTTCATCAAGCTCCCTTTTAATTCCGTATTTTCGGAAAAAATGAGTCAGGACATTTGAAACATCCCTTTCGAGAATTTCGTCAGCATGGGGATGTTCAGGAGTGACATACTGGGGCCAGTCAATTAGCTGGATGCCATCTTCGGAAACAAAGATATTATACTCGCTTAAATCGGCGTGGATAACTCCAAGTGAATAGGTAATTTTCACCTGTTTAAGGATCTCATCAAGATACCATTCGGGGTCAATAAGTTTTGTTTTTGAAAGAAGGCTACCTTTTGCAAGTTCCATGACTATTGCGTGTCTGTTGTGGTCAAAGGGCTTCGGGATTGAGACCTCTGGATACAGAGTGGTCATGATGTCGTACTCCCGCTGGGCTGCAAGCCTGGCTGCATAGATCCAGGAAAAGTGTTCCCTTTCTCCCAGGTGCTCACGCACACGCTTTATCTGTTTGAAACTTGTCCTTCCTTCCCTGTGAAATTTGATTACGACAGGAACAGGTTCCCCAATTGCAAGTTCAGGAGGAAGTATTGCTTCATAGATAACCGATTCTTTTCCTACCCCTACTTCATCCCCTATTGCACTGATACTCTTTCGCTTGACAAAGGCATTAAGGGCAAGGGCATCGTATCCTTCGAAGTAAATCTGAAAACCTTCGTAAGGCTGGGTAGTCCTGATCACAAGCTTATTCCGGACAAGCTTTTTTAGCTTATATTCCAGCTTCTCAAAGGGCAGCCTGGTGTATTTATTCAGTTCTTCCATTGGCACCCATTCAAAATGCCTCATTCCGGTTTCAATGCCAGTCAGGATCCTGAAATCCTTTGAGTCAAGATCTTTAAAAACCCTCAGCGCTTCGTCGATCATCTTGATATTAGATATAGCCCTCGATATTTAAATAATAGGTATCATGCCCCAGTTTCGCTGCCAGAGTTGTGCCAGCCGAGTATTCATTCTCTAATTTTTTCCTCCGACTTTCACATTCTGGAAAGTAAGCATATGCTCGTGGAGGGTTGTAAGGAACAGGACTGGAGAGAAGGTTTCTGCTATTTTGCTCAACAATTGAAATAAAACAAAATATCAATTTTAGAATATTATATAGGAGAGTTAATATAAAATATATGAGAAAAATGCGGGGGAACTTAATAGAGAATCCTGACATTGAAAAACGTTTATTATTTATCTAGGAACTTGAGACGACTATATGTATTATTTTTATGTATTATTTTCGAAGGAACTATGGATAAAAAAACTGTCTTGGATAAAATAGATGAGTTATCGTTAATTTATGAAAATGGAGTTTTATCACATCCCTGCTGGCATATTCCATAGAATAAAAGGTATTTAATTGCAATCTATGATGAACTATTTCAGGGAAAGTCAGAACTTAAACTGAAATTAAATGAGGTAGCAGCCTTATTATTGACCCATAATTTAATCGAGTTAGATTAACTACAGGAAGAGATTATCTAGTACCACTAGATTAGGAGTGAATTAGTGCGCACATTAGGGGAATTCGTGGTAGTTATCTTTGCACTAAAATCGAAGACGTATATTCCATATACCTAACCACGAACTTTATTCTTTATCTTTTTTGTCTGGATTAATTAACAGATTACAGGGCGATGCAATCTACTAAAATCAAGAATATTTTTGCAAAAGATCACTTATCTTGAGTTATACCTGACATATAATATCCGGAGTATATCTGACATATACCTGACATATACTTTTCAAAATATAAGTATCTGCAAGCCAGTTCAAACCCAGATTCAAACCCAAGTATTAATAATATTCGGATAATATAATTATCAGAATCTAATACAGGGTTGGGGGAGACTTGATTGGAGTTTTTAGATGCTTCTTGTGAAGCTGTTATAGAAGCGAGTCTTAATTCTGCGCTATTGAAAACAATTTTATCGAAAGCAATTTTATCGAAAACAGTTCTATTGAAGACAATTCTTCTTTTACTGTTTGCTCTCTGCCTGGTGTCCTCAGCCAGTGCAAAATATTCACTGGAAGGGGCTGAGACAAATATAATTGTTAATGCCAGCGGGACGGCCCATGTTGAGGAATCGGTTTCATATGCGTTTGATGGAGACTACATTGATATACATAGAGAACTCAAGGCGTTACCCGGAGGATCTATCCGGAATGTCAAGGGACGCTGCTCAGACAAGGCATGTAAACTCAGGGTTGAGTCGATTCCAGAAGGATACAGGTTAATAGGCAAGCTTTCAGATCCTACTCCGGAAAAATTGACGCTTTTTATTTCTTACGATTACTATGGTGCAGTCAAATTCCACAGGGATGTTTCTGAATTCAGTTATAAGCTGTGGGGAGGAGAATGGGAGAAGCCCCTGAAAAGCTTTAAAGGAAATGTTATGCTGCCGGTAAAAAACGAAAGCGAAATCCGATACTGGATTCATCCGGTTGCTTATACGCAGGAAGTAAACATAGAAAATAATGTTATTAGTTTAAGGACAGGCGAGATTCCTTCTACTCAATGGTATGAAATTCGAGCGGTCTTCCCAAGAATTGCATTCTCTGGTTTTAGTCCTGTCAAGGTAGATGATGCTGGGGGACTTGAAAACATATTAACTACTGAATATGTATATCAACAGAAAAACCTGATCTTAAATAGCCTTTATAGGAAGACCTTTCTATTTGCACTTTTTGTCCTGGCATTTCCTTTACTTATATACTATATCTATGGAAGAGAACAAAAAATCTTTTATGAAAAAATTTCTGAAACGGAAGTGCCTGATAATTCCAAACCTGTAGTGGTAAATGCCATTGTAATGGGGAATATGGGAATTCCCACAATAGACGGATTTACAGCTACGGTTATGGACCTTGTTAACCGCGGCTATATCTCTTTGCGAAATTTAAAACCTGAAGAGATAGGCTCATCACATACTTCAGAATCAGACTCGTCCCATACTCCAGAATCAGACTCTTCTCATACTTTAGAATCGTACTCGTCCGATACTCCAGAATCGGACTTTCCCCAGAAACCAGAATTAGACTCGTCCCATACTCCAGAATCAGACTCTTCTCAGAAATCAAAATCCGAGTCCATAGACTTTATGGTTGAACTTCTTAATAATGAGATATATTCAGAGGCTGAAGGAAGCTTGTCTGAACTGGAAAATTTTGAAAAAGATGTACTTTATCTGTTAAAAACTCATGCTTCCGAAGGAAAAATTTCCTGGAAAAAACTTGAAAAGGAACTGCAAAATGGAAAGAGCTTCCATCAATTCTTAACTTCCTGGAACAGGAAAGTTCAAACATACACCGAATTTGATAAATATTTTCAATTCACAGGAAACGTATACATGTATTGGTTTGCCCGAACCATTCTAATGGCTTCAATCGTTTATTATATTCTCATTTCAGGATTTTTCCCTACAAAGACTTTTCCTCTGGCTTCAAAGATAAATGTAATGACCAGTTTAATCGGGATTTTCGGGTTCGTTATTATAAGGTTCTCAGGCATGTTAATAACGATATTTGGTCACTGGACCCCTGAAGGAAGCCTTTACTATAAACAATGTGATAATTTCAAAAAATATCTTACAGACCTTCCTGCTCTCAAAGAACATTCTCCTGAATCAATAGAGACCTGGGATTCTTATCTGGTGTATGCTATATCTCTCGGAATTGCAAAGGAACTACTTCAAAATATGTCTCTGGTAGTCCCATCTGAACAATTAAGAGAGAGCCGCTTCTATCCTATAAGTTCCAGTTATAGTAGATCAGAACGCAGTTGTGGAAATTCCTCCTTATCATCATGTTCTGGAGATCTAAATAGAGAAGACAATATCGAAGATAATATCGAAGAAGACAATATCGATGGCGGCTCTGGGTGAGACAGTGCCAGGTAAATACTTTCTTGTTCAGGGAATTTTAGAGTGTTGAATAGCCGAAAAAATAGGAAAGAAAAAAGCAAAATAGTATAAAAATAACATTTCCCGGACAGAAAATAAAACGGTGCCGAAAAAATGGACATTTCTCACTTTTTAAATCAGATAAAAGCTTCCAGCCGCTATGAAAACCAGATCGTTCATAATGAGAAAATTCCTGCAAGGGAAGCTCTGTATGCTCCTCTTACCCTTAAACCGCAGGTAAAAGCAGCTCTTTCAGGCATCGGAATCGAAGATCTGTATGTGCATCAGGCTGAGGCTATAGAAATAATTCGGGAAGGAAAGGACATCGTACTCTGCACGACCACAGCAAGTGGAAAATCACTTACTTATATGATTCCTATTTTCGAAACCATTCTCAATGAACCTGAAGCAACTGCCCTCTATATCTCCCCTTTAAATGCGCTTGTAAATGATCAGTTAAAGTCCTTTCTGGAGTTTGAAGAGAAGCTGAAATCAGATGCAGGCATAGCCCGTTATACAGGCGCCCTTTCAGAGGCCGAGAAAAGGAAGGTGAGAGAAGGGCAGACCAATGTGGTCTTAACAAACCCTGAAATGATTCACATGAGCTTTCTTGCGTGGCATCATCTCTGGAGGCGCTTTTTCTCAAACCTCAGGTTCATAGTTGTTGACGAGAGCCATTACTACCGGGGAGTTATTGGAAGCAATATGGCAAACCTGTTCAGGAGGCTTTTGCGTGTGGCTGAGTACTATGGATCGTCTCCGCAGTTCATCTGCTGTTCTGCAACCATCGGAAATCCGGAAGAACATACGGAAATTCTTATCGGAAGAAAAGCAGCAGTTGTTGATAATAACGGCTCTTTTCAGGGCAGCCAGCAATTCGTTTTCTGGAACCCTCCACTTTATCAGAATAATAAGGGATGTACACTGAGGAGAAGCAGTTTTTCCGAAGCTTCCTCGCTTTTTTCAAAAGCTGTGCAGGCAGGACTTCAGACGCTGGCTTTTACCCGGTCCAGGCAAGGAGTTGAAAGGATGTATAAAAGCTGCAGGGAGCTATTGAGAAGCAGAAATCTCTCTCCTGCCATCTGCTCGTACAGGAGTGGTTACTTTGATCGAGAAAGAGAAGAAATTGAAAAGAAAATGAATTCAGGAGAGCTTCGAGGGGTTATTTCTACAAATGCACTTGAACTCGGGATAGATATCGGTGGGCTTGATGCCTGTATTCTTGACGGCTATCCAGGAACAGTAATGAGTGCCAGGCAACAGGCAGGCAGGGCAGGCAGGAGCGGAAACGAAAGCCTTGTTATCCTCGTTGCGGGTACAAACGCCCTTGACCAGTATTATATGAGAAACCCAACTGACTTTTTTACACGAAGCAGTGAAAATGCTGTGCTTAACCCCAAAAACCCATATATCCTTGCAGGGCACCTGCTCTGTGCCGCAAAGGAGGTTCCTCTGCAGGCGTCAGATGAGAAATTCTTTGGAAAAGAGTATGCAAGAGTTGTGGAACTTCTGGAAGCCGAAGGCTTGCTTGCAGGTGACGACCTGAAGTATTCGACGGACCCGTTTCCGTACAAACACGTTTCTCTCAGGGGAATCGACGATAATACTTACTCTCTCCTTGCTTTTGAAGGGGAAAAGCGCTTTCCTATTGAAAAAAACATTGAGGAAACTCTTGCATTCAGAGAATGCCATCCAGGAGCTGTTTATATGCACAGGGGAGAATCCTACTATATAAACAGGATCGACCACGAAAAGAAGGAAATCCATGCAATAAAAACACATGATACCTATTATACTAAACCCATGATTGACTCGTCCGTACTTGTGCAGGAGACCTATGCTGTAAAGCCGCTTTTGCACGCGTCGGAGGTCGAAATCGGGCTTGGGGAAGTTGAAGTAACTGACAGGGTTATAGGGTACAGGAAAATCCAGACTCAGAGTAATGATGTAATGAGCGCTCATTCACTTGAGATGCCGCCGGTCAGCCTCCAGACAATGGCTCTCTGGCTCAAGCTTCCGGACAGGCTGCAGGAGCTTGTAGGAGAGCATAAACTGGATTTTGCAGGCGGAATTCATGCTATAGAGCACGCGATGATTTCAATGTATCCTCTTCACCTGCTTGTGGACAGGAGCGATGTAGGCGGAGTTTCCACACCGTCTCATCCTGACCTTGGAGGCAAAAGCGGGATATTCATTTACGACGGTCACCGGGGTGGTGTAGGGTACGCCGAAAAAGGTTATGACCTTATAGAAGAGGTGCTTGACGGCACCTTAAAAGCAATAGAGAGCTGTCCATGTGAAAGCGGCTGCCCGAGCTGTATTCAGTCCCCAAAATGTGGAAATAATAACGAACCCCTTGATAAACATGCTGCAATCATGCTCCTGCACGAACTCCTTGGAAAAGATCCTTATATTCCGCCGGAGAGAAAAGAAAAACACCTCTCCGAAGTTAGATCTTCGAGACCAGCTCCTGAAAAAAGAAGCATAGAAGATGCTCTGAGCAGGGTCAGGCGTCAGCTCAGGCGGGAAACCATAAAACAGGAAACTCCAGCAGCGCAGGAGAAAAAAGAAAAAACTTTTATTGCTACAGACGAAAACGGAGGAATGATTGGAGTAATCTCTGCTCCTTCCCCCGAAAAAGCTGCCGCAAAAACCTTTCACCAGAAACTCCGAGGAAAAAAAGAACCTGCAAGGAATAAGCCTCTTGAAATCTGCATTCGAGATCTTGGAGCAGGCAATGATCATAACTTCAGGCTCTGGATTGAAGTTTCAGAAGATGAAGGAAGAGAAAACATTAACGGAGAGGCTAAAAAGAAAGTTGTGAAGAAACTGATTATCAGGAAAGTGAATTGAAAAAAAAGGAGCATAGCCGGCTATCAGGAAAAAAAGAAGAGAAAAAAAGCAGAGTCGGCTATCAGGAAAATAAAAAGAGAAAAAAGGAAGCAGCCTTGGCTACCGAATTTACTTACTCATCGTTATTCCATTATTCCAGTATAAAAGATATTCATTCCTTTTTGAAAACTGTAATACATTCAGGTATTGTTTTAGTGGCGCTACCATTTGCATTGTTTACTATAAGGCTTACATTATACTTTCCTGGTTCATTAAATGTATGAGTTGCATTTAAAGCATGCTTTGAATTAATGCCATCTCCAAAGTCCCAGAGCCAGGAAGTCGGTCCACCTGTACTATTGTCAGTAAATAATACTTTTAATGGTGCTCCTCCAGAAGTAGGAAATGCAGAAAAGTCTGGAATGGGTGGTTCTGGTATCTTTCCCTCTTCCGAAATAATGCACATGTATATATTGCTTTTTCCATTGATGTTGCCTGTCCACACAACCTTGTCTCCATAAATAGCAGACTCTGCAAATGATAATCCATTAGTGGTTATCCTAGTTTCCTTCTGAGTGGAGAGATCATACATATAGATATCTATATGACCATTACGATAATCTGCCCACAAGACTCTGTTTTCATAAATAGCAGGCCAATGATAGCCTGATTGACTGGTGGCAATCTGGGTTTCTGTAGAAGTGGAGAGATTATATATGTGTATACTGCGTTTTTCGTTAAGGTAATCTTCCCAGATGATCCTATCACCATAGATTACAGGATTCATATGTTGTGATTCATTGGTGGTTATTTTTGTATTCTTTGAAGTAGAAAGATCATACATGTAGATACTGGAGTTTTCAGACTCATGTCGTTTAGCGCACCACACTATCCTGTC
Source organism: Methanosarcina barkeri str. Wiesmoor (assembly GCF_000969985.1). GTDB lineage: Archaea > Halobacteriota > Methanosarcinia > Methanosarcinales > Methanosarcinaceae > Methanosarcina > Methanosarcina barkeri_B. The sequence goes on along the minus strand of NZ_CP009526.1, from coordinate 2,391,590 downwards.
TCCATATATGTCAGGAGAAAAATCATCTGAGGCACTGCTGCTAATTTGAGTCTCATTATGAGTAGAGAGATCGTACATGAAAATATCGGGATTTGAGAAGTTTTGAATATCACCATTGCGGTAATCTACCCAGATTATTTTATCTTCGTAGATTTTAGGATTTGAGGCGGATTCATTAGTAGTGATCTGAGTTTCCTTTTTAGTAGAAAGGTTGTACAGGTAAATATCTCCGTTTCCATTACGATAATCAGTCCACACTATTCTGTCACCATAGATCTCAGGGGAATAGTCGTATGATTTGATTGTAGTTATTTGAGTTTCCATGGAAGTGGAAAGGTCGTACGTATAAATATCAGGATTTCCATTGCGATTATCCGACCATACAATTCTATCCTTATAAATAGCAGGTCGACTCGGGTTTACTCCGTTGGTAGTGATCTGATATTCAGTAAGGATAAGTTGCCCATCTACACGCCGTACAGGAGATACTGTTATCGGAAATAACTTTGAGAAAGATCCTTTTGAATTGCCTACGGTCAGGTTAACAATATAGGTTCCCGGAAAAGTATAGGTATAAACTGCAGTTTTGTTTGTAGAATCAGTAATACCATCATTATTAAAGTCCCATGCTCTTTTTGCTACATTTTGCGAAAGATCAGTAAAAATAACAGAAAGAGGGGCCTGGCCTTTTGTAGTATTAACACTGAAATCGGCTACAGGAAGACTCTTTGCATCCTGTGCAATAATCTTCTGAGCTTTCGAGGCCGTACCTTTTGCGTTGCTGACTGTCAGATTAACAGTATAATTTCCTGGAGCTTTATACTCATAAACTGGATCTTTTTCCGTAGAGTCTGATTTTCCATCATTGTCAAAGTCCCAGTTCCATAGAAGTGCATGTTGTGAAGAATCTGTGAACTGGACTGAAAAAGGGGCAAGTCCCTGTGTGATATTGATACTGAAGTTTGCAACAGGTGGATTCTGTGTTCTGGATATAGATGCAAGAGGAAGAAAATCGAAATCGCTTCCATTGAGATTGTAAGGCGAATCGCAAATCCAATCTCCATCTGAATCCGTACAGGCTTCAGAAAAGCCGGTTCCATTCGGGTTTGCCCAATAATTGCCACCCAAATATGGCCCGCCTACAATATTAGTACCTGAGACACGTGAACTGTTCCAGGTATACTTGTCATGATTTCCCAGCCTTACGTTTATAGTGTTGTTAAAGTAGTTGTTATATACTCGTTCATCAAACTCTCGGTCTGGAATAGAGAGCCCGCATTTTGCACTGGAGATTATTATGTTATTTGATATATCAGTAGTAGAATCCATCACAGTAATTCCAGTGCTGCAGTTCAGGATTGTATTATTATGAATTCTGGAAGGCGACTGAGCAATATATATCCCACGGTAACAGTCTATAATGCTATTGTTAATAACATCTATGCCGTGATCATATGTAGAAACCCCTGTGGAGCAATTCGAAATCACATTATCAGATATATTATCACCTCCCCCACAACAGGCAATACTTATACCCTGTCCGTTTAAGATCTTATTTTTAGATATCAGGTTAAGTGAGCACCATGCTGCCAGAAAAATGGAGCCCTTTTCAATGGTATTGTTTGTCAGGTTATTCATGCCGCTTTCACCCATAGAAATAGAACCATTGAAGAGAGAGTTTTCTGAGATTGTGTTATACCTGGAGTATGACAGAGAAATGGGCCCTTCTTCAAGTGCATTGTCTCTCAGATTATTCATGTTACTGCCTTCATTTAGAGAAATAGAACTGTTGAATAGGAAGTTTTTCGAAACTATATTATAATCAGCATTAACAAGGCACACTCCCAGATAGTTTTCAAATAGAGTGTTGCCTGTAATTTTGCAGTTTCTAGTATTCTTAAGGCAAATCCCAGATGGATAATAAGTGTAACTTCCTTTAGCTCCTGTTATATTGAAGCCGCTCAGAGTTACGTTACTAGCTGTTATAAGAAAAACGCTTTTGTTTTCCTCTAGAGACTTTACCAGTACCTCAGGGTTTTTTGATTTCGACTTAATAGTCAGCGAGTTAATGTTAACAATTATATTTTCGTTATAAGTTCCAGGCATGACAAGAACCGTATCTCCTGAAGACGAATTGTTTACGGCTTCCTGAATCGATCGAAAATCTGCACCTGAGCCATTATTATCTACTGTAATCTCCCTGGCGGATGCAGGGCTATAAACCACAGTAATAAGAAATATAGCAACCGCTGAAAAAACGGTTAATTTATTTACCCACACCTGTACTTCCCCCTTTAAACCAGAAATATCAAACTAAAGTCTTGAAAATAAAGCCCTGAAAATTCAGCTATTTAAGAGCTAATAAATCTTAATTTTAGGGGCTTTATATAATCCTAATCTTATTTATAGGGATCTTATATAATCTTAATCTTTTCTTTGAGGAAAATACTGCAGGTTAAGAAGTTATTTTAAGTTTAAATGGTTAAAAACTATTAGTTTTAAGTTTTAGTAATCTTTACTCCTTATTTTTGCATTACTTAAGTGAAATAAAGCTAAAAATTTGTTCACGGCACTGTTATTTACTTTCATGATTAACAGCACATTTCAAGAAATAGAGGATGCAGAAAAATCTGCATCAGGTGATTCTTCCCTCTGTTCCGAGATAATGCACATATAGATATCGGCATCTCCATTGCGTCTATCTTCCCATACGATCTTGTTCCCATAAATAGCTGGAGAGCTTGCTGGTCCACTAGTGGTAATTTGAGTTTCCTTTTTAGTGGAAAGGTCGTACATGTAGATATTTGAGTTCTCTATGTATTCCTTACCGTTGCGGCTATCCCGCCATACTATTCTGTTTCCATAGATAGAAGGATCGAATGCTAATCCACTGGTGCTTATCTGGATTTTCTCGGAAGTAGATAAATTGTACATATAGATATCCTTGTTTCCATTGCGGTAATCTCCCCAGACAATCCTGTTCCCGTAGATGGCAGGAGATTGCTGATAGGATTCGTCTGTACTTATCTGAGTTTCCTTTTCAGTAGAGAGATCATACGTAAAGATATTAGAAGATCCATTGGCAATGCGACGACTCTCCCACACGATTCTGTTCCCATAGACAGCAGGCAGATAAGATGATGATTTATTGTTTGTTATCCGAGCTTGCTTTGAGCTGGATACATCATACATATATATACAATCTCCATTACATTCACCCTGCCAGGCAATCTTATCACCATAAATAGCAGGATATATTCCCAATTGATTTGAGATCAGAGTTTTAGTAGAAGTTGAGAGATTGTACAGGTATATGTTCCCGGATTCCAGCCACACAATCCTGTCATTATAGATAGCGGGGTAAAATTCAGAATTATTTCTGCTAACAATTGGAGTTTCCGAAAAAGTGGATATATTGTATAGATGTAAAGTATAACTTCCATTACAATTACTCTGCCATACAATTCTGTCTTCGTAGATTGCAGGTTGTGTCTCATCCAATTCACTGGTAGTAATCTGATATTCCGTTAGGATGAGTTTACCTTCCAGACGTTGTGAAGGAGATACTGTTACTGTAGATGATTTTGAATCCATGCCTTTTATATTGTTTACTGTCAGATTAATGGTATAGTTTCCAGGATAGGTATATACATAAACTGGATTTCTTTCTGTAGAGTCAGGAATTCCATCACTGTTGAAATCCCATACTACTGCTGTTGTATTTTTTGAAAGGTCTGTAAACTGGACTGAAAGAGGAACCTGTCCGCCTGTAACATTTGCATAGAATTCTGCTTCAGGAGGAACTTTAGCTTCTTGCACAATTATTTCGTGAGTTTTTGAGGATGTCTCTTTTCCATTGCTTGCTGTTAAGTTGATAATGTAAGTTCCCGGTGATGTATACACATGAACCGGATTCTGGCTTGTAGAATCCGGCATTCCATTATTGTCAAAGTCCCAACTCCATGCAACTGCATTTCGTGAAAGATCTATAAACTGGACAGAAAGTGGGACAAGAGTATGCGTGATGTTAGTACTGAAATTTGCAACGGGAATTATTGTTTCTTTTGATCTTGATGAAGATACAAGAGGGAAATAATCAGTCTCATTCTCGGTTATATTGTAAGGCAGGTCGCCAATTCCATTTCCATCCGAATCAGCGCAGATTTGCGAAAAACCGGTTCCATCAGGCTTTGCCCAGTAATTACCACCAATATAAGGTCCACCTACAATATTAGTGCCTGAGGTTTTTATGGTATTCAAGGCAACAGGAACTATGCCGGTTCCATTGCCTATTGGTTGTATAGTATAGGAATTGCCTGTATAGATACTCGTATAATCATGTGTATAATTACTCGTGTCGTTAAAGAAGTTGATTGTATTATTGAAGATGTTGTTGTAGAACTGGTTAGTAGAACCATATCGCGCTCCACATCCGACGTTGTTGATATATACTCCGCATTGCTTGTTTAGTTCCACCCTGTTATTTCTCACCAGATTACTAGAAGAATAACCTTCGAACAATATCCCGATATTGTTGTTTGAGATAGTGTTGCCTAATAGTGAATTGCCTCCTGCCGGATTTCCAACTGAGCTCGAACCGCTCAACAGTATTCCTATATTGCTGCTTGAGACTGTATTATTTGAAATTATGTTTTCCCCTGATACATGTCCTCCAACTAAAATTCCTTTATCATTACAAATCAGGGTGTTATTGTTGATTATATTCTGCGATGAGAGAAACTCTATGGAGATGCCGTTACTACAATTCACAACCGTATTATTTTCGATCTCATTGGAATAAGATTCCCAGAAGCTAATTCCAAAATATGAGCTATTTGAAATATAATTTCCAATAATTCTGTTGTTCCCACCTTCACCCAATCTTATACTACCCTTTAGAATGGTATTGTTAAGCAAATCAATATTTGGTCCCAGATGAGAATCAATGTCCCCATTAACAATTAAATTGTCAGAAATTGTAAAAGAACCTTTATCAGGACCATATACACTGATACCTGATTTTAAAAATATATTTTTCTCAATAGTTGAATTGAAACATTCGTTACTATAAATACCCGATTTCAAAATATTATTTTTAATAGTACAGTTTTCAGCTGGATAGTTGTAATAGTAATAATAGTCGCTGTGTCCTCGTAAGTTTAAGATTTCTTCTATACTAAATCCGCTTACAGTAATATTATTCGTGCTTACGTTAAAAGCCCTAACAAAAGTGTCTTTGGGATTTCCAGACTCCGAAAGGATGCTTATATTCTGTATTTCTATATCCACACTTTCTCTATAAATTCCTGGGGAAACTAAAACCACATCACCAGGAGAAGAATTGTTTACTGCTTCTTGAATAGAGCGGAAATCTGCATCTGAAACATTGCTATCTACTGTAATCTCCCTGGCGGATGCAGGGTTATATGTCACAATAATAAAAAAGATAGTAATCACTAAAAAAACGGTTAATTTATTTACCCACACCTGTCACTCCACCCTTTTAAACCAGAAATACCACATTAACAAGATCTAAAATCCTCTAAAATAGCTTATTTGAGGACTAATAAACTTCATTTTCCATATTATATATTCCTGATTACTTACTAAACAAAAATCGAGTAGGTTACAGAGTTATTTACAATTTAAGTGGTTTTAAATTCCTATAGTTACTTTTTGTTGTTTTTTAAATTTTAAATTCTTTACTTTGATACATTATTCAGAAATACAGATATTTTAAGTTATATTTCAAGCGGGATGGAAGTTTTTTATACGGACAGTTCCATACCTGATTATAGTAGGGGAAAATTGCGTTATGGGAAGAACTACGGGAAGAACTGTTTGAGTGAGGGATCGTTTGAAAAAATAATCTCTGTCGCAGGTTTTTGTTTATCATTTAAAACTTTATTTTTCGACTTTCTTTGATTTAGCACGTTTATACGTATAGAGAAAAAATTTGAAGTGAGGCTGAACATAAAATTGATTTTTCAGTACAAAATGAGCATAAAAGGCAATTTACGAGTCATTTAAGCTTTTTGTTTGAGACTTTAACCTAAAGAGTGGACTCTGAACAGGTTTTGTTTTAATTTTTTTCGTAATTTTCAGGGATTTCAATTTCTCAAATTGTAAATGTCTAAACTGGAAATCTCAAGGTTGAAATTTTGAGGTTGGAAATTTCAGATTATTCATAGTACTTACTGATTATTCTAGTGCTTATAGAAATAATAAAGGGTGCTAAACATGGATGATAAAAATAAACTTTCGGAGAGAGGTGAAGAAAGTTTGGACTACGATGTAATAATCGTAGGGGCAGGGCCTGCTGGAATGTTTGCGGCTTACGAGCTTGCGGAATTTAAGCCACTGAGAATTCTGATTGTGGACATGGGCAGGGACATAGATGAACGCTTCTGCCCCATGAAAACCCAGACATACTGCATGCACTGTACACCCTGTGATATTATGTGCGGAGTAGGGGGCTGTGGGACTTTTTCGGACGGAACCTTAAACTTGCGGCCTGATGTTGGAGGAGACCTGGCAGCCCTGACAGGCGACCAGACCGAAGCCTGGCAGCTTGTAGAAAGAGTAGATAAGGTCTTTTTGAAATTTGGGGCTCCGCAAGGAGCTTTGCTGACCGAAAGCCCTGAAATAGAAGAACTTAAACGCAGAGCGGCCTCGGTAGGAGCACGTTTTATAGAGATAAAGCAGCGGCATATAGGTTCAGATAATGCCCCTGCAGTTATAGGGCGATTTAAACGGAACCTTGTTGACAAAGGAGTGGACTTCCTGCTTGAAACTGAAGTAAAAGATCTGTTGATTGAGGAAGAAACCTGCAGAGGCATTATACTTTCTGACGAACAAGAACTCCGGGCCAGTTATGTGCTTCTATCACCTGGAAGGAGGGGATGCAACTGGGTTTCAGATATGATTGAGAAACACGGAATTGAAGCCCGGTATGGCGGGATTGATATAGGAGTAAGGGTTGAAGTTCCTGCAATCGTTATGGATCCTGTAACGAAAATCAATCGAGACCCAAAGTTCCATATTCAGAGCCGCCGTTACGACGATTTTGTCCGGACTTTCTGTACGAATATGCGTGGATTTGTCGTAAAGGAAGATTATGAGGGCTTTATTGCAACTAACGGCCACTCTCTGGCAAACGCGGAGTCCGAAAACACCAATTTTGCCTTTCTTGTCCGAATCGAACTTACCGAGCCTATTGAAAATACCACAAAATATGCTCGTTCTATCGCAAAACTTGCAACCACGATCGGGGGAGGAAAGCCGGTCCTGCAGCGCATGGGCGACCTGAGAAGAGGCCGACGCTCTACAAAAGAACGCCTTGCAAAAAACCTTGTTGTAAATACACTCAAAGACGTAACCCCAGGCGATATTTCAATGGCTCTTCCCCACAGGATAGTCATGGATATAATCGAAGGCCTTGAGACCTTAAATGAGATCATTCCAGGCGTCACCTCAGATTCGACCCTGCTGTACGCCCCTGAAGTCAAGTTCTATGCAATGCACCTCAAAGTCGACAGGAAAATGGAAACCAGCATCAAAAATCTCTTTGCAGCCGGAGACGGGGCAGGGCTTTCAAGGGACATAGTCAATGCCGCTGCTACTGGAATTTTAGCAGCTGAAGGGATAATGGAAATGGTCAAAGAAAAGGAAGGAGAATAGGAAAGAGAAAAGGAAGGAGAATAGGAAGGAGAAAAAGAAGGAGAAAAGAAAGAGTAATAGGATGAACTCAGGCGAAGGAAAACGAGGAGAAAAAATTTGTTTAAGGGAAGATTACGTTCCCATCTGAAGGCCCGGATTCACTGAAATACATTAAAATTTTCGCTTCTTAGTCTGAAAAGAGGTTTGGAATAAAATTCAGGACTGAATCTGAATTTAAATCCCTTTATTTGTGTGCCACAGATCTTTGTGGAGTAGATGTTGCTAACGGAGTTTTGTTTAGACACAGATGAGAACGCAAGTTATACCATGAGTTCATCTTATATAATATTTTTAACGTATGATGTTACTTTATTGGTATAATTGTTAGTGAAATATAGAAATTTTAGTCCATTGGTTTAACGATTATATTACCAGTATAACGGAGTTTCGTAAGTCTGATGTGATCACAACCGAACTTGTATTCTGCCCAAAAGCTCTTTAGTTAAAAGCCCCTCTTTTTTTATTATAATGATTTTGAAAAAGCAGGAAAAGCATGACTGATGAACTCCCAATTATCGAGCTTAAAAACCTGACAAAAATATATAAAAATGGAATGGAATTTCGCGCGCTCGACAATGCAAACTTGAAAATTAAGAAAAGGGAATTCGTGGCAATTGTCGGACCATCCGGTTCGGGAAAAAGCACACTTATGCATATGATAGGCATGCTGGACACCCCAAGTTCTGGGACGCTCTTAATAGGCGGTAGAGACGTAACAAATATGTCGGATAAGGAACGTTCTGAGATGCGAAACAGAATGCTTGGTTTTGTTTTCCAGTACCATCACCTGCTCCCGGACTTTACGGCTCTGGAAAATGTAATAATGCCGCTCTTGATTGCGGGAAAAAGCAGGAAAGAAGCACAGAAAATTGCTGAAAGCCTCCTTAAAGAGGTAGGACTTGAAGACCGGATGGAACACAAGCCCGGTGAACTTTCAGGAGGGCAGAACCAGAGAGTCGCAGTAGCAAGGGCACTTAGTTGTTCTCCTGCAATCGTGCTTGGAGACGAGCCTACAGGCAACCTTGATACAAAAACGGGTGACCTGATCTATGAACTGCTCAGACGGCTGAACAGGGAGCATAATCAGACTTTTATCGTGGTTACTCATAATGAGAACCTGGCCTTAAAAACTGACAGAATTATCAGGCTTGTGGACGGAAAAATTACAGATCAGTGAGGATAAAAAGATGGAATATGCAGCAGGAAAAATAGGTAGAGTATTTACCGTAAGGATCGATTCTGGAGACGACTTGATTCTGGAACTGATTAAACTTGCTGAACTGGAGCGCATCGAATCTGCTGTTTTCGTATTGCTTGGCGCATTAAAAGAGGCAAAGATTGTCACAGGCCCTAAAGAAAGTATAATCCCTCCAGAACCTGTATGGTCCGGCTTTGACGATGCACATGAGATTCTGGGAATTGGAGATATTTTTTTAATGGAAGGAAAGCCTAAGATCCATCTGCATGCAGGCGCAGGCAGGGGAGATAGTGTAAAACTCGGGTGTTTGAGAGGAGAAAGCGAAGTTTTTATGGTAGTTGAGGCTTTTGTCTTCGAACTTGAAGGATTTTCTGCCAGAAGAATTGCAGATAAGGAACAGGGCTTTGCCCCTGTAGGTTTTGAGCGAGTTTTAGATATGAAATGACGTTCTGGTAGAACAAGAGTTATAATCAGGGCTCAAAAGTTTTGAGTATGAAGGCAAGAAGTAATAATTTGGTCCTACCAAATTGTCTGGCAGTTTTCTTAAAATTCAATTTTGCAATATTGTCTCCAGTTCTCGAAGTCTTTTGAGTGCAATCATTTTTTCGTTATTACCTTTTAAAAATTCGTCTTCAAGGACTTTTACGATTTGTGAGAAGGGTAAAGTTAACTGGTAGTATTTTACAGGTCTGCCTTTTCCTTTATTCTTTTTTTCAGACCTTTCTTCAACCCAACCTCTCTCCCGCAGGGGGCGCATGGCTACACTTACTTCCGGTTGTCTAAGTCCAGATACAAGTTCAATATGAAGGGACCTTAGCTCACTGCAGTCTTTTAGACATACGATTGCGGTGGCCTCCGTCCTCGGGAGGCCCAGGCTCTGGAGCATGTCAATAATTGAATACTCTTTTTCGGTTAAATTAACTGGAGAATCGTCGGTCATCGGAAGTGAATAATACTTTCAGGTTTATATATTTTATGTAGATAAAATTGTTTTTTTAAATAAATTGAGTATTGTTAAGGAGTTAAATAACTATCAAACCCTGCTAATTCCTTTTTTTGGAAAGTTTTAATATAAAAACTAATATTATCAAATCTCCGGAAAAAAACCGGTTTTGTAAAAACTGGATTATTGATCCTGACCAAAACATTTAAAGCTAGTGCCTCAGGAAAATGGACATTCCTGAAACTCAGGAAGCCTAAGTTAAGGGTGTTACGAAATAAGAAAATCTCTTGCAAATGCTCTCAGTATGATATTCCTGAAATCACACAGTTAAGATCATACAGCTAAGGTCACACAGCTAAGGATGAAGATACTCGAAGCAAAAGTATTTCTGGATTTGGAAATTTAACATATAGTCTTCATTTGTTAATAGGGTTTCTTATGAGACAATAGCGTAAAACTTAATTAAAATTATTTCCGTTAACCGGATAAAGAATTAAATACAATTCGGACATCTAACGGTTAAGTTAAGATTAAGTTTCAAATTAAAGTTAAGCTTCAAGTTAAGGGTAAGCTTCAAATTAAAAGTAAGCTTCAAGATTAAGGTTAAGCTTCATTAAGAGTAAGCTTCAAAATAAATGATAAGCTTCAAATTAAGGTTAAGGTTCAAATAACAGAATATATCTATAGATAGATCAGAGATTAAAAAGGGTGAAATAATGTCGTATATCGGTCTACAGCAGGATTCTGGAGAATATAAGATCCAAAAGATACATGCTCGGGAGATCCTGGATTCAAGGGGAAATCCCACTGTTGAAGTTGATGTGTTTACGCCAAAGGGATTTGGCAGAGCCGGTGTTCCTTCAGGGGCTTCTACTGGTACGAATGAAGCCCTTGAACTGCGGGATGCAGACCCTAATAGATATGGAGGAAAAGGAGTTCTCACTGCAGTAAAGAATGTGAACACCATCATCCAGAAGGAGTTGCTGGGGCTTGATGTCAGAAACCAGCGGGAAATCGATGAGCTTATGATCGAGCTCGATGAGACCGATAACAAATCAAACCTTGGGGCAAATGCAATTCTTGGGGTATCCATGGCTGTTGCAAGAGCTGCTGCAGATTCCTTGAATGTTCCTCTCTACCGCTATTTAGGAGGCTCAAATGCATTTACTCTTCCAGTGCCCACAATGAATGTCCTTAACGGGGGCAAGCATGCAGGCAATGATCTTGCAATCCAGGAGTTCATGATTCAACCCAAAGGCGCAGAAACCTTTTACGAAGCTCTCCAGATCGGAGCCGAAATCTATCACGTTCTTGGTAAAATACTGGAAAAGAAATACGGCCGGTCTTCTACTAATGTGGGCTATGAAGGAGGATATGCTCCCAAGATGAGTGAGTCAACCGAAGCCCTTGATGCCCTTGCCCAGGCTATTGAGGAAGCAGGCTACACTGACACCGAGGTTACAATCGGGCTTGATGCTGCAGCCTCCGAGTTTTATGAAGATGAAGCCTACGCAATCGACGGCAAGAAACTCTCTGCTCCCGAACTGATGGACTACTATGTCGAACTTGTGAACTCCTATCCAATCCTTTCCATTGAAGACCCATTCTATGAGGAAGCCTTTGAGGACTTCGAAGCTCTGACCAATGAGCTCTGGGACACAATTATTGTTGGTGACGACCTCTTTGTTACAAACATTGAGAGGCTTTCAAAAGGCGTTGACATGGGGGCAGCAAATGCACTTCTCTTAAAGGTCAACCAGATCGGAACTATTTCCGAAGCTTTTGATGCCGCAAATATGGCTTCCAGAAACGGCTATACCGTAATAGTAAGCCACCGTTCTGCCGAAACCGAAGACACAACAATTGCGGATATCTCGGTAGCTATTGGAGCAGAAATGATCAAGACCGGAGCTCCGGCCCGTGGAGAAAGAACAGCTAAATATAACCAGCTTCTCAGAATAGAAGAAGACCTGGGTGAAGTTGCACATTACGTGCAGCTCTAACCCTTTTAATTTTCAATTTAAACCATTTTTATTAATCATTTTTATCTTTTTTCCGTTTTAATAATTCAGTTTCATAAATCGCACTTGTCCCTTACAACCATAACCGGAACCTTCGAGTGACGGACCAGGTTTTCTGCAACGCTGCCAAGAAGCAACCTGTTCAGTCCTGTCTTTCCAAGAGTGCCCATAACAACAATATCCATTTTTTCTTCTTCAGCATACCGGATCAGCTCTTCTGAGGGACTGCCTTCAAGAAGAACAGTCTCTACATTAATCCCTTTCGTCTCTCCCAAGCTTTTTACAGAATCTACAGCCTCCTTCCCCTGCTTTTTCCATGCCTCATGTATGGATTCCCAGTAAGGGTCTACACTCATGGGAAAGGACTCCCCATTGATAGGAGCCATGTAAGTCGTTGATACCACATAGACCGCATAAACTTTTCCTCCACTCAACCGAGCAAGCTCAATCCCTTTTTCAGCAACCAGCCCAGAGCAGGGCGAGCCATCGGTTGCAACCATTATTTTCTTAAAATTAATAGCTTCCATATAGAACCGTATTAAAATACGTGGATTTCCTAAATTAGATTTTTGGAACGCTGCAGGAAAAATCGGTATAACCTGAAAAGCTGGATCTTTCTTTCAAGCCTGCAAGTTCCCTAAACTCTAAAATTACCAAAGCTTATATCAAATCATCAAAGGCTTTAAACTGGCAAGCAGGCCAAAAACCAACATAGAGACAGCAAAAAAAAGAATTCTGACTCTTCACAATTTTGTATACATAGTTTAATATAAATTTACTCACATATTAATATTATAAGGGGTATGTAAGATGTCAGAATATTGGGAGAATGAACAATTAGCAGAAACGGAAAAAAAATCTTTTTTTAGTAAGGGTTTTAACTTGAATAACATTTCCTTGTTGTGTTCCATATGGTCCACATGGAAAGCAACATCACTGATAATATTTCTCCTAGGGTACAACCCCTACTTTTTTCTGGTGGCATAATATCCGTGTATACGAAAAGACCCCTCTGATCGACTTATATCTGTTCCGACTCATTTTCCAAAAGAACAAGAAAGGCAAGCCAATTAGAAGCTCTACAAACCATTATTTTTTGAAGGGCATATTTTTAAGTCCTTAACCGAGTTTAGATTGTCTCACAGGAAGAACAGTGTAGGCCTATTTTCAACCAAGGCAGCCCAGGAAAGGGTCAGCAAAGTGAAGAAAGAAAAATCTGTAAAACCTGAAAAGCTGGATCTCTCCTTCAAGCTTGCAATCTCCCTGAACTCTAAAATTACCAAAGCCTATTCTAAAATTACCAAAGCCTATTTTAAATTATCATGAGGATTTTAAACTGACACACAGGCAAAAACCAATATATATGTATAAAATTTAATGTTCTCTCTAAATTGGTTTATCTAGAAGTTCTTCAATTTCTTTAAGTCTCTCACTCTCAGGTGATGATCCTGTCTGATCGTCGTATTTTTTTGCGTCAATCATAAGCTTAATGAGTTTAGATAACAATCGCAGGCTCTCAGGAGAAGCTTCCAATGTAAGAGAGAAATCATTCATAAAAACAAATCCTTTTTTATTTTTCCTATATTGTGTTATTTTTAGGTTATATTTCTTTGTAATGAAAATTGAAATTAATGTTCTTCATGCATAGATTTTGTCTTAAAACCTGTGTATATCCAGTATAAGGCTCCATGTTGATCTTTCAGAGAGAAGGACCAGGTTTTGAGGTGAGGATTAGAAATACGCTTTTTACGCGCCTTTTGCTGGATTTTTGTTGGCAGTCGGAATTATTCTGAGACTTTTTCAACTGAACCCAAAATAATATACTCAGTATCTTTTCGTTCTACCAACTATTTTTTACTCATCTAATTATATCCACAAAATAGTATGTGGCAAATGCCACAGAATTACTCTTTAACCGTGATATAACTTGACTTCGTTTTGGTTGTGCTCCCGTCCGCATTTGATACAGTTAGACTAACGTCATAAACCCCTGGATGTCTAAATGTGTGAACAGCACTTCCAAAGTGATGCGAATTCCAATCGCTACTTGTTTCATGTTCAAACTTCCAGAAGTAGCTAGTTGGGTCGCCTGTGACGTCAGTGCTGTAAAAGTTAACATGCAAAGGTGCACTTCCATATGTTTTATCAGCATAGAAGTCTGCTGTAGGTGCTCGTGCCATTGCAGGCAATGGAATGGCTAATAGAAATAGCAAAAGCAATACTCCCAGTAGAATTTTACTTTTCATATCCTTTTCCTCATATTCCTTTTCCTCATATTGGTTTGACTTGATACAATTATATGATTATGTTTTTCGTACATATCCAGCTTCAGTACTTACGAAATGTAATTCTACCGCTAGCTATTGATGTATATTTACAAAGAATTTTATTGGAGTATTTGTATTCAGTTTCTGTACTCTTTTTTTACATTTCATTGAATACGTTTTAACATTCCATGTTAGAAATTAGTGTTAGGTTATATAATAACTATAGAAATATAAATAAGAATCAAATAATAGTTAAGAAATAAGAATCAAATAATATCTAAAAGTCGATATAACCAACAATCAGCAAAAATCCTTAAAAGTGGTTCCATCCTGACTTTGACAGTTTGGGATAAAAAAGAAGAGAAATAGTTAGTACCAATTAGTGGATACTGTCAAAGTCAGGTTAGATTCTGCTTTAGATTCTGCTTTTATTCAAGGTCGGCATTCACAGTTAAGGATATTGTCAGGAATAAAAATAACTACAAATTTAGCAAAGGATTGTTATCCAAAAAGGAAAAACGGAATAGATAAAAAAGGTACCTTGATAGTTAAAATCATTCCGAAAAGAAAAAAAGTGGAATAAATAAAAAAAGGTAATCTAGAAATTACCTCAAAAACCAGTTGCTCCACACAGGTAGCCAACAACATTGACAACTGTAATTGTAACCTTATAGTTTCCTTCCTGAAAACACTGGTGTTCTGGATTATGGAACTTTTCTAGAGGTTGGAGTTGCAGAAAATTAAGCAACTGGTTTTGTTACAACTTTTATACAACTTTTATATATTTTGTTTTTGTTACCGTGTTCTTACCTTTAGTATTCTTTACTGTTAAGCTAACAGTATATGTTCCTGCTTTTGAATACTTGTGAACCGGATTCTGATGGAATGACTTTGATCCGTCTCCAAAATCCCATCTCCATTTAGCAGGTATTCCTGTGCTTGTGTCAGTAAATTTAACCTTTAATGGTGCTTTTCCTGATGTAACACTGCTGGTGAAGTTTGCAGCAGGTTTTGTTATCACTTTTATATATTCTGTTTTTGTTACCTTGTTAAGTCCTGCTGCATTCTTTACTGTTAAGCTAACAGTATATGTTCCTGCTTTTGAATACTTGTGAACCGGATTCTGGAGGTATGACTTTGACCCGTCTCCAAATTTCCAGAACCAGGAAGTTGGAGAGCCAGTGCTTGTATCAGTAAATTTAACCTTTAATGGCGTTTTTCCAGAGGTTGGAGATGCAGAGAATACAGCAACTGGTTTTGTTATCACTTTTACACAATCTGTTTTTGTTACCGTGTTCTTGCCTTTAGCATTCTTTACTGTTAAGCTAACAGTATATGTTCCTGCTTTTGAATACTTGTGAACCGGGTTCTGGAGGTATGACTTTGACCCATCTCCAAAGTTCCAGAACCAGGAAGTTGGGGAGCCAGTGCTTGTGTCAGTAAATTTAACCTTTAATGGTGCTTTCCCGCTTGATTTTGACATATTAAAAGAAGCTACCGGGGTGTTTACCGGAGTTTTAATAGCAACCAGAGGCAAGTAGTCAATATTTTTACTGTCTAGAACATAGGGGGAATCTGCAATTCCATCATGGTTCTTATCAGAAGTTGTCTGAGAGAAACCTTCGCCATCAGGGGAGCCCCAGAAGTTCCCGGCAATGTAAGGTCCTGAAACGATATTAGAACCTGCGGTTTTAGTAGTATTCCAGCTTACAGCGCTTTTCCACGATGAATCGAATACTACGTTCTCTTTGTTGCTAAAGTAATTGTTATAAATACCAGGAGAACTACTTTCATGATAAAACTTAATTCCTACATTACACCCAATTATCTTATTGTTTGAAATTGATGCATATGTTCCTGATCCAGCTCCTTGAGCTAACCAAATTCCAACATCCGCATTCTTAATTTCGTTTCCGGTTATATTTACTGAAGCTTGACTTAAAAAAATCCCACCATTTGTGAAATAGTTACTTTCGATAGTACCAGAAGCCATATCTCCATCAAAAGAAACACCACAAGAATGGAAATAATTATTTTTTATTATTTGGCCACGTGCTGCTCTACCAACTAAATCAATTCCGTTTTTAGTGATAGAGAAACCATTGATATTAATATATTCTCTGCCGAAGTCATCATTAGATTCCTCAGCATTATAGAATCCATAAACCTTTGGATACTCCTTTCCAAGAATTGTTAAGTTATCTTTTGTAATATGAACGTTCTCAGGGTAGGTTCCAGAATTAACAATAATCGTATCCCCTTTATAAGCGGCGTCCACAGCCTTTTGAATTGTCTTGTATTTTTCGTTGGGTCCTACATTGATAGTAGCGGCTGATGCAGTAGATGAAACAATGATTAAACATAAAATCAGCGCTATCGATATTAAACCAAGTTTCTTGTTAATTTTCATGGTTTGCATTCCTATATTTAACTTTTCGATATATAATGCCAAGAATTTATATCTGTTTTATATTGTTAAACTTTTTTATATTATCAAAGTTTTATAAAATTAGATTATATTAGTCTCTGTTACAAAATCTAGCGATTTTTTATTTTATATTCATCACTGGATTTTGATACTGAGTCTTATATTGTGGTAAAAAGATAAGTTTTCAGAAACAAAGGAGTGCACAAGTTTTATTTTAAAAGTCAAGTTAAGGTATTTGTAAAAAGCTAGGATTAAAAACTCCATTACTAGGATAAACTTGAGCCTACGAGGCGTAAAAATGTCAGGGTTTTGAAAATCATGTGAGCAGGGAAATTCTGACACTTTCTATATAGAACCCTCAATTACATTATTTCCTGGGAGAAATATAACAGCATCGGAGTTTGTAGTTGGACTACCAGCTGTACCAAAAAATGAGTGGAGGGAGTTAATTAAGCTCACTATATATCTGACCTTCCGCAGATGTCCTTTCAATTTTCATAATTTTTCTTGCTATCGTTTTTTCTGAAAATCGTCTTGGTTACTCAAAAGTGTATTTTTGAAATATCTCACAGTTTTCGATCTTTTGCTTTCATTGAAAACTTCCAGCAACCATTTTTCTAAGTTTCAGTTGAGATAATAGCTGCAAATTTTATAATAATTCTCCAAAAACGATAACAGGAAAATTGTTATTTTTTTGAAGACATCTGCGGAAAGTGAGATATATCAAAATTAAACGTTCTACAGATCAAAATTACTATCTAAATCTAAAACATCGGCAATGGCTTCAATGCTCATTCCTTTCATTGATATTTTAAGAGCTAAATCAATAGTTTTCTCATCTTTGCGAAGATCATGATAAAAAGTGCCTGTATGGTCATTGAATACTTTGCTGCAATGGTGGCAAACATGTCTTCTTGTTTTCTTTCCACGACTTATGTACGTTCTATTTCCAGTAATATTGCCTTGGTTAGTAAGACCATAGAGCTTGCAGTTTTTGTAGGACAAGCAACATCAAAGAATTGTGGTTTTGAACCTCATTTTCCCATATATAAAAATATGATGTTAAAATATATAATATCAATCAAATACAAATTAACCATCCAATTATCTATTTTTACTCATTTAGAGGAATCTTTCACGTAGAGCTCATTACTGTTTTAATAATGTCTTTATTAATAAAAGCCTAGTGTCACGACAATTTAATTATTGAACATAATTCTTGTTACTTTCTCATCAGTATACAACGATTCTAAGCTTTAAATGACCAATAACTAAATTTTCTTGACACTAGTAGCAATGAAAAATTATTGGGAGAAAAATGGTGGTGAGATTGGAATATAATATTGATGAGACTGAAATATTGAATCGATGGGACTGATTGATCGAATAGACGCAACACCGGATATCCTTGAAGCTAAAAGTCTTCATAAGAGGGGATTAATATTAATAGGTTTATATCCTTTACAAAGAAAGAGAGTGAGAATTTAAAAGCCCAAAAAGCAATAGTATTGCCCCATTCAACCTCATCCAGGAGCAAATGATATGGAATACAGCTATGATCTTAAAGGAAATGATCTATACATTGGAGAAAACCAGATACATGCTTATAGCCTGGAAGAAAATGAGATTGGTAACTGCACCAGATGCGACTCCATACTGATGAGCCTTAGCTACCACAAGGCAGGAGAAAGAACCATAATAGTAACAAAATGCATTTCTTGCGGGGCTTTTTATGCAAACATCTATGATTCCAAATGGAACTGGGTAGATGAGGTCCAGGTATCTTTGCTTCCAATTCCAATTCCTATAAGCAATCAGAGGATCGATGACTGGAAAGGACTTGAATCAATTCCCATGAAAAAGCTTGAAGCCGTCTTCTCCCGAGGAGAAATCGAAGCTCTTTTTTCCAGGGCAAAAGATGAAACTCCCATCCGTCAGTACCTGTACAGGGCCCGCAAAAAATACAAACTTTTTGAAGAAATATTTGATCTTGAGCTGGCATTCTAAGCTGGTATTAAAATATAGTTACTAGTATTAAAGATGGTTACAGATTTGTTCTATTTCTCTGATATTTCTTGAATAACCAGGTACTCCAATTTGGTATTTTTTATTTGTAATTGTATAATAATACATAAAAGAAAAAAGAAAATTCATTATTAAGTATGATAAATACTAACTTTTTGATATATATATAATATTAATAAAAATAGATATTAAATTTAGAAAATTATATATATAAATAATTATTATTAAAATATATTTATCTATATATTTTAATAATAATAATAATAATAATAATAATAATAATAATAATAATAATAATAATAATAATAATAATAATAATAATAATAATAATAATAATAATAATAATAATAATAATAATAATAATAATTTATATATATATAATATTAAAAAGTTTAAGAGTAATCTTTATATATTATTTTGGTAGTATAAAATTTGATTAACGTATCTTAAAACTTATTGATTCAACTTAATTTCACTGTTTAATTATGTGTATCTGTCAGTTTTATGTATTACAAGTCTACACTGAATGGATTATAAAATATTATATAAATATAGGTATATAATAATCGAAAAATTCATTTATATGTCTTGTATATAAAATATCCCGTAACTAAAAATAAAAACAGAGTTGAAAAAGATATGAATAATTTATAGTTAAATATACAAAAAACAAACTTATTCAGACAAACTTCATTTAGTTTTCATGTTTTCCTTATTATCTTGTATGGAACCTCATTTGAGTGAACAAAGCTCCATTTTTGTAATAAACAAAATCACAATTTATAACCTTAACGCATATATATAAGATTATTTTATATTGTTTGTTTTTTGAAACTTTTCCGCAGGTTTAAGCCATCTAAAAATGAAATTGTTCTTATATATTATAGGTATGAAATCAAAACTATCTACAGAATAGTTTTTAGACCCCAATTTTGTAAAGTCTCTTATTACAGAGACTATATGAATATGAGACATTTGGCCGACAACCGTAAGGGTAAATGCATGAAGTCATGAAGGAAAAAGGATAAAGAATATAACAAACCTACATACATAGATACTATAAGAATGTAGATTATATTCCATTTAAAAACAAAAAGTCTTTTATTCTGAATAGTAGTTATATTTGATTATTAATTATCATATATGTTATATTATTTTAATACTTGTTCAATTTAAGCCTATGTGTTTTTACCAGAACTAAACATTCTTGGTGTAGACTATTTGATTAGAAAACCATATTATAAATATAGAGCCATATTTATAGACTCCAGTAAAAAGTAATGACAAATCCTGAAAAATTGATGTAATTTAAATATCTTTGAATCACATTAGCTTACTAATTGTATATGTTTATTTTGTGAAGTAACTAACTTTAATAATTTAGTTTCAATATATATCTTTTATTCAATGATTAATTAATGATTACTATTTAATATAATTAAAAGATATCAAAATTTAATATATATTAAAATACAGATTTTAGAACTTAGTGCTGATTTTTTGTTAACTACTTTAATATATCTGTATTTAAATATGATTTTCTATGTTATTGTACAAAAGTACGTAATAAAAATATAAAGATATATATCTTAAAATGATTTTAATTATTCTGAAATTAATAAATTACAAAATAAAACAGTCACTAAACAATTTATTTTATAATGAATGTTTTTAACCAAATATAATCTGTGACTTTTTTAAATAACATGTATATTATACAGTATCAAAAACACATTTTAAAGTATGTGTATCATTTTAATACACAGTAATGTAAATTTTAATATACTATATGATATACATTAAAATAAATTTTTATATTAGATATTGAGAGTTTATAGAACTCTTATAAAATGAACTGACAAATATATCCTATTTATTAAATAAAAATACCAGGTATAATTCAAAAATCATATAATTATTAAGCTATGATTATAAAATAGTTTTCTGCTTTGTTTGTATAGACTCTTAAATAAAAACATTGAATAAAACGAATACTTTGTTCTATAAGCATGAGTTTTCATTATTTTCCATTAACATGGTCAAATATTATCAATTTATAGAAGCAGACAATTGATATATATGTTAATTGAAAATAAGGTAACATCTGCAAAAAACAAAAACTAAATTAAATATAGCTTACGTATCATATTTATTCAGAAGCTATTATGTTCAATGAACTAAATTTTGAACTAGATTTTAAAACTCGTACCAAATGAATATTGATGTTAATATAATTCTCGGTTTTAAAAAAATAAGCAGGGCCACTTATGCTTGAAAAAATTGATCTCTCTAAAAAAGTAACAATTGCTGAGTATAAAAAAAATCACAAAATATTTAAATCCAAGCTCGGAGAACTACAGCGCAAAGCCCGAGATTTGAAAATACCTGTTATCCTCGTTTTTGAAGGCTGGCACGTATCCGGAATGGCAGAGGATATCAACCGTTTTATTATTTCTCTGGACCCAAGAGGATACGATTTCCACACAATGACCAGGCCCTGCTATGAAGAACTTCTTAAGCCCTTCATTGTACGCTACTGGTCCAGAGTTCCTGTGAGAGGAAAGATTGGAATCTTTGATAGGAGCTGGTATAGCAGAGCAATTATAGAGAGTCTGGAAAAGAATAAATCGGAAGAAGAACTGTGGAAATTCCTGGAAGAAATAAACTATTTTGAGCGGCAACTTGCCGATGATGGGTACCTTATAATAAAATTTTTCCTTCATATCAGTGAAAAAGAGCATAAAGAACGGTTTAAAGACCTCAAAAAAGTTGATATTCCGATATTTGACGAGTATGAAGAAGGAGCAAAACAGGACCTTGATTTCATCCATAAATACGGTGAGTATCTACCACTTGTCGAGAAGACCCTGGAGAAGACCGATATGCCTTATGCTCCCTGGACAATAGTGGAAGCTAATGATAGGAACTTTGCAACTTTAAAAATTATGACGACGGTCATCCATGCGATTGAAGATTCTATTGAACAGGCAACCAGAATACCGGCTGAACAGACCCTAAAATATCTGGATACGGAAACACCCGAGGTCCCTCAGCTTAACAATTCTATTCTGGAAAAAATTGACCTCTCCAAAAAGCTGGATGCCGATGAATATAAAAAATCAAAAAAGTTATACCAGCAAAAACTTGCAGACCTCCAGTATAAGCTTTTTGAGAAAAAGCGTCCCTTGGTTGTTGTCTTTGAAGGCTGGGACGCTGCCGGAAAAGGAGGAAACATCTACCGTTTTGTAGAGAATCTAAATCCCAGGCTCTATAGGGTCGTCCCTGTGGGTTCACCGAATGACGTAGAAAAAGCCCATCATTACCTCTGGCGTTTCTGTGAAGGAATCCCTAGAGCCGGCCATATAACAATTTTTGATCGGAGTTGGTACGGCCGCGTCATGGTAGAAAGAATTGAAGGCTTTTGCAGTGAGGATGAATGGAAAAGGGCTTACAGGGAGATCAATGAATTTGAAGAAATCCTGACACAGGCCGGAGCAATTGTAGTTAAGTTCTGGCTTCACATTGATAAGGAAACTCAACTGGAACGTTTTAACAGCCGGCAACATGACCCTGAGAAAAAATGGAAAATTACAGATGAAGACTGGCGGAACAGGAACAGATGGGAAGATTATAAAATTGCAGTCGATGAGATGTTCCAGAAAACAAGCACAATAAATGCCCAGTGGGTTATTGTAGAATCAAACGACAAACGATACTCCAGAATCAAAGTACTGAGAAGTGTTGTTGAAGCCATTGAAAAAGGGCTGAAAAAATAACATTATTCCAATAAATATCTTTAATAACATTATTTCAATAAATATTTTTTAATAAAAGTATATTTTGTTTTATTCTGAAATAATTTCACGTTAAACTTTTTTATTTTTCCTTATTTCACAACTCAAATAATCTCATTCCTGTTCTGAATTAAATTCAAAAATATTCCCCCAAATTCTTTTATATATTTTTAGATGATATCTACTTATGGAAAAATTTTATTTAGTATCACTTACTACAAACTTACTACAACTAATCACTATATGATTTACTCTGATTTACTCTGATTTACTTTAATTTACCCTGAACAATTCCAATTATTTCAGTTAACTATAATTTACTTTAATTTACTGTAATTTACTTTAATTAATTCTAATTTACTCTAATTTACTTTAATTTACTTTAATTTACTCTAATTTACTCTAATTTACTTTAATTTACTCTAATTTACTCTAATTTACTTTAATTTACTATATGATTGGCATTGTATAATTATTTGCCTGTAAATATCGGGCTTTCCGGAGCCTTAAAGATGATTGAAGTAAGAAATCTTTCTAAATCCTACGGAAGTAGAAAGGCAGTAAATGACATTTCCTTTTCGATTGGAAAAAGTGAGCTTTTTGGGCTTCTGGGCCCTAACGGGTCAGGAAAAACAACCATGATCAAAATGCTTACCGGTCAAATAAAGCCAACCTTCGGCTCAGTCAGGGTACTGGGAGTAGATGTGCTCGAAGACCCTATTCGAGCTCGCGAACTTGCAGGTATTGTTCCTGAACAGGAAACTCCACCGAGTTTTTTGACGGCAGAGGAATACCTCTATTTTGTTGCAAAGATCCGGAAAATGGAAAACTACGAGAAAGCCTGTGAAAAATGGTTTGAATTCCTGGATTTTGGGGACCAGAATAATTCACTGTGCAAGGACCTCTCAAGAGGCACAAGACAAAAACTGATGTTTGCCCAGGCTTTCCTGCATGAGCCTGAACTCGCAATTATTGATGAGCCTCTAATCAACTTAGACCCTGTAATGCAGAAAAAAGTAAAGGATTTTCTCACAATCTGTGTGAAAAACGGGGGAACAGTTTTTATTTCAACACATATCCTTGAAATTGCAAAACAGATCTGTACCAGCATTGGGATCATTTACAAAGGAAAAATGGTTTATACAGGCCGCGTGGACGATCCTGTTCTTCAGGAAAGGAGCTTTGAAGAATTCTTTCTGGAACTGGTAAGCCAATCAGGGAATTCCGGCATCGGTTTGATTATACCTGCACATTAATGTACAATAAAAGTTCTGAATTTATGCCAAAATTTTGGAATGTGAAACTATTTTATCATGTAGGAATTCTCAAACGGTCACAAAAATAAGAGTAAAAATGACACAATAACAAGAATATTGCCTAAAAATAAGGTAGAAATTGCCTGAAATAAGAGTAGATATCACAAAAACGAGCGTAAAAATAGCACAAAATCAAGACTAAAACTAGGACTAAAACTAGGACTAAAACTAGGACTAAAACTAGGACTAAAACTAGGACTAAAACTAGCAGGGATTTTATGTTTGAGATCTTCAAAAGCATGATTAAAGAAGAATGGCGGCTGCATTCGAATCTTTTTGGAAATAATGGTTTTTCCCTCTTTCCATTTTTTATTTTTCTGTTTACTTTCTTCGTAAGTCTGATGCTGCCGATTTTCAGCGAAATCTTTACATATGCCCAGATCGCGCTCAGGATGCATTATCTTTTCTTGCTTCTGGGAGGCATGATAGGGGTTGGACTTATGGGTAAAGAATTTATGAACCGGCGTTTCGGACAGGCAAGTCTGATAGCATATTCTTCAAGGACGCTTCCTGTTTCAGAGAGATTGATCTTTGCAAACTTCCTTATGAAAGATATCGTATATTACTTTGTTCTCTATGTGCTGCCTTTCATCGCAGGTTTTGCGCTTGCTGCAGCCCTTATACCGAAAGGAAACTTCCATTTTCCTGTTACCCTTCTCGTCCTTCTCCTGACCCTTTCTCTTTCCTTTATGATCGGGCTTTCACTAGTGTTTTTCTTATCTACTATCTATGCTCATTCTGGAAAGTTGCTGACCTGGGGTTTACTGGCTGGCTGCATTTTCCTGCTTTTTATTTCCGGAAATCTGGATTCAAAAATCTCATATAGTTTGCCTAGCCTTTCCTTTTTCCTGCTTCCTTCAAAAAGCTGTTTCCTGCTCTCCTCTGGACTTGTAATTATTCCTTCGGTTTTATCCCTGTTTTTCCTGAAAGTGGACTTTCCCCAGGCAAAAAAGAGCTTTTCGAACTCATTTGCCATGCTGTGCAAAGAATTCGTTTCCTACAGGTATGCAGCTTTTGTTGCAAAGGATTTCCTTGACCTTAAAAGGAGTGAGGGAGGAATTGGAAAGTTAGTCTTCTCGCTCCTGCTGCCTGCAGCTCTTATCTGGATGCTTCTTTCAGCCCTGGGAAAGGTTCTACCAGCTTTAAATATTATAATCCTGTTTTCCCTTGTTCTAGGAGTCCTTTCCTCTTCAATGTACAACTGGCTTACAGAGTATGATATCTTTGCTTCGTATGCTTTCCTTCCCCTAAAAGTTTCGGACATGATAAGGAGCAAACTCAACAGTTACCTTTTTCTGAATCTGGTCCCACTTATAATTCTTATCCTGCTCACCCTTAAAATAGACCCTGTTTTTCTACTTCCAGCCCTGCTACTTTTCTTCTCAATTTCACTTTACATGGTTTCGATACTTATCTACCTGACAGGGCTTTCTCCTTCCATAAACCTCTATAATGGCAGAACTTTCGCAGTATATACGTTATCAGTCATGCCTCTGCTGCTGGTTAACATTGTCCTATCAATGTTTGGCCCTTACTATGTTCTTTTAAACCTCCTACTGTTGCCTCCTTCCCTCTACCTGCTTGGACAGAGCTTCAGAAAGTGGGACCGGACTGAAAGTCCTCGTTTCTAAAAATATCAGCAATTCGGTTAAATGAGAGCTTATGGATCTGCACAAATTTCTTGTTAATCTTGTATTGAAACTATACCTGGAGGAAAAATAACGATTCCTTTTCTTTTCACATTCTTGATGTTTATAAAGACATTAGGAACATTGCTTAAAGATCCGAAGTTCAGGTCTCTCCTTTACTTAGCTGTGATCACCCTTTCTGTAGGCACTTTTTTTTACCATAGAGTCGAAGGCTGGAGATGGCTTGATTCTTTCTATTTTTCGGTTATCACTCTGGCAACAGTGGGTTACGGGGACTTAGCACCTAAAACGGACATAGGGAAAATTTTTACAGTTTTATATATTTTTACAGGGCTGGGAATACTACTTGGTTTTGTTAATCCGATTGGAGAATATATTATAGATAAAAGATTCAAAGTAATAGAAAAAAACAAAATTGAGGGCAAAAAATCTGAAAACAAATTTGATTTCTTCGGATACCTGGGAAAATTCAGAGGTAAAAAATAGAGGTTAGCACAAAAAAAAGCCGTGCTGAGAAGCTGAACTGTTCTACTTACAGTTCTTCCGGCAAAAGACAAGTATAAAAGATAGACTTTGTATAACTATTCCTGATTTTGTATAATTATATAAGTTTTATATGCATATTTTTAATTATGTATAACTATTCTTTAATCTGTATTTCTGACTTCTTTTTCTTGTTAATTCAATAATTATTTTCTCTATATTAGTAAATATACTGTTAATATTCAATAAAAATACTAATTTAGTCATAAATATTTTTAATTGTGATTTTTTATGAAACGCCTTGTAAAATTTACTCTGGAAGACGGCAGTACTGTATTAATAGAAGCAGAAGAGGCTGAAGTTGAAGGGGAAACAACTCGTGGTTCACGTTCATCTACATCTCGTGAGATTGTAAATATCACAAATCAGACATTTGAAGAATCACTTGGTATTGTAAAGCCTGTTGCTAATACCGTATTGAATAGGCTAAAAGACCTCAGTAAACAACCCGAAGAAGTTCGAGTTTCTTTTGGCATCTCAATGGATTTAAAGGCCGGCATGTTTATAGCAGCAGGTGCAGGTGCTAATTTTAATGTGACCTTGACTTGGAAGAGTTGAGAAAGAGAGGAATTGAAAACAGTTTAATTCTGTGCCCTAGTTTTTAATCTGCTTTCAAGACAGCAAGTAAGTTAAAAGAAAGGTAAACGGGGGAAACACGAAAAAAATTGAGAAGAGAATTTAACTTTCTAGAAGGTGTTAATTATGCCAAAAATGCTGGAAGAGAAGGATTGGGACATCCTTCTTAAGAGAATCAAGAATGGAAAGTGCACTCCTTTTCTCGGATCTGGAGCCTGTTTTGAAAAGATTTCTGTTATTTCCCAGATTGCAAATGAGTGGGCAGAAGAGTACGACTACCCAATGGAAGACTCTTATGACTTGGCACGGGTAGCTCAGTTTGTGGCTGTGATCGAAGAAGACGAGATGTTTCCAAGGGATGAAATTTGTAATAGAATTACTAAAATGTCAGAAGAAGTCACACCAACATACTTTGAAACTCCTGATGAAATTCACGGAGTGTTAGCCGATCTTCCATTGTCAGTTTATATTACCACAACTTACGATGACCTTATGGTGCAAGCTCTTAAAAGCCGTGGTAAAACACCAATCCAGGAAATATGTCGGTGGAATGAATACCTAATGCAACGCAAACCAATGTCATCAGACTTCGACCCCACTCCGGAAAAACCTTTAGTATATTATCTTCATGGCTGCTATAAAATACCAGAGTCACTGGTTCTAACAGAGGACAACTATCTAGACTTCCTCGCTTCTATTTCAAAGGATCAAAACCTGCTTCCACCACGTATTCAGCAAGCGTTTGGAGGCACATCTCTTCTTCTCATAGGCTACAAGATAACTGACTGGGATTTCCGTGTTCTTTGCCGGATTCTTGATGAATACATCGGAAGAAGTATGGTTCGAAAGCACATATCTGTGCAGCTTGTGCCAAGGAATGTTTCTGAGACCCATGAAGAAAAAGCTCAGAAATATCTGGATAGTTATTTTGAGGATCTTCATATCCAGGTATATTGGCACGATTGCCATGAATTTTCTGCAGAATTGAAAACACGATGGGAGGCTTTCAATCGTGATACCACAAAAATAGATACAGAGAGTAGGAGACGTTTTCCAATTGAAGAAAAAGCTGCTAAGATTTCAATACTCTTCTTAGCAGCCGATCCCACTAATGAATCTCGTCTGAGGCTTGGTGAAGAATTTCGAGAGATTCAAGAAAAATTGAAATTGGCTAAATTTCGGGACCGCTTTACATTAGAATTGCCACAATTGTCAGTTCGCCCATCAGATATATCCCAAGCTTTGCTTGATACACAGCCGCAAATCGTCCATTTTTCCGGTCACGGCACATCTACAGGTGCTTTGTACTTTGAGGATCTGGAAGGAAAAGCTCACCCAATCGAGCATGATGCATTGGCTGCATTGTTTGAACAATTTAGTGATCAGGTGAATTGTGTAGTATTGAACGCTTGTTATGCAGAGATTCAGGCAAAAGCCATCGCTAAACACATCAAATATGTCATTGGAATGAATCAGGAAATCGGTGATAGAGCTGCTATCGCCTTCGCTATAGGTTTTTACCAGGCATTGGGAGGAGGACGTAGCATTGAAGATGCATATAGATTTGGGTGTATACAAATCCAACTACATGGCATTCCAGAGTATCTAACACCGGTTTTAATAAAGAAGGATCAGTCGTAATTGTCACAACCCAACAAATAAGGATTAAACAAATAAGAATTAAGACGATTCGGATTGTCGTTTAAATTCCAGGTTCAAATAAGCTCCGGGGGTTAAGGATGATATACCATGAATTTTCTGCAGAATTGAAAACACGATGGGAGGCTTTCAATAGTGGGACCTGAATTCCAGGCTTACGTGGGCCCTCGACCTTTTGAGCAGGAAGATAAATTCATCTTTTTTGGAAGGGACCGTGAAGCTCGAGATCTTCTGTCTCTGGTTATTGCACATAATCTGGTTCTCGTCTATGCCCAGTCGGGTGCAGGCAAGACTTCACTTCTCAATGCAGGGCTTATTCCTCTTCTTGAGGAAAACCAATTTGAAGTTTTCCCTATTGTGCGAGTTAAAGGCACAATTTTGGAAAATATAACAACTGACGAGATTTCTAATATCTATGTCTTTAATACGCTCGCAAGCTGGGATGAAGGTGATTATGATGTAGAAAGCCTGGCTAAAATGAAACTTGTTGATTTCTTGAATGAACAGGAGCATATGCTGGACGAAGATGGTATGCCTTTACCCCGTGCAGTTATCTTCGATCAGTTTGAGGAAATATTCTCTTTATATCAAGACCGCTGGAAAGATAGAGAAGGCTTTTTTGAACAAGTGAGCGCTGCTCTGGAAGCAGATCCTCTTTTAAGGGTGATTTTTGTCATGCGGGAGGATTTTATAGCCCAGCTAGATCCTTATGTATATCTTCTTCCCGAAAGATTGCGGACGCGTTTTCACATGGAACGTCTTCGCAGTGAGGCTGCACTGCTAGCAATCAAAGAGCCTTTGAGATATACTGGCCGCTCTTTTGCGGAAGGCGTGGCAGAAAAACTTGTTGAAGATTTGCTAAAGATTCGAGTTGAAACGGCGCCAGGTGAGACCGCTGAGGTAACAGGAGAGTTCATAGAAGCTGTGCAGCTTCAGGTAGTATGCCAGAATCTCTGGCGAGAATTACCTCCAGATATAACACAAATCACATTTCAGCACCTGAAAACCTATGGCAATGTAGAACAGGAACTTTACAGATTTTACGAAGAGGCTATAGAGGTAGCTACAGAGAAGACACGCGTTGATGAGGAAGGCCTGCGTAGGTTGTGCGGTGAAGTGCTGATAACGACGATGGGGACTCGGGGGATGGTGTACAGAGCTCCAGAGTATACTTATGGTGTTCCCAACACAGCCATCGATGTGCTTGAAAGTATGCACCTTATTAGAGCAGAGTGGCGGGCAGGTGCACGCTGGTACGAACTGACTCACGATAGATTTATCGAACCGATACTATCTTCTAACAAGGTTTTTAATGATAAACTGGCAGAGAAAAAACGAGTAGAGAAAGAGCGCGCAGAGAAAGAACGCGCAGAGAAAGAATGGGCTGAGAAAGAGCAGCTAGAGAAAGAGCGGCTAGAGAAAGAATGGGCAGAGAGAAAACGGGCTGAAAAAGAAAGGAGCAGAAACCGCGTTATTAAAGGACTTGCAGCCATTTCTATTATTATTTTGATTCTAGCTTTATCTACGACATATCTATGGATACAGACTGAACAAAATAAGAAAGGAGCTCTTGCTTCGTATTTAAATGCAAAATCTCAAAATCTACAGGAATATCCTACAACTCTGGACGAAAGTATTCTTCTTGCTATCGAATCATTTCGAATCAGTGAGACATTGCATGATGAGAGGTTACGTCAGGAATTATCGTTGGATGCTGATAAGTTAATACGTCAGGAATTATTATCCATACCTCATAGAGTTGTGGTTCTGAACCATAATGGTTGGGTGAATAATGTTGTATTCAGTCCTGATGGAAAATACGCAGCCACGGCGAGTAATGATAATACAGCACGTTTATGGGATGCAGATACAGGTAAACAAATTTTTGTTCTAAACCATAGTGGTTGGGTGAATAATGTTGTATTCAGTCCTGATGGAAAATACGCAGCCACGGCGAGTAATGATAATACAGCACGTTTATGGGATGCAGATACAGGTAAACAAATTTTTGTTCTAAACCATGGCGATTGGGTGAATAATGTTGTATTCAGTCCTGATGGAAAATACGTAGCTACGGCGAGTAATGATAATACAGCACGTTTATGGGATGCAGATACAGGTAAACAAATTTTTGTTCTGAACCATAATGGTTCGGTAAATAATGCCGTGTTCAGTCCTGATGGAAAATACATAGCTACGGCGAGTAATGACAATACAGCACGTTTATGGAATGCAGATACAGGTAAACAAATTTTTGTTCTGAACCATAATGGTTCGGTAAATAATGCCGTGTTCAGTCCTGATGGAAAATACATAGCTACGGCGAGTAATGACAATACAGCAGGTTTATGGGATGCAGATACAGGTAAACAAATTTTTGTACTGAATCATGGTAGTTGGGTAAATAATGTTGTATTCAGTCCTGATGGAAAATATATTGCTACGGCAAGTTTTGACAATACAGCACGTTTATGGGATATAGCTACAGGTAACTCAATCTTTGCTCTGAACCATGATAGTTGGGTGTATGATGTTATGTTCAGTCCTGATGGAAAATATGTAGCTACAGCAAGTGGTGATAATACAGCACGTTTATGGGATACAGACACAGGCAACCCAATTTTGATTATGAATCATAATGGTTCGGTAAATAATGTTGTGTTCAGTCGTGATGGAAAATACATCGCCACGGCAAGTGATGACAAAACAGCAGGTTTATGGGATATAGCTGCTACAGAAGTTCTGAACCATAATGGTCCGGTATATGGTGTTGTGTTTAGTCGTGACGAAAAATACGTTGCTACAGCGAGTGGTGACAATACAGCACGTTTATGGGATACAGATACAGGTAAACAAATTTTTGTTCTGAACCATAATGGTCCAGTATATAATGTTGTGTTCAGTCCCGGTGGAAAATACGTAGCTACAGCGAGTAAAGACAATACAGCACGTTTATGGAATGCAGATACAGGTAAACAAATTTTTGTTCTAAACCATAATGGTCGGGTATACAATGCTGTGTTCAGTCCTGATGGAAAATATATTGCTACGGCGAGCGGTGACGATACAGCACGTTTATGGGATACAGATACAGGTAAACAAATTTTTGTTCTGAACCATAGTGGTTGGGTGTATGATGTTGTATTCAGTCCTGATGGAAAATATATTGCTACGGCAAGTTTTGACAATACAGCACGTTTATGGAATGCAGCTACGGGTGAACAAATTTTTGTTCTGAGACATTCTGATAAGGTTCTTAGTGCTGTGTTCAGTCCTGATGGAAAATACGTAGCTACGGCGAGTAATGACAATACAGCACGTTTATGGGATGCAGATACAGGTAAACAAATTTTTGTACTGAACCATGGTAGTTGGGTGAATAATGTTGTATTCAGTCCTGATGGAAAATACATAGCTACGGCGAGTAATGACAATACAGCACGTTTATGGGATGCAGATACAGGTAAACAAATTTTTGTTCTGAACCATAGTGGTTGGGTGAATAATGTCGTGTTCAGTCGTGATGGAAAATACATAGCTACGGCGAGTTATGATAAAACAGCACGTTTATGGAATGCAGATACAGGTAAACAAGTTTTTGTTCTGAACCATAATGGTCCAGTATATAAAGTTGTATTCAGCTCTGATGGAAAATACGTAGCTACAGCGAGTGATGACAATAAGGCAAGATTGTGGATACATAACAAAACAGAAGATCTTATACACGAAGCAGGCAATCGTTTAACCAGAAACCTTAACAAAGAGGAATGGAAAAATTATATGTTTGATGAGCCTTATGACAAGACATTTCCAAATTTACCTTAATGCTTGTAAATATTGACTTATGCACTTGAAGTACACAATCAAGAACATTTAGGGTTATAACTCGTTTAGTAGTTTATACAGATGGTGGTTTAATGCTATTGGGTTTAATGCTATTGATTTCTCAGTTCACCCGCTAAGTCCTATCGAGAAACAATCCTTTGGCTGGAAACTTATATATAACTTTGAGACAGTATTCCAAAGTACTTAATTAAAATACTAGCTAAGAGGTGTTTTTAAATGGTAAGAAAGTCTACAATGGGTGACAGTTCAAAAACCGGTGTACCCAGTGGAAAAACAAAGACAAAGGCTCCAGCCACACAGACAAAGGCTCCAGCCAGTAAATCATCAAAGAAGGAAAAAGCATCCAAGCCAGGAAAGCCAGGAAAGAAATAAAAGTAATTGATATAAACCAGTTCATCAGGCATTAGTTTATAACTTCAGCCGACACCCAGAAAACATGGATTACAATAAAATTTCAGAATCTGTAACATCTTTCAAAAAATCAGTAATCTTTCTACATAACAGACACAAATAAGTAAATAAGCTACTGCCTGAGTTACTTTTCTTAAACAAGGTTCTTCGGTTGCTTATGTGCAGGCAGCACAGGCAGCTTCATAGTATTAATCAGAATTGGGCTCTGAATATCCTTTGCCCTTTCAATCACAAGTTCTTTTCCTTTCTGAGTAAGGGCAAAAAGCGGGATTGCAGCCGCAACCTGAACAAGAGGTTTTGCAAGTTCTCTTATGTATCTAGAAGCACAGCTAATTACGATATCTGAATTTTCAAGAATTTCCTGAGATTCTTCCCTACTTAAGCCAGTAACATGTACGGCAATTATTATCAGGTCAAGTCCGAGTTTGTTTTCAAGCTTTCTCAGGTTTTTTGCGGTTTTTGGATCAGCTATGGTTACTGCTATCCTTCGGTAACCAAGTTCGACAGCTTTCTTTACCCCACTTGCCGGATCAATGACTGCGGTTGAGGGATCAAGCACAGTTCCTCCACGTTCTTCAACTCCCTTAATAACTGCATCTATTGGCTCAGTTTCAACCAGGCCGGACATCCTGCCTCCAATTCCCTGGACCAGTGCTGGATTACCTGATATGACGGTTCCTGCGCCGTCGCAGGCCGTTACGGTTGTCTCCAAAAAACCACTATTGAGACCGCTCATCATTACTTCTGAAGCGCCAAAAGCAACAACGGTTGTTTCAAACTCAAGCTTACGATTTTCTGTAAACATTCCTAACTCGCTGATCCTGGACTCCATATTTTTCCGGATTTCTTCCTGAGTCATCTTCTGGACTCCCCGCAGCTTGACAAAAAGTGGGCACCATTCGACTTCAGGGGCTCCGACTTCCACAACCTTGCCGTCTTTTACGACTACTCTGGCTTTACCCATCATTTCCATTATGTGAGGCATTTTAAACACACCTTCCGGAATTGAAAAAATAGTATTAATTATATTCTGATTCTTGCCTAATTACTCTAACTTTTAATATGGTATTCTAGTTTACTAACTTTTACTATGGTATTCTAGTTTACTAACTTTTACTATGGTATTCTAGTTTACAAACATTGTTTATTTTTTTAGGCTAAAACCATAAATATGTTGATGAAATGGAGTATGAGAGACAATAGGTGAAGATAAGCTAGAAGAACGAAGAGCAAAAGAAAAAAGAAAAGAGAAGTCTTAAAGAAAAGGGCAGGACTTAGAGTCCTGCTCTTTCAACTATTGTGTCTGCTACTTTTTTTGCGTCTCTGAATGGAAAATCTACTGGAGTAAGCAATTTTCCTGTTTCTCCTGCAGTAACTTCAAGGTTGCCCGACCTGCATGTAGTATCTGCACCTGCAGGAAATGCAGCAAGCAGTTCTTCAGGGGTATTTATAGGAAACTTTGCATCTTTAAGGCCTGCAACGATCTGCCCGTGAATATCATCTTTTACAGTCATTTTTACTCCTCATATTTTGCTTTTTCCTCAAATTTTTTCCCGTGTTTTTTATTTATTCTTTGTCTGACATTCTAGTTCTTTGCAGTTTGATTTCCCCGGAGAATTCATTCTACACTCTTATATTGGCAGGTTATTGATATATACTTAATCGGCACTGAAATATAGTTAATGCATTCAACTGTATTACTACGCCTGAGTTATCTAATCTTAACTAGATAGTGCTAAAAAATGGAAAGTTGCGAGGTTGAACGCTGCAAAATTGAGGATCAAAAAGACCTGAGTTTAAATAGTCATCTCTGTTTTTTCTTTTCTTTCCATGAGATCGTTCTTTTCAGGTTTCTGCTTTGAAGAATTTTGAAGTGGATAATTTTGAAGTGAAGAATAAATTTCGTTCAGACCCTGAAGTATCTTGAAACCTTTCTCAGTAATCATATAATCTCCCCTCTCGTGCTGTTGTAGAATCAGCCCGCTTTCCATAAGTTTCTGGAGATGGAAGAGCAGATTTCCTCCTCTGAGGCCCGTAAGTTCGGAAAAAGCAGAGAAACTTTTCATTTCGAACGCTACTGCTCTGAGAATTTCCAGACGCTGGGGGTTTGAGACCGGTTCGAGGATCTCACTCATAACTACAGAGGTTTTAAGAGCAGAAATATTCGGTTTCTGTTCCTGGTTGTTAGTATAAATCCTCATAGAGCGCATAAGGTTTACCTGTTTTACCAGAAGGCTCGATACTTCGGAAAAGCATTTCTCACATTTATTGTAAGGAGCTTCGCATCTCAGTTCCTCTAGTTTTTTTCGGTTGTCCGATATTGATTTGTCATCTACCCTATTTTTCGTTATAAGCCCTGCATTTTGCTGCAGAAGAGCCGTAAATGCAGAAGTACATTTTTGCTTTTCAGGGCATTTTTTTACCATGTTCTGTTCAAGACCGGAATCGATGTCTTCGAAGAGGTGATTGAGAAGAACATTTGAATACTCTTGCCTAGATCTTTCAATAGCAGCTTCTAAACGCAGCCTGCTGGTAAATTCCATCACTTTTTTAATGTCATTGTGCATTTCAGAAAGCTTTTCTCTAATAGCTGTTACTTCCACCAGCCCCAGGTCATCGGATATTATCAGGGCCTCAGGAGAGCCGTTTTCACTTCCGCTTTTCATGCTTTTAGATCTTCCTGCCTTGTTTTTAAAGTTTTTGCTATGACCTTTAGAGTCACCATGCTATATAAATTTTTTAAAGGCAAAAGAAATAGTTAGGATCTTTTAATGCTGATTTTGGGATATTTGTATCAAGCTCAGGAGAAGAGATTACAAAAAATTTGTAATAAATGAGTCTGTAATAAATGAGTCTATAAGAAATGAGTCTATAAGAAATGAGTCTATAAGAAATGGATCCGCGAAAAAAATAATATTTTTAGAATTCATATTAAGAAGACTGAAGTATCTTCTACCATGCCCAATTCACTTTCGGTCTCCTGCAAGTTATAACCCTATCCTCAGCCTAGACCTGAAAATCAACAACGTCTAGAAGATTTTTATGTTTCTGAAATTAAGCCATTCATAAAGCTGAAAGACTCTTTGAAGTATCTCTTCGTGACCATGAATACTCTGTCTTCTTCAGCTGTAGTGAATCTCATGAACCAGTATTCTTTCCCGAAAAGAGGCAATTTTTCAAATAAGAGAGTTACAAAAACTAAAAAGAAAAATAAAAAATTAAAGAAAAGAGTTAAAAAAAGGTGAAGTAAAACAAATGAAAACGGCATCGAAGTCATTGTTACTTTTTACTTCAATTTTCGTATTACTTCAGTTCCTTTGGCTGTTTGTGATCAGGCAACACAGGTAGAGCCATGGTATTGATCAGAATTGGACTTTGAATATCCTTTGCCCTCTCTATCACAAGTTCCTTTCCTTTCTGGGTAAGGGCAAAAAGTGGAACTGCGGTTCCCACCTGGGCAAGAGGCTTTACGAGGTCTCTGATAGGCTTTGAAGCACAACTGGTCACAATGTCTGAATTTTCCACCAGGCTCTCTGCTTCTTCTCTGTTTAAACCTGTTACATGTACGCCAATTACTATCAAATCAAGCCCGAGTTCGGCTTCAAGTTTCCGTAACTCTTTTGCAGTTTTTGCGAAAGCTGCGGTTACTGCAATTTTTTTGTACCCGAGTTCTGCTGCTTTTATAACTCCTGCAACAGGGTCCATTTTTGCAGTTGAAGGGTCAAGCACGATTCCGCCGCGTTCCTGAATACCGCTTATGATGGCACCAATCGGTTCGGTTTCGACCAGACCAGACATCCTGCCGCCCATGCCCTGAACAAGAGTCGGGTTATTGGAAATTACAGTACCTGCGCCTTCACAGGCAGTTACGGTCGTGTCAAGCAGACCTCTGCTAAGGCCTGTCATCATGACTTCAGATGCTCCGAACCCTACAAAGTCTTCGAGTTCCAGCCGGCGTTTGTCAGTAAACATCCCGAAGTCGCTGATCCTGAATTCCATATTCTTCTTGACTTCTTCAGGGGTAATTTTCTTGATTCCACGGACTTTGGCAAAGAGGGGACACCATTCGACTTCAGGCTCTCCGACTTCGATAACCTTTCCGTCTTTTACGACTACTCTTGTTTTTCCAAGCAATTCCATTATATGAGGCATAGTTCCACCTTTACTGGTTGAGCAAAAATATGATTGTTAAGAATATAAAATTAGGTAAAAATAACAGTTAAGGTTTGGGGTTGATTACTTAATAGCTTTTGGTTTTGGGGTTTTTGCTTCTACTTCTGGCTTTTTAAAAAAGAGATTAAACTTGTATTGTTTATGTTCATAAAGAGTGCTTAAGGCTTCACTGATTCAGGAAATCATAAATACATATCGTTTAGGAAAACAAGAATGAAAAACTACATGTAGAGATTTAAAGAAAAATAAATAATGTTTCTCACTTCATGACTTTTGTAAATTGAATATAAAAACGGCATTCCATGTTGATTTTTATTTATATAACTCCAAAGAATACATGAAACAAGTTTTATTAGGTAGCTTTTTATTACTTGAAAGCATCGATGAAATCGCTATTCTGTAACTTAATACTTTCAATTCGCTAGGTCATTATATTTAATGGTTATCACAAGTTTATTATATGAATTTATTGAATTTTGAGAATTATAAATTACAATATATAACTTGAATAAATGAGGAAAAAAATGAGTGGGCCGCTCAATTCTCGAGAAAATAAATTGAAAAGATATTTTAATTCTTTAGAGGATGAAGAAAAAATTGTCCTATTTTCAATAGGTGCCTTAGATAATACTCCGATCAGGAGCAAGACGAAATTACAAAAGTTGCTGTTTCTTGTATCAAATGTTTTTGATGATTATAAAGACTTACTTGTTTTTGAACCCCATTTATATGGTCCTTACAGTGAAATTTTAGATACCATTCTTGAAGATTTAATAAAAATGGAGTTAGTGATTAGGAAAGGTAATGGGTTTAAGCTTAGTGATATGGGATACGAATTGTACAAAAGACTTAAACCAAAAGCTGAACTTAACGCAATTATTGAGGATTTTAAAGATTTTCTGAATGATCTATCAGAAGATGAAATCTTAACTTTTGTATATGTTTCGTACCCCAAATACACTTCTGAGGCTATCAAATGGAATGAGTTGAAAGAAAAAAGAATCAAGTATTCAATTTCTCTTCTTGAAAAGCATAAAGTAAGTTTTGGAAAAGCAGCTGAAATTGCTGGCCTCAACACTATCGAATTCAGTAAACTTCTAAAAAATAGAGGAATAAAATGGAGAATGTAACCACAAAGATTCTTGATAACACATTTATATCAGCTTGTGTTATCGACATTAACTCCAAAGATTTAATAAAAGTATGTAATAAAAAATATAGTCTTGTGGCATCTCACGTTGTGTATAAAGAATCTTTGGATTACAGTGATAAGGAATTAATGAATAAGTGCTATGAAAAAATAATTATCGTTGATATGACTAACTCTGAAAAATACAATGAACTATTGGAATATTTAAAAAATCGTTTTCCAAACCTTCACGAAGGAGAACTATCCGCTTTTTTAGTTGCTTTGTTGGGATATGAACTTAAAGGCAAGAGTTATTATTATATAACTGATGATCAGAGAATGAGAATAAGTATTCAAAAAATTAAACAAGATAAACTTTTTATTCAAAAATTAGGAGCTGCAATTTCCAATTTTAATTATAGTGGTACAATAGGGATAATTAAAAGATTATCAATGGGAAAACTATTAGATACAGATGATTTAAAACAAATAATAAATGATCTAGAAAACGGTTCTTTTTATCTTAGTCCAGCACTTATTGAGTATCTGAGGAATGAGTCGTGAAAATCAATATTAATGTGAAAAATCTCGATTCTGAGTTAATGTTTAAAAATTTGGACATTAGAATTGGAAATAAGAGTTTTACAACTCCTGAAAAAGCGAGTTATAAGGAAAATTCTGTCAGTCAAATTAATGAAATATATAAAAAGTTTTCAATTAATGAGGGTAGATCTACAAAACTTGAAGAGATTTTAAAATCTGAATCTTACGAGTCAAAGATAAATAACGAAATTAAAAGATGCATGAATTCAAATATTAATTTTTTATTTGTTGACTACGCGGATACGAAAATTCCGGATGACACTTATATAGAAACTCTTTCTGACATTCAGTATGTCTACAGTGATGCAGTAATAACTCCTTCTTTTTCCAATATTGTTAGAAATATGACAGGAGATGAACTAATAGATACTTACTTGGAAGGGACCAATAAATATCTTGATGTAGTAGAAACATTGAATAATAAGTGTATTTTAGGCAATATACCATTTAAAGTTCCAAGACTTAATATAAAAGATATTTTTGAAAATTATTGTAATAGAGATATTACTTCTTTTGTGATAGATTTTGATGGAAAGTGTGTGGAAACCACTCTTCCTAAAATGAGAATGTTAATGAGATTAATGAAAGATTATGGTTTGCTTGAAGATTCTTTTTTGTATGGTATAAATTCTTATGAGGGGAAGTTTGCAAAAAATGCTGTTGAAATTCCTGCAAAGGATTTTATTTCCATGGGGTATGGAATTGACATTCTTGGAATGAATCATATCCCACCAAGAATGCCATCTGAAGCTTGGAAAACTCAGCCTAAAAATGAAATATCATACAGATTATTTGACAGGAATATTTATGGTTATACAAAGAAAACTAATGAAGACCTAAAAAAGATGGGTATCAGTAACAATCATTCAGATGTAAAGAAATTTAATAATACTGAACAATGCAATGAAACTCTGAGTATAAGAAGTCTCTTGCAGAAAGAATCCACTCTTAAAGGATATTTAGGTTCAAAGTCCCAAGTTGAAGAAAAAACCCTTTCTAATATCAAAAAATTGCATAAAGATGCTTTTAAATCATAATATTGACAAATCTATCATACCTGTTTAAGTGCCCTTTTATAAAAAGGGCTGAATTTAGATAATCACTAATGAAAAGTTACCTATATTCTTCAATTTTTTTCGTTAAAATTACCTTTTATAAAGTAAGAGTTCTTTTTCGCAGATCATATCCACAAGAACTTCTTTGCTTTTGTCAACTGCGGGTTTTCCTGCAATGCACAGGGCAGACAAGGCAGGAATGAGAATATTTGTTGCTTGCTGAGCGAGCTGGGCGAGAGCGGCTGGATCCATAAACTCCTCCAATTCTTTTTTGATATTGGAGGCATGTAAAATAAATTTTGTTATTTAGAACTGTTAAAATAAAAATTTCATAGATTTTAACTTTTTTAGGAGTTAATTTGATAAAATTCGGAAATTCCAGCTTTTTTACAGGCTTTTCGGAAAGGCCGCTCTCCTTCGTCGAGCGTTGAGTGCCCAGGATATTAGAAAGCAAGTGTTTACAACCGGTTGTTGGAGTGTAACATGAAAATTGGGTATAACATGAAAAATGTGCTGTAAGGTTTTGTTAGATTTTCTGGGTGTTTCGGTGGGCATTATTTTTACAAAATAAGGGAAGTCAAAACCGGATGGGAGTAAGGAATCATTTGAACAATCAACAGATCAACTATCCAAGTATAGTTAATGTTCTGACAAGGTTTCTAATATATTAAAAGATAAATTAACTTGGGGGTTATATATGAAAAATTATATAATGATTATAATACTTGGTGGCATTTTGTTTATACTGTTAACAGGAACCAGCCTCGCAGCGAATGAAACTTATGACGCAGGGGCTTTTCAACAGGCTTTAGAACAGGATGGATTCACCGTACAGGAAGGCGAAGTGGGTTACTTTGATTTTCTCAAGCTATTTGAGGAAGGAATACTGCCTTCTGCATACGGAAACAATCCCACCACAAAATATCTGATATATTTTGTTCCAATGGCGCCTGGTTATGAAGTAGATAAACGAATTAAGCAAATAACAAGTACGCTTGGAGTCAAAGAGAATACAACTCCGTTCTGGAACCTTGGTCCTGATGAAGCTGTTGTTTTCGTGGGAAGAACGGCGCCGGAATGCAGGTACTTCAGCTACGATAATTTTATTATGCACAGGACAATTGGGGACGAGAGGAGATGGCTCTTCGCTAACATAGCAGATACGATTAATAACCTTGTTATCAAAACCGAAGGAACTCCAAACGGGTCAGCCGGGAATCCTTTCAACCAAACTACAATAATAATCCTTACTGCTGATAGAAGCATTGATCAACGCATCCGGGCTGCTGCCCAATCAGCGGGGTATTCGGACAATATAATTAATACCCAGGTGATGCCCTCAGTCATGCTGAACATGGGCGTGGAGAATGATTCCGATACATTTGCCTCATTTTTCCGCCCAGCTCTATTTAATGACACGCAGGCTGGTGATGATTACATAAATAATACACCTGCAACTGTTTTCCGGATTACTCCCAACAACACTACGGAGCTGGACCCATATGATTATCCGGAACTGAGGGTCCGTGGAACCGGGCAAACAGAATTCAACCTTATGGATGATCTCGAAGAGCTAAGGAATGCTATTCTTGATAGATATAACGAATCGAATGCCACAGAGCTTCCGACCAGTCAGGGAGTTCCTATAGGGAGTGATGCTATTCAGAGAGGAATCAATGGCGTAGGTCCTACCAACGATGCAGTTTATCTATGGTCAGCAAACCAGACAGCCTCTTCGCCTACACCTCCTTTCTTTGACACCTCGCAGTACTATCCATTCCTGCAAGATCCAGAAATTACACTGGGCAACGATACAGATGAATTCATAATTGTCTATGGGGTTAATCATGCAGCCACAGGAAAGGCGACGTACTCGAACTTCTGCATATACGGAGCTGCTGGGTGGAACGGCGTTAGAGCAATCACAGACGCAGATTTCAGCGGGTCTGCTGAGGAATATCTTCCTGACAATCCTAATGCTAAATACCTGTATGTTTACAAGCTCGCCAGGAACTGCAGTGAGGATGATCAATACTGCTACGAAGTTCCCTACGGTGTGGGAGCTTATGGTATAGAACTGGATCAACCGCTTTTCATTGCCTGGAGGGCCTACATGGAAAACACAACAAAGACCGGACCAGCCTACTCAGAGATAGTATATGACCGGGCTATAAAGTTCGATCCAAAGAAATAAGGTAAAAAGAAGATTAGACATTAAGGAAAGTTTAAGCTCTGATTGGTATGCGTTACCTGCAAACGCATATCCTCATTTTTTTGTATTTACAAGCCAGAGCCACATTTTATAACACTTTTTGATTGCTTCAGATAGTTAGAATATATTATTTCAAGATTTTAGCTTATTATAGGCTCCATTTTAACAAAATCAAAAAATTTCTCAAAAAATTTCAGCTTATTTTTAGACTTTTTACACAAAGGTCGCTCTCCTTCGTCGAGCGTGAGGTTGCCCGGAGTTCTGAAAAGCGATTCTCTCTGCTACGCAAGCTGGATTATAGAAACTGAAGTAATCTAAAAAGGATTGCTGAAAAAGAGGTATCAAAAAAGGTTAAAGAAAGAACAGGGAATAATTTTCCCTGATTCATTGTTTATTGAGGCTGTCTTCCATTTAGAGCTCGGGGCGCCTGTCGATGATTCTCTTTGCCTTTCCTGCAGTCCTTTCGATGCTGCCTTTCTCAAGGAGCTCGACATTTGTGCGGATATTCAGGACGGCTTTGAGCTCGTGTTGGACATAGTTCTGGACGGCTTTAAGGTCTTTGAGGTCGCCGGTAAAGGCATTATCTTCAAGTTCGACTTCTATTGTGAGTTCGTCGAGCATATGATTGTTGCGGTCAAGGATAAGCTGGAAGTGTTCGCCTACCTGTGGGATGCGGGAGATAACGTCCTGGATCTGGGAAGGGAAAACATTGATGCCTCTTACAATCAGCATGTCGTCAGCTCTGCCCATGAGACGGGAAATTCTTGTGGTTGTCCGGCCGCACTCGCATTCAGATTCAAGAAGCTTTGTCATGTCGCCTGTGCGGTATCGGATATTGCAGAAGCCTTCCTTGTTGATGGAACTGATGACAAGTTCACCTTTTTCGCCTTCTGAGACCTGTTCTCCGTTTTCATCAAGGACTTCTACAAGGAAGTTGTCGCTCCAGATATGCAGGCCGTCCTGCTCCTGGCACTCGAAACCGATTCCTGGCCCAAACATCTCTGACAGGCCATAGCAGTCGTAGGCTTTAAGGTTGAGCCGCTTTTCAAGCTGCTTCCGCGTGTTTTCCGACCAGGGCTCTCCTCCGAAGATAGCGGCTTTTAAGGAGAGTTTGTCT
Source organism: Methanosarcina barkeri str. Wiesmoor (assembly GCF_000969985.1). Lineage (GTDB taxonomy): Archaea > Halobacteriota > Methanosarcinia > Methanosarcinales > Methanosarcinaceae > Methanosarcina > Methanosarcina barkeri_B. Next base: position 2,348,906 of record NZ_CP009526.1, on the reverse strand, counting down.
AGAAGGTCAAGTTGTTCGGCTGTTTCAGCCAGGTAAAAGGCATAGGATGGAGTACAGTGGATTGCGGTTACGCCGAAGTCGATCATCATCTCAAGCTGCCTGGCGGTATTTCCGGTTGCGGCTGGCACGACCATTGCGCCCATTCTTTCTACACCGTAGTGAAAACCTATGCCTCCGGTAAAGAGCCCGTAATTCATGGAATTCTGAATGGTATCGCCTTTTGAAAGCCCAATCATTGTGAGGTCACGGGCAATCAGATCAGACCAGGTCTCAATATCTTTTGCCGTGTACCCGACGACTGTGGGTTTCCCACTTGTTCCTGACGAGGCGTGGATACGCACTATGTCTTCTTTTTTGGCAGCGAAAAGCCCGAAAGGATAGTTGTCCCGAAGGTCGGTTTTCCGCGTGAAAGGCAATTTACGGACATCTTCGAGGGTCTTGATGTCTTCGGGAGTAACTCCGGCTGCTTTGTAATTTTGCCTGTAAAAAGGAACATTGTCATAGACCAGCTTTACGCTGTGTTGAAGGCGTTTTAGCTGTAATTTCTTCAGTTCTTCGGGACTCATTGTTTCGTATTTAGGCTGCCAGTATTTCATTAACAGAACCTTCTTTTTTATTTATGAAACCATTCTCAGGTTGTAATTTTTAATGCATGAATGCCATGTTTCTACATGTCATGATATATTAAGTAATCTAATGAGTAATATAAAACATTCGGAAAAATCAGGTGTACTGTAATCCTTACTACATATAAACGTTGTTGAGAGGGAGGAGTTTGGAATTGGGTAGGTTGAGAAATCCTAATGTTTTTCTTGAAGGAGAAGCAATGAATGTATCCCAAAAGCCATTTAGTTCTTAATCATCAAGAATTTTCAGGATTGTTTTCATGATCAGAAACTTGATTGATTATTCGGAATACAGAATTCAGAGAAGCAATTTTGAGTTTTGGGATCAACTCAATGTTAATTGACTTAGAGATGAACTCAAAAATGGTTCAAAAATTCAAGAATTTTCTGTATATGCTGAATGTGGACATTTTTTTAGAGCTAGATATGCATACATCAACGCCGCTAGCCACCCACCAGCCGCTCCCAACTGAATCCAATCTCCTGAAATTGTATATAATTTCACAATGAGGACGATATTAAGAACCGAGCCTACCATCACGAGGATATGTAGTCTCTTTTCAAAACGTGCAGTAACTTGCATTGATCCTTCCCTTTTTCGTAGCCTTATCTTTATCCTTTTAAGAGTAATTTATTATCCTTTTAAGCGTATTACTATTTCTATTTTTTCTGGCATATTCAGAGTTAATACCAAATCTTCTGTTTTATTTATCTTATATTAAAAGAATCTGTGGCATAAATTCATCCTAAAAAGGCTCTCCTTCATTCTGATTCGTGTATTCTCTTTTTGATAGCAACCATTAATCTTCAAATTAGTACAAGTTAATGCAAACAAGTTACAAAATATATAAATTGAGTGTGTTCTGCTATATATAGAGGTCATGAATGGAGAACACATTAAAAGAGATTGAGAGCGGTCATCTGTGACCCCTAAAAAAATGGAAAATAAAACTAAAAAATGAAAAATGAGCGTATTAAAAATCAATTTAATATAAAAAATAAAGAACTTAAATCCTCGGCATTTGATTGTGAATTGCAATAATTAAATTTGCCTTTATTTGGAAAAACCCAATCAAATCAACCTTTTTCTGCCTCTGTAGAAACCCTCTGAAATATATTTTTATTTATCCATCTTCGGCTTCTTGACGTAAACTTATACATATTTTTTATAAATATTCATATTAATTAGAAAGACTTAAGCGTTTGAAGTACTTTTCTGTAAATTACCTTAAAATAATATCCTCTATATAATATAGATAAGTTAAAAATGGATAATCTAACTAAAATAAATTCACTAAGTTCTAAGTGGAGAGTAAAATGACTGGAGATTATCTCAGGTATATAAAGCAGAAATGGACGAAAACAAGATTTTACATTCTAATTTTCATTCTCTTAATTGTACTGGATTTAATAATTGTTCACATATTAATACAGTCCAAACCTCCACTTACACCATCAAATACCTCTTCACCTGCACCATCAAATGTTACTGTATGGGTAACTGGCAATGAAAGTGGAAACTTCACCTGCGATGGGAGCGATGATCAGGTGGAGATAAATCAGGCTTTTGAATATGTTGCAGAAAATCCGCAGTTCACAACCGTTTATTTGAAAGGCCCAAACACATACAATATATCAGATACTATTTTCATAGGAAATAATACTACCCTGGAAGGAGACCCTACAGCCGTAATTAAACTTATAGATATGGCAGACTGGCCAGTGGGCAAGCCCATGATAAAACAGATTAATAGCACCGGAATACATGGAGTTACTATAAAAGGATTTGAAATCGATGGGAATCATGACAACAATCTGGATAAGCCGAAGGGATACGGATATTATGACATGATTCATTTCCGCAACTCCAGGGACATTCAAGTTCATGACATGTACATGCATGACGGGCATGGAGAAGCTTGGAAAGCAGACAATAGTTCCAATATTCAGTTTTACAATAATCTCATATACAAAACAGGGCATAATGGGCTTTTTGCCGAAAACTGCCAGAATGTAGAAGCCTGGAACAATAACATAACAGTCAGGACTGACTCCGGTCTCAGATCAAGAAACTCTAACCACGTAAAATTCCATGATAACCTGATAGATTCTTTTTACCACTGGAGTGCAGGCGGCGCTGGAATTCTGATTGAGAAAACAACAGGTGTCGTCAATGATGTTAAAATATATAATAATACTATTCAAAATACTTATGGACCTGGAATCTGGTTGATAGGCTGTTGTAGGCCTTATTCCAGGGATGATGCTAAAAATGTATATATTTATCACAATATGTTCTACAAAACCGGCAAGAATCCTAATATTGACTGGGTGGGAGGTATAGTGACAAGCGGATTTTACGATACTCTCATTGAAAATAATACCTTTGATGGAGTATATCATGGTGCAATTATTCAGATGTACCCTAGAAGTGGTACTCACGTTTATCCTACATATAGTAACTCAGGTCACATTGACCTGTCACCTAAAGGCACAGGATACACAACAATTGTCCGCAATAATATTATCGCAAATACCAAACAACGCAAAAAAGATCCAGATGGAACAGGGTATGGAGTAATTAATTATTTGCCTGAAACACATACCATTATTCTGGAGAATAACTGCCTGTACAATAACTATGCAGGCAACTATCTGAACTGCACATCAACCACTGATATCTATGTAGATCCTGCACATTTAAACCAGAACATTGGTGCCGGATATTTTTCAGAAGAGTTTCAAGAATCAATTAACCAGACCATGATAAATTCCATTTTTAAAAGAAGATGCTCGTGATGCGTCTGCAACTACCTCCAGTTACCTGTGGTTACCTGCAGCTATATTGATCAATGGTATCTTGCTTCGTATACTGCAAAGTTCTCTTAGAAACCCCTGATTTCTTTCAAAAAGTAAGAAATATATATAATTTTTGCTGCAGTTCATAAAAATAAATTCATTCAATTTCATACTTCGGCTTAAAAAGCCGGGGTCTGTAGTTTTTTCTGTAGGGTAGTGGGCTAACTTCCTTTACCTTTAAGAACAAGAGAAACCTTAAGCTGTACTGATAGTGATTTCTCCTCATAGATTTCTGATAAGTAGATTTCTGATAAGAATCGGTTAAACAGCTTTGAAATAAGCTTAACTATTTAAATAAGCTGCAAAATCAAAAATTAACGCCAGAGAGAACATTTCACATACGGAAGAATCCATAGAAGAGAAAAACTCAAAAATAGAAATTCAATAATATTTTGAATATATAAATTTCAGCAAAAGAGAAACAGGTTCCAGAAGGTGAATAAAAATGAGTGAAATTGACTGGGAGTCCCAGGAAGGTGCCGAAAGGTATGACCGGAATTGCGATCACCAGTTCCAGAAAGGCAGAGCACTGGTAGAAATGATGGGAATAAAAAAAGGGGATTCAGTGCTTGACGTCGGCTGCGGGACAGGGCAGCAGGCTGTGAATGTTCTGGGCATTATAGGGCCGGCTGGCCAGTTCATGGGTATTGATCCTTCATCCTATCGTATTGAACTTGCACGGAAAAAATTTAACAGAGATTCCACCAGCAACATCCGTTTTTTTGTAGGGCAGGCTGAGGACCTCAGTTTCGTGCCTGACAATTCAATCGATCATGCATATTTCTGTTCCTCCTTTCACTGGGTTGACGACAAGAAAACGGCTCTCTGTGAGATATACCGGGTTCTCAGGCCCGGAGGCAGGGTGGGGATGACCACACTTGATAGGGACAGCTCTAGCACCACGAAGACACTTGCCGATCCTATTCTTGCAAAATATCACATTGAAAGGAATAAGGAATTACATAGACATATGAAAAAGGTTACTGCAACAGAACTCCGGGATCTCCTGTCGTATGCAAGCTTTGACAGTATATCAATCGAGCCACGGTCTATTCCCTGGAAGTATGGTTCTCCAGAAGAGTTCTTGAAGCATCTGGAAGAGAGAGACAGCCCTGAAGGCCTGTTGAAGGATATTCCTTCCGGTATAAGGGAGAAGATCAGGCAGGAGATTACTGAAGAACTCAGGAAAGCACAAGTTTCAGAAGTTGCTGGTTTTGGGAATGTTACACTATTTGCAATTGCAACAAAACCGAGAGATGGACTGTAAAACCAGAGGATAAGAAGGATGTGAAATCAAAGGATGAAAATACTTTCAAGATTCTGATCTGCTGGCAAATATTTTTAAAATTTAGCTATACTTACGATAAATACGGCTCTCCACAAATATCCTTCTAATTTTCACAATCTTTCTTGCTACTGTTTTTCACAATCTTTTTTGCTACTGTTTTTTCTGAAAGATACTCTGGTTATTCAAAAGTATATTTTAGAAATTTTCCATAATTTTCGGCCTTTTGCCTACATTGAATACTTCTAGTGTTTCGATTCTAAAATCGATTACTTATTTCCCAGAAAAATCCGCGATTTGCGGACCAATTCAAAAGTCAAGTTTTATGAACCCATTTGATAATCGCAGTATTAGCAGTTGTTTTTCTAAGCATCGGTTGAGATAATGACTGCAAATTTTTGAATAATTTTTCCAAAAACAAGAATGGGAAAAATGCTATTTTTTTGAAGACATCTGCGGAAATTCATAGTACTTTGGAGTTCTAGTAAATTGTAGATATGTCGTCGACTCTTACTGAATATCAAATTGGGCGCGTCCACCTTGGCTTAAAGAGGCTGTCCGACAATTACTATTAGTAGTATAACTTCTTTATTTTTGGATTTTAAAGGCGTTAGATACCTTATTTTCTACATATTTTTGCTCTGAAATTGAATTGTCGGGCAACCTGTAAAGGACAGGGCATTTAGCTACCGGCACTCCTGTAACAATAAAGAACTTTCGTAAGCTTGTATTGTACAAACGTCTCATGATCCTTATTTTTTTGATTGCAAAAACTGAAAATATTAATAAATGAATTTATATTGTTATCATGTATTATGAACAAAAATAAAGCTTTATCAAGCTTTAAACTCTCATTTAGCTTTTTATTTGCTTTCCTGGAAATAAGTATACTTATATTTTAATTTACCCTGTGATTTTTGAGTAAATTTATTCTGTTGTTTTTGATTACGGAAATGCCCGGATCAAAATATGGAAAAAACAGGAGAAAAATGATATGAAAAATAATGGAAAGTTTATAACGATATCTGTTTTCACCGTATTAATGATGTTGACTTTATTGTCTACAGCAGCCTCTGCATCAGTTTATACGTACAAAACTCCCCTTGGTGCAGGAACTCCCCCAGCAACACAACGTCTAACTGGTGGAGGTAATTACATTGATTATACGGCAGTAGCCGCTTCGAGTACTGATCCGCGAATAGTACAATTCAAGGACCTGTCAAAAGGTAAAGAGACATATATCAGATGGGACTTTGGAGATGGAACCTATAAGCAAGGGACAACAATTACTTCATCATTAAAAAATCCGGTACACAAGTTTTCAAAGACTGGTTATTATATTAGTTGCATGACTATCAAGTGCACTGGTTATAATGGGAAGCTGTGGGTTCATAAGACCCTTATTATCAGATAATATGAAAAGTAATAAGTTGACTTGGTTAAAAGTTAACTTACAACTTTTCTTTTTACAGTTCTTATACAGTCCTTGTTTTGTACACTCCATTATGGTTATCTCAAACAAAAACCCTCAAAAAACTCCTCATTTTTAGTTTCCAACTGGAATTTCTAATAAATGAAAAAATAGATGGACATGTACCGAATGCGGTGGTACAATCTGTTTTCATAAAGACCATAATCTGTTTTCATAAAGGCAATTGTTATAACTGTTGAAGAAAATCTACTATCTTGTGGACATATAAATAAACTTTTCATATTAGTGTGGAGATATAAGCTCTTTAAATAAAGCTCTTTAAATAAAATAAAGGGATTGCTGGAATTTTTTTGTCTGCAATTGTTCCTGTTTTTCTCTGGCAGCATTTGCAGTTATCCACAGCCTGACTACAAGCCTGCTCTTCAAATGTTTTCTCGTTGCAGAGCCTGGGTTCCTAGACATATCGATTATATTTGCCGGTATACAACTTTGTAGTGTTGATGATATTGCTGTTCAACTATTGACTCTACAAAAATCCGGAGCTGTCTATCTACAAAATGTTTTTTCTCTGGGACTATTATACTCGGCTGGTAATTAACTGTTTTGATCATTTAAGGTTAAAATAATCAATCTCATTAAAAAATTCGATATCAACTGCTATATCTACACGATTGAAATTTAATTCAAGTTAATTATATATCACTTGCCTCTGATGTTTATGTACATAGCATAGCGAACAAACAGTATATGAATTCTCGTCAACTGATCATTGTATGAGAATTCGATTTTACTATTTTTTTCAATTTTGCGCTGGTACTTTAAACCTTATAACAAATTCAGTTCCGGAACTTCTTTTTAGTTCAATTTCGCCCCCTAACTGGTCTACCAGGACTTCCACTAACTGTAAGCCAAGAGAATTGGAGTCTTCTAAATTAAACTTCTCAGAAATACCTATCCCGTTATCCGAGACTATTAAAGTAAAATCAGTGCCATTATAATTTTCTTCGGTGCGTCCCTGCTCTTTTTTTACGTGTTCTGTCGAGTCTTCCCTGTGAAGTTTGATTTGAATTCTTCCATTGTCTTTACCTAAAAATGCGTACTTCAGAGAATTTGAAACAAGTTCGTTAATGATTATTCCCAGTGGAACAGCGACATCCATATCAAAGAAAATGTTTTCTTCCACTTCGAGTTTCAGGCTCGTATTGACATTTCCAACTCTATAAGTCTGGAAAAGATTTTCAACAAGCCTTTCAAGGTATGCCGAGATGTTTAATGTATCGGTTACTTTGCCTTCGTGGAGCTCTTTGTGGATAAGGGCAATTGACATTACTCTGTCTTGACTTTCTCTGAAAGCATTAAGAACCTCCTCATTCTCAGTACATTCCCTGCTTCTGAACTTTTCAGCCTGCAGGTCAAGAAGAGAAGAGATCACTTGCAGATTATTCTTAATTCGGTGATGGATTTCTTTTTTTCTGGCTTCTTCGGCTTTTGCCAGTATTTTTTCCGTATTTATTTGCTCAGTAATATCTCTTGCAATAGCTGAGATAGCCTTCAGCTCTCCAAAAGCATCAAAAACTGGAGAATAAGTTATTGAAACATTTGTTGTTGTACCATCCTTTTTTAGCCGTAAAGTTCTGTAATGATGGACTTTTTCTCCATGTTTAACCTTTTCGATTATCTTTTTTATTTCTCCTTTAAGATTATCCGGTTCCAGTATTGAGACATTTTTGCCCAGAATTTCTTCGGCGGAATAACCGTAAATCTGCTCTGCCGTTTTATTCCAGCTGATAATAGTACCATCGAAAGACTCTGTTACAATAGCATCATTTGATGATTCCACAGCATCCGCTAATATCCTGATCTTCTCCTCTGCTTTCTCGTGATCTGTAATGTCCTGAATTGTTCCTCTCAATCGAATTGGACTTTTTTTCTCATCAAAAACAACTTCACCCTGTGCGTGGACTATACGCTCTTCGCCTTGAGCTGAGATAATCCTGTGATCAATGCTAAAGGACCCTCCATTTAAAGTACTTTTAACGACATTGTCCACATAGCTTCGATCCTCGGGATGTATAAAGTTTAAAAGCTCACTGTGTGTATGAAATAACTTTTGGGGGGCACACCCAAAGATACGGCACATCTCATGAGACCAGTAAACTTCATCGGTTTTAAGATCCCAGTCCCAATTTCCAACATGAGCTATTTTTTGGGCTTCAGAGAGTCTTCTCTCTTCCTCCATCAGTGATTCGTAAGCTTTTTCAAGCTCTGATGTACGTTCTTTAACTTTTGCTTCTAAACTATCATGTACTCTTTTAAGGGCTTCTTCTGATTTTTTGCGCTCGGTTATATCCTGTGTTATACCAAAGCCGCCGGTTACCATCCCGTCTTTGTCAAATTCAATATATGCTTTTTCACGCACCCATTTGATCTGACCGTCTACAAAAATTCGATGTTCGATGTCGTATGGTTCGCCCTTTAACCCTGCCTTCCATTTCCTATCAACATATTCTCGATCATCTGGATGAACTTTTGAAAGAAAAGTTTCATAGGTTAAAGGGATGCCTTTTTGGATACCAAAGATACGGTGATTTTCATCAGACCAGGTTAGTTCGTTTTTATGCACATCCAGACTCCAACTTCCGATATTTCCCACTGTTTGAGCACGATCGAGATCTTCCCTGTTTTTCTCTAGCTTATTCACCAGGATCTCGCTTTCTGCAAGTGACTGGGAAAACTTGAAGTTACTGTAGCTTAATTGTGAGAGTATGTTGGCAAGTTTCACGAAGAAAGCCATTTTTGTGTTTACAGCTTCCTTACTTAACCGTGGAACTTTTTCAAATGCTACTATGTATTCCTCCTCGTTGAAACCGTATTTTCTGGCCTGAAATCGGAAAAGCTCATAGTCCACAGGTTCGTCTTCAAAAAAGAACTGTCCTGAAAAAATATTGGCAACGTGCTTACCGCCTACCATGACTGGGGTCGCTACATCCCACATGTTGTTTTTGCACCTGTAAAGCTTAAACTCTCCAGGGGAAACGCCTACGGATAGCTTTATGTCGCTTTCTATGCAGTTTTTGCAGGTTTCGGGGTGAATTCTATGGAATTTTGTGCAGATATCCTGCCAGGCGACGCCTGCAAGAACATTGCCTTTGAGATCGATCAGGCCCATGGGAATGTGAACAAGCCTATAGAAATCATCCATGAGAGACTGGATTGCTGGCACATCAATAATATCAGCTAGCTCAAGGTTTGCCACCTCACCAGCTTCACTTTCCGGAAGTTTTTCTTCAAATTCTCTCCAGTTACTTATATCGCAGTCACTTATATCGAATCCATAAATGTTTACGCATTTTTCTTCAGGCACAGGGTAAAACCCGACAAGATATTCTATTTTTTCCGTTTCAACTTTTATTTTTTCAGGTATATTTAGGGAAATTACTTTCTTCACGATACTTCTTACATAGGACGGCAGTTTTCCTCCTACTGCCACACCCCACTCATATAATAGGGGTTCACCAGCTTTATTTGAGTAAAGAACAGTGCAATCAGTTGCCACACTAAGTACAGGATTCGGGTTTGTTGCCGGAAATAACTCTAGGTCTTTTGTCATAATCCCTCTTCAGGCTCTTCTATTTGATGGCGAGATGCCTAACTTTACTATATTGTTACGACTGCTCGCAAGCTAGAGTATCTTCGTTAATCTAAAAAATATCTAGTTTATTAAATTTAAATGCTATCTCAAAATTTGTAATATCGCCAAACTTGAAAAACAATAAAAAATATCTACTAATGCAATACAAGCTTGGAAATATATAATTTATCTGTTGATTGGACTCAGTATCAAAATCCAGTGATGAACATAAAATAAAAAATCACTAGACATCACTAGATTTTGGAATTGGTTATAATTCTTGAGATACAACTTCGGGGTTGAAGTCTTTAGATGTCAAATATTGATTTTGATGAAAACCGGATTATTCTTGCGAATTCAGATTTTCAATCAAGAAATGCAGAAATCACTAGATTTTGGAACAGAGTCTTTGATTGCCAAATTTTAATTTGTCTTGTAATTTTGAAACTCTAACTTTAAGCTTGAAGGTCATATGATTTATAATGGAAATAGTTTCGTGTGCAAGTTAAGGAATGACAAAAGTACCAAACTACAAAAACTAAAAATGCATCTTTATATCACAAAAATGTTATTCTGAATATTAAATATTCCAGATTGTCGTTGTGATATGCTTTAAGTATTTCTGCCAATGTCATGCAATTTACTCCAAAACAAATTCATTAGAATAAACTACCTTTGTTTCACCCAGGTCAATCGGTCTTTTCCAGGGTTCAGCCTCAATGTCTTCTGATTTCACTGTGGCCAAACTGTAGCGGAATGCAAACCTGTATTTTTCACTCGCAGAAGCGCCAATATCGAAGTAAAAAAGGCTTTTATACTTTTCATGTACACTGAGACTTCATGAGAATCTGGCCTCTAAACATAAAGGTTCAAGAAAATACAGCGCTGGAAAAAGTAGACATTGAGAACACAAACTTCAAACAGATTCATGTTCCGCAAAAAGGAGAACCCGGCTCCTTCTGGGAAAACAGAGGCGACCGATATCACTGTGGGGTTGATCTGTATGCCCCTGAAAATACGGAGGTAGTTTCGATCGAAGGAGGAATTGTCGCAGATACCGGTCTGATGACTTCGCCTGAAATATTGCCTTACTGGAACCCGACTTATTACGTGATTATTGAACAGAGCAGCGGACTGTTCTGCAAATACGGGGAACTTGCAGATTTTACCGTAAGAAAAGGAGACAAAATAGAGGCAGGAAACTTGATAGGGCATGTTGGAATGGTTCTGAACCCCGAAAAAATCGATAATTTCTGCCCGCTTTACATCCAGAAGCTGAAAAACAAAAATCCAAGTATGCTCCATTTTGAAGTCTGGAGGAGTGAACCCATCACCACTCACAAAAATTATCTTGGAGGCAACTGGTTTGCCGAAGAAATGCCTGAAAACCTGATTGACCCGACCAGATACCTTGAACGATTAGATCTGTAATATTTATAATATCTGTAATATCTGTAATATCTGTAATATCTGTAATATCTGTAATATTTATAATATCTGTAATTATACTAATTATACTGTAATTGTGCCTATGCATCTGTAACCAAGATTCATTTTTACGCACGAAAAATAAGAAAAACTCACAGCTTACTGCCGTCTTAACTTATCTGGTTGGTGTCTTATGGAAAGCATAGAATATAAAGTGTCTCAGGTTGACGAAAAAATAGATCAACTTGAGAAAATTCACGTAATCAAAAATTATTATCTCGTCCTCGGAGGAGGAAAAATCGGCACTGATTTCCTTGATTACGCTCGGAAATACAGACATCCTTTCGTGCTCGTTATCGATAAAGATGAAAATGTGCCTGCTTCCAGGAAGTCAAACATCATTAAAACTGAAGACGAGCTGGTAAATCTTCTTAAAAACAAAGCTTCAGAATCATTTCAGGATGAATCACTCAAATCCTCCAGCGCAGCAGGAGAAAACGAAAGAGCAGAAAACGAAAGGAAAGATGAAGAAAACAAGGTAGAAAACAATGAGGCAGAAGCCTATTTTTATAAAATGGAGCTTGACAACATTCCTTTTCTTCTAAGTCTCGGCATCCCTGAATACATTATCCCTGCTGTTCCCTGCCACGCGGTTGCATATCTGCTTTCCAGTCTTCTAAAACTTCCTCTGAAGCCCGAGAAAGAAGAGAATACTAAAGAGATTCTGGAAAAAAACCAGATGGAAGATAGCCCTGTAACCGAGCTCTTTATCCGGCCTGAAAACGAAAGGCTCATGTCTTTTTTCGAAAAGCTTACAGCTTCCTTTCCTGATGATGTAATCGCAGGACGTTACCCTGAATATGGCATGCTGTTTCTTTCTTATGCCCGGGAGGGAGAAATCTGTCCTGATGGCTGTCCCGGCCCAAGAGACCGCTGTCCCACCTTTGGACGGAAAAAGCCAGAAACTATTACGGAATATGCACGAAAACTTCTTCAGCATCTTCCAGGCTGGGTCTTTGAAAGCTACCAGATGAAGCCCGGCATAGGAGGGCTTAAAGGAAACGAATTCAAGCAGAACCTGCTGGAGATCCTTGAGTTTTTAAGATCTATTACAGAAAACAGAAATGAGAAGAGGTTTGAAAACCTTGAGGGCAGGGCTTTTTTCGTTGCTACTACCTGCACATGCCATGGTGTGTTGAACATGTTTTATGTTATCTGAGAATAACATGTTTCATGTTACCTGACAATAACCTGTTTTATTTACCTGAAGACCCTGTTTTAATAACCCGATAAGAACTTGCTTAATTACCTGATGGCTCTGTAAAAATGATAAAAATGGTAAAATGGTAAAAATGGTATTATAGTTAAAATTGTATTCAAGTACCTATGTAATCTGACATCCTTTTTTCGCTTAAGTACCTGCAGGCCGATTTCAGCTTTTTCGCTTAAATGGTCCCTAATCCAGACCAAGTTTTTTGCTTACAAAGTTTTTCGCTTACTGTTTCTTTTGCTTATAAGTAGAATAAACCAAAAATAGATCTGCTATCAGACCGATCTATAAAAGGGGATTTTATGGAGGCATTTGTAGGCACTAGCGGTTGGTATTATGATTGGAACAAAAAGAAGAACCTTGATTGGTTTATCCAGAACTCCGGGCTGAACAGTGTTGAACTTAATGCCAGTTATTACAGGTTTCCCTCACCTGAGCAGATTGAAGGCTGGAACAGTAAGGGGACTGGACTCCGATGGAGCATAAAGGTGCACAGGTCTATAACCCACTGGCGACAACTCAGTGAAAGTTCCCTGGAAACTCTGGGAAATTTCCTTGAGCTTTTCCGACCCATGGACCATCTCATTGATTTTTACTTATTCCAGGTGCCTCCAAAGTTTGACGATGTCGAAAGGGCACTCAGGTTTGTAGAAGCCGTAAAACTTGGGAAACGGTTTGCCCTGGAGATAAGGAATAAAGCCCTGCTGGGAAATGATGAGGCGTGTGAAGAGCTGATGAAGAAAGTGACCCTTGTGTCCGTAGACTCGCCGGACTACAAAAACCGCATTTTCCCCGGAAAAAACGTGTATATGAGAATGCACGGAAGAGAAGACTGGTACAGTTACGATTATTCTCAGGCGGAAATTAGCGAAACTATCAGGAAAATACATGAATTCGGGCCTGAGAAGACCTACATTTATTTCAATAACAACCATAATATGCTGGATAATGCAAGAAAGGCATTGAAGGTCTTTTCAGGTTTGTAAACCTTGAATTATTTCCTTTATTCTAAAAAACCTGCTTTTTTCTGAAAGGACTGATTTCACTCGATGGCTTTAGTTTTCACTTTTTTCTGTTAACTTAAAAAGTTCGGTTTCATTTGTTAACCGTTATTATGGATAAATTATTATATTAAAAGGTATATTCAAAGTTTAGTATAGAGATTCTGAGGAGTTAACAATCAGGTACCTCAAAATCAAAGACGAATTTTTGAGAACCCAACCCCCAACAAAGAAACCAGTTTACCCAGAATTCCCTCTATATATAAAAAAGAAGTGAAATATATGTTCTGGAGTAAGGACTATATTATAGAAAGGCTGAGCAAAATCCCTAGAACCCTAGAAGACATTTCAATAGAAGTTTTTGAAGGTGTACCCCACACAAACGATTTTTTACAAAAAGCTGGCCTTTCAAGCGAAAACTGCACAGATGCATCCTGCGTCTGCAGAGACTCCCACATAAATGTGGGTATAGAACAGGCAGGTATGGAAAAAGAACTTATGTACCCTTATGTAGACGATTCCGTTTCGAATGAATTTACGGTTCAGTCAACTCAGTACCAGTTTATGGTGCCTTATGAAATCCTTGACAATAACATAAGGAAAGAATACAGAATATTCCAGCCCGAGGAACTAAAAGCAAAGTTTCCTGTAGCTTATAAACAGCTAATGGAAATCAAACAGCAGTCAATGGAAATCAAACAGCAATCTGAGACCGAAACACAGGAACTCATTTTGGCTGATTACCGCTTCGAGAACGAAAGTTTCCTGCGGTATATAAACACCCCTAAAATTATCATTACCAATAACTCTCGCCTGCAAGCTTCATATGATCCTACTGGAAAGAATGTTTTTGCAAACGGTGTCGGAGTCGTGCTTGGAGATCCCACACTCTATCTCTATGTTACGGCTGTACTCAACTCTTCGATAGCAAGGGCTTTTCCTGAGGTCTGGAACCGCAAAGGGGTACAGAGCAGAGGCAAACTTAATTCACAGATGATGAAAAGGTTCCCAATCGCGTTCCCTAAAAAAGAGGGTATCGAGAACATAATAAGCACAATTTCCCGTTACCTGATCTACCTGAACAGGCAAAAACAGATGGCAAAAGCCTACGCGATACCTGGCTACCAGGAGCTCATCGATTTCTACAAGAGAATTTCGGACCTTCTGATCCTGGACACATACATAACGAATGACCTTGACCCAAAGCTTCTTGACGTCCTTGCCGAAAACATCACGGCATCAGATGGAGGATTTGAATACAGCGATGATATAAATCTCCTGATCGGACTGCAGGAAATAAAGAAGAACATTCTGAGTTCTCCGGACTTTGGGAATTGCAGGTTCAGTAACGAGTTCACAAACATTCTAGCAACTCTGAAAAACAACGCTGTCTGGTAAGATAAAAAACTCAGCTAGCTCCTGATTTATTTCATTCGAATACCTCGCTAGCTTGCTGCGGGAATGGAAAACTTCTCCGACAACCGTTGATGACAATAGAATTTCTCAATTCTATTTTTTGTTATTAACTTCTGCTCAAACTAAATTATTTAGGGTTATTAGTTCCTTTAACGGAATTTGGAGAGGTGGCGCGGACATACCCCGCTAACTTGCTTCTGGGTGCGCCAGCGCAACTTTGATTCCATACTTTCATGTTAAACGTACATGAAATTCTTCGAATAACAGGCACAAATAAATGAAAGTACTTTTTATCTTACCTTTTTTGACTATTGATCTAATTCTTCGAATAACAGGCACAAATTAAATGAAAGTACTTTTTGTCTTACCTTTTTTGACTATTGATCATATCATTATCTTGGGCCTGACTTTCCGCAGATGTCTTCAAAAAAATAACATTTTTCTTGCTATCGTTTTTGGAGAATTATTCGAAAATCTGCAGTTGTTACCTCAACCGAAGCTTCAGGATATGGATACTGAAAATTTTCAATGAAGGCAAAAAGTCGAAAACTATGAGATATTTCAAAAACACATGCTTGAACAACCAAGGCAGTTTTCAGAAAATTACGAGAAAAAAGGATGAAGAGAGTACGTGAGGAAGATTTCCTCACATACTTTCATGCTAATAAGTATTGCACAGATGAGGATTGTTTACTAGAGGATCTGTTTCTGAAAAATTCAGGAAACTTATGAGACTTATGAGACTTATGAGACTCCTGAATTTTACGTCAAATAGGAAACTGTGATACTTTCTATAATGTATTCAACCATGCAAAAAACTTTAAAGAAAGCTTATAGATTTTAAATGGTGAAACTTTCTATTTCAAAATACACTATAAAGCTACCCATCTTGAAGGAGAGTACAACCTAAATTTTGACATTCAGCAGAATCTACTTTTAAGATTTGTCCCCCATTTGACGATTATTTGATTTAAGATAAATTTAAATTCTTTCAAGTTCCTTGACGACTTCATTAGCGTTGGCGTATTCCTTATCTGGAAGCATGCCCAGGTTCTCCAGTAGCGGATCCGCTATTGAACCACTACTTCTTGCTTGTTGAATTATGTCATTCTTATTTGCAGGAAATTTTACATTTTGTAATACATGCTGAATATCCATAGGAACGATTTCCATAACTTTTCCCCCTTTACTCCAAGTCTGGTTTCCTTTATAATTGAGCCTATCCAATAACTCAAAACTGCTTCTCCGAATCTTGAATTCAGAATAATCAATGAGTTTTTGATCACGGTTTGATCAAAGGGAATTGTTCTGAAACTTCTATCAATTTTGAGTATAAAGCTGGTTTTGGGATAAGCTCTTTCTTAAAGTTATTTTTTGATCAAGCTTTTTTCTAAAAAACTATTCAGTTAGTAGACTTCCTTGAGAAAGTGTTTCACGAATACTTTTCTTACTAAACTTATAGCAATACTTCCATGTGTTCAACCATATAGACCTTCATTTCTATTTCAGGTATGCACCTTGAAGCTTAGAATATCACTCTCTGTCTGTTTATCAGCAAACCTAAGAAGATCTTCCTTGCTGAATCTCTTAATAGGTTAACCTTCAACAGATTCAAGTAGCTATTATTTTCCCCTAGGTAGCTATCATTTTCCCCTGGTTGCCCACCTCCATTAAGCAGTATATCAATAATTATATAAAAATAATTCAACCAAAATATTTACTGAAGGATGCTTATCATTTTTGGAACTCAGTATCTTTGTTTGTGCTGAAAATTTGGGTAAAATATAAAGATCACCTATTAAGCAAATTAGCATTACATAAAAAAACAAGAGTTAAATGATGCTTAGATCCTGAGAGTAAAAACCTGTAGGTATAATATTTCGTAATGTGAACTACCACTCATCTAAAGACTGAGTGTCTTCTTGGTTCATTCCTCCCTCTATTGAGGGCAAGTCCCCAAGCTCTTCCCCGCGTTCCGCAGGTGTTATAATCCAATTAGATTTTGATCTATGAGAGCAAATTTCTTGATATTGATAGCGGCATTTATATCTCTATCATGTTTTGTTTTACAGTCTGGGCAAGTCCATTCTCTATCTTTTAATGTCAAATCTGAATTATGATATCCACAAACATGACATACTTTAGAAGATGGTTCAAATTGCCCAATTCTCAGGATGGTTTTTCCGTACCATTCAGCTTTATACTCTAGTTTTGTTACAAACCTGCTCCATGCGGAATCACTTATAGCCTGTGCCAAATGATGATTCTTAACCATTCCTTTAACATTCAGAGTTTCCAGAGCTATTGCTTGGTTTTCGCTTATGAGTTTAAAAGAGAGTTTGTTCTGGAAGTCGTTCCTCTGATTAGTTATTTTGTCATGGAGTACAGCAACCCTATGTTTGGCTTTTACCCTGTTCTTAGAACCTTTCTGTTTCCTTGATACTCTTTTTTGAAGAACCTTTAACCTGTTCAAAGAGTTTTTCAGGTAGTTAGGGTTCTCAATCTTTTCTCTTGTGGAAAGTATAGCAAAATCCTTAATCCCAACATCTAGACCCACTGTAGTAGATTCTGAATACTTCTGTTTTGTAGGAAGTTCGTTCCCATCTTCAACAAGGATACTAATGTAGTAATGTCCTTTACATGTCCTTGAAACAGTAGCTGTTTTAAGCTCGCCCTCAAACTTCCTGTGAAAAACTGCTTTAATTGGTTCTATTTTAGGGAGCTTGATAGTGTTTTTTTCAAAGTCTACGGAGTAGTGTTGAGGTACAGGAAAAGATTGAATTGGGTTTTTCTTAGATTTAAACTTAGGAAAGCCGTTCTTCTCTCGGAAAAATCGAGTGAAGGCAGACTCAACCTGCTTAGTCATTCCCTGCAATGATTGAGAATTGACTTCTCCTAACCATTCATTAGAAGCTTTCAAGACAGGAAGCTTTTTGTTTAAGTCAAATCTGGAAATTGATTTTCCTGTCTGTTCATAAGTTTTAATTTTCTGATCAAGTGCCCAATTGTAGACAAACCTACAGCTACCTATATGCTGATTTAACTGAACAGCTTGTGTAGCTGTAGGATAGAGTCTAAATTTGAACGCTTTCATCATACAAGGTATTAAATGGTTTAACAATATATGTACTTTTTGGTAAATATAAAGAATGAAACACGGAATCATAGCAAATTTTTGTTAATGTAACACATTATTTTCGTTTGCAAATACCGAAAAGTCATACTTGAACCAATTAGCGAAGAACTCAAACAGATTATGATTGACATTTCAAAAGAGTCTAACTTTGAAATCCTTGAAATGGAAACTGACAAAGACCATATTCATTTATTGATTAAGAGTGAACCAAAAGTTAGTGTTTTATCTATTGTCAGAAAATTGAAACAAGAATCTACGAACGGGTTATGGAAAACACAAAAAGAATATCTGGAAAAGTATTATTGGGGTGAAAATATGTTATGGAGTGATGGATATTTTGCGTCTACAATCGGAAATGTTAGTAAAGAGACGGTAGAATATTATATACGAAATCAGGGGGTGAAGTTGACGCTTATATCCCCTAAGCTAAAGACTTAGGGGTTTTACGCTTCTTCATATAAATCACAACGGCTGCATATGGAAAATAAGAATACCAATAAAAGAGTAGAGAAAATAAAGGAAAACAGGAAAAAGTAAAAAAGAAGATCAAACTTCCTGTCTCTCACTCAGGTATAAAATGGAGTCTCTATTTCTTTTGACTGTCTTTTTCTCAGGCCACTCTGTACAGCCTGGTAATATTTCATGGTATCAGGAGTAACCGAAGGCCCGGTTTCAGCAATCGCTTGAAGGAAATGTTTCTGCTTTACCTCTTTAGCATGAAGGTCTTCGCGAAGTGCGTCTCTTCCTGCCTTTTTGCACACAGCCGCAATGTCAGCACCCGTATACTGATCAGTCATGGAAACGAGTTTGTCAATATCAACATCCTCTGCAAGCGACATTTTTGCGGTATGGACCCTAAAAATTTCCTTGCGAGCTCCCGCATCCGGAACAGGAACGAGAATTAACTCGTCAAAACGTCCAGGCCTTAGAAGAGCTGGATCTATAATATCAGGACGGTTGGTTGCGCCTATTACCACTACAGCTCTAAGTTCCTCAAGTCCATCCATCTCGGAAAGAAGCTGATTCAGGATCCTGGCAGTAACCTGTGGCTCACCTATGGCAGCCCCGCGAATAGGCGCAAGAGAGTCGAGTTCATCCAGGAAAATAATAGATGGAGCAACCTGCCTTGCCCGTGAAAAAACCTCGGCAATCCTTTTTTCGGACTCTCCGTACCACTTGGAAAGCAGATCACTTCCTTTTGCTGTGATGAAGTTAGCTTCGGACTCATGGGCGATGGCTTTTGCAAGGAGAGTCTTTCCAGTTCCCGGTGGACCATATAGAAGCACTCCTTTGGGAGCCTCAACTCCTATATCCCTGTACGATTCCGGACTTTTAAGGGGCCATTCCACAGCTTCCTTCAAAAGTTGTTTTACTCCCTCCAGGCCGCCTACATCTTCCCAGCTCACATTCGGAATCTCGATAAGGATTTCTCTTATAGCAGACGGCTGGACGTCTTTAAGGGCATTTTCAAAATCTTCCCTTGTGACCCGAAGTGTGTCAAGGATCTCACTTGGAATTTCAGGTTCATTGAGGTTAATCTTCGGGAGAATCCGCCTCAAAGAACTCATTGCAGCTTCCCGGCAAAGCGCAGCAATGTCAGCTCCCACAAACCCATAAGTTATCTGAGCGAAGTCCATGAGATTTACGTTTTCGGCAAGTGGCATACCTCTTGTGTGAATCTGGAAAATCTCAAGCCTTCCTTCAGTGTCCGGAACCCTTAACTCAATTTCTCTGTCAAATCGACCAGGGCGACGAAGTGCCATATCAATTGCTTCAGGACGGTTGGTTGACCCTATCACAATCACATTCTTGCGAGCCTTAAGCCCGTCCATCAGGGAAAGGAGTTGAGCTACAACTCTCCTTTCGACTTCTCCAGTCACTTCAGCTCTCTTAGGTGCAATGGAATCGATTTCATCAAGGAAAATGATTGCAGGAGCGTTTTTCTCTGCGTCTTCGAAGACGTCTCTGATCCCTTTTTCTGACTCTCCATAATACTTGGACATAATTTCCGGACCATTGACTGAGATAAAGTAAGCATCGGTCTCGTTTGCAACTGCTTTTGCAAGCATTGTCTTGCCTGTTCCAGGCGGTCCATAAAGCAGTACTCCTTTTGGAGCGTCGATTCCCAGCCTGTCAAAAAGTTCAGGATGCTTCAAAGGTAGCTCTATCATTTCTCTTATTTTGGTGATAGCCTCTTTAACCCCACCCAGATCCTCATACATGACAGTGGGAACATTCTGTTCAGGAGTTATTTCTGCAGCTTCAGGTAAGAGCTCAACCTCTGTCATGTCTGTAATCTTTACTATCCCGGAAGGGGAAGTAGATACCACCTGTAACTTTATTTCTCCCAACCCAAATGACTGCCCCATACCTGGACCAAAAAAATCCTGAAAGAAATCTTCGAACATAATTCCTTTCCCTAAAGTCTCTCTTTCCCGTGACCGCCTCAAACTTGTGGTGGAAATAAAATCTCCCTTAGAAACCGTACGGTTCATGAATATGGCTTTAAGAGTTTCACTTGGAGCATAGATCTGCATGCCTTTAGCTACAGGCGCGAGAGTTACACTCCTTGCCTCTTTCCAGTCGGCTTTGCGAATATCCACGTATTCCCCTATGCTGGTTTTTGCATTGGTACGGATAAGCCCGTCCATACGGATAATATCCAGACCCGAATCGCTGGGATATGGGCGTCCTAACAGCGCTGAAGTCGATTTTCCCCCTCTTATTTCCACAACGTCAAATGGCTTGAGGCCCAGCTTTTCCCTGAAACTATCGTCGACCCGGACGATTCCTTTTCCTACATCTCTTTGATCAGCTTCTGCAACTTTTAGTTTTGCAGTTATCTTTTCCCTGTCAGCCAAATAATACCCCCATCTCCACGTTAGAACTTAATACTCATTTAAAAAAATCATGTAGTAATTTTTAAGACAGCATAGAACTCTTAACTCCTTATCTAACAAAAACTCATCTGAGCAGCCACAGCTTTATCATTGAAGGAACCAGTTTATATTGCCTAAGTTTCATAATGCCGTCTGTTCCATTGTAGTCTGTTTCATAATGTGGTCTTTACGAAAATTCTCTTCAAGCGGACCCACCGTGATTCGAAGAAGATCGAGAAAATAACCTTCTGCCTGTTTTCCTTCAGTATCCCTGACAAAGTTTTTTTATTTGCAAGATAACCGACACCCTGTTGGTTATATACTCTTTAGTCTCGTATGAACCTCTTTTGGTAGGCTCACCTCCCTAAAATCAGGTAGTTGCTACCTTCTAGCCTGGTTTTCCACTCTCTATTTTTACTATATTAATAGTTATATAAAAAAGAATTCAATTAAAATGTTTGCCAGCAGATGATTTTTTTCGCTATAGTAGACTTTCGTTTTTTGTTAGTGAACTTATCACAACAAAAAAACCACTTATGTTTCTTATCATCCTTTCATTATAGAGCATTACCCTGCACCGCAATTTTTGTACTTTTCGGACAAAACTAAATGCATTTATGTAAACTGTTCTAGAGCAATAAGCTGATTCCAAACCCGATAAGTATCACACCACCAATAAGTTTTGCTTCATGCTCGAAAAAGTGATCCATTTTTCATCCAGGATATGCTCCGTATAAAGACATAAAAAAAGTTACAGAACCTATAATGATTGCAGGCTCAAGAATGGAATGATTTTAGAAACGCAAAACTTATTCTTACAACAAGGGCATCTATACTTGTTGCAACTACAAGCACAAAAAGCACAGAGTACCTCAATGAGTACATTTATCTCTGTTTGCTTCCATGAAGAGTCCTATAAATCGTCTTTTCCTAATAAATTGTCCTTTCCTATAAATTGTCCTTTCCTATAAATTGTCCTGGCTCTGATAAAAACCAGTAGTCCAGAGGCAAACCATGAAGCATATTCGGAAACGAAGGCACTCATCTCACTTCCTTCAAACCAGCTCAATATTACCATTAAAGCTTGAAAGCCCCCGAAAAAAAATAGAAAATTTTAGAGCATCGTTGATCCGGAAATTTACTCTGCCCTTTCTGTTATTGACCGACCTGAGAATTTTCTGTAGATCCATTCAACAGAGAAGCAGAAGATAAGTGTGATTAAAAGCAGTTCCAGAGTTAGTTTCGAACTCACAAATTCGTAATAAACCAACACTTCAAAGAAAATTAAGCTGCTTAAAAGTGAAGCCCGAATTATCCAGCGTTTCGCTCCAGTTTCTTTTAAGAGGCGCAGATGAGAGGTATTTACAGTTATATAAATTATAAGCAGAGAGGCACTTGCAAGCATACCTATTCCGTCCAGAGAAAGGAAGTTAGCCAGGAGTATCACAAGACCGGATGTAATAAAAAGTCCTTCAGTTCCTCTTTTCCAGATTTTTCTCTCAAAAAATAAGGGTAAACGTCCTTCTTTTGCAAGCAGATAACTTATGTTTGCTCCCCTGTAAAGAGAAGCATTTATCGCAGAAGAAGTTGAAATTAGAGCAGCGAGAGCCATAACCTTGAAACCTATAGCTCCTAGAAAAGGCTGTGCTGCAGCTGCAAGAGCATAGTCTTTTGACTTTTCATCTCAAAGGTTGAGAGGTTTCCGATTACTGCAAGGCTAACTGATACATAGATAATAACGACAAGTATAATACTCAGATAAATTGCTCTTGGAAGATTGGTTTCTGGATTTTTGATGTCTTCCACAGTATTGGTTATCAGTCCAAACTCCTGGTATGCAAGAAACACAACTCCCGCCCAAAGAGAATACTTCTAGAGTCTGGCCATGTAGAAGCCGAGAGATTTCCAGTATTCATGTAAGCAATACCTGCAGTCGCAAAAACTAGTAATATACAAAAAACTTTATCGAAAATATAAATAGTTCAGATTTTCCTACGGGCTTTAGCTCCTATAAAATTAACTGCTGTAAAAATCAGGATAATTGTATTTGCAAAGATCTTTTCTCATACCTGCGCTGAACCTGGAGGCAGGAAGGTTACTGCATAAAAAGAGAAACCTTTTGAATAAAGGGCAAGTGCGAAGACGTAGCTTACCCAGAGTAAAAGGTTAAGCCCTCCACTTAAAACTCCGTCTCCGAACCCCTTTAGAATAAATTCTACAGGACCTCCAGCAGATTGATACCTTACCCCAAGTTTTGCGTAGGAATAAGCATTTAAAAGTGCTACCACCTCTGCAATAATGAAAGAGATATATACTGCATTTCCTGTAAATCTTAACAGCTGTCCCGAAAATAGAAAATATCCCGGCTCCAATCATGCCCCCGACACCTATTGAAGTTACAGCGTAGAGCCCCATTGATCTGGTTTCAGTCATGTTTTATCCCAAAATTATTTCGCTTTTTTAATTTCCTTGCTTGCAGTTATATATCATATGCAGATAACCCGCTGTTTTATTTCAACTTCGAATTTGTTTCATCTTATAGACTATTCTACATTACAAAAATGGAGCTTAAATATACTCAGCATTTAATTTTTTGCGCAACTTGCTACTGTATCGCATATTGAACTTTCAAATGATTCTGAATCTATGAAATCATTTCAGCTATGAAATCATTTCAGGATACAACAGCTGGTAGGGAGCGCTTTCAGGTTTACTTCTGGTTCTGCATGTCCCGGCTTTAAGAAGTATGTTCCGGTTCTCACTGCTGCAGGGTGATGACTTGCTAATTGTATTCTTTATGGGGACTCTAAGTATTTTGTGGCTCAGATTACTCAAAAGCCAAATAGAAGATAATATCTGACAAGCCAAATAAAAGATAATATCTGACAAGCTAAATAAAAGATAATATCTGACAAACCAAATAAAAGATAATATCTGACAGACTCCCAAAAGTAAATTTAGAGTTTGGAGAGCTAAATTGAAAAACTGTTTCTAGAAAAATAGTTCTGAACCCTTGTGAGGTATGTCTTTGAAGATGGGAACTTTGATAAAAATCATTGTGGCCCTTTTACTGCTCGCAGCAGGTGTATATCTTGTCCGCAGTTACTGGATAGAGATCATACCTGTTCTGGAAGAAATATGGGGGACACTCAGAGAAACAAAGCTGCGTTATGTTTTTCTAGCGATCTCAGTATACTTACTGAGTGTATACTTATTTTCAGTCCGCTGGCAGCAGGTTCTCTACTGTGTTGGTTACGATCTAAAAGCCACAAGTCTTGTTCCTATTTATTTCGGAGCAGTATTTGTAAACAACATTACTCCTGGAGGGAACATGGCAACAGGAGAATCCTTCAGAATACTTTGGGCCAACAAACTTTTTGGGATAAGCTATATCAATGTTTTTAAAACAGTTTTCTTTGAAAGATTGGTTGAAGGAATTCCTGTTTTTCTCTTATCAATTTATATTCTATATGCATTCCCCTCTTTAGAGATCAGACTCCTGCCCGCAATGGACAGTTTAACGTTAGAATCATTCCATCTGTTTTTCCTGGTATTCCTGGCAGCAGGAATAGCAATTTGGTTATTTCGAGCAAAATTAGCTACTCTCTTTCGAAATATATTGAAAAACTGGGAACAGTTTAAGCGCGCTTTTGCTCCTGTGTTCCTTTTATCCTGTGGGGTCTGGATCCTTGATGTAATACGCCTCAAACTGGTTGCTTTAGCCCTGAATATTGACCTCTCTTTAAACCTGATTGTAACAATTTCAGTCTTGACTTTCATTCTAGGAGCCCTACCATTAACTCCAGGAGGCCTCGGAATAATTGAAGGAGGCCTGATCTCTTTACTTCTATACTTTGGCTTGTCCCTCGCATCTGCAAGCAGTTTCGTGTTCTTAGAGCGTTTTATTTCTTATGGGCTCAGCAGCGTAATTGGATTTATTTACTTATCCTATTATGGAGGATTTAAAATCTGGAAAAAATCAAAAGAAGAAAAATTGCACTGATCAGCAAACGATATTTTCCAGAGGTTGTCAAAGTTAGTGCTTTATGCATGTTTATTTAAATGCATATTTTATTAAATGCATGTTTATTTAAATGCATATTTTTTTAAACACATATTTTTTTAAATACATATTTTTTTGAATGCATGCCTATTTTAAACGCAAATTTGCGGAAACGGTTGCCCTGATGGGCTAGCTGTGGTCATAAATCGCTCCCGGAAATTGGTATGGAAAGCTATTAATTGGAGAAGTATAAGTAGTAATATGTGGGGTAATAGAATTATTACTGAGCCCCTTGATAAAAGCGTGAGGTGACAATGATGTGTAGTGTTGGAGACTCGTTTGATCTGGATATGGAGGGAAATTTGCCGGTTAAAGATTATGTATGTAAAGACTGTGGGAACAGATTCAAAGGCATTGGCAAAAATGTAAAGTGTCCTTCCTGCCAGTCTACAAATGTAGCAGAATCCTGATAATCTGATAATCGAGTAGATTTTTTAAACACTTATTTTTAACATGAAAAAATCGACCTGTTCTAAAGACATTTCACTGAAGGAAAGTGAAATGCTCCTCCTGCGCGGCACGTCAGGAACAGTGGCTATTGTGAAAGCAGGTCCGAGTGGACAATTTTTTCTGGAAACTGAGAACGAAGAGATTGTACTTGGACTGGAACCCCATGACCTGATTGTTGCTTCTGCGCTGTCTGTGGATGAGAAAACTGAAAAAGGGCTTAAGTGCGTTCTTTTTATGATCCGAGAAATCGGGTCACCTTTAATCGTTCTTCCAAAGAACCACCCTGCATCTCCAAGGCTTCCAATTGTGGTGTCGGCCGGACAAAAAACTGTTCTAAGCTGCAATATCACCCCTGGCACGCACCCGAATCAGGACGTACTTTGCGGTTCAAATGAATTTAATGGTCTTGAGGTAACGGGAACACTGGATGGCGTACATATTGAAAATCTGCCAGAGTGTGAGGTAGTAAAGGTTAACTTTGATATCTGACCGCACATTTTTCTGATCCATATATTTTTGATGGTCAATTTGTATTTGATTGGTATATATTTTAACATCATATTTTTATATTATGGGAAAACGAGGTTCAAAACCATAATTTTTTGATGTTGCTTGTCCTAACAAAAACTGCAAGCTCTATAGTCTTATTAACCAAGACAATATTACTGGAAATGGAACTTACATAAGTCGTGGAAAGAAAACAAGAAGATATGTTTGCCACCATTGCGGCAAAGTATTCAATGACCATACAGATACCTTTTATCACGATCTTCGTAAGGATGAGAAAACTGATTTAGCTCTTAAAATGTCTATGAAAGGAATGAGCATTGAAGCCATTGCCGGTGTTTTAGAGGTACAATCTGCCAGTGTAAAGTGATGGTTAACTCGTGCAGCTGAACAATGTGATAAAGTAAATGACAATATGAAAATTGTTTTTAATGATTATTTGGGGAAATGAAATTATAGAGCAATTCCAGAGGTAAAAACTTGAAGTTATATTTAAAACGTTCCTTATTAAACCGAAGATCCCCATTTTCAGAGAAATCAATGTACTATGTGGCAGATCATAAGAAGAACTATGTTCAGAATTTAACAGTAATTATTATAATATCTCAATGTCTATTATAAAACACCTAATATAAAATACATTAATTAAGTGGGGGGAAAATATGAAAAAAACACTTATTATATTAATAGTGTTATTCGGTATATTCCTTGCAATCGGATGTACTGGTCAGCAAGCTCCAAATGAAACAGCAACTCCTGCTATGGCAGTAACTCCAACTATGGCAGTAACTTCAGCTACAGAAGCAACTCCAGCCATGGCAGTAACTCCAGCTACAGGAGTAACCAAGACTACTATACAGGGCAATAATACTACTGCAAACAGGACCGTTATATACGGTAACAACACTACTGCATCTAGGACCGCCATAAAAGGCAATAATACTACGGTAACTAGTACCACTATAATCAAAAAGACTCCTAGAAACAATTACTAAGTTGTGTCGGCTTGGTACTGAATTTTTAATGTAGGACTTATGCCGTTGAACTGAGAAATCAATAGCATTAAACCTTCAACTGTATAAAACATTAAAAAAGTCACAACACCAAAAGTGCTTGATTTTGTACTTCAAGTGCGTAAGTCCTATAATGATAAATCGGGATTCTATATTTCTTTCAAAAATTTTATGGTGTAGTTCACCTTTATATGAAAAATTTCAAATGCATAAGGTGGTAATGTAAATTTTATTTGGCAACCAGAATAAGAGATACATCAGCTAACCTTTACCAATAAGTACTTTTACCAATGTTAGATCCATAAGACACAGTAGTAGAGATATAACATTAAAAAAGTAAGGTAGTTACAAAAGCAAATGATATTAAGCTAAAATATTGGAATTACAGTGAATTTCACACGAAAAGGCTTTAAAAACGATTTCGTTTTTTTGATTCCAGTTTCAGCAGATGTACACAAGAATTTCATCAATTACCTCAATATGGTGGTCGATTAAAAATTATTCCATTCTTTGAGTGATGATTTTGGACAATTGGGCAAACGAATTCTACATCTGTGTATATATGTAGAATGTGGGTTGTAAACGGGTTTATATTGATTTTCTGATTTATTAACGATTTTTGATTTGTTTTCTTGCAGTCTTACTTTTAAAGATTCTCTTTCATAATAGCGGAGAAAAGAAATTAGAAAATAAAAAAGTGTATTAAATTACAGAAGATCTCTATTTCAGAGAAACTAGATACTGTGCGGTAAGACCATAAGGAGAATTATGTTCAGAATTTAGCAGTAATTATTATAAAACCTCAATATCAATTATAAAGCATTTATTATAAAACACATGATTTGAGTGGGGGAAAACATGAGAAAAGCGCTTATTATATTGATAGTATTATTCGGTATATTTTTGGCCATAGGATGCGCTGGTCAGCAAGCTCCAAATGAAACGGGAACTCCAGTCCAAGCTGTAACCGAAGTCCAGGCAGTAACCGGAGCTGAAGCTGTAACACCGGTTCAGGAAGGAGTAGCCGTAACTGAAGTTGTAAAAGAAACTCCTGTTACAGAAGTAACTCCAGCTAAAGCAGTTACTGGAGTAGAAAATGTAACCGAACCTACAAACATAACTATAACAAAGAAAAATGAACAGAAGACTCCAATCGAATTGGAAACTCCAACCAAGACATAAACTCCAGCAAAAATATTAAAGGTACTGCCGGGAACGAGGGAGTAATCCACGTAACACCTAGTACGAGCAGATAACAGCTCAGGCCTGAAGACAATTAATAAGAACAAGATGGGCAGAGTATTTGGTAATTCTGAGTATAGGCGGAATTATCGAGTAACAATTAGTATAGCTGGTAAATAATCCAATTCTGCCCATAACACAAAACAGTAAAGCGCCGTAGTACGTATTACAGATTTTCAATATAATAAAGCGGCAGTTGCAGCATTTTTAGCTAGGCGGGATTCAAGAGAACCTTTTTTCCTGTCAGGAAAAGAACGGTTAAGGTCTCGTCTGTCAAGGAAGATAGCGATAAAGCGAGATAAAAACGTACATGTTTACTACAGGCACTTGCAATGAGAGTCCCATAGATATGCCTGATTGCAGACGATTCAAGCAGCTGCCTTATGATCTCAATCCCGTTGATCTCGTCCCCATGGATTGCAGCCGTAACAAAAATGCAGGGTTCAGGAATTGTTCCGCAGATCACATAGACAGGAATATTCATGGGTGTCTGAGTGTAGATGTTTGCGGCAGGTATCTATACATTTTATCCCTCCTATCTCTCCTCACCTGATTCTGATGCCGGCAATCTCAAAAGGTTCATCCATAATTGTTCTTCCTCATAGATACATAGCTATTCCACCTCATAGATTTGCAACTGTTCCTTCTCACAGGCTCGCATACGGAAGGTTTTTATCGGGTCTTCTATGAACTCAATGATACTCCTGCGGTATCTTTTTCTGTAGCCTTCTCAATCGTCTCGAGCCCAGGAGAGGAGTTTGCCTCCATTACCAGGGCCTCCTGCCTGAACGCAGAAAATCCACTCCTGCCACCTTGAGCCCCATAACATGAGCTGCCCTTAACACAATCCTGCGCTCTTCAGGAGTAATCTTCTCAGAGACAGCGGTTCCTCCCCTATGGATATGGACCTAAGATCTCCATCTTTTGCTGTCTTGCAGATTGCTACTACTTGGTTCCAGCAAAGCATCGAATGTCTTCTCCTCCTGATTCTTTTATGTACTACTACACCATTATATTGACATTCAGGCCCAGAAAAGTTTCTATCACGCTTTCAGCCTCCTTTCTGGTTTCAGCAAACACGACTCCTATTCCCTGGGAACCTTCAAGGAGCTTGATCACTAGAGGAGTAACTCCTACTATGTGTATCAGATCTTTTACATCATCGGGCGAGTGTGCAGATCCCACGGCAGGAAGCCCGACTCCCATGCTGGAAAGAAGCAGTAAAGCTCGCAATTTATCCCTCGAACTGGATATTGCCACGAATTTGTTTACGCAAAAGAGCCCCATTAATTCGAACTGCCTTACCACTGCGGCTCCGTAGAATGTAATCGAAGGCCCGATCTTCCCCCTTAGGCCGCCTGATCTAAAAAAATAAAAATATAAGAATCTTGAAAAAAGTAAACTTGGATAATATAGGCTATTGGACAAAAATAGGTTGGTATGTGAAAATTCGATTACTGGGTATCTCCCCCTACTTCGGCATATCTGGGATCAATTTCTACAGCTTTTCTGTATGCTTCTTCTGCTTCTTCTTCCCTTCCGAGGAAACTCAGACAGACAGCTTTCCCGAACCATGAGTCTGCAGCTTCGGGATTAAGCTTGAGTGCCTGCTCGTAAATTTCCAGAGATTCTGCAAAGCGTCTGAGCTGAGCAAGCACGAAACCCAGGCTGGAATAAGCTTCTAAATACTCAGGGTCAAGCTGTGTAGCTTTCCTGTAAGTCTCTGCGGCTTCCTCGAATCTTTGCATTTGGCTGAGGGTAAAACCTTTATTGTACCAGACATCGGCATTTTCGGAGTTGATTTCGATTGCTTTGTCAAAGGCTTTAATTGCCTCGTCATATTTTTCAAGGTTTTCGAGATCTATCCCCATATTGTTCCAGGCATCATCGTTCTCAGGATCCAGCTCCACAGTTTTTTGATATGCTTTTAAGGCCTGCCTGTAACTTCCAAGACTGTCCATGTCCACGCCTTTATAATGCCAGGCTTCGGCAAAGTTGGGATCAAGTTCAATTGCCTTATCGTACGCGATAATTGCTTCGTCATACTTGCCCATTTGACCCAGAGCTATGCCTTTTCCTACCCAGGCTTCTTTATAATCGGAATTTTCCTCAAGGACTTTTTCATAGGCTTCGATAGCTGCCTTATAGTCTCCTGCCTGGCTCAGGTTCAGGGCCTTTCCATACCATGCATTGGGATAGTCCGGTCTGAGCTCAAGGGCTTTTTCATAGGCCTTAACAGCTTCGTCATACTTACCAACCTGGGACAAGGAGAAAGCCATATTATTCCAGATATCTGGGTCCTCAGCATTGATTTTGATAGCTTTTTCATAAAACCCAAGAGCCTCGTCGTATTTTCCAACGGTTTCAAGGGCTTGAGCTTTATTGTTTAATAGGTCTATATTATCTGGATCAATCTCGATTGCTTTATCAAAAGCTTTCATTGCTTCATTAAAGTTGCCACAGCTGAGAAAATCAAGTCCGTATTCATTAAGCTTGGCTGCAACGACTTTATCACTGACTTCTTCTTGCTTACCTGTATCCCCCGAATCGCTTAGAACAAACATTTCTTCGGAAACCGGCTCTTCTTCAGATTTTTCTTCACCGCCTTCTTTTCTGAAGGTTTCATCTTTTGGTTCGTCGGAACTCATATCAAAATTTCCTACTCTGACTTTTATATTAGACCCTGCGGATTCTTAAATGCCCGCCTTCGGTATTTACTTAAATTCGTTGTTCGTTTATGATCTATACATCTGTCCTTTATGGCTTTTATAGCCTCTCCCCGAAAAGCTCTGAGAAAAGTTCTAGAAAAAAGAGCAGAGAAAGAAAAGTAAATCGATATAGTTTATAAAAAGCGGCAGTATCAAAGAAAATGGAAGATGTCGAGATGGATATGAATATAATTCAGAAAGATCTGGAACGAGTTTATCCCGTAGCTCTGAAAGCCGTGCTTTTTGATATGGATAACACACTTTTTGATTTCGTAGCCGCAAAACTGGAAGCTTGCAGGGAGATTCTCTCTTTTATCTGGAAGAGAGATGTTACGGAAGAACCTTCTGAACTTTTCAGATATTTCCTGAGAGGAGTTTATGGTTTTGAAGATTACGAAAATATTCGAGACTACATGCAGGAGAGAAATGTTTTTACAGCTCAGGGATACAGGAAGTGCTGTGAGATCTATGAATGGGAAAAACTGCAAAATCTCGAACTCTACCCAGCTGTACCGGATACTCTTGATAAGCTTAAGAAGCTGGGCTTAAAGCTTGTGATTATAACGGATGCCGATAGCTATCATGCCCTGGCACGGCTTACAAGAGTAGGGCTTCTTAATTACTTCGATCTTATTGTGGCCGCGGATACTACAGGCACAAAAAAACCAGATCCGGCACATTTTCTTTTCGCGCTTGAGACGCTCAGGATAAAACCCGAAGAAACTCTGGTAGTGGGGGACAATATCAAAAGAGACATAGTCCCTGCTCGCAAACTTGGATTAAAAACCGCTTATGCTTCCTATGGAGATTGGAGACCCGGAGAAGAGATGGACCAATGCTTCGATTTCAGGCTCGATACATTTTCGGATATGCTTGATATACCTGGAATCTAATCAGCAACTTTTTTCAAAAAACTGCCTGCCTGCAACCCTTTTCAAAAAACTGCTTGACTGCAACCCTTTTCAAAAAAGGTTTGACCGAAAACCCCATCAACGTTTGAATTTGAGGTCCTTATCCCCAAACCCTACCCGGCGTGATCAACCGGCGCAACGGTTGTGGCACAACCCTTTTCAAAAAAGGCTTGACCGAAAATCTTAGCAATGACGAAATCAACATCGTAACGATTGCAGTCAAGGGTTGCGGATCAGCACAAGTCTTTTCAAAAAACTTGATTGATAAATCTGAGCTTTGAGCAGGTATGCCAATAAATTTGTAAGCTGGAAACCTATAAACCGAATATATCAGGAAAAACAAAAAACTTTTGGAAAAATGAAGATTTTTGGCCGTCAGTCCTGAGGATTCTGGAAAGGAATTTTCGACTAACGGCTTTCTCTGGCTCTGGATCGTTGGCTTGTATGGAAAAAACGAGGCATGGCTACTCAAAGGAGATCAGAATATATCGGGTTTATATCGACTGCTCTCTCATAGGCCTCCATCGCTTTCTGGTGTTTCTTAATCCTGTCATATACGATGCCTTTACCAATCCAGGCTTTTGTAAAACTTGGATTGATATCGATAGCTCTCTCAAAAGCTTGAAGTGCCTCTTTGTATTTTTCCAGGTCTCTCAGGGCAATTCCCTTGTTATACCAGAACCGGGCATTATCGGGATTTGTCTTTATCTTGGCGTCAAAAATTTCCACGGCTTTTTCGGTATAAAGTTTTGCTTCATCGTGTTTTCCAAGCCAGCGGAGAGCTACACCCTTGTTATAAAGGGCCTTCCCATTTGCAGGGTTTAACTCAAGAGCCCTGTTGAAAGCGCCAATGGCTTCTTCATAACTCTTTACCTTGCAGAGTCCCATACCCTTCTTGCACCATTCACTTGCGCTCATAGAGCCCAGCTCATAATTCTTCTCATAAAGGTGAATAGCTTTCTCAAAATCATCCATGGCTTCTTCGTATGCCTTCATCTCCCTCAGAGCCATTCCCCGCCTGTACCAGACTTCAGGATCTTCAGGAGCAAGATATATAGCCCGGTAGTATGCATCCAGAGCTTCCCTATACTGCATAAGGCCTACAAGCAGTTCACCTTTGGAGTACCAGGTCTTCGCATCCGCAGGATTGATCTGAAGAGACTTATTAAGGGCATCCAGAGCTTCATCATATCTGAAAAGGCTTTTCAGAACCATACCTTTGCTAAACAGGATTTTTGCATTGTCAGGGCTTATTTCCAGAGCTTTATTGTATGCATCCAGAGCTTCTGAAAATCGTCTAAGTTCCTGGAGTGCAACACCTGTATTGTACCACTCGTTTGAAGTCATCACTCAACCACACCTTTTTTCGATAACGTTTTTCCACTTTTTATCACATCTACTCTAGCAATAATAATATATGCTTTCAGAACGTTAAATTAATTTTGTACTTCAGCTCCATATTAAAAATAAGGAGATATTCTACAGTTTCACATCATAATTTCGGTGTCAAGGACAAATTTACCGTTATACATGACTTACAGTTATGCATGACTTACAGTTATGCATGACTTACAGTTATACATAATAACCTATGTTTTTGTTCTTTTTAAGGATTTTGAAATATTCATATTCTTTAATATTTTAAAAATAAAGTCTTCACAGGGCGGGCAAGAATTTGATAAAGTAAGATCACTTTATACATGTTTTTTTAATTATTCATGAAATTAATAAAAATATATTTATTATAGCCTCAAATTCTTCCACCTTTCCTTTATTTAATCAGTCTTTTTGCCCTGACATGAGGAAAATTGATCTATAAAATAAAACTTGAAAAATCCGGCAAGTTTGATTTTGGCAAAAGTTAAGATCACTGCCTCTCACGGCCTGTCAAAGGTCTAATTATCGACTTTTCATATTGAATAATTGAGGAATTCTCTGGTCTGGAGAAACTTATGTAAGGACTAGATGCTTTAATTAGGGCCGAACTCAGCTCTTAATATCTTTTCGTCTTTTTAAATTTTATTGGAATCATCTGTTATAAATAATAACGATAAATATCCCAAGGGTTCTGGCACACTTAATAAATTAATTAGTATAATTTTAGATGCTCGTAAAAATAACGATAGAGATATTTAATAAAGGCATTCAATAAGGAGTTTAACAGGAAATTTTATGAGTATATCCAAAAATAGTTATAATGCATAGAAGTATTTCTGACATGCCTGAAAGGTAAAAATTTTAAAGGGATGCTCTGAAAAGCTCTTCAGAGCAGCCTTTATATCCTACAATATTTTCAATGTAACGGAGTTTTTCTGCTATAAGCCAGTTTTGGAGTTAGAAATAAGTACGTTTCAAGATCATTCCCACCCTGACTCGCAGTTCCACAGGGTTAAAAGGCGTAGTAACATAGTCATCCACACCCGATTCAAAAGCCTCAATCCTGTTTTTTACCTCTCCTTTTTCACTGAGCACCATAACCGGTATCCACCAGTACCTTGAACTTGTTCTAAGCTGCTTACAGATTTTGAAACCTTCAGGGTCTGCAAGCCCGGTATCCAACAATACAAGGTCGGGTTTTTCAGCTGTTACGGCTTCAAGTGAGGAAAAACCACCAGGGATTTCGACAACGTTATAATTTTCAGCTTCAAGTGTCGCCTTAACACTTAGGGCATTGCTTCCATCTCCCATAATCAGGATTTTCTGCCGCGTGTCCTTAAGATTTGCAATTCGGGTTTTTACCAGTTCTTCTGAAACTGAAAGACGGGAGGCAATCTCCCTCTCACTTATTTCAGGTTGTGCTTCAATTAATTTCAAAATCTCATGATCAAGATTTTTATTATTCATCACCCTCCATCACCATACAGTATATATTTTCTTAGATCTTAAACATTTCTCAAATCTTTTAGAAAATACATTATTTTAAATTTAGTACAGTATGAAGAGAATAGAGTTATCCAAATATTCAGAAGACTTCTTATGAATCGTCGGCTTGACCAATCAGGAGATAAGTTTATAACCGTAAATAGCAAGTTAATATTGGAAATAAGAATCGCTTACAGAGAACAGCCACCTCTGAGATGATATAAATGGATCCAATGGAAAAAATTTTCGGTAAAACCGCACAGATGACAGTACTCAAGAATCTGATTGAACACCAGAACGAATCAACCTACCTTTCGGGGATAGCTGAAGAAACTGGCCTGTCTCACTCCAGCGTATCAAGGGTCATTACTCCCCTGATCGCATCAGGCATCGTCATAGAAAAACCTCTGGGAAAGCAAATCCGGACTTTTCAGCTGAACATGGACAATGAGGCAACAAGGCTGATCATAGATTTCTACGATAAAATCAACCAGATGCTGGAATAAGCCTTAAAAGCAGAAGTACGAAAAACGAAAAATAGGGGGCAGAAATGGCCTACTGTCCCGTCTTTTAAATTTATTAACAGTTTAAAATTTTGAACAATTAAGCTTTAAGGTAATTTCAACCTGAAAGTCTTAATTAGGGTACCTCTTAAGGTAACCTATTTCAGGTAACTTTAACCAGAGAGCCTGATTTAGATAGTTTTCATGTAGTCTCTTTTTTGATACTCTCTATGTACACATTCGCAGCAGTAGCTGCCAATGCTCCATCTCTAACGGCTGCCACAAGTTGCCAGATTGGAGTATCACGACAGTCTCCTACAGCATAAATTCCCTTCTTCGAGGTTTCAAGGAAGCGATCCGTCGTGATAAAACCTTCATCATCCTTATCCACATCAATGATTTCAGTGTTTGGATGAATGCCTACGTAGATAAAAACACCATCTGTAGCCAGTTCGCGTTGTTCTTCGCTTTTAAGATCTTTAAATCTTATTTTTTCGACTCTGCGAACTCCTCCGCTGCTTCCCATGATTTCCAGAATCTGGGCATTGAAAATGAATTCAATATTGGGAGTTGCAAAAACCCTATCCTGAAGGACTTTAACAGCTCTCAGTTGTTCTCTCCTATGAATAAGATACACTTTCCTGGCAATTTTCGAAAGAAGAAGGGCATCCGTAACTGCTGAGTTGCCACCCCCGACCACTACAACAGTTTTGTTTTTAAAAAAAGGCCCGTCACAGATGGCGCAGTAAGAAACACCTTTACTAATAAATTCTTTCTCTCCAGGCACGTTCAGATGCTTGGGATTCGCACCTGTAGCAACTATGACAGCTATCGACTCAAGATCTCCACTGTCCGTAGAGATTATTTTCTTTTCTCCTTCGGCGCGAACAGAGAGAACTTCAGTTATCTTTGTTTCTACCCCGACAGCTTGAGCATGAGCCTTGTACTTTTCCATTAATTCAAGCCCTGAGATCGCTGGAAAGCCAGGATAATTTTCCACGATATCTGAAAGCGCAATCTGGCCGCTAATCTCACTTCTTTCAAGAATTAGAGTATTAAGTCCAGAGCGTACGGCATAAATACCAGCTGCGAGTCCTGCGGGCCCTCCTCCTATAATTATAAGATCATACATGCTTTCCTCCTGAATACAGAAAGACAATTTCAAATAGAATACCTTTTTAAAATTTACTCAGCTAATACGGGATATAGCATCAGCTTTTTTCGGGAGGCCTGTAAAAGCTACCTCTCCATCAATAATAGTTGTAGGTACTCCAACTATACCATATTTATCTATCAATGCCTGACCTTCTGGAGTTTCCACATCTATTTCCTCGTATTCAAAGTCATACTCGGATTTCAGGTCTCTCCAGAATCTTCGAGCTGCTGGACAGGCAGTACACCAGCTGGCGTGAATAAGTGTAACTTTAACCGTAAAAACCCTCCAAAAACTGCATTTTAAATATTATTCTAGTATTAATTTCCATATATAAATAAGTTAAGCGTATCCGTAAATTCGGAAAATAAAGAATTATTGCCTGAATCTATTCAAACAAAAAGTTTTAAACCAGCAGGACTCTTAAAGCGGACTATGCTTACATTTATAGGTCTGGGCCTTTTCGACGAATATGACATTTCTTTAAAGGGACTTGAAGCTATCAGGGAAGCTGACATGGTTTATGCGGAATTCTATACATCCTGTCTCATGGGTACGAACCTTGAAAAAATGGAGAAGCTCTACGGAAAGAAAGTCTTTTTGCTTTCAAGAGAGGATGTGGAGCAGCACCCTGACTGGCTCTCCAAAGCAAAGAATAGGAATCTTTGCTTCCTGACTGGCGGAGATACAATGGTCTCCACAACCCATGTAGACTTACGCCTGAGAGCTGAAAAACTGGGGATAGATACTCGACTGATTCATGGGGCTTCCATTGCCTCGGCTGTCTCGGGTCTTACAGGACTGCAGAACTACCGCTTCGGGAAATCTGCAAGTATTCCTCATCCCTATGAGAGCAGGAGAGGCACAAGGATAATCTCAGAGACTCCTTATGATACTATAAAGCAAAACCTGGAACTTGGCCTGCATACTCTGGTGTTCCTGGATATAGACAAGGAAAAAGGCTATATGACTGTAAACACCGCTCTTGAGCTTCTCCTTGAGGTTGAGGAAAAAAGGGGTGAAGGAATCATGCGAGGAGCTGCTGCAGTAGGAATAGCCAGGGCAGGCTCGGAAAAACCAGTCATAAGAGCAGACTATGCAGAAAATCTCAAGGACTTTAATTTTGGAAAACCTCTTCATATCCTCGTAATTCCCGGAAAACTGCATTTTCTTGAAGCCGAAGCGCTTGTGAAACTTGCAGGAGGCCCAGTAGGATTTATGAAAGAAGTGGAGTAAAGAAGAGAATACTATTTATAGTGTCTTCTGGTGATCATAATGCCTGCTGATCTTGATGAAAAAGTCAAAAGATATGAAGATATGTTAAAAAGAGCCCTCCAGAAAGCAAAATATGCTCCAATTCAAGGGTCCCATATGTATGCCGTTGCAAAGGATTATTATACAATGGCAGAAGCCTACTATAAAGATGGGGTGTATTTTCTGGAGAACAAAGACCCGGTAAACGCCCTTGCCTCCTTCAGCTATGGTCATGCTTGGCTCGATGCAGGTGCAAAACTCGGGGTTTTTGCGGTTGATGATGAAACTCTTTTTACTATATAAATAAGATATGACTAAAGAAAATGACTAAAGAAAATGACTAAAGAAAATGACTAAAGAAGAATAACTAAAGAAAATGACTAAAGAAAATGACTAAAGAAAATGACTAAAGAAGAATAACTAAAGAAGAATAACTAAAGAAGAATAACTAAAGAAGAATAACTAAAGAAGAATAAAAAAATTAAGAATGCCTAAATTGATTATGGGATAAATGATTGCGGGATAAATCATAGACCATGGTCGGAAGGATTAAAGTTGCAGGACTAAGGATTAAAACTTAACTGAAACAACATATAAAAGCAAATATGATACTATTTGTTTGAAGCAGAAACAATTTTATATACTTTATTCTATTCTTTAGATTCTGTGAAAACTTTCCCGATTGGGATATCTTCTTAAAAACTTGCATAATAGAATAATTATGGTGGACAATAATGAAAAACTTCCATGTGGTACTTGAAGCAGCTTGGTTGGTTAGAGATGTAAAGACGGCTGATGATGCTATAGGAGTAGCGATTTCAGAAGCTGGAAAACGCCTGAATCCTAAACTGGATTTTGTAGAGGTTGACGTGGGAACTACATCCTGCCCGTTATGTGGTGAGCCCTTTAGCAGTGTTTTCATAGCGGCAAACACCGCTCTTGTAGGTCTTATTTTTGAGATGAAGGTTTTTGATGCTGAGTCTGCCGAACATGCGGAAAGGATCGCAAAATCAGTTATCGGAAAGTCTCTCCGGGATATTCCTTTGACAGTTGTTGAGGTCACTGAATTCGAAAGGTCAACTGAGAAGGGCGAACAGCAGCATAAGAGCAAAACAGAAAAATAAAAGTTTTTTCACAGAACCTGTTGGGACAGAAAAAGGCATTATAATGCAGTTAGTTATCTCTATGGGTTTTGTTCGTGCCTGACTTTCTAAGGCTGAATAGAGAATTTCGTTAAGAAAAGAGCCTTTTGTAACAAAGAGTATCTATCATTGATCGAAGCCCAGCAAAAAAGCAAGTTTTATCTATCCTTCACTTGTTTTTTAGAATTTTATCCGGCGCAAAGACTCGGGCTTTTGCACAATCCATAAAAAAGAGGACACTACATGGACAGAGTAATTTCCATCGTAGGGCATACTGCCCTTGATTACATTGTAGATGTTGAAAGAATCGCAGGAAAAAATGAGTCTTCTCCTGTCATTGACTATGAAGAATATCCTGGTGGAGGGGCTGCCAATATTGCGGTTGCCATTGCAAAGTTGGGGGGAAAGAGCCAGCTGATTTCCCCTGTAGGTACGGATTTTGTAAGTTCAGGATATGAAAAACTCCTTACAGAAGCGAATGTTGATCTCTCCCGCCTTTATAGAATTGAGGACCAGAAAATTTCTAAAGCCTTTATTTTCACTGATAAGGAAGACAACCAGACAACCTATTTTTACTGGGGAGCTTCTTCAAAATTCAAGAAATTGGAACCCGAACCTGTAGATTTTGTTCATCTTGCAACCGCTGACTCGGTGTATAACGCGAAACTCGCACAAATTGCCGGCTTCGTCTCCTTTGACCCTGGCCAGGATCTTGTTACGTATTCAAAAGAAAATCTTGAACTCATACTTGCTCACACTGACATCCTTTTTGCGAACAGACACGAAATAAGGCGAGTTTCAGAGATGACCGGAAAAAGCTTCTCTGAACTCAAGGCGATGATCGACATCATTGTGGTCACATACGATTCCAAGGGTAGCAAGATCTATACAGATAAAAATGAATTTTTAATTCCTGTAATCTCTGTCCAGGCTGCAGATCCCACAGGAGCAGGAGATGCTTACAGGGCAGGTTTCCTTCTCGCCCTCACAAGAGGATACCCTCTTCCCACCTGCGGAAAAATTGGGTCTACAGTAGCTTCTTTTGCTGTGCAGGCACGAGGTTGCCAGACAGACCTTCCCACCTGGGAAGAAATGAAAGCCCGTTATGAAGCCAATTTTGGAAGGCTTGAGAAAGAGTGCTGAAATTGCAAAATGCCGAAGAAGCATGATCAAAAGTCAAAAAGTATATAAAATATTACATAATGATCCAAGCATTATAACCCCCAACGTACGAAAAAGATAGTAAAACAAAAAGGGATGCAGATGAAACTCGCAGCACTGATTTCCGGTGGCAAGGACTCGATTTTTGCCATATATAAAGCCCTCCAGGAAGGGCATGAAGTCACCCACCTGATTAATATTGTCCCTGCAAGGGACGATTCTTATATGTACCATTCCGTCAACCTCCACATGGTAGAATTAATCTCTGCCGCCTGTGAAATCCCCCTGGTCCAGCAAGAGTCCAGCGGAATAAAGGAACTCGAACTGGATGACCTGACCCTTGCCCTCAAGAAAGTAGATGTAGACGGCGTATCCGTAGGTGCAATTGAGTCACAGTACCAGGCAGGTAGGGTGAAGAAGATCTGCGATGCCCTGGGGCTTAAGGTCTATACTCCTCTCTGGCACAGGGACCCTGAAGAATTGCTCAATGAAATGTCAAAAGTACTCGATATCCGGATTGTCAGAGTCGCAGCTGACGGCCTCGACGAGTCCTGGCTTGGTCGCCCTATTAATGTAAACTCGATTGAACATCTCAAAGCGCTGAACAAGCGATACATGGTTCATATGGCCGGAGAAGGCGGAGAATATGAGACTGTTGTGCTTGATGCTCCCTTTTTTAAGAAACGGATTGAGATTGTAAAAAGTGAAGTTGAATGGCAGGGTGACACTGGCTCCTTAAAGATTCTGGAAGCAAAACTTGTCGATAAAAATTGATTATCAAAAAGGCTTCATAAGAAACAGGTTAATCCCGAAGACGGATTTTATTTATTTCATTAAGAAGCGCTATAAGCGCTATAATTCTTTAAAACATGATCTTTTTATTTTGGATTTTTTCATTTTTCACTTTTTATTCTTTAATTTTTCACTTTTTATCTCTATCTTTTGTCAATCATGCAATTTTTCAAGTCAGATATTTGTGTAATTTTCAAACTGAATTCAGATTTACAATTTGAGTCTAACTAATAAAATCTTTTCCAAAAAATGTAAGTACTGTGGAAAACTCATAATAATTAACAGTATATCAACGTTTTTATATATTTTTATAAATATTTATAAAATAGGGCATCTGAGAAAAACCTATTTTTATTGTAAACCTCAGCCAACACTTTTCCCCCAAAACCCCCCATTCCCAATACTCAGATGCCCTTCCCAATACAATTTTTTCAAATATTCTGGCATTACTCAATAGGAAGGACTTAAAGGTAATGCCTGGATAGTCTCATATTTTAATTTCTGACTCTTCGCTCAATTTCTCATCCTTCGCCGAAATTTCTCCACTCTCAAGTTGTTATCTTGTCAACTGATGGCTCTTTCATAATATCAGTTTCTCCCTGTTCCAGACTATCTTCGGCTTCAAGGATTTTTCTCAGGTATTCGAATACATCTTCCCTGAGGTTTTCATTTTGAAGAGCAAAGTCCACTACTGATTTTACGTACCCTAACCTGTCACCTGTATCGAACCTTTTTCCTTTGAACCTGCAGGCATAGATAATCTGCGACTTGTTAAGAACACGAATCCCATCAGTCAGCTGGATTTCATTTCCTACTCCTGTCCCGGCTTCTTTTATACAATCAAATATTTCAGGAGTGAAAACATAGCGGCCTATTGCTCCCAGATTGGAAGGAGCATTTTCAGGTGACGGCTTTTCAACGATATCCTCAAGCATATAAAGGGAGTCGCAGAGTGGTTTTCCTTTTATAATTCCATAGCTGCTTAGTTTTTCATAAGGAACTTCTTCCACTGCGAGCGTGGATCTCCCATATTTTTCAAAATTTTCAATGAGCTGAGCCGTACAGGGCTTGTCATTAACAATAATATCGTCCCCGAGAAGCACGGCAAAAGGTTCGTCTCCAATATGGTTTTCTGCCCTAAGGACCGCATCTCCAAGCCCGTTAGGTTCTTTCTGGCGGATGTAGTGAATATCCACGAGTGAGGAAACATCCCGGACAAGCTTAAGGAGTTCAGTATTATGCTTTTTCGCAAGGTGCATTTCGAGTTCAGGAGAATCATCGAAATAGTCCTCAATTGCTCGTTTCCCTCTACCTGTGATGATGATAATATCCTCAATTCCCGAGGCAATTGCTTCCTCTACAACGTAGTGGATTACAGGTGTGTCAATTATAGGGAGCATTTCTTTGGGCATGGACTTGGTGGCAGGCAGGAAACGGGTCCCAAGGCCTGCTGCAGGGATAAGTGCTTTTTTGACAGTCAAGAAGGACACTCCAAAATGAGTTTGGAATAGAAATATAACATTTTAAATTAAATCTTGTTTAAATTATACTTACCTTATGATTAATTTTTCTCTGCCGTGTACCAGAGAATCAAAGTAAAGGACAATTGGAACACAAGAAATAGCTTTCTTAGTGAACTAAGCTATTAACAGATATCTAGTACATTGATTCCAAAGTATGTCCAAAATGAATTTTTTGAAACTCCCTCTACCACAGGAAGGGGCGAAGAAGAAATAGTTGAAAAAGTTGAAAGAATTGGAAGAGTTGAAAGGTTAAAAGAGCAA
The DNA here is from genome assembly GCF_000969985.1 of Methanosarcina barkeri str. Wiesmoor. GTDB lineage: Archaea > Halobacteriota > Methanosarcinia > Methanosarcinales > Methanosarcinaceae > Methanosarcina > Methanosarcina barkeri_B. Next base: position 2,306,398 of record NZ_CP009526.1, on the reverse strand, counting down.
CTGAGCCCTATAGAAAGAAAAAGGAAGTATGATCTACGATAGAGAAGAATCTGAAAGATAGAGCAGGACTTCTTACTTCGCAAACCCTCAGGATTATAAAGATTACTTTTTCACAGCCTTCATGAAGTAAACAGGATGGGCATAGTCGAGCTTATCCAGCAAGTTACCTTTTTTCCTGGCGGAACAGCATAGGGTATTCATACGCTCAATATTAATCTTCTCAAAACCCGTATCATTTAAGAACCTGAATACCCGGTCGGGTTTTAAACTATAAAGAGGAAGATCTTTTTTTATCGGATTATAGTGTTGATTAAAGGGATTATGAAAGTTTCTTTCCTTTATGGAACGTATCCCATCCGATATGGTACGAATCGATTTCAGAAATATACCCGAATTGAACCAGTCACCATCGATGGCAATGATCATACCGTCTTTCTTTAACACCCGCTTCCACTCAGACAGAGCCTTTTGTGGATCTGGGAGTGTCCACAGGAGAAACTTGCTGGATACCACATCAAATTGCATGTCCGGAAGCTGCAGATTCTCAGCATCTCCCTGAATGAAGTTTATATCCAGAGACCTCTTCAAGGCATTTTTTCTGGCTTTGTCAAGCATCCTGGTCGATAGGTCAACAGCAGTTACATGATGGCCCAGCTCCGCAAACATCAGGGCAAGTTGACCTGGCCCTGTACCGACATCGAGTATTTCAAGATGTTCTCTTCTATCTACTGTTGATGAAAGTATGTTTTTCCAGGTAGCCCATTCCTCTTCGGATTGCTCCACAATGCCAGTACTATAAGTTTCACTGCGATAACCCCAGTAATTTCTTATCACTTCTTTAGTTTCCATAGGTTCACTCCACAAAGATGAGTTAGGGAATTGATTATATTAATGATAAATAAATAGCGAGTCAGTGAATAAATATTTTATTAATTGTAACACTATATAGAATAAAAATATAAAATTATATCGTTTTTTACTATAAGTTTTAATTAGCGTAATATTTATCGGGAGGTAGGATAAAAACGAAAAAAAGCCCAGCTAATCAGTAAAGTTTCAGGGAATTTTATAAAGGTAGTGTCTCGAATTTGCTGTAACTTTGAAGTCAGATTTTTGCGTACTATGTAGATAATTGATCTGCCTATATGGAATTTTCTACCCAATAACTTTTTGATATTTATGATTTTACAGAAAAATTGGCACACTGCACTTTTTGACAAGAAGAAAAATTAGGTCATATTTCATTGAAATTTAGAAATTTCCTTGAAAATATGGAACCAAACCAGAAAAATTAAAAAGACTTGTAATTCAGTTTTCACGAATCGATATCAAAAGCCTGAATCTAGAAAGTTCAGTATTTACAATATATTTCAGTTGGTTTTGTAAATTGATGCCAAACGCTGCCATTTTTAATTTTGCTCTGAATTCCCTATGAATCCCCTATGAGATATATCCATATGGCCAAAATCAGTGTTAGTTGACTTATTTTAGTGTACTTAAATAGTTACAAAATATTATAGTTAGGACTCAAACAGATTACAAATATTACGTTGGGATTTAACGAAACCAATAATGAAAATATGTGAGTAATTCTAAATTATTTAACCTTAAATTCGAATATTAGGAAACTTTTATACTATTAAAGTAATGATTTTGTTATATAATATTAATTTTTTAAAAGCATTAATTATTAATACAGTACGTAAATTTTTTATGAGATTAGGTTAATTTAATAATGAAGTTTAATATTCAATACAAAAATTATTTCTTTGTGCTGTGGAAATGTAAATTATTATACACAGTTGGAGAGAATAATCATGGAGAGTGATTTTTACAAAGAAAACATCGAGAAAATTGAAAAAAGATTCTTTTCCATAGCTGAGATGACAGGGCAATTAATATTTGACAGTGATGCACAGACAGGAAAGATTGAGTGGTCAGGACCTATTGAAGAGTTTACAGGTTATACTCAAGAAGAGTTCAGCAAAATTGATCTGGCTGCCTGTAAAGAGGTGATACATCCAGAAGACAGAGAAAGAGTTTGGTGTGCTCTTGAGAATTCTTTAAATACAGGGGAGAAATTTTGGCAAAAATTCAGGTTTCGGAAAAAAGATGGAAACTATATTTATGTAGAGGATAGTTCTGTTTTTCTCAAAGACGAGAATGACTGTGTATACAGAGGAATAGGCTTGCTTAAAAATATCATAGAAAATAAGTATGCACAGGAAAAGCTCAAGGTAAGCGAAGAACATATTCTAACATACCTGCAGAATTTCAGAGGTATTGGATTTGAGTTAGACAATAATTTCAATCTCATGCTTCTTCATGGAGCCGTAGAGGAAATTACAGGCCATAGAAATGAAGAATTTTTATCAGGAAAAATCAGGTTGGTTCAGCTAGTATATCCTGAAGATCAAAGTAATTTCCTTGAGAATCGAAAGAAACTGAACATTACACCTAACTCTTTAATTGAACAAGAATATCGAGTTCTGAACAGAAATGGAAATATAGTTTGGGTCTTTGAGTCTATCCATGTTGTGCACGATATAAATAAGACAAACCAGTTTTATCAGGGGTTCATCCAAGATGTGACTGAACAAAAAATTGCAAAGGAGGCTATTGACAAAGCCGAAAAACTTCGTAAAAAAGAAATTCACCATCGAATCAAAAATAACCTGCAGGTAATATCCAGCCTCTTAGAATTAGAGTGCGAAAATTTGCTGTCCGGTAACCTAGAACGTGAAAAAGTTATTGAAGCATTTCGAGAAAGCAATAATCGAATCATATCCATGTCTATAATCCATGAAAAACTGTATAACTCCAAAAATATGGAAACAATCAATTTTGCTTCATACTTGAAAGAATTAACAGATGATCTTTTCAAATCGTATAAAGTTGGAAGTTCTGATATCCAATTGCTTTTAGATGTGGACGATATCTGTTTTGAAATGGATAATGCAATCCCTTTAGGTATCATTGTCAATGAACTCGTTTCTAATTCATTAAAGTATGCATTTCCAGAAGTAGGAAGCGGGAAAATTCACATTAAACTTCACAGAGACGTTAATGATAAAAAGAAAATTTTGACCACTCCTAACAGAAATTTTATGTTAATTGTTGAAGACAATGGCATTGGTTTTCCGGATTCAATTGACTTCAGAAACACTAGTTCACTGGGCTTACAGTTGGTAAATACTCTTGTTGACCAAATCAATGGTGATATCGAACTTATAAAAGATTCAGGAACAAAATATAATATACGATTTACAGATTCTTGGACCTGGATGTCTTCATGAAATAACCTATACAATTTATAATTCAACAAAATGTTGATTGGAGATTTCGATATTGAAAGTCAACATTTCACTCAAAAATATGCAGAAGTTGCCACGTGGTAATTTCTAAAAAAAGTGGGTTAACTAATGTAAAGTTCGGTGATAAAAATCAGATGTCCACTATGAGATTTCAAGATAGCTTAATCTTGTAAGATTCTTGTACTTAGATACGAGTGATATTTAAATTGAATTAATTTATCAAAGTTGATGGTAATTGTGATAGTGTCCAAGTATGATACATTGTGAGAAAATTACTATTCGAGCTACAAGAAAGTTGCAAGCCCTCACAGAAAGCCAGGTCTTTTTAAATGGCTTTATGATAGCTATATATTTCTACAGCTCTTGAGAAAAAGCTTATTAAATTCAGTGATTCCGAAAATCTTAGCACAGAAAAAATAGAAGAAAAGCTGTTACCAGTATCTTTAATGGTAAATGAAGATCTTAACCGAAAGTTATTGTTAATGGAGGAGTTTGCTGAGACTTATGAAATAAAAAGCTTTGATACTTCTAAATATATTAACAATTATAGAATTTACGCATTCGAAAGTCAAAAAAAGAATAAAGAGGTCTGCCAAAAGCAGGCAGCTTGATTATTTGAAATCGCCTATTATTATTATTATTATTATTATTCTGTGACCTCATTTGCTCTGGATTTTGTGGTCGTAATTGGGAATGATGAAAATGATGAATGAATCTGAAATGTATTCCCAAAGAGTACAGAATCACAGTCCTAGTCTTTCCTAACCTCGGTTTTCATATGGGAATATTTTCTATATTAAAGTATTTTCTTTATTAAAGTATTTTCTTTATTAAAGTATTTTCTTTATTAAAGTATTTTCTTTATTAACCTAAATCTCTCATGACAGTGTTTTCTTGTTATCTCCAGGCACATGATAATTTCGAAAGTTTTATAATGGTTATATTTTATGTATACTTTCAACATAATAATAAATGAATAATTAATAATTAATCCTATTAAACCTGCATTTTATGCCATAAAATCCTTCTTAAAAGTAGAAATAACGAAAAATATGTGCATGTGGAAATGGTAACAAGAGTAAGTGCAAGAATGTTATTCTATCTGAAAATTAATTTCTGAATGGATTTATAATGTAGCTGTGATAGGCACTCAGATAGGAATTTAAGCATTGCAGAATACGTTGTCTATACTCAACTTGTCTATTCCATACGATTTCAAGAGTGTTACTCTAAAAAAGGTGATTTTAAGTTGAACTTCCTCACAATTTCCAAGTTGTATGTGGATTTTCCTACTGAAGATGGTTTGGCCAAGGCAGTAAACGGCGTAGATCTTTCTATTGCTAAAAGCGAAATTGTAGGCTCAATAGATGAATAGGGTTGTGGCAAAAGCGTCCTTTTGCTCTCTATCATGAGACCGTTACAGGATGACGTAATCCTTAAAGGAAACATTCTCTACCGTGGAAAAAATCTGTATTCAATTGAAAAAAAGGATGTGAGGAAACTAAAAAGTAAAGAAATCGGTATGTTACTTCAGAATCCGGGAAGTTCTCTCAATCGCAAGCCTCAGTTTTCTGGGTTTTGGAGTGCAGCCACCTACTCCGGAATTGGGATCCATGTTGAATGAAGGAAAAAGATACATTCGATCTGTCCCCTACATAAAGATCTTTCCCGGACTTGCTCTCATGCTTATAATCCTGGCATTTAACTACCCTGGGGACGAATTAAGGGACCTGCTTGACCCTAGAGAAACAAAGTACATCGACTGAAATTGTATATTCGATATTTCTTCAGAGCAACTACTATGAAAAAATACTTATCACTTAACAGCAAGTTTATTTTTAACGCAACCATCAGTGCGGTTGCCGGATACAGGACAAAATTAAATAGTTTCAGTCGAAATGCGTGCCTGTTCTTAGGATATATTTTCCTCATCTCTTTGAGCCTGGGAATCTACGAAGTGATCTTCAATCTTTACATCTTAAGGCTCGGGTTCAGAGAGGACTTTCTGGGACTCATGCTCTCACTTGTTTCCGTATCCACTGGCCTGTTTGCAATCCCTGCGGCCATGTTCTGCGACAAGGCAGGCAGAAAGAACACATTGTTATTGTCCTGCTTGCTTCTCATGTTTTCCTTTGCAGTCCTGTACACCACTACCTCAACATTCCTGCTGGCTTTTTTTAGCATTCTTTATGGAGTATCTTCATCGCTTAAAATAGTTACAGCATCTACGTTCATGGTTGAAAATTCTACTAGTTATGAAAGAATGCACTTGTTTTCGATGTACTACCTGTTATACACCATAGGTGTCATGATAGGAAACTTTGCGGGCGGTATTCTTCCGCAGACCTTCACTAGCTCACTCAAAATCGATCCCACAGATCCAGCAGCTTATCAGCTCTCACTATATGCATCTTTAGCTGCTGTGTTAATTTCCCTGTTACCCCTGATATTCATAAAGAACAAAAAATCCTCCCTGCCGGAAAAGACAGCTCTGCTTTCTACTTTTTTTTCGACTTTAAGGTCAAAAACTATCCGAAAATTAATTCTGGTAAATGGGCTTATAGGTATGGGATGGGGGCTGGCTCTTCCCTATTTTAATGTTTATTTCGACATTGTCCTTGGAGCAAGTTCCAGGCAGATAGGTTTCATCTTTTCCCTTTCCCAGGTGGTCATGATGTTCACTTTATTATTTGTTCCTATACTTACTGAAAGGTTAGGGAAAGTGAAGGTTGTAGCCCTGGTTCAGCTCTCCTCAATTCCATTTCTTCTGCTTTTCACATCTACATCCCTACTTACAATAGCTGCCTTCGGATACATCATGAGGTCAGCTATAATGAATATGTCAAACCCTGTATTGAGCAATTTCAATATGGAGGTTGTCAGCGAAGAACAGAGGGCGACCGTGAATAGCTTGATATGGATGAGCTGTTATACGTGTGTTGGACTAAGCACCTATGCAGGTGGTTTGATGATGGCTCACAACTACTATCGCCTTCCTTTCCTTCTGACCTGTGTTTTATATGTAGTTGCTACTGTACTTTATTACGTTTTCTTTGAGAAAATGGAAAAAGAGCAAAAAAATTTAGAGGTATCAATCTAATTGAAACCGGAATTTTAAAATAAAACAGAAAAACTGTCTGAAAAATACTATTTGTTATTCGAACATTTTCGAGCTATGCCGGAAAAGTTGCCGCAAGTGGTGTTCGAAACTGTACGTAAAATTATAGTTCCTAATGTAGGTATTCTAATGTAGGCAATTGTACTTACTTTGTAAGCACGGAAGACACGGAAAGCACGGAAAAATTGTGCCCCTATTTCCTTTACCATTTTCTTTATTCTGTGTTTTCCGTGCTTTCCGTGGCTAACCTTTTACTTCTGGTTAACCTTTCACTCCAGATCGGTGAAGAAATTTTGGTATTTGACTATAGTTACCCGAATACAGGTGAACTACTGTATCCTTTATTTTTAAGTCCTAAGCCTTGTACTAATTATTCCTTTCTCATCGACTCATATTTTTCAGGTATTGTAAAAGTTAAGGTATTTCTTTCCTGAATCTTGACCTAATGTTAGTAATACAAGTTTTTAATTAAATAACATCAAATATGACAAACATAATGAAAAGTATTAAATATAAGTTCATCATATGTATCTATGTCTAAGCGAACAGACAAAAATAGAAAAGCCTCCTAAATCTGTGAATTGAACGCATAACTCCTAAATTCTTTATCTGTATGTGCAGCAGGTGAGGAATTTTAGGTGTTTTCGCGTTCAAATTAGAATTCAAAATTTCCTATTTTACTCAGTATGTTAATAGTTTGAAACTCATCCAGGCTGGTGCTTCTTAAAAGGAAAGATATACTTGTTTATAAGACTATACTTATAAGTGCATTGTATCCTCTTCGAATTGAGTGGAAATCTCTCACTTTCAATTTTCACTCAATGAACTTTTTTCTCTGATGAGTTGGGCCAAAGATTGCATCTCAAATTTGTTGGCTACTCTATCACATATGTACCGATATGCGCTTACCTCCAGTTTCTTTGCTGTCTGAACAATCATCATAAATGTGTCATTTGCCTTTGTTCCCTCCTATGTTATGGTTTGAAGGCTTACATCTCTTTTTCTGACCTTTGCTCTCGCCGCCAGTTCCGCTGCATTGTTATGCAGCGGAACTTCTGGCAAAACCAGTATCTTTAACAGCTGTTCCTTGTTCTCTTTCATCTTAGCGATTCTTTCATCCAGATGTTAATATCCTGTTTTGGTAGAAAACAACTTATCAAACTTAATGGATAATCGCTCTGCTACCTCTGGATCTGGGTTAATCTAAACTCATAAAGGTAAGAAAAAACAGGATGAGATGATTGTACGTTTTGTTGCAGTCTATAATGACGAGGATGAAAAGCACCACATTTATATTACAAACATCGGAAAGATCTTTTTAATGCAAAAGACATTGCAAACTTATATGGGTCAATATGGGACATAGAATTTCTGTTTAAGGAGTTGAAAAGCAAGTATGCACTGGACATTCTTGAGACAAAGAATGTACAGGTAATTGAAGCTCTAATCTGGACAGCAATATTGACACTGATCATTAGCAGAAGAATTTATTCTCTTGTAAGAAACTCAACAACTCACCCTGAAAAAATGGCTAGATATACGCAGTTACGTTGGAGTACAGTATTTGCAGAGAATGCATCAGATTTGTTGACAGTAATTTTGCACAGATATGGGATTCGGAGGACTTTTGAAACTATAATGAGTGTGTATGAAAGTCAGGCATTAGATCCGTTTGTAAAAATAGAAAGATTTAGAGATGAATGGTTTGAGTAAAAAATGAAAGAACTGGATTCAAAAAGAGTAACATGAAAAGGGAACGAATCATTAACCGATGGCCAATGATGTAGTATTTAATTTTAAGACAGCTTATAAGATCGATTTCTCTTAATCCCGGCCATTCTTCTTAATCCTGCTTATCTGTCCAGGCTACGGAGAACACCGGAAGAGATTGCAACTCCCATGCAATTGTCCAGCATCACTGAAGATATGATCCCAATTACTTTCCCTGCCTGCAGGATAGGGGAACCACTATCTCCAGGTTCAGGCATCTCAAGGCATCGAAAACCCAGGTAAAGCAGTGAAGCTCCGGCATTAATTACCCTGCACCGGATAACATGGATATCATTGACAAGAAAAGCTTCCTCCAGTTCAGCTGCACTGCCAAGATCGGTAATTTCAACAATACATTCGGAAGGAAGCTTTATCAGGGCTAAATCATAATTTTTTAAAATCCTCGTAACAGTAAGTCTCATTCCATCAACTATCAGAGAGTCTCCTTCCCCCTTGAATAGGTGAGAAACCGTGACCATGTAAGGCAACTCTTTGAGTAAAATAACAGCACCGACAATACAGCGTTTTTTCATATAGAAAAAAAAACCGCCTGCTTTTATCATAAGCTTTCATCATAAATCCTGATCAATATACTGATTTCACCTGGGTTTATTATGGAATTTCTGATATTTAATGTTAAATTGCGCGTTATTTATATTTAAGGAACTCAGATGGCTGATTTTCAAAAATAAGATAAAAGATCTAGATATTTTTCATCCGGTTGCTCCTGCATAGAACAGTAAAAGTTTCTGACAAAGAAGAAAATTTTTCAACGAAAAAGAAAATTAAAAAACTTATTCTGACCTTAAAGTCTCTGATCTACACAAAATGATCCAGATCTCGCAGATGAAGCATTTTACCCGACTTCTGACCCCAAAGGGAGATATAAAGGAAGATATAGTTTCTAAGAAAAGTTTCTAAAAACTTGTATGGAATCCTGATCAAATCATAACTATGAACGATATGATCTTTTCATCCAGCTACCTGAGACTGCGTCTCTGAAGTGTTTCTTTGATACTTGCCGCCCCGGGACAAATATAAAAGGGATAGATCTCTTGCTGAGTCGCAAGCCCAGACTATTATCGTCACCTTCCATGGAGTCTTTCGAAAAGGTAAAGGTACGCTCATTCAGAAGTATGGCCGTATCACTGATAGAGAAAGGAATGAGCACACTATTACTTTGGGCTGCGTATCGTTTCAAACCAGTGCAGATACCTGTAGATGGGAACTAGCACGGAGTTTTTACTTACTACCTGTGCCAGAACATTATCAAAAGCGAGAATAAGTTAAGTCGTAAGGAGCTGCTTGCTAAGGTGGGAGCCGATCTCAAGGAAAACAAATATGAACAGCTATCCCATGAGCAGCTATCCCAGCTGGAGACAAATGCTACTAACAGAATAGGAGAATGGTGATGAAGCGGGAGAGATGACCTTAACTGAGAAGGAAGGTAAATCATTTTGAGATCTTCCTCGTCTCATTTTGTTTTTATTTAGGTTTTTATCAAAGTTGGTCTCGCGATCATAATAGCTTGACCAGTATGAAATTTTCAACGGTTAATCATTTTGATGATCACGTTGCACATCCTTCAAGCGCTCTTTTGCTATTTCTTCAGCATCAGCAATAACCTCTATCTGGTATTTTTTCTTGGAAAGATTTTCAATCTGCTCTTCAGATAATAGCCCCTCGATCTCAAATAAATGTTCATCAAGCTTCTTTGCAGTTTTGCCAAAGACGTCAAGGTCGTGCAATCGTTGAAGATCACGAAGCAGATCCCATGTGCTGGTACGAATTCTCACAATATAATTACCCATAAAATTCAGTCCACCACTCAACGGTGATTATCCCGATGACGATATTACTGCTAATAAGCAATATTCATGCTTGTCTTATGATCACCTTAAGCTTCATACCTATCTCATATAGAGAAAGATGTGGTATTACAATCTTAGTTATCATCTGTTTGTCTACTAGCTCCGAGTGAAAATTTATTCTCCCTTGCTTAAATACAAAGGGAGAAAAAAGACTTATCTTCCAGAGTAACTCAGAGACATTGATTAAGGGTCAATTAGCGGAGTGTAGACACTCTTTAGATTACGAGCTTCTATAAAATAAACTCGGTTTTTATGGCTATATATGTTATTTTATGATTTGTTATCGTGCCCCTATCATAGCACCCTTTTCAACTGTCTTCTTTTGCATTTCAACGTCATTGCTTATGGCCCAACAGAGTTCACCCATTGCAGCGCAGACATCTTTGATGATGTTTCTCATCTCGCTAAAAGACTGAACAAACATATTCCCAAACTCGATTGTGTAACCGTATACTTTATTGTTCAAGTTATTCACTATATGACGGCTAAATGCATAGTCATCTGATGTTGCTGATGTCGGATAAAGCCCCACAGCCTGTTGAACTTTGTAGTGATTTCCACGGACAGTAGCCAGTGATTCGTTCATACTGTTAGCAAGGCTTACAAGTTTGTCCTGATCCTGGGGGGAGATGAACTCTTTATAAAGTGTGTCATCTAGAGTCCCACGCTTCCCATCATATACAGAATTCATGAAGTTCTGTTCGGGATCTGTCGTCTGGTTCTCGTCATCTCCCCAGCTATACAATATAAGTTCGCTGTAGCTGTGTATATCCACGAAGTAACCAATGTTCTGATAGGTGTCGAACAAATGGCGAACATTGCGAGTCTCTGGCTCGGAAAACGGACTTACTCCTTTATATATGGGACTGGATGGTGCGGAAGATGTTCCAATCCCGCTATCCCACAGAAAATCAAAATTCCGATTTAGGTCCACGCCAGGATTTGAAGGATCTACAGAGGTATTTGGGTTGCGGTTTTTGCGCCACCAGAATCCCTGCTCATTAGAAATTGGATCGTTAGTCTGGCTGTAGTTCTTACCATCCGGGTTTACATCAGGGAATACAAAGAGATCGATGTTTTCAAGAATTGTGCAGATCTGAGCTGCAGTGAAACTCTTTCCACCAAAGGTCACCCCTTTATTGGCACGGTAGGCATTGATGAAGTTGACGAGGAAAGACATGCAGATATCCGAACCTCCCCACTCCCTTGCATGCATACTACCGGTAAATAATACACCAATCCGGTTCTCGTTCTCCCCGGCACGTACACGAACAGCATGAGATATCCGATTTTCCCAGGTATGGTTTGGAAGTTCAATCAGGGTCACGAGGTCTGGATGCAAGATCTGGAGGTTGATAAGTGCAGACTCAATCTCTTCTGCAGTCATATACCCCATTACCGCACGCTCTTCGAATGCTGAGAGACCACGCGCTTCAGCAAAGCGATTGACCCGTGAAATCTCCTGTGCTCGTTCCACAGCTACTTGTGATAGGTCGGAAACGGCTTCTACATTGTAACCTGCCGTTTCAACCTGCTGAATCTGCTCATCCGTCAAGATACCAGGAACCATTAAGCGATCAGTCGCCAACTGTTGTGCAGCACGATATTTTAAATCAAGATCAAATTTCTCCAGCGCCCTTAACTCTTTAAGGGTCCTAGCAATTATTTGGACCGAATATACTGTTATTTAAATACCCCCATAATATATATAAGATATATATAATTTTAATCAAATAATATTTTTGAGGAAACTATAATTAGAAATTCTAGTCACTACATCCCGATAATCCTCCGATTAGAGGTAATCAAGTACCAAAAGATATAGAAGTAACAACAATAAGTAACAGCAATAAGTAACAGCAATAGATGATCTGTCACTCATTGTCATTCATATATACCAAAAAACCGTAATTTGTCCCTAATAACAAAAAATAGTGTGTTGATTTTAGTGTGCTGATTTTTTTGTAAAACCATAAGTCAGACACAATATAGGACTCAAGAGCATGAGTTCCGTCATAATTTTGTGCGGCTTCTTTCATTGAGTATCCACCAATTGATGCTTTGCTCCAGGGCGTTTATGAAGGAAACTTTTCTATTGGAGCACTTGAAACTCATGGAGATTTCGGAATTGGAACACTTGATAATCTTGATGAAGAAATGCTGGCTCTTGATGGGAATTATTACCAGGTGAAAAGTGATGGGATTACATATCCTGTTTCTGAAAATATGACCACTCCATTTGCCACGGTTACCTATTTTGAAACTGACGAAATCCATAGGTTTGAAAAGCCAATGAACCTGACAGAACTTGAACAGTATCTGTACCTGAACCTGCCCCCGGAAAACTTCGTTTATGCTGTTTAAGATTAAAGGAAACTTTTCGTACCTGAAGGTACAAAGCGTGCCAAAGCAGGAGCTGCCGTATCGTAAACTTGCGAATGGCGTCGCAAATCAGACTGTTTTCGAATTTGAAAATGTAAGCTGCACACTGGTGGGTTTCAGGACATCGGACTACGTAACCGGCATCAATGTTCCAGGATATCATCTTCATTTCATTAATGAAAAAAGGAGTACAGATGAGCATGTCCTTGAGTTCGAGCTTGAGAACGGAACTACTGCTCTAGATTCAACACCATCCTTTTTCATGGAATTTCCCAAAAGCTATAGCTTTACAAAAGTAGAATTGGGACAGGACTTAAAAATCGAAATGGAAACTGTGGAAAAGTGAATTTGAGCTTTGACCTAACGCGGATTCAAGTTAATGACTATTTTTATAAACTGAGCTTGAATCCACGCCTTAGATATGAATCTCACAAAATCCCACCATAACTCCGACAACAGCTTCCCCCCTCACTCCTACTATCTCCTTCACACATGCTTATGTCCCCTCCTTTTACTTCCTTTTCATGGCCTCTCCTACCTCTTCATGATAATCTTCTGGAAACCTTCACGACGTAATTCCCTGTTCCCAAGCTTCTTCAGTCATCACGATCAGTGCTGAACTTGCATTTTCTGTATACGTATCATATCCAGAGGACGTCGCCTGATCGAAATATGAAATTTCATGGCCGTCAGTAATCTCCGGGGCTTTAATCATCGTTGTTTCAATCAAATTCCAGCTTCCTTCCACCTTAAATGCAACAAACACATGACCAGGGATATGGATAAGTGCCGTATCCACACCTACAGACTCAAGTGCAGACGCATAAAGTACAGCCAGATCGTCGCAATCTCCCCCTTTAAGGGACAAAGTTTCGGACGGGGTCTGGATATAATCAATACCTGTCCCCAACGGGTCATTTGGATCGGAGACGTAATACACTCCGTATTGGCCAAGTGCATCAAAAATTAGTTTGGCTTTTTCCAGATCGTCATCGATACCCATTGTCGCATTTGCAGCAATACATCTCACATTTGAGTCATGAGGATCTATATAATATGAATAAAATGATTTTAACGAGATACCTGCATCTGCAGATGCCAACCTGGAAGTATCTACTAACGGAAGCGCATTTTTACCATAGACTTTGAGGGAAACGGTGCTTTCCACAACAGGCTGTTTTGTTCCTGATGAACTGTATTCGAGTTTCAAGTACAGGTTTTTCGTTGATTCTTTGCCAGCCTTTTCAAATACCTTTTCGGGTATGTTTGAGGTTACCCCTATTTTCGACACTTTATTCGGAGAGATCTCATTGATGGACTCTGAGACCCAATCCCCGCCTTCAATACGGGTAGACAGAATAACATTTTCTGCAGATGACTCTCCGTTGTTAGCAATAGTCACCTGGAAAAGCTGCTTTTTGCTATTCACATAATAACTATATACTGCCGGACTCACACCAGACATATCGGAGACTGTACTTGAAATCACCAGTTTTGAAGGGGAATAGGACTCATAATCCCCAACGATGTTCATTTGTTGTCCAAATTTTAAGGTCACTAACTGGGACTGAGGAGAATGATGATTATTTACATTACCGTATTGCACTTTGTATTTGCCAGGCTTCAACTCTGTTGATATCTGCCCATTACCCTGAAATTCTCCGTCTATGAATATATCGCCACTTACAGGAGAAGTTTTGACAATTAGCTTTGATACTGTCCTGGAGTTGGGGTCTGTACCAAACTCAAAGATCTCCTGATAATCTCCGTATAAGTCTCCGTCAGAATTTTCACTCAACGGATTGGTTTTATACTTGTTTACTTCGTCAAAGTCCGAGATTTTATCGGAATCAGTATCACCGTTTGCAGGATCAGTATGAAGTGTGTTGATCTCATATCCATCCGAAATTCCGTCAGAATCCGAATCAGATGCGAATATATTGGTATCATGCTGAATTTCACTTGGAGTATTTAATCCGTCTCCATCAAAATCCACAATAACAGCCCCTGCCCCACAGAGAGCAATAATTATTATTGCCGGAGTAGTAAAATTGAACCTGAGCCTGTGAGCAGCCCCATACAAAACAACAAGAACTACGGCTAGCTTGGCTAGCTTGGCGATTGTATGTGAAATATCAGCATCAATCAAAAGTACACCCCCCTGAAAACAGAAATTATGCTATAAACCCAGTCTGACTGTAAAAAAATAATATGTAAGTGTAGATATTTGAAAGTTTCTCAGCTTTTTATTCTGAATTTTTTTAGGGAATTTTTTTAGGGTGGAGGAAGTTGATTTTTGGGATGTCAAGCAAAAAATTTTTAAAGTTTCTTTGTTGATTGGAAAAAACGAGATTTTACATAAAATTGGTTAACCGATGACAAATAATCGTTATTCAAGATAATACTCCCAATAGAAAACCCAAGAAGAAAACTAGAACAATTATATCAAACACATCGAAACGAGATCTTAGAAAATTAATTACATCTGACCCATGCTTTTCTATAGCTAACTTAAAATTATCATCAGTAAAAGAACTGCTCATAAACTCTCTTCTATATTCCTCCCCCAAAGCTTTGAAAAAGGTTTGTAACCACATTTTCAATACACCTTATATAATTACAATAGACGGAAACATTAATAACTTTTTCTAAGTGTCCACACGAAGCTAAATTTACCTGCTTTTTCCCAATTCTTTACAACTTTAAAAAGGAACTTCTAATCCCCCATAATTTACTATTTGTCCAATTGAGGAACAAGAATGCCTACAAGCTACAGGACAAGCATATCTAAATTTTCTAAATTGACCACTCCGAAAATATTCTTAAAAAAGGAATTTTGAGGAATATAGCAAGACATCAACTAATTCGTGAGTTTACTATGTTTATTTATTTATTTATTTATTTATTTATTTATTTATTTATTTATTTATTTATTTATTTATTTACTACAATATATCCAGAAATATTTTTAGTATTACTGCCTTCTGCATTTTTCACCGTTAAACTAACAGTATATTTTCCTGCTTTACTGTATTTATGTACAGGGTTTTTGGCTGTTGAATAAGTTCCGTCTCCAAAGCTCTATTTCCATGAAGTTAGACTATTGACAATTTTGTCAGTAAATACTACAGTTGTTGGCGATTTTCCAGAAGTTAGAGTTATAGAGAATTTAGCAACGGGTTTTGTTACAACTTTTATACAACTTTAATATATTTTGTTTTTGTTACCGCGTTACGTCCTACAGCATTATTTACCGTTAAGCTAACGGAATATGTTCCTTTCTTTGAATACTTGTGAACCGGATTCTGGTGGAATGACTTTGACCCGTCTCCAAAGTCCCATATCCATTTAGCAGGTGTCCCTGTACTTTTGTCAGTAAATTTAACCTTTAATGGTGCTTTTCCAGAGGAAGGAGATGCAGAGAATGCAGCAACGGGTTTTGCTGCCACAGTTATATATCCGGTTTTTGTTACCGTATTACTGCCTTTAGCATTCTTTACTGTTAAGCTAACCGTATATACCCCTGCCTTTGAATACTTGTGAGTTGGATTCTGGTGAAATGACTTTGATCCGTCTCCAAAGTCCCATTTCCATTTGGTTGGTGATCCTGTACTTTTGTCAGTAAATTTAACGTTTAATGGTGCTTTCCCAGAACTTGGAGTTGCAGAAAATGCAGCAACGGATTTTGTTATCACTTTTATATAATTTGTTTTTGTTACCGTGTTCTTGCCTTTAGCATTCTTTACCGTTAAGCTAACAGTATATGTTCCTGCTTTTGAATACTTATGAACCGGATTCTGGAGGTATGACTTAGATCCATCTCCAAATTTCCAGAACCAGAAAGTTGGAGAGCCAGTACTTTTGTCATAAAACTGTACCTTCAGTGGGGCTTTTCCTGAATTTGGAGAGCCAAAAAAAGCAGCAACAGGAACTATCGGATTTTGGAATATTTTGTTTCCGCTAATGTCGGGATTTTTAACATTTTTGACTGTGATTCCGGAAGAGGAATTTGAGGTATTCACATCTGTTAAGATATTATTTTGTATTTTCACAGCACCATTTTTCAAGGAATTCCCATCGATATATATTCCTTCCCGGCCCAGATTTTCAAAAGTATTTTTAGAAATATCCAGGTTTATCCCGTTTATTAGAAACTTCTGATATACTCCCTGATGAGATAGATTGCTAAAAGTATTCTTACTTATTATTATATTCTTGAAACCTCCATAGAATGGGAAAATAACTCCACGCGTCCCACCGTTTTGAGTGTTATTCCTGATTATAAGCGTCCCATCGGTTCCATTTCCTCCTTCATACATATTACCCAACATATCGTTAAACGTGTTATTTTCGTAAACATGTACTCCGTCACCTACAGCGCCGCGTGAAAATATCCCTCCATATCCGCCAAAAACTTCATTGTTGGAGAAAGTAGACTGTTGTGTACCATCTGAAAATGCAAAATAGAATGGAAGCTCTTGCGGTGACCTGTATTCTAAAAATGTACAATAGTATAGGGTTTCCTCTGTTACTTGCGGGTATATTTTGTTTCTAGTTACTACAAAATCAATAGTATCAGCGTGAGCATCAACAACATTAGAACCGGTGATATTTGCCCCTATCAGAGTGTTATCGGCAATAAAAACGTCTCGACTTAAAGACTTGAGTTCAGCTGAATTGCCTGTTATAGCATGCCTGCAATTCTCTATGTGATTATGTTCTATATTGGCAAAAGCCGTACCACTAGCTACGTTTACACCGTATCCACTCCCTGGAAGAAGTGAATTGTAAATCTCATTATTATTAACACTCACATTAAAACAGGAGTACAGACAAATAGCACCGAAACCACATTCATTGAACCAGGAGTTAGTGATAGAGCTGTCCTTGCAATATTGCATAACCAGTCCATGATGAGACATCGACGCGCCTGTATCTTCCAGCCTTATATTCTTTATATGCATTTGAACAGGTCTGTACACCTCGAACTTTACAGTCTCGGATAATTTGTAATCTCTAAGAAGCGGTTGATTTAAAGTAACAACATTTCCATTCACACTTTTAACAGCATAAATTTCTCCTGTCATTTGATCAGGATAATTATCAGGATAATTTAAAGGACACCACGGAACATTTTTCCAGATCTTAATCAAGTCATTCTTGCGAACCTTGGAAGCGTCAGTTAAAACCACCTGAGACGAGCCCTTCTTAACATCAGCACTCAGGGTTCCGCTTATGATCTGTGACCCCCCAAAATAAATATCGTTATATACTTTATCAGAAGTTTGAATGTGAAGAGTTACTTTTCCTTCACCTATTATATTCAGATTTTTATTTTTTTGATATACTCCTTTTGTGATATAATAGTCCCCTTTGCAGATAGTTATTGTATCCCCGCTTTTTGAGTAATCCAGTGCCGCTTGAATACAAGTTGCGTCGTTTGCATAATTAGGTGTATGAAAAAAACCTGGATCAGCTGATCCAGCTTCTTTGTCAATTATGATATTTGCAGCCAAAGCTGCAGGGCTAATTAACGCAAGAGAAAAAAGAGTAAGAATAAATATTGTCATAAGATCTTTAAAATTTTTCATTAAATATCCTTCCTAAACCTGTTTAACTTAGAACCTATTCGAAAAGTGTTGTGATCACTGACTTTTATAACTAGTATATCCAGAACTGGAGTGGACACTCACTATTATAGACCGATTCTAACTTAATATGCCGTTGTTGACCTTTCGGAAAACCCTAAGAGGATTTTAATAAGATAAAATTAAAAAATTTCCATTTCTACCTTGATAAATTTTATTATTTTTTACAGATATTAACTTATCTATATTATCTGCAAAGTAAAACATTTTAAGCGCTCTTATCTGAAGCTCTTATGTGCCCAGATCATTGCTTTCAAAATAGTCCTCTTTTAGTGAAAATTAGTTAATCAATTCTTTTTTAGTGAAAATTAGTTAATCAATCCTTTACCCAAGGATCATAGTTCCATAAATGCTATCGTCTGACCAAACTCTTAACGGCTTAATGCTAATTTCATATTTCAACGAATCGAATATTTTCTCAATAGAATCCTAGGGGTTCTATAGCTTCTTCTTCACTATAAGCTCTTCAAGCTCACTAATAATTATAGAGAATGAAATGTCGACATGCCGAAAGTAGGCTAAAATTCTCAGTCAGCTTGTAGCTCAATAATCTGATTAGTAAACTATTGATATCAAGACCTTTTCTTTATGTTTGCTAAAAATATCACAGAAATGAAGTTTTTCATAGTAACATCGAACAGCAAGCAGTGATCTAATAGAAAGATATATATTTTTGTTAGGATTTCTAGGAAAAGCTCTTTATTTTGTGGTGTACATTGTATCGAATAACACAAGGTAAAGATCACTTATTTTTATTTGACTGTCAAAATTAGGGTGCAACCTTAACTATCACTCACGTAGGGAATAAACCAATTCAAAAATTGTGTCTTTAGATATCGTTTTTTAACAGCGTTTCACATTTTTCAGTCTCTATTGCTTTCAAAGCTCTTATCCATCCTCTATGGATAAGATAATTTTCAATCCAAGACCGTATTGGTTTTTATGAGTACATTATGAGGCTATCCACCAAAACAACGAAGAACCACTTTCAATTTCACCAGAAATTTTTCATACATTTAATGTTATCTGCCCTTTAGATGTCGAAAATTTTGTCTGAAACAATAAGTATGAGTAATTTTTGCATTTTTGCTTATTTTTAACTTCGATAACTATAGGCTCAAACATCAATTTGTTATCTTTAAATTCTGTTATCTTTAAATTCGTGTGAAAAATTCTAAAAAATTATAGACTATATCTGATAATTTTTAGTGAAACATGTTCAAGAGCATTGTTATTGAAAAAATTTATTTCCTATTTGTGGCAGAGTTAAGGTTAGAATATAGATTTAAAATCATAAGGTTTAAATAGAGTTTGCGAATAATTAGTTAGTATTCAAACAGTCTGAATACCAAGTATAATAATTATGAATATTTGTATTCAGACGATGCGGATGCAAAAAATATGGATATTAAGAATAGTTAAGTTCGAACTATCCACTAAACAGATCGAAATGGCTCCACAATGTGAGAATGTTCTCTTGACAGTTCGTGGATTGACAAAAAAATTGAGAGATATTAGTAGATAAGTCAAAAGTATATGTTCTACTGCTGTGAAAACAGAAGTTATTGAGATATTGGAGAACAAAATATGATGAGTAATATGGATGGTATACAAACTCGCTATATGTTGAAAAGGAGGAAGTGGTAAGAGTATCATTGCAGCTCTCTTTGCAAAAAATCTTGTAGAA
The DNA here is from genome assembly GCF_000969985.1 of Methanosarcina barkeri str. Wiesmoor. GTDB lineage: Archaea > Halobacteriota > Methanosarcinia > Methanosarcinales > Methanosarcinaceae > Methanosarcina > Methanosarcina barkeri_B. The sequence continues at coordinate 2,286,608 of NZ_CP009526.1, read as the reverse complement.
AATGGTAACTCTGTCATTGTCATCGATACCGATGAATCGAACTTCGGCCTTCACTGGCAACTGGAAGTCGAGATTCCTCTCTATTTCATAGAATACTTCAGTGGCAAAAGTGCTGTTCTTGAGAAAATCATGCAAGCAGCGCCTAGCTGGGATTCAGTCTCTTTCTTTGAAGACGAAATTGGTTTTGCCGATATTCCTGCGGTATTTCTTTTGAAGAACGGAAAAATAAAGCTAATTGCTATAGGGAAGATCCACGAAGTGAGTGAAGGATGCGCTTGTTCAATGGAAATGCTGGTAAAAGAGTTTATCGAGAAGTTGAAGTTGAACCATGATGAAGTGATCATTGTTGATACTAAGGCAAAACTTCGCACTTTCATTTGCAGAAGTGAAAAGTAAAGAGGCTATGGAAGGTCAGTAAAGCAGTAGACAAAACTTTAACATCAATAAGCCTGTCTTATCACTGGAGTTTTACCAATTAATTTATAGTTTGAGAACTTAATGCGTAATCGATAGACCAGTTTCAACTGGACAACTCAAGAAAAGCCATAATGGTAAATTGGTTATAGGGGCGCTAGTGGGATGAAATCGGTTTTATTGGACGCTAGTGATATAAAATTGATTATATGGACATGAGTGATAAAAACTGGTTGTATGAGCGTGAGTGAGGTAAAATTGATTACATGGACGTGAGTGAGATAAAACTGGCTATACTGCGCTGAATCATTTAATTCCTGCAGGACAAGGTATTTCTATAAATAGCCTTAAACAAAAATAGGTATTAATGACTTTACAGATGAAGGTGACGCTAAATACTCAGGTTATTCTCACAAGTGTTTCATAAAACTTGAAAGTCTTCAGCAGACTTTATTCTAGTATACTTATAATATTTCCATTTTATAAACAGCTCACATAGCTTCACATATTATCCACACATGATTCACACATGACTACATATTCTTCTCATCAAGGTTCAGGATTTCTTCAATTTAAAGCAAAGGAGCTCTTTGTATGACTGATCATAATGAACTAAAACAGAAAATGTATGAATGGACTCAGAAATATGCAGAAAAAGCAGGGTACAGGCTTAACCCGGATAAAGAAGCTCTTGACTATGTGCTTGATGGACTTACAGTTAAGCTTGAGAAATTCGGAAGGCGTTACTGTCCCTGCAGAATAGTTACCGGAGATGAAAAAGAAGATAGAAAGATTGTATGTCCCTGCATCTATCATAAAGAAGAAGTCGAAAGGGACGGAAACTGCCACTGCGAACTTTTCTTCAAAGCGAATTAATTGAGTTCGGCGGATTCGGTTTGCCTGCAAAGAGGCTTTATTGGTCTATTCCGAAGGTCAGGAAAGTTAAATTGTAAGATCTCCTGACCTGAAGGACCCGGAAACAAAAGACTGCGTACCTGAGGACATCAAAGTCTTAAGGTTTGCTCCAAGCCTTTTAAAAAAAGGCTTGAGCGAAAACCTTTTGAGAAAAGGTTTTATCGAAAATCCTTAGCAACGATGTGATAACATCCCTTCTTAAAAAAGGTTTGACTACAACCCTCTTGAAAAAAATTTGATCGCAATCTTTCCGGAAGAAAGTTTGACCAATGGCCTACACAACGTGATAAAATGTCGTGACGGCGTGATAAATCGATGAAGCAGTTTACATACTCTTTTTACAAAAAGCTTGGATGAAAACAGTTTATAAATATTTATAATAAATCCTTACTGCAATTTAAAAGTAACGCTGAAAACAAAAAAGCGAGGGTTTAAGGAAGATTACTTAGATATATTTAATTAAAGGTTATATAATATACGTTTTCAGTGACATGCTTAATGTGACACATTTAATCTTGCTTTTTAATTATACTTCTTAACCTTCATACTCTTCAATGAAAAACTGACATAAAAAATTTGACTCAAGGGTGACCTGTAATGACAAATGCAATGGAACTCTATCAGATGCTTCCAAAGACTAACTGCAAAAAGTGCGGAAAAACCTCTTGTATGGCGTTTGCAGTATCTCTCATGGCCCACGAGCTCACACCCGAGGATTGCCCGCCTCTTAAAGATGAACCAAAGTATAAAGAAAACTATGAAAAGATAAGTGAACTTTTCAAACCTGCCGAAAGCGCAACTGAAACCGGGCTTATAGTGCATGAAGACTTATGTTTTGGTTGTGGAAACTGTGTGGTTGCCTGTCCTCCTAATGTAGCTAATGATCCACACGGAATAGGCTCGGGAAAGGCCCCCACGAATCCTAATAAGCTGGTCCTGGCCGTAGAAGACGGCATTGTAAAAGCCCAGAACTTAGGGGAATGCCGCCGTTTCGGAAAGAACAAAATTCTATGTAATGGCTGTATAGTAACCTGCCCTGTAGAGGCAATCGAGTTTGTGTGAGGAAGCGGATATGGAGAAAAACTATCATGTATGCACAGGCTGCGGCCTCCTCTGTGACGATATTGAGGTTGAGTCCGAAAATAACAGTGTGAATAAAGTTTATACAGCCTGCAGAGTAGGAGTCGCCCATATGAAAGAAGCAAGAAAGGGCGAAGCAGATTTTCTGGTTGATAATAAGCCTGTAGATGAAGCTACTGCTATCAGTGAGGCTGCATCAATCCTTAAAAATGCCAGAAATTCTTTGATCTTCGGGCTTGGGACTTCTACCAGTGAAACCCAAAAAATAGCAATTGAGCTTGCAAAGAAAATCAACGCCACTCTTGATGATACCTCCTCGTTCTGCCTGGGTCCTCTAGCTGAGGCTCTCATTCAGGATAAGCTCAAGAGCTGTACTCTTGACGATGTAAGGAATAAAGCTGATGTTATCATATACTGGGGAACAGATCCATCGGACTCTCATCCTCGCCTTCTTTCGAAGCATTCCTACTTCCCCAGAGGAACCGAAAAGCAGAGAGGCTGGGAAGAAGAAAGGACAGCCATAGCAATCGATGTTCGAAAGTCCCATACCGCAAAGATCTGCGGGAATTATTTTTACCAGATTCCTCCAAAAGGAGATGCAGAATTTATCGATGCCATGATTGCAGGGCTTTCGGGAAAGCTTCCCAAAACCTCCTATAATTACCCGCCTAAAAAAATACTTGAGCTGGCAAACATCCTTAAAGGAGCAAAGTTCGGCGTAATCTTTGTAGGACGCGGGCTCATCTACTCGCTTGAAAACCTTGAACCTCTTTTCAAGCTTATGAAAATCCTGAATGAGAAAGCAAATTTCCACCTCATACCAATGGTAAGCAGCTCTAATACAATGGGCTTTAACGAAAACCTCTTTGCAGAAACTGGATATGTGAATAGTGTAAAGTTCGAAAACGGGACTGCAAAGCATGGGCCCGAGTACTCAGTTGTTGAGTCTCTTAAAGCAAAAACTGTGGATGCAGCTCTTATAATAGGTTCGGATCCGCTTTTATTCCTTCCCGGATCTATTGCAAAGAACATGCTGGAGATTCCTGTTATCTCGATGGATCATTGTGAAACCCTGACTTCAAAGCACTCAAAGGTCTACATCAATACCGCAATAAACGGGGTAGAGGCAGGGGGAAGTTCCATACGCATGGATAGAGTTAAAGTGAGCTTTGAGCCTGTTATTGAGACAAATCACCCGTCTGAGGACGTAATTCTCAAGAAAATAATGGAGGCACTCTGATGGATTTCGGATCTTTTCTTGCAGCTCCAGAAATAAAAGTCAAAGTCATAACTTACAGGGACATCTTTCAGGATAAGGCTATGCTCGAAAACCGCTTTGGGGAAGAATACAAAGACCTATCTGCGATAATAAAGCTGGACCATGCAGATCTCAAGCAGTTGGACCTGAAAAAAGGCGATACAGTAATTTTAAAAAATTCCTTTGGAAGAGTTGTGGTAAAAGCTGAGGAATCCGGATACGAAACTCCTCACAAAGGCATCGCATATATGCCCAAAAGCCCCTGGTCAAATACGCTGGTTTCGGATGAAACCGGAGGTACAGGGGTACCTAAATTCAAGGATATATCCGCAACCGTTACCAGCGCAAAAGGGGAAAAAGTGACTGAACTCATGCTTTAAATGCTTTCCCTGGCAAGGGGCTAACTAATTTCCTCAGGAAATCTTTAAAAACTTTGTTAAATTTTCCTTAAAAGCCCCTTAAAATCTCCTTAAAATCTCCTTAAAATCTCCTTAAAATCTCCTTAAAATCTCCATAAAAGTCCTTAAATTTCCATAAAAGTTATTAAATCCCTATAAAAGTGCTTAAAATTTTTAAAAAAGGTAAAATTATTTTATTTTTCATTTTCATAACTTATTTGGCCGCAGATTGGATGAAAGCATGGTTGATATACTTTTAAAATTTACAAAAGTCTTGAAAAACAGCACTACTTTTTACCGCTTTGAAGGTTTTGAAAATGTGGACTCAAGGTGGGAGCTGCCCTGTGAGTACCTTTCAGGACCTCACTTTGCAGCCTGGAATGGTGTTCTTCTGTATTCTGGTGGAAATAGCATACACACTCTCTGTCCAGGAAACTTAATTTCTTTGAGTGAGTATCAGGAACTGATGGAAATTGTTGAGATTGGGAAAGAAAGGTTAAGAGAAATAAAGAACAAAATGAGCATCTGAGTATTTTCTCAATAAAAATGTATCTTCTAACAATAGAATCTCAGATTCTGAATTCTATTTTCTATTCTTATATAATATCCACGTAACATATTCATGTGCAGATCTTAATTTACTTTCAGAATGGTAGTTCGATTTGATTTTAGTTCCTGGGTTTCATGCTTTTCAGGATTATAATGCAGGTTTTATAATGCAGGTTTTGAAGTGTCTCTATTCAAAAAAGTAGTTGTGAGTGTTTTGGGAAATCAAATATCCTGAATAAACATAAGGGGGTGGTTTGGGATATTATCCATTTCTTCCAGCAGTTATCTCCGCTGGAACAGGCGCTACTTGCAGGAATTTTTACATGGGGAATGACTGCATTAGGAGCAGCATCTGTATTTCTTACCCGAGAGGTCAGTAGGCGCATACTTGATTTGATGCTAGGTTTTACGGCTGGTGTGATGGTAGCTGCTAGCTATTGGTCTCTGCTCGCTCCAGCTATTGAAATGTCTGAAGGAGAAAGTATTCCAGCATGGTTTCCTGCAGTTATAGGTTTTCTTCTGGGGGGACTTTTTCTCAGAGGAATAGACAAAATACTTCCCCATCTTCAATTTGGATCTGGGACGGAAGCTGCCGAAGGTTTAAAAACTTCATGGAGACGAAACACTCTTTTGGTTCTTGCTGTAACACTACACAATATTCCGGAAGGACTTGCTGTCGGGGTTGCCTTTGGAGCTGCAGCTTCGGGATACACGTATAATCTTCCCGCAGCAGTTTCCCTTGCTGTAGGAATAGGAATTCAGAATTTACCAGAAGGACTTGTGGTTTCCGTTCCCCTTCGGCGTGAGGGCATGTCTTGCTTTAAAAGCTTCAATTACGGCCAATCTTCCGCAATAGTTGAACCTATTTCAAGTGTGATCGGGGCCGCAGCGGTTATTCTCATACAACCTATCCTGCCGTATGCTCTAGCCTTTGCTGCAGGCGCCATGATCTTTGTTGTAGTCGAAGAAATTATTCCTGAGTCCCAGCGTGGAGGAAATGCTCCTCTTGCAACAATAGGCACAATGATAGGCTTTTCGGTAATGATGGTTCTTGATGTGGCTTTTGGCTAATAATTTTTTTCAAACAATTTTCGGGTGATTAGCTTCTCATGGAGGTTTCTGATTTTTCTCAGGCCTGTGACATATTTTTTGATCTTCATCTTCTGAAGACTCGAAGAGAAAATACAGAATAAGGTGCTTACTTTTTTTATTTTTAAGATTATAGATGTAGGATTGTTTCAAAATGGATATATAAGGCCAATCATAATATATAAGTAATTTAATAAAAACATAATAATAAAATAATACTAGATCAAAATCAATAACTACAACAGGAGTGATTACTGTGGCAAAAGTGGCAAGAGAAGTTGTAGAGAAGGCTGGAGTTGACATTGAAAAGCTACTAGAACTTTTGATCAAAAATGCTTCTGCCGAACTCACAACTTACTACTACTATACCATACTGAGGTTTAATTTAATTGGCCTGGAAGGGGAAGGAATAAAAGAGATTGCCGAAACAGCCCGGGTCGAAGACCGTAACCACTTTGAAGCTCTTGTACCCAGGATCTACGAACTGGGTGGAAAACTTCCCAGAAACATGAATGACTTCCACAATATTTCCGCTTGCTCACCGGCATATCTCCCGGAAGATCCGACAGACATACGAGCAATGCTGCAAGTGCTTGTTAACGCAGAAAGGTGCGCAGTACGCGGATATACCGAAATCTGCAACTTAACTGCCGGTAAAGACCACCGTACCTATGACCTGTCTCAGGCGATCCTTAACGAAGAAATCGAGCATGAGTCATGGTTCTCCGAATTCCTTGGAGAAGGACCTTCCGGACATTTCCTGCGCAGGGGTGACACTTCTCCTTTTGTCTCAAAGTTTCTGAGATAATTTGTCTCAAGGTTTTTGAGATAATACAGGTTTTCAGATAGCGGTAAGTATATGGTTACAGATAAAGAAAGGAATAGATAGAAAGGAACAGATAGAAAGGAACAGATAGAAAGGAATAGATAAAGAAAAGAAAAAATAGCCTTAATTTAATAAGGGATTCCTTTTATTTTTTGAAAACAGTTTCGAAGCAGGGTTGCAATAAATAAAATTTCTGAGCTTTGCAGTCTCTCAGAAATCCCCTTGTTTTACATAGGGGTAACTCCATAAAGCCACCTGCAGTACTGTTGCTTTAAACCAGGCCTGATGCATTTTTTCCACTTCCTCGGAAGTGTGTCCTTTCCTTGCAAGAAAAGGTTTAATTGTTGCTGTTATCGGGTAAATAAAAGCGACAAGATAGCGATAGTTTATGTTTGGAACAGATTCTACATTGTCAGTCCGGTTCTTCTTGGTCCGGTGATGCCGCAGACCTATCTCATATTGATAATCCAGCCAGGCCTGGTCGTAGTTGCGGTTGCAGGTATCAAGAATCCACTTGGAAAAGCGTTTTCTGACCGCAGCAAGATATTCTTCGTTGGGAGTCCCGTCTGGACTGGTGAAATAATAGAGTAGATGTGGATGTGACCCCACAAACCCATACCAAGTGTCAAGGATCTCCTCGACCTGATCTTCCAGCACTTCTCCTGCTTTCTTGAGGTACTTTTCATCCTCTTCTGTAAACATCACAGAATCTTTTAATAGTTTCAGATCCTCCAGGTTAAGAGGAGACATACTTTCTGTCTTTCCATATGTGTAACCCGGAATTTTTTCTATGGACATTGATTTTAACCCCCCAAATGTCAATTAGTCCAATTATCAATTAGTCCAATTATCAATTAGTCCAATTATCAATTAATCCAATTATCGATTAGTCCAATTATCGATTAGTCCAATTATTAATTAGTTTTCGATTCCCAAGTATTTTCCTTTAAAAATGGAATTGAGGATATACTATTTATTTCATTGATTTATTATATTAATTTTGGATATAAATATTTCAATTCCTGAATCCATGAAATGTCTTTGCTGAAATTACAGCAAATCTTCCTTTTCCATGTCCTTTTTCCGGAAGTTCAACATATTTTATTTTTTCAGGCTCTTTGATAAGAGTCTGGCAGATCTCGAGATTTTCAAACCCGATTTCTGCAAGGTATGTTAAGACTTCTGTTGCAGAAAGAAAATGTGCCTCCGTGGAAAATTTGCTTCCTTTTTTCTCCGATTCAATGCAGCGTCCTTGAGGGCTATCCTTATCAAGGATTCCAGCCAGTATTTGTCCGCCTGGCTTCAATACCCTCAGAGCTTCTCTGAGTGCCTGATTCGGATTTTCAAAAAAAGAAAGTGCGGTAACAATTAAAACGAGATCAAATTGTTCTCTTTTAATGGGCAGAAACTCCGCAACCCCAAGCACGACTTCCAGCCTGCGTTGCTTTGCAAGCATTGCCATAGCTCTTGCCGGTTCAAGCCCAATTCCAATCCCGAGAGCCGAAGCGAACCTGCCTGTACCAGCTCCAATTTCAAGAGCTTTCAATTTCTCCGGATTTTCGGGGAGAAAAGCTCTCAGGGCAAGAAGCTCGGATTCGTATGCAGGTTTATATTTCTCGTACCAGGCGTCATATTCTTTTGCATACCTGTCAAAGCTCTCCCATAACCCCATTAAATCCCCACTCCCGTCACGGATTCATGTTCTTCTTTGATTCTTTAATTTTCCTTAATCTTTTTCCTCTTTAGAATTTCTTATCTTTTTCTATACAGGAAGACTGCAAGTAAACCAAAAATTCCATAAATCAATTCAAAGCCAGGTAAACTCGCAATTTTATTCTGCCAGACAGATTCTTGAGTCTCGCGTCCTTCAAGAACGACTATTATGTAATTTTTTGAAGCAGTCCCGTTTTCGTTACTTGCAGTAAGGTTAACGGTATAGGTTCCAGGCTCTGTATAGGTATAAACCGGGTTTTCGTCCGTCGAATCAATGTTTCCATCGCTTTCAAAGTCCCAGTTTCTTTCGGTTTCATTTTTTGAAAGATCGGCAAACTGGACTGAAAGAGGAGGATGACCACTAGTTGCATTGGTACTGAAATTTGCAACAGGAAGAATCGGCTTCTTTACTTTAACAGCCACAAGAGGCCGGCGATCGACGTAATCACTGTTTTCAAGCCTGTAGACCTTATCGGCAATGCCATCCCCATCTGCATCAGGCGTGACTTCCGAGGGGCCCGTTCCATTGGGTTGTGCCCAGTAGTTTCCTGCAAGATAAGGCCCACCGACAATATTAGTGCCTGGGGTTTTTTCTATATAATATATGTTGTCGGTTCCGTTATTAGGTACGGCATTGACAGTATTATTGAAGTAGTTATTAAGGATGCGGTTCTTGTCACTTTTGGGACAGACAAAAAGCCCAAAAACCTCATTTGAAGTAATAGTATTGCTTGAAATCTTATTGTTATCCGAATTTCCCAGGTAGATGCCTCTACCGTTATCGTAAGCATTATTTTCTGAGAGGGTATTGCCTGCTCCAGTTGAAAGCACGATTCCGTAATCTTTGTTTTCCGAGAGCGTATTATTTGAGATTACATTCCCCGCAGAATTTGGAACATAGAACCCGTACCTGTTTTTTGAAGCCCGGTTTCCGGAGATTGTGTTATAATTGGACTGCTCAGTGACAACTCCCTTATCGCTTTTTCCAATCAGGTTATCAAGAATTGAGTTATAATCCGAATTCTTTAGATGTACTCCAATAGTATTATTCAGCAATCTACTATTTTCAATGGTGCAGTTTTTGCACTTATACATATAGACCCCTGCATGGTCTTTATTTGCCTCCATTATTTTAAATCCGCTAATCGTAACTTTGTTTGACTCTACATTGAACACATCTAAGGCCGGGTTTTTAGCCATTATTATTGTATTTACAGGATTTCCTGACTCTGATTTTATTATCAGGTTATGTACGGTTACATTGATGTTCTCGGTATAGGTTCCAGGCTTTACAATTATCACATCGCCTGAAACCGCACTGTTTACAGCAGCCTGTATGGACTCTCCTGAATTGACAAAGATTTCATTTGCAGTTCCAATACCAGAGCTTAATATCAGGATAAAAAAAACTAACAATAAAGTAATTAATTTACTTATTTTAATCCCTCCATCCACTCAAAAAAAGCAATAAAATTTTCAATCAAATTTGCTTTAAGTGGCTGTCTAAGTCACGGATAATTTCCGTGTAAATGCTCTTGTTATCTAAAGTGAGTTCTCTTGTTATCTAAAGTAAGTCCTTTTACAATAGCGTATAAAATTGCTTTACTTTATCCTTGTGTAAAAAAATATACGGGAACCCACATGCGTTTATGCATACAATTTGCTTTATCTTTATAGAATATTTCATCCAAATTGCCAGAGCAGGGGGAATAATGTATAAAGTAATATAAATATGCTGGGTTTAGTCAACACAAATTAAAAATAAAAATACAATGTTAGTGTACGGCTAAACTTGCTGATATTAAGTGATAAATGACAAAGGCTGGAGAACAGGATGAAGATATTAAATATCAACTTTTCCTTGAAATAAATTTTTTAAATTTTTCTATTTTTTAACTCATAAAGCGAGAAGTCTCCTTCCTCAACAAATCAAATGCTGAAACCTTTTTAATAAGAAGGTTAATCAATCCTGAAGAAGTGCTTGGGAAAACAACTCAAAAACAAAAATAGTAAAACAAGATGAAGGACCAAGCCTTCATCCTGGAGTTTTAGCCTTCTGCTTTTATCCTTTGAACTCTGCTCAGGCTCCTTCAATCAAGTTACTCAGCGTCTTCCATTGTTTCATCGATACCCGTTTCTATTTCACTGTCACCGGTTGATTTTGTGTTATTTGTTTCCGTTTTATTGATAACTGTTTCACTTGCACCTGTTCCTGTACTGCTGATATTGAAAGCTGTTGGAGGCATTACAGACTGTTCTGGCTCAAAGCCACCTACAAGAGGCAGGAAATCCGAATAGTTATTGCCCTGGAGTTTATATGCAGTATCAGCAATTCCGTCCCCATCTGCATCGGTTGCTGTCTGCGAAAACCCAGTACCGTCAGGTTTTGCCCAGAAATTGCCACCTATATAAGATCCGCCAACGATATTGGTACCGGCAGTTTTTGTAATGTTTAAGCTATTTCCTTCGCTACCGTCCTTAACATTTGAGTTAAAGACGTTGTTCAGGTAATTATCAAAAACGATATTGCCGTTGCTTGTAGAGCTCATAAAAATACCTGAGATACTGTTCAAAGTGATAATATTTCTTGAGACAACATTGTTCTGGCAGGTGCTCAGGTGAATCCCACGGCCGCTGTTGGAAGCCTCGTTTCCTGAAATGTTGTTGCCTGTGCAGTATGATAACAGGATTGCGTATTCCCTGTTACCCAGAACTGTATTGTTCAGGATATTATTTTCACTTGAAGATATCAGGTAAATACCTCTGCCATTACCTGAAGCTGTATTGTTATCTAAGGTATTGGTGCTTGAGTTTTTCAGATAAACTCCGTGAACTCCGTTCGAGTTAAGGATATTGTTCATAAAGTTGTTATTCGTGGAATTAACAAGTACGATACCGTGGTTAACACCTGTACTTGCCGTATTGTTTAATAGTGTATTCCACTGCGAGCGCATGACATACAATCCATACCTGTTGTTTAAAGCCATGTTATTTAAAACCAGGTTGTAACCCGAATCACGCAGGCTAACTGCCCTTCCGCCTTCCCGGATGCTGTTATTAAGAATAACAGTATTATTGGATAATTCCAGGTCTATTCCCTGGCTGTTGTTTAACAATAGATTTTCATTGACGGTACAGTTAACAGAGTTCAGTAAAGAAATCCCTGAGACATTATTGTTCGAGACCTCATTCCCTGATATATTGCTGTTCATTCCTGATGAAATCCGGATACCGTCCTGGTTGTTTAAAGCCAGATTATTCAAAACCGTGCTCTCTCCTGATCTTAACAGGAAAATGCCACGAATACTGTTTACCGCTTTATTGTTTGCAATGCTGCTGTTACCTGAGTCTGAAAAATAGATACCATAAATTACGTTTGAGTCTGCGGTGTTTCCGGTAAGGTTACTACTGCCCGAATTCGCTACGTAGATACCATAACCGTTGTTTGAATTTGCGGTATTGTTTTCCAGCCTATTATTGTTGCATCCATCCAGAACAATACCATGGTTAGAGTTCATGTTTGCCGAGTTTTCAGAAAGTTCGTTACCTTCGGAAGCAGTTAGGTAAATTCCAAACCTCTCGCCTGAAACATCGTTATTTATTATTCTGTTATAGTGTGACCTCTCAACGTTAATTGCCCGCTTACCCTGCGCCACTGTATTGTTACGAACCTCATTGTACATTGAATTCTTTAGATATACTCCAAGGGCGTTATCAATGATTTTATTATTATAAACTGTACAGTTAAGGGCCCCTGATAGGATAATTCCTGCCTTTTCAATTCCGGCTCCCTTGATACTCATTCCCATAATTTTTATGTTATCGGCGTCGACAAAGAATACATCTGAAGCGTTATTACTGGCTGTAATTATAGTGTCTTCAGGATTCCCAGACTCTGACCTTATTACGAGATTGTCCTTTGTTATCACGATATTCTCGGTATAATCTCCTGGACTTATGACTATTTCATCTCCGGAAGTCGCATTATTTACTGCGGACTGTATTGATTCCCCTGGTCGGACCATGAGCTCAACTGCAGTGCCGATACTCGAGCTAAATGCAAAAATAAGAATAGCTACTGCTAAAGTGACAAACTTATTTATCTAAATCCCCCACTTTTTATTTAAGTTATTTATTAATTTTGTATTAATAGATCTGATTTTAAACATTAATGGATATAAATTTATTGGATTGAAATAATATCAAAATAAAGATATAATAATATATGGTAAAAGACGATCAATAACTATCTTAGAGACATAAATCTGGAACTTTTTTTTCTTATGTACCTGATCAACTTTTTATGCAATCTGAGAGGTTATCTGCCTCTACGTAAAAAAATAAACCTGATTCATGAAAAGGACTATTCAAACTTGATGAATCAAGGTCGGATGCAAATTTATGCAGTTCATCTCTGACACCATCCAGATACGAGATTTTGAGCGAGTGTGAGATTGACAGCATAAATAGAGTAAAAATAAATAGAAAAGATAAAAAAGTAAAAAAATAAATAGAGAACTAAAAAGAGTAAAAATGAAAAATGGAGAAATAAGAAAGAGTAAAAATGAAAAATGGAGAAATAAGAAAGAGTAAAAATGAAAAATGGAGAAATAAGAAAGAGTAAAAAGAAGTATTTTGATCCTTATTTCTCTTTATTTAGTTGTCCTTTTATTTTCTTCTATGCAGGAATACCATAAAAAGGCAAGCTACTACATATAGCGCTTCAAATCCAGGTATGCTTGTGGTTTTATCCTTTTCTGCTTCCTGTTCGGTTTTTTGTTCAGGTTCTGTCTCCGATACTGTACTGTTCTTCTCGAGTTTTGAAGTATTGGTTGAAGGCTTTGCTTCAGCTACTTTTTCTTTTTCTACTGCTTTTCCTGCTATTGCAAAGAACGAGAAACCCGGTGTTTCTGCCGTAAAGTACAGGTATTTACTATCTTCTTTTAATAATTTCACAGGAATTTGTGACCATTTATTGTCGTTGTACCTGTTTAGAGTAATTGAGTTCTGGTTGATTTTCTTATCCTGCAGCCAGGATTTTTCAACCTTGAAACACACTACAGGGTTTTCAATGTTATTTGAGCTAGCAAATCCTGAGTTTCCAACCCAGAGATTGAAGTACTTATACACCTCGCCCGAATCCAGGGCTGAAACCAGAGGCGATTTATTTTTCAATTGTTCGGCAATAGTTGTTATCTTACCTGCGGTCTTCTTTGCATCAAAACCCACATACACAACACATGTTACGTTATTTGGGAACTCAAACATTACAGGCTTTCCGTTTGTAACCTGTGCCCTTGAAAGTTCCTTGACTTGAACGTTAGTTTGAGGTTCAGGGGAACCGCCTCCACCGCCGCCTCCACCGCTGCTGTGATGGCTGCTTCCACCACTTGAGCTACTTTCTTCTGTAACAGTTATCGTAGCAGTTTTTGCTGGGGAAGTGCCATTTGCATTTGTTGCAGTTAATCTAACAGTATAGGTTCCTGCTGCAGAGTAAGTGTGTACCGGATTCTGCTCGGTTGAATTAGCTCCATCTCCAAAGTCCCAGCTCAAGGAGATTGCATTTTGCGAGAGATCATTAAAGAGAACTGTAAGGGGATAATATCCGCTTGTCTTATTTACTGTAAAGTTTGCTACGGGAAGAATCTCTTCGTCCAGAACGGTTATATCCGCAGTTTTTGATTTCGTGCCGTTTGCATTGGTTGCTGTCAGATTAACAGTATAAGTTCCTACTGCATAGAAAATATGCACCGGGTTCTTAGCAGTTGAATTATTTCCATCTCCAAAGTCCCAGCTCAAGGAGATTGCATTTTGTGAAGTGTCAGTGAACTGAACTGTCAGAGGGAAAGGACCACTGCTAATGTTAGTTGAGAAGTTTGCCTCAGGAAACACAGGTGCTTCTACAGCTACAAGCGGGAGGTAGTCTGTGACGTTGGCTGTGGAAAATATCTCTTCAGTAATGCCGTCACTGTCATTATCTGCTTTGGTTTGAGAATGCCCTTCTCCGCTAGGCGTTCCCCAGAAGTTTCCTCCGAGGTACGGCCCACCGGCAATACTTGTGCCCGCAGTTTTAGTCGTATTCCAGTCATTTGAAGCATTTCTAACCCTTGTATTATATTTGCTGTTGAAGTAGTTATTAAAAACGTGGTTACCATTACTAGCGGCACACATAGCAATACTATAATTTCGAGCACTAGTTATAGTATTGCTTGAGATCTCGTTACTATCAGAAGAGTTCAAAAAAATTCCAAAACTGTTGTTATAAACACTATTTCTTGAAAGGGTGTTGCTGTTGGAAAGTGAGAGCGTTATTCCTTCAGTGATAGTATCCAAGAGCGTATTGTTAGAAATTTTGTTTCCGTTTGAGCTCATGATGTAGATGCCTTTATTATCGCTCAAAGCTATATTGTCAAGCAGGAAATTATTTCTGGAATTCACCAGATAGATCCCATAATTAGTATTAAAATTTACAGTGTTTCCGGTAAGGTTGTTATTACTGCCAGCGTTTTCAAGCTGAATACCTTGAAAATTCAAATTCACAATATTGCCTGAAAGGAGATTTCCACTGGCTGAAGACTGTAAATATATTCCCTTGTTGTTTTGAGATGCAACGTTATTGGTCAGGTAATTGTTGCTGGAATTTGCAAGCCCGATGCCATTATTGGAATTCAGCCTGGCAGTATTGTTGATAAGGTTGTTGCCACTGCCGGCGTTATCTAAAATTATGCCGCTTTCTAAATTTGAATTTGCCAGGTTTCCCAAAAGCTTGTTTGCGCTGGATTTTAAGGTCAGGTAAATGCCTTTTTTATTTCCAGAAGCGTTATTGCTGGTAAGGTTGTTGTTGTTGGAATATCGCATGGCTATTCCATATTCGCCGTCCGAAACGATATTGCTTTGAAGATTGTTATTGTGAGAATTATTCAGGAAAATGTTATGAGTGTTCGAACCTATAGTGTCATTAAAAACCTTGTTTTCCGAGATATTATTTCCGTCAGAAAATACCAGGTTAATACCGTTGGTATTGTTGAACATTGTGTTATTTATCAAAATGTTGTTGTTTGCATTTGCCAGATAGATGCTGAAATTCTTATTTGAATGTACTACATTATCTTCTAAAGTGCTCCCTGTTGAGCCTTCCAGGCCTATACCATGGTTTCCTCCAGAAACATTAAACCCTTTAATTGTTACGCGATTTACATTCTGAATTTGGATTACGTATTTAGATGAGTCGTTCGCAACAATTTTCGTGTCCTTAGGGCTACCGGAAGAAGATTTGATTACCAGGCCACTTATGCCTATGTAGATATTTTCTTTATAAGTTCCAGGTGCGACGATAATCACATCGTTTGCAACTGCACTGTTCACTGCGTCCTGTATAGACTCTCCTGAACCAACGTGAACCTCGGCCGCTGCCCCAATAATGGAGCTTAGCGTTAATATTAAAAAGGTTAGTAACAAAAATTTTATTTTGTTTATGCTAAATCCCTCCATACAGATAAAATAATTTAAAAATATTACATTCTCAAATTAATTAGAAACTAAATTGCAAGTACAATATAAATATATCGGTTTTGATTAATATATTAATAAAAAACATATTACAATAGAAAACCATAAAATAATGTCATAGCTTACCATAATTCTCTCTTGAGTTCTACCCTTTGCCTTTTTATACTTCAATATCCACTTCTGATATATTAAGCCAAAAATAAGTTAACACTGACTACATCTTACTTTCTCCTCACCTTCACCTGACTATCAGAATAAACGATAAGACATACATTTTCAGCTACTATCCAGTCGGAAGACCCAGATTTTTACTAGTTGATACAAGCCTGCTAAGAACCTGATTATTTTGATAACTAAGAGTAAAATTAATATATTTTGTAAGTCCCTTTAAAAAACGATATCCTCTTTATAAAATATATAATAAATACTATGTATGTATTCTCAATAATCTCATTCAAAAAAATAACATGGTACTAAAAAACGGTAAAAAAATAATTATAAGCAGAAATAACAAC
This sequence comes from Methanosarcina barkeri str. Wiesmoor, assembly GCF_000969985.1. Taxonomy (GTDB): domain Archaea; phylum Halobacteriota; class Methanosarcinia; order Methanosarcinales; family Methanosarcinaceae; genus Methanosarcina; species Methanosarcina barkeri_B. Next base: position 2,270,342 of record NZ_CP009526.1, on the reverse strand, counting down.
AAAAAAGAGAAGAAAAATAAAGAGAAACCAGAACAAAAAGGAGGAAAAACAAGAAAGGAGGAAAAGGGAGGAAGAATAGAGGAAAAACGAGAAAGAAATGAAGAAAAACAAGAAAGAAAAAAGAAAAACGAAGAAGAAAAAAGCCTTTATAACTTCTAATACCTTTTTTCTGCTTAAAGAGTTTTTCCCGGCCTTAATAAACTTTTTCCTTCTTTGTTCTTGTATTATACGCTCTGTATTCATCCTGTTTTTTATCCTGCAGGTAAACGTAATCATATTCCGGATGAATTAGCCTTTTCCTGTACTCTTCCCTGGCTTCAGCCTGGCACTTCTCACAGGCGTAGATCGGAATCGAAACCCCGAAGATCCTGGGATTGCCTGCGCCCCCATGAGCATGGGAGTCAATGGTTTTGTAGCCCAGGCAGTCAGGGCACATACGGATGGTTTCTTCCTGGAACTCCTGAATCATATCCGTATCGTAAAAGATCTGTTTTTTTCGGCGGTAAAAGTCTCCGTGTTTTGCCACTTCAGCCTCTACGAGTCTGTCCCTGTTTTTCCAGTTTTCAAGCTGGGTTGCAACTATTTCTTCCAGGGTTTTTCTATCCCTTGAAGCCTGGACAAACATGCCTGGCTTGAAGTCAGGTTCCCTTACACAGGAATAATCAAGCCCTGCCATTGCAAGGATTATACCTGTATTCACATAAGGCAGTGCACTCTGGATTGCGTAACCTCCTTCAAGCACGGCCATATCAGGAGCAAGTTTTTCATTCAATTTTGCATAACCCTGTGTGGAAAAGCGCATATTTGCGAGAGGGTCAGTGTAGTGGTTATCCTGTCCCGCAGAATTCAGGACAAGCTCAGGTTTGAAATCCTCAAGAATTGGAAGCACAAGTGAATCGAGCACGTAAAGTATTCCTTCATCAGGGGTCCCTGGCGGCAGAGGAATATTGATCGTCCTTCCAAGGGCTTTTGGGCCTCCCAGTTCACTCATAAAGCCCGAGCCAGGGAAAAGAGTTCTCCCGTCCTGGTGGAAGGAAATAAAAAGCACATCAGGATCATTATAGAAAATATCCTGAGTCCCATCCCCATGATGCACATCGGTATCCACAATCGCAATCTTGCGTATCCCGTATGTTTTTCTTAGATACTCGACAAGGATAGCTTCGTTATTGATATTACAAAATCCCCGGTTCCCATGTGAGACTGTCATTGCATGATGTCCAGGCGGACGGATAAGCGAAAAAGCATTTTTGACCTCTGCCTTCATCAGGGCATCCCCAAGCACCAGGCAACTGCCTGCTGCAATCAGGTGAGGGGTTGTAGCCTGGGCTTTTATGTCAGGCACACAGAAGTGAACCCTGGCAATATCCCTGTACTCTGCAAGGCGAGGTTTATATTCGGCTATTTCTGGCAAATCCATCAGACCTTCTTCAAAGATCTGATCTCTCGTATAAAGAAGGCGCTCTTCTCTTTCGGGGTGAGTTGGTGAAATAGCCCAGTCAAAGGCGGGGAAGAAAATAAGGCCTGTCTTCTCGGCCCCAGTGCGGTCTGCCGGGGATAATAGTCCTTTTTTCACTTCCATCCCGGTTTTTTTCAGTTCCATTGTATTTCCCTCCTTTTCCTCGGATATTTCAGGCATGTTTTCTTTACTTTTTATCGTCTGCATCTCTTCTTTCTCGGCTTTATCTTTATTTTCTGCCTGCTCTTTTTCCCCATCTACTGAAGCTGTTCCTGAGCCATTCTTCAGCGCATCCTTGAGTCTTCCAAGCCCCAGTTTCATGCTTTTTCCCTCCTTTTCCATTCAGGAATCAGGCCTGCAGGAATCTGCATGTTTACGTCAAAAAGCCGCCCTGTAGTATACCAACCATTGACGACATTGAAGACATCACTATTAACAATCTCGGCTTCATCTGCATACTCGGAAATTCCGAAGTCTTCCGCACGTCCTCTCAAGAGTTCTGCTGCCAGGGTTTCAGCTTCATCGAGGCTGATTTTATTCAAGTTCCTGAACTTTGTTGTGTTTAGACTGACAATCTCCCCTTCCTCGGCAACAGAGTAAACTTTCTGTTCAGTATCAATGTGCAGGTTCAGAGTAATCGTGGGCCTTGCAACGGCTGCCCCTATGGCATTTCCTACCTCGGCGTGTTCGGGAATAACAGGGCTTGCATTAAGTTTTTTCGCAATCTCTGCAATAAGCCCCTTCGCACCCCCTCCGATTCCAACTACATTTTCAGGCCTTGCCTTTTTCTCTTGCAGGACCTCCCATACCCGATAGGCAGGCTCCTGTTCCCATTCAAAAAACATCTCATTTACCGCATCAGCAATCATCTGTGCAACTCTATCTACAATCAGAGATGCAGTTTCAGTTTCTGATTTTCCAAGCTTAGAAGCTGTAGCTTTGATCGCCTCGCTTGCACGTTCGGGATTTCCTACCTCAATAAGCCCGAGGAACTTCAGGGCATCTGTGGGAGTAGTTTCTTTTCCTCCCATGCAATAAGCCGGGCCGGATCTATCAGGGCCGATTGTTATCTGTTTTGTGCCGGAGTTCAGGTCTTTAACCCTTACAACACTGTCTCCTCCTACAGCTATCGAGCGGACTGCAAAAGCTCTGACATGTGTAAGGAAATCTCCGAGTTTTGCGCCTTTGGAAGCAAAAAGAGGCTTGCCTGACAGAATTAACGCAAGGTCTGTGGTAGTCCCTCCTATATCTACTACCACTGAGGTCTGCCCTTCAGGTGTAAGGGCAAGAGCTCCAATTGTGCTGGCAGCAGGACCCGAAAAGATAGTTTCCACAGGGAACTCTATCGATTTATCAACTGGTAGAGTTCCTCCATCGGCTTTCAGGATATACACAGGAGCCCTGATGTTTCTCTCCTCAAGGGCTCTCTTGATTTTCTCAACGAACTCCTGATAGCGCTCCCTGGTGGCAGAAGCAAGCATTGCAGTTGCTATTCTTCTTGGGAAGTTCAGTTTTCCCGAAACCTTATGCCCAAGTTCCAGTTTACAGTCAGGATAGATCTCCCTGAAAATCTCCTCTATCCTAAGTTCATGGGAAGGGTTCCTCTGCCCGAACTTACTTATAATGGCTGCTCTTGAAAATCCAGACTCCTGGACCGAACCTACAGTTCTCCTGATCTCAGCCTCATCGAGGGGATCGATTTCCCTTCCCCTGTAATCCATAGCCCCTTTTAGATAAAAGCTGTCAGGAAAGGTATAGCTTGCCGGGTTAACCCCGGGTCCTGGAATTAATACCAGGGCTACACGGTCAGTTTTGCCTTCGGCAATGAGATTTGTTATCACGGTTGTACTGAACACTACTCTTTCCAGCTGCTCAGGAGGGACATCTTTGCTGACAGCATCAAGGGCCTCAAGCAGTGAATTTAGTAGATTTCCGTGTTCAGTGGAAACCTTGGCAGTACTGTACACTTCTCCATTCTGGATAAGCACTGCATCCGTGGTAGTGCCTCCGACATCAATTCCTATTAGCATTCACAATTCGCCTATCCTCGCTGTATATATTTTTAATATCTTTTTTCCTTATGTCATATAAAATATCAGTTATATCAATTCTAAAACCTGAGGTACCAGACAATTCTAAAACCTGAAGTACCAGAAATATCAAACTCCAAATAACATCAAGTTTCAGATGAGTTCTTAGCAGAAGCCTGTATTATCTGGTTCAACTCACATCGCGCTGTTTTTGAGAGAATTTTTGATCAAACTTTTTTTTAAAAAAAGTTTGATACACAGGAATATTATTTCTGAGCTTATATGACAAAAACATTCTGAATTGAAAAAAGAACGTAATATACAAAAAAGATTGCTTTTGAATAAGTTACGTAGATTTTATATCAAAATCTATACATTTTCTTTAAAAATCGCTTAAAAAGATATCTATACTATCTTTGTTACTTTCATACTGGATGTTGTTTGTTTGATTTTTTGTAGCTTAGATTTGACTATTTGTGGCTCTACAAAATGTTTTAGGTCATCATAACTGAACACAGTTTGCCTGCTGTTCTCATATCTGAACTTTTCAATAAATGTTATTAACCCATCCTATATTCGGCAGGTCGACATTTCATTTTCGATAATTTTTGTTGATGGTGATTTTAAAATGATGGTCCCTTATTGTGTGCAGTTGTGAGGTTTACATATGATCCAAACATAATCTCTCATACTGAACTTTAATGGAAAATGATTCGGTGTTTATATATCATGGGAGTTAAGCTACACGTTAACCAGTTTTATATTTAATGCAAATTTAGTAAATGTTCAAAAACGATATCAATATAAACAGTTAAATCCCTTATGTCGATCTGCCGAATATAGGCTGATAATGAAGAATTCCGTGTTATTAATAAGAATTCTGTTTGGCATGAAAGTTAGCATGAAAGTTCTTTCAAGTACTTTCATTTCTTTGTGCCTGTAATTAGAAGAATTTCATGTACGTTTAGGTAATAAAGAATTCTATAACCCTACCCTATAACTAAATGCATGTAACAGTCAAAAACCAAAAGATCAGAACATGCCAGAAAGAAAGTAGACGGATTTCAGGAAAAATGTCAGAACAACAAAAAATAAAAAAGGAAGAGAAGGAGGAAGATATGAGGATTACTAGAATCCTCAAACACATCTACTTAAATTTTTTGTGAGGGTTTAAATCATTTAGTTTATTACCTGTTCTACTAGCTTAATTTTTCAAGGGATTAATTAGTCTCTGTCGAATTAAGCAGCCCGAGAACTACATAAGGATTATTATCTGCCAGCTTCATTTCGTTCAGGGTATCGGCATCGATATCCATTACTGAAATCACTGAGATAAGTCCTTCTGTGTCCCAATTTTTCTGATCCATAAGCCAGAGATCAGCTAAATATTTCGAGACCCATCCTGGATCAGTGTCTTTTGCACCACAGTTCGCATTGACAACGTCAAAGTTAAACCCGAGGACTACTGCTTTCATAGTTCCGGCATTTTTATCCTTCACCACGAAAATACCTGCAGGAGAACCTCCAAGAGCTTCGGTTTCGTTATCCGTTAATGCCGAGACCCAGATACCTCCTGTTCCCGGAGTCACATCCCAGCGCTTTACGAAAACATCTTCTTTGCACCAGTTAGGGCAGGAGAAAACCGTGTAACTCACTCCGTCCTTAAGCGGATAGTTTTCTTCCATCCAGTTTGCAAGCGCGTAACCGCTGGAAACTCCTGGACAGAAATGATTGTGCAGTCCCAGGCACTGCATAAGCTCATAGTCGAGATTTCCGGTAGCCCAAGCATTAGCTATTGTAAGAATAGCAAACTCGTGCCCATTAAATACCGAATTGTTTACCTTTTCACTCCATGCATCTCTCGATTCATTGGTTTTCGAAAGCTTATCAAAGTTTATGTTTTCAGTTACCTTGTAGCTAATGTTACTTTCGTTTTCATAAGAGACCTCGACATAGGTACAATTTCCATCGCATTTATTGAAAAATGAAAACCATAGAGGACTATTCCGTGAATTCTCGACAGTGAGGAGATTTTTTGTGTATAGAAGATTCCTGTTATCAAACTCTGAGTAGAAATCATCCAGGAAAACATAGGACTCTGCAGGGGAGCCTATATCTGTAATAATGAGTGTGTTTTGTGGTCCAACAACTCCGAGGTCTGCTTCGGCTGCAGCAAAGACCTGACCCATTAAATTCGAGTTACGGTGACGACCTTCAGCTGCCGAGGACTGAGTACTCTCTGTGGAATTAAGCAGCCCGAGAACCACATAAGGATTATTGTCTGCCAGCTTCATTTCGCTCAGGGTATCGGCATCGATATCCATTACTGAAATTACTGAAACAAGTCCTTCTGTGTCCCAGTTTTTCTGATCCATAAGCCAGAGATCAGCTAAATATTTCGAGACCCATCCTGGATCAGTGTCTTTTGCACCACAGTTCGCATTGACAACGTCAAAGTTAAACCCGAGGACTACTGCTTTCATAGTTCCGGCATTTTTATCCTTCACCACGAAAATACCTGCAGGAGAACCTCCAAGAGCTTCGGTTTCGTTATCCGTTAATGCCGAGACCCAGATACCTCCTGTTCCCGGAGTCACATCCCAGCGCTTTACGAAAACATCTTCTTTGCACCAGTTAGGGCAGGAGAAAACCGTGTAACTCACTCCGTCCTTAAGAGGATAGTTTTCTTCCATCCAGTTTGCAAGCACGTAACCGCTGGAAACTCCTGGACAGAAATGATTGTGTAGTTCCAGGCACTGCATAAGCTCATAGTCAAGATTTCCGGTAGCCCAAGCATTAGCTATTGTAAGAATAGCAAACTCGTGCCCATTAAATACCAAATTGTTTACCTTTTCACTCCATGCATCTCTCGATTCATTGGTTTTCGAAAGCTTATCAAAGTTTATGTTTTCAGTTACCTTGTAGCTAATGTTACTTTCGTTTTCATAAGAGACCTCGACATAGGTACAGTTTCCATCGCATTTATTGAAAAATGCAAACCATAGAGGACTATTCCGTGAATTCTCGACAGTGAGGAGATTTTTTGTGTATAGAAGATTCCTGTTATCAAACTCTGAGTAGAAATCATCCAGGAAAACATAAGACTCTGCAGGAGAGCCTATATCTGTAATAATGAGTGTGTTTTGTGGTCCAACAACTCCGAGGTCTGCTTCGGCTGCAGCAAAGACCTGACCCATTAAATTCGAGTTATAGTGACAACCTTCAGCTGCCATTCCTGGAACAGCTCCAAGAGACAAAACAAGGGCTGTCAGGAAAACAAGATAAATAGATTTTGTACTTATTCTCCTTAGATTTTTTATACCTGATTTTATCATGCTTTTTTTCTCCAAATTTATTGAATTAATGTCTTCATAATCTGGCCATAAAAATAGCACTTGACAGAAAATGTTATTTAATGAGTAATACAAAATATATATATAGTATTTTTTTAGTGTTACTAATAATTTTAAAAATAATACATAAAACTTTCGGATTTTGTTAACGTTGAATATAAACTATAATGTATATATTAAGATAAATAAAAATTATAAAATTAGCAAGATATAGTATTGAACAGAAGTATTAAGATAACAAATATAAAAAATAGTATAAGAAAAAATTAGCAAAAATGTATCCTCTTCAAATTGAGTGGAAATCGAGGAATTTCCATTCATTGAACTTTTTTCTCTGATTAGTTGAGCCAGAGATGGCATCTCAAATGTACTGCTGACTCTATTAAATATGATCAGAAACTACAATGACATCAAGCGGCTTAATTTCAAGGATACAATCTTCTACTACCAAGATAAATGAAAAGAAAACTAACCAGGAAAACTCAATTAAGAAGAGGGAATAAGAAAACCAATGAATCTCAGTTTTGACAGCAAAATTAATTGAATTATAAAATGCAAGAAATTGTTTCCATTTTTTGAGGATTATCATTTATCTTCAAATCTGATAGTGTATTTTGTTTCATTCCCTCTTTCAAGCTCAATTGTTCCATTAATCTGTTCAACGAGAGCATTTACAAGTTGCAAACCCAGGGTTTTCGAATTTTTGAAATCCACTTTTTCTGGAAAATAGCCCCCGTTGTCCGAGTAGACAAGAGTAAAACTGGAAGGCAACTCTGGAAAATTAGTTTCTGTTGCTTCTCCTGTTTTTTGACATTCAACATCATTTCGGGAGAGGGAAATCCTGATCTTTCCTTCTACATCTTTTGGAAACGCATACTTAAGAGAGTTTGAGAAAAGTTCATTAATTATAATTCCCAGTGGAATGGCAGTGTCAACTCCAAAAAGTGTACTGTCCACCTCAAGGATAAGCTTGACCTTCTCATTTCCGATCCTGTAAGAGTGCAGAATGTCCGCAGTCAGTTTTCGGAGGTATGCTGCAAAATCAATACTTGCCACATCCTCTGACTTATAAAGTTCTTCATGAATAATGGACATGGAAATCACACGGTTTTCACTCTCCCTGAAGGCCTCAATAACCTCCTTGTCTTTGAACTTGTCAGCCTGAAGGCTGAGCATGGAAGAAACTATTTGAAGGTTATTTTTAATCCGATGATGGGTCTCTCTCATGCCAATTTTCTCGGCTTTCTCAAGAGTCTCCTCAGCTTTTTTCCTCTGGGTAATGTCATAAGCATACCCCTGAATAAACATGGTTTCTCCCGAAGCATTACAAACATTGTGGATTAGCTCGTGGATCCATCTTACACTTCCGTCTTTCCTCTTGAGCCTGTAATCATACTCCCTGATAGAGTTCGGTGATGAATTCATTTTTTCCATACTTTTCTCGAGCATTTTCATATCTTCAGGATTAATGAGACCAATCAGTTTTATTCGGCCGGAAGTGAGGTCATCTTCTATGTACCCTGTTATTTCCTCCACAGCTCCCTGCATTAAAAGTGGGGTAAAATCGGGACCCAGCTTAAATGAAATTCCTTTGAAATTCTGCAAAAATGACCTGTAGAGTTCTTCGCTTTCTCTCAGTTTTTCTGAAGACTGTTTGATCTCGGTAACGTCTTCCATTACCCCTAGAGCCCGGCATATAAAGTCTTCGTCATCTCGCAAATATACTCCTTTATTTTTTACAAAAATATAGCTTCCGTCCTTTCGCTTGAACCTGAATTCTTCATTGAATTTTTCTCCTGTGTTCCAGCAATTTTTCAATGTCTGCTGCACTCTTCTGTAATCTTCCGAATGAATATGCTCGAGCCAATCGTAAAAATCAAGATTCTCAATTTCTTTATTGCTGTAACCTGTGAGTTCATTAACTGCTCCCGCCCACTCAACAAGACCATTTTTCAGGTCAATATCATATATCAGTTGTCCTGTCTGTTCCGCAATAATGCGGTATCTCTCCTCACTTTTTTGCAGCTTTTCTTCTGTTTTTTTGCGTCCCGTAATGTCAAGCATTACTCCTATAAGTCCTTCTACAGTCCCGCAGAAACTTTTGTATATAGCCTTATTGAAAATGAAGTCCCTTCTGAGTCCATCAGAGCACACCACTTTGGCCTCGTAAGCATGGCTTCCTCCCTTCTGGAACAGCTGCTTGTCCATTCTTTCATAAGCATCCTCGAGTTCTGGAATATCCTCGAGTTCTGGAGAACTTGCTTTAAAAAGGTCGTATATAGAGTGTCCGGCTATTCTTTCTTTTGAACTTCCGAGAATCATTTTTGCAAAGAGCTCGTTACATCCCTGATAAATACCTTTTCTATCCTTATAAAACACGAGGGCCGGAATTGTATCCAGCAGCGTTTCCAGGAAATACACTTTGTCCTGGAGTGCAGCTTCCACTTTTTTTCTTTGAATCACAAATGAAAAAATTACTGCAGTTGCACTCAGGAAACAGGCATTTTCCTCGAAAAATTTTTCCTTTTTCGTGCTGTGAGCCATAAGAACTCCATAGGGTTTTTCAACAGTTCCCATGAGCACACTGATTCCACTAATAATATCCTGGTTTTCTTCGAGGCCCATTGTCCTGATGGAGTTATTCTTATCCAGCTTTTCTAACATAATCGTCCGGCTTGAAAGCACAGTGTAGCCTGCTCTTGAAGCTGAATCTTTTTTTATGATCCTGCCTATATTCTCTGGCTTCCAGCCGACTCCGGTCTCAAATATAAAATCTCCATCAGGCAAGAGTTTCAGGACGCTACAGTATTCTGCGCCAACAGCAGTTGCAACCAGAGGCAGGGTTTGATCAAGAAGAGCCTGAAAATCTGAGGTCTTGAGAGATAACTCGGAAATTTGGGAAAGCACTTTATACTTTTTTTGCCTAAAAAGTAGTTTCTCTTTGGCTTGTTTAAGGGATGTGACCTCGAATGCAGAGAGAATCGTACCTTCGAAGGCGAGTAAGGGGGTAAAAATGATTGAATAAATTTTATCGTCTACTTTCAGTTCGGTCTGTGCGGGTATCTTTTGGATTACTACTCGTCGGGCAGGTTTAAGGATTTCATCAGGAGCTTTTTCTCCAATTCTACTATTTAGAGCTTCAAGTAAGGATTTTCCTGTTTTATTTGCATAAAGAACCGTTCCTTTTTTTCCTATTCGCAGGACAGGGCCAGGGCTATTTAATATAAATTCGGCCATCCAGTTTTCTTCATTTTCCATACCCATACTGTCGTTATGATTTATATCAGAGCCACCAGTTCCTGATTCTCTGCTTATTCCTTAGTATAGATTTCCTATAAACCATACAGGTTGTTTATGCCAGAGTTCAAATTTCAGGTCTATTTATAAGCATCATCTTGGGATTATCATTAAATTTTCTAACATATTAATATTCTGCTAATTTGTACTAAATTAGTTGTATATGTATTGGATAAAGATTTATTAGATCCAGACAATTAACTATGGATATTTATAAAAGACCTGATATTTACAAACCTGCAAGTATCGAGAAGGTTCATGGTAATGTCCGATAGAGTTTTTGTTTTCGGAAAACATTAAAATAAAAATGTTCAGAAATAAGCGTTCTGATAATGTTTGTGTATTCATATTGAATAAAAACTCGAAGAAAACTTTAAGTTAAAACTTTAGGTTAAAACTTTAAGTTAAAACTTTAAGTTAAAGCTTTAGGTTAAAAATGTTTGGAAAGAACATTTGAATAATATAAAATCCAGTAACGAGAAATTCAGTAATGAAATCCAGACTAAAACTTAAACCTGTAAGGAAGGTGTTTTTGTGGAGGATCTCAATCTACTCAGTAGAAAACTTGAAGATATGAGCATAACTGAGCTTTCGGAGTATGTAAGGGAAAATTACCCTGAAAATGAGGAGCTCTGGGTAGGGCCTAAAAAAATAATCATCAGAAAAATTCTTAACTTTGAAAGAAACAGGATGAACGCAGAGGATTCATAACATGCACCTGTTTATGCACTATTTTTTTGAAAGTCTTAGGTTAAACTTTTTTAAACTTCTCTTTGGGGGCTCCGCATCTCGGACATTTCCATGATTTTGGGAGACATTGAAAAGGCGTATCCGGAGCTATGGATTGTGAAGAATCCCCACGATCAGGGTTGTAAAGGTATCCGCAATTGCCGCATCTGTACATTTGAGTCATCCCTGCTTCGATAAACCTCAGTTGGTTCCAATATTTTGTATTTTGTATTTTGTATTCTACATTGAGAAATTATTTTTTGTTCCGGTCTTTTTCCTGTTTTTCATATCTAGCCCCTGAGCTGCATAGCTTCAACCACTCTGCCGACAGCAAGGGTATATGCAGCCTGACGCATTTCAACATTGTTTTTTGAGGCGAAATCATACACCGAAAAATATGCTTCTTTCATTTTTCTCTCCAGACGATTTTGAACTTCCTCTTCTTCCCACTGTGTGCTTGACTGGTTCTGTACCATTTCAAAGTATGAGACAATGACTCCGCCTCCATTGCACAGAATATCTGGGATAATATGAATTCCTTTTGAATTCAGGATTGCTTCTCCTTCGACTGTCGTTGGGCCGTTAGCCATCTCGGCAAGAATCCTGGCTTTAATATTTCCCGCGTTCTCTTCAGTTATTATGTTTTCAAGAGAAGCCGGAATCAGGATTTCAACATCCAGTTCAAGCAACTCTTTGTTAGTCAGGTTCTCTGCTTCGGGATAGTCCAGCACCGAACCAGTTGAGTGCTTATGGCCTGAAACGTCTTCGGGGTCAAGTCCATAGGGTGAAAAGATCGCACCTTTGCTGTCGCTTACAGCAACAACCTTGCAGCCGTATAGTTTATTTGCAAGATAAGCGGCATGATATCCTACGTTTCCGAAACCATGAACTGCAACCCTTGAAGCTTTCAGGCTTATTCCAATTCTTTCTGCAGCTTCCCTTATAGTGTATAAACCGCCTCTTGCCGTGGCATCGTATCTGCCTGCCGAGCCTCCAAGGCTTGTCGGCTTGCCTGTAATGGAACCGAACACATTCCTGCCTGCGAGTTTTGAGTATTCGTCCATCATCCAGGCCATAACCTGCGGATTTGTATAAATGTCAGGGGCAGGGATATCTCTATCAGGGCCTATTATCTGATAAATCCCACGTATGTAGGCCCTGCTCAGGCGCTCGATTTCTCGATGTGAAAGTTCTTTGGGGTTGCAAATAACCCCGCCTTTTGCTCCTCCCAGAGGCAGCTTATGAAGAGCACATTTCCAAGTCATGAGGGCTGCAAGGGCTCTCGTAGTTTCCATAGTATCTTCAGGATGAAAACGCACACCTCCTTTTGTGGGGCCCAGAGCTTCGTTGTACTGCACCCGGAAGCCTTTAAAAACTTTTATAGAACCGTCATCCATGTGGACAGGCAGGGAAACATAGAGTTCTCTCATAGGCATTTCCAGGAACGCTTCCATATCAGGCGTGAGCTTAAGTCCTGCAGCACAGGTACACAGGTGCTGCTTAACACCTTCAAGAAGCTTGGAACGAGAACCCACAGTTACCTCCTTCACAGTTACCCCCTTTAAAATAATGGGCTTCCGGAAGTTAAATACCTGGTGAGTACATGATCCTCCTGTACACTTTTCTCTTTAAAAACAGCATGAGCTTCAAATCTTTTCTGTCACTTTCATCTAAAGCCAGTAAAAACAAAAAAGCCTTAATTTTAAGGATCTTTGCGAGCGGTAAAACACAGGAAGTCGTAATTAAGGCATTAGTATAATAGCAATGTGTAGACCCCAAACTGGCGCAGCGGTGCGCACCGTTCAAACTGCTGTAACAGCTATCTGCATTTAAAAAAATAAAAAGTAAAAGGACAAAAATAATTAATCCAATAGCCATTGATTTGTCCATGCTTCCTCCTAAATATTTATGGCTCTTCGCTGTTTTGTATGGGTAACTTAATATAAAGTTATCAAAATATAATTTAGTAATCATTTATTTTATTCATGTAATTGTGGGAGTTTGATTCACTATTTATAAAGAACTTTTTGAGAAAGCTTTGAATCTTGAAGAGCCTTGGTACATTAAAAATATAGATTTTAACGTAGAATTAAAGCAACTTGATATCTGGATAGATTTTCAGAAAGGTTCTAAGTTTCTTTGTCCTAAATGTAGTGCTGAAAACTGTTCTGTATACGATACTGTTGAAAAAGTATGGCGTCACCTCAACTTTTTTGAATATAAAACCTACCTACATTGTAGAGTCCCAAGAGTCAAATGTGATGATTGCGGAATTCATCAAATTGAAGTTCCTTGGGCTCGTAAACAGAGTGGGTTTACACTCTTAATGGATGCCATAATTTTAACACTGGCACAAAACATGCCAATTTTGAAAGTTGCTAAAATGCTTGATGAACATGATACTAAGATTTGGCGAGTCATAATATATTATGTTAAAAAATCAAGAGCAAAAGAAGACTTTTCTAGAGTTTCAACAGTGGGAATAGATGAGACTTCATTCAAAAAAGGACATAAATATGTTACCATTGTAGCAGATATCGAAAAATCCAAGGTTCTATATGTTTGCGAAGGGAAAAGCTCCTCAACTCTTACCAAATTTAATGAAGATTTAATAAATCATGGTGGGTTCCCCACCATGATTCGGTCCATAAGTTGCGATATGTCTCCATCATTCATAAACGGAATTAAGAATGAATTTCCAGATTCTAAAATCATTTTTGATAAGTTCCATGTAATAAAAATGATGAATGAAGCAGTGGATGAAGTTAGAAAACAAGAACAATTGACGGTAAAAGAACTGAAAAATAGTAAGTATTTATGGCTTAAAAATGAAAACAATTTGAGTAAAGAGCAAAGTGAAAGATTTCTTAGTCTAAAAAATCAAAACTTGAAGACGGTAAGAGCATATAATATAAAGTCAAGTCTTCAAGAGTTTTGGAATTCTCAAAATCGAAAAGAAGCTACTCAATACCTCAAAAAGTGGTATTTTTGGGCAACTCATAGCAGATTAACTCCAATAACTGAAGCAGCAAATACTGTTAAAAAGCATTGGGAAGGAATAATGAACCGCACTTTCCGCAGTAAATTTTCTGGATTTGATATTTTTCAAATCATGTACTTACTTTTTATAAAATCTCATCCAATTTCCCCTTGATGACTCTCTCTCCCAGCTCTGAATCCACAACTCATCTTGGTCATTATGGTCTTATTGCTGGCGTATTTGACGAACTTGAAATTTCAGATTTGATTGACACTCTTCTTCCTAAGAAAAGTGGCCATAACATTTCTCATTCTACTGTTCTTAAGGCAATGTGCATTAACGGTTTAGGATTTACTGAACGTCGTCTTTACCTATTTCCTGCTTTCTTTGAAAACTTGCCCACTGAAAGGTTACTGGGAGAAGGTGTTCTCCCAGAACACCTTAATGATGACGTTTTTGGCAGAACTCTGGACAAAATCCAGGAATATGGAGCAACCGAAATCTTCAATCATATAATTCTGCAAGCCATGAAACACGTTCCTATTAATCCTCGTTTTTGTCATTCAGATACTACAAATTTCAGTGTTTATGGTGACTATAAAAACGATGATAACGGCAAAACTATCAACATTACTTATGGTCATCCTAAAGATAAGAGAGTCGATTTACTTCGTTTTTCTATTTCTATGGTTACTGATCAGAAAGGAATTCCTCTGTTTGTGAGAGCGTTAGATGGTAACAGTTCCGATAAGAAAGTTCTCATCAAAACCATAAAGGAAGTAACACAGAACCTGAATCTTGATCAGAGAGTCTACCATATTGCAGACAGTGCATTTTATACTGAAGATAATGTCAAAGAGATAGGAACTAACGCTTTTTTCATCTCGAGAGTACCTGCAACCATCAATGAATCAAAGGAATTATTGATGACAGACTTAATTCTGGAAACATGCTCTGATGAACGTTATTCTTGTTCTGCTGTAAAATCCTGTTATGGTGGAGTAGAACAGTTATGGGTTGTATTCTGTTCAGAGGAAATGAAAAAGAAGGAAGAGAAGAAATTTGATGAAAAAGATTCTCAAAGAGCTTGAAGCAGCAGAAAAGTCTCTTAAAAAGCTTTCTAATCATGAGTTTGCTTGTGAAGCAGACGCAAGAATGGCTGCTGAACAATGGTTGAAAGAGAATGAACTGTATGAATTCCAGAAACTTGAAATAAAAACTAAGTCACACAGACTTGAAAACAAGAAAGGAAGACCAAGGAAAGGTGAAGATGTACAGACTTTTTACCTGATAGAAGCAGAGATAAAACACGACCAGGAGAAAGTACAGGAAAAAAGAGCAAAGTTAGGAAGGTTCATTCTTGCAACCAATGATCTGGAGTTGACTCCAGATCAACTCCTAAAGTACTATAAAGAACAGGGAACAGTTGAAAGAGGGTTCAGGTTCCTTAAAGATAAGAGTTTCAGAGTGTCTGAGGTGTACCTGAAAAAAGAGTCCAGAATAGAAGCACTTGCAATGGTAATGGTTCTGTGTTTGTTATTGTATTCAATAGCTGAATGGAAACTGAGAACAAGATTGGAGGAAACAAAAGAAGCTATTAGAAACCAAGTAAAGAAGAAAACACAGACTCCAACAATGAAATGGGTATTCTTTCAGTTCAGGAGAATAACAGAGTTAGAGATCGAAATTGAGGGAAAGAGGATAAAGAAGGTATTAAATCTGGATGAAGAAACAATTAAAGTGCTGAGATTGATGGGAGAAAAATACGAAAAATATTATATGTGAAAAAATACTGCGGAAAGTAGGATGAACTACTTTGATTCCAAAATAACAAATGGAATTCTCGAGGGAATTAACAGTATCGTACAGTTGCAAAAAAGAAATGCAAGAGGATTTAAAAACATATATTATTTTATTAATATGATCTATCTAAAATTAGGAAAACTAAAATTTGAGTTACCCACATGAAATAGCGAAGAGCCATATTATATAATTTCTCTCTAACAGCTTCCTTAGAATTTACATATTTCATTATATACATAAATTATTAAAAAAGTGTATATTTTATGATTAATTAGAAAGTTTTTCATTGGTCATCGGTTAAGGAATTTTCTTGCCTGAAAGCTATCGATTTTGCGTTAGAAGCCGGCCTTAAGTTTTTGCCTCTTTACATGAAATTGATACTCGGTTCCAGCTCATAATTTACTAAAATATTTGGAAAATGTTGAGGAAATTAACATAACTTGTCACGATTCCTCACTTAACCGAAGACGCATGGAACCTAGATTCGGCAGATCGACATTTCATTTTCGATTATTTTTGATGATGGCGATTTTGAAATGATGATACCTTGTTGTGTGCAGTTGTGAGGTTTACATATGATCCAAATATAATCTCTCATACTAAACTTTAGTGGAAAAATGATTCAGTGTTTATGTGTGTCGTGGGAATTGAGCCACTCGTTAACCAGATTTAAATCTAATGTGTATTTATCACATGCTCAAAAACGATATCAAGAAAAATATTCAAATTTCTTATGTCGACCTGCCGAATCTAGGATGGAAAGCTCTTCGAAAATATAAAAACGGCAAAAAGATGACTCCGTTTCAAAATCTAGTGATTTTTGCACTTTTTGATTGAAACATTGAAGTTCCAAGAAGATTTAGTCTTCAATCAAACTCGATATTCGAGATCTATCGGCATCAATTAATAAGTAACGTTCAAAGAATTGTGACCATTTTCAAAATCTAATGATTTTTAATTTTAAGTTCATCACTAGATTTTGGCATTGTTTCAGAGACTGTCTTAGAATTCAAATCGTTCCTACAATGGATAATCAACAAGGTTGTGGTGCAAAAATTATATTTCAGCAGCTCAATACTTTGATTCTTAATTTTGTGTACCATTTTTCCGTGACGAGATTGATTAATTTTCCTAATTGTGAAAAGTTGCATTGATTTTGTAACAAAGCCAGATTTTTTGCACCACAACCATAAAGCATACTTTTAAAACAGCATTGGAAAAATAGCTCTTAACTTTTATTGATGCAGGGATAAACTTGGTTTTGAGATGAGTTCATATTAAGAAATTATTATTCTTGATATTTTATATAATATTTAATATATGTAAATACATCCTTATGCCAATCAGACTTCTCCAAACAAAAATAACGAATTCGAATAAGTTTTAAAGAATTGTCATGAGAGTATGATTAAGGGGAGCGGATATAAAGGGAGTGTGTGTGGGAGTTTAATTAGATTAGAATTTATGCGTTTGAGAAATCAATAGCATTAAATCGTCAACTGTTCAAAACATGGAACCCTCTTCAACGCCAACTCTGCTTGATTTTGTATTTCAAGTGTGTAAGTTCTGCTTAGAATTCCTATAATATCCACCTTTACACGATGTGGAAAATTATGAATCCCTTAGTAGATTTATTAGCAACAAATCGTCAAGAAATTATATCACATTTAGTTTTTCCTATTATTCTTACTATTTTTACTAGTATTTTTACTAGTACTATAAGCGCAATTCAATTACACTACTTAGATTTAAAAGAAAAAAATCGATATCTTAACCTTTTAAAAATAAATTACCCCAGTGTAGAAGCAGTTGTCGATACAATAAAACAGTTTAAGAGAATTAGTCATATTTATTTTGTTCACATTTTACTTTTTGGTTTGTTTCTAGGTGAGTTGTTCTCCTTACTATTTATATTTACATTCTCTAAACTTGATATTATTTCCAAGTTATTCAGAAAATACATTAGTTTAACTAACATTAGTGACATTGGTCTCTATTGTTATGCCCTTTTCTTATTAGTAATCATGCCGGTTTTAATTTATTTGACAGTGTATCTACTTTGTTGTTTTATTAAATCAAAGTGTCCTTTAACTAAAATCGATAATGATTTTTGTAAACTAAGAAATTCACAGATATTGTCCTATTTTTCATATTGGCTTTCAGTGGGATTAATATTAGGACCTTATGTCTTTGGAACTTTATTCGTCTACATCATGATAACGAATCCATCTTTTTCGCATGATTTTCATTGGAAACCCAATGATAAATTTGCTCTGGTTTTTACTATAATTCTATTCCTTCTAGTTATTTTTCTAAGCCTCATTATTTTAGGTGATATATTTAAAAATATTAAACAGTTCCCTAAAAACGTTATAGATCCAATAATAAATCATTATCAATGCAATTTTCCAAATTTAACAATAAAAACTGATTCAGAGGAATTCCAGGGTAAATTAAAAGATTTTCAAAATAAATTTTTAGTCACTTTATGTGAAGGAGGTATACTACATTTTATATCTTGGGATAAAATTGAGACAATGAAAGCTAGTGACACAAATAAAAACGAATGCACTGCTTATGGTGAACCGAAGAAAAAAAAATATATCAGTGTAAAATTTGTTGCTAGTACATTAATTTTGTCTGTATTGTTAGTAGGCTTGTATACAATTTACCACGCTAACAGCCCGTATAATGAGGTTAATGATCTAATGGAATTAGGTAGAGATGAAGATGCATTAAAAGTAATTAATAAATCCATAGATATAGACCCTAATAATGACTATGCTTGGAATATAAAAGGTAATGTTCTGTACCATTTAGGCAGGTACGATGAAGCATTACAAGCTTATGACAAAGCCATAGCGATAAATCCTAATTATGTCGATGCCTGGAATAGCAAAGGTAATGCCTTATATAGATTGGGCAAATACGATGAAGCATTACAAGCAAGCAATAAAGCCATAGCGATAAACCCTAATTATGCCGATGCCTGGAATGGCAAAGGTAATGCCTTATATGGATTGGGCAGATACGATGAAGCATTACAAGCTTATGATAAAGCCATAGCGATAAACCCTAATTATGCCTATGCCTGGAATGGCAAAGGTAATGCCTTATATAGATTGGGCAGATACGATGAAGCATTACAAGCATATGATAAAGCCATAGCGATAAACCCTAATTATGCCGATGCCTGGAATGGCAAAGGTAATGCCTTATATGGATTGAGCAGATACGATGAAGCATTACAGGCAAGCAATAAAGCTACAGAACTAAAGAAATAAGTATAGTTTTCATTGTTCTTTTTGGGTTTTAACGTATGCGCAAATACTTTTTCTTTTTGGCAACGCTAAATGCGATTATCATAGAGGTTTTTTCTTGTTGTGTGTCAGTAAACTAAGAGCCGGTCTTAAAATTAAATAATGCTTGGTAGATTGATTGTTCGTGACGTTCTGAGAGAATAGAAAGAACTTTTTAACAAAGTAATTTATCTGATCAACAATGTAATATAATTGAGATTCGTATTCCCACTCCTCTACCTAATCGAAAGTAAAAAGCACATTCACTCATATATGTTGTATCCTGAAGTAATTTCGCAGATTCAAAACCAGTTGAAAGTTCGATACACGATACAACAGCAGACGGCGCAAAAAGGTAAGCGTTGAGTAAGTTCCAATTCCATTTTGGTATTGTGGAATAGTCATGTAAAATGAAACAAGTTAGATGTTGGAGTAAAATAATGGGTCAACTGTATACGATATGTAATTGAAATAAAAGAAATTAAAAAAGCGAAATAATTTTGGGATAAAACATAAACAACAAAAAGACATCAAAATGTCAAAAGAGTGTCCTTAAGAATGTTCCGAAAGCTTTCATAAGTCTGAAGGAATTTCCTGAAAACATAAGCTTTCTCAGAAGAATAGAAGGGTGGTCCATGTCTCCATACTCGGTAATCGTGTTGAGAATCGAAGGGGTGTTTAGCGAGCCTATAAGGTCATTGAACTGCCTGTCTTCAAGCTTCCCGATGTAGTCATGGATTTTCATGCCTATTTCAAGCTCTCTTTCAAGACCCTTCCGCCAGAGCTGGTCATACTCGGAAAGCCTCTTTGCCGAGGTATCTCCTTCAAGGGCAGCCTGTGCAGCAACCTTTCCAGCAATTTTTGCCGCAAAAGCCCCGGTGTAGACTCCCCCCCCTGATGTCGATTTTGTCTGCCCTGCCGCATCACCAACCAGCAGAACCCCATCAGACACCGTTTTTTTCTGAGGGCCTATTGGGATTCCACCCACTACAAAATCAAGCATACATCCTGAGTATCTCGCTTTTACATGAGGGTTGGAGTGTAGGAATTTCTCTAGATAAGAAAGAGGAGAGCTCTCTTCGTGCCCATTTTTCCAGGCAAGCCCAGGTTCAAGAGCAAGCGCAATCCTTGAAATTTTTTCATTAACAGGTACAGTCCAGGCAAAAAAGCCGGGAGCAACAGAACCTGGGAAAAGTTCAACAAAGTCGCTGTCATCCGAGGCATAAGGAGCTTCTATCTGGATTCCCGGAAGTACGCTGGCAGGTTTTTCAAGCCCTGCATAGCTGGCTATCCGGCTTTTTACGCCGTCTGCTCCTATAACGGCGGAGGCACATATTGTTTCAGGTTTGCCATTTTTCAGTACCTTGAGTTTTACCGTAGAATTTTGCTGTCCCTCTTTATCGGTTTTCGGACTCGGCATTTCGAGTCCCACAGCCCTTGTCCTGAGAGAGAGTTCCACACCTTCTTCCACAGCCATTACTGCAAGGTTGCGGTCGAAGTTTTTCCGCGAGACTACATACGCTTTAGTCTGCTTTCCATCGATTGGCAAGCACTGCCCATCCGGAGCATATACGAAGGCTCCACGCACGGAATTGAACACAAACTCGTCCGAAGGCTTGAGCTCGCACTCTGCAACCGCTCTGGTGCTTAAAAGTCCGGTACAGCTTACAGGCGACCCTATGAAAGCATGCTCTTCAAGCAGGAGAACCTTTGCCCCATTCAGGGCTGCATAGCGAGCTGCAGTGGATCCCACAGGCCCGGCTCCAACCACAACAACATCATATTTCATACCGTGTTAACCTCGAAAATAAGCCCTTACTATAGAAAGAAGCTTAATATAATAATAATTTATAACTATGTTTAAAATTACAATTTATATATATAGATAATGTCGTTTTGAATAAAATGACACTGAATAAAACGACATTTATTCTATACGCGTGAGCTCTATTAATGAGAATAATTTATTATCTACTAGAATGATCCCATTCTCGATAAAGATATATATTTATAGGCCAGGTTGGCCTTAATTAATTGAGCCAATATTTGTTGAGTTGAAAAGTTTTTAATTAATATCAATATCACTTGATGTATAAAGCCAAATATGTTTAGGTTTTATAAGTTTTCCAGGTTTCACAATCTTGATATATTGATAAATACATTCACCGTGCAACTGAACCATAAAACTGAAAGATCAAATATTTAATGATTTCTTCAAACTACTAACCAGGGTTTTCATGCAGCAGAAAAAACAGAAAAAAGAAAAAATCCAGGTTTCGGGCCCACAAAGAACAGATAAAGGTTATCAGGGCACAAAGAAAGCCCGGACTTCGGATAAAAGAACCTCCCAAATTACGGATAATAAAGTCTCCCGAGTTTCGAACAATAAAGCTTCCAGAACCCCGGATAATAAAGTCTCCCGAACTTCGGATAATAAAGCTTCCAGGACTTCGGATAGAAAAAACTCTCCGACCCGGCAAAGCAGGGTAAAAAACAAATCTCCAGGTTTTAAAGGAAAGCCTTCTGAGAGAAAACACACTTCCAGCAAAAGCGCTGGCTATAAAGGAAATCAGGACTTGGTCCCCGCGAAGAAAAAGAACGTCAAGCGTTTCGAGTATGAAGACGATAAAATTTTCTGGTGCGGAAAATGTAACCTTCCCCTGATAGGGGAAGAATGTGGAATATGCGGCAACAAAGGAAAAGTCCTTCAGCTCTCCCAACCTGCTGACGTCCGTTTTTGTTCTCCTTACGAGCGAGAAGTCTTGGACAGGCAGCTTTGCTCAGCTTTTGGCTGCAATCCCCTTGAAGATAAGCTCATTCTTCTAAACAAAGTCCCTGGTGAAGACAAAACTGATGAAGTACTCGTAGATGGCTTTATTTTTGGAATTCTCCGGTTTGAGCTTTCAAAAATGGATTACAGTTTTGAACCTTCCCTCCAGGGTGCAAAAATTCTCCTGAAATATGCCAAAGGCAGGAAAGTCGAGCTTAAGAAAACAAACCGACACCTTAACGGAAAAAGTGTCACAGCAGAATCTGTTGAAGCCTTCGACAGTAATATAAAAGCCGGTGACTTTGTGCTTGTTACCGTAGGCAGCCTGACAGGCTATGGAGTTTCTTTAGTTGACAGCACGGACTTTTCGGACCTGAAAAACCTGCCTGAGCCTGAGAATCGGACTGAATTGGAATTTTCAAGCGGACCCAGGACAAAAGTGGAATCTTCAAGCGAGGCCAGGATAAAAGTTCTCAGGATCAGGAAGGTTGACAGCAGTGAAGCATCACTTTGTCCTGAGACTCCAGATCTTGCGGCATGCATAAAGGCAAACAAAAAACATCTCCAGGTGCTTGGGAAGAACGCAATTAATACTATTCGCGGGATTATTTCCAGGAAAGAACACAAAAACCTGCCTGTCTATGTCTCCTTCAGCGGCGGAAAAGACAGTCTTGTAGTGCTTGACCTAGCACGGTCTTCCCTTAAGCAAAGGGAGCTCAAAGCTTTCTTCCTGAACACCGGGATTGAGTTTCCGGAAACTGTTGAGTTTGTACGAAACTTTTGCCGGGAAAGGGAAATTCCACTCGTCGAGGCAAATGCAGGTTCCACCTTCAGGGAACAGGTAGGAAAATTCGGGCCTCCTGCAAAGGATTTCCGCTGGTGCTGTAAGGTCTGTAAGCTGGCATCGGCAGGGGACTTCGAGCTAGGAAAAGGAGCATCTTCTCAAAAAGGGGCAATTGGCGGCGTGGCTTATCTCACAGTTGACGGCAAGCGCAAGCACGA
This sequence comes from Methanosarcina barkeri str. Wiesmoor, assembly GCF_000969985.1. GTDB lineage: Archaea > Halobacteriota > Methanosarcinia > Methanosarcinales > Methanosarcinaceae > Methanosarcina > Methanosarcina barkeri_B. Next base: position 2,247,620 of record NZ_CP009526.1, on the reverse strand, counting down.
ATCTTTCTCAAGGGCAAGGATTGCGGCAAGTGAGACAAATCCTTTTGTCCCGGCCCAGCTTAATATCTTTCCCATAAGGGATTGGAAAGCAATTGAAGTATGGCTTTACATACACTGGCGACAGCTTCCCTACAATCCTCTCTATGACCTTGGCTTTGAAAGAGTAGGCTGCTGGCTTTGCCCGTCTGCCCTTGCTGCCGAATACGCCAGGGTAAAAGACCTGCACCCTGAAATGTATGCGAAGTGGAACGCTTTTCTGCTGAAATGGGCAGAGTCCAGAGGACTTTCCGAAAAATTCGTAGAGCACGGGTTCTGGCGCTGGAAAGAACTGCCTCCCAAGATGTTAAAACTGGCCGAAGAGTTAGGGATTTCCGTGCTTGCTAGAGAAAAAACTGAAGACTTTGAAATTGAAGTCGTGTCAGGAATTTCTCCCTGCCGGGCAGGCGGCTATTCAATAGAAGCAGCTGTGAAAGGCATCAGGGAAAAAGAAGCTGCGGGTTTTATCAATGTTCTCGGAAACACGGTTTATGCGGAAGACCTGGGGATGTTGCTAGTCAAAACCGGAACCGGAACTGTAAAGTTTTTTTCGAATGGGAATCTGCTTGCAAGTTCGGAAACAAAGGAAAAAGCGGTTTCGCTTTTTAAGGAAGCTGCAAAGCAGTTTATAAGGCTTTCCCGCTGTACCGGATGCGGGATCTGTGTAAAAGCTTGTCCTGTAGGGGCAGCTTCTCTCGAAGGAAAAACGCCGCATGTGAGTGAAGCCTGTATCAGGTGCGGAAAATGTACAGAGTCCTGTGTGGTAACACGATATTTTGATAAGCTAGTACCTGATCTGAATCAAAAGTTAAAGGTGTGATTGATCAAAAGTCTGGATTTCACATATCTATGATATTTTTAAATAGTTTCTAATTATATTTAGATATTGAACTTTCCAATAAAGTTTGAACTTTATAATTCACCATTTTCTTCCATAAATTTGATTAAACTTCATACCTTATTTCGACCTGTACACTGATTAAACCTATATACCTTATTTCGATCTGTATACTTGATTTGAACCTCTATAATTCATCTATTCAAATGGAACTAAAAAATGAGACTGAGCCAAAACCCTGACGGAGTAAGCCAGATCATCGCCAGCCGATGGAAAATTGGGGCAGCCCTGGCGGTAGCGCTGCTTCTGTACTTTGCGTTTCTAATTCTGCTGCCCCTCGCAGATGGAATCGTACTGGGCATAGTCTTTGCTTACATTGCCAGGCCTATCCGGGTAAAATTCAAAAAACACAGAAAGGTGGGAGCTCTCGTTGCCAGTCTGTGCATATTCATCCCAATAGTATTCATTGTTGGGGCAGGTATTGTTGAGATCCTTAACCAGATCTCCTGGGTTATTGAACATCAGACAGCAGTTGCGGCAGCAATTTTGAATTTCATAAACTCTCTGAACATTCCAGATAAAATCATAGAAAGTATTAATTCCGCGATCTGGGACCTCTTTACCTCGCTGCTTCCTGCAGTTGGCAGTATAGGGCTTCTTTCATATGCCCAGAGTATAGGTCTATTTTTCATTAATTTTTTAATCTCGATCATTTTCTGCTATTTTGTACTTGCTGATGGGGATCGGCTTTACTGCGCATTTCTTGGTGTGATCCCAAAAGAGTACAAAGGAGTTGTAAACTGTTACGCGCATCATCTTGATATAATCCTTAAAGGAGTTTTCATAGGCAATGCCTACTCTGCTCTGATAGTAAGCGTAACTTCGGTTTTTGTTTTCTACTCTTTTGGGTTTACCCATGTACTTGCCCTAGCGACCCTTATCTTTGTAGCTTCGATAATTCCCCTTTTTGCCGGGTACATGGTGCTGGTACCTCTGGCTTTAATGCGGTACTTTGAATCCGGGTTTAGAAGTGCAGCCATTTTTTTTACGGTATCCTCCATCATTATCTACGGCCCCCCAGAACTGATTCTCAGGCCTTACCTGACCAGCTTGAAATCTAAGATTCACCCAATGCTGCTTATGCTCGCCTTCCTGGGCGGGGCTTTTGTCGGAGGGATTGCAGGATTTTTTGCAGCCCCTATTCTTCTCGGGGCTCTGGTTGCAGCTTACAGGGTTTATCAGGATCACACCAATCCCGAAATTACCGAGACCTGTGCAGACTTCAAGAACCTTGGACATGCCCATAAGGCTGGTTCGGAAAAGTAATTACCGGAGTTAAGCTCAGAAAATGTACCGAAAAACATCGGAGCTCCTGGAGTTTTCCACAATATGCCCAAAAATATCAATCGAAAGGGATTATTTTATATCGTTGAAGGATATTAGGACTGTCATATATTCTTCTTTATCCCTTTAATCAAGATCTACTGACGGTACAGACCTCAGTTAGTCTTATATAAATCAATTATTTGATTCAAACAAAACCAATTCGGGATAAATTAAAAACCGAAGCTAGTTCGAGATACATTAAAAACCGAAGCTAATTCGGGATGAATTAAAGACCGAAGCTAATTCGGAACAAAACTCAAACCGATATAAATTCGGAACAAAACTCAAACTGATATAAATTCGGAACAAAACTCAAACTGATATAAATTCGGAACAAAACTCAAACCGATATAAATTCGGAACAAAATTCCACACCGAAGATAATCTAACACAGGTGATAGAATGCAATTATTGCTCATTCACTCTGATTATATTGAATACGAAACCAAAAAACAAACTCCAGTTGCTGAAAAAATTGAAGAGTCCTTAAAGTCCTGCAGGCTTGAGGAAGCACTTACCGCTTTTATGGCTGTTGAAAGTGTAGATGAGGCAAATCCTGAAGAAACTATAGAAAAGACGGTTTTCGAAATTGAAAAGGTAGCTACCCAGGTCAAAACCGACCGTATAATGCTCTATCCTTACGCTCACTTAAGTTCTGACCTTTCTTCTCCGAAAGTTGCAGTAAAGGTATTCAAAGGCATAGAGACTGCACTCTCAGGCAAATACGAGGTCAAGCGTGCTCCTTTCGGGTGGTATAAGGCTTTTAGTATCAGCTGTAAAGGGCATCCTCTTTCTGAACTCTCAAGGAGCATACGCCCTGAAGGAACTCAGAGAGCAGCAGGCAAAGTTGAGGCAGGTAAGGAAAAAGAAGAGGTTGTTTCCGAAGCTCTCAAGGCCGAAGATACGGCAAAGTCATACTGGCGCATCCTTACCCCTGATGGAGAACTTCGCGAAATTGAGAATTTCGACCTTACGCCTTACCCCAAACTCCAGCAGTTTGTAGACTACGAAATTTCCAAGAGCAGGGCTGTTGAGCGTGCACCTCCTCATGTGGAGCTTATGCGGAGGCTTGAGCTTGCGGACTACGAACCAGGGTCAGATTCCGGAAATATGCGGTATTACCCTAAAGGGAGGCTTATAAAAGCCCTTCTTGAAAATTATGTGCTTGATGTCGCAACTGACTTTGGTGCAATGGAAGTTGAAACCCCTATCATGTACGACATGAACCATCCGACTCTTAAGAAATATCTGGACAGGTTCCCTGCAAGGCAGTATTCCATTGAGTCCGACAAGCGGCAGATGTTCCTGCGTTTTGCAGCATGTTTCGGGCAGTTCCTTATGAACCACGACATGACGATTTCCTACAGGAACCTGCCTCTTCGGATGATCGAAATGACCCGCTACAGTTTCAGGAAAGAACAGCGGGGAGAACTTGTGGGCTTGAGAAGGCTCAGGGCTTTTACCATGCCTGACATGCACAGCCTTTGCGAGGACATGGACCAGGCTGTAGACCAGTTCAAAAAGCAGTATGACCTCTGCATTGATGTGCTTGAAAATATAGGAATCCATATTAAGGATTATGAGGTAGCCATCCGCTTTACCAAGGACTTTTACGAGTCGAATAAAGAGCTTATAGTCAATATGGCAAGGACCGTAAACAAACCAGTGCTTGTTGAGATGTGGGACACTCGTTTCTTCTATTTCGTGCTCAAGTTCGAGTTTAACTTCGTAGACGCTCTTGCAAAGGCAAGTGCACTTTCCACGGTCCAGATTGATGTCGAAAATGCCGAAAGGTATGATATTTCTTACGTAAACGCTGACGGCAAACTGGAAAGGCCTACCGTGCTTCATTGCTCTCCAAGCGGGGCAATCGAACGCTGCATTTATGCACTTCTCGAAAAAGCTGCAATGGAAACCGAAGAAGGAAAGGTTCCTATGCTGCCAGTATGGCTTTCTCCGACCCAGGTAAGGATCGTGCCAATCTCAGAAAAACACGTCGCTTTTGCCGAAGAAGTTTCACAGAAGCTAGACTGCAGGGTTGACATTGACGATCGTGACCTGTCAATAGGAAAGAAAGTGAGAGAAGCAGGCAGGGAATGGGTCCCTTACGTGGTTGTCATTGGAGATAAAGAAATCGAGGACGGCACCATTAATGTAACCATTCGTGCCGAATCCGAACAGAAAAAACCTAAAAAAGTGCAGATTACTCCGGAAGAGCTTAATGACAGGATCAAAGGCGAAATTGCAGGAAAACCGTACAGGAAACTGCCTCTCTCAAAACACCTTTCTGGAAGGCCAAAGTTCGTTTAAACATATTGACATTTTTTAAGGCCGTCCAAAAAAGTTTTCTAAAAACGCCAGAAGAAACAAAAATTCCTTGTTTGCCTATTTCTTCTGGCGTTTTACAAACATAATTTTCTCAAATTAGCATAACATATATATTGACGTAATTCTTATTATTGAAAGAGGATTCCTTTTAAATAAAAGCAGTTCTAGGTTTGTTCTCCTCCGTTTCTGGAAGAAAAGATCCTGATTTAAGCATTTTGGAATGAAATTTTTACTAAATGGAATTTTTACTAATTATTTGTAAGTTATGGGGAGTTACTTCTTATTGAATTTACAATTACATGCAGCATTTCCTGTTATATGATTATACCAGTTTCCCAGAAACCCTTTGTAAGGCACTTTCTGGTTTTGATATCAAATTTTTACATTGACAAGTGTTAAGGACAGCGTAACTGATGACAATTTCAAATGAGACCGCAGTCGGTATGGAAACCGTCGAGCTTGAGCCCTTGAGGAAAGATAAAAAGAAGATTTTTGAGGATATTCTAAAATATCTTGAAACCAATCAGAGAGGCTATATCAAGGTTCCTACAGGCTGGGGTAAAACCTTTCTTTCGAAACATATAATGAAGAAGTACTACGACGAAGGAAAACTCGTGCTTTTCCTTGTCTCGAAAAATAATCCTCTTCTTAGTCAGACTTATTATGACAGGAAGAAAAAACAGCCCCTTTTTCCCAACAGCGCACTTCTCTCATCCGAGCATAAGGTGGACCGAAAAGAACTTGCTGAAACTTTGAGAGCTTTTGGGCAGGAAAAGGATAAAGGTTTTGTTCTTTTTGCCTCGCTTCAGACCGTACTTGGAAAGCAGAACTCTGAGATCAAGAACCGGATTCTTGAACTTGCCGACCTTGCAATCGTGGATGAGATCCACAATTTCATTAACAATCGAGGAAACGATTTTCTCAATGAATTGGGGGAAAGGACAAAAATCCTGGGAATGACTGCAACTCCATTTCAGGGAGTTGTTGGGAATGTTAAGTTCGTGGATGAAATTGCAGGGGATATGAAGGAAGTCTACTCAAAAACCCTTCCTGAATGCATCCTTGACAACGAACTTGCTCCCCTTAAGTACACAATTGCCGAGAGTTCGGAGGATATCTTTGAGATCTTTGATTTCGAAAGAGGGCTTGATGAACTTGATAAGCAGGACCTTTTTCTTGACTGCAGCACTCCTGACAGGTTGAAAAAAGTTATTCGACGGACTCAGCTTGCAAAAGATGTGTATGATTCTATGATAAAACACAAACATGCAAAAACACTTGTCTTTTGCGCCCCTGTGAGGAAGCGGGTCTATGGGGTGGGAGCTGATGGCAAGGAAATTAATGCTTTCCATGCAAAGCTTACCTCTTCGGTCTTCAATGGGGAAATTTCAGTTCCGGAGTCCGAAAAGGATCCTGAGCTTATCCTGCCCGTAAATTTTGAGAATTATACCCCTGAAGGCAAGTTCCGAGATGCGGTATTTATAAGCTCAGAGCTGCCCAAAAATGAACAAAATACCATTCTTGCAGCTTTCAGAGAAACTGGAAAGCCTCCTTATGTGATGTGCACTGTGGGCATGCTGATTGAAGGTTTTGATTTCCCGGGACTTGAAGCCCTTGTTTTGCTGCGCCCTACTCTAAGTATGAGGCTTTTTGAGCAGCAGGTAGGAAGGGTAACAAGGCTTTCTCCAGTCTCAGGAAAGCAACAGGGCAATATCTTTGAGATTTCGGATAGTATTGACTCTCTCTACAAGCGCTTTGGGGAAGGTGTTTTTTCCGGGGAAAAGGTTGACCAGGTGCAGATGCTCCAACCTGAAATCCGCCTTGAAGAACTTTTCTCAGAAGGAGATGCAGCCAGGGCAATTGAGGAAGGAAAGATCGAGATTAAGAAGGTAGAATTTGGACCTCAAAGAAAAGGGAAGGGAAAAAGAAAAAGGGCTCAGATTCGGGAAATCCCGGTAAGGCTTCCTCCGACATCCATCCGGGCAAAGTATTTTTCGCGCCTGCTCGCACTGACCGAGGAGAAGGATATAGGAGCTTTTGAGCGGGAAAAGCGTGAACTCATGAGGGCTACCCTGAGGTTCCGTGTCAGGGAACTCAGGGACGCAGAAGAGCTTGCAGAGCTTGCAAGCAATATAAATAAGCTCAAGAGGGAAGCCTATGAAGACCGCAGGTTAGGAGATGTTTCAAGGCAGCATAAACCCAAGGTTTTCGGGGAAGTCGAATGGCTGCTGAAACTTCAGGCCCTGAATTCCCTCAAGTATAACGGTGGACACCTTTCGATGCCCGAGAAAAACCGGATCTTAAAAGCTCTGAATTTCGAGCCCGATTTCCGAAAGATAGACAGCCTCAGGCTTAAATGCCTGAAACTCGGTTCGGCCCAGAAGACTATCCCTGAACTTGTAAAGGTGCTTGGGTTCGTAAGCCGTCTTTCGTCTTCGGAAACCTACCAGTTCCTCGACAAGAAGAAAAAGGAACACTGGAAAAGGGAGTTCCTGCCTGCGGTTTACTGGGGTTTCTGCTTCATCGATGATTCTCCTGAACTGAAGGAACTTTTTGAGTCTACGGAATGGGACAGGCGGGTCAAAAATATTATCAGGCAAAAATGATCTGAGGGTTCCTGACCAGTGATGGTTTCTGCACTTACGATTTCTGACCAGTTGATTGAGATTATTCAGAATATCAAAAAGCCATCATGAGGCAGGAATCTTTTGTTTTTCTCTTCTGCGCCTTGCAGGACAGACCCGGTTCGCCAGTCAGATAGATATTTTATTTGACACCAAAACCGCATTCCAATTAACAAGAAATATAAGCGCCATTTGACACCAGAACCGTATTCTAATTAACAGGAAATATAAGTGTCTCCACCAGCTTGTCTGGTGGCCCTGCACAAAAAGAAGAAAGATGAAGACAGAAATTGATGGAAAAAATCTTAAGAAAGATTAATAGTTAATTATGTTGATCTCATTCCTGCAAGCTTTTTGTGTTACTTTTACTTCAGGCTTGTACTTTACTCGCTCATGGCTTATATTATTCATATTTTCTTGAGACAGGCTGCTCTCCTTCGTCGAGCGTGACAAGAATATAGGTTCCAAGATTTTTTCGCAGATGTATACATTTGGACTAGAAATCTAAGCGATAAAATGATTAAGAGTAATTCAAAAAGCTTGATAGAAATGTTATGTAGTCGAAAATGAAATCCCCTTAGCTTCCTCTATAATCAGATCGATGTTTTTTATGGCTTCACAGGCTTCTTCTACCGTTACATGAGGTTCAAGTTTGTGAATTCTCCTAGAACGATCCTCAACGCTTCCATCAGTATACTCCTTCCTAGTTACATAAAGGGCTGTTGATGTCTTTTCAAGTGTGGGAACTCCATAAGATGCAAAATTTTCAGAGATAAATTTTACTAAGGGTTCGAATTTTTTTATTGTTTTTGGGTACATATTTTTTATAAGCTGGCTGTTCTCGGCAGGTAAAAGACTCGGCGCATAAAACTGAAATTTTGTTCGTAATTCAATAATATTATCCGCTCTCATAGCTGTTAACTCATCATTAAGATCAAAAGAGTAAGGGCCATGTTTGTAAAGAATAAACTCAAGTCCCAACGGGTCTCCAAAGAGTTCTTCCAGTAGATAACATGCTTTCTGAATATGAACTTCCCCACACCAGCTACCCTTGCTTTCCATATGTTCTATTAATGACAATAAAACAGCATCTACTTGCAGTCTTTTCATTTAATATCACACGCTATTCTTCTGTTGAAGGTTTGAGAATACGTTCTCGGTTAACATTTAACCATTTGGTAGCAGTTATAGACAGTTAGGATTTATATAAATAGAATCTATAGCAGCAATAGGTATTTTTGGTAACACATCAGATATAGATAGAGCGGAAACTATTCTTCTGTTATTCAAATACACGGGAAAATTGGAATCTCCACCTCTTTGTTTCTCTGTATCATATATCACGTTATTTTCTCCAAATTTTTTCTTTAAGTCATTGTAGATGGCTTTTTGTGCTTCTAGGTTTTTAGAGATATCTTCTTGCTTTCTGTCATACAATAATCTGAAATGATTCCTATTTACTATTCGTTTTGCATATTCGTGACCCTTATGATTTTGATCACGTGCAACATTAAATAATCCTACAAATACTTCATTATCGGTCACTTGTAAGTGATTCTCGACTTCGATGGGAAAAACTTCATTTTGCAACCATGTTTTAAGGAAATCTCTCAGGTGGATGTCATAGATCCGCCTAACAGGGTGAAAGTATAATTGGGTATACATGAAATATCTGGCAAGAAGCATAGCTTCAACTGCATGTAATCCACCATTTTCAATACCCAATGCAGGTTCTTTAGATCCATAATTATAATATTTTGGAAGGATCCGCATAGTTTCAATTAACCTATAATGATCAAATTTTCCATAAGCTACACCCGTGTGGTGAGAATCCCTTAAAAGGTAGTCCATTCTATCTACTCCAAGAGCATCACTAACAATTATTTCGGAAAGGATTGCCTCCCAATAGGTAAAGTTGTAGTTTTTATAATATCTCGGTCCCACTGCTAATTTAACGACATCCTCGGTTTGAATCTTAAGATCATTCCATATTTGTATCATTTCCTCACTGCGGATGATTTCGGCAGTTATCTTTTCGTGGTTCCAATCATCTGGCAGAAGTTCTCTTTCGGCCGCATGCGAAAAGGGTAGATGCCCCGTGTCATGGAAAAGAGCAGCCATACGAAGTGCACGCCGCCAATACTGCAGTTCAAAAGCAGATTTAGGAACGATGTTTCTTATTGAATCATCGAGTATATTATTGGGGTCAGTAACAATATCATAGACTCGACTTGCGAGTTCCATCACCCCTAACGAATGTTCAAATCTTTTATGGGTAGCTCCCGGATAGACAAGGTAAGTTAAAGCAAGTTGGTGAATATATCTGAGTCGTTGGATAGGTTTTGAATTGATTGCTTTTCTTTCCTCTGTATTATAATGTATAAAATTGTATATCGGATCTCGTAATTCATGAATATACTTTGACATAAATATCCCCCCATGTATCCTGCAAAATAAGCCATTATTAAAATGCAACGTGTTAATTTTTTTTAACTGTTGTTATGCAGCTATGTTATTTAATTATAATCGAGAAGAGAGGGTAAAAATAACTATAATTTTAAACGTCTACACTGGTTAATAGTATCTCCATTTATCAGTGAATTGAGGTTTTGCCATAAACGCCTCCACCAGCTTGTCTGGTGGCCCTGCCCAAGAAGCAGAAATAAAGAAAGAAATTGATGGAAAAGATTCTTGAGAAAGATTAATAGTTGATTATGTTAACCTCATTTCTACAAGCTTTTTGTGTTACTTTTACTTTAGGCCTGTACTTTATCCGCGCTCTTGACTTATATTCTTCAAAGCTTTACTCACCTGTAAGTAAATACTAAAAAATAATTTTTTGTTCCCGAAAGCTGATTTTTGATTCTCACAATAGGAAATTCAGCTAGATTGTCTGGCGGCTCTTTACAAATTGGATGAAGAAAATGGCATTAGAGAGAAAAAGGATACTTGAAAAGTAGTAAAAACAATGAAACAAGCATGAGAAAAGTATTTTTGTTAGTATAATTCAATCATTTAATCCTGTTTTCTTTAAATTCTTTCCAGATTTAAGAGATTTACTGACATTTAACTTTTTGAAATATTATCATGAATGTGGATGGAATTATGCATATCTCCAGGCATCTCGGATGTGCATTGCATTCATTCCGAGACTTTGAGGGGGATAAATATCGTTTTCTGGAGTGTCGCCGATAGAGAGCACTTCCCAGGGCTCAAGCCCGAGACCGTCAAGAGCCATCTTGAAGAGCCGGGTATCAGGTTTCTTTATACGATGGTCCGAAGACATAATTGTGAAGTTAAAGCGATCATACAGGCCCAGAAAGCGCAGTTCCTGTTCCGTAAAAACTCTCTGAGCATTGGAAACGATGCATTTCGGGATATTTCTGTATTTTTCAAGCAGCTGCAGGCTCTGAGGGTAAGCCTCAAGTTTTCTTATAGATGCAGTTCTGAAGACCTTTGCTGTCTCAATTCCAAGCCAATAAGGATCGATTTCTTTAAAGGCGTTTTCGGCACAAATTTCCGCAAAGATCTCTTCTATACGGATATCCGGGTGCTGCTGGCCTGAATTGCCTAGTCTGCCTATGATTTTCCATTTGTATTCTTCCCTGAGCCTCTCAGGTTCTATCCGCACCCCCTGGTAAAGCAGCCATCTGCTTACTCTTTCATTTGTTTCTAGACTTTTTTCGTCAGTTTTGATGTCGATAAGGGTTTTGTAACAATCAAAGATTAAGCCCTTAATTTTTCCTTTTTGGAGCATAGGGAATCTCCTTTTATTTTATACTTTATTATGAATTTTGGATTTTCTATATTATATTTAATTTTTCTATAGTATGTTTACTTAATCTTAATATTAGACTTAAAGCATATAGATATTTTGGAAATACTCATATTACATATAAATATCAACATATAGTTTTTTATTTCTATATAGCATTCTAGTAATTTAAAACCCAAGAAGCAGAAATAATAGGGTTTTACTTAGCTTATTGGGGTTTTATGACACAGTGAAGCAAGAGTAACAGGAAGTCTAATCATGAAATATATGATATACCAAAACTTGTCTATTAGGTGTTTATTGGGGTTCATAACCTTCTTTTGGATTTTATGTGGATTCGTGAGTCTCGTCAAGGAGCTAGTCATCGACTTTGTTTTATGTCATGAGTTTGGAATTTCCGCAAAAATTGAGATGGTTACGAAAAATTAATGTCCACGAATTGTTGATTAAGTTTAACAAAACAAGTAAATCCGCCTTTTTTACTCGGATTTGAAAGCAGCCTTTATACTTGAGTTTTTCAATAATCCGTCACAGAATAAATTCTGCATATTCCCGATTGGACATTTTGCTTTTCACTATCAAGGTAGCCAATCTAAGTTACAATAAATTATAAGTTTCATAGGTTATTTCTTTACGGGCACTAACTAACCCGTGCTCATGAATCTTTTAAATTCAAGCTTAATCTTTTAAACTCAAGATTAATCTTTTAAACTCACGGTCTAACTTGACTTTGTCTTATTTTCATTTCACGCCTACCGTGAAGCATAATTTTACCACTATAAACCTGCGTTTAAGTTTGTTTTACATGAACTACAAAACATAGAATGGCCGGCTCCCTCTGTGCAGACCCCTCTTATTCGTAAATCATAATTGAATCAAGACTTGCAGTACCTACCTTTGTCCAGTATCTACACACAGGACAGTATTGAATTTCGTCGACTGGACTCACTTTCAGCATGGAATAACATTCTGAACAAATTATTAGATTTTTCGTAAATAAACCTCCATTGTAAATGGATAGATCTCACTAAAAACAATAAATATATCGAAAAAAAATAGATTACAGTATTTCCACTGGAAATAAGGGGGTTTTGTACTCACTATATGTCTTTTACATATTTGTAGCATTCTATGGTTTTGTGCAGTTTGTTGTATCCTGAAATTATTTCGCAGACTCAAAACCATTTGGTAGTCCAATACACTATACAGCAGAAGACGACGCAAAATGTTAAACGTTTAGTGAATTTCAAACTTCATTTTTGTATTGCGAAATGATTACGTAAAATGAAGTAAATTAGAAGTTGAACTAAAATAATAGGTCACATGTATACGATATATCCGCAATAAAAGAAATTAAAACAGCGAAATAATTTTGGGATAAAACACCTAAGATTTAGATCTTTACATTCATATTGATTGAAGCCTCTGCGATATCGCCGCTATATTCGGCTATTCTCCGGAGACTCTCCAGAACCATACTAATCTCAACGTTACCTGTATTTTCCTCCTTCTGTGACTCCAGAGAAATTCCAAACTGAGAAATGTTTTTTGCTTCCTCAACAGTTTTGTTTATCGTCTGCAGGTCTTCTTGTGTTATCGAATCAATCGAACTCTTGAATACGTTAATGGAGAGTTCAGCCATCTTGAAAATTGGATTATCAGGGTTAACTGCAGAATTCATTCTTTGGGTATTTACAGCTATTCTGACTGCATGATCTCCAATTCGCTCAATTATTTTCGTAATCAGCCTGTACTCCAGACATTCTTGTGGATGTCGGATTCCTATCATTTCAGAGAGCTCGATATCTTCAATTGCGGCGTTAAGTTGGCGGACAGAAAGAAAATAGAAACGATCTACGTCATCATCTCTCTGGATAACATCTTCAGCAATTTCTACATTGTAATCTCTAAAAGCTTTCATAGAATCTTCAAGCATGGAACGTACAAGACCATACATATTTTTGATTACCCGGCTAAGGAATAGATCGTTGTAATTAAGAAGGCACTGAAAGACCAGCTCAGTCCTTGATTCTTCTACAAGTTCAAGCCCTGTTAATTTCTGACGTACCGAGTCCTTGATATATTTGCGGTCACGAGCATTGAAACCTTTCATACAAGTTAGTTTTATAATATCATAACCTGCAAGATAATTAGAAATAAGAACTCTGAAGTTATTTTCCGCACCTTCTGAGTGACTGCATTCTATCATAGCCTTAAGATCAGAACGTTCCTTTGAGATTGCACTGTAAGATATATGCAAGGTTTTGTTAGGCATAGGTGTGAGAGTAAGTGTATCCCCTGCCTCAAGCCCTATATCCCGTATCCATTTTATTGGAAGAGAAACAATATAGGTAGAATTCCCGGTAAACTGAACTTTTCTTTGATCTTTAGTAATAGAATGACCCCCTAGTGCATTTAATCAATTTTACGAATTTGTATGGGTAATTGTAATCATAAAGGTTTTCTCATAAGTAAGATGCTAAAAAGGAACTATCTCTATCTAACTATAATTCACTACATAATATGTATTTAATAGATTTATATAATCTGTTCAATTCTGTTTTAGAGGTTCATGTGTGTCGATACTAAACGTGATTTGCCCCAAAGATTGCAAATGGCTTCATGTAGTATTGCGGAAATGGGAACTGTGTCAGAGATATTCTACGGTCGTGATTTCTTGAATCGATTGTAGACCTTCCAGATTATAACTAAATCGAGTTTATTATATATTTTTTGGACATATATTATATATAAGAATTTAGACTATATATACCGCATTATATTCATTGATGACTTGGCTTGACTGCCTGAAATCGGTTGCAGATCATAGGCAAAAAAAGAGTACTCAGATAGATTTCAGAGAAACTATATGGAAAAAGAGTTTGAGGGCTGGTGTCGATTAATGTGAGTTAACTTTTCTGAGTGAAGCTATTTGTGGAAATAAGGACGATCCATGGCGACGTTGATTGGATTTTGTTGTCATTGGAATCGACACCGGCTCTTCTAAATTATACATAAATTAAGTTTTTCATATATTTTTTGGACATACTTTATATAGATAAATTTAAACCATATAGTTCATGCTGTACTCATCTATGATTGTCCTCATGCATCTTGCACAGGGCCACCAACAAACATATGGTATTGCTTTTTCACATCCCTTGAGAGTCTTTTCAGCTATTGTTTTCCAGTTATACCGCTTTTTAAGAAGGTCATAACCTTTTTCCCCATTCGGTTATGATCAAGCTCTTCAAGGAATTAATTGAGGTCCCATGCAATAGAAGACGGTTCTTTATGAGCAATAACTCCTGCCCTGAAATTCTCCACGAGGGCAACTGCGCCGCTTGCAACTACAGGTTTTTTTCATCCCAGGCTCAAGAACCACAATTCCAAAAGGCTCGTTTCGGCTGGGCACGCATACAAGATCGCAGGTATTGAACCAGTCTATCACAGTATTATCCGGGCATATCCAAGGAAATTGCAGGATTTTCCAATGCCAGGTTTTTCAGCCCTCATGTACATATAAGCAGGAAATCCTGATCTGGAAAAGTTCTGAAAAACTTCATTGTCAGGTTTGCAACAAGAGAAGTTCTACAAAGCTAAAAATTGAATTTTAAATTATAATTTCAACTGTACTTGATTTTTATGGAAATCTTAGCAACTTTTAACTTATCATCCAGAGATTAATTCTTCTTTAAATCTCTTTGAATACAGCTTCCGTTTTATATATGTTTTAAGTTGGACATATAATAAATTAGATTTAAACTATATATTTTTTCTAGTATATATAGCTCTATTGAATATTTGGAAAATGTTTATATATATTTATATTATATGATACACTGTGCGAGTAAAAAATTGAATACATTTAGATAGTTAATCAATTTCCTGTGTTTAAAATGAGGTAGATGTTAAAAGACGTATAAGTGAGATGGTAAATAAATTCAAAAGATGTACACTCCTTACGTCACTAGTAATAGGGTTTGTATTTTTAGAAATTGAACATAGTGCAAGACTTCTATTCGGACAGCGACTTCTGATGAAGGAATTATGAAACACAAAAACAAGTGTTTCTAATAATTCAAGAACAAAAATAGATAAATGGATAAATAGAAGGAAGGGACCGTAGAATGTTTGTTACTAAAGAATTAAACCTTAATAAAAGTTACTTTGAAGAAACTAAAGTTACAAGAGCTAACCTTAACGAAGATAACCTCAAAAAATCTAATTTTATCGGAACTTGCCTTATAGGGGCTAATCTAAAAGAATTATCTTTTGAAGGAGTTAATCTTAGAGAAGCTAACTTACTAGGAGCTAACCTTGAGAAGGCTAACTTACTAGGAGCTAACCTTGAAGGGGCTGATCTTAGAGAAACTAACCTTGGAGGAGCTGATCTTAGAGAAGCTAACCTTGGAGGGGCTGATCTTAGAGAAGCTAACCTTGAGGGAGCTGACCTTGAAGGGGCTGATCTTAGAGAAACTAACCTTGGAGGAGCTGATCTTAGAGAAGCTAACCTTGGAGGGGCTGATCTTAGAGAAGCTAACCTTGAGGGAGCTGACCTTAGAGAAACTAACTTACTAGAAGCTAATCTTGAAGGAGCCAGTCTTGAAGGAGCTAATCTAAAAGTAGCTAACCTTGAAAGAGCCAACCTTAAAGGAGTTAATCTTATAGAGGCTGAACTTAGTTGGGCTGAACTTAAAGGAGCTAACCTTGTAGAGTCTTACCTTGTAGGAACTAACTTTACAGGGGCAAATCTTGAATGGGTTGACCTTACAAAGGCTAACCTTGAAGAGGCTATCTTTACATGGGCTGACCTCGAAGGGGCTAATATTAGTGGGGCCAACATTAAAGGAGCTAACCTTAAAGAAGCTCACTATTTGACATTTGACCAGCTTTCTAATGTAAAAACCCTTTATAACGCAAAATTAAATGAAAGGCTTCTTATAAAATTAAAAGAGAAGCATCCTGCCCTTTTGGAAGCATCTGATTAAAAGTTGAATCAAAAAGTATCCTCTCCAAATTGTATGGGTAAAAGTAAATTTTATGTATTTGCTGAAAATTTAATAAGTTAACTAAGTTTTAGAAACAACCTCAAGTGATGCATATAACTTTATAACTATACAATAAAATTGTTGCATATTTTTCGAGTTAGAAAATTATCTATTGAATTTGAAGAGGATACATACACTTTATGCTCTCGAATTTTTCAGTCTGGAGGTCGAGTAGTGGCGAGATAACCTGCAGGTTATTCTTAATCCGATGTTGCGATGCTATGTACTGCCCTATGTACTGCCGTTTCTTTGAAGTGAGAGAAAAAAACTCAGGAGGACTTGATATTCTACATGGTCACAACTGGCACCTGTAAATGTTCTTTGCAGGATAAGTATCTATAAAATTCCCGATTACAAGCTCTGGGAGATTCCTAATGGCGTGAATGCTGGAAAAATAAAAAGGCATATCAATCCTGGATATATGAAAATGACGAAAAGCCATAATTGAAAACTTTGCTCTGGAAAGAGCAGAACTGATCGATCCTGAATCTTGGTTCGAGGAATTGTTTTACTTAATTTCAGAAACCAATTTTTAATTCACAGCTAATATAGGACGTCTCCGCAGCTTATCTGTTGACCCTTCACAAAAAATAGGAGGAAGAGGACAACATTAGAGGGAAAAAGAGACTTGACAAAGAACTGATAAATAATAAAAATAGGTGTGAATAATATTATTTTTTGTTGATTTATTTCGTTTTTTCTGCATTTTCATGGGGACTTTCTTATTACTTTTGCACTGTAATTTTTATTTATTGACTTTTTTTCTCTTCCTTCTGTGACAGGTCGCTTTCCTTCTTCTCTCTATTGTACCAGTATTTTTAAGTAGTATTCTTGAGCGAAGCGATGTTCCAAGCAATAAAAATAACCGGAGTTTTTGGATAATTCTCCAAAACCATGAAGGGAAAATGTTATTTTTTGAGCTCCTCCGAAGAATATGGGCAGAAAAATCGAATAGGTACTGTCAGTTGCGATGTCAAGGTGATCAAAGAATTTCGAAACGTGTATATACTGAGCAAGATAGATTGAATAAAAAATAGTAAAAAATAGGAGAAGTATATGTTAAGATTAAAATATTTATTTTATAATGAGATTTTGGCAATAGAAGCAATTAAAAAATGGAAAACTGACATGAAAAACGTAGACGAATTATTCTCATATTTTAGGATTTCAACGAATGCAATATATCCCTTTCCGAATAATGGTAAAGTTTGCTTTCTACGCTTAGCACCTATTGAAGAAAAGATAAAAGATAATGAATATGGAGAAATGGAATTTATTCAATATTTGAGAGAAAATAATTTCCCTGCATTAAAACCATTGCCATCCCTGAATGATGAACTAGTCGAAATCATTACAACGGAATGGGGGACGTATTTTGCAAGTGTATTTGAAAGAGTAGAAGGAGTACAAATAAAAGACACAGACTTAAATGACAATATCATGTTTGTGTATGGCAGGACACTGGGAACTTTACACAGGCTTGCTTCGGATTTCAAACCGTCCATAAAAAAGTGGACCTATGAAGATGTGCTGGAATGGATAAAAGAAGAGCTTGGTTTATATGGTGAACAGGCTGCTGCAATGAATGAACATGCAGAGGTAAAACACCTTCTTGAAGCACTTCCGAAAAATCAGAACACTTTTGGACTAATACATTATGATTTTGAGCCGGATAATGTCTTTTATGATGAGAAAAATAAGACATGTAACGTTATCGATTTTGAGGACGGAATGTATCACTGGTTTGCTCTTGATATAGAGCAGATATTTGATTCGTTATCAGAGCATATGGACGAAAAAAGACTTAATGTAGCCAAAAAAGTATTCTTGAATGGTTATCGTACGGAGTTTAATATATCAAGTGATATACTAGAGTCTTTACCTCTGTTTAGAAGATTTATTGATTTATATAGCTATACAAGAATTCTTCATTCTAAAGGCGAGATATTAGAGTTGGATAATGAGCCGAATTGGTTGAGCAACGTCACAGAAAAGCTGGATAGAAAGAAGGATAGTATTTTAGCAAAATGGAGTTAACTGGTATTCTTTCGTTAATCAATTGATATTTTGAGAAAAATTTAATATTACCAAATGAGCCATTACCAAATGAACCTCCCAAAATTCAAGTTATATTCTTTAAATCCTGTGTTTAAAATGATCAACCGAGTTTCTGATGGTGAAAAAGGTCTTGAATCATAAAATAGATCTTGAAAATTCTTACCAATTAAAAAACTTATGGAACAAGTTTTAATAATGAAATATATGAAAAGAGTGATTTTAAGTATATATTAATCCTGCTTATTAATCCTGCCTATTAATCCTGCTTCGTTTGAATCTTTCCATGTTTTTTGTTTTTGATTATTAGTTTGTAGGATTCCTGGCGATTTGCTATTGTCTCTATCTGTTGTTTTTACTTTCTGTCAGTCATTTTTTTGGCTTTTTTCTCTTCTTTTGTATCTTTTACCTGCAGCCGCTCTCCTGCGTCGAGCGTACAAGAACGGTTTGGTATAGTAAATACGGTTATACGGGTTAAGAATACTTGTAATCTAATCTTCTTGAACTCACCTCAACATCAAAATTAAAATATATTTTTACTGATTTTTTCTGCTTATCTTTTACTATTTATTTAATATGCTCGTATCCAATCTGGAAACCACTCCTTTTTATTTTATGATCTCAGAATCGGCATACTATTTTTTAACTGTACTTTTTGGAAGTAACTCTAAATTACAGCATTAGAGAAAATAAACTACAAGCCTTCTCGGAATAACGAAACAAATAGGGAACTATATAAATGTGAAAATTTTATGATAAAGCATGACTTCTGTTCTTAAAAGGCAATGCGAAACAAGAAGTGAACTAACGAATGAGTGCTTAATTCCCTGGTATATAACTGGAGTTACTGCAATCATCTGTGCAGCGACCCTGGTTTTAATTGCTTTTCTTGGACCTGTTGGTCAGGAAATAATACAGTATAGAACCTCTCAATCTTGCATATGGCAGATCGCAGGGCAGGATCTTACAAATTTAGTGCTAATCACCCCGATACTGCTAATTGGTGGAATTCTATGTCTTGCCAGAAAGACCAGCTCGAAATACCTGTTGATACTTACACCGATAACATTAATGTACACAGGGCTTTCTATGGGGATTGGCCAAGAATGGAGCAATTCGGCTTACAGCGGCAATGTTGAGGACTACTGGTGGCTTTTCGGAATCCTTATAATAGGTGGACTTATCCTGCTTTTAGGTAGCCTATCCATGTTTACCGGAGCAGATGCTCCTGACTTCAAACCCAGAGGTCTACGAATCTACGTGGGCCTGATGACCGTATTTTTTCTGCTCTTTGCAGTAATGTGGATATCTCAAATCCAGCAAGTTACAAATACTGGCGACCTTCCTGATGGTTCATACAAAGCAGCTCCAACTGCATTCTGGACTATCAGGTATCTTGACCTTGGAATAAGTATTCCATTAGGCTTTCTAGCATTATTCCTTATGCTTTCAAAACCGAAAAAAGCGTATGCAATACTGCTCCTGTTCTTTGGGTTCTTCATTACTATTGGCACCACTGTAGACATGATGGCCATAGTTCAAGTCTTGAACGGTGATACAGAGACGGCAAAAGAAGGACTCTTTATATTTTCGATACTTACATTCTTCTCCTATAGAGGTCTCTTCTATCTAGTTAAAGATAAACTTCATCGAGGTGTAGTTAAGGGCTCAGATAACCAGAACTAACCATTATCGAGATAATTTATCGAGATAACTTGTTGAGATAATTTGTTGAGATAATTGTTGAGATAACTTCTGCTACGATTTTAATGAAAAATGGCACATTATCTATGAATAAAATTAACATTAATTAGTATTCAAATTTAGAAACTGTTTTAATTTTAAGGTATTATCATTCATTAAATATCCAGATCTCATCATTCATTAAATATCCAGATCTCATCATCCATTTAATTTTCTTCTGGAAAGTTTTACTTGCCTTTAACATATTCAAAAGTCCAGAGTGGAATTCCTCCTATTTCTCCCTTTTCAAGATGTTCCATCTCATGAGCTGCGCTATATGCCGGCGTACCTTTCAGTTTTATGTGTTTTTTCTTTAACTCCCTGATTGTTATTTTTTTGAGATCAGGATTTACCTCTGCAAATATGATTTTTTTTGCATGCAGGGTTATTATGTAGGGTCTTTCAACCAGTTCTCTTTCTTCTTTTGTTCCGCATTTTTCCAGCCTTCGGATGACTCCTTCTTCAGCTATGACTTCGGGTTCGATAAAGAAATATATCTTTTCCAGAGTATAGCCGGTTTTGCTCTCCTCATTATAATAAGTGATCACGTCTTTTACTGCCATGCTTTTTGTTTCTTCAGAGGCATAACTCCAGGAACCTCCTGATTTTAATGAAAGCAGAAAAGGAAGAAATAGATCTGCTTGAATTTCAAAACTGGAAATCATATACTTTTCCAGGGCTGAAAATTTGAAGATTGCTTTAATTTCTTCAATATCCATATCACTTCCCCTTCATAAGAATTTGAATCTCGAAGTCTATTTAATTTTTCTTCATTAAATTCTCTGAGAATTGAGCTGCATGTTTTGGCAGGTTCTAATTTACTGACTGATACTTTTCCGAACCTTCAAAGATTGAGTTTTTTTAAAGAAAATAATATACTTCGTTAAAAGAAAAGAGAAACACCTGAAAAACATGTTGAAAATGATAGTTGGAAGAAGTATAAGCTGGAATAAAAGAAGAATTCGAGAGAAAATAGCAAATAAGTTATGTTGATTAAATAAAAATTAATTTCTTCTTGTTGAAATGAAATCAAAATTGAAATGGGTATTACCCAATTGCAGAATTCAAAGTAGTTATGAGGCAGCCTAAGTTCACTAATTTTTGTTTGATCCCAAAATTATTTTCTATCTTTTAATTTTTTTATTGCAGTTATATATAATATACAGATGATCCACTATTATAGATGGTTCACTATTTTACTTCAATTTCGAACATATTTCGTTTTACATGATCATCCTACAGTTCCAAAACGGAATTGAAATTTACTCAATGTTTAAATTTTGAGTCGGTTGCTATTGTATCTTATATTGAACTTTCAACTGGTTTTAACCTAACTCCCGCCTTCTTAGGCGCATATATGCTTTTTCGTATCTCTGTGAGATCAGATGATTTTGAGTCGGTTGCTATTGTATCTTATATTGAACTTTCAACTGGTTTTAACCTAATTTCCGCCTTTTTAGGCGCATATATGCTTTTTCGTATCTCTGTGAGATCAGATGATGCCGATTTATAAATATTACCTTGCATATGATGTGCTTAAGTTTAAGCGCATGTATCGATATCAGGCAACAGTTATGTGCTTAAAGATGCGGAACTAAGGTTTTAAATCTGCGAAATCATTTCAAGATACAACAAGTTTTTGTAAAATATGATTCAATCAAAGTTTCGCTGGCGCTTTTCCTTCGCCTGAGGGTTTGCCGCATTCAGGACATAAAGTTTGCCTTCTCTCTATATTGCCTTTAAATACATTTGCATTTTCAGCTTTATTCCTCATTTCATCTACCATGCGTTCTGCTCTTATCGCAGTTAGCTCAACATTTTCTCTTGGCGCACATTCTACACAAAGATTATCCTGTTCGTTCCAGTCGGCTTCACAGACATAGTGTTTGACTTGGGCATCTGTAGAAGTGTTCTTTTACCTCATTCTGGGCTATTTCAAAGGCATTTTCCCATTCCTTGCGCCATTCAGGAGACATTCCCTGTTTTCGTTCATTGAGTATATCCATACCTCTTTAGTGCATTTCCAACACCGTACTGGCCTACAAGGCCGGAGCCTGCAGAGAGTGCTCTTCCAACCATGCCGAACAGACCTGCCTTTTTATATGTTTTGGATTCGATGAATCTTACTTTGTAGCCGTCTTTACAGATGTCACAGTAGAAAGTAAACTGGAAACCTGCTTCTTAACTGTTGTCTTTATAGTTTCTTGTAAAAGGTTGGAGTTGTGATATCTTGAATCCTATATTATCACCTCAACGATTTACCGCATTTGATACAATTCTTGTTAGCAGGGGACTGCAGGGTTCGACATTTCGGATTGGGGCAGATAATAACAATCGGAGTACTGCAATTGCTGCACTTATCCCCGAGGAATGTTTCTTCTCCGCAACTTTTACATGTGGTCCACAGCAAAACGCCGCAGTGCCCGCAGACTTTTGCCCCGTCTTCAAGAGGGTTATCTACATACAGGGCATCTCATAGGCCCAAGAGGATCCTCATGCGGACAGAGCGGACAGAAATTAAAAAATTATGTTAGTAATTTATCATATTATTTATACAAATATTGATAACTGACTATTTTTTAACTATATATATTATATATTATATATTATATATTTACCTAACAGATGTCTGAAAAAGATATAATCAATATTTATTGTATTGTCTTTTTTTAAATTTTCTACATTGAACTGTTATATTCAGAATGAGCCTATCCCGACGAAACTCAAAATTTGATTTTTGAATCTCGTATTGGGACGATCAATTGAATTCTTAATCACTAAAATGATCCTGAAAACTCAGGATGATTTAGAATAAAATAAGTTTTGGGATAGGCTCTATCTCTAATTTTGCCAAGCCTTGACCCTTTTTCTGTAAATTTCATGAGATAAGGCAAAGCTGCAGTACTTCCTTGTGTTTGTCTCAAATTTTAGATTCCACGTAACGACCATCAGGAAACCTTTAAAATAATCCAATCTGATTGAATTACTTTTTAATACAAGAAAATTAAGTTTTTAAAGGCAGATCAAAATGTGCAAAGTTATTTTTGATGAAATAAAGGAAGAACATCTGAATGATGTTTTGGAAATTTATACCCACTATGTTCTCAACACAAATGTAACCTTTCACGCGCATGCTTTCTCAAAAGATGAAATGCGAGAATTGGTATTCTTTGAAAATCCTAAATATAAAACTTTTGTCATAAAATCTGCTGATAAAATTAATGGATATGTAATATTGACTCAGTACAAAAAGCGTGAAGCATACGATGGAACTGCTGAAGTAACTGTATACTTAAAGCCGGATTACATCGGTAAAGGCATAGGCATCCAGGCTGTTAAGTTCATTGAAGATGTTGCAAAAAAGCAAAATATTCACGTACTTATTGCGACAATATGCGGAGAAAATTCTAAGAGTATTAATTTATTTGTAAGAAACGGCTTTAGCAAATGTGCACATTATAAGGAAGTAGGTGAGAAATTTGGGCAACTGCTAGATGTAATGGCATACCAAAAAATAATATTATAATGCTTATATCACAATGCTTTACGCCATTGATAGTACGTTCTTTATAAATAACCAGCCAAAAGTTGAACTTTTTCTATATATCTAAAAATAGGTTTTGGGATAGGCTCAATATCAAAAAATCAGACTTGAACCATGGTCAGTTTCTCAAAGAAATAGCGCATAATCAGGTATTACCAGGAAAGTCGCGTGAAATTAAAACTATAATTCTATATATGGGAAAAAAATTATTGTATAACCATGGCAGACTCGATTGGCAATCTCCTCTCCACTTTGAAACAAAATATTCCTTATTTTAAAGACCACGACGTAAGTTCTGAAGTGATGCTTGGAGCATTGCTGCACTTATTCCTGATCCTTTGCTTTATCGTTTTATTTTACTTATTAGTGAGAAAGTTCATGTAACTCCAGAAGAAACTCAAGAATACCGTGATTAATCCAGGTAGGCAGTGGAAAACAGAGTTCACAATTAAGGATGAACATTAATATAACGTCGACAGACATCGTTGTAGAAATTTTCTGAGATGTAAAAACCCCAGGAAATTAAAAAGTGGATTATAATAAAAGTGGATTAATTAAGCTGAGTGGGCTGAAGATTTATAATTATTTCAGCCTCATGCAGCTGATTTAATTCAAGTATCCTACATAGCCATAACTTCTACATAGCCAGAATTTCTACATAGCCATAACTTCTACATAGCCAGAATTTACTCATTTTCCGTCTCATCAAGATATGGAGAAAGTGAGGATAAAGCTTCAGATTTTTGGGACTCGGATTTAATCCCGGAAGCCAGATTAAGGGCTTTTTTAAGAATCTCTTCTTTTCTAGGTTCGTCCAGGTGTGGGAGAACATACGAGAGAGCTTCAGGCCTCATGTCCTTATCTTTAAGGCCAAAAGCTAATTGAAGAACTTGTTCCAGCACTTCTTCTTTTTTCTGCTCATTTAGATATGGAATAAGAGATGAGAGAGCCTGTACCTTTTGATAGTCAGAGAAAATTACCTCTATGAGTTCAAGGGCCCTTTCAATAATAGCTTCATTTTTTAACCCGTAAAGATGCGGTACAAGCGAGGAAAGTATCTGGAATTTTGTGTCTCCATATTGAAGATGGTGTGAGAAGCAAAAGATATTTTCAATAAGCTCTTCTTTGCCTGATCCTCTCAGGTGAGGGAGAAGCGAGGAAAGGACAAGGGCTCTTTCGTTCTCATCCTGAATGTGAGAGGCAGATTCAAGGGCTTTTTCAATAGATTCGGCTTTTTTTGGCTCGTCCATATACAGGACAGACAGGGAAAGGGCCTGTGACCTTAAATCTCCATATTGAATCTGGGAAGCAAAATCAAGGGCCTCTCCCATGATATCTCTTTTTTCCGACTTTTCCAGACGTGAGATTAGCATTAAAAGAGCCTTTGCCTTTTGAACCTTATCTTGAATCTCATTATCGGTTTTTTCAGCGCCAGCTTTTGCAGAACTAGTTTTTGTTATATGTCTAATCTCTGCAATTTGCTCGATTCGTAAGTCACTGGGACTCTTTTCGCCTACGACTTTCAGACCAGTAACAGGTTTTTCGGTATTTTGCATTCCGTATCGCTCCGGACCCTGAGAAATACCCTTTCTTGTTACGAAGGCTTCAAGCAGCCTGTTAAATTCGTCAAGTACTCTGATTCTATCACTCAAAGTTTGTTTTGAACCTTGTTTTGAGATTTGTTTTATAATCATGGCCGAACTACCTTCGGTCATTAGCTTCTGTACTGTTTTATAATCCATAAAAGACGAAACTTCTTTAACTAAATCAGGGTTTTTTTCAAGCAATTTAAATATCTCCTGAATAAAAACTTGCCTTACATCCGTATCTGAGGGTGCAACAATCATATCTCCGGCGGCTTCTTTTAATTCAATACATTCTGTTGAACACAGTTTTTCCCAGAGTTTTCTTTTAGTCTCCCAAACTCCAGACCCCACTTTTTTGCAGGCTTCTTCTGCCGCTTTTTTAGACCCAATAACCAGATAAGGAATAACAGGTTCGATAAAATCTACTATTTTTTGTGCCAGCTGTTTAATTATTACGTCCTGTTGCCGCATTATTTCAGCCTTCTATTTGTATATCCTCATCGGATACTATAATTAACAATTATATAAGTACTATAATTCAGCATGATACAGGTCCATAGTTAAACAATTTTGGACTAAAAGAATTAATTTGTAATAGCATAAATAAACAATAATATAATGCAATATATCTTTAATTGAGAACCTATCTGCTACTCAGAGGTATTTAAGCTTTTTGAAAGGTTAGAAAGTGTAAGAGAAGTGTAATAATGAAACTTTATTAAATAAGCAAATAAGTAGAATAACGAAACTTCAGTTAATAAAGAAGCTTCAGTTAATAAGTAGTGTAATGTAATGGAACTTATTGAAATAACAAAAATGACACTGCCATAAAGCCAATTAATGGTCTTACGAATCTGGTTAAATAAGGCATGAGTTCAACAGCCGAACTATTATGGCAGCAGGACACGTCTCATCATGAATTGGTTACCATGGATTGGTTACCTCGCACTTGAAGAAAAGCAATTTTTAGGCACATGTGCGTTAAATAATGGTTGTAACTAATTCTCTGAAAGGCCGTGGTTAATTATCGTTTCTACTTTAATAATTATTACTTCCAGCTAAAATCCAAAATCAATACTTATATGAGGAAACCTGCCAGAATGGGATATTGTAAATAAAGAATATTTAGATCGGACGGCATTATAGCAAAGTTGGTGGACATTCTTGAGTGAGCGGCCAGAGATACATAATAAGGTTTTCAGTCAGGTATCGGATGATAGAATAGAGGCTGCAAAGCAGCTGGGAACTTTTTTTGAGGCTTTGCCTGACAGAAAACAGGCTTTTGAAGATTTGTTAAGGCTTTGCTCTGACGGAGAGGATGCAGTCAGGGAAGAAGCAATCAATTCCCTTGTAACGGTTTTTCCTAATGTACCGGATAGAAAGCTTGCATGGGATAGGCTTTTGAATCTGACAGCTTATCCGGTAGAGTCTGTAATGACGGCTGCAGCCAATGCTCTGGTCAGCGTTTTTTTTCTTATGCCGGACAAAAATAAAGCATGGGGAGACCTTGCCGGGCTGATAAACTCCAGATCAAGCATGGAAGATGCTAGCAGGGAAATTGTCAGCTCGCTTTATTATTTAATAAAGGAAGTCTCTGATAAGGCGCAGGTCTGGAAAGATCTGCTTGAAATGGGAACCTCAGAATATTCTTATGTGCGAGAGAAGTCGACTTTGCTTTTGAGCCTGGTTTTTCCGGAACTGGCAGATGGGAAAAAAGAAGAAGCCTGGAATAAAGTGCTGGAACTGGCTAGTGAATCTGCGGATGAAAAGATCAGGGAGCAGGCTACTCGGACTCTTGGAGTTATTTACACGCAGATGCCAGACGAGATGAAGGACGAAACTCTTGAGACTCTGCTGGAACTTGCAGTATCAGGAAAACCTGAAGTTCAAAAGGAAGCTCTTCTGACTCTACCCCCGGTTTTTTCTCATATCCCGGATAAGAAAAAGGCTTGGAATGACATTCTCAGGCTTATAGAAAACGAGAATGAGTATATTCAAAAGCAGGCTATCGATGCCCTGGTTTTTATCTTTCCTGAGATGCCGGACAAAAAAAAGATCTGGACTGATTTCCTGAGCCTGGCAAAAGTCAGAGATGATTATATCAGGAACATGGCCTCTGATGCGCTTGTATCCTTATTTTCAGGCCTGGATAACAAAGCCTCACTATGGGAGGAACTCCTCGAACTCTCAGAAGATGAGGACGAAGTCGTGCAGAGTACAGCGGTTAACATTCTCACAAAGATTTTTTCACACATTTCCTGCAAAAGAGAAGCATATTCCGAGCTGGTGTGCCTGGCTGAAACAAAGGATAGTCCTGCACTCCGAAAGGTCGTGAGTACGCTTGCCTCTGCTTATCCCGAATTATGTAATATACCTGAGGTAAGTGAAAGGGAGTGGGAAGAAATAAAAAAACGTAACTATGGAGAGCAGGATAGAACGTGGAAAAATAATTTTGGGAAGCTAGAAAAACCCTGGGAGGAGTATGAATCAGGAGGAGATAGCAAACCCAAAAAAGAAAGTAAATTCGGAAAAAAGGAGTCAGGGGAAAAAGAAGAAACTGGAGAGAATGAAAAAACTGGTAGTCTCCAGTTTAAAGAAAAAGAACACAGAACGCCTGTCTCTAACCTTTTTAAAAAATCTATGTCTGATAATTCAGGATTTGAAGTTGATAACAGGGAGTACATACGAAGAAAAGATATGACGGATTTTATCGGGTCAGGCTCTAGTTTTTCAGATAAAGAAGAGGCTGTGAATAAGCTTATTAGTCTGATTTCTGATCCGGATCCTCAGAGGCGAAGAGGCGCAATAGAATCCCTGCTTACAGCCTATTCCCGATATACAGGCAAAACGCAGGATATCTGGAACGAACTTCTTAACCTGACTGGGGAGGAGGAAACAGGCACCAGAAAGGATGCTGCAGACCTGCTTTCGGAGGTATTTCCAGTGGTTGAGGAAAAGTCAACAGTTTTTTTCGACCTTGTAAAGCTTACTGAGAGCCAGGAAGCTCATCTCAGGAGGAGAGCCGCAGAACTCCTTTCTTCTGCTTTTACCTATTGTGAAGATAAGCAGGCAGCCTGGAACGAACTTGTAAGGCTTGCGTCAGTTGAAGACCGTGAAGTCCGGAAAGGAGCAATTCTTGCTCTATCTTCAGGCTATATAGAGGTACCAGATAAGGAAAAAGCCTGGAAGGACCTGTTAAGTTTTTCCGATCATAGCGACAGTTTTGTGCAAAGGGCGGCAACACGGGCCCTTGGACCTGCTTTTTTCTATGTGCCGGATAAAACCCAGGCCTGGAGAGACCTGAAGGCGCTTACTGACAATCCGTACGTTTATGTCCGAAGGTATGCTTTCCGCTCGCTTGGAAGAGCTTCTCTCTGGAGGGCGCTAAGGGCGGAAAATGAAGCTACTTACATTTTCGGGCTAAAAGAAGCCGTCAATTATTTTAAGGAAGCATCCGAAGCCTCTATTGGCTTCCATATTCCAGAATTCTATCATCCATTTTATCAGTCTCTGTTATTCATTCTTTTCAGCGACAGACCCGGTATAGCGAAACTTGAAAATGAGCGATACCTCTCAAAAATGACAGATGAAGTCAGGGAGAAGGCTGAAAGCCAGAAACTTCTCGATATCTTCGAACAGTTTGCAGGGCTTCTTACACGCGCAGGGAAACTATCTCCTGGTGACCTTTCAGGACAGAAAAAGCTACTTGAAACCTCGATTTTACTTTTTGACCAATTTTCAGGTTTTTTTGACAACAAAGAAGAAGAGGCTATTTTCGCCCAAAAAACCGTGAAAAAAGAAAAACCTGTGAAAAAGGAGTATTCGAACCTTGGAAAAGCTCTTCTTGAGCGGGTAGAGAAAAAGAAGGCATCCTTAACAAAAGATCGTAAAAAAAAGAATTTCTGACCTGAAGTAAGAAGTTTCAAGCCTTTTGAAAAAATGTCTTACCCGCAAGCCTTTTGAAAAAATGTCTTACCCGCAAGCCTTTTGAAAAAATGTCTTACCCGCAAGCCTTTTGAAAAAATGTCTTACCCGCAAGCCTTTTGAAAAAATGTCTTACCCGCAAGCCTTTTGAAAAAATGTCTTACCCGCAAGCCTTTTTTTAAAAGGCTTGGCCGAAAACTCCAGCAACAACCTTGTCGGCATGATCAACCGGCGCAACGGTTGTGGCACAACCCTTTTCAAAAAAGGCTTGACCGAAAATATTAGCAACGACGAGATCAACATCGTAACGGTTGAGGGTCAAGAAGGCTGAATTGTAATCAAAATACCGAGCTAAGCCAAAAGTCTGATTTCTGAACAATTAATCTCGCTTTCAAATTATCGAGACTTTTGTTTATATAGTGAAAATAGGTAGAAAATAAGTATAAGTCAGTATAATTATAATATCACTGAAAGACAAATAATAAGAAAGGAGTCCAATGTGAGTTCAGATAACGGATCTTCAGAAGCTGTTCAGTCCGTGGAAAGAGTAGTTCCCGAGCCTTTGCCTCTGGAGGACCTTTTCCATATTTATGGAATTGAACGCAGCCACGCAGAAAATGTGGCCAGGAATGCGCTTGAGCTTTTTGATATCCTTAATTTTATCCATGGATTGCACCCTAAGATAAAAAGCCTTGTGGAAATAGCTGCACTTGTTCATGATACAGGTGTAGCTACGGATTTTAAGAACCATCACAAAGCAGGAAGGAATATTTTACTCCTTCACTCTCCTTTAGAGGTGCCTGAAAGGCTCAGGCCTGTTGTTGCCTGGACTGCTTTCCTGCATAAAAAGAGCGTGGGAAAAGAGAAAGTTGAGAAACTTAAAGGAAAAGGCTTCGGGAAAATGCCTGAGGACCTTCAGGATCTTACTCTTAAAGTGGCTGCCCTTGTCCGGCTTGCTGATGCCCTTGATTACAGCAGGATGGAAAGCAGGCTTGGAAAAGTCACCTTTGGAAAGCAGAGTATCAAGTTCGAGATAGAGGGGCAGAGAGCTGTGATTGACGCAGAAAGAATGGAAAAGAAATGTGATCTATGGCACCTTCTCTACAATACCCGGCTTGAATTCAGGCCTGCACCGAAGAAGTAATAAACCATAGTGTTTACTGGTTTCTGACTATACTTACTGGCTTCTAGCAGAAGTAATAACATAGTGTTTACTGGTTTCTGACTATACTTACTGGCTTCTAGCCATACTTAGGCTTCTAGTCATACTTAGGCTTCTAGCCATACTTACTGAGCTACTAGCCATAGAAATTGATTATATGGAGCATCATTTATGGGTCATCTTATACTTGTCAGGCATGGAGAACCTGGATTAAAGCCAGAAGAAAGGCTTGCCGGCTGGGTGGATATTTCTCTCAGCAGGAAAGGAATCGAAGAGGCTCTTCAGTGTGCAGCAGAGCTTGAAAAGTTCGAACTGGACCTTGCTTTTGCCTCAAACCTTGTGCGGACGCAGGAAACACTTTTCTTAATATTGTCCGGGCAGAAGAAAACAGGGGTTGTTGTCCATGAAAGTACAGGGAAGAAAGGAAATCCAGGGAAAACGGACTGGTACTCGTATCCTGAAAAGCTCGGTAAAAAACTTATCCCGATTTATTTCACACCTTATTTAAACGAGCGCTACTACGGTAAGCTTCAGGGCAGGAAAAAACAGAAAATGGAAGAAAAATACGGAGCCGAAAAACTTGCCTCCTGGAGGTGGAACTTTCAGCCAGGCCCACCTGAAGGAGAAAGTCTCAAAGTCGTGTATGAACGTGCAGTACCTTATTTCAAAGAGAAAATCCTGCCTGCCGTAAAGGCAGGAAAAAACGTGCTGATCTGTGCCCACCAGGGCAGTCTGAGAGCTCTGGTCAAATATATAGAAGAGATTTCCGACGAGGATATCAAGGAAGTCAAATTTTCCACAGGCGAACTTGCGATATATCGGTATTCAGAAGGCAAGCTAATCCGAGAAAACGCCGAGATGAGCTCTGAGATTAAAAGGAACCTCTAATGTTTCTTAATTCCTTTATTAACCTCTTTATTGGTTCATTTTTTTAAATTCCGTCTTCTCTCAAGTTCCTTCATTTCTTTCGGATTTTCAATTTTGAATCTTGGGCTGTTTGAAAGAATATTGGTACCATAAGAGGCTTTCTTAGAGAAATATAGAAAATGTAGTGCTGTAAAAGGATTCAAATATAACCCAGAGGCAGAATATATAGAGGTTCTTCGTTTGCCGGCAATTTAAGCACGTTTTTTACTCCTTCGTCCTCAAAAGCTCCTACTGTACAGGTTCCTATTCCAAGCTCCACTCCCATGAGACATACGTTCTGTGCAGTGTGCCCCGCTTCCATATGGGCATAACGAAGGCCTCGACTGCCGTATTTGCTTGTTATCCTCGGATAAACCGCGGAGATTACAAATGAAACGGGAGCGTTTCTGATCATGGGTTGGGAGAGAGCAACTTTTGAAAGTTTCTCTCTCATATCACCTGCAATTTCCCGGACAAGTGTATGGCCTTCAGGAATGTACCTGTAAACCCCAGGTTCAAGCTCGCCATCTTCTCCGATAACTACATGAATTTCAAGAGGGTAAAGAGCACCTGCAGAGGGCGCGGTCCTTAAACCGTCCTCAGAACTTACACCCTGAGCAGCCCAGAGCAAGCGAGAAATATCGGACTTGGAGAGTTCCTTGTCCTTATATCTTCTTACAGACCTCCGCTTTGCAATGAGGTCTTCGATATGACTTCTATCTGTAGCTTCTGGCTCAGGCAGTTTGACTTTCATTGGCAGGTCTGTAAGACCCTGATTTCCCATATTTATTTCCCCCCATACTTCTGGTACAATATTTTTATTCCTTGATTATTCCTTGATTATTCCTTGATTATTCCTTGATTATTCCTTGATTATTCCTTGATTATTCCTTGATTATTCCTTAATTGTTCCTTAATTATTCCTTGATTATTCCATAATCCGCTTCATCGCTTCTTCTGAAATCCTTTCAGGAGTCCACGGTGGGTCCCAAACAAGCTCGATTTTTGCTTCTTTTACCCCATCTATTGCTTCAACCTTTCGCTTCACATTCTCTATAATAAGCTCTCCCATAGGACAGCCAGGCATAGTTAGAGTCATTTTGATATGGACCCTATCCCCTTCTACTTCTACCCCATAAACAAGCCCAAGGTCAATAATGTTTATCGGAATTTCAGGATCATAGCAGGTCTTTAGAACTTCGATAACTTCTTCTTTCGTAACGATGGTACCCTCTCCCTCATGGTATGGATCTAGAGCAATTTTATACATTCCATTTAATTAAAAGATGGATAGAATTAAATAAATTTCCCAGAACCTCAACAAAGGCTATTCTTCGGTTTTGAAAAGTATGTCCCAGTAGTGAAATTATTAAAAAAGCTACATGAATGGTTACTAAACCAACTAGTTACCAAACCAGCTTTTTTCCTACCAGCTTTTTTCCTACCAGCTTTTTTCTAGATACATTAAAATGTACAGGACTGCGTAGCCTATCGAGGAACTTAACTCACTGAAAAAGTCGTTTTCGAACGTTAAATTATATATAAAAATCCTCTTAATTACTCTTATTGTGAAATAAACACAATGGGGGAGTGAAGTATAGCCGATAGTTCAGATAAAGTTGTTGAAAATATTCCAGGACCTTATTATTGTGACTACAACTGTATAGCCTGTAATCTCTGTGTGGATACTGCACCTGAAAACTTCAAGATGAATGACGACGAATCCAACGCCTATGTATATAAGCAGCCTGAAGACGACGAAGAAAGAGAACTTTGTGAAGAAGCATTAGAATCCTGCCCGGTTAACGCAATAGGAAATGACGGCTAAAGTGACTAACGGCTAAAATGATGGCTGGAATAATTTGTTTGATTTAAGCCAATTTACTGGCTTTTTATAATTTTACTGATTATTATTGTCTTTATACCATTTTCTTATTGATTTTTCCCTGCTATCACTTTTTCATTGGTTACATATTTCCCGCAATTGCTTTTTCACTAATACTGCTTTTGTTGTTATTCATTCTCAATTTCAGAATAGATTCTGGAAAGCCCTTGCAGGGTGGAGTAACCTTTCCTGGTAATGATATAGTCTCCCCGTTCATTTCGCTGTAAAATCATTCCTGTTTCAAGGAGTTTCTGAAGGTGAAAAAGCAGATTTCCGCCTCGCAGGCCTGTAAGTTTGGAAAGTTCGGAAAACGTTTTGCTTTCCCCTGAAAGCGCTTTGAGCATAAGGAGACGCTGTCGGTTTGCTATCGGCTCGCAGACCTCAGTGACCAGCTTTTCAGGCTCAATTTCGCTGATGTCGATTTTTTTATCCTCTTCGTCCTTTTCCTCATAAATCTGGAGCGAGTGCATAAGTTTGACCTGCTTTTCAAAAAGATTCGTAGCTTCCGAAAAACACTTGCTGCAATTTGAGTTTTTAGATTCTTTTTTTAATTCTTCCAGCCTGTCCCGGTACAGCTTTATGGTTTCAGCTTCGATCCTGCCTCTTCCAACAAGCCCTGCGGTTTCATGCAAGAGCTCACGAAAAGCCTTTTCACAAAAATCCCGCATCCCGCAGTCCGCTGTCATACGGGTATGCATCCTATCACTTGCGTCCTCACAGAGATAATCTACCATGGGCCTCATGAAGCTTTTTCTCATTTCCTCAACCATTTCTTCAATATGTTGCTGGTTTGCTCTCTGTAAAAACCGTGAGAACTCATTCCGCAGGGATGTTACTTCTTCCTTAATAGAGTGAAGTTCCTCCCGGTAATAAATCTCGGAATTTTTGTTAGCTATCTCCATTTTTTAGTTGCCTCGGAACCTTTTTAAAAACTGAATTATAAAAAATAAAAATTCTTTTAGTTAAAGCTTGTTATAATCAAGGCCAGCAATTAACATTGCTAAGAATGCCGGTAATTGAAGGCACCATGAATGGTTATTAAGACTGAAACTGAAGGGTTTATTGACCGTACTTACTAAAGCTGATAATTTAAGGGATTATTAAAGT
The DNA here is from genome assembly GCF_000969985.1 of Methanosarcina barkeri str. Wiesmoor. Classification (GTDB taxonomy): domain Archaea; phylum Halobacteriota; class Methanosarcinia; order Methanosarcinales; family Methanosarcinaceae; genus Methanosarcina; species Methanosarcina barkeri_B. The sequence goes on along the minus strand of NZ_CP009526.1, from coordinate 2,213,670 downwards.
TTGTTAATTTCAGGTCATTTTTCTATACAATCAGAATATGTGTACATAATTATGACGCTCAAGTATATAAATATATACAACATTTCTGATCTCGGTGATAAATCATGGAATTACAGGATATAAACAACTTCGTACAGACCGCAAATGAAGATCAGCTCAAAGCCTTCGGTTTTCTGGGGCAATGGATGGCAGAAAACGCCCCAAAGTACTGTAACTGTCCTTCAAAGTGTTCCCAGAACTGTGAACTTGCAAAGGCACTCGGTGGAGCGCTTCAGGCGGCAGGACAGAAGCTTCAGGGACAGTAAGCGGGATAAACAAGCAGATAAACAAGCAAAAATAAGCAGAATCCTATCCGGATCTGCTGCCCTTTTTATATTTTTAGTCTTTTTGTACTTCTTTATGCTACTCAGATGTTATCCGGCCTAACATCTCAGAAACTCCACATCTCAGAAACTCCACATCTCAGAAACTCCACATCTCAGAAATTCTTTCTGTGCTGGCCAGAAGCTGGCTGAAAACTACATTGTGGTTTTTATATGAGCCAGAAGATATACTTAATTTAGAATCTAATCGGGGAACTCAAGATGGAACCAACGACATCCGAAAGGGAAAACTTCTGGAACGCAAAAACCTATGCATTCGTCACTGACCATACAAAACCTGCAATGAAGTGGACCATATCCGAACTTAAAAACCGGGGCAAAGATGTCTATGTCATCGACCTTTCCGACAAGCCGGAATCCGGCTCTTTAAGAAAAGTCTCCGAACTTCCAGCCGGCATCGACCGTGCCGTCCTCGGCGTCACAATAACCGACCCTGGTGACTTTATCCCTGCCCTGAAGGAGAAAGGCATAACTAAAATCTGGCTCCACTGGAGAACAGAAACCGAAAAAGCTGTGGATACCTGCAAGGCAGAAAGTCTCGAATGCATGACCGAACATTGCCCAATGATGTACCTCGGAAACGGGTTCAGTATACATGGGATACACAGGGCGATTGCAAAGATGACGGGGAAGTACTGAAACACTGACTAGTTAAGTTTCTACTCAAACGTCAACTTTTGAAATACCGAGCCTGTTACCGTGCTAGCACAGCGAATAGTTTTTGAAAAGATAATTTATTTCATTTACAAATTTGTGAATATAGATCTCGTTCCTTCTTGACTGCCGACGATCTCTACTATCGCTGAGGATCTCATGTTTCCTTGTATAAAATTCATCTCCGCCAGCTTCGCTCCATTTTCTCATAAAGGCCAATTAAATTATTTCGTGTGATTTTGAAATATGGGTGATCGGGCCCGTATTCTTTTTCGATTATATCAAGGGCTTTTTCGTAGAGGTTGATTGCGGTTTCGTATTCGCCCATGCTTTCGTGGAGGCCTGCCAGGTTGTTCAGGGTTGTGCCTACATCGGGATGTGTCGGGCCGAGAGTCGTTTCGTAGATTTTGAGGGCGCGGGTGTAGAGAGGAAGGGCTTTTTTGTGCTGGCCAAGGATCCTGTAGAGTTCGCCCATGTTATTCAAGGTCTTGGCAACATCAGGGTCCTCAGGACCAAGGACACGCTCTCGGATTTCGAGCGCTCTTGTGTAGAGTTCCAGGGCTTTTTCATTGCGGCCTTTCTGGACATATACGCCTGCCAGGTTGTTCAGGGTAGTAGCAAAGCCAGTATGCTCGGTTTTTCCGAATTTTTCCATAATTTCCAGGGACCTTGTATAGAGGATCATGGCTTTTTCATACCTAATGGTCTGGAAATAAAGCAGGGCAAGGTTGTTCAGGGTCTGGGCCACCTGTGGGTGTTCAGGACCGTACACTTTTTCCTGAAGCTCTAAAGCCTGTCCATATCTGTCCTCAGCTTCGTCAAGTTTGCCCATTTCCGAGAGCAGGACACCCAGGTTATTTAAGGTTCCGGCTCTGTATCCCATAACCACACGTTTGTCCGGCTCCTGTTCCGGAAGCTTTTCAAGAAGTTCGAGAGCCCGCCTGAAGCATTCCTCAGCCTTCTCTGTTTTTTCCAGCCCCTTATAGAAAAAAGCCATTCTGTTCAGGGTTCTGACAGCACCGAGATTTTTCGGGCTCAGGAACTTTTTATGGATCTCCAGCGACCTGGTATAGTATGAAAGAGCTTCTTCGCGCCGGTCCATAAGAGTATAAAGAATTCCAAGCTCGCTGAGTGTATTTCCAGTCTCGGGCCTGGGCTGGTCTGGAAGGTTTTCACGAATTTTTAAAGCCTTTAAAAAAAGCCTGAGGGCTTCTTCGTAATTCCCCATATAGCGGTAGATTCCTCCAAGCCCATTCAGCACAGCTGCGTTTTCCGGACTTTCGGGGCCAGGCTTTTTTTCCACAATACCAAGCAGTTCTTCATAGAGGGGAAGAAGCACTTTCCAGGATACGGATCTGTAAAAAGGATCGGCTTTAACTGTAAACCAGCTTACCAGTTCTTCGGGCTCAAAAACCTCCTTTGCATGCATAAAGGCTTCCTTTAGGGCAATCTCATCTTCAGGGATGATAAGCTCCGGATCCAAATCTTTCAGCCGCTGCTCATACCTTTCAAGCAGAGCTTTGTGGTTTTTCGGTTTTATTTTTATTTCTTTTTCTGTTCCCTTTTCCATTTCTTTCTCTGGATTTTTATCTTTAGTTTTGATAGAGATACTTTTATCAGAAATCTCTTCTTTTCCTGAATCTTTCTTGAAATCAGTCATATTTCACCCCTCCTGAACAAAAAGCAGTATAATAAACATCTTTATTTAAAAATATAAACATCTTTCTGGAAATCTAATTACGTCAATTCTAAATATTTTGGGATGCTCCTATATTAAACAAGTTTGTCCAGCAACATATTTTATTAGAGTCGTCCTAATTATTCAAACGCTTTATCTGTATGCCCTTTGTAAAATCACATATCATGTTTCCTGAGAAAAGTGAGAAGATGAAGAAACGAAGAATTTGTGGTGTTTATAGGTAGAAGTGTAAAACCCCGAAGTCTTTAACTTAGGGGTAGTTCACAGGTGAGTAGCAGTACCTGATGTTTCTGGAAAAGCTGGGAAAAATAATGAATAAACTTTGATCTAATTTTAAGAAGTTTTTCCAATAGAAAAGCATGTTCGATATTTATACACTAGCTTTCAGATCTTTTTGTTCAAATCCTTAATGGGCAATATAAACTATGGTAATATAAACCTCTATTTTTATATAATATAAATAATTATATTTCTGTATAAAACCAGACTGTATAAAATAAGAGTTATTTCTTTTTGGATTTTATTTTTTCAAATATTTATAGAGGAACTTCAGTGTAAGGTTCTCAAAGCCTGAATAAGAGGTGAAACATGGATTCTAAATTACATCACAAGTTTTTAATTTACCTTGCGGTAATTTTCGTATTTTTGCCAGGATGTATAGACTCTACTGAGCAAATGAATGTCGATTCTGCAGAAAATTCGGACTCAGGATATTTATCAAGAGTTTCAGATGCAGCGGAAAATCCTTCTCAGTCATCTGAGGGTTCAAGTAGGGTTATCCATGCCGAAGCTGAGGATTCTAGCGTGATTACTCCTTATGCCGAAGAAACTGTTACAGAAAACCAATCAGGGTTGGTTGCGGTAAACGGAACTTCTTTATCATCTCATGATAATGGTTCCCAGGAGGAAACCCTCAGGATTGGGGCTTTTAATATTCAGGTCTTTGGGGTCAAAAAAGCTTCAAATCCCAAGATAATGAATACGCTTGCAAAAGTTCTCCGCACTTACGATATTGTTGCAGTACAGGAAATCCGGGACAGTTCCCAGACTGCTCTTCCTGCGCTGATAAAGGTTGTGAACAGTGAAAGGGCTAATTATTCCTATGTCGTTAGCGAGAGGCTTGGCAGGACTTCAAGCAAAGAACAATATGCATATATTTATGACAGTGACCGGGTAAAGCTGGAAGGTGAACCTTATACTTATTCCAAACCCGAAGGAACTGATCCATTCCACAGGCAGCCTTATATAGCAACTTTTGAGGATAGGAACGAAACCCTCAACCTTGTTCTGATAACTGTTCATACCGACCCGGACGAAGCCACCGAAGAAATTAATTCTCTTTCAACTGTTCTTGATAGCACCAGACAAACTTGCCCTGTGGAGGATAACTTCGTTATTATGGGTGACCTGAATGCAGATGGCTCTTATTTTGATGAGAATAAAGCAAATTCCCTGAGCTGTGGAGAGTACTGCTGGCTGATAGATAACAGCATGGACACCACAACTGGAGACACAAACTGCACCTATGATAGAATAATAATTACCGAAGATATGGAATCTTATTTTACAGGAAACAGTGGCTTGTTCAGATATGACCTTAAATATAACCTGACTTCAGAAGAAACGAATGCTGTTTCGGACCACTACCCGGTTTACGCGGAATTTGCTTTCGATTCCACGGAAGCCTGACAGGATCGATTGGATCGGATTCTGAGAATTACTTTTTACCTCTACGGTTCTCTGCCACCTTAAGCTAAGAAAACGACATTTTCCTCTCAACACAGTATCAACTCCTTGGTGTAGCATCAACTCACAGAACTCAGGCAAAGAATTGGAGTATTCGAAAAAAAGAAGGTAATAGTGTGCTGAAAATAAAATGTCAAGACATCAGGAAAATAAAAGGATAAAAGACATAATAAATAGGGAAGTCAAAGAGCTCTCTTTTTGCCCGGAAAATAGGAAAGTCAAAGATCCGGAAAATAAAAAGTCAAAGTGCCCGGAAGATAAAATGTCAGGGCAGCCGGTAAAGAAAAATCAAAGTTGCGCTGACGCACCCTGCTGCAAGGAGGCTGTCCGACAACTACTTTCGGTAATAAAAGAATTCCTTTTTTGATTTAAAGGCCTTATTTGCTTTCTTTTTAGCACTTTTTTATTACTACCAACAATTGTCGGACAGCCTGCAAGCTAGCGGGGTATTCAAATGAAATAAATAACGGATCACAAAACTCAAAATTGTTTCTCTGACTATCATATTCCGGATTATTAATAGAGCTTCCGATCCTGAAAAAAGATTCTGATACTCTTATTGATGTGGGGATAAAACTGGTTTTGGGATGAGCTCAAAGAATATCTGTATTTCAAAGAATATCTGTATTTCAAAGAATATTTGTATTTTACAGATAATTAGCTGAACTGCTCAATTTTTTTCATCTAGTATATTGTGGAATTTTTAAAATCTTCGGCCTTATGACAGGAAACACGTCAATCTGGCATAAATCAGTAAATGGCAAATTATAAGCCAGATAATCTTTGACGGTTTCTACGTCAAATAGAGTTATTACACGTCATCCTCCTGCATCAAACCACTGATTAATAATCTTCAACCCATCTGGAAAAACCTTATTTTCGACCTGTTCCCATCGCTTAAACAGCTCTATAGTATTCTTCGGGTCAAAGGTTGTTATGCCTAGCAATAACATATTTTTAATTCCTAATCTGGTCTTGTAATCCATAATAATTTTATATGTACAATATAGCGTATTTAACTTATAACTATTTTATAAACAGATGAGTACTTAACTTAAAAAAGATGTCCTTTTAACTCTATTCAAAAGTTGTTTAAAAGCTCAAAATAGGATAAAACAGTTTAAAATTTACAAGATTTTACCACAATCTCTGATGTACTTAATCTCTGATGTATTTAATCTCTAATGTCTTATGACTTGAGGTTTACTGACTCAATATTTTTACTGATTTCCTGCTTTAGCTGGCTCGCTAGAGTTTATTTCGGATTGTATTTTTCTACATATAATTATGAAACGAAAGAGGAAATAAGAAATAAGCTAATTTTTATACATAATGGAATAACAAATAAATATATATAGTCAACATTCATACATTTACACTCACTCCGTCGGTAAATAAAAAACAGTTAGAGCTTTGTCCTAGATTTGAGTCCTAGATTAAACTGACTTCAAGAATTAATATTTCTTCATGGTTCAGATAATGTTTGATTATTGGAGTATGTTAAACTTTAAAAAGTGAAAAATATGTAATTTCAGAAACGCTCTAAGGAATTTGTTTCAATGACCAATAATAATAGTTCGCTTCAAATACTCTATTTTCTGTTTAGACCACATCGAAAACTGTTAGGCATCTATCTTATAAGTCTTCTAGTTTTCAGCTTTTTGGATGTTCTCAGAGTATTTCTTATCTATCCAATTATTAACTATGGACTCGATATCAATCAGAGTTCTAATTTTATTGATAGAATTTATCAATCATATACCTATGGAGATCTTAATCCATTTCTTGTATCTGCTATTGTACTTGCTATCGTAAGTATAATTAGTGCAGGAGTAGAAGTAGGTGTCTCGTATCTTGGAAGTAAGACATTTGCTACTGTAAGGGATACAACTGATCGCCTGGTTTTTAATACCCTGAGAAAACAGCCATATGAATATTTTGCCAGTCATAAGCAGGGTGATATTTTATATATTGGGCAACAAGCAGTAGAACAAACAGGACTTGCTGTTTTTAACGTTGTAGGCTTTTTTCAGAATCTGTTGCTTTGTTTGTTCTATCTCTCGTTTATTTTTATTCTATCCTCCAAGATCAGTACTTTTATTCTAATTTTTGGAGCCATCTATGTTTTTCTTATGAAAAACGTTATTTTTTCAAGAGTTTACAAGCATTCATTAGTTTTAAACCACTCCGCACGCGCAAAATCCGTCATATATAACGAATTTATTTCAGGAATTAAAACAATATTTATTACTGATTCAATCGATTTCTGGGCCGGGAATTATAATAAGGCAGTAGATAATATTAGAAAAAGTTATGTATTTGCTATGATTCTTCAACGACTTCCAGGCGCAGCAAATAACCTGCTGATCTTTCTGATAATTTCACTTGGCGCTGCAGGGCTTTACTATTTGACTGATGGTCATTTTTTACCATACATAGGAATATTTGGGACGTTCCTGCTTGCTCTTTACAGGACAATACCTGCTCTAAACGCTTGCCAGTCACAATTTGGTGTAATAGTACAGCAGTTTCCTGCAATTGAAGCAGTATATAACTTTCTGCAGGATAAAAATAATAAGAATGTTCATTTAAATACTGTGCCGAAGCGAGAATTTCTGTTTCAAGAATCAATCATTTTTAAAAACGTGTTTTTCAGATACCGTGACACTCAAAAATATACCATTAACAACTTGTCGTTTACAATTAAAAAAAGCACAAAGACTGCAATCGTCGGTAATTCTGGCGCTGGAAAAACTACAGTTGCAAATTTATTGGCACTTTTGTACAGGCCAACGTCCGGAGAAATCCTCGTCGATGGAGTAAATCTTAACGAATTCAATCATTCAGATTATTTAAAGAGACTCGGATACCTTGGGCAGGAGACATTTATTTATCACGATTCCATTAAAGAGAATATCCGATTTGGTCTAGACTGCAACGATGATGAAATCATCGAAGCTGCAAAACTTGCCGATGCTCATGAATTTATTATGGCGACCTCTGAAGGCTACGATACAATTATTGGTGACCAGGGCATCAAACTGTCTGGAGGGCAACGGCAACGTATTGCAATCGCACGGATAATCTTGCGAAAACCTGAAATTTTGCTTTTAGATGAAGCAACAAGTTCACTTGATAACATAGCTGAGCAGCGCGTAATGGAATCAATTGATAGAATCTCAAAGGATATGACAGTAATAACCATCGCACACCGTTTGTCTACGGTAAAAAATGCGGATGCAATTTATGTGCTGAAAAACGGAGAGATTGTTGAGAGTGGAAAACACGATGAGTTGCTTGAGTTAAAGGGTGAGTACTATAAACTCTATAACAAGACATCTGTATTTTCAAGTAACTCTCCAGATTTATCGACCAAAATTGCATCTTTATAAACAAAGTTCATATGTATATAAAAAAATTCCTGCAAAGGCAACGATAAATAAAATTCCTGCAAAAGTAATGATAAAAATGTAATATTGATATTAAAAATAAAAAACAAGATCATGTGGCCTTATCCGCTGTAAGCAAAGGGAAATATTCGTGCTAGCAATGCCAATTACTGTTTTTCATTTCAAATGTATAATTCTTGGAATAATTTAAAAACTTCTAAAATAGAAAATTATATATTGTCAATTTTGGTACGTTTACACATGTTCCTTCCAGTAGATGAAAAACAATTCAAATTCTGGGTCTTGCGCCGTAATGGACTCCCGAACATTAATATTGCAAAACAATTTAGGATCTCGAGGCAGGCGGTCTCAAGAGCGCTCCTCAGTATGGATAAGCGTATTGAAGAAACCCTGCTTGAGATGGCCAGTGCAAACAGAATCGAAGTAGATAAATTGGACTCAAAGAAAGGGATACTCTTCGGAAGATCCATTCCCTTCAAGGTCAACGCAATAATTTTTGTTTCGGCAAAACACGGGATGCAGGTCTGGTATGAACACGAAGGAGAATGCGGATCTTGTGAAAGATATAGGGAATGCATTGAACTGCTCTGGGACTTTGCAGAAGAAATGAATCTCAAACTTCAGAGTACGGAAGATCCAACAAAACTAGCTGACGAATTATTTCGAAAATTAAAGGAATTGGTAGAACAGACCTGAATTCTGAAAGGAAAATGAGGTGTAGCCTTGGCTTACTATTTCAAGCTTGACTCAATTAACTCTCCATTAATGCACTCCCCAACATTCTTTACTAGCTTATGTTCATGGCATAAATGGAAAGTAAAGTTGATGTTGATTTGCGGCTTTTGTTTGACAGCTTTCCTATGTTTGACAGTGCTCCTATGTTTGGCAGCTTTCCTATGTTTAACAGCGCTCCTATGTTTGACAGCTTTCTTGTATTTCCTTAAAGATATTTACCGGGAAAATAAAAATAACAAGAGTGTGCTTATCAATAGACTTTACATACCAGAGATATACATTGCAAGTCCGGGAGCGTAGTATGACTATCACTCTCGAATATGTTAAAAAACTAATGGGCTGGTGCCCTAACACCGGAGCATTTGAAGGCCGACAATACTCTGATATCGGAAAAATTGAGCTTGATACTCTGGATGAAATAAGGGGAAGGAATGGAGGTTTAAGGTCAGAACCTAAAAAAACGTCTTTTATTGCCGATATACTAAAACTCATATCTGGAAATATCACTGCACAGTTCCTGAGCATAATTTCTGTATTTTTAGCCGTTAAAATTTATAATCCTGAAGATATCGGAATTTCTCATCTTATTCTTTCAATTTCAAGCGTACTGATAATTTTCTCTACTTTTTCCTATCAATTTGCGATCATGTTGCCGAAAACAGAGGAAGATTCTGCAAACCTTGCTTGTCTCTGCGCAATACTGGTAACTCTTACATCTTTAATAACAGCCTTAATAATGTTGTTTTTCCCAAAATATGTTGGTTATTTATTTAATGCTCCGGAAATCTCAAAGTATTTAATTTATATTCCAGCAATAATATTTTTAAACGGCATTTTTCTCACGCAGAACTACTGGCTTTCAAGAAAGACCAGTTTTGGAGTCATAGCTGGGTCCAAAGTGATAAATTCTGTTTCAACCGGAGCACTCCAGTTAGCTATCCCTATATGGAATGCCTCTCCGTTAGGCCTGATAGTAGGATCTATTGCGGGATATGGAAATGCAGACCTTTTCATGCTAAAAGGCATAAGGGAAGATTTAAGGATCTTCAAAAAAGTCTCACTGAAAAAAGTAAAAGAAATGGCTATTCAATATAAAGATTTTCCATTATTCAATTCCTCATCTACTCTTACAAACACTATTTCATTACAGATACCGACCCTTTTGCTTGGACATTATTATGGGACGAGCATTGTAGGATATTTTTTTCTTGCAAATCAGATATTAAATATTCCGTTGGGATTTTTAGGAGCAGCTATAGAACAGGTTTTTTTCCAGAAAATTAGTGCAGTGAAAAATGGTAATGAACCTGGAGGTATGAAAGACATAGTTGGAGAAGTTTACAAAAAGCTAATTTTAATAGGAGTATTCCCGACGATACTCTTGCTGATTCTAGGAAAAGAGATATTTACGTTTATTTATGGAGAGAGCTGGTACATTTCAGGGATATATATAAAAATTCTTGTTCCATGGATATTTCTTGTCTTCATATCCCAACCGATTTCATCTCTCTACATGGTATTTGATAAGCAAGGAGTCTGGTTTACATTCAGTATAACTCTATTAATCTCAAGAGTCATAGCACTGGTTATAGGAGGAACTTACGGAAGTCCTGAGTTTGCCCTTGGCCTGTTCAGTTTTACAGGAGTTTTGTTCTGGATCTGGAATAATTCATATTTGTTGAACCTTGCAGGAATTAACAAAATAGAAAGTACCAAAATGTTTGCTAAGTGTATGACAATTAGCACCATCGTTTTGCTACCGTTAATTTTGCTTAAAGTATTCTCTGTAAATTTTTATATAATCTGCCTTGCAGTAGGGCTTATAACGCCTGTCTACTATGGTATAACCCTGCATGATGACCCGACATTTAAGAGAATATTTTCGGCCTTACTTTGTGATGTAAAGAATAAAATCTGAAAGGAAATTTAGTTTTGTCAGAGCTCAGTTAGTTTTAGAGCTAGTTTTGTCAAAGCTCAGTTAGTTTTAGAGCTAGTTTTGTCAAAGCTCAGTTAGTTTTAGAGCTGAAAAACCTCCTAAGTTTTACCAAGCCAGATTAAAAACAGATGGAAATGAAACAATCAGGAACAGGTTTATGCTAATTCATAATAAATTAAAAGTAGGATCGATAAAAATAAATGTGGAATGAAATCAAAGAGGAACGGTGAAACCTTGAAAGCTCTGGTTATTATAGATATGACTAACGATTTCGTATATGAGACCTACGAACATGAAGGAACGTTATATGAGGGAAAACTTGTAGCCCCTATGGCAAAGGCAATTGTTGACAAAATAGCCAGGCTAATAATAAAGGTAGTAAAAGGGGGGACAGTCAGTGTTATCAGGATTCCGAAAGATCACCTAAACGCCTTTATGAACCCCGAACTCGAACTGAAAGCTGCAGAGCTGGGAATCGATGAAGTATTCATGACAGGCCTGGTTGAGGAGGTCTGCATATACGTTAATAGCCTTGGTTTCCTTGAAAGAGGCTTTCGAACAAATATCGTAAAAGGTTGTACTGCGCCTTTTGATGAAGAAAAAGGAAGAGAAGCCTTTAGCGAACTTACGGGATGCGGAGCAAAAATGGTCGACGATATTCCTGAAGACATAAAGGTCATCCTGCTCCTCGAAGACGAACACGATGAAAATTCCGAAGAAATAAAGTCAGGAGAATGGCCACCCCATAATATGAAAGGAACCACAGGGGCCATGACCGTAAAGACGATCAGGGATGTGCTTGAGGGAAGGTATAGTTAAAACCCCGAAATACTCCAGATGCTCTACAGAGAAAAAAAGTCTGGCTTTCTATTAGCTGAATTAGATATATTGAGAGAGTCACATTCGATTATTCTCTTTTTAATTACTAGTGCATCGATTCTAAAGTATGTCCAAAATGAACTGTATGTCCAAAATGAACTTTTTGAAAACCAGATCGAATCACTCTGCAACCGGCTGCTTTTTCCGTGTTACAGAATACCATGTGACTTTATAATAATATTTGTGTCAATATTTGCGTCATAAGCTGTAATTTTCTTATTATGCATGTATTTGAGAATTGATGCACTAGTTTTCAAAATAGAATTATGCTGAGGATCCAGGATTGATAGGGTTCATAGGTTCAAATACGTACTTTGCACTAAGATTTTGGGATATACACAACGCTAAAAAAGTATACAAAACTGTGAATAAACTACATTACTGATTTTTATAAAGTTAACTTATCTAAAATTAATTCTCATTTAGCATTTTTGTTCAATAATATAAGTAAAAATTTTTTGCACATTAGTGCAAAGATGGTTTCCCCAATATATATTCCAAAATCACTTTTATTTTAACTTATTTATAAAATTTCTCATACGAAGGTTCAGACCATCGTTCGTAGCCAGATGACCAGATATATCCAGTAAGACCTTAAAGATAATTACAATAAGTAAAATGACTACTCTACGTCAGCGCTTCCCGTATAACTGTTTGATTATTTTTTTAATGATTTATGTCTGTGACATCGAGAGGCTTCCGGGATATATGAAAGGAAGACGCAGTTCTTTATCCCGAAAGAGCACATGTCCAGGAATTAATCTAAGTAGTCTAAAATAAAACAAAAGTTTAATACTAATCTAAAATTCCAAATAATTATATTCATTATATCTAAAATTATATTGGATTATGTGTAAAAATACTATAAATTGGATATTGTATTATTCATTTCCAAATATAATATTTAAAATATATTAACAGGATTATTCCAAAACTTAAAGCCTGTTTCCTCAAGTTATGATTATTTCAAACTATTGGGAACTGTTGGGTTATGATGGGGGAAAGATATGCTTAAAAATGCCCGAGAAGAGCAACAGAGAAAAGCCTCTGAAAGGTATTATATACGACAGAAAGCCGCTGAAGTGGAGCAGCCAGGCGAAAGATTCAGGCGCGAAATCATCAGTCCCTTGACAGAGGCACAACCCATAGAGAGACGACTGATCTTTCTTGAACCAGGTGATAACCTGGCCCTTGAAAGGATCATGGGAAAGAGTGATCTTGTCAACATCTCCTATCTGGAACTTGGACTGCTCGCGGCCAGACCAGTTTGCAGGATACAGGTCGTGAACCTCTTCGGCAGACCAGAGGGTTACGGCACAGGTTTTCTTGTCGGCCCAAATCTGCTGCTAACGAATAATCATGTCCTCGATACAGCAGAGCTGGCAAGGAAGAGTTTTGCAGAGTTCGAATTTGAACAAGGTATAAACGGTCGAAAAAAGACGTCAAAATCCTTCGATCTGCGACCCGACGAGCTCTTCGTCACCGATCCGGACATGGACTTCACATTTGTATCCGTGGCTCCCATTGCCACAGAAGGGACAGAGCTTACCGATTACGGATTACTTCGTCTCGTGGAAGACACCGGCAAGGTCCGGACCGGCGAATACGTCTCCATTATTCAGCATCCTGATGGTGGTCTCAAAAATTTCTGCCTGCGGGAGAACGAAGTTGTAGATATCTTTGACAACTGGCTGTACTATCTGACTGACACTCAATGCGGAGCCTCAGGCTCGCCCGTATTTAACGATCAGTGGCTGGTTGTGGGCCTGCACCACTCAGGAGTGCCGATGAAAGATGCTCAGGGTAACATCCTCAAGACAGACGGTCAGCCCTATCAAGAAGGCATCGACGATCCCAGTACCATTGCCTGGGTGGCCAATGAGGGTGTGCGCATCAGCCGCATCTTCAAGGCACTGGAGTCGCGCAGTGAGAACGAGCCGATGGCGGCCGAAGCTCTGAGAAGGCTTCGCAGCCATGGCACCGGTCCGGTCGGACCTGCGATCATAACCGCCCCAGAACCCATACCCAATGCAGTAATGGAGCTGGAGCTGGGAAAACTGCCCATGGAACATTACAGCCTGGCAGATGGCTACAACCCCGATTTCCTGGGTTCCCTGTACCATCTGCCGCTTCCCAAACTGGCCGACAATCTCCAGTCCAAAGTTGCAACGCTCAAGGATGGAGGTAAGATTCTTACCTATCTGCACTTTTCTATTGTGATGAATGCTGATCGAAGGCTGGCCTTCTATACTGCTGCCAATATTGACGGTAAGAAGCTGGAGAAGATCAAACGCATCCGCGACAAATGGTATTTTGATCCGCGTCTCGACCAGAAATATCAGGCTGGACCCAAATTGTATGCAGACAATCCACTTGACCGCGGACATCTGGTTCGCCGGCTGGATCCCTGCTGGGGGCCAAATGCCAGGGACGCAGGAGAGGATACATTCCATTTTACTAACTGCTCGCCTCAGCACAAGCGCCTCAACCAGCATGATTGGCTTGAAGTAGAAGACTACATACTGAAAACCGCAGATAATGCCAATGCGCAGATATCGGTATTCACCGGTCCTGTCTTCCGAGAAGACGATATGATTTACCGCAATGAGTACCTTCTGCCTGCCGATTTCTGGAAGGTGGTGGTATTCGTCAATAAGAACGGGAAGTTCGGCGCCACTGCCTACCTGCGCACGCAGAAGAATTATTTGGAGAGCAGGGAGTTCTTCGACGATGAGTTCAAGACCTGGCAAGTGCCGGTAGTTCAGGTTGAGGCTCTGACCGGCATATCATTCGGCTTACCTAAAGATGCAGATCCTATGGCCCGGGCAGCAGCCGGAAAGGGTCTGGAAAGCCAGAGGAGCTATCTACGGAGGATTCACTCTGCTGCGGACATAATGCTCTGATACGATTAATTGAAGGTTGTTGCCACGGATTAGACAATGAAGCACAGTATTAGCAATGAATTAACAGGGATCAAGCCGACAAGTCGTTTTTTGCGTGTCGGCTTCACTTCATTTTGCGGGCAAGCTCAATGATTGGTCTTTTTTTCAGAGTTTATAAAAAATTGGATTTTATGTACCTAATGTAAGACTAAAGCAAAACCTTTAGTTTCTTTATTTTAATTTAACTTAACTAAGCCAGTTGAGAGAGAAGTTTTACAAAATCGAAAAAGATGATTTTTTTGTAAGCTTAAGTTTTCAAGTATCTTTAATAGATAAAGTGCAAAACCTAAATTGCTGATAATTCATCATTTCCAAAACCCCATAATAAAGGAAGTGTGAGAGATGAAATCAGAAGAACAAATCAGAATCAACTCAGAGAACTTGAAGAATCTTAAGAAACACATTGATGAAAACACAATCATTATCATGATACCACAAAAGATTTAAGAAATTATCTCTGTGAGGATTTTATGGCAGAATCACCAATTTTTGAGATATTTGATGGATTGCCCAGACAGGGTCCAGGTAATAACAAGTGTACTGAAAAAGCCTTTAATTTGCTTTCTTCCCTTCCTGCAGGCACTAAGATCCTTGACATTGGTTGCGGTGTGGGTATGCAGACAATACATCTTGCAAAGATCTGCAACGACTGTCACATCACTGCAACTGACATTTACCAGCCTTTTCTGGATAAACTGATGGAAAATGCAGTTAAAGAAGGATTTGATGACAGGATTACCACGGTTTGTGCTTCCATGGATGACTTGCCTTTTGAAGCAGGAGAATTCGACATCATCTGGTCAGAGGGCTCTATCTTTGTCATTGGTTTTGAAAAAGGACTTAACTACTGGAAACAGTTTCTGAAAGATGAGGGTTATATAGCACTGACAGAAAGCACATGGTTCACGGATGAACCTTCTTCGGAAGTGCTTCAATTCTGGCAGGACTGTTATCCTGATATCAAGAGCATACCTGACACTGAAAAAGTTATCATGGCAGTAGGATATGATCTCATTGACCGCTTTAAACTGCCAGCTTCTACCTGGTACGATTTTTACTCCCATCTGGAAAAAAGAGTTGATGAAATCAGTGATAACTATAAAGGAAACACCGATGCAGAAACGATACTTAGTTTTAACAGAAAAGAGATAAAGATCTTCAGAGAACACCCAGATGAATATGGTTATACGTTCTTCATTTTACAGAAGAACACAAATAAATGATCTGTTACTGATGAACAATTAAATGATCCAGAAACTCAAAAAGAAATCAAAGCAGCAATCAAAGAAGAATAATATCTAATATCGTATATGGGGTGACTTGCTCATAACAAGCAGGTCACATACGAATACAAACCGTTTTTAATTTGATTTTTTGTTCTACTATTCGTCCCCACTTGTGCGATTTGTCAACCGCATTTTTTCCCAGTCTGGAAAGTTCAATGGCTTCGTTGCCTGTCATGTGTTCAATCTCAATTATTTGGAGAGCAGGGAGTTCTTCGACGATAAGTTCAAGACCTGGCAAGTGCCGGTAATACAGGTTGAAACGCTGACCGGCATATCATTCGGCTTACCTAAAGATGCCGATCCTATGGGCCCGGGCAGCAGCCGGAAAGGGTCTGGAAAGCCAGAGGAGCTATCTCTGGAGGATTCACTCTGCTGCGGACATAATGCTCTGATATGATTACTTGATGATTGTTGCCATGGATTAGACAATGAAGCACAGTCTTAACAATGAATTAACAGGGCTCAAGCCGACAAGCCGTTTTTTGTGTGTCGGCTTCACTTCATTTTGCGGGCAAGCTCAATGATTGGTCTTTTTTTCTCTGAGTTTATAAAAATAGTATTAATGAAAGGTCATAACGTCTCCAATATTGTTAGAAAGAAGCATTGAGAGTAAAATTTTCCACTAACACCTTCACCACACCTATTTCATAGTTCAGTTTTTTTATCTTGCCTAATCTTGTCTTTGATCTTCTTCAACGTGATCCTATTATTAATTTCCATTTCTCGCGTATCTTTCATTTCTTTGTGCCTGTTATTCGAAAAATTTTATGTGCGTTTTTGTTGCAGGAACGACATATAGCTGTGGCAATATAAGAAGTAGTAAACATCTTCAAACTCATAAATAATTAAATATATTTACCTAAATTAAAAATGACTTCTTATGGTATCATCGCTCGCTTATTTTTTACTTTCTTTTTTGACTTTGTAACTATTTTGAACTTATTATTTAACCCATCCCAAAACCGATTTAAAACTCACATAGAGCCTATCCTAAAACTAAAAATTTGATTTTTGAATTTTTGATTTTTGAATTTAGTATTTGGACCAGCCAGTTGAATATCTGATCAATACACTGATCCTGAAAACTCAGGATGATTTAGAATAAAATAGATTTTGGGATTGGCTCATAAATAATAGTTTCAAAACTATTTTCATAATTAGGAACTCAACTGGGTGTTCTAAATTCTGGTACTAGTGTCAAGAAAATTTAGTTATTGGTCACATAGTAACTCTGAATCGTTACATGTTGAGGAGAATAAATCAAAAATTATGCCCAATAATTAAATTTCCATGACACTAGGAAATGTAATTTCAAGTTTTAGGATCAGCTCATATATCTGTTGCTTGGATAGATAAATTACATCAAGTTTTTTCTTACTTACCGAAGGTGCTTGGAAACATATTTATCCAGCATTTTCTTTCCTTGAGGCCAAGAATAAAAGCCTTGCCTGGAAGCAAAGGTATTAAAATCTATTTCCGAGATCCCATTTGAGATACCCTTTTTCTGGAAGTAAGCATAGGATACACATCCTAAAGCATAACATGGAGCATAACCCGGGGACGCTAATAAGGTGAAACACTCTCCATGAAGAGTCTCCTCTGACAATCCAGTAGTTTGAGCTGCACAGCTTATGAAATCTGTATATGTCATCTTACCACCGTTAACTTTTACATCACAAAGAGCCCTGATATATCGGATAACACGCCAAATATAAGTTTCCAACTGTGCACACAGCACCCCTTGTTCTTGTTCTTCGGGTGTATCACCATAGAGAGATAAATATGCTTTCTGTTCTTCGTTCAGATTTGATTGACCAAGAAGATTTCGTGCTGCTGCCCAGTATTGATATTCACGATAAAAAGCCATTCCCTCTGTCATTGGTACTTCTAAAGCAGTGTTAAGATTAAGCAATGGTGAATTATCATATTTGGCCGACAAAACGAAGTTGAAACCATGAGAGGCTTCATGTACTAGAATATTGATCATCGTCAGCAAAGAAGTGTTTTTTGACTGAGTGAGGTAGAGTTGGGAGTAAGCTGTTTTAGGACTGAGATAATTGATAGCATAATCTCCTCCACCGGTTATCAAGTTGACCAGATAATCAGGAGTAGGTTCAAAATTTACCTTATCATCCTTGTTGAATAATATAATATAACGAGCACCATAGTTATTACAGGCATTGACAACTTTTTCCATATATTCGCCGAAATCCACAGAATATTTCTTGGTTACTTTGTCCCAAATAGTTTGCAAATTTCCTTCACTTCCGACAAATGGAAGCATAGCTAAGCGCTGGGTAATATCCATAGTGACTGCCATATCTAGATCTAACCAACTCTGTGCCATGATTTCGATTTCTTCGGCACTTTTATCCAATTGATAATAGTTTTTCAAACTCATTGGATATCCGAGCGCTTGAGTTGGTCCAGCATTTGCATCCCATTCTTGAAACAATGGCCAATAATCATCAAACCTGTCAGAGTTTAATCTACTATCTACAAGAAAAATATCCTTGTACTTTTCTAAAGCTACGTTGATTTTGTTGACTGCTTGATCCACATCTGGACGTACTTTTTTCAATGATTCTAATGTACCTTCCAAATAGGTAGCTGTGTTAAGACATTCTTTACAAACTAGAATAGTAAAATCTTGCCCTTTCCACCTTTCTGTTTCTAACTCCACAATTTCTTCCACTGCTTGTAAATATGTAGGAATGAAATCTTTATTGTAATCTTTCTTGAGCAATATATAAAAGACCCCATCTCCAGCAGCCCCAATACCGCCCATACCAGTGCCGGAGGGACCTGCACCGCTGGGACGAGACATATCTAGCTGAGTCTTGAGTGATATCAAAACAGCATCTGCTGTTAGCCGTAACTCTTCGTCAGTAATGTTATTCAACTGTGATCGTAAAATCCGAATGCGGTTACGCATGATCTCCGTGTTTTCAATGGTTTGTTTGAATAGTTTACTCAAAGATTCCAAGTGGCCACTAGTATAACCAACAACAGGATTTATATCAGTCCACAGATCTACTATTTGTGAAACTAGATCTTCCATAATCTTTCCTCTTCAAATTTATTTTAGGTTTGTAATTTGAAAACATGTAAGTATATCAATATCCAACAGGGCCATCAAAATAGCCAATTTCCTTTAGCCAATTTTTTGGATAATCAATTTTTTTCATAGTTGAATCCGGAGCAGTGGTTATACAACCATTACTGTATTTGATAATTAGGTAAGAGGCTAAACTCCACCATTGTTTCACTACTTCTTGAAAATTTTCAGTGCAATAGGTGGCAAATTTATCCATATCTCCATTGGAAAGTATTTCCATAACATCCTTTTCCGTTTTTGTTTCAAACCTTTCTTGCAATGCTTTTACTTCCCGCATCATATAAAGAAAATTCAAGTTTACAAAATTTGACACAAAATTAAATGCCCACCATGCACTGTCACCATTAAACTGAAAATCTAATAAATTCATAGTTTGTAATTCTTTAGGTAGCTTATCCATTTTACAATAAAAGGGCATTAAACAATTAGCAAATGGTCTATCTAAGCCAATCCAGCAAACAGCTTCCGTATTGCCCTTTGCTTTTATAGCTTGATTAATCCACAAAACGCCACATTGATGATTCGACAGTGGGCGCTCCCACGCTCCTTCAGGCTTGTATACGTTTAAATCATAAGTATCTCCTTGATCAGGATTATTTTGATATCTAATAGGATTCCTAAAAGGACCTGAAGCGGGCCCTATCGTTAGATCAAATTCTGTTCCTTCATAGAAATCTCTAAACACATTGGCGACATCCAATATTGACAATTTGTTCTCTGGTTTTAAAGAAAAAGGATAATCTTTGGTATATCCATCAGTTACTCTCGAAGGCAGATTCGATAAAGGTGCAACCTTAGAGAAAGCCCTCCATACCCTACGTAAGGAATAATAGGGGTGAAGATACTCACCATAGCTGACAGTTGCTGCCCAATCTATACATTTTTCATCACTAGCTATCCAATTTGTTTTATGACAAGCATTAAAAAGATTGGCAGAATATAACAAATCGTCTCTGAGGTTTCCATTTTCATCTAACGAATTGAAATAAAGCTTTTCATCACTGCCATCGTCTTCATTATTTTTGTGAATATCCCTAATTCTAAACTGATTGGCTGCAATAAAAAACTCATCATCAGGTACACGTTGCGCTACCCAGATACCAGAATTACCATCCTCTTCATAGGCGCACATTTCCATGACCCAGCCTTCGTCGGCATCACCAAGTGATAAGGTTTCACCTGTGCCATAATAACCATATTCAAAAATTAATTTACCTATTAATTCCACTGCTTCCCGTGCTTTTGTGCATCTTTCTAAAGCTACTCTAGAAAGTTCCGAACTATAAAAAATCCTTTTTTTTGGGTCTGGCCCTGGCTGTATTTTAGCCCCACATGTACATTCACCAACCATTAAGCCTTTTTCATTAATTATTCCATACTCATAATCAAAATAGGCATATGTATCTTTACCAAAACCAGGTATAACTCCCAGAGGTTTACTTGAAGTATAATCTTTCGTATCATACCCCTCTCCTCTGTCTTTTCCTATATACCTGCGTATTTCAGTAGAATTATATGCTTTATTGAGTCCAAAAGAGGCATTATCATAATACACATTTCGATTTTCCAGGTTAAATGAAGGAACACTAATAACTCTTGCATCCCCTAAGAAATCGTCAGAATGAGCAATGATTACCGAACCGTCTTTGGATGCTTTCTTACCAATGATTATTGTTGTGCACATACTAAAACTCCTTTTAGAACTGAGATTTGGGCCAGCCTGATCGGGTTCTTTTTGCACTCAATTAATTGAGTATTCCGAATATGGATTTAGATAATTAATTTTGATTTCATTGGTCATCGGTTAAGGAATTTTCTTGCCTGAATATATCGATTTTGCACTAGAAGCTGGCCCTAATTTTGACCTCTTTACATGAAATAGATACACTGTTCCAGCTCATAATTTAGTAAAATATTTGACAAATGTTGAGGAAATTGACGCAATTTGTCACGATTCTTCACTTAACCGAAGACGCATGATTTTGATTTTTGGTATGACTTCTTAATGAAAATGGATATCGATCATGTTTATTTTCAGGCTAGATTGTTATTGAGCTCATCCCAAAACGGCAGTGTTTCAAATTTGCTGTAAATTTGAAATCAAGTTTTTGAGTACTATGGAGAAAGTTGACATTCCGATATGGAATTTTCTATCCAGTAATTTCTTGATATTTGTGATTTTACAGAAATATTAGCACACTGTCCCCAAAAAACCAGCTTTATAATCAAAACTGATAAGAATTTCAGAACTATTTTCTGTGATCAGAAACTCATTGATTATTCTTAATTTCATATTCGTAGAAGCAGTTTTGAGTTATGGGATAGGCTCATTTTCTAATAAGTTGGTTAGTCTAAAACTCCCATGCCTAAGATTCCAATCTTTGATTTTTCAATTTTTTCAAGCGGCTGTAAGTTAAGGGCATTTTCCCACTGACTAATATTCATGTCAGTTAATTTTGATGGTTTCATTCCCTGCGGAACGGCATTCCTTGCTAGCGTCACATAAGGAGCACATGCTAATGCACACCCAACCTGTTTTTCATTAAATTTTATTACTTTATACCCGATGAATATCTCTTTATATTTTATATGTTGATCAAGGCCACAAAGAACTGTACATTCAGTTACTTTTCTTAATGTGGTATCTAGCATTGCTTTTACATCTTCTTTTGTTTTTCTTGTACCATCGGGATTATTGATATCAATAATATCACAATCTTCAATAAACAAGTTTGATCCAGAGTTACGATTTTCTAAAATAGCCAATGATATAACTGAAAATGCCCATCCTTCTTTTACATCAGAAGAAGGATCACTTGTAGCACTCTTATTTGCACAAACAACCATTGAACCTGGAATTGGATTAAAACGCCGTTTACCCGGCTCTGCATGACCAAAAAGCCTTTCTGTTGCATTTAATAGAGGTTCAATACTATATACAGGAGTTGAATATTCTGAATTTGGATCACCAGAGGGCCATTTCTGATCATATAATTTTCTACTTCTTAAGTTTTCAACAACTGCTATATCATATCCCCATATAACACCTTGTAAACCACTGAAAGATGACGCAGTCAACATGTTAATTGCACCAATATAAGCATCGTTACACTCACATCTATCATACGATACAATATTGGAACACCCTCTATCAAATTTAATTACTTCGTGTTCGCTCATGGCTTGTACTTTTTCCCAAGGAGTTATATCAACTAATCCAGTTGAAAGCTTAATAGTCGTAACATATCCATTCCCAGAAGCCCCGGGATTTTGATATCCGGTACAAAATTCTCTTTCGCTAGAAATCGCATTGTTAATAACCCACTTGGGATCATATTCATATTTTTGCATTTTGTTTTCTCCTTTTAGTTTACTATATCGGGAGTGAAGAGTCATAAATATCCTAACTTCAGCTAGGATGTAAAGTGAAACTTCGGATGTTTTTACTGCCTTTTTAAATCAACAAATCATACTTCTTTCTAAAGCATGGTTGTTTATGACGCAAACACAGCTTTATTTACTACGATGATCAAATCAGTTACCATACTGTATTGGTGTCAAAGTAATAATCCAAATATTCTACAGCAAACTAGTTCTAAGAGTCTGTCTTAAAATTCAAACCAATCTACAATCGGATAATTAGTAATGTCAATATTCAATTTAGACTGTATATTTTCCCAAAAACATACACATATTGGCCTTAAAAATAATGCTTATTCCTGCTAATTAGATACTCGGTATCTAAAAACTAAATTATTAAATATTCTGGTTTTAATTTGTATTCTGAACTATTTACCGTCTATTATTATTGTTTTTTAAGGTAAAAATATAATTTATATCTTCATTGTAGATCAAAATATTATTTTAAGACAAATTCAAAACTGAGAATTAATCATACTATAGTTATCCTACTATAAAATACTTATTACATTTCTTAAAAAAGAATATATTTTAGGATATAATACTTTTTAAATAAATAAAAGATTTGTAAAACTGTCTTTAATTCTGAGTGAGCACGTTGGTCATTTATTAACAAATTATACTCTATCCTATTTTTGGCAGGTCGACATTATAAATTAAAACATTTTTTTCGATACTGTTTCAGAATATTAATTAACAATATATAAAGTTTGAAGTTGATTAACTTGTGGCTTGACTCTCACGACATATACAAACACTGAGTCATTTTTTCATTAAAGTTTAATATGAAGGATTAATAGTTGGTATATGTAAACCTTATAGTTCCACACAACCATGAAGCCTTAGATTCCAAAATCGTTGTCATCAAAAATCATTAAAAATTAAATGTCGACCTGCCGAATATAGGCTCTATCTATATTTGTGGATCCTATCCCAAAACCTATTTTATTCTTACATCAGTAAGAGTTTCAGAATTATTTTTCAGGATCAGAAGCTCTATCGAGAATCCAGAATACGATATTATGAGAAGCAATTCTGAGTTTCGGGATAGGCTCGTGTAATAATATACATAGTCACTTTTAGTATGTTAGTCGAGTGCAAATGAAACCGGATAAAGTACCAATTTATTTCAGTCGAATACCTCGCTAACTTGCTGCGGGCTGCGCCAGCACAACTTTGATTTACTTGGCGTTTTGTTTCATGTAATGCAAGAATCCCCTTAGAAAATCCTAAATTTTTCCAATTAGAATATAAAATCTTGAAAATCTTTTGCCTAATTTCTAGAGAGTCAAACCTCTGGATCCCATAAAGAATGCTAACAAAATCTAAATTTTTAGTTTTTCCTACAAGGTAATGAGCTAACTCTCTGGTCTTCAGTAGCATATAGATCCTCAGGTTATCCTCTTTTCAAGACTTTCCTCTCCAGAATACCTTTCAGAATTCTCTTTCCCTTGCCAGTTTATACAATTCCTGAATCCTCAACTCAACAACATCCATCGCATCTTCAAAGAGCTGCCTGTCGATTTTGATCCCGAAGTATTCCTTGAGTTTTTCTTCAGGAGGCATTGTCGAGCCTGCCGAGAGATACGCGATATATTTTTTGTTAAAAGCGTCTGGATCTTCCCTGTACTGTTTGAAGAGAGCGAGAGTTATTGCCTTTGAAACCGCGTAGTTGAAGGTATAATAGTTGCTTGTCAGATAGATATGGTTGATATACGTCCATTCCGCGGAATCTTCAGGGTAATAATCAACTGAGCGGCTCCTGTATTCTTTAGAAAGGTCGGTCCAGATAGCATTAAGTTCTGCTCCGCTTACCGTTTCTTTTTCTGCACAGAGCCGGTGTGCTTTATATTCGAATTCCGTAATCAAGGGCTGCCTGGTAAAGAAGTTCTGGTAATCATCGATCTGCTGAGAGAGTACGGCAACTGCGGTATCTCTATCTGAGTTTTCGACAACGTAATCAACAAACAGCTCTTCATTGAAAGTGGAAGGAATTTCCATTTCATAGATCGTACCTGTGCAGTAAAGATAGTCTACGGAATTGCCCATGAGGTAGAAATTAATGGCATGTCCCATCTCGTGGGTTAAAGTTTTCTGGTCCCTGATAAGGCCGTCATAGTTCATAAAGATCAGAGGCGGAGCTTTCAGGGCACATGAATCGGTGCAATAACCTCCTGGCTGTTTTCCATGCTCAGGATCAGGGTATACGTCTATGAAACCGCCAGTGACCATTTTTAGAAAGATTTCTTTGAAGTTGGGGTCCATCCTGGAATAGGATTTCTGAATCTCTTGCAGAGCATCTACGTAAGCATATTTCTTTCCAGGCTGGTTCGTCAGCTGCAGAATAAGGTCATATGGTTTGAGCACATCAAGCTCGAGCTTTTTCTTTCTGAACTCATTGTAGGCCTCAAAAACCTCTTTCTCCTGCTTGAAAACGGTATTCATTTCCTCAACCTGAGCATGGGTAAGATAGAGGTTATACAGGCTGTAGTCATAGAAATCCGTATAATTCAACTCTCTGGCAACAAGGTCATCAAGCTGGGCTTTTTTGGAATAGAGGGACGCCATGGAATCGGATTCGTTAATCAGGTGGTAGAACCTCTTATCATAACAGTTTTTCCTGTTTTTCCGGCTTGGGTCTGTTGATAGTAAAGTACCGTAGGACTGGGAATTGACAGAAAACTTCTCTCCGTTCTCAAGCGTGATTTCTCCCGCCTTTGTAACCTTATTCGTGATTTCGGAAAGCGCTTCAGTTTCCAGTTTCATGCGCTGGTTTTCAAGCTCTGCAAGATACGCAGCCTGGGCCTCATCCCTTGGCCTGTGCTCTATAAATCTCATATAATTAGCTTCAAGATAGGCCCTGTAAGCCTCAAGTCCGGGTTCTTCGGAAAAGAACCTGTCCCATTCATCCCTCCCGAGCGAGGTCAATTTTACGGTTGCAAAGGCTGTGGCTTTCTTATATTCAGTAAGCAGGTCCTGAACATTTCCAAGCAGAGAAATAAGAAATGATTCATTCACATTTTTACTGAGCTGAGTATATGCATAAGTATACAGGACATCAATCGATTTTGAATAAGCCTTTTCGGTTTCCAGATACTCAAGCACAACAGGCCCGGACAATTTTTCAAATTTCGGGCGGAAAGTTTCGTTTATTTCCTGTGTCCCATTTTTTAGTCTCTCAAGCTCTTTTGAAGCCTCTTCTCTGCTGCTGAAAAGATATGCATCGTTCCATTCTGTTGGAACCTTACTGGAATCAAGCACTTCGGAAGTATATTCACTTCCTGCGTCATTTTTCAGTTTCATAAGACCGCTATCCTCTGGTGTAATATCAAAATATTTCTCTGTTATTCTTCTTCTATCAGAGTTGATTTAATGACCATTGATTTCATTAATCTCATTAATCTCATTGGTTTCATTAATCTCATTGGTTTCATTAATCTCATTGGTTTCATTAATCTCATTGATTTCTTTAATAATAATAGGTTGCTTTATTTCGGTTACAACTCTTTTTTATTTCGAAAATCTAAAAATATTTGAGTAAACCTGTCTGTGTAATAGGTTTATTCAGTAACAGGTTTATTCAGTAACAGGTTTATTCAGTAACAGGTTTATTCAGTAACAGGTTTATTCAGTAACAGGCTTATTCAGTAACAGGTTTACTAACTAACAGGTTTACTAACTAACAGGTTTATTCAGTAACAGGTTTATTCAGTAACAGGTTGCTCAGGCTAAAACTCTTTCTTCGTAATTCAGTACACTCTCTATTTCTTTTTCTGGTACCGCAACCAGTTCTTCAGGAACTTTTTTCGAATCAGCCTGAATGTGAACTACGCTCTGCGGTAAAGGAATCTCTATGCCATTTTCTTCAAGAATCTGTTTTATATCCCATAGAATTCTGGTTTTTATCCCGAACCATTCGTTCACAGGCGCCCAGATCCTTACAGTAATATTTACCGAACTGTCTCCAAGCTCGTTTACAAAAACCGAAGGAGAAGGGTTAAGGAGAGCAAACGGCTCTTTTTCGATAAGGTCTTTGATAAGAAAGATTGCGGCATTGGCATCGTCACTATAGCGGATTCTGATTGTGTGTTCAAACCTTCGGACAGGATGCCCTACAATATTTGTGATATTTGTTGTAAAGACCTGCTGGTTAGGGATGCGAACAAGGAGCCCATCATAAGTCCGTATAAGGGTGGAGATTATTCGGATATCTATGACATAACCCGATACATCGCTGATTTGGACCTGGTCTCCTATTTTAATGGGCCTTTCGACCATAAGGAAAAAACCCGAAACCAGATTTCCCACAATGTTTTGGCTTGCAAAACCAAGGACAATACCTGCTACTCCACCTGCCAGCAAAAACCCTGAAGGATTAATTCCTATCAGACGTAAATTAGAAAAAAACACAATCGTAAGCATGCCATAGTAAAGGATTTTGATGATAGTCTCACCTGCATCCTTACTGACCCTATCTTTGAGACACCTGCGCAGATAAAGTGAGAGAATTTTGGCAAGGAAGGTTGAAAAAGAAAGAATAAGTATAAACTTTAGCACAGACCCCAGAGTTACGGTACCATCGAAAATAGGCAGGCTGTTGTCAAGGAAATCAAGATCCATTATCAAAATCCCCACCCCATGTAAAATTTAAGGGGTACAAAACCAAGCTTCTGAAGACTATAGACCCCAAAAGCTTCTTTCCTGGATTTAAAGTCTTTCAGAGGACTGCTCTTTAGCTCCCCACTAAGACGCTGCAGCTCAAAACCTGTTTCAGCCGTGTTTCTGTTGAAGATGTCCATACGTGCTCGCATAAAAACATCACCAGCATAGTAAAGTTTCATGCCATATGCACTGAAAACTACTTTTGAGATCGAAGCCCAATCCGAGGAAGAATTTCGAAGAGTCAGTTCAATAATCCCTTCCTGTAAAGGGTTAGGGGAAGGAGAAATTGAATATATCTGGCTTTTCCAGTGCTTACAGACGACTCCGTTTGAAACCTCTCCATAAAGGGTAAACTTCTGCCTCACCAGGCTCAGCACATCGAGAAGTTGAAGATTTTTTTCTCCTTTGTCCGCGATAAAAACACCTATCTCTATAGGAAAAGTCAGGAAAATCTTTTTTTTAGCTCCTCCTGCAAGCAGCAGAGTTTTCTCAAACTCTATGAGCAGGTTTGGAGTAATTTCTTTAGGAGTGTTTAAGGGCTCTACCGGATTTATAATCAGGCACTTTTCATCTCCAAGAATAATTTTCTCTACATCTTCCGTTCCAAGTGTCCTTCTGTATATCCACTGCTCTCCGGTGTTTTCCACGGAAATGGCAATTCCTTCCTGTTCAACTGAAAAAGGGGGATTATAACGGCCGTACATAATATCCCGGAAACTAATACTTTTTGAAGAATTGTCTAAATTTCTTAATATAGATGTGTTACTTTATAAAAATTTTGCCTTTGAAAAACGTTTCTGAATCAAAAGAAAAACAGATCAAAAGTCAGGAAGGAAGAAAAAGGAGAGAAGAAAAAGGAGAGAAGAAAAAGGAGAGAAAAAAAGGAGAGAAAAAAAGGAGAGAAGAAAAAGGAGAGAAGAAAAAGGAGAGAAAAAAGGAGAGAAAAAAAGGAGAGAAGACATAAAGGAAAGATGGAAAACTGACAAAAGAAAGCTGATGGAAAACTGACAAAAGAAAGCTGATGGAAAACTGACAAACAGAGAACTAATGGAAAAGCTGACAAACAGAGAACTGAAGAGGAGCAAAAGGAAGGATAAACAGAAAATAAAAGGCTTAATGGGATAGGAGACAAAAAGAAAAAGCCTCCAGGAAAAAGAAAGTCAAACCCATTTCCTTTTCTTAAAATAGATAAACATGCTGACTGCTAGAAGGATCATTGCAAACATTACTGTCGGATAGCCCCAGCGCCAGTTGAGTTCAGGCATGTATTTGAAATTCATTCCGTAAACGCCTGATATGAAAGTAAGGGGAATGAAAATTGTTGCTATAACCGTCAGGACCTCCATAACTTCGTTCATCCTGAAGCTTATGCTGGAGAGATAGATATCAACCATTGAAGATAAAATATCCCGGAAATCTTCGACGGTATCTATTACCTGAATGGTATGGTCATAAACATCTCTAAGGTAAATTCGAGTAGTCTCTTTAATAAGATCGGACTCAACCCTCTGCAAACCATTTATTAGCTCCCGAAGAGGCCAGATAGATTTACGAAGGGTAATCATATCCCTTTTATACTTTTGAATAGTTCTAAGGGTCTCAGGCCTTGGATGTAATACCAGCCCTTCTTCAAGGTATTCGATTTTATCACCAAAATGCTCAAGGATTAAAAAATAGTTATCGATAACAGTATCAATCAGGCCGTAGGCAAGATAATCCACCCCGCTTTTCCGCAGGCGAGACGCCGGATTTTCAAACCTTTCCCGCATCTGGTCAAAAACGTTCCCATCCCTTTCCTGAAAAGAGAGGACATAATTAGAGCCAATGATAATGCTTACCTGGTCTATAGTGATCTCTTTATTTTCCTTATCAAGGAGAATCATTTTTAAAACCGAATAAATATATGAGTCGTAATCTTCAGTCTTGGGCCGCTGTCGTGTATTGAGTATGTCTTCAAGGGTAAGAGGATGGATATTGAAATAGCTTCCGAGCTTTCCTATGATATCTACCCTATCCAGCCCATCCACATCTATCCATAAATTGAGATCGGGCTGGTCTTTAAATTCCAGACACTCTTCAACCTTCTCCAGTTGTCTTTCTATAAGCGTTTCACTGTTATAGGCCAGGACCCGGATTACTACCTTTTCTACCTTCTTTTCTCCTACATGGACAAGCGCTCCAGGTGCAAGCCCAATTTGTGATCCTCTTCTTCCAGAAGCCGCCATGCTTATTTCTCTGCCTCACCTTCTAATAAAAACCTTCTAATAAAAATAGATTATTCCGTAATTAAACTCCATTGATTTAAGTCTACGCATGTTTTTATCTAAATATTTATTTTGAAATTTTAAAACAGTTTGGGTAGTGTTAAAGCTTATAGGACTTACACTTAAAAAAGAGCTTTTTAAACGCTTGCAGGCAAATTGCAGATAAATATATGTATTATTTGCAGAATATAATAATAAATTAAATATATAAACGTTTTTCCAATAATTGGGGAACTGGAAAAATCGTCATTTTTAGGACAAAGATATAGGGAGTGGTTAATTTGGTTGGAACTGAAATTACAAATAGTTTTATCAACATAATTGATCAGTTTATTGCATTCATTCCTACTTTAGTAGCGATAATCATACTGATTATCGTAGGAAAAATAGTAGGAACTTTTCTTGGAAAGCTCGGAGCAAGGTTTCTGGATAAGATCGGACTCGATGACCTTGTCGACAAAACCATCATTGGTGGAATGATAAAAAGAGCGCAGATGAGTACGGTAGGTTTTTTTGATGCCGTAATCAGGTGGTTCATCTACATCGTCTTTGCTATGATCATTCTGGACCTGCTAAACATCCAGGCAGTGAATAATTTTGTCAGCATGATCGTGCTCTATATTCCACTTATGGTCTCGGCTTTCATAGTGCTACTTGTTGGTCTACTGGTAGTTGACTTCATTAGTGACCTGGCCAAAAAAGTACTTGTTTCAACAGGAGTAGATGAAAAATTTGAAGAAACAGCTTTTGGAGCCTCAGTCAAATCCGGTGGACTGACAGTTTCAGGAATTGTGTCCGGACTGATCAGGCTATTTGGGTACCTGGTATTTCTCTCGATTGCATCTAATATCTTAGAGTTGACCATGATAACTCAGCTGTTTATAGATATTACGCATTATTTGCCACGCCTTTTTACAGGTATCCTGATCCTGATAATCGGATTCCTCTCCATTGATGTGGTCATGGACTATATTTCCAGTGCTTTTAAAGGCATTAGCGTAGAAGAGGTAAACATCTTTTTCCCTCTTCTAAGAGGCTTCTTGTATCTGATAGTAATCTTGCTTGCTCTGGATACGATGCTGGTTAATACGGGCATACTCTATCTGTTCTTAGGACCACTTGCATGGGGACTTGCAGTCGTGATCGCATTTAAATACGGAGTCAAAGACGCAATTGTTGCATATGCCAAAGAAAGGAAATAATTCCTTTCTTTCATTTATTTAAGACTCAACTTCACAATTTTTATTGAAGAAGAAGGAACTAAAAAGCCTTACAAAATACAGAGAAAGAAATTTCCATTCACGAAATTTCTTTTTTCGGTTTGCTAATTTTTGGAATTCTTTTTTGATTAAATTTCCTTTAAATTTCCTTTAAATTTCCTTATACTTAGGCTGGGATAACTTTCTTTTCCCGAATATACTTTATCACAGTTCCCACCTTTTTTAAATCAATATTTATTTAAAGCTTCTTGCCAATCAACCATGGCATGGAAACCCCCGATAACCACTCTTCTTTTGTAGAGAATATGTCTTATTTTGACGAAGTAGTAGGGCAGGCATTTACATGGTTTTCAGATAACTTTGGTACGTTTTTATTCATACTTTTTATTGGCCTGATCACTGCCATTATTGCACGGAACGTAAACCGTCTTCTGGAACGCCATTTCACAAAAATAAGTAGCAGGCTGCATATGGACCCAACATCCTTCCGGATGTTCAGGCATATTGTGGTCGCATTAATCTATTTTATGGGGATTGTCATTGTTATTTTCAGCATTCCCAGTCTTCGAAACCTTTCGGTTGCCCTCTTTACCGGAGCAGGGATTGCAGGTATAGTTATCGGTTTTGCGGCCCAGAGCACACTGAGCAATATAATCGCAGGGCTTTCACTTGCCATTTTTCAACCTTTCAGGGTTGGAGATCGACTTAATATCATGAATGAATACGGAAAAGTTACAGATCTTAATCTCAGGCATACAGTTATCATAACCTGGGATAACAGGCGGCTTATAATCCCCAATTCCATGATCAGCAATGAAGCGATAATTAACTGGACTATAGAAGACCCTGCAGTAATCTGGCCAATAGACGTCGGAATCAGCTATGATGCCGACATCGACCAGGCGAGAAAAATCATGATAGAAGAAGCCCGAAAACATCCCAATGTAATGTCCCCTCAGGAAGTTCAGTATAGCGTTGTAAAACCCAGTTTAATCAAATTCGAAACACTTAAAATGGGGTTTATTGATCCTCCTGTGCTTCACCCCGTTGACCCGGATTTCAGGGAGAGAGGAGAAGTTAAAGTAAATGTCGTTGAACTGGGGGAGTCTTCCGTAAATCTCCGCATGAATGTCTGGTTCAAAGATAGAAGTGTTGCGTACAGTTCAGGATGCGAAATCAGGGAAGCTATTAAAAAGCGTTTTGACAAGGAAGGCGTAGAAATTCCGTACCCGTACAGGACTATTGTATATAAAACAGATCTTGAAAACGAAAAGAAGAATACTGAAAAATTATCCCGTACAGAAGGAGATAAAATCGAGTAAATCGTAAAATGCCGAGTAACAGATATTGACAGTTAAGGAATTAGTCGGTTGATGAGAAAAGCAAGTAAAGGAAAAAAAGAACAAACAACCTACATTCCGCAGTATTTTTTGAAAATCAATATTTTTCATGATATCGTTTTTGGAACAGAGTAAATAATTTGGATTTTTAATGGTATTTGGTGAAAAATTGAATGATATCGTTTTTGGTCTCTAAATACACCACATCGTTGCTTTTACCTACTGCATAAAAGTCCAATAAATCCATGTTTGATTGAAAATCAATAGCAGTAAAAATATGAATTTACGAAAATTTACTGCGGAAAGTGGGAACAAGTAAAAAATGGGTTGATAGAAAGCAATTGAAAAGTTGATTGATAAAAAGCAGTGAAAAATACTTGATAAAAAACAAGTGAAATTATGGATTGAATAAAAGAAGAAGTGGGGGATGAAAGGTCAAAAGGGGATTTCACAATTCCCTTTCATCAATTACTCTTTTTGTCTTGGGAGTTTCACAATTCCCTTTCATCAATTACTCTTTTTGTCTTGGGAGTTTCACAGTTCCCTTTCATCAATTACTCTTTTTGTCTTTTTCATACTGCGGGGAAGTTCCCCTATCTTTACGCCCACTACGTCTACGGTTACGCCTATAAAGTCCTTGAAGGCTTTTCTGAGAGCTTTTTCGGTTTTTGCTTTCTTTACGGGATCTTCTGAACCTTCGATCTCGACCCTGAAAATCATGCTGTCCCTTCCGTCCTTACGGGTAAGCAGAATCTGGTATTCGCTGCTTACACCAGGAATCCTTTGGACAAGGTCTTCGATCTGGCCTGGATAGATATTTACAGCCTTGAACTTTATGCGGTCGTCTGACCTGCCAAGAATTCTGTCAATTCTCGGGAAAGGACAACCGCATTTACAGAGGCCAGGAATTATCCGGGTCAGGTCTCTTGTCCTGTAGCGGATGAGGGGAGCCCCTTCCTTTGTGAGAGTCGTAATTACAAGTTCTCCAAGTGTGCCGTCAGGAAGCTTCTCGCCCGTAATAGGATCAATTATCTCAAAGAGCAGGTAGTCGGACCAGTAATGCATACCCTCATGAAGAGAACAATCAAGGCCGATTCCTGGACCGTATATCTCGGTCAGACCATAAATATCAAAAGTATCAATTCCCAGCTCGGTTTCGATTCGGCTGCGCATTTTTTCACTCCAGCGCTCCGAACCTATAAAGCCTTTTCTGAGCTGAATCTGGGACTTAAGCCCGCGCTTTTCAATTTCTTCGGCGAGTAAAAGCGCATAAGAAGAAGTGCTTGCAAGGGCTGTGGACTTCAGGTCAACAAACAGTTCGAGCTGTTTTTCGGTATTTCCCGGGCCTGTAGGTATAGCCATTGCTCCCAGGCGTTCAGCACCAAGCTGGAACCCTATTCCTGCAGTCCAGAGCCCGTAACCTGGGGTAATCTGGATCCTGTCCTGATTGGTAAGGCCTGCTAGCATGTAGCAGCGCATCATCATCTCGGCCCAGACATCCACATCTTTTCGGGTGTAAGGAATGATTATGGGTTTTCCTGTAGTCCCGGACGAGGAGTGGATCCTTACAACCTCTGAGTCAGGCACGGACTGTAACCCAAGAGGGTAAGCGTCCCTGAGTTCTTCTTTATTCGTAAAGGGAAGAAGCTTCAGGTCATCAAGCGACTTTATGTCCTCGATATCGACATTTGCTTCCCTGAACTTTTTCTGGTAAAAAGGACTATTTTCAACTACGCGATTCAGCAGTGCCTTCAATTTTGCAAAGGTATCTTCTTCCGAGATTTTGGGATGGTAAAGCTGTACATTGGGATCAAGGTCAGCCTCAGTGGATGCTTCATACATGTCATTTCACCTTCTGCTCCCCAGTTCAGGTGCCGGAGACAGATCTAATACATTTCCTTGCGCGTTCGAATGCGGCATCGTTTACAGCCCTGTATTTTTCAGGGATTTCGGCATCCAGTACTGCCTTTAGAATTTCTTCCTGAAAAGGTAATACTCGTGCGCCTGCAACCGCTCCAAGCATTGCAACGTTTGCAGCCCTGTATGTCCCTACCTCGTCTGCAAGCTTTGTAAAATCGGAGCAGAGAATATCAGGGTAGTATGCACACAAAAATGAGAGCAAAGCTGCAGGGTCATACTCAGGGCTTCCAGGCGGCCTCGATGCCGGCGGGATAGCATGGATATTTACCAGAACCTTTCCACCCTCCTTAAGAAAAGGCAGATTTCTTACGGTTTCTGCAGGTTCCAGGCCTAAGAGCAGGTCTGCCTGTCCGATGGGGATAAGTGACCCGGAAACTTTGTCTCCAATCCTTATATGGCTGCTGACCGAACCTTCCCTCTGAGACATGCCTATGGTTTCGGCAGTGCTTACGTGGAATCCGGTTTTCATCGCAGCAAGTGCAAGCAAGCGGGAAGCAAGTACAACACCCTGCCCACCAACGCCTGCAATAAGAATATCATATTTCACAGCTTTACGCCTCCTATACAGATGGCTTCTGACGGGCAGATCTGTGCACAGAGCCCACAGCCGCTGCAGTTGTCCTGTATGACAGGCTTATCCCCATCAAGGTTAAGCGCAGGGCAGCCTAGCTCTTTTATACAGAAACCACAGCCTGTGCAGGCTTCAGGATTTATTTCGTAATGTTTGTCGGGTTTTGTAATCCCTACACACTTGCCTTTGAAGACCAGAACCGACGGCCCATTGAAATTCATGGCTTCCTTTGCGGCTTTTATGCAACTCTCAAGGCTGTCCGGATCTACAGTATTTACTATCTTTACGGATTCAACCCCGCAGCTCCGAACCACGTCTGCAATTTCAATGGCTTTTGAAACATTTCCAAGTGCAGTTACACCTACGCCAGGATGGGGCTGGTGTCCTGTCATCGCAGTTGTACGGTTGTCAAGCACTGCAAGGGTGATGTTAGCTCCGTTATAGACAGCGTTTATCACTGCAGGAATGCCTGAGTGGAAAAAAGTAGAATCCCCGATAAAGGCCACCTGTTTTGTCTTCGGGTTCGTATGGTAGAGCCCTCCTGCAAGGCTTATTCCTGCACCCATGCAGAGACAGGTATCGACCATGTTAAGAGGATAGGCATTTCCAAGGGTGTAACAACCAATGTCCCCGGAGAAAATCGTATCAGTTTGAGACTCTTTTTTAAGCTGTTTTGCAGCCTGTTTGAAAGCATAAAAAACAGTCCTGTGCATGCAACCGGCACAGAGAGTAGGGGCCCGGATCGGAAGGGGAGGAAGCTTTTCTCTTGAGACGGCAGGAGAAGCATGAGAAAGGCACAAACTCTCCCCATACGCTGCAAGTGCGCGGTTGATGCTGTCAATGACAATATCCACATTGTATTCCCCGCTCACAGGGAAAAAGCCATTCTTTTTTCCATAAACATCAACAGGCAGATGTGCTTTCCCTATAAGCTGGAGCGCCTGTTCTTCAAGGTAAGGGTCAAGCTCTTCGGCCACGATCAGCCGGTCAATGCCTTTCAGGAAAGAAAGAGCTGCCTTTTCCGGAAACGGATATGCCGTCCCTACCCTGAAGAGCGTAAACAACTCTTCAAAACCCCTGACAGCTTCTATAGCCTCCTTTACGTAAAGGGCTGAGACGCCTGAAGCAATAATCCCGATTTTTCCCGATCCTGATACCGAATTGAAGGAAAGCCCGGAAAAGCGTTCGGAAAGCTTTTCCTGCACATTTTCAAGCCAGGGATGCCTTTCAGCCGTAAGCTTCGGAAAGATTGTCCAGCGCCTATCCTTTACAAAACCTTCCTCAACGGCTTCAACCGGTACAGGTTCTGCAGCTTCAACCTCGACATCTCCGCAACTGTGGGAGACACGCGTGGTGGTTCTCAGGATAATGGGAATTTCGAATTCATGAGAAAGCTCAAAAGCCAGCTTTGTCAGTTCGTAGGCTTCCTGAGGGGTTGCCGGGTCAAGGACAGGAATATTTGCAAAGTGCCCGAAAACCCGAGTATCTTGTTCAGTCTGGGAAGAATGAGGCCCAGGATCATCGGCAACTAACAGGACAAGAGCTCCTTTTACCCCAATATAGCTCAGGCTCATAAGAGGGTCGGATGCAACGTTTAGCCCAACCTGTTTCATGGTCACAAGCGCCTTTGCCCCGGAATAAGCTGCCCCAGCTGCCGTTTCAAGTGCAACCTTTTCATTGCTGGACCACTCGGTATAGATTCCGCACCTTTTTGCATACCGGGCAATCGTCTCCAGAGCTTCGGTCGAGGGTGTTCCGGGATACCCTGTAACCACCTGGACGCCGGCTTCTATAGCTCCAAGTGCAATGGCTTCATTACCCATTAACAACTTATTATCAGTCAATAAACTCATCTCGAATTTAGGGTAATATTTTAACATTTTGATAAATCTAGAAGGAAACAATTAAAGTTGAAAAGAATTTGAATTCTCAAGCTATTTATTAAAATTATTTTGAGAATTCGAAAATCTGTTTTAAGGGTTTTACCGCGATTTTACGTCACGGAAAAGATGATGTCCATCTATGTACAACGCTGTCTGGAAGAAGTACGTAAAATTTGCATATAAAGTTTTTGTTTTATGAATCTGTGTGATTATGGACTCTAATTCATCTGGATTGATGTCCAGTAAAGACAGCATTTGTTTTAAAGCTTCGAGTTCCATATTTACTACAAAATATGAAAAGGAAAATGGAAGAAGTATTATATTTGTTCGATGGTCGAAAAGACATTACTGCTTTTAACCATACAATTTGAAGAGGATATCAACACTCTTTAAATCAGTTTTTTAATTTATTCAAAATCAAAAACATAAATTCCTTTGTAGCATCCAGATATTCTTTCTGCCCGATCATTTCCCTTCTTTTCTGCACAAATAGTCCACTTGCCATCCCATCCCCAAACCGCTTGATCAAACTCAGAATTCTTTCTTCATTTACTTCAGGATGAAATTGAAGCGCGACAATCCTGCCATTGTAGATAAAAGCCTGATTCTTACAGCCTTCACTTTCAAAAAGCTGAACAGCTCCCACCGGCAAGTCAAAAGTCCTGGAATGCCAGTGAAAAACTGTGATCTCGTCCGGCAGCCCTTCAAGAAATTCCGGCTTATTCTCACCTCCAAATGCCCTTACAGGAAACCAGCCCATTTCCATGTGCCTGTTTTCATATACGCGAGCCCCAAGGATATCGGCAAGCAATTGTGCACCGAGGCAGATTCCCAGTATAGGTTTTCCTGCTTCGATTGCCTGCTTGATAAACGCCTTTTCATCTCTCAGCCAGGGATTTTCTTTATAGTCGTAAACTCCAATCGAGCCACCCATGATTATAAGAAGGTCAAAAGAATCAAGTTCTGGAGGGCTTTTAGTTTCGTAAAAGCGAGTTGATGCAAGCCTGCAGTTTTTATCTTTTGCATACTCTTCAATGGTGCCGAGGGTATTTATGGAAGAGTGCTGGATAACGTGGATGTTCATGAAAGATCAGTAAAATATAGTTTTGAACTTAAATATTTGCGTTTGATTTACTCAAAATTCTCTTTTATATATTGCCATATGAGGAATCGCCATATGAGGAATCTTTGTTTGCGTTT
Source organism: Methanosarcina barkeri str. Wiesmoor (assembly GCF_000969985.1). Taxonomy (GTDB): domain Archaea; phylum Halobacteriota; class Methanosarcinia; order Methanosarcinales; family Methanosarcinaceae; genus Methanosarcina; species Methanosarcina barkeri_B. The sequence goes on along the minus strand of NZ_CP009526.1, from coordinate 2,176,402 downwards.
TCTTTCTTCAGCGTTTTCCATATTTCTACGGTTACCTTTTCTCGCTTAGTATTGATGTGAATAAAATAACCAGCTATTATGGCTGATTTCTACTACTAGACCATTACAGCGCCCAATTTTTGCTCGTATTTTGATCGAATACGGCCGGTTCCAGCCACACAGTGCACGTGACAGAAGTATAGCTTAACTTTCTGCGGTTCGTGGAAGTTTCCCTCTCCTTAGATAAATCCGTAGAGTACCTGGCTGAAATAAACTTATTTATATTCCAGTGTGCAGTTATAAAGCTGATCAAGAATGAAGGTTGACACTATAATACGCAGTTTTTTAATAGCCATTTTAGTATCACTTATAGCATTAATTATAGAAGGAGCTTACTATGGACTACGTCTTGGGAATACTGATGTTCTCACTGCTGGTTTTGTGAATAATTATTCAGATTTAACCAGCCCTGTAAACATAATATTCCTTGCCATAATATTCATCTCAAGCCTTTTTATAGCCTTAAGTAAGATCTCTAAAAAAGAAAAAATTTAAAAATAGAGGGAAACCAACAACGAATGAAATGAATTCGTACAAGACATCTGACAATTACATTTTTACAGGGCATCGGATAATTTCTTATTTATTCGGTTTAAGATAACAGGTTACAACCGCGCATTTTCACGTAACGGGAATGATAAATTTGAGATCTCAATATCGGTTGTCATAATAATTATATAAAAATATGGATAAAACTCCCTGCGCCAGGATTAAAGAACCGAAAAGACAAAGCATCCAGAATTCTGCGCCCATGAAACCCAATATAAATACGATAACAGTATTTAGATATAGCATATATTCATTTGTTTTGGACCCAGCTTTTTCCCTGATGAGAGTATTTCTTTCGTCTTTCATTTCAATTTTGAGTTGTTTCTCCGCTTTTGTGGATTCCTTCATTGCGAAAAGCTTTAAAATATTGTCAACTGAATGACCGAATATCAGTACTGCTATTGCAAGTGGAATAATAACCCGAATATCCCTGCCATATAATTTAATAGCAAATAAACACCCTATGATAATTCCTGCACTTATCCCAACTAATATATAATTTTTAACTTGACTGTTAATTTTCACCATTTTTCCTCCTCATAAATAAAAATTTCTTCAATTGTAGTGTTGAAATATCTGGCAAGTTTAAAAGCTAAAATGATAGACGGGTTATATCTACCGTTTTCTAGAGAACCTATTGTTTGCCTGGAAACTTCCAGTGCTTCAGCGAGTTCTTCCTGCTTGATTCCTTTTTGTTTTCGTAATATTTCCAGCCTATTTTTCAAACTGGGATCTCCTCTAATGGAAAGTAAGCTTTCCATTTATGGAAAGCTTACTTTCCATGTACTTAATGGTATCGCTCTAGAACATGTAATGCTTACTTTCTATAATCTAGTGCATTGATTCCAAAGTATGCCAGGAATAAATTCTTTGAAAACCACTGAAAGCATGGAAAAAACGGAAATAAGTAGTAAAAGCGTGATTCTTCCGTGCTTTCCGTGTTTTCCGTAGTTGTGATATACAGATAGAATCACTCTGCGATTGGCTGTGTTTTCCGTGTTACAGAATTCCATCTGACCTTAAAATAATATTTACGTCATAAGCTGTGATTATTTTCTTATTATGTATTTATTTGAGAATCGATGCACTAGTAACAATAGAAAAATGTCAAATTTCAATGGTTGTCCAGCCAACCATAAATTTTGATTATTCACAAAAATTAAATTTGAAATTGAGGAATTCTTAAAATTGAGGAGTTTTATCTTCTGCTCTCAAAGTTACTCAGTAAAACTAACTTGCAAAGAATAATATCTAAAAATTAATCTGCAAAGAATAATATCTAAAAATTAATCTGCAAAGAATAATATCTAAAAATTAATCTGCAAAGAATAATATCTAAAAATTAGCCTGCAAAGACACAATTCCATAATCTAGTATCCTGGCAATTTAATTATTGGGCATAATTTTTGATCTATTCTCATTAATATATAGCGATTCAGAGTTAACATGTGACCAATAACTAAATTTTCAAGACGCTAGTGTCGAGTCAACCACAAAATGTCATATAAAATAGATTGTAATTATTCGGAATCGGTGAATCCTTGAGTATTGACACGACACTAGCGATTTCTCCTATTGTTACTTCCTTAAACCCATACTTTTCTCTGCTAACGGTCTCAAAAATTTACACTGATCTTGAAAAACAGGTTCTTTGGCAAAGATGCCAAAAAATCTGTTTATTCATTTGATATTTTTACTGGATCTTTCACCTAAAATCGATATACTCCACTCCCCCACTCCTTTTTAAATTAAAAGTTTATCAAAATATCTTACTACAGCTTAAATGGAGTAAGTAATCTGAACAATTCCAGAAATGACTTTTTTGGTTTCTTGAGTAAATTTAGTCTTCTCATTTCAGTAAGTCTAATCTTATTTTCAATTCCTTTATCAGTCTTAAACTGCTTCTTGTTATTCGTTTTTAGATTTTTTGAATAATAGCTTTCAATAGGGTTATTTATCGACGGAGCTCCAGGGAGATAATGGAACACAGTAAGATTTGACCAGTGTTTATTGATCATCCACAATTGTTTTTAGATCGTGTAATCATATGTTCTTATATTTTACACTGATCTATTGAAGTTATATTTTGCATTTTCAAGACTATTAAACGGAAGATTTTCTTTCGTCTCCTTTCCAGCTTTAATTTATACCTATATTGATTAAATTCCTCTTTTGCTTTTTTAATCTCTTTTTGATGCTTTTTTTCATTATTAATTACGTTAAGTTCTTCAGATAGAAATTTTTTCAGAAATGTAATTTCATTTTCACGATTGTAAAATATATTTAATAACCTGTATTCCAATAGTTCTTGTTCTAAAGACTAGAGGAAAATATGAAAAAAGAAATTACTGAGAGGTTTTATTCTTCTGTCTTCCGATTTCTGAAAGTATTCTTACTTTTATTTCAAGCGCAGGAACGAAGCCAGGTTGCAATTCCAGGGCTCGATTACAGTTTTCCAGTGCTTCCTCCTGTTTACCCATTTCGGAAAGAACAAAACCCTTTGCTGCCAAAAGGCGGGGATCTTTAGGGACAAGCTGAAGCGCCTTATCGTAAATCTTCAGGGATTCTTCGTACCTGCCTAGTCTGGAAAGCAAGCTTCCGGTCGAAGTAAGTGCCTCAAGGTATTCAGGCCTGATTCGAAGGGCTGAACTGTAAGCTTCAAGAGCTTCTTCTTCTCTGTCGAGAGCCAAAAATATGGAGCCTTTTCCTGCCCAGGCTTCAGCATATTCTGGAAACTTCTGAAGAATTTTATCGTAGATTTCGAGGGCTTCTTCAAACCTGCCAAGCCTTGCAAGCACAACTCCTTTATTGTCCCAGGCAATTTCAAAAGCCGGTTCAAGCTCAATTGTCCTGTCATAAGCTGCAATCGCTTCTTCAAGCCGGCCCATTTCCGAGAGAATGACGCCTCTGTTATACCAGACTCTGTGATCGTCAGGAATAATTTTCAGAACTTTTGCAGTAAGCTGCAGGGCAGTTTCAAACCGCCTGGCCTTATACATGAGTACGGCTTTCTGAAAGAGAGCTGTGGCATCCTGGGGATCCTTCTCAAGCCTTTCAGCGCAGGCCTGAAGTTCTTCGAAAAAGGGCAAGGAGGCGTAAAGGTTCCTTACATTCAGGAAAAGAGGCAGGATTTCATAGATATTTCCATGAAAAGTAAGTTTTTTTGCTTCCGTATTATATAAAAAAGCTGTCGAGTTCTCTTTATCGACATCTCCTTTCGATACACCTTGCTTTTTTTTGTTCCTGAAAGTCTTTTCAATTTCTAGAATATTTTCTGTTTCTTCAGCTTTTTTTATTTTTTCATTATTCTTTATTTCCCCAGCTTTTTCTGTTCCTTCAGTATTCTCTATTCCTTCGGTTTTTCCTACTCCAGCTATTCTCTCTTTCTCAATTCCTTCAGTTTTTCCTACTCCTGCCGTCTTCTCATTCTTTATTCCTTCAGTTTTTCCTACTCCAGCTATTCTCTCTTTCTCTATTCCTTTAATCACGGCTTTGAACCCGGAAAAGGCTGCTGGGGAAAGAGGTGAATTATTCGAGACTGAAAGCACAGATCTGAGGTGTTTTCCGAGTTTTCTATCCTTTTTGTGCCATAAGACCATTGAAGCGCCCTGGCACTCGTTGAGGAATTTTTCCAGGCAGATCTTCTGGGACGCCTGACTTCCGGAATGCTCAATCACAGAAAAGGCTGAAATTGCTGCCCTGCAGTGTTCCCGAAGTTCGTTCAGGGAAATCTTTATTTTGGAAGAGTAAACCTCCGTTTTAAACCCTCCTTTACCTTGTTCAAGTGCGGTCGGAAAATGCGTCGGAAAAAACGTCGCATAGTGAGTTTTTCTCAGGTGGCAAAAACTTGCCTTTTACCGCAACTACAAGTTTTACGGATGATCCGGCAGGGGATTTCGTGCCGGGTTTCGGTTCCTGTTTGAGAATATCTCCAGCCATAACCCCGATGGGTAAAACCGTCTTTTGTTCGATAATCTCTCCTGCTTTAAACCCGGCTTCTTCCAGAATTTTAATGGCTTTCTCAAGGGGCTTTTTTATAACATTAGGAACTTCTACATTTTCTGTGGCAGTTCCGGGCTCTACCGTGGTTTCTGGCACTTCCGCGCCTTCTTTTTCTTCCAGCACTTCTTCGAGCAATTCAATTGCCCCGCTAATGCGAAGGAGGGTCTCTTTCAGATTTTTTTTTCGGTCTTCAAGTTCTGCAAGCTTTAATTCAATGTCTTTTAGGATTTTCTGCCCTGACTCGTATTCTGCCCTGAGTTCAGTTAAACGTTGTTCAAGTTTTACTTCCATATTCCTGGATACCCCTTCTGGTTATTTATTTCAATTTTATTCGATCTATTCCGCCTTATTCGAAATTTTATACTTTACTAAAAATTTTCAATTTCATCAGGAATTTCCTGTTCTATTCGGACTCGACTTTCTTTCAATTCAAACAAGTCGCAGTCGACTGTTTAACATTATTTTTTTGCGTTTATTGCCTGGTTTTACCTTTTTTGCTTTCTTGCTGATTGTTTTATTATTTTCTTCTTTATATCAAGTGCTTTTTACTCCATGTACATTTTCAGTCCAATACATTTTAAGTTTTATATTTTTATACGTTATAGGATTGAAAAAGAGCTATTGATCTGGATCAATATATCCCTGGATCCGTATTTTTAAGCACATAAATATTGCTTGATATACAATTAAAAAAGCTGCTTTTTTTACAAAAAGTACAGGATCACAGGCAGTAAGATGACTCCCATTGCATGGGATTTCCTGACATTCATAAAAGAGGAGAGCATGCCTATTGGAGTCGAGATCACAAAAATGAAAAACCCGAAAAGTCCTGTGAAAAGATAAACCATTACTCCGAGTCCTATAAGGACACCTGAACAAAGTTTGCTGTAATCAACCTTCTTTAGGAACAAATGGGCATTGTTTCCTATCCAGATCGTAGAAAAGTATGAAAACAGCGCAGTTAAGACCATAGCAGCAAAAAAGAGCAGCAGTACAGGTAAATCAAGTATATTTGTCTCCAGAATATCTTCTACTGCAACCATTGCCCCACTTCGTGTCCTTCCGATCACCACAAAAGCCACCAACCCGAAAATTGCATTCGAAGTGTTTACTCCGGAGTTTGAAATTATGAATTCCTTCGAGCTCTCAAGTGTTGAAGGATTACTGGCATAAGGGTCAGAATAAAGAGAGGTTTTTAACTTTCCAAGATTGGGTTCGGAAGTTTTTTTCTTAAGGGGAATCCTGTCAAAATCGACTTTTGCAACAAGGCCTGTAAGAAGTGCTGCAATCGCTGATGAGAGGCCTGGCAGCCATGCCACAAGCGAGCCTGCTGCACTGCCTGTAAGGATTCCTCTGAAAATTCGTTTTCGAGAAAGCTTGAGTGCTGACACGGACTCTTCGGGAATTGCCGAGCTTGTAAGAAGGCTTATTATTAGCTGGGACGCTCCGAAAAGCCCGCTCAGAAGGGGCAAGAGTATAGAAGGCTCTCCAAAATTAACAACCGGAACCATAAGAGATTCCCTATCAAAAGCGAAGAGCCCAAGCAAGCCTGTGATCAAAAACAAAACTAGGGCAAAAGCTTTGTATTTATATTTTACAAATGGACTTGTCTCCTTTGAATCTTCAACGCTTTCACTTTTTTCACTTGCAAGCATTAGAAAGACGATTAAAATAAGAATCAATGCCATATGTGCTTCAACATAAGGATAAATGGCCTTAAAGAAAAGCGAAAACGGCAACACAAAAATCAAAGAAGCAACTACCGAGCCTGCGCTTCCGAGTGCTGAAAGCCGGACTGCTTCAGCTCCTGCTCCGTCAATAAGAAGCCTGTGCCCTGGCAGGACCATTAACGCAGTGTCTCCATCTGGTGCCCCTAGAAACACTGAGGGAATCACGTCATGAAAAGTCTGTGCGACAGCATTTGAGAGAATAATCACGGCTATGTAAAAAGGTGAAAGCCCTTTTTCAGCCAGGAAAGGGGCAAGGGCTATAAGAGCAAGCGCAAAATTATTGTTATGTACTCCAGGCAGAAGCCCTGAGATTATGCCAAGAAGGTAACCTCCTAAAACTGATAAAAGAAGTAAGAGTAAAGAAACATCTTCCACTTATCCGGCCTCTGGAATTTGATTCAAATTTTTGTAAGATACATCAGAGAGTATTAATCACCACTGTTTAAAAATATTTCTACATTATAACAAATAACGCTCTTTAAGTATTGGAGAAGAGGGGTTGCTTATATTGAGAATTGCAAGACGATTATCAACAGCTACATAGGCATAATTGCCGGAAACTGAATTGAACAAATTAAGGCATTAGAAAAAAGGTTCAGTGTTGTAGTTGCGAAAGGAACTGAAGAAGATACACTTTCTCTAAATTCTGAAAAACAAAGAAAACGTGGTAAGAATCCAAAAACCAAAGTAAGGAATCTGCTTGATAGGTTTATAGAACATAAAGAAAAGAATTAGTTCTGAGAAAAGGTGGCAACCAAAGCAGTAATGTTTGGTCAGCTTTCGTCCACTAAAAAGGTTTTACTAAAATTTTTCAGTAGTTTACAAAAATTTGACTCATTTTTATTCCGAATATTCACCTCTATTCCTAAAATTCACCTCTATTCCTAAAATTTACCTGTACCCCTCATAAAGGAAACAAAACTATAGCTCACAAAATCCCTCTGAAAAATCAAAGTACATTACAGGTAAGCATGTGTAACATAACGCCTCATCATCCTGTGGCTGTTGAAATAGTAGGCTATCATGCCTATGGAGTTGTTAATTAGCTTAACCCACTCATCCTTGCGGTCGTAGTACATGGGGACTATAATATAATACAGCTTATTGTAAAGGTCACTGAGTTCGGCTGCTTTTGCTCCTTCGTCGGAAAGTTTTTCTTCGGGCTGAGGGCCTATTGCCCAGCCGGTCACGCCTTCAATCCAGCCTTCAATCCACCAGCCATCGAGTACGCTGAGATTTACAACTCCGTTGTGTGCAGCTTTCATGCCGCTTGTGCCGGAGGCTTCATAGGGGCGGGTTGGTGTGTTCAGCCATATGTCAACCCCGGAAACCATTTTTCCGGCAAGGTCCATATCATAGTTTTCCAGAAAAACAATCTTTATTTCTTCCCTCAAAATTTCAATGCTTTTAAAAATGTCTCTGATAAGCTGTTTTCCGGCTCCATCATTCGGGTGAGCTTTACCTGCAAAAATAAGTTGAATTTTGCCCCTTCTGTTTATTTTTTTGAGCATTTCAGGATCTGACAGAGCCATAGTTGCCCGCTTGTATGCGGTCATGCGCCGTGCAAAGCCGATTGTCAGGGTCTCGTAGTCCATACCTACTCCTGTCCTTTTGTTTACCTCATCGATAAGGGCTTTTTTCGCGTTCCAGTGAGCTTCCCAGATTTCGGTGTCCGGAATTCCATCTATCCTTACCAGAAGTTCAGGTTCATTTGCCCATCCAGGCAGGTAGCGATCATATAATTTTCTGAAATAAGGAGAAGTCCAGGTATATGAATGGACTCCGTTTGTGATCGCCTGGATTTTGTAGCCCGGAAAGAGCTCGCTTGAGATCAGGCTATGTCTCTTTGTGACTCCATTGACATAGTTCGACAGGTTAAGGGCAAAAAGGCTTGTATTAAAGCGGTCGACTCCTCCGAATCTCCTGAGGACATCCACACATTTTTTGTCCTGGATAAGGTCCTCTACAAGCCCGTAATCAAATTTATCATGCCCTGCTTCTACGGGGGTATGTGTTGTAAAAATACATAGTTCCTTAACTTTCACAGGGTCAATGCCATTACACCTCAGGAGTTCCAGGCCAAGCAGGCTTGAGTGACCTTCGTTCATGTGGTACTTCCTGATCCTGAAGCCCAGTGCATCAAGCATTCTTACTCCCCCGATTCCAAGTACTATTTCCTGCTTGAGCCTGTAGCGCTGGTCTCCCCCGTAGAGAAAATCCGTAATTCTACGGTCTTCCCGGTCATTTCCCTCAACATCAGTATCAAGGAAAATAATGGGTACACAGCCTCCTGTAAGACTTTTATAATTATGTAACCAGGCCCTGATTTTAACATCCCGATTTTGGATTTTTACGTGTACGTCTTCTGCAAGAAGCGTCATAAAACGGGCAGGATTCCATTCTTCGGTGTGTTCTATCTGGTTTCCAGAAGAGTCAAGAATTTGCCTGAAATAGCCTTTATTGCTCACCAGTGTTACTGCTACCAGCGGAATATTCAGGTCCGCTGCCGAGCGAATAGTATCCCCTGCAAGTATGCCCAACCCTCCAGCATATGTTGGAATTTCACCGCTGAGCCCTATTTCCATAGAAAAGTAAGCGATCTTCTGTCCTTTCAATACTCCCTGAAGGTCATCCATATTCTCAAACTCGTATCTTTTTATTTTTCGTAGAGATATGTCAAAAAATATATCATCGGTTATATATCAAATTGACCTTGGAAATTCATATAAAAATAAAATTATACATGAGGTAGGGAGAATAAGAACCTTTACAAACGTGAAATAATAAACAGACCTATAAATAATAAAATAGTTATAAAATGGTTGCCAATCTTAATACAATATATACTTTTCTTTAAGGTTTTCTCATATAGTGCATTTCTTTCGATAAAATCATTATATAGATTCTAACTTTCAAGTCTCTGCCTTCTGATGCATTCCAGAACTCAAATCACAAGCTTTTTAATTTATTGCGTACTTTTATATTTACGAAGCAAAAAATGTAAATATCTGAAATATATTCAGAGCTTCCTGTAAAAGATTTTAAAACTACAAAGAACGGGATGTCCAAAGTGGTTTCGAATTCGGCTAAGAATAGGAGCGGCAAGCAGAAAGCCTATAAATACATGAATGAAGTAGCTTTATGTAACGCTCTTGAGATGGCAAAGGAGCTGATCTCGGTAATAAATAAAGTTCCTGTCACGGTTTTTCTCTGGAGGCCGGAGAAGTACTGGCCTGCCGAGTTTGTCTCAGAAAACATAAAGAAATTCGAGTATACTACCGAAGAATTTACATCCGGAAAACTTCTTTATGGCAATATCATACACCCTGATGACCTGGGAATGGTTGAAAGGGAACTCTCAAGAAGAATAGAAGAAGGTTACGTGGACTATTCTTCGGAGTATCGTATCCTAACGAAATCAGGTGAAATACGCTGGGTTGATGAAAGGACTTTCATTGAAGCGGATAAAAATGGAACTGTAAAGTACCTTATGGGAATAGTTATGGATGTTACTGAGCGGAAAAGAAAAGAAAAATTGCTCTACATCCAGAGAGACCTTGGAATCGCACTCAGCGCTTCCAGTTCCCTGAACGAGACTCTTGAAAGACTACTGGATTCCTGCCTCCAGATAGATGAGATCAATGCCGGAGGTATTTATCTTATCGATGAAGAAACCGGAGATATGACACTTGCAATTCACCGTGGTTTTTCCCCTAATTTTGTCGAGTATGCCTCCCATTACAGTGCCAATTCCCCTAATACGAAACTTGTTATGATAGGGCAGCCTGTATACAAACAACACATAGACCTTCTTCTCACTTCGAGAGATGACACACTCAGACATGAAAATCTCAGGGCTACCGCAATTATCCCCGTAAAATCAGGAAAAAAGGTTATTGCATCATTTTATCTTGCTTCGAATCTTGAATTCGAGTTTCCAGATAGTGTACGCACTGCCCTCGAAACCATTGCGATGCAGTTTGGAGTCTTTATTTCCCGTATCCGCCTGGAAGAAAAATTAAAAGAATGTAGAAAGAAGGAAAAGTTTTAAATAAGATCTCTTTTTGTTCTTTCAATTCTTTTTAACTTTCTTCGGTCGTTTCTTATTTCTTTTGGCCTTTTTTGACTTCTTTCGGCCCTTCTCTTAATTTCCTCAGCCATTCGTTATTTTTGTCAATTCCTTTTCAATATCTCTTTGAGATACTATGGGAAAAACCATGAAAGAAGTTTTCTCTTTTGTAATACAAAATTAAAAATTCATTAAAAGGCTTAAGATTTATTACAGGACTTAAAATCTATAACAGAATCGAGAATTGTATATAGATTGGAGATTATATCACGGGATTATAAAGGTTATACCGGATTTACAATATCACAGCAAGCCCTTCACCTCAATTCCGACCATATCACGGCCAAGTTATTATTTAGGCTCCGTTAGTTCTCGGGTGAAGCTGTGCCGGGTCTAGGTTAAATATGGGACATTATCCAGTAACCAGCAGTTTACTGCTATTGATTTTCAATCAAACATGGATTTATTGGACTTTTATGCAGTAGGTAAAAGCAACGATGTGGTGTATTTAGAGACCAAAAACGATATCATTCAATTTTTCACCAAATACCATTAAAAATCCAAATTATTTACTCTATTCCAAAAACGCTATCATGAAAAATATTGATTTTCAAAAAAATACTGCGGAATGTAGGATTTATATCTGTTAACCAATATTTGATTGTGAGATTATTTTGTAAGTCTCTTACCTTCATATTTTCTCCTTTCAAGAAAACAGGTCTAGAATAAGAAAACAGGTCTAGAAATTGAATAGTTATTAACTATACTGGCTATTAGTCTTAATATTGTATATATATTTTTCCCCTAAGTGATTTCATATCTGTGTGCTATTTTTTGAAAGATCTATTTATAAATATTAACATTCAAGTCTCTGCATTCTGATACGTTTGGAATCTATAATCACAAGCTTTTTAATTTATTGCGTACTTCTATGTTTACAAAGCAAAAAAAGTAAATATTGGAAATGTATTCAAAGCTTCCTGTAAGAGATTTTAATCTACGGAGAATGAGATGTCTAAAGTGGTTTCAAACTCGGCTAAGAAGGGGAAGAGCAGGCAAAAAGCCTGTAAATACATGAATGAAGCAGCTTTATGTAACGCTCTTGAGATGGCAAAGGAGCTGATCTCGGTAATAAATAAAGTCCCTGTCACGGTTTTTCTCTGGAGACCAGAGAAGTACTGGCCTGCCGAGTTTGTCTCAGAGAACATAAAGAAATTTGGGTATACCGTAGAAGAGTTTACATCAGGAAAACTTCTTTATGGTAATGTCATACACCCTGATGACCTGGAGAGAGTGGAAAGAGAACTCTTGAGAAGGATAGACGAAGATTACGTGGATTTTTCCCAGGAGTACCGTATCCTGACTAAGTCAGGCGAAGTACGCTGGGTTGAAGAAAGAACTTTTATTGAAGCCGATGAAAATGGGATTGTAAAGTACCTTAAGGGAATAATCCTGGATGTCACTGAGCGGAAGAGGAAAGAAAAATTGCTCTATATCCAAAGAGACCTTGGAATCGCACTCAGCACTTCCAATTCCCTGAACGAAACTCTTGAGAAACTGCTGGATTCCTGCCTCCAAATAGATGAAATCAATGCAGGAGGCATTTATCTTATCGATGAAGAAACAGGAGATATGAAGCTTGCCATTCACCGTGGTTTTTCTCCTAATTTTGTCGAGCATGCCTCGTATTACAGTGCTAATTCCCCCAATACTAAACTTGTTATGATAGGGCAGCCGGTTTATAAACAGCATATAGATCTGCTTCTCACGTCAAGAGATGATGCGCTCAGGCATGAAAATCTCAGGGCTACCGCAATTATCCCCGTAAAATCAGGAAAAAAGGTTATTGCAGCTTTTTGCCTTGCTTCGAGCCTTGAATTCGAGATTCCAGATAGCGTGCGCACTGTCATCGAAACCATTGCAACGCAATTTGGAGTCTTCATCTCTCGTATCCGCCTGGAAGAGAAACTAAAGGAATGCAGGAGGAAGAGAAAGTCTTAAATAAAACTTCTTTTTGCTCTTTCAATCCTGTTTAACTTTCTTCAGTTATTTCTACTTTTTTGGCCTTTGTTTTAACTTCCTTCAGTCTTTCTTTGACTTTTTCAGCCCTTTATTACTTCTGTCAGTCCTTTTTCACTATCTCTTTAATATATTCTGGGAAAAAATCATGAAGTTATAACTTTGATATTCCCACAGATTGCAGATATAAGTAAGATTTATAAATTTTGTCCATCTAAACTGTATAGGGGAAAGACAGAATAAACCGAGTTTTCCCTTTTTGTATTATAGGACTCAAAGTTTGTTTCAGGACTTAATTTATTACACGACTTAGGACGTATTACAGAGTTGGAAATTGTATCAAGATTGGAAATATATCGCGGGATTAGAAAGACTATACCGAATTTACAGTATTATGGCAGACCCTGGGTAAAAATCCAATCAAATGGGGTTTTAGCTGAGAGCTATATAAATTTTGGTGGGGACTATGGCAGAAAAGCTTAAAGATAAGATTTACGAGTACCTTTCAGATCATTACTACCTGAACCTTGCAACCGTAAGTCCGCAGGGCAGGCCAATGGCCCATACAATGGCATATGTATCTAAAGGCGCTACCGTATACGTGGCAACCAATAAGAATACCCGAAAAGTCCAGAATATTGTGCAAAACCCTCATGTAGCATATACTATCGATGAGGATGATCCAGATTGGTTTGAGATACAGGCCCTTCAGATTGAAGGCAAGGCATCAATAGTTACTGATGAAAGTGAATTACGAGAAGTAGGGGAAATAATGGTAGCCAAATTTCCGGTTGCTGCAGACATGCCCCCTGACCCGGAGAGTATCATGATAAAAATTGAGCCAGAAGTTATCTATTACCTCGATTACAGTGTTAATTTCGGGTACAGGGAACGGGTGAATCTATGAAACCCGCATATTAATTTTTGGCAAACGCCAGTGCTGAAAATAATTTTTTGTACTTAATTTGAGTTTTTTCCATGAGTGAGAGAGATCCTAGATTATTCTATGCAATTGTCTTAATGTTTGTGAGCAATCAGACGAAATAAAAGCCTGATCGACGAGACTGAATTAAAGCTTGACTAATAGAACAGAATAATAATTGACTAGCAAAACTGAACAAAAGTTAACTGACAGAAAGCTGACTGACAGATAAATCTAAGAAGTAAGGTAAAAAAGAATTAAAGAAACAAATCAAAGTGATCTTTAAATCAACATTGATCTTGAATCAACATAAGCTTTGCTTCTATTCCGGATTTCTATTTCAGACTTATAATGGAATCAATACTTTATCAATTCCATGTATTACTCCATTACCTGCAATAATATCAGACTCTATTACAGTTGCATCTCCTACCATTATCATTCCGTCAGTTGTAGTATTCACAGCTAGCTTTTCGGTCTTCAGGAAAGAAGCCAGAGAATTAATATTTTTAAGATCTGTGGCCCTGTATTCTCCATTGATCACATGATAGACCAACACAAGGTTCAGCCTTTCTTTATCATTACGAAGGTCATCAAGCATGCCTTCTGGAAGGTTTTCAAAAGCTATGTCAGTAGGAGCGAAAACAGTATAAGGCCCTCCTTCATTAAGAGTGTCTTCAAGTCCTGCATCCCTAGCAAGTGAAGCAAAAGTAGTATATCCTGCCTCTTCTGCGGTCTGAATAATTGTCTGATTTTTATCCGATGCCTGGTTTTCAGAAGAAGTTTCATTGCCCTGGCCCGAGTTTTCTTCATCCGTTATTCCCTGACTCGAGTTCTCTTCACCCGGGATTATTACTTCTTTCCCTTCAGCCAGGGAGGTGTCCTCCTGACCAGATAGTGATCCTTCTCCGATGTCTCTACCTACTGATTCGTCAACTTGTTCTGTTACGTTAGGGGTAGCCCCTTCTGTGGGAATTGCACTTTCTTCACCCACATGTCCTGTCTTATTTTCCTGAGTATTTTCCGCACAGCCGGAAATAAATACTATTGCTAAAAGTAAAACTACAAGAGTCTCAGATTTCCTAATATATTTCCCCCCAAATATATATCTAAAAGATATACTTTATGATTTAATTTTCACTTCACAATACATGTTCTTTTGATATAATCTTATCTATATTTGCAGAAAAATTCTGTTAAAAAGACATCCAGGCCACTGAAAAGTAAACTTTCATTTACTTTGGTGTCCACCAGCCAGGAACTAACATCTGATCAATAATTTGTTTAGTTTCAATTTTGGGACACCTCGAAACCTGGTTATTCTTCTAACCATAATTAATGGTAAGGTTTCAAAACAGTTCTACGACTTTGTGAATTCCAGGGTAAAGTTTATTTTTGAATTGGCGCGCTATTAAAGAATACTAAGTTATTTAAGGAATACTAAGTTATATACATTGTATGTCTATGTACTATAGTGTACAGATTATGACAATTGTATATCCTGATATCAAGCCATGGGGACGGTCTTTCAAAGAATATGTCAGAATGTTTAACTTAACACCTGATGATCTCGAGCGAAAGATCCTGGGCTGTGGAGACGGACCTGCAAGCTTCAATGCAGAGTTTACAGAACGAGGCGGAAATATCATATCAGTTGACCCTGTCTACTTTTTCAGTGCTGATCAGATTAGACAGAGAATTCATGAAACCTATAATTATATCATTGACCAGACCCGGAAAAACCAGGATAAATTTATCTGGCAAGAAATTGGCTCAGTTGAAGAACTCGGAAGGATAAGGATGTCGGCTATGGAGAAATTTCTAAAAGATTTTTCGGAAGGCGTGATGCAAAAAAGATATATACCGGGTGAACTGCCCTTTTTGCCTTTTAAGGATAAAGAGTTTGATCTGGCATTGTGCTCGCATTTATTATTTCTCTATACAGATAACCTGTCACTGGAGTTTCATTTAAAATCGATAGAGGAGTTGTGCAGGGTTTCAAATGAGGTAAGAGTATTTCCGTTACAAGACGTAAACGCCGACCGATCATCATATGTTGAGCCTGTAATCAATTTTTTACGGACAAAAAACCAAGATGTAAAGGAAATAAAGGTAGCATACGAATTTCAAAAGGGTGGAAATACAATGTTAAGAATTTGTTGAAACAGGACCGATCATCATATGTTGAGCCTGTAATCAATTTTTTACGGACAAAAAACCAAGATGTAAAGGAAATAAAGGTAGCATACGAATTTCAAAAGGGTGGAAATACAATGTTAAGAATTTGTTGAAACAGGGTGGAAATACAATGTTAAGAATTTGTTGAAACATTATGAAACAACGGATTTCAATTTCAATTCCAGGAATCTACGGACTTTAGTGCAAGATATACGTACGCCAGGCATAAGGCTCATCCGGATATTCGAGAAGAAAATAGCGTTTTTGCAGCCAGCCCTTCCATTTAACAATATTCTCGCTTTCAAAGCCGATTTTTTCGAGTACTTCTGCTCCCAGATTCTTTATACCATCGTTCAGACTCAATGTTTTCCTCTTTTTTACTTAAAATCCCAAGTTAACCTTTTTCCATGAAGGTTATTAAAATACACAAATCCGACCTTCGATACACAATTCTGACGCTTAAATATATAAATTTGTACTGCCACCATCTTGATGGTGATATCATGGTAAAATTAAGTGAAGAGATGAAAACTGCTTTTTCGAAGGTAAAGATCTTTCCCGTAGCTACGGCCTCAAAAGAAGGAGTTCCGAATGTGGTGCCTATAGGGTTCTGCCAGCTTGTAGATGATGAGACAATCTGGATAGCAGATAACTTCATGGCCAAATCCCTGGCAAACCTTAAGGAAAATCCAAATGTGGCAATATATGTTTGGGGACCAGACACCGGTGGTTGCTTCCAGATAAAAGGTAAAGCCGAAATTATCAGTTCCGGAGAAAAATTTGAAAAAATGAAAGCAATTGTGAATGCGGCAAAACCTGGACTTCCTGCAAAGAACCTCATAGAAGTAAGGATTAGCGACGTATTCCAGTGTGCTCCCGGCCCTGACGCAGGAAAGAAGTTACTTTAATCAAGTTTAACCATATCTTATCAGTATAATATCTGGATAAGCACCCATAAGTAGCCGGATAGAAAGAATAAATTATGGCTGGGAAGTGTCGAAATGGTTGAAAATAAGGAAAAAGCCCCTGTTTTTTGTGAAAAGTTCTGTATAGTCTGCAAGGGTGCAAGAGAAGGAAACAAAATTTGCAAGGCTATCCAGAATATTGAGTTGAAAATCTTTGGGAAAAACGGCTGTATCTGGGGAGCCGCAAGGACAAAATATTACGGAGTCACTCCTGATAAAAAACTCCCTGTTAATTCAAATATAAATGAACAAAAACAGAACGGCAGAAGGAAATAAGGAACAGGGGATAAAATCCAGTACTATAAAAGGATATGGTGCACTTAATCTCTGATAGTAACAAATTAAGAGAATAAGTACCTGGAAATCAGGCAAAGTTAACTGAATAGAATTGAGACAGGTAATCCATTCTTTCCTGTTCCCACTTACTCTCTTTCGTTTTTTTTGAGAATTTCTTTTATTAATATTACTTTTAATCTGTAAATAGCGATAAGTTTTCTATCAATTGTTTTCATAGGCAAATTTGTTAATGCCCTGATTTTACTGTACAAGATTGTCTGACAAAATAGTCAGGATATAAAGATCTAAGAAGAAATATCGCAAACATAAAATTACATGAAAGAATCCTTGAAACGAAGATTTACCAGGAAGGATTTCCGGAAATATAAAATTACATGAAAGAATCCCGGAAACAAAGATTTACCAGAAAGAATCCGAAAATAAAAATTTACCAGAAAGGATTCCAGAAAAAAGTTACAAAGAAGGAAGGATCTCCGAATTATGTCTGTACTGAGCATTGTTGCTTGCGGGATGCTCGAAGACGAGCTTGTACATGTATTATCAAAAGACCGTGATTTACAGCAGCTAATCGTTGTGGAAAACCGGGAGAGCTCAGGTTTCCTCCGTAAGCTCAGACTGAGAAATTGCAACCCAAGGACAGCTTTTTTGGATCGAGTCCCAATGCTCCTGAAAGGCCGCTCTAACCCTGGTTTCATAGTTCCTTCAAGGTTTCTTTCAAGCCTTCCGATCCTCAAAAAGTTTTGTAAGAGGAGGAAACTCCGGAAAGATATAAGCGTTGTTGTAAATCTATTAAGTTTGAGCCTGCATACCGACCTTGAGATTTTAAAGGCTGAAGTTTACAGAAATATCTATGAGATGGCGTCCTTTTCGGACAGAATCCTGGTTTTTTATGGAGTCTGCGGGCACGCACTTGGAAAACTGGAAGAGGATTTATCGGATCTGGAATGCCCACTTTTCTTTCTGAAAGACAAAAATGGAGAAATTATAGAAGACTGCATCAGTCTGGCACTGGGAGGAAACAAAGCTTATGCCAGGACCATGACCAAATTCCAGGGCATGGGAACGATCTACCTGACCCCAATGTGGGCTTCTAGCTGGAAGAAGCTGGGAAATGAAAAAAGTAACCGGGACTTCAATAAGCATTATCTAAAAAATCCACTCTACTGCCTGGCTGCAAAAATCGATGGTGGACTTGTAGATGAGCAGGAGTTCAATTCAAATGTTAAAGAATTTGCCTGCACCTTTGATATGAAAGTTGTGAATCTCAAAGGAAGTCTGGAGATTACCGAACAGTCCTACTTGAATGCCCGAAACGGTGCAACTGAAAAACAATAAAGAAGCTGATTTAAGCTTTTATTGGAAACCTATTCGTTTATTTTATCCCTATAGTTAGAATCCCATGATAAAAAGGAAAAACAAGCTTTAACTGACTTTTAACTCTGTCTAACATCTACTAAAATTTATATACTTTCTCACCTTTTTAATATCAATAATATATTACTTTCAAACTAATTCTTTTAATAAATTTTTGGGGTGTCTGGAATCGATATTAGTAAAAAGGTTCTTTTAATAACTTTCTTAATTTTTGGTGTTCTCACAGTTGTATTTACACTCACTCATAATATGCAACTTTCCAATTTTTTAGAGCTTGAAAAAGTGGACACCGCGGATAATGTAGAAAGGGTGCAAAATGCCATTTCAACCGAGCAGGGATATCTTAATCGGACAGTACAGGATTGGGCTTGCTGGGATGATGCTTACCGTTTTGTTGAAGACAAGAATCAGAATTATACAGATGTAAATCTTCAGAATCAAACTCTTACAGGAATTAAGGTTAATGTGATGATTTTTGTAGATAAATCCGAATCTGTTGTCTATGCAAAATCAGTAGATATTTATACTGGAGAGGAAAAACCGGTTCCGGAAAAGCTTCTTAGAATGGTCGAAGACGGAACTCTTCTTTCAAAATCCGAAAACGACAGGAAAAGCGGTTTCGTTTTGCTTGACGAAAATCCTATGTTTATTGCCTGTCATCCGATCCTTACGACAAAATATAATGGACCTATGAAGGGCACCTTGATTTTTGGGAGATACTTTGACGACATACTTCTTAACTCTTTCAAAGAATCTACCCGTTCTTCTCTTTTAATGTATACAGTCAATGAAGATTTGCCTCTTGATTTCCAGACCAAGTTAAAAAGTATTTCAGAGAATCCAGACATAACTATTGTCGAACCCCTTAGCGAAAATACCGTAGCTGGATATTTTGAATTGCTAGACGTATCAGGCAAGCCCGCTCTTATTATGAGGGCGGATTTTCCAAGAGAACTCTATGAGTACGGCGAAAAAACCCTGGATAATATGTATTTCTTCCTTTTGCTAACTGCTATCATGACCGGGGTAGGGGTTAAATTTGTGTTTGATAGGTTATTTATCTCAAGGTTAATCAGAATTGATAATTTCGTTACCAAAGTCAGGTCGGAAAAGGATCTTTCCAGAAGATTGCCTCTTAAAGACGACGATGAACTTTACCGTCTTTCAAAGGAAATAAACGGAATGTTAAATGAAATTGATCTTGCACAGCAAGAATTAAAGGCACAGGAAAGAGAAAAGAAAGTCCTGCTTGATTCTCTGAATGAACTGGTTATTTTCGTAAACCCTCAACTTTATATTATCTGGGCGAACAAAGCTGCCCTGGAATTTATGAAGATAGATCTTCAAAAAGCAGTGGGTCTACGCCTTAATGATACCCTTGATATAAGTATCCCGTTATCCTATTCCCTGGATCTTGAACAGGTTTTTATGACAGGCAATAAAAAATCAGGAGAATTTTCTGGGAAAGATGACAGAGTCTGGATTGTTCAGGCAATCCCTGTAACTGAAGAGGGTGGAAAGATCATAGGAGTCCTCGAAATGTGTAGGGACATTACGGAAAGTAAAGCCGCAGAAACCCTTCTTCAGGAAAAACAAATCGCAGAAGCCGCAAACCGTACCAAGAGCGAATTTTTGGCAAATATGAGCCACGAGCTGAGAACCCCACTTAACTCTATTATAGGGTTTGCTGACCTTCTTTATGAACAGGTGTACGGCGAATTGAATGAAAGACAGCTAAAATCCGTAGGGAACATCTCGAAAAGTGGAAAACACCTTCTGAATCTGATAAATGGCATCCTGGATCTCTCTAAAATAGAAGCTGGAAAAATGGAGCTCAGTTATAAACAGTTTGAGCTTGCCAGTAAACTTAACATAATAAAAAATCTTCTGTCTCCTATAGCCGATCGAAAAAATGTTCAAATTGAAATCAGCATAGATAGCAGCCTTTCCAGTATATATGCTGATGAAGCCCGCTTCGTTCAGATTATGTACAACCTTGTAGACAACGCTATAAAATTCTCCTATGAAAACGGGCTTGTAAAAATAGAGGCAAGAAAAAAGGGAGATTTGGTAGAAATAACCGTCACGGATACAGGAATTGGAATTAAACCCGAGGACCAGAGTAAACTTTTCAAGCCTTTCAGCCAGGTTGATTCCTTTTTGTCCAAACAATTCCAGGGAACCGGACTGGGGCTTTCGCTGGTTAAGCAGATTGTACAGTTACATGGCGGAGATATCTGGTTCAGGAGTAAGCCTGGAGAAGGAAGCACCTTTGCTTTCGTGATTCCGATAGAATGTATTAAAGTCGAAAATGGAACTACCAGATCAGATAGTAAAGTACAGGGGTGAAAGATTAAGCGGTGGAAACAGATAAAAAACTGAAAAAGATAAGAAAGCTGAGAATATAAAAAAGAGGAAAATATAAAAATTTGATTTTGCCAGATAGCGAACTCAGACATCTGCAAGAGCTTGAACTCGGCTACTTCAATTTAAAGTTAAAAAACAGGTTCTTCAACTTTCTGGCCTAAATCCTGACTGAAATCAGCACATAGACTGATAGTTTCGATTTCGGCTTTCTGCAAACTCAGCAATTCTTCCAGCAAAAAAGTTGCATACTTATTTTTTCCGCGCCTGTATTCTTTTAATTGATCGTAATCAAAGCAGAGATTATCATAGCTAGTTACATGCCTTAACCATTCTATTGGAATTTCAAGGCTTGACAAAAGCGGGATGGCAGTTTCAAAATAAAGCCTGCAAGCTTTTTTTCTTGACAGTTTACACCAGTTATCCATTGTAAAATTTATTTTATTATCTTCAAGCGTGAGGACTAAAGGATAGATTTTACAGAATATAGGCTTAAAATCCCTGCACTTACATTCTTCATTTTCTTCACATAAAAAGGGGCACAACTTTCCTAATTTTAATACATATATTAAAGTTCCGTCATCCATTTCCACAGCATCAAGGTAGCGAATTTTAAATTCCGAAACGTTTATACCCATTTTTTCTGCCATATACTCTTCTTCCCCAGGCAACAGAGTTCCTATTTTATTATGCTCGCACGCTCCACCACATTCACTGCAGATTTCAAAAGTATTTTGATTACTTCCACTGAATATCTTGTGAAAGTTTTCATACGCTTGCATTGGTATTTTCGTATATAACACCTAAAAACCTCTTTATATTCCTTTATACTTTTTCATTTTATTTTCCTGAAATCAACCTGTAAACCCACTCCTATGGTATTACCATTGAATATATTTTTTATAAGTGCTATATACATGTATTCCTGATTGTGCTTCCTATTTCTGAAACTAAAATATAAAAATCTGATTATACTTTAAAAGACTAATTCTGAAATATCCATCTTACGAAAAAAATAAATACTATAAAAGTTTTGCAAGATATCTCCAATTTTCAGGAGAAATTATATAAGAAAATATATTAAGTTTAACTTTAAATAAGTGAGAATTGGGACCTCTACAAACCAGTAAAAACAAGGAGAAATCTTTGGAATATCTGTAATATATTAGCGAAAGTTGTCTAGTTCTTGATAATATCTATCAAATTAAAACCTGCTGAATATAGAAGAAATGACTTCAATAAAAGAAATTCTTTGATCCCAGAAAGACATCTGGAGCTCAAAAGTGAAGTAGGGAAAGGAAATACCTCTGTTTTTTTGTTTTCCTTAAAGTCAGGAATGAAAATCTCTGAGGTTTTTCTTCCCCTCTCTTACTAAGTAACAATTTCTCAAGGATTTAAAGCACTTGATAATTCTACGAAGGTTGGAAATACCTTACCTGACGAGTATTCGGTCCGGATTACTCCGTCTGCTCGTTTCAGAACACTGGAGCATCTCCGTTCTGTTTTTCTAGATAACTTTCCGGTTGCTCGTTCCAGAACGCTGGAACATCTCCATTCTGCTTTCCTACTTCCATAAAGTACTTGTTATTGTAATAACACCAGACTTTTACAGCCGGATATGTGCTTTCCATGTACTCGTCATAATTGATTTCTGATACGTCCGCAGATACTATAGAGCAGTTGTCATCATCGTAGTATGGTCCTTCAGTGGGGTCAAGCGGGAACCATTCCCCATCTTCATAAACTTCTACCCAGGCGTGCCCACCACTGACATTTCCAAAATATACTTTTCCTATAGCTACACGCACGGTACTTTCATTATAGTCTCCCGAAGCAATTAGGAGGGATGCAAGAGTATTTGCCTGTTCTTCACAATCACTGACAGGCTCTCCATAATCAGGATTGCTGGAATAAGTAGGGGTTTCGTCAAGAAACTCTGTTGGAGTAAGCCATTTTTCATCTACACCGTTCAGGGTTTCATCGGATACCCAGGTCCACGATAAAGCGGCTTGATATATCTCGTACTTATCGTCAAGGTCATTTTCTTCAAGGTAAGAGGTTACAGCATCTGCGTATGGGGTAACACGAGATTGATAGTAAGAAGTGTTTTGCTGCGTTATGTATTGTTCGTCCAGAAAACTCCTGGACCTCATGTCAGGAGATATCCCTTTTGAAGGTATTTCTCTGGAAACAGCCGGAGGTAACTGTTGAGGTCTTTCGTTATTATAAGTGGGTTGGAAATTTTGTGGCATATTTCTGTTTCTTTTTCCAGGAGACACAGAAGATCTTGAATTCAAGTTTTGAAACTCATGGACTCCACTATCTATATTACTTACGAAACTGCAGTACTGAACCTCAAGATTATGAGGTTCAACAAATAACCAATCTAGAGTACTCCTGTATTCGGGGACGCTTCCGATTTCTACGTTTTTAGCGCTCGCACCAGTACAAAGAAATATAGCCAATATAAGGGCAACTGTAAAAATTAGATTAATTTTTCTCATTCAATCATCTACCAGTATGTTTTGCAATTTCCTTCATTTTTTCACACCGATTTTTTCTGTTCATGATTTAACATGTCTAAAAACCCCATTCTTAAACTCAGATTCTGAAGCTTTCTCATAATACTCATAAATTTTTTTCTTAGTGTAAAGCATATTTTTTCCGCTAATTTTCTATATAAATTAAGAATATCTGAATGGAAACAGTCGAAGAAAAATAAATACATCTTCGAAGTTTTATCAAGGTTAAAACGTGACTCTTCAACTAATCCAGAGTTTTCTCAAAGAAAGTCAGTGAGTCCAGCAACTTATTCAAACTTTTGATTATCGGTACTGAGATAACTGATAATCTATACCTTCTTTTTCTTCTTTGCTTCAAATTAAGCAGGAAATTAAGAAAGGGCTGATTTCCTTTCTTTTCTTTTTCGTTTCATTCGTACCTCAAAGCGTCTACTGGTTTTAACTTTGAAGCTCTGTACGCAGGGACCACTCCTGATATCACCCCTATTAAAACTGCCAGAAGAAGCCCAAAAGCCATCAGGTCAGGAGCAAGATATATGCCTGAAGAACCTGAACCTCTCCCTCTCATCATAGTCATGCCAAGCATAGGGAAAAGAGTTGAAACAAAAGCCCCCAGAATATCTCCAAGGATACCACCAACAAGGCCAACCATTGCGGAATTAAAGAGAAAAATCATAAGGATATCCCTGTTTTTTGCCCCAATGGCTTTCATAGTTCCGATCTCCTTTGTCTTTTCAAGGACAGATGTGAACATGGTATTGGCAATCCCAACGGCTCCTACAAGCAGGGATACGGCTGCAATAGCTCCAAGAAACAGAGTCATTGAACTCGTCATTTCGGTAACAGACTCAGCCATCGATTTAGAAGCTGTCACGGAAAAGTCTCTGTCATCTTCCTGAATAATGTGTCTTGAAACCATGAGCTTATCCACGATATTTTCCATCAGCTCATCAACCAGGTCTTCACTCTTTGCTTTCACCGTGATACTATCATAAACACCTTCTTCGGCGTCATCAAGCAGGTTTACTGCCCCATCGATCGGCATGTAAATGCTTCGGTCTCCACGTCCACCTTCTTCTTCCAGGATACCAACAACTCGCACGGCTTTAGCGTTTACAGTTATTACCTGGTTGACCCCAATTTCCTGGTCATAAACTCCACTTGCAACCCCGCTTCCTATAACCGCAACATATTTATCAGCCGGTTCAAGCAATCTTCCGGATTGTGTTTTCAGGGTAGTCATGTACTTCCAGACCTGAGGGTCCACACCTGTAATTGAGAGAGTTGCATTTTGCGCTGCGTAAATAACTGATTCGCTACCTGAGATCTGGCCAGCTATGTACTGTATCCCATCCAGACCCTGGAGAGCCTCGATGTCGTCATCTGTCAATTCAACATCTGTTGATGAACCTCTCATCCCAGAAGGGCCAGGCATGTTGGATGACGCTTTAGTATACCCTGGACTTATGGTTATTTTCGTCAGATCCATTTCGGCGAGCCTGCTCTGCACTTGCTCCTGCATAGCATCTCCAAGGGAGAGGATGCCGACAACAGATCCGATCCCTATAACTATTCCAATAATAGTCAGCCAGCTTCGGAGCTTGCTATGCACAAGCATGTTCAGACCCATTTTCAGGTAGGTTGATTGTCTCATCTCACATCCTTCCCTTTGCTACTGGGATTTTCGGTCAAGCCTTTTTTAAAAAGGCTTGTGCTTCTCATCTCGCATCCTTCCCTTTGTTACTGGGGTTTTCGGTCAAGCCTTTTTTAAAAAGGCTTGTGCTTCTCATCTTGCACCTTCCCGTTTTCTATGGAGATTTTCTTTTTAATCTCGAATAGTCCCTGAGCCGTGCTTCTGGTCTTCAGACTTTTTATTTCCGGATTCTTTCCCACTTTCTGCCTGTTTTTTTCTGCGGTAAATGAATAACCCTGCTACAGCAACCACTATTAAAACAATATAAACCAGATATGAACTGAAGCCACTGCTTTTACCTGCCGTTCCCGGTCTTCCTCGTCCCTGTGCAGTCACACTTCCGGCAGCTGTTTCGAGTTCGACTTCCTTATCAACCGTTACTCTTTCCCCTTTTGCATCCGTATACTCAATCTGGACTTTCAGGGGGTTTGAACCCGTGGAAGTTACATTTTTGCCTTTCTCACTTGCTCTTGCGACCCCTGTTGCTCCTCCACTTTCAACTCTATCAAGATTCTGTGTGTTCACAATATTGAAAGATGCAATTGTATAGTCCCCTTTCTCAAGGTTTCCAACAATTGTTGAAGAGCTCCCTGACACCCTGTGACCATCCTGATCAGGGACTGAAACTTTCACGGAATAAGCCATGTTGTTGCCCACATTTGCAACTGAAAGGGAAACCTCTCCCTGGTCACTTTCTGAAAAGGAAACATCAAAATCGGTTTTTCCACCAACAAAAAGTCCTGCTGTGGTCGCAATGCTTTTCTCATTTGAATTATAGTCTTCAAATTTGAGGTCTACGTCCAGAGTGTAGAGTCCAGGATCTGCGTTTACATCTGCCATTACCGAGTAAGATACGGTAACGGAGTCACCTGCGGCCAGATACTTGATGTACTTTGTGTTATCCGAATATACCGGCAGAATTACTCCTTTTGGGTCTTTCCAGGAAACTACCATATTTTTCAGGGGTGAATTTCCGGTATTTGTTATTATGAACTCCAGAGGTTCTTCCGTTGCCAGATCAATGCTTGCCTTATTTATGGTAACAATCTGTGCGTACTCTTTACCCCTTACCTCGAGCTGGATGGTTTTTGTAGTGGTAATCGTGTTTGATGAGGATCCGCTTTCTTTAGCAGTGGAGGTAATATCTACATCATATGTGCCTTCCGATGCATTTGCATCTGTCATAAGCTTGAATTTAAGAACTGCTGCATCGTCATCATCCTGTCGTGCATTCAGGTAGGAAACTTTTTTTGTGAGGTCTTCTCCAGAAACCTTACTGAAAGGATATTCAGGATTAACTGTAACAGCAATGTCTTTCAGGTCAGCGTTTCCTACATTTTGCACGCTGATAGTGAGTTCAACAGGTTCTCCCGGACGGGCAGCATCAGGGTTCTGTTTAGCCAGGTTTACTTCCAAAGATGCAGAATTTATATTCCCATTAGAGGCAAGTGCCGTTCCAGCCCCAAGGTATATGGACGTTGAAAACAGCAGTAAAAATATCAGTAAAGAGAACTTTTTCATTTTAATTCCTCAATTTAGATTTGCTTCATTTTTCGTACCTCGTTCATTTTTCATACTTTGTTCGTTTTTAGTATGTGTCTCGATTTTTTCAATCTCACCGTCTCGGATGTACACAACTCTTGTTGCATATTTTACAAGTTCAAGGTCATGGGTAACAATAATGATCGTCTTACCTTCACTTTTCTGCAGCCCGTCCAGGAAATCCAGTATATAGTCTCCTGTTTTACTGTCCAGGTTTCCTGTAGGTTCATCTGCCAGGATTATAGGCGGGTCTACAGCCAGGGAGCGAGCTATTGCAACTCTCTGTCTCTGCCCGCCTGAAAGCTGGGAAGGAAGGTTCTTTTTCTTATCGGAAAGTCCGACAATTTCAAGCAGGTATGAAGCTTTTTGTCGGGCCATTTGCCTATCTTCTTCCTGGAATTCCATAGGTAAAAGCACGTTTTCTTCTGTATTCAGGGTTGGAAGAAGGTTGAAGCTCTGGAATATAAAGCCAATCATCTGTCCTCTGACGACGGCAAGTTCGGATTCACTTAGTTCTGAGATGTCTTTAGAATTCAGGCAAACCGTGCCTTTTGATGGCATGTCAAGACAGCCCAGCAAATTCATCATGGTACTTTTGCCACTTCCACTGGGCCCGAGAATTATCAGAAATTCCCCTTCATAAATCTCAAGATTTATTCCCTTAAGGGCTGCAAACTCCACCTCCCCCATCTGGTAAATTTTCCAGACATCGGTCAGTTTGATAAGTGGAACCTCCATGTTCCTAGAGGCATTCCCTAACTCCAGACTTTTAGCAAGATTACGGGCTGGACTGCCGTATGGGCTGTTTTTCGTGACCTCCCCTGGACCATTTATTTCGGAGTCATTGTCCGATTCACCGTAGAAATCTGCTGCTTTCTCAAGTGACTTTAAAATATACGAGGCATTTAATTTCGTTTTAAATGTCTCTATAATCTTAGAAAGTGTCATACATACCCTCTAAACCATGCCCATACTTCGGATTACAGGATTAATTTTGATTTTGTTCGTATTCTGCCTGAAACATCGAATCGAAAGACTCAGTGTAATATTTATTATACTGTTGTTTAGTTTTTCTGTTATTTAATTGTCCGCCTCGAATTATAGGATTAGTAACATGTTAACAGCGATCTGCGTTTTTGAGGCACCTGCAAGATGCATAGTGCCTCCATATGGAGTAGGGGCTGATAGCCAATCCGTGTTTTTGAGGCACCTGCAAGATGCATAGTGCCTCATTTTCTGGAGTGTAGGTTTGACTGCTTCCTTCTATCGGCTTCTCAATAGGAGAACTTTTGCGTTGATCTAATGGTCGCTAAGAGTGGCGAGGTCTCTTGTTTCTATTTGCTTCTTTCCCATTGAGCCATGCAGGATTAAAGGCATCTGTCAAATGCAGATGCCTTACCTGTCAGTTTTTAGGAGAAGGCAGTCATCTCCTTCATTTGCATTTAATAATAAAAGCATACTTAGCAAAAATAGGAGACATAAGGAATTAATTTATCAATGAAGCTTTTTTATAAGTCATTTGTTAAATTTAATCTTTAATCATACTTAAAATAGAAAAGTAAATTTCAGTAAAGTATTATTTGCTAGGGAGTTTTCTCAAAAGATCTTCGGGCCTTCCATAGGAGCCGTTTCCTTCGACAAAAATAGGTTTTAGAGTATTGTCTTCCAGTGCTTTGATCCAGTTTCGGGATTTTACCTGACACTGAAAGGTAAGAATTCGCCAGAACTTATACGATTTTTTCATAAGTTTGTAAGCAGGACAACAGAACATGCTTGAAAATTGTAATAATACATTAAGATTTATTTGCAAAAGTTTAATATACGAAGACATAGCGAAAATAGTCGCTATGAAATCTTGGAGTTTTCGCATAAACTTCATTTTTCTATTTGCTTTCAAGATTTTCTTATAAAATATCACTTATTTTCATAATAATCATGAAGGCTTATTGAATAATATATAGTGTTCACTAATATGCTGTCTTCATTATTTTATCAACAGTAACAAGATAGAAGACTATATCAGGAAAAAGAATATTCATATATTTTTAACAGAAGTAATTCTGATTTTATCTCAATTATGGGAGCAATTCAACTTTTTAAAATTTTTTATTTGAATCTACTTATCTGGTTCTTATTACTTATGTAATTAACAAACAGAGGTTAAAAAGAGATAAATTACAAGATATGTTCAATAATTAAGCTTTATTTTGGAATATATAAGTTATTAAACTTTTAAATTAAAAGTAAGTTTTGATTTACCTTTTTTTTGCAAGTATTTTTATTTATTTTTCTGTCAATAAAGGGTAATGTACAGCAGTCACTGTAGGATAGCAGAACTGCTATGTTAAATGGTTCATGAAGCAAAAACCAATAAAGTGAAAATTAATCAAATGAACTGAAATTGATAATTTTACAAAATGTCGCTGTAAATATTAAAAAGGAGTGAGGAAATGAAAAAAACAAAACTTAACTATCTCGTAGACCTGGCATTTTTTGTTCAATTTGTCCTGGTCGGTTATTCAGGCCTTATAATGTATTTCAATCGCCATTCTGCAGGTCCGATCTTAAGATTGATCCACGATAAAGTTGGAATCCTAATGCTTCTCTTCTTTGTTGTTCATATTGCACTGCACTGGAAATGGATATTACTCACCACAAAGAGCTGTTTCAGAAAAGTAAAACAAAGCAAAAAGACGAGAAAAGTAAAACTCAACTATTTTGTGGATTTGGCATTATTCATTCAATTTGCTTTAGTGGGTTATTCAGGTTTTATAATGTATTTTAACCACCATGCAGCAGGTCAAATCTTGAGATTGATCCATGATAAAATTGGAATCCTGATGCTGTTTTTCTTTGTTGCCCACATTGCACTCCATTGGAGATGGATAGTGTTCACCACAAAGAATTTGTTCGGAAGACAAAGAGAAATGAAAGAGGGTGAAATTATCGAGGCAAACTATATGCCTGTGGACTAAGATCGGTAAAAATCTAAGGGTAAAAAAGAATTCGAGGGTAGGAAAATAGTTTAGGATAGGAAAGTGGTTTAGGGTAGGAAAATAGCATAGGATAGGAGTGGTTTAGAGTAGGAAAAAAAATTCTCATAGTTTTTTGAGAGTATTGTCCGACATGAAATGGTTCAGGCAACTGCCGGATAAGCCTAAGTCTCTGAGACCAATAAAAGGTAAACTTCTAGCTAAAGTTCCCTCTTTTCATGAAAACAAACATTACTGCAAAAATTATCAGGTAGTTAGCTGACTGGAGATGATGTTGATATTTTTTCTGCCAGCTTTTAAATACCTGGTTCACAACTTGAAAATCTCACTATCTATTATTCAAAATTCATACTCTATAGTCTAAAATCCGTTTCCCTGTATATTATCCCTTTTCTATTCCCTTCATATACGGTTTTATAGCTATACGGTTTTATAGCTATACGGTTTTATAACTATACGATTTTCAGGATATGCGATTTTGCTCCGTTTGCAGATAAAGGATTCCTCAAGGTCGGTTGTCATCTGTTTCGCCAGTCCAAAAGGAATACCCATTATCATTAATTCGGGAGGCAGCCAGGGGTTTCCTGTAGGATCTACAGGCCCGATATAAGCCGAATCTTTCGGTGCATTTTCTGCCATGCCTGCCGGGAAAGCGATCATTGTAGCGCAAATAGGTCCTCCGGGTATCACGGTTTTAAAAAAGGGCTCAGAGCTACTGAACTGTGCCAGCCCGCAGAGGTTCCTGATCTGCTCGCTGCCTGCAAAGACAATAAAAGACCTGACAATTTCAGGTGCCAGGTTGTGAGTACACGGAGCAATGACTGTGTATCTACCATGCGGAAGGATTTTTCCTGCTCGTTCTCTCTGTTCATCGAATAGCTCAGGGGTTGCCTTTAAATGCTCGGCAGCGCCTCCATGGAAGTCTGGGGTGCCCACAGTTACGAAGTACTTAAGTTTTGGATGCGGCTCGGCAAGTCCCATCCAGGCCATCCCACCGGCGCAACACTGTTCGTGTCCTGCCTCAACATATAGTGGAGGCGTCTCTTCAAAGAGAACTGAAGTGTAAATCGCCTTTGCTATACAGCGGTCTACTTTGTATGATGGGATTGCGCCCTCAGGGATTTCATCCGTACCGTAAACACATAATGGACGTAATTTCAACCTGCCAGCTTCAGTAAGCTTTTTTCCCAGTTCTTCAAGGCTTAACATAATGAATCCTCCATTAAATTAACTAACAATTTCTCTGAATAATTACTCTTTCAACCAGTCTTTTTCCATCCAGTAAGCGCAATTATGAGTCCACTGTTCTTTGTTGGCAAGAATGACATGCTTAAACCGTTTTCTCCAAGCTTTGTGCCTTGCTTCCTGTCCAGGTTATTGCCTTTTCTCTTTTATCGCTTTAACAAGATCTTTGCCTATTCCATGCGATTTTACAGTAGCTGCTTCCATTACCTCAGGCCCTTTAGCCACTGAACAGCCTATTCCCCTATAGTCTGGCCTCCATAATGTATTATAAAATAGTTATTATAAAATAGTCCATAATTCCAAGTACAAAGTCGAGTTCATCGTTGCCTGCGGTCGTCAGTGAAATGACTTATTTTCCATCAAATAATTGTTCATGAATAACAAGCGGGCTTCCATCAAACATTGTCTTGAGCTGGGCTGTTACGTTTTTGTTATATAGTTAGAGCTACTCAAAACTATGCCGTCAACAGCCAGGGTTTTTTTCAATACAATCTCACAGTCGTCTTTTATTGTGCACACCCCGGTATTATGACAGGAATTGCATGCAGTGCGGTATTCGATATTCATTTTGGCAATATCAATTGACTCGATGTCTGCTCCCTCTTCGGAGGCTCTATTCAGAGCGGCATTCGGTAGTTTTAAAGTATTGCTGTGTTTACCTCCTGAGCTTGACTGTATCCCGACTATTTTCATAAATTTCATCTCGGTTTATTTCTAGAAAATTGCAATACTGTATTCAGTAAAAACTTTACTATTTTTTATGGCTCTTAAAGAGCGATTATCTACGTGGATAGCTGTATCATGAAATTTTTGTATTTTTTGAACATTTTTTTAATAGTGTTTGAACTACCTTCCTTACTTTAAGGATGAAACTATGAATTTATGAGCATATGAATTTATGAATGTAAAAATTATGGACTTAAAATTATGGACTTAAAATTATGAACGTAAAAATTATGGACTTAAAATTATGAAACGTGACCTTGTGAAATTAAGAAACTACAAATTACAAAACTCAGATTTCTTCTAAGTTATTAAATAAAATTACATTTCAGGCAAATAATGCTCCAATACTATTTTCTATAGAAAAGTTTTAATATCTATACAGCATATTAACTGTATATAAAAAATGGGGGTGATGGTAGTGGCACAATCAAATAAACTTGTAAAATATCTAGTCCTCGGTGTTTTCGTTGGAATGTTACTGGTTTATCTTAAGTTTAAGAAAGTAAATATTGAAAAATAAGTCCCAAAGGGACTTTATCTATACCTTTTTTATACTGAAAAACTTTATTTTTCTTAAAAAGATTTTAACGCATAACAAGTAATGCCATCGAAAAATAAATAAGCAAGATATGTAATTTTGCAAAAGCTACCTGAATAGTTGCAAGCAACGTTTTAGCCATAGCAAGTAGTGTGCTAGGAAAATAAGCTACGTTTTTGGATAAGCTACGTTTTTGGTGGTCTTTACCATATCAACTGTTAACTATAAATACTATTTTTTTCTCTATGGTACTCTACAAATAGAAGCCAGGGCTCAAATATAAAGACCTAAATCATAAATTATATAATATGATTTCAATACATCCCATAATTAAAATAATTTATATAGTTTTAACATATTTTATTTAACATATTTTGTTTAATCTTTCCACTAATATGGAATTCTGTTGTGAGTTGAGAGAAATAAGGTGCGTAACTGCATTAAACTATAACTTAATTCACTGGAAAAATTGAGGTAGTTTAGGGTATGAAAAGATACGATGTAATTGTTGTTGGGGCAGGCATAAGTGGGCTTCTTGCAGCGCTTACGCTTTCAAAGCATGGAAAAAAAGTCCTTGTTCTTGAAAAAAGACGAAATCTAGGTGGGAACTGCAACAGCTACATGGTAGATGGCTATCAGGTAGATACAGGAGCACACGCAATTACCCATCTGATTGAGGGGCCTCTGAAGAGATTAATGGATAACTATTTTGATTTTTTACCTATGTTTGAGGACTATGGGCATTACTATATTCGGACTGAAAATACTTTTGTCAAAATTCCTTCCAACCTGAAAGATTTCGTGACTTTTGATGTGCTTCCAAGAAAGGACAGGGTATTGCTTTCCCAGACCCTTACAAAAGCCTTTACCCTTTCTTCATTCGGAATAGACCTGTCCAGCCAGTCAGTATATGATTTTCTGCCAAAAAGTCTTTCAAAGGAGACCTACGACTTTGTGGATACTATATCAGCTTTTCTCTCTGGCAGGTCAATGAAGGAAACCTCTGCTCAGCGTGTTCTGTCAGGAAGCAGTTTTGTCAGGGACAGCATCACCCAGGAACAGTTTGACGCAATGATCGGAAGACTAGAACCAAAAAAATCCCAATCTACAGAGTCTATCCTTGCCTCAATTCTTCCATATCACCTCCACGCTTCCCTTCAGGCCAGGATGACAAAGGTCACCCAGCCTTTTACTTCCCTTGAAAGGCTTGCAACAAATAATGTAAACTATTCTCAGGGCTATCCCAGAAAGGGCCTAAAAGCTCTACTCAACGCCATTCTTTACTCCCTTCCGGAAACTGTTGAAATCAAAAATGAATGTGAGGTTAAATCCATCCTTGTACAGGACGGAAAGGTTTCAGGCGTGGAAGCCGATGAAATTTATATCTCTGACCTTGTTATCTACACGGGTTTTGCAACCGAGCTTCCCAGGCTTATAAAAGATCTCCCTAAAGAATATAAGACAAATTTGGAAAGTATAGTCCATAGTAAAAGCTTGACCATCTGGCTTGGACTGGAAAAAGAGTTTCCCAATTTTAATTACACAGGCTCAGAGATCTGGTTCAAGGATTTCGCCTACTGGGCAACTCCTATAAGTAACTATGACCCTTCGCTTGCTCCAAAGGATAAACAGCTTATTGGATTTTCCTTCGTAATTGATGAAAATAAAAGCGAAAAACAGGAGACAAAAAAGGCCTATGATACGATTTTCCGTGCTCATCCAAACATCGAGAATTATATCGATATGCAGCATGAACAGATAATGGTTCCGGAAAAAGCTGCAGTCACGATTAACGGGCAATTTGCAGATATTCGAACCCCTGTTCGAAACCTCTATGTAGCGGGCACCGATACTGACAAGCGCAGTATGGGAATTACCCGGGCTGCATATTCGATTATTGAGCTCCTGAAGATTCTTAACGAGGATGGAAATCTTCATTAAAGTATCTGCTTTGTGTTTAGGCAGAAAAACAGTATTCTGATTAATACCTTAATGATAGATCAATGGTTTTAAGAATTAATGATAGATCAATGGTTTTAAGAATAGATCAATGGTTTATCAAAATTTTCTGTTTCTGAAAGTAAGCTTATATTTAATCCAGTTGATTTCAGGACTGTCAGCAGGCAAACAGCGTTGAGACAAAAAGAGCAGGAAAACATAGTAATTAACGATGGTAATCTATGATAGTAAAAACATTGGAGTTAATTTCCCGTTTTACGATGGTGCTGATTATATTGAGTGCCATCCCTTCAGGGGCTTTTGCTTCAGACAACGCAACCCTGACAGACTCGATGTATTTGATTTATGATCCTGGATCTTGTCCTTCAGATGATATAAGCGAAGAAAATTTCACTGAAGTTCAGGCAGACATGCTTGATTCAATCAGTAAGAGAATTACTGAACTCCAAACTCTCTATAGTGAGATAAGTGAGGTTTCAACCGCATCTTATCTCCAGAAGGCTTTGTCTAGGAAAAGGCAGAAAAATGAGGGTATTGAAAATGACGGAAGGAATATGGAACCTGATGAAATGCCAACAGAGCCCGACGAAGTGCATGGATTTTGTCATATCCTGCTTGAAAATATAACTGATGAAAATTTCGCTGAAGTTCAGGATGTTATCCTTGATTCCCTCCAGAATATGACTGAGAAGGCCGAA
Source organism: Methanosarcina barkeri str. Wiesmoor (assembly GCF_000969985.1). GTDB lineage: Archaea > Halobacteriota > Methanosarcinia > Methanosarcinales > Methanosarcinaceae > Methanosarcina > Methanosarcina barkeri_B. Next base: position 2,141,978 of record NZ_CP009526.1, on the reverse strand, counting down.
GCTGCGCAAACAAGGCTTACGGAAGCCGGTGAGAGTAGCAAAGCTGAAGAGCTCAACGAGAAGATTACTGAGATTCGAGATATGTATACCAAGGTGAGCGAAGCTTCCACTGCAGCAGAACTCAAGGAGGTCCTATTAACCCATGAGCAGGCAAAGGCACTTGATTCTGTTGAGGAGAATATAGGGCTTCTTAAAGCCAGAATTAACGAAAGTGGAAACGCGAGTGATAAACAGCTCAACAGCAGAATTACTGAACTTACGGCCCTGATAGAAGATATCGAAGGGGCCAAGTCTTTTGACGAACTGAAGAAAATAATGCACTCAGCCAGAGATACCGCAATGTAAAACATAAAACGCATACTGACGATTCTGTGCAATAAAAGTCTGCGGTCTTATTGACCGTCCTGGCCAAATTCAGGATAACTTAACTGAGAATAACACAAACAGCATAACACAAACAGCAGCATTGAAATTTAACGCAAAAGCCTCAACCTATCGAAGAACTGTAACTTGCCGAAAAGGGAAATATTCTCCCTGAACGTAACTCTGGAAAATCAACCCTCCTGATATAAGTTCGGCACATTTATCTCTGAATCAATCTATTTGACCGCAACCGTTGAACCGTTACGATGTTGATCTCGTCGTTGCTAATATTTTCGCTCAAGCCTTTTTTAAAAGGGTTGTTCCACAACCATTGCGCCGTTTGATCACGCCTACTATGTCGTTACTGGAGTTTTCGCTCAAGCCTTTTTTTAAAAGGCTTGCAGTCAAGCAGTTTTTTTAAAAGGCTTGCAGACAAGCGGTTTTTTTAAAAGGCTTGCAGACAAACCTTTTTTGAAAAATCATGTTACCACGCAGATAGCTTTTTCCGGGAAAAGCAGCGGGTTTTAGTATTTCAACTTCAACTTCATCCCGCAGAAAGGACAGAAGTTGGGGGTAGTGGTAAGATTCAGGTTTCTGGAACAATATGGACAGGTCAGTCCAATCCCTTTTTCTTTCTTGTAACTTGCGTTTTGGTGAGCTCTGGACTCTTTTGTTTCTTCAACAGAAATTGAAAGTTCAAGCTCTTTTAGAGAATTCATATTGCAGATATCACCTGAGAAATTTGAAGTTTCAGTCCAAACTTCAGAATCATTATCTGTCAAACAACTCCTAAGAACAGGCTTTACTCCATGGATTTCTGTATCCGCAGGAGCGATTACCGGTGAGGAACTGGATTTATTAATTTTTTCAAGAGCTTTCAATGCAGCCCTTCGCACGCAGGCATCTGTACTTTCAGTAGCCCTGACAAGCCCTGAAACTGCCTCTAGGGTACCAATTTTCTCAAGTGAGCAAATTACGACTTTTTGCATCGAGGTATCAGAATTCTCAAGAATGTCTAACAATTTCGGAACAGCTTGCTGCGCTTTGAGATCCCCAAGCGTGGAAGCCGCAGCTTCTCTCACTGCTGCCTTAGTGTCATCAAGGGCTCTTAAAAGGCCTGAAATAGCTTCAGTAGTGCCTGCTCTTCCAAGGCCCAGAACTGCTGATTCCCTGACCGAACTATCAGGGTCGTTAAGAGCTTTAACCAGTCCTTCTATGGCTTCAGGGGCTCCACTTTTTCCAAGAGCACAGGTAATTGCCTTCCTTACTGAGTTTTCATATATATCAAAAGCTTTAACCAGTCCCCGTGCCGCTTCCGGAGAACCTATATCTCCCAGGGCATCTGCAGCGCGGCTTCTCAAATACCAGTCGGGATCATCCAGGGCTCTCAAAAGCCCTGAAACTGCTTCAGGCGTTCCTATCTTCCAAAGAGTTTCAATTGAAACTTTTCTCACATCCCTGCTCGAAGCTCCGAGCGTCTTGACAAGCACAGGCACTGAATTTGACACGCTTACAATTTTGCAAAGCGTTTCGGACGCAGTTTCCTGTACAGGTTGTCTTGGGTCCCTGAGGATTTCCATTAGCTCGTCAAGCACATCCGATTTGCCCCTTTTTCCCAGGGTTTCGGCAGCTTGCTGCCTTGTTTTGTTATCCGAATTTTCAATTGCCTTTACCAGACAAAAAGCAGCTTCATAAGTGTCGATTTTCCCAAGTGCTATTATTGAAATCCTTCTCAGCGAATAATCCGGATAAGCCAGGGCTTTCTCAAGGCCGTAAATTGCATCTCTTGAACCTATCCTCATCAAGGATTTCACCGCTTCCTTCTGGACAAACCTGTCCTTGTCTCCGAATCCTTTCATAATGCCTGAGATAGCTTCAGGTGTGCCTATTTTTTCAAGTGAAGCAATTGCAGTCTTTTTAACCGGACTATCAGGATCATTAAGCGCCTTTATAAGACCAGGGACAACCTCCGGTATATTGAAGTTTCCCAATGCTTCTGCAGCGGCAACTCTTACCTTCGGACTTGAGTCATCCAGTGCTCCAATCAGTGCAGGTAAAGCATAAGAGTCCCCTAGCTTTCCAAGTTTTTCGGCAGCAGTTGCCCGGTTTCCCGCAAAGACCGAGCGTTCCAACTTTTTAATAAAATTATTTATGTTGTTCTCCATTTTCCTTCTATCCCCCATTAGTGTAAAGCTTATCAGGACCCGCCACAATATAAAAAACATTTTATTGTATACAGCCCAACAGACTGAAAATAAATATGGTGTCTTTCAATCTTTTAATTCTAAAATTGGCACTTTTAATTCCTGATTTTCTAGCCTGATGCGTATACAATTCTTACATAACTGACCCAATCTGTTTAAACGAGCCTGAAAAATTGCAAATGCCCATCTTTACACTATTAAACTCAGCCCTAAACAGTCTGTGTTTTTAAATATATTACATTCAAAGATATATGAAGTTTTAGATTGCTAATATAAATAATATGTAAATTCGGTTACCTTGCGTTTTGTCCGTTCGTTTTCTGGTTACGAGTAAATTTTTAAAACCTACGTTTAAAAAGAAAGTATAGATTTGGAGTTGAAAAAAGAAATGTAATATGGAAAATGAAACAAATTGAAAAAAGAAAGATAGGTAAGAAAGTTTGCCGAGAAAAATCAGTAAAATTAGGACGTAAGCAAAGATATGACATTTTTGAATTTATTGCCGTTTCTGGGCACAATTCCATAATCTAGTGATTTTTCTTATTGTTACTTCCTTAAACCTACATTTTTTCTTTGCTAACTACCTCAAAAAGCTGCAATAATCTTGAAAAACAGATTCTTTGGCATTTTTGCCAAAGAATCTTTTTATTCATTTGATCTTTTTACGACTCAGTATCAAAATCCAGTGATGAACATAAAATAAAAAATCACTAGACATCACTAGATTTTGAAATTGGTTATAATCCTTGAGATACAACTTTGGGGTTGAAGTCTTTAGATGTCAAATATTGATTTTGATGAAAACCGGATTATTCTTGCGAATTCAGATTTTCAATCCAGAAATGCAGAAATCACTAGATTTTGAAACAGAGCCCGTTTCTGTTGAACAAAATTTCACAGAAAACGAACATGATATTCTTTGAATAACATGCACAACCAATGAAGTGCTATACAAATGACAGTATTTTCATGCTAAATATTTATAACTTCGAATCCTGGTTACAGAATTCTTTCCAAAAATAAAATTACCCCATTTTTATTTTTTATCTTTTTTTAAATAAAAATAGAAATGTCTATATATTTTATAACCTTCCTACTGTCAATGGAGGACCTTTATGAGATTCAACAAGCAGACCTTTACAATACTTATTCTATCTCTTTCACTGGCCCTTTTAGGAAGCGGATGTATCTCCGAAGGTGAAGGAGCAGAGGGAAATGTCACACAGGGAATAACCGAGAGCGAGTTTTCTAATATCAGGGAAAATCCGGTAACACCATGGAATCCCGTACCTGTAGCACCCGTCATTGATCCCACAGCTTTTATTGATCCCCAGGCTTCAGTAATAGGAAACGTGACAATAGGTGCCAGTGTTATGGTTTCCCCAATGGCATCTATTCGGAGTGATGAAGGAATGCCAATTTTCGTAGGAGACAGGAGCAATGTACAGGACGGAGTTGTGCTTCATGCCCTTGAGACAATCGATGAGGAAGGTGAACCTGTAGAAAATAACATTGTTGAAGTTGGCGGCAAGAAATACGCAGTCTATATAGGAGAAAATGTTTCACTTGCCCACCAGGCCCAGGTTCATGGTCCAGCTTCTGTAGGCAACGATACTTTCATTGGTATGCAGGCTTTTGTTTTTAAGTCAAAGATAGGAAACAACTGCGTACTTGAACCAACGTCGGCAGCAATTGGTGTCACTGTTCCTGATGGTAGGTATATCCCAGCAGGTATGGTTGTCACTTCCCAGGCCGAAGCGGATAATCTGTCAGAAATTACTGACGATTATGCATATAAGCATACTAATGAAGCCGTAGTATATGTAAACGTCCATCTGGCCGAGGGATACAACAAAGCCTAATAAACAGAAACGGCTTACACAGCAGAGAATTAACTTAAATAAATAAAGCCAACTGATTAAAACCAAAAAGCTTATTTAATTTTATGTTTTGCCCGGTACTTCAGCCTTTATTCTTTCCGGGTAAAGCTTCTATTTCGCTTTCAGATTTCGTCCCCATATTGGTAAAAATAGAATTACTTTCCTAATTATACAAACTTTTCATATTCAACATATAGTTGTAATTATAAGTTATGATTAATAAATATAAATAAACATATTTTTCGACAAATTAGTAATTAATTATTTATATTCATACCGCTATCTTTTTTAAGTTAACGGTGATAATTTATGAAAATTGCATACAGGTACTTTTCTTTATTCTTAACGTTCGTACTTCTTACGTTACCTGCAGTGGCAGAACCAAGTATCGTATCCGACTACGGTGATTTTACGGAAGAATCGGGATGGGATGTAGCCCAGAATGTCTCACAGAACTATTTTGATTCCGATTTGAACATATCTTATGTCCCAAACGGAGAAATCGAAGGTTATGAAGAAGCTTATGCCAACAGCCCTGTAGAAAATATTACTTTTCTTACTAACAGCCCCGAATCAGAATTGTTTCCTGTATGGACTGCCGATGGAAATCATATCCTGTATACGGTTAAGAGGAATGGGTCCGATAATTTAGAATCGTATAAAATGAAAGCAAACGGAAGTGAAATAGAGCGAACAGGCATCGGAGAAGGAAACCTTTCCAGCTTTAGCGATGTAAATCCCAATGGAACAGAACTGCTTTCAACAAAATCAAATGGTTCCCAAACCGGCCTTTACCTTGTGAACTTGGAAAACGGAACCGTAACTCCGGTTGCGGACGATCTTGACAAATCTGAAAGCTGGGGCTCATGGTGCCGCCTCGGAAAAAAAATCGTATACACCCAGAAGTCCGGAGATGCTCCTTCCCAGCTCTGGATAGTTAATTGGGATGGAAGCAATAAGAAAAGGCTCGGTACTTCCGAAAATGTCGGAATGGGAAAAGACTGGTGCCCTCTTGGCCTGAAGATAATATACAGTGCTAATGATTCTAAAGAGAAACCCGACCTCTGGACAATAGAATGGTACGGCACAAACCAGACTCAGCTTACCGATACTCCATACGGGGAATGGGATCCCTCTTACAGCCCTGATGGAAAAAGAATTGTATATGTATCCGACGAAGGAGGAAAGCCTGAAATCTGGCTTCGTAATATCAAAGGAAGCTATAAGGTCATGCTTACAAATAATATCGGAGTAATCGACTCAACCCCTAGATGGAGTCCTGACGGCTCAAAAATAGTTTTTACGGTACATAAGATGCAGAATATTTTGGAAAATTCTACAGTAAATGGTTCGAGTTCTGTTTTACTTAATGGTTATATCAGTCATATGATTACGAATAACTCCACAATGACAAATAATTCTACATCAAAAAATAATTCTAAAATAGTAATAGGTACTGTAACATTTAACAGTCCAATAGTAAATACTTCTGCAGCAATGAATGATTCAATAGTGAATGATTCCGCAACAATGGATAACTCAACAACAAATAATTATGAAACAGTTAATAATTCTATAATAAAAATTTCAAATTTTACTTTAGGAAGTAGTTTTAATAATTCTACAATTAGTGGTTCAGATATTGTTGTTATAGAACTTGAACCTTTATTAAGCATTTTAGACTCTATTTCAGGAAATGGTTTAAATAATTCTACAATTTCAGGAAATGGTTTAAATAATTCTACAATTAGTGGCTTAGATACTGCTGTTATAGATCCTGGATCTACATCTTCAGCTTCCCCTATGTAAAATAATCATGGAAATCGAAGGCGTCGATGTCCGATCCTTCCGACTTTCCATGACTTTCCATTTTTGTTCTTTTTGTTCTTATACTTATGAACTACCAACGGCTAAAGCACGTTTGCTTCCTGCTTCACACCCCAGACTAACCTCAAATTTTGAAAAACTTTCATAGGTCATATGTCTATCAGTCCACATGCCCATCCCCACTTTTCTAGAGATGTCAGATTTTTTTTGAGCTACCTTTCAGCTCCATGAATAACCAGGCACTAATCCCGAACCCTGCCAGGAGACTATTCAACTAATTCAGTTTCCGTTGGCTTGGTTTTCGCATTAGAGAAATTAATATTATATGGGTATGAATGCAGAAAAACATTAACAGATAACGAAAATGAATATAGTTGACGGCTGTATCCCACGTATAAAGAGCGTGGGATTTAGCCTTTTACTGTCTTAAATCATTCATCCAGCCCTTTTCTTCCAAAAATGTAATTTGCAACCCTTATAGCATCTTTTTCTCCGGTTTCCTTTTCCGGGGAGTCGCTCAGTTTTACAACAGGAATGCCGTCAATACTGTGCAGCTTTATGACCATATTAAGAGGAGGGCTTTTCCTGAAGAAATCGGAGTTATTTGTAAGGCTTGTGCCTATACCGAAACTGCAGTTGATTTTACCTTCGCAATATTTTTTGAGTTGGATTGCGGTATCTGCATTGAGGGCATCACTGAAAACAAGTAACTTTTTCATGGGATCTATACCCATTTTCCGATAGTGTTCTATCACAGCGTCCACAAAATCATAAGGATCTCCACTGTCGTGCCTGAACCCATCGTAAGTTTTTGATAACCTCAGGTCCATATCCTTAAAAAAGGCTTTTGAGCCGAAAGTGTCCGTAAGGGCAATTCCCAGATCCCCGTTATAAACATCTATCCAGTTTTCAAAAGCAAAACGGTTTGCATACCTTAACCCTACAAGTGCTGAGGTACCCATAATCCATTCGTGCCCGACAGTCCCGATCGGTTTCAGGCCATATTTTTTTGCAAAATACACATTGCTTGTTCCTGTCAGGGTTTTTATTCCAGTAAGGGTTTTCATCACATGGTCGTGGAGTTCGGAACTTCTTCGCCTGCGAGTTCCAAATTCCGAAAAAAGGCAGTTGTTTTTCTCAAGGGCTTTTCCCATCTCAAGAATCTTATTTTCGTATGCAGTCAGTACGGATTCGGAAGTACAACCCCCTTGGGAATCTCCGTTCCACTCTTTTTCAATAGTTGTGAAATATAGTTCCGAAACCGTAGCCATAAGGACAATTTCCCAGAGAATCGTGCTGTGCCAGGGTCCTTTTATCCGAATGTCCAGATCTTTTTCTTCGGTAAGGCAGACTTTTACCTCACCAGGTTTGAAGCGGAAATTCTTAAGATATTCAAGGTACATAGGTTTCAGGTAAGGGCAATTCTCTGAAAGCCAGTTATATTCTTCTTCTGTTAATGCTAATTTTGAGATCTCTTCGCGTATAGTTCTTTCCAGTTCTTCTACAAACTCCGTAGTAAAGCGCTGGGAACCCCGGTTAGTAAACCGGTATTCAGCCTCAGCTTTAGGAAAAAGTTCAAGCACTGCAAGTTGCATGGTGAATTTATAAAGGTCGTTATCGAGTATGGATTTTATCACAGAAAGTCTTCCTGTAGCGTTTTAAATGTTTTTAAAGCAAATATCTTTTATTTAATCACACCTTTTGCTCCAGATATATAGCCGTTTTATTTTTAAAATTTCTGACACCTTGTGATAACTCCTGAAGGCAAAGTCAGGTTTTCGTTATTAACTATCTCAAAAACAAAGGTTAGCAAAATCCAATTTTCAAAAAATGAGATGTTTCTTCGAAAAATAAGATGTTTCTTCAAAAAATTGTAGGTTTCCGCTTAAAAGTGTAGTTTTTATATATTTCTTGGAAAAAATATCACTAATTCTGTTAAAAAATATTTGGAAAGTTTTTGAATTGTACTTTATACTGAAGATATAGTAAAACAAAAGTAATCGGGATCACAATTTTATATCTTGCTCACATCTGCCATTCTTTGTATTTGTATAGATAAGCACTGTTGTATACAGCTATGTACAGGTTTAATAATTTATTTCTTGGTTAAATGAATAATGAAATCAAATATGAACTTAAAGAGGTATTCATTTTAGTTACATATTTTTAAGTTGGAGATTCAAAAGTACCCTTTGTAAAAACTAGAAAGTTTCAAAAAAATCTGAATATTTTAAGTTAGTACATGTAATCGGTTGTACTTGGAAAGATGTTCTCTATCAATGTAATGTACATAGATTTCTACTTGAGTTCATACCAAAATTGGTTTTCTGAATCTCGAATTTTGAAAGATCAATAAGGTTTTGGAATTAGCTCCTTTGTGCTTATTCCTCTCCCATTTCTCTTCTAAATTCTATGTAATCTCTCTCGACTTCTTCGAGTTCGTATTCCATTTTATCCCTTCTTTTTGTGGTTCTTCATGCAGATTTCTTATCCATAAATCATGATCGAATCAAGCCTTGCAGTACCTACTTTTGTCCAGTATTTGCAAATGCTACAGTACTGGATCTTGCCATCTGAGTGTAATTTCAAATTAGCGTGGCATTTTGGACATGTTTTTAGATGTTTCATGAATAAAACCCCTTAAATTTTAAAGAAGAATCAGCGATTCCTGGAAAATCCTTTATTGAGAAATGATATCCCATTCCTCAACTCCAGCATATAGTAATAGCATAAATTATATTAAATAAATGATATCAAAAATTATATCAAAACAAAAAATTGCTTGGCGTAAAAAATTTCAAATTCATTACAGCTTTTTTTAAAGTAGGACTAAGGCACTTAAACCGAAAAACAATAACATTAAGCTGTTATATGTCTAATTAAGTTATTATATATCTAATTTATATCTAATTAAGTTATTATATATCTAATTAAGTTGTTATATATCTAATTAAGCTATTATATGTCTAAGGCCCGTCACAGAATAACCTCTGCATATTCCCAATTGGGCATTTTGATTTTCAATATCAAGGTCGCCAATCAAAGTTACAAGATATTATAAGTTGCATAGGTTATTTCGTTGCGGGCACTAAATACAACTATTAAGCCGTTATATGTCTAAGTGCAACTTTAAAATTTCACGTTTAATGATACTGAAATTTTTTGAAGATTATATTTTGAGCCATTTCCTGAACTTTTCTTGCAGTCTCAGCATCATGAACCGTCCAGACAATAACTGGAACCTGAAAAATTACAGAGTTAGGCCAGGTATATAGCGTTAACCAATTAATTCTGGAAATGATATATGAATAGAGTTATTATTGGAACAGTACAAAAATATCAACCATTGAATATTTTTCCAGTATGCTCAAACCCTGCCAAACAAATAATTACGGGAAAAGCAATACTTATTCCGGAGACTAATTTTGATAGGGCTGTGGGGAGATGGAAAGAGAAGTGAAGTTTGCAACAAAATGTGTACATGCCGCAGAAAAGCCGGATCCGATTTTCGGAGCGCATACAACTCCGATATTCCAGACTTCAACCTTCATTTTTGAAAACGCCAGGCAAGGGGCAGCGAGGTTTGCAGGAGAGGAATCAGGATACGTATATGCCAGGATTCCTCCAAACACTCCCACGCATGCGGTTCTCGCTGAAAAATTTGCTGCACTCGAAGGTGGGGAAGCAGGGCAGACATTTGCCTCGGGAATGGCAGCGGTCACTGCAATTGCATTAACCGCCCTGAAGCAAGGAGACCATCTTATTTCAACGGATGTAGTATACGGATGCACCTATAGCCTCTTTTCTCAGGTTTTGCCAGGGCTTGGAATAGAAGTCAGTTTCGTCGATACTTCTAAAACCGAAAATGTAAAGAGAGCCTTTAAGCCCGAGACAAAAATGGTCTTTCTTGAGAGTCCTGCAAATCCTACGCTTAATGTATGCGATATTCCTGAAATAGCCAGAATAGCCAGAGAAAACGAGGCCCTCTGCGTTGTGGACAACACTTTCGCAACACCTTATTTCCAGAGGCCTCTTGAGCTTGGAGCAGATCTTTCCCTGAGTAGCTGTACAAAATATATTGGCGGCCATGCAGACCTGCTTGGCGGAATCGTTGCAGGAAATAATGATTTTATAGACCGAATGTCTGAAGTTGTTGGATATACAGGAGGCATTATGGGCCCGCATGAAGCCTGGCTCTGCATAAGAGGGCTTAAAACACTCCATATCCGAATGGAAAGGCACGCTGAAAACGCAATGAAGGTTGCGGAATTTCTTGAATCCCGACCCGAGGTAGAGTGGGTCAGGTATCCAGGGCTTCCAGGTCATCCTCAGTACGAACTTGCACGCAAGCAAATGAGTGGATTCAGCGGTATGCTCTCTTTTGAAGTAAAAGGCGGAATTGAAGCTGGGCGAAAGCTCATGGACAATGTAAAGCTCTGTTCTCTTGCTGTGAGCCTCGGAGCTACGGATACCCTTATTCAGCACCCTGCATCGATGACTCATGCATGTGTCCCTCATGAAGTAAGAAAGAGTGTAGGCATAACTGATGGGCTTGTCAGGCTCTCGGTAGGAATTGAAGATCCCGAAGACATAATTGCAGACCTCAAACAGGCCCTTGAAGTAATTTAAGCCTTCTAGGCCGAGCAGTTGTTATCGACTCCACGACCGAGTAGTTATTACCTACTCCATGACCGAGCTGCTGTTACCTATTTTACGACCGAGCTGCTGTTACTTATTTCACGGCCAAATAGCTGTTACCTATTTCATGACTGAACCACTGTTACCTATTTTATTTTCGAAATCAGACAAGGTATATGTGCTGCAGAAATAATCATTAATTTGTGAAATTGTGTATTCAAAATTGTACCCGTAAAATCAATTTTGAAATTTCTGGAAAATTAAATCAGGAAAATTAAGTCTGGGAAAATTTGAAAGCAAGGCTAAAGCCGTAAAGCTAAAACTCGGGGGAGTTTAATATGAAAGCACTTGTATTCGGAGCCGATGATTTTGAAGATCTTGAACTTTTCTATCCTTACCATCGCCTGAAAGAAGAGGGGATTACAACACATGTAGCTTCAATGAAGAAGGGACCGATAAAAGGAAAGCAGGGGTATGAAATCAATGTTGACATTGCCTTTAAAGATATAAACCCTGAAAATTACCAGATTCTTGTGATCTCCGGAGGAAAAGGCCCCGAAAAAATGAGGCTTGACGAGCATGCACTTGAGATTACAAGGCATTTTTTCACAGAAAACAAGCCGGTTGCTGCAATTTGCCATGGCCCGCAGGTTATCGTCTCTGCAGGTGTCATAAAAGGCAGGAAAGCAACCTGCTGGCCAGGAATAAGGGATGACATCATAGCTGCAGGAGCACTTTATGAGGATAAAGAAGTTGTGATTGACGGGAATTTTGTATCATCAAGAAGTCCTGCTGATCTTCACGCTTTTGGAAGAGAGATGATTAAGTTGCTGAAGTAAATAGGAATCAGTTTTTGTTTCCTCTTTCTTTAATCATTTATTTCCTTAATGTACATAGTGTCAATTAGGTCCACAATGTCGATTACCAACCCTTTACCAACCCTTTTGAAATTTTTTCGGAAGCTTCTGCTCCTTAGTATTAGCTTTTCTTTCACGCGTTGATCTCTTAGCTTTTTTTGTTTCAGATGTTTCAAGTTTCGGGTTATTTGAATCTTGATTTTTTCTGGTTTTAGATGCTTCAAAAGAAGACTGCTTATCATCCTCATTATCTTTTTTTACAAGATTTTTCATGTTATCTAGCATTTTCTTAAAAGGATTTTTTCTTTTTTCTGGATTGTTGTGCGAACTATTTGAGTTATTATCAACCATAAATTATCAACCATAAAACTGCATACTTATTTTATTATCTTATTGTTGTAAGCAATATTAATGAATTAGCAAGTAAATGCTAACAACAATAAATACAAATTATTGTAAAGAGATTATAGAGATAGGGCCCTTCCAAATCAGTACCAAAACTAAGGGCATACAATGCTTATTTTAAATGATAGGTATGCATTTAGAGTTTCCCCAATTAAGGTACACTTTAAAAATCAATTTTTTAGATAAATAATCTATAATACTCTTTTAAATCAAGAAAAAAGTGAGATAAATACTTTATTCTTTTACAATTTATGTTTATTTATAAATAAGGCATCTGATGTCATTTTCATCCATACAAAATTCAATGTTAAAAGTAAGGATAAATCAACGTTTAATTTAACAATTAAAGTACTTAAGTCATTTAAACAGCAAATAGATCATTTAATGAATAAGGTCCTTCCAAATCAGTATTAAAACTAAGGGCATACAATGCTTATTTTAGATGATAGGTATGCATTTAGAGTTTCCCCAATTAAGGTATACTCTAAAAATCAATTTTTTAGATAAATAATCTATAATACTCTTTTAAATCAAGAAAAAATTGAGATAAATACTTTATTCTTTTACAATTTATGTTTATTTATAAATAAGTCATCTGATGTCATTTTCATCCATACAAACTTCAATGTTAAAAGTAAGGATAAATCAACGTTTAATTTAACAATTAAAGCACTTAAGTCATTTAAACAGCAAATAGATCATTTAATAAATGTACCTTAACGGGGGGATGGCTGACACTACATTATATTTGGCAAATAAGGTTTAATATCCCTTAAAAAACTAATCATTTTTCAAGGGGTCTATTTAATGAATGTACCTTAACTGGGGGAGCTGACACTACATTATATTTGGCAAATAAGGTTTAATATCCCTTAAAAAACTAATCATTTTTCAAGGGGTCTATATAGGGAAGTACTGCACTGTGTATTAACTTATTTATATACTTTAACTACATATGTAGTAGTGTGAAGCAGTACAAAACTATTCGACTCTCAAAAAGTGTATTTTCAGACCTGAAAGCCTTGCAAAAAGACGGTGAATCAATTCCAGATACTGTCAGAAGAATACATAATGATTACTTGAACTGTATTGAAGAAATTCAGTACAGATATTCAAGAGATATAATGAATGACGGGTCATTTACTCAGTATATTTCTATTACTGCGAGTGATAACAGTAGGTACGGTTCACGATATACTGAATATTTCATGAAGATAGGAGAAGAAATGAATGACATTGTTAGGCTCCCAAAAGACGTTCTTGATGAAATCAGATGGATGCCGCAACACCCAGATGAGATATTCAATACTACGATGTTTACTTTGATATCTATTGAAAAAGCTTTAATGGAGTGGAGTGGAGAGGACAAAAAATAAAACTAATATTTCTCTTATACTTCTCTTTGAGCTCGTCCCAAAACTCAAAATTACGTCTCTCAATTCCATATTATAAATAATCAATCAAATCTCTTATAGTGAAGAATAGTTCTGATTTTCTTCTCAGTTTTGGAATAAAATTGGTTTTGGGATAGGTTCTTTTTTAAAGTTCCGATATCCGTTATATTTGCTGACTACAATCTAACTGACCTACAATCTTATTGATGAACCACAATCTTACTGACTCACAATCTTACTGACTCACAATCTTACTGACTCACAATCTTACTGACTCACAATCTTACTGACTCACAATCCAACTAATTTCATTACTATATTTTTGAATTCTTCAATGTTTTGCATGCAGTTACTGACCACGCTAATACAATACGATAGAGGTAGCTGTCACGATTATCTCATAATAACCAATGAAGGAAGAAAAACACTTTTTATTATTTTCAAAATGTCAATATACCATTTATCATGCAAATGTATATATTTTAAAACTGTTTATAAGTTATTATCTAATTTATAATGTAGTTGTAAAAGATTTTTTAGTTGACAAACTATCCACAAACTCGAAATATCAGGAGGTTATCATGAAAGACTCTGAAGTAAAAGTGTTGGATGAAAACGACTATATTTTTATTAAAGCATTAAATAATCTGGGAATGTCACGAAATGCCGCTACAACCATGGCATATCTTATGAATGTAGACGAAGCTTCATCTCGGGAAATTGAAATAAGTACCGGATTAAGGCAACCTGAAGTCAGTCTTGCAATGAGGTTAATGTGCAACCATTCCTGGGTTAATATGCGCTCGGAAAAAAAGCCTGGAAAAGGGCGGCCGATGAAAATTTATTCTCTTGCTGTCCCGGTTGACGAGATCATAAGTTATTACGAAGACAGAATTTACAAAGAATCTCAAGCAACCATATCAGCAATCAAAAAGCTGAAAGTGATGAGCAAACAAGTACCTCTTACTTCTTCAAAATGAAGGATTTCAAATAGAGTTAGCTCCATAATGGCTGACAATCCTTTTTTGGAATTCACTATTATGGAGTAGAAAAACATGTAACTATTCGGGTAGCTTTGCAAAGGCTACACAATTTTTCATCTCTCCGAGGAAGAAGTGGATATAAAATGAATCATTTTTCTCCTTGATGATACGCGAAGAGATTCTTGCTCTGTGTACTTCAAACTCTTCTGTGTACTTCAAACTCTTCTGTGTATTTCAGACCTTCTGTGTACTTCAAACCCCTTCTGTGTATTTCAGACCTTCTGTGTACTTCAAACCCCTTCTGTGTACCACAAACCCTGAAGTTATTGTTTACGAGCCTATCCTGAAACTCAAAATTTGATTTTCTAATTTCGTATTTGGAACAGTCAGTTAAATACCTAGTCATTAAAATGCTCCTGAAAACTCATAATGATTTAGAATCAAATAGATTTTGGGATAAGCTCTACATTAAAAATCTTGAATCTCAAATTAAAGAACTCACTGAAAGATTAATCTTTAAGACTTACGTAATTGAACTGAAAAATCAATAGCACCAGACTGTTAACTGTCTAAAACATGATTTTGATCCACAGTCTTCTCCATGATTGATTTTGTTCCTCAAGTGCGTAAGTCCTAATCTTTTTAGAATCTCGCTTAAATCAAAACAGCAGATACATCAATAAACTTCCTTCTACTGACTCCTAATAAGCCGAAAGTAAACGTAAGATATGAAACCGACTAGATGCGTTAACACTTTACGGTTAATGACATGCATCCAGGAATTATACAAATGGGTTCGAAAGAGCTTGAAACAAAAATTAACGAATTTTTCTCAGGCGAAGCTCGTGTTGTGGTTGCTTACCTGTTCGGTTCAACAGCCCGGGGAGAAGCAAGCTGCCTGAGTGATATCGATATCTCTGTCCTTTTTGACGATATCCTTACAAAAAAGAAGCCTTTGACCTTCAGCTGAAGTTGATAGCTGATCTGGGAAACCTTCTGAAAACAAAAAATGTGGACCTTGTCGTACTTAATGATTCTCCTCTGCTTCTGGCATTCAATATTATACGCGATGGAATTATTTTGAAGTCCGATGAAAAGAGAAAAGTGAATTTTGAAACACAGAAATGTCAAGATATTATGATGAGCAGTACTATATTGAAAGGCATATGAAAAGAACAATTTAAAGAATGTCAAAATGCAGATTGAAATGAAGCAGGAAATAATCGACAGGTTTGAACTGCTTAAAGAGTACATAACCAGATTATCAGACAGAAAAATCTTCAACAATAGAGTCTTGAAGAAGTTGAGAATAATTGCATGTTCAGGGAGGCTGTAGAAAGATATTTGCAAGTCTCACTGGATGTATGCTTGGTATTGGGGAAATTATTATTTCAGAGGATAAGATAAAACGCCCTGAGAGTTACAAGGAAATATTCCGTACCCTTAGAGAAATCGGTGTTCTTCCTGAGGCCTTTGCCCGAAAAATTGAACCTGCCGTAGGATTCAGAAATGTGCTCGTATGTGTGCGAAAGTGGAGCTGGATAGTCTTTACGAAAATCTGCAAAACTGTGTTGAAGATATGGAACTTTTCACAGAATATGTTGCTCAGTTTTTAGCTAAAAAGAAGAATTAACATTTATTTTCAATTCTTTGCTCAAAAGCTGCTCAAAAGCCAGAATCTTAACCGGTTTGGTAGATATATTAAGTATCAGAAAAAGGAAAGAGTGACAACGCGAAAAAGCCTGCCTGGATCTTTAAAGTTGCTAAGAATTTCCAGAGAAGCTCCAATAATTCCCTAACTTTTATACACTGTTTGGGGCTGAGGAAAACTAAATACCTAAAAAGAGTAAGGCCTAAATTAATATATGAATATCGTCCAAATTATCTAATCAGACAGGGGGTAATCCTCATGCCAAGAGTAATTCATTTTGAAATATACGCCAGAGATATTGCAAGGGCTAAGAAATTCTATCAGGATGTGTTCGACTGGAAAATCGAAAGGTCAGAAGGTTCGGTAGAATACTGGAACGTGATCACCGGCAAGGGAGATGAGCCAGGAATCGACGGTGGCCTTATGAAAAGGCCGGGAAGAGAACCAAAGGCGGATACGCCGATAAGTACCTATATCTGCACAATAGGCGTCCCAGATATCGATAAATACCTGAGCAGGATACAAAAGCACGGTGGGAAAATCACTATGGAAAAAAAGCCAATACATGGAGTCGGCTGGTACGCATATTGCCTCGATACCGAGAGAAACATATTCGGGATAATGCAGCCGGACCCGAGTGTTAGATAAGCTCTTTTTTATGTAGGATAAACTCTTTTATTATACTTTTCATATGGCCACTATTAGACCCAGCATTTCTGTTCCCTATTTACAAAAAAAGTAAAATAGATATTGCAGGGATATGATAACAAAACAAACTTTTGAATGAAATTAACTCTTTAATAAAAATCCACGAGAGTAATGAACAACAGGCACCATCAGTTCAGATGCAGGCTATACCTGAAGAGGAAGAACTTCTTCAAGGTAAAATGATTGAAAACGTTCAGCGCCAAGAGACTCCGGAAGAAGAACCACTTCAGACAAAGAAAAAGAATAATACCGGAATGCCAGATAACCTCAAAGCTGGTGTGGAGAATTTATCTGGAAGTGAATGAGCAACTTAATGGTTCATTATAATTCGGATAAGCCTGTTGAGGTAGGTGTGTTAGCGCATATTCAGGGGATAGAAATTCATGTAGCTCCAGGTCAGGAGCAAGCATCTACCACACGAAGCTTGGCACGTATGCAGCAGGCTCAGGGGGCGCTTGAATCCCACTATGCAGGATAAGGGCTTTGGAGATTAATGATGATGTGAAATTGGAAAGGGTAGCGGATGTAATGGGTGAGAAATCAATGCTGATGCACTAGGAGGCCCAACGGCTACAGTCATGGCATCTATGACGTGCTGGTACAAAGAAAAAGGAGAGTGGAAGAGAAACAAAAATTCAGGATCTGACAGCCAAGTATGCCACACTCCAACGGCAGAGTATGGAAGAAAAGGAAATCGAAAAACTGGGAAGAACCGTTGTCCAGGCAAAGCCAAGACCCCCGTCTCAGGAAAATATAATTTAAGAACTAGGGAGTATTGGGAATATTTCATGAGAATATTTTTTTTGAAGATAATGGAAATCCTATGGATATCGGGTTTCACAAGGGCATTCCAAGATTGTTTCAAGATACTCCCGATATGCTAGGGCTGTAAGAAAAAAATAACAACCGATCTTGATGACTTTTACATGCGAGAAGTAGTCAGAGATGTCGGTGACCCCGGAGAGTACGCATTGTTAGGAAATAATTGCCAGGCCTATGTAGAGAAAGTCTTGACTGCTTACAATAGACTCCGTGAAACGATTCATAACCATAGGATCTTCGACAGTATTGGGGATGAAGACCTGTAAAAGCAGATAGTACATGAACCAAGATCTTGAATAATGAATTCCATATAAGGAAATTAATTTTCTTCAAGTATACAAAAACTGGACTTCAAACTTATATTAAATTCGCAACGCTGCTGTATGATTCTTTTATTCTTCTCCTGAAATTGTGATATGACCCATAAGACTGAGAAAATCACATTATTTTGAACTGCCCCAAAACCCAATACCAGCGTAGATACAAAGAAGAATAAAAGAACCCGAAAAAAATGAAAGCTATTCTTAACTACTTATCAACACAACCTTAACTCACTTATCAACACAACCTTAACTCACTTATCAACATAACCTTAACTCACACTTCTTATCAACACAACCTTAACTCACTTATCAACACAACTCATTACTCACTTTATAAAAATTTTTATTAATTTTATTTATAGTAATAATTTGTCTACGAGCTGATCCAAAAACTAAAAAGCGATTTATTGTATCTCGAATTTGCAATTATCACTCAAACTTCGGATAACAGAAACAGTTCTGAAAGGATATACAGAAACAGAAAGGAAATAAGCAGATTGTAGTTAGGCCGACCTCATTTGATCGCACGTGACGATGATGTTTATTTGTTTATTTTTTCTCTTAGTCAAAAATCGTTAGTATTCCCATAGGCTCTGATCAGAAACTTTTATATATTTTATTTATAGAATAATTACTAATCTATGAGATAAATAACGCGGCGAAAAAGATAGAACGAACTTGAAGATCCAGACGGGAGTACTGATTAAAAACAGATAGAACTGGCCAGACCGTCGGAACTTTAATTTTAAATAGTTATTTCATAGAGTGGAGAAACTATATGAACGTTATAGATGAGCATATTGTTGACCAGAGCAAGTATATTGTCGATGTCGCTTTGAAGCTGCGAAATCTCGATCTTGAAATCGCTAAAAATCCAAACTGCTATGAGCTTAAGTCGAGAAGATTTAAAGTACTGGAAGACCTTCACGACAAAACTCGTGCAGAGATGGTACAAGCTGCAGCCGAACTCCGTAGAACTAAAGACAGAGAAGGAAATCATTGTGCTGACTGCATGAGATGTGATTTATATAAGGAGTTTGTTTAAGTTATAACTGTATCACTGAAATCCGACAAAAAAGCAGTCAAATAACTGAATGTTGCTTTATCTGCTCTTCATCGGCTTTGTGGAAAAGCTTGAGACAAGGGAATCTTTTTCCCTTTCTTTCCCTGCTGGTAAATAGGTTTATTAATCCTATGTGGTATGGAGAAGAATTTGAAAAAGATCTTCGGGAAGCTTATTCTTCATTATAATACTTTTCATTGAGGAGGACGATGTCTTTTTCCAAAAATGTTCCAAAGTCAATTACTCTCATTACTTTTCTGAGTTGCTCCTTCTTTTTACTTAAAGGGAAAAAGAACAAAGGTGCTGTCGTGAATGACGATATCCGGGAAGTTTTTGAGTTTCTTGCTAAGTTTTCTACCAGGTTCTTTTGCAAGTTCGTCTAAGGAAGTATCCTCAGAAGCGTTACATAATGAATATTTAGTGCCATTAGATTCTACATCTTTACTTGATTCTACATCTTTACTTGATTCTACATCTTTACTTGATTCTACATCTTTACTTGATTCTACATCTTTACTTGATTCTACATCTTTACTTGATTCTACATCTTTACTTATGAGAAGCCATAATGGCTTCTCACAGGATAATTTATTCTGACGTCCCCAAACGTTCATAGCCTTAAAATATACTTTTTTGTACCCTTTTTCCGTTTTTCTAACTTTGATAAGTTTCCATCCATCAGTTGAACTGTAAAAAGAATCAATTCTTGTTGATAATGAATTCAAAACCTTAGGAATTGTTGGTTTTCTTCCTCTTTTTCCCTTATTCTCAGGAATCTCAACTAACAGTTCCTCAATATAAACAAGAGTATCGACAGCTACATCTGCAACAAAAGTTAAGCCTCTATTTTCAAGTTTTGTCAATAAATCCGGTTTTCACCGTAAAATCCATCCATTGTAACATAGGAAAAAAGAATACTTTCTTCTATTACGTTAAGTTGCTCTGGGGTTTTCCCCGTAAATTCTGTGTATGCCTGCATTCCAAGTAAGTAAGCTTTTGTAGTCTCATCTCTAATATTAACCATGGCAAGCCATTGAATCACAGGCGCATCTTTCTTCAGCTTAAAAACTTACATAATGTCCCAACAACATTAACAATATTTTTGCTTTTACATCAGAGTGTTGAGGGACACATGGAAGGTTGGAATTCCTGACGGCCCTGAAATGGAAATTAAGGGAAATATTCTGGATTATGGGTACAGGATTGATGTTGAAGGGAAGAGAGCTGCAGAAATCTCAAAAAATCTCAAAAAAGTGGTTCAATATCCGGGATACCTATGGAGTAGAAATCGATCCTGGGAAGAACAATGCACTCATCCTGACAATTGCAGTTGTACTCGATCAAATGGCAAATGAGGACTGAGTTTTAGCCTGAGAAGAATTAGAATAAATGGCTGTGATAAGGCAAGTGATATTTGATATATTTGACAGATATTGTTTTGAGAGAAGTCAAACAGCAGGCATGAGTTTCTATGTACAACTGCGAAAGCAAAATTGGGGGATGAAATTATAAATTCAAATGATTATTCAGTACCCGCTAAAATTTTACTTTACAGCACCGCTGCCGTTATTTTGACAATAGGGATGCGGGAAATTGCATCAATACTTACAGTCGTCTTTTTCTCTGTGTTTACCGCGTTGATCTTTACTCCGCTTGTCCGCTGGTTAAAACAGAGAGGGATTCCAGGTGTACTGAGTGTTATTCTGGTAATCTTACTATTTACTCTAATTATCCTGGTTCTTGGAATAATAGTTGTTGAAGCAGCATTGCAGTTTGGAAGTCAGATTCCGATTTATCAAGCTCAGTTGACCGAACTCGTGAACAATCTTGCAAAATATGTCCCTTCATATGAAGAATTTTCCATACAGTCGATTCTCCGTAGTATGGTGTCGATAACAATTTCTCTCATGGCAAATACCGTTAATGGAATTGTGAATGCTGGGGCAACAGTCGGAATTATTATTGTTACAGCAGCATTTTTGCTAATTGATGCCGCCAATAATCCTGAAAAAGTAGACTCGGA
Organism: Methanosarcina barkeri str. Wiesmoor; assembly: GCF_000969985.1. Taxonomy (GTDB): domain Archaea; phylum Halobacteriota; class Methanosarcinia; order Methanosarcinales; family Methanosarcinaceae; genus Methanosarcina; species Methanosarcina barkeri_B. The sequence goes on along the minus strand of NZ_CP009526.1, from coordinate 2,120,837 downwards.
AATTGGAAAGCAGTCCGAACTCCGCTTGAGGATGAGTAAATTTAGCAAGAAGCTGGTAAAATTCATAGTCATAAGAGCAGAAATAAACCTTATAACTGCTATTACAATTGCTCTCCTTCTCTTTATCGGAGGCATCGACTATGCTATTCTCTGGGGAGTCCTCATATTTCTATTAAGTTATATTCCCTATATTGGTCTGGTTATTGCTTCTGTTCCTCCTATAATGCTTGCGCTTTTCAAGTATGGGCCTTTAGGAGCTATCGCAGTCATTTTAATTATTGTCATTGTGGACGCGCTTGCAGAAAATGTTCTTTTCCCATCCCTTATGGGAAAAGGCTTGCAATTATCCCCTGCTTTCCTGTTTCTTGCTCTTCTTTACTGGAATTTTGTGTTTGGACTCGGAGGTGTGCTGCTTTCAATACCGCTTACAATAGTTTTGAAGATTATACTTGAAAGCTTTGAGGAAACAAAATGGCTAGCCAGATTGATGGGTCCGGTTGAAGAAACTGAAGAAAGTTAAGGAAATAAACCCTTAAAAAGTAAACTTTTGTGGAAATCGATTTTAAATCAAAGATCGCTATAAAATCAGAAAGTATGAATACGAAATGACGAAAAGAGGAGTTAAAACAAGAAATTAGCGAAAAAATATAAAACTTTTTCTGTGAAGAATAAAAGGTAGAGGTAAATCAAAATCCATGCTTGCCACCTTAAACAGGGATTTCCAATACCTTAATAGGTAATTGATCTATCACCACGCTACCTTATATCCAAAAACCGTGTCCTGACATCCCTGGCACAGTCCTGAACTCTTGAATTCCTTGACAAACGCTTCGCTTCGGAATTCGTCTTCGTCTACTCTCTCCTCACATAACGGACATATACACTTTGCAACTGTCTCAACTTCTCGCCGAAATCCTAGTGATTTTAGAAATCTCTTTTTATCTATATCCATATATATCAACTCTACAATTCCATGATACAATATGCTATTTCCAAACAACCACCCAAAAAAATAAGACGCAAATACAGGTGGTTCAATTCTCTCAGCTCAAATGCTAGATGCTATTCAGCATATGTATCAACAAACAATTATGTCTACAATGCTTGCAGTAATGGCTTTGTTTTGTTTTGGTATTACTCGCGAATTTTTATAATGTAAAAGTAGTGTAGGATTTTCCTACCGTTTCAACTTGTTTTAATAGATTTTATTCGCGTATATAATAGTCTGCAGAAACCAATATAAGTTTATTGGTTTTTTTAAGTTTTATTCCACAATATTTAAAATTAATTTTCAAAGTAATTGTTTAATTTCGCACTTTTTATATGCAGTTGTTTTGAATAACCATATGATTTATATCTATGATTATTGCTGCTGTTGAAATTGAGTAGTAAGTGGGTTGAGGTGAGTAGAGAAGCTTCTAGGTGCAGTGATTTAAACTCAAATAGTCAGCGCGTGACTTTTTACTCAAAACTTGAAATCCAAAGAATAATAACAGAAATTACATGGTTTTAGACAAAGTTAAGCATTCCAAGAAATGCTGTAAGTCAATATATCAGAAACCCAATCTATGAATTAAATTAAAAAGTAATAAACTCGAAAGTGACCTGCAAAGCAGGCAAATACGTGAGTTCTAATGACATTATTCAATTGATCGTTGTACTCCTAATTCGTTGTACTTAATTGATCGTTGTACTTCTGATACTGATGCCTGATTACTTATTCTCTGGCACTGTGAATTTTATAGTAAATTCCGTTCCATTATTCCCTTTCAGTTCAAGTTCTCCATCTAACTGGTCGACAAGAGAAGTTACAAGCTGGAGTCCCAGGCTATCAAGGTCTTCAATGTTAAGGTCTTCGGGTATACCGATGCCGTTGTCTGCGACGGATAGGACATAAGCCGTACTTGCAAATTCCTCGTTCTTTCGTTCTCCGTTTCCCTCTTTGTGGAGTTTAATTCTTATTTCTCCTTTATCCCTGCCGGAAAATGCATATTTAAAGGAGTTTGAAACAATTTCGTTGATAACTATCCCTAATGGAATAGCAGTATCCATATCTAAGAAAATGTTCTCTTCCAGATCGAAATTTAAACTAACATCGGTCTTGAGACTGTATGTTAGGAGTAGATTATTAGCTAATTCCTTTATGTATTGCGAAAAGTCAAGTAAATCAATATTTTTACCTTTGTACAATTCCTCATGTATAAGAGCAATAGAAAGAACTCTGTCAATGCTTTCTTTGAAAGCTTTCGATACTTCCGAATCTGTGATAGTCTTTCTGCCTTTAAACAAATCAGCCTGAAGATCCAGAAGAGATGAGATAACCTGAAGATTGTTCTTGATTCTGTGATGTAATTCCTTCTTACGGGCAATTTCGAAATTTCTGAGAGCTTCTTCAGCTTTTTTGCGTTCGGTTATATCTCTTGAAATGAACGAGAAAGCTGTCAGCTTTTCATTAGTATCAAAAACCGGAGAAAGAGTTATTGAGACATATATTTTCTTTGCGTCCTTTCTTAACCTTAAAGTCTCATATTGGTGAATCTTTTCTCCCTGTTTAATTAATTCTATTAATTTCAGAGTTTCTTTATCTAAATGAGGTGGAGCTAAAATGGATACATGCTTTCCGAGAATTTCTTCCGCGGAATAACCATAAACCCGTTCTGCTCCTTTATTCCAGCTGGTAATAATGCCATCAAGTGATAAAGTTCCTACAGCGTCCAGTGATGATTCCACAATATTCGCCAGGGTCTTAATCCTCTCTTCAACGATTCTAAGGTCTGTTATATCTTGCGTTGTCCCTCTAATCCGGACAGGATTATTTTCCTTATCGAAAACAGTTTCACCTTTGGAATGGGCTATACGCTCTTTTCCATTGGCTAAAATTATTCTATGATCAGTACTAAAGGGCTTTCCGCTTAAAGCTCCTTTAACGGCATTATCGACATAATCTTGGTCATCTGAATGTAAGTGACTTAAAAATAAGCCATAATTTACTTCAAACTCTTGAGGCTTAAGTCCAAAAATCCGATACATTTCATCAGACCAATGTAATTTACCAGTTACAAAGTTCCGCTCCCAATTTCCAATATGAGCCATTTCTTGAGCATCAGAAAGAAGTTCTTCTTTTTCTTTCAATGTACTGTAAGCTTTTTCAAGCTCTACGGTACGTTCTTGAACTTTTTCTTCCAATGTTTCATTTGCTATTTTAAGGGCATTTTCTGTATTCTTAAGTTGTGTAATGTCTGTAAAAGTACAAATTATAATGTTAATGCTACCATCAGGGTTTAGCAGAGGTTCGGCACTAGCAAGCGTCCATACCCAATCATCGTGCGAATAACGACGTATGCCAATGACCTGATTCTTTACAGGCTTGCGATTAATCCTGGCGTACTGTACTGGGTGAGACTCAAATCTCAGAGCATTACCATCCTTATCAACAACATCCCACATATCCCAACTAAGATCTTGAATCTCTTTATGCTCAAGCTCTTGTTCAGAGACATTGAAAATTTGCAGAAATGCAGGGTTATATATTGCAAATTTACCTTCGCCATCAATGAGAAAAACACCGGATTCTAGATCCTGCACCAGTGCCTTAAACCGCAACTCGCTCTCCTTTAATTCTTGCTCAGCCAGTTTACGCTCCTGTTCAACCTTTCTCCTCTGCAGAACTTGTGTCACAGCCGGCGCGATAGCTTCGAGGTCCTCCTGTTGCTCGTAGCTATAGCCACTTTCACGGTTTGCTACAGCAATTGAACCTATCGTTTCTCCGTCCTGGACAAGAGGAACACCAAGAAACGATGTGATTGGCGGATGCCCTTCAGGCAAGCCTCTACTGTCTGGATGCGACTGTGGATCATTGGTAAAGAAGCTTTTCTCGTTTATTATGACACTGCCGTACAGGCCATGTACAACATAATCTCTAGGAAGAGTAAGATGCCCTGTCTTATTGTACATACGACACTGCTCCCATGCCAGCTCACTTTTTGCAACATCATGCAGTAGCCCGTCAGAACCCATTTCAATAATAAAACCAAACTCGCTGCCGGTCACTTCCAGGGCTACAGATAGACATGCTTCCCCCAATTCTTCTTCTGTTTTTGCCTGCACCACATTGCTGAAGATCCAGTTGATTCCCTCTAGAACACGGTTGTATCTGCGAATCCGGTGCTCTCCTTGATCGCGCTCGGTGATGTCGCGATTGCTGCCCCTTCTTCCAGCGTAGCATCCCTTACTGTCATAGAAGGGCTGGTACCGGTGGTGAATCCATCTTATTTTGCCATCTTTAGTTATAATGCGAAACTCGATATCACCATGACGACCCGGTGACGTATCATGCTCGTACTGGAAAAATGCCTTTTGATCGTCCGGATATATTATTTCTTGGAGCAGGTCAGGGTTGTCCATGAATTCCCGGACAGCGTATCCTGTGACCTGCTTGCAAGAAGGCGACATGTACAGTAAATGGTCATCAGGGCCCAGCCAAAATTCCCAGTCAAAGGTATTATCTGCTACAATGCGATATTTTTCCTCGCTCTCCCGAAGTTTTTCTTCAAGCATTTTCTGGTCACTTATATCGAATCCATAAATGTTTACATACTCTTCTTCTGGTAAAGGCTGAAACATGACCAAGTATACTTTTTTTTCCACTTTAATTTCCATTTTTTCGGGTCTATTCTGGCAAAGTACCCTTTGCGCAATATCTCCAATATAAGAAGGCAGTTTTTCTCCGATTTTCACATCCCACCGGATTAATAAGGTCTTAGCTGCCTCATTTGAGTAAAGAACAGTACCATCCTTTTCAACACTAAGTACAGGATTGGGGTTTTTCACAGGAAAGTGTTTCATGCTAGCTTTCATTTTCCCATATGACTCCATCTCGTTAGTTGCACTATGCCTATCGTTACTAATTGTTGACCCACTCACAGCAATATATGTTTTTAATTCAGAAAAATTATATAATTAAATTAAATTTAAAACTTTCTATTATAATAAATATCGTTAACCGCAAAAAATAGTTGACATAAGTAATTTTCGAAAGAATCTACAGTTTGAGAATAAATACATATTTTACAAATAAGTTTAAAATGTTTGTTTTTTGCAGACATCTGCGAAAATCCAGTCTAAATTAAGATAAAGATTGTCTATCAAATATGTGAGCAAATACAGACTTACAGGATCGTACGTTATTCATTTAAATGCAGAGCTGGCATTAATTCCTGACTATTATTTTCTGTTACTGTAAACCTAATAATGAATTCTGTACCGTTATTTCTTTTAAGCTTAAGTTCACCATCTAACTGGGCGACAAGTGAAGTCACGAGCTGCATGCCAAGAGAACCAAGCTCTTCGATATCGAGGTCTTCAGGTATACCCACCCCATTATCCGAAATGGCCAAATTAAACGTGTTGCCCGTACTAAGATCCTTTTTTATGCTGTTAATATGTTCTCCATTTTCTTCTCTATGCAGTTTTATACAGATTTCTCCTTCATTTCTGTTGGGAAATGCATGTTTGAGAGAATTGGAGACGAGCTCGTTAACAATAATTCCTAAAGGTACTGCAGTATCCATGTCAAAGAAAATGTTCTCTTCAAGATCCATGTCTAAGCTGATATCAGCATTTCCAAGCCTGTAAGTCTTGAGAAGATTTTCAGCGAGTTCCTCGATGTATGACGAAAAGTTCAGTGTATCGAACCCTCCACCTTTATACAATTCCTCATGGATCAAAGCCATAGATATTACTCTATCCTGACTTTCCCTGAAGGCTTTTAGAACTTCCGAATCCTTAATATCCTCCCTGTTATTGAAATTTTCAGCCTGTAAATCCAGCAAGGAAGATATTACCTGAAGATTATTTTTAATCCGATGATGGATTTCCTGTTTGCGGGAAATCGCAATCTCTGCTAGAAATTTTTCCGCCTTTTTTCTCTGCAGCGCCTGCATCACTGCCGGCGCGATAGCCTCGAGATCTTCCTGTTGCTCGAAACTATAACCTCCATGGCGGTTTGCGACTGCAATCATGCCGATCGTTTTTCCATCTTGAATAAAGGGTGCACCAAGAAATGACGTTAGAGGTGGATGACCCTCCGGCAGGCCAATACTATCTGGATGCAATGACGGCTCGTTGGTAAAGAAAACTTTCTCATTGACGATGATGTTGCCGTACAGACCATGGACACCATAATCTCTTGGAAGAGTAAGATGCCCGGTCTTGTCGCACATGCGACACTGTTCCCATACGAGCTCGCTTTTTGCAACATCATGCAGCAGTCCATCGGTGCCAATTTCATTAATGAAACCAAACTCGCTGCCGGTCACTTCCAGGGCTACAGATAGACATGCTTCTCCCAGTTCTTCTTCTGTCTTTGCCTGCACCACATTACTGAAGATCTTATTAATCCCTTCAAGAATACGGTTATATCTACGAATCCGGTGCTCTTCTCGCTTGCGCTTGGTAATGTCAGTAAGCATGACCATCACGCCCGTAAACTTTCCATCTTTATCAAAAAGAGATTTAGCATTTATGAGTGCCCATAGGTATGAGCCATCTTTACATATTAATTTTAATTCGTAACTCTCATTGCTCCCCTGCTGCCTTTTTTCCAGATTCTGTTTGAGGATAGTTTTACCTTCTTCATCGGCAAAGTCCAATACCGGTCTGCCAATACCTTCTTCCAGAGTGTATCCGAGCATATCTGTTATTTTCTTATTGGCATAGGTGATTACGGCTTCATCATCAATTAAGAGTATACCTTCGTTTGCTGTCTCTACAATATTGCGGTACTTTTCCTCACTTTCCCGAAGTTTTTCTTCTGCTCTTTTTCTTTCGGTTATATCTCTGGCAATGACGGAGGCAGCGGTTATCTTTCCTTGGCTATCAAAAATTGGAAAAATACTAAGTGAAACATTTATTATCTTCCTATCCTTTCTCAATCTTAAGGTTTCATATTGCTGGATCTTTTCTCCCCGTTTAATTATTTCACTCAATCTTTGTGTTTCTCCGGTTAATGTGGACGGCTCCAAAACGGATATGGGCTTTTCCAGGACTTCTTCCGCTGAATAACCATAAACTTGTTCTGCTCCCTTGTTCCAACTTTTGATAATACCTTCAAAAGACTTGGTTATGATAGCGTCAGTTGATGATTCTACAATTTTGGCTAAATTTTGAATCCTTTCTTCAGCTTTCCTACGCTCTGTTATATCTTGCGTTGTCCCTCTAATCTGGACAGGATTATTTTCCTTATCGAAAACAGTTTCACCTTTAGAATGGGCTATGCGCTCTTCTCCACTAGCTGTGATAATCCTGTAATAAATCTCAAAAAGCTTTCCTTTTAATGCTTCTTTAACGGCATTATCTATATAGTCTTGATCATCTGGATGTATATAATTTAAGAAGGTATCATAATTTACTTTTGATTTTTGAGGCTTAAGTCCAAAAATACGATACGTTTCATTAGACCAATGAAGTTCATTACTCGCAAAGTCCCGTTCCCAGCTTCCAATATGGGCCATTTCTTGAGCTTTAGCAAGATTTCGTTCACTCTTTTTCAATGAATCATAAGCTTTCTGAAGTTCTGATGTACGTTCTTTAACCAATTTATCTAAATTATCAAGCGTATCTTTCAGTTTAGCTTCTGCTTGTTTCATCTTTGTAATATCACGGGAGATAGCAAGAACGGAAGTAACTTCGCAGTTTGTGAATTCTGGTACTATTAATGTATTAAAATAGTATTCTTTTCCCTGAGGCGAGATATAACGAAATTCAATTGTTTCGGATTGCCCTGTAGCAAAAACTTTCTGATTATGCCTTTCCCAGAATTTTGTCTGTTCAGGATATTTTCCTAGTTCGCTATGTTTTTTCCCAATAATTTCTTCCTGAGAATAGCCATATACTTCGGCAGCAGCAGGGTTGGCATATAAATGACGGTTTTGTCTATCAAAGCGGAATATAACATCAGGAGAATTTTCAGCCAATGTTCGAAACTCGTTTTCTCTTCTAATTAGTGCCTCTTTTACCCTTGCACGTTCCTGTTCATCTCTTTTCTTCTCCAGGGCCTGTGCCACTGCCGGCGCAATAGATTCAAGATCCTCTTGCTGCTCCAAGCTATAGCCGCCCTCGCGGTTTGCAACTGCGATCATACCTATCGTTTTTCCATCTAAAATGAGAGGTGTGCCTAAAAACGATATCAAAGGTGGATGACCCTTCGGCAGGCCAATACTATCTGGATGCGATGACGGCTCATTGGTAAAGAAGCTTTTCCCGCTGTCGACTACATGTCCATAAAGGCCGTGAAGAACAAAATCTCCTGGAGGACGGCGATGTCCTGTCTTGTTATACATCAGGCACTGGTCCCACCCCATATCACTGATTGCAATATCATGTAGTAGACCATCAGCTCCCACTTCTCCAACAAAACCAAATTGACTGCCAGTTATATCTATAGCCACAGATAGGAAGGAATTTCCCAATTCTTCTTCTGTTTCTGCCTTTACTACACTGCTGAAGATTCGGTTAATTCCTTTCAGAATATTGTTGTATCTACTTATCCTGTAATCTTCTTGTTTGTGCTCGGTGATATCCTTGACATAGGCGAAGTTGAACTCCATATCACAGGATCGAACATAGTTTACCGACACCTCCACCGGGAACTCTCTCCCATCCTTGGTATGGTGGAGGGTCTCAAAAGTGAATGAGCCTCGCTTCTTGATCTTCACCCAGTGTTCCAGCCATACTTCTTTGGTGTATAACGGGTCAAAGTCCCACACATGCATTCCCTGGAGCTCGTCCCAGGAGTAGTTCAGTGACTTGCAGGCAGCATCATTCGCATAAATTATTTTCCCGCCATCAGTAATCCAGAAGATACCATCCGATGCCAGGTCAACAGAGGCCTGTGTAAGCTTCAATGCTTCTTCGGTCCTCTTGTAATTGGTGATGTCCTGGTTCAGTGCCAGATTCCTGGCAGATAATTCTTGATTAGCTTTTTCCAGTTCAATGATCCGTTTTTGCATCTGGATCTCCAGCTCATTCTTATCTGGAAGGTTAAAAGCAGTCATAGCTCCCCAACTCTGCTTTAAAGTAAGGCATCATTAATTTTTATTAAATCTCTTTTTTGACAGAATAACCATTTTTCATCCACTATGCATTTTTAAGCCATAAAAAGCCACTTCTGCTGCTTCAAGCAAAGTAAACTAAATTTTTACTCTTATCTGGTCTTATTATATTCTGTCTTAAATTCTGTATTTTTAGTAATTGCCATTCTATTATATAAATTATATTATTAAATTTTCTATATATTAATATTAAAAATAGTATTATGAAAGTTATTAAAATAAGCAATATTTCATCTGTCACAAAAAGAATTAAAAAGAAACGTATTGTTTTATCGCTTCAATATCAATATGAGGGTGAAATATATTAATCAATTTCTTCATAAAGCAGCTGGCTGTGTGGTCACTTGTATCACGGAGTTTATTCCGGGAATGAGGTAAGGAGACAACTTTGGAATAAATCAATATTAGCCCGTAATTTTTATCTTGATTCCCTTCTTTTTAACTCTAACAGCAAATTAAGATTGAACGTCAACTAGCCAGCAGGAAATAATCTATGATTAGTTCAAAGTTATTCGAAAAAATATTGATAGCAACTGATGGATCTGAAAAAAATAAGTCTGCGGTTGAAGAGGCAGTAAAAATTGCCCGTGCATGTGGGTCCACAGTCTATGCAGTCTATGTAATGGACGAGAGCCTGATGAAATCTGCTATTGAAGTTCCAATTGCAGAAGATCTTTACAGAAGAATCAGAGAAGAAGGAGAAGAAGCAGTCAACGGGGTAAAGGAAATTGCGCAGGGTGTGAATCTGGAGACCTTCATACTATCTGGCAGGCCAGCTCGTGCAATCACTGAATTTGCAGAACAAAAAGAAGTTGATCTAATTGTTGTCGGAACACAGGGGAAAAGTGGCATTGAGAGATTTTTATTAGGCAGCGTTGCCGACGAGGTTATAAGGACCGCTGGTTGCCCGGTGTTGACGATAAAAAGTAGAAAATAAGACTCTGTGTAAATTATCTCTAACCTTGTTTCCATTAGGCTTACTTAAATCTATTTCGCATCAGCAGCAAAAAGACGTGTAAAGTCGGTTGTAAATACTTAGAATAGCTAAGTCTTTGAATATTGATACAACACCGGAAACCTGACGCTACAAACCTATTCCAAAATATCTGGTATATCATAAATTAGAGGATTTTTATACAATGTTTGATTTTAAACATTTTTATAAAAATCTACAGTTTAGGATTTCTAAAAGCCGAAAAACAAATAACCAAAGCTAAAGGATGGCAAGGTCACCGATCAAATATGATAAAAACTCAAATATGATAAAAACTCAAATATGACAAAAACTCAAATATGACAAAAACTCAAATATGATAAAAACTCAATATGACAAAAACTCAAATATGAAAAAAACTCAAATATGAAAAAAAAATCGAAAGTACTCTTCTTGCCAGACTGAAAATTACCTTTTTACGCTTTTTAGTAACTAATCCTCACAACCCAATCCTCAGATTATTTTAAGCTAATTTGATATGTCAACCACATTTTTCTTACTCTTTTTATGCTGAAAGCTTGGCATCAAATTACTCATCAAGCTTTAAAGTTTGGAACTTTGACCTCCTATTGTAAAGAATATTGTAAAAAAATAATTCTATATAATCCTAAAAATCAGAACTGAGTAAATATAGCTTTGTGATTTTATTCAAACTACATGTTTTTCAATAAATTATAAAAATATGTGATTCCGTAAACTAAGCTAATAGCAGCCTGAGTAACAATCTAATAATAGCCCTAACAACAACTAACAATAACTCTAACAACAGCCCTGAAAAACACACCTGAGAACAACCTTGAATAACAAACCATTAACAACCCATGAAAAAAATTGATCTCTATGCACCCTAAAACTCAACAGATCCTCGAAGTCTTTGAAGAAATCAATAAAATCCCGAGACGTTCAAAGCATGAAGAACAGATTTCAACCTGGCTGCAGGAGTGGGGCCGGTCCAGAGGTTTTGAGGTAAAAGCCGATTCCTTAAACAATGTGCTTATCAAAGTCCCTGCAACAACTGGATATGAGGACTCTCCCACACTTATCTTGCAAGGGCATATGGATATGGTCTGCGAGAAATGTAAAGACTCCATACACGACTTTTCCAGAGACCCTATAAGATGTATTTGCGACGGGGACTGGATGCGGGGAGATGGAACTTCCATAGGTGCGGATGATGGAATTGCCCTTGCACTTGGACTGGTAATGGCAGAAGCAGGGAAGAAAGGAGAAATCGGGCATCCACCACTTGAGCTGCTTTTTACGGTAGACGAGGAAACAGGTCTGACAGGAGCGAGAGGACTTGAAACTGGCTTTTTTGAAGGAAAAATACTTCTGAACCTTGACTCAGAGGATGAAGGCATTTTTGTAATAGGGTGTGCAGGCGGGCAGAATTCACAGATTACACTTCCTGTTGAGTGGGAACTGCTTGATTTCAAAGAAGAAAATTTATTTAGGTTCTTCAGGCTCTCGGTTGAAGGACTGGAAGGTGGGCATTCCGGGACTGAAATCAACAAACAACGCGCAAACGGGATACAGTTGCTCTCCCTGGCACTGGTCAAACTCAGGGGAAAACTTGGGATAGAAAATGTAAGGCTTGTCCTGTTGAACGGAGGCACTGTCCATAATGCAATTCCCAGTACTGCAGAAGCTTTTATTGCCCTCCACGGGGAAAAACTCGAAAAAGCCGCAGAAACAATGTCAGATATCAGGCACGCATTTAAAGCTGAATATGCAAAAACTGATCCTGGACTTATTTTGAATTTTGAAGAAATTAGCAGAGAAATAATTTTTGAAGTTGCAGAAGATAAGATCCCCAGAGAGGAAGTGTCTCATGTTCGGGTCTTTTCGCTAGAGACCGAAGAAAAACTTCTAGAACTGATCCTGGGGCTGCCGCACGGGGTTTACAGGATGTCGGAGACTATTCATGGGCTTGTCGAAACCTCAAATAATCTTGCAACAGTCCGGACGGCTGGAAATGAAGTAATAATCGTGTCAAGCCAACGCAGTTCAAACAATCTCAGGCTGGCTGAAATTAGCGGAAAAGTGGAAGCAATCTCAAAGCTTGCAGGCGCATGGGTTGAACATGAGCCCGGATATCCTGCATGGGAGCCCAACCTGAAGTCCGAACTGATCTTAAAATGCAAGCAAGTTTATACCGAGACATTTGGGAAAGAGCCTGAGATTGAAGTGATTCACGCAGGGCTTGAATGCGGAATAATCGGTTCGGCGCATGAAGGTATGGAAATGATTTCTTTTGGGCCAACGATCAAAGATGCGCATTCTCCTGCTGAAAAGATCTTCGTTCCTTCGATTGAGAAAGTCTGGATATTCCTGGAAAACCTGTTTAAAACTTATTGCTGACACAAGCTCCCTTTCCAGTAGGGTCAGGTGATCACCTGTATTTGAAAATCAAGTCTTTTCAAAAAACTGCTTAAGCGCAAGCCTTTTCAAAAAAGGCTTGAGCGAAAACGACGGGTCGACATTTAGGTTTGAGTATCTTATTCCCGAACTCTATTGACGTGAACCGACGCAGCGGTTGTGCGAAAGCCTCGTAATAGCCAGATACCATATAAGAATAGAATAAACGAAAAGAGTAACAACACCAGCCCTTCAGAAGAACCTGTCAGAAATGCCAGGCAATCCCACAGCCAGTGAATGACAATTAAAGGAATTACTGTGTCGAGGCGGACCCGCAAGGCTACTGCCCAGACTCCAAACATACCTGCAAAAAAAGCCTGGAATACGCTTGCATTAAAGTCTCCGGTTATTAAGCTGTTTAGCGTATGAACCGAACCGAAAACAATTGCTGTGATCCACACTGCACGCCAGATTCCAAATAATGATGAAGCCCCATGAAATAATACACCTCGAAACATCAACTCTTCACTGATGCCTACCATCAAGGTGTTTATAATTACAATTAAGAGTACACGGGTTGGTGGCAGGCCTGTAAATAAAACTATCAGTAGCATGATGAAGAGGAACATGGCCGGTAACAATAAAAGGCGCAAATTCCGTGAATCATTCGGACCTTTCCACCCGACTTGATCCCACCAGTTAAAATAGGTAATTGCCCCAGACAAAAAGACTATTGCAGTAAGTACTCCATAAATAAGCTGACTTTTAACCAGTTCATCAAGTTGAGTGGGCTGGCCTTTAACCTGCAGCAGTCCTCCTCCCACAACAACAATCAGCCAGATTGTAAAAATTCCCAGTGAAATAGTCCAGGGTTTTCTTGATGTATTATTCATGGTACCTAACCCCCTTTTAGATACATCAACTATAATTCATGCGATATTTTAAAAGCTTTATCTGCTTTTTCAAGCTTTTTTTCAAGCTTCCTTCTGAGAGTTGCCTCTTTCTTCTCTTTTATTTTATGAGAGAGTAACAAAACCCACTTTTGTTTAACTCCACCATATTCTACAAAAGTTTGGTAAAACGAGTATCTCTCGTCGCTTTTCAGTGGCTTCAGATTCAAGTTTGCATTTAGAAGCTCCTTTGCTTCATTAATTGTTGCAGGAACGCGACTGATCCAGAATGACTTTCCTATATTCTTGGTATTATTGTCAGTGTAAAAAGAACTATCAGCTACATAGTACGCTTTGTTTTCAGTTCTTAATGCTGAGTTCTTAATGCTGAGTTCTTAATGCTGAGTTCTTAATGCTGAGTTCTTAATGCTGATTTGAGAGACTTGATTGCTTCCAGAATTGTGCTTTTGTCTGAAGCATTCCCTGAATGTGTGTTCATGAAAAGTGGTATCTCATGCTGATTAACAATCAAGCTCAAAACAAATTGTTTGAGGTTCCAACTTCCGTTTTTGGGAATTCCAAAAGGAATATCAATAGACTCAGTTTCTTCATTTTCATAATTGCCATAAACGCTGACACTCGTAGTGTCAGCGTGTAAACAATGGACAGGAATAGGTAGACGGTTCATAATGTGAAGCGTGATTTCCGTAAACAGTTTTACAGGACCATACTTTACGATTATTCTGTCAAGAGTTTCTCCAATAGCATATTGATTCAGGTCTTCTCTTGTGATGCCTTCCCCAAAAAGTCTTTCTATAGAAATAGTCCTGAAAAAATCAGGAAAAAGGTACAGACGTTGCTATGAAACCAAGACTATTGAGTACCATGGCAAGGATGCAGACGGAGTGAGGAACCTTGTGATCTCGTTTTTTCGGAAGTTTCTCATCGATCAGTTTGTCAACTTCAAGTTCTCGGAAAACTCCAACAATAAGACCAAGGTGACCTAAAAATCTTGTACGTTTTATTGAAGATTCAATTCTTTTACTGTTGCTTTTATCTGCGATTGAAGATCAAGAAAAAAGAAAAGACAGATTAAAAACTATATATCATTTCATATCCTCTTCATATTGAGTGGAAATCTCTCACTTTCAATTTCCACTCAATATGAAGAGGATACGAATATTTCAAAAATTGTATTTTTTATAACTTGTAGGGTGTGGGGTTCATGATAGAGGTTTTATTCAATTTAGAGAGATCCCGTTACATACGCTATTTTCCCCACTGCCCATATAATATAATGTTACAGTTCTATTTAAACTTGACTCTATAAAATGAAAGAAGATTTTTTTTAGTTATAAATGATTAAATTTATTTAAACTTATCAATGGAATCATAAATATGAATTATTATCCAGGATTCAAGTCCAGACTGAAAATCCTGGATGATTCAACCTGGAAAAATAGATTCCGTAACATATCGGAAATTATTTCTACATTTTGCAGCATTGTTAAAGCCATGAATCCGGAAGATAAAACGATAACCAGCTATGACCAGAGCCGTGAGTTTGGAGCAATGGGACAACTCTTAAGGGAACTCCAGAAGGAAGAAGAATTGGAGCAAAACGAAAGCTCCCCTGCGGAAATTAAGGAAGTCAGGATAACAAAAAACACAACCGAAATAATGGCAGAGATTAATGCAACATTAAAAGAGATTGCAGAAACACAGAAGAGCATACTGG
This sequence comes from Methanosarcina barkeri str. Wiesmoor, assembly GCF_000969985.1. Lineage (GTDB taxonomy): Archaea > Halobacteriota > Methanosarcinia > Methanosarcinales > Methanosarcinaceae > Methanosarcina > Methanosarcina barkeri_B. The sequence continues at coordinate 2,105,747 of NZ_CP009526.1, read as the reverse complement.
AAGAGATTAAAAGAAGTAAATAACTAAAGCACAGTCCTTTTCAAAAAGTTTCTTGCACGCAAGCTTTTTCAAAAAACAAGCTTAAGCGAAACCTCCAGTAACGACTTGGTCGGCATAATCACAACCCTTTTTAAAAAAGGCTTGAGCAAAAACATTTTGGGAAAAGGTTTGATTGTAAACTCCTAGCAGCAGCTTGATAAGCCGGCGTAACGGTTAAAATCCTCATTTTCTCTAAATTTGATTTTTTCATCGTTTGCTGGAACTTTTAAATATTCTCTATGGCTTTTTTCTTTAACTTAATCATATTTTTCATATCACTTATTTTCATTTCCAACCATTGGATTTTCATATCCATCTTCATTAATGCAACTTCTTTATTCTGTTCTTCAGTTAGCATTTCCCAAATTTCAGGCATCGAGCCGCCATGACACATTTGAGTTTTTCACATCATTCCTTCATGCATGTTAAATTATCCCCGGTTCTCAAGCACTAATTTCACTAATGTTTGACTTTATCATGCAAGAACCCAGAAATAGAAAAAAAGTCTCTGAGCATTAAAAAGAGATTTTTGTTACTTACATGTAATAACCAGAGAAATATAAATTAGAGATCAATAATTAGAGATCAATAAAAATTACGAACAGAATTTGAAGAGGAACGGACGGCAAAGGATATACTGAAGATTCTATATTTCATTTGCAACTTCCCTAAAGAGGCTAGAGGCTTAAGGTGAGCTATGTTTTTTCCGGCCCTCTACAAGAAACAAATTGATCACATCCAATAAGTTATATCAGGTATCTTAATCTGGAAAAATCTTTATCAAAATAGTAAAAAAGTATTGATCTGATAAGGAAACATTAACTCTACCAGTCTGGAAGCTAGATATTTTATGAAGACATGTAATTTCTCGAGTAAGTTCGGAAGGATTACAGACCCGGAAAACAATCAATTGTAAGCTTACAAATGAGAGTGGAATATTTAACCTGTAATCCTCCCACTTAATCGGTAGTCCTTCCACTATTCAATTATGCAAACTATAAATTCAGATCGACTTCTCCCATCCCTGCCCTAAATCTACCAGGGGCCTGACCTCATAGACCTCGAAGGTCAGTGAAGCGTATATCATCTTCGCGCCTTCCTCGCCTACGAACTTTGCAGCCTCGTTTCGGATCATATCAAGCAACTTCCCGGACGTCCCATACTCCTTAAGTATCATATAAACCCTGATACCCTTCCAATCCGTAATTGAATCTCCAGGTTCCATGATCGTATACAAGGCATATGGATTTTTCCGGAGGTTTGCAAAGGTGCGGTTATCAGCCGTTGCCGCGATTACAGTCTTTTCATCGATCATTTGAGGCGAACCAAAGACAGCTGAATCGACCCTTCCGTCAGTGTTGGATGTACTGAGAACGCCAAGTCTGGGCGACTTGTTGAAATAATCTATCAAGTCTGATGACATATTATATCTCCTTTGAATTAGTATTATTACTTATTCCTTAAAAAGAAAAGCTGAAGATTCCGGATTTTTAATCCTCGGCAGACATCTTTTAAAAAGATTACGGACATTAAGGAATTCGTAAGTGATGAACGTGAGCGATGAATATAAGTCGTAGTTAAGATAAGCTGGAAGCTATAATTCTTGTAGGCAGGAGGTAAAGTGACTGTGAGCAAGACGGTCCAGAAAATGACATAAAAATTAATATCTCAAATTGTGATATAAAAAAGCTAAGTGAAAAACTATTAAAAATTAATGAAAAAAAGATTACGATGTAAAGTTTTGAATACAGTCCTTTTTGACTCATTTTTCGTATCTACTGAAAATGTATTTGCTACTCTTTTATTTCACTCTTTTATCTTATTGCTTTTCCATTTTTTATTTCTTACTCTTTCAATTTCATTGGCTCGCCACAGCAGTCTATATCACCGGCACAGCCTATGGCGCAGCTATCATCTGTGCACTCACTTATCACTTTAAATTCAAGTCCACATCTCCCATAAAAAATAGTTTAGACAGTTCTCAGTTCATTGCAGTTCATTCCATTCCCTCGATTTTCCTGACAACAAAAATATGTAATTTACGTTCAAATTATTTGTGAAGCAATAGTTCAGAAGATTGATCTTGAAAATTGGTCTTAAAGATCGGTCTTAATAATTGATATGTAAGCCTGAAATTAAGAGAAAGAATAAGAACACAAAATTGGTCTTAAAGATTAGCCTGTGAGCCTGAAATTAAGAGAAAGAGAAAAGAAACAATCCTGATAACATCATACTCAAGGACTTCTGACAGGAAAGAAAAAAGGCAAGAAAGACAAAAAAGGCAAGAAAGGCAAAAAAGGCAAGAAAGGCAAAAAAGGCGAGAAGACAAAAAAGCAAAAAAAGAATCGGACAGAAAAAGACAGAAAATTTGTCCGGATACCGGACTTTTAACCGAATTTTTGTTCTCTCAGGCCATATCTTCATGACTTTTCCTTGCAACACAGCTTTCAAGTGATGCACTTGCAACAGCTTTTGCAACCGCAGGCACTACACGTCTGTCAAGGGGATCAGGAATTATGCGATCTTCAGAAAGTTCGTTTAGTGTTACAACCTCTGCAAGCGCATGGGACGCAGCCATTTCCATCTCAGGTGTTATTTTTCTCGCACAAGTGCTGAGAGCTCCTTTAAAAACTCCCGGAAAGCTCAGGCAGTTATTAAGCTGGTTTGGAAAATCCGACCTGCCCGTAGCAACAACCCTTGCTCCTGCTCGCTTTGCGGCATCAGGCATAATCTCAGGCAGAGGGTTTGCCATAGCCATTACAATTGCATCTTTTGCCATGGACCGAACCATTTCCTCATTGACTATGCCCCCCACAGAGACTCCGATAAAAAGGTCAGCATCCGGAAAAGCATTTTCAAGCCCTCCCTTCAATTTTTCAGGGTTTGTAAGCCTGGCAACTTCCTCTTTTACGGGGTTCATACCGTTTTTCCGGCCTTCGTACACGAGCCCTTTACTGTCGCAGACAAGAATTCTTGCCGGGTTTGCTCCTGCCCGAACCAGAAATCGGAAAATTGCTACTCCTGCCGCCCCCATGCCTGAAATCACTATATGGAGTTCATTTAACTTTTTATTCACAATTTTAAGGGCATTGAGAAGCCCGGCAAAAACTACAATGGCTGTCCCATGCTGGTCATCGTGCATAACTGGCACATCGAGTTCTTCACGCAGTCTACCCTCGATTTCAAAGCAACGAGGAGCGCTGATGTCTTCAAGGTTGATGCCCCCAAATGCAGGAGCCAGATGCTTTACCGCTTTTATCACTTCTTCGGTTTCCTGTGTGTCCAGGCAGATCGGAAAGGCATCAATGCCTGCAAATTCTTTGAAAATTATCGCCTTTCCCTCCATAACAGGCAGTGCAGCATAAGGTCCTATATTCCCGAGCCCCAGCACTGCCGATCCGTCAGTAACGACAGCAATAGTATTTCTCTTCATGGTATAGAGATAGACAAGTTCCGGGTCCTTGATTATCTTCCTGCACGGCTCGGCAACTCCTGGTGTATAGGCAACGCTGAGGTCGTGGATCGTTTGAAGGCTGACTTTACTGGCAACCTCCAGTACGCCCCCAAACCGTCGGTGCACAGCAAGTGATTCCTGATATAAGGACGTGTGTTCATCACCGCTTTTTTCCTGGTGTTTTTCCAGACCCTGTCCTGAGTCCTTTTCCAGATTATTTTCTGAATTCTTTTCCAAATTTTTTTCGGAATTTATTTTCAGATCTTTTCTGGAATTCTTTTTCAGATCAGTTTCCAGCTCTGAGGCTGAGTGCCTATTTTTGATCTCAATACCCCCTGACAATACTTGATATTGTAGCAAGGCCTTAGTGTGATTAAGTTCGATGTGAGTAAGTTCTAAGAACTAAATCTTTCTGATAATTTTAATATTGTGAGCAAAGTCTTAGTCCTATTAATCTTTAAGAAATAAACCTTCCTGTGTAATAGTCTACGCAGGCCGTAGATAAACCCACTGGCTAGAATTAGGAAACTGGTCCACTAAACCAACCGACATTAACTTACTGGCCTGAACTAACTGCCTTAATTCTATGTTTACTGACATTCTTTTCAATCTAGAAAATTCCCGATCGATTGAATTGCGGAAAAACTCGGCCGGTGAGAATTAATGCACTCCGTATCATTGCCGCAGAAAAGATATATCATTTAAAAAGAATAGTCCATTATGCAAATTAAAGGAATAGCCCGTGATACTCTTAATTTTATCCTGGAGGCAAGCAAGTCCATGGCTCCTCAGGAATTTGCCGGACTTTTGCAGGAAAAAGATGGCATCATCACTGAAGTTCTTATATTACCTGGCACGGAATCAAGTGATTCAAATGCCGTTCTCAGACTTTATATGATGCCGAACATTAAAGCCGCAGGTTCAGTCCACAGCCATCCGGGCCCGAACCGCAGTCCTTCACAGGCTGACCTACTCCTCTTTTCGAAAACAGGCAACTGCCATATCATAGTTGGCCGCCCTTATAGTAGTCAAAGCTGGACATGCTATAATAGGGAAGGAAAAGTAATCGATCTTCCAGTGCTTGATGTTGAATTTGAGGATTACGAAGAGATTTGACTTAAGGATTAACTTAAGGATCAGCTCGGAAAAATTCCTTCCTCCATAAATAGTTCATCGCTCTCGGAAGATGTTCATCCAGCCAGAGATACTTTTCTGCAAACACGACCATTAACAAAAAGCTTAGTATCCAGAATAGCTGTCAAATGATCAATAAGTAGCTACAAACTAATCAACAAATAAATACAAAATAATTGTAAATAACCGGCAAGCAAGTGATAAACAACCGGCAAAAGCTTTCTGGATATGAGTATACATAACTTTAGTTAGTTATCGTAATTTTCCGGCTGTTGACCGGATCTCAATCCCGATCTTCATTCTGGTAGTCTACCAAAAATGTTTTATTTACAGATACATATTATTTAGAGGATACATCCGTACATAAGAAATCTAAAAAGAAACGATCTCTTGCTTCAGAGGTTGTATCCGGGCAAACACTCTGGGACTAAGACCAGGTGGCCTTCATATAACTGGAGGTAGTAATCCGAATGCCTACATGCCAAGATTGTAGATTCTATACGGCTATTGATGAGCTAAAAGGCGAATGTTTCAGCCTGGGTTTTGAAGTGCGCGGGAAAACCGATTCCAAGAAGTGCCCGGAACGGGCTTTCAGGCCAAACAAAGGCCCTAAATCCAAAAAATCCGGAGCACATAGCTACTAAAAACGTGAAAAATAAAGGCAGAAAATGCTCAGAAGAAAGAGCTTATAAAGAGGTTTAATATGTTGAAATGAATTGAAGCGAACCTCCAGCCCTAATATAAATTCCGCAGTGCTTGAATAATTTTTCTTTTTGCTTGCCGGAATTAAACGAGCTTAAACGAAATCTCATTATTTTTTTTGTTTGATGTCTAGTTTTATTCTCATTTTCCACCTATTACTCATAGGGATTCGCATACTTTTTAGAATTTTGACAATTGTCCGAATTTTTGCTATAATCTGACAGACGCAGAAAAGATTAACCTGATATTTATATGAAGAAGCGTAAAATCCCTAAGTCTTTAGCTTAGGGGATATAAGCGTCAACTTCACCCCTGATTTCGTATATAATATTCTACCGCCTCTTTACTAACATTTCCGATTGTAGACGCAAAATATCCCTCACTCCATAACGTATTTTCACCCCAATAATACTTTTCCAGATATTCTTTTTGTGTTTTCCATAACCCGTTCGTAGATTATTGTTTTAATTTTCTGACAATAGATAAAACACTAACTTTTGGTTCACTCTTAATCAATAAATGAATATGGTCTTTGTCTGTTTCCATTTCAATAATTTCAAAATTTGACTCTTTTGAAATGTCATACATAATTTGTTTAATTTCTTCGCTAATCGGTTCAAGTGCGACTTTTCGGTATTTGCAAACAAAGATAATATGATACATTAACAAAAATTTGCTATGATTCCTTGTCTCGTTTTTCCTATTTACCAAAAAGTATATATGTTGTTAAATCATATACTACCCTGTATGATGAAAGCGTTCAAATTTAGACTCTATCCTACAACTACGCAGGCTGTTCAATTAAATCAGCATATAGGTAGCTGTAGATTTGTCTACAATTGGGCACTTGATCAGAAAATTAAAACTTATGAACAGACAGGAAAATCAATTTCCAGATTTGACTTAAACAAAAAGCTTCCTGTCTTGAAAGCTTCTAATGAATGGTTAGGAGAAGTCAATTCTCAATCATTGCAGAGAATGACTAAGCAGGTTGAGTCTGCCTTCACTCGATTTTTCCGAGAGAAGAACGGCTTTCCTAAGTTCAAATCTAAGAAAAACCCAATTCAATCTTTTCCTGTACCTCAACACTACTCCGTAGACTTTGAAAAAAACACTATCAAGCTCCCTAAAATAGAACCAATTAAAGCAGTTTTTCACAGGAAGTTTGAGGGCGAGCTTAAAACAGCTACTGTTTCAAGGACATGTCAAGGACATTACTACATTAGTATCCTTGTTGAAGATGGAAAAGAACTTCCTACAAAACAGAAGTATTCAGAATCTACTACAGTGGGTATAGATGTCGGGATTAAGGATTTTGCTATACTTTCCACAGGAGAAACGATTGAGAATCCTAACTACCTGAAAAACTCTTTGAACAGGTTAAAGGTTCTTCAAAAAAGAGCATCAAGGAAACTGAAAGGTTCTAAGAACAGGGTAAAAGCCAAACATAGGCTTGCTGTACTACATGACAAAATAACTAATCAGAGGAACGACTTCCAGAACAAACTCTCTTTTAAACTCATAAGCGAAAACCAAGCAATAGCTCTGGAAACTCTGAATGTTAAAGGAATGGTCAAGAATCATCATTTGGCACAGGCTATAAGTGATTCCGCATGGAGCAGTTTTGTAACAAAACTAGAGTATAAAGCTGAATGGTACGGAAAAACCATCCTGAGAATTGGGCAATTTGAACCATCTTCTAAAGTATGTCATGTTTGTGGATATCATAATTCATATTTGACATTAAAAGATAGAGAATGGACTTGCCCAGACTGTAAAACAAAACATGATAGAGATATAAATGCCGCTATCAATATCAAGAAATTTGCTCTCATAGATCAAAATCTAATTGGATTATAACACCTGCGGAACGCGGGGAAGAGCTTGGGGACTTGCCCTCAATAGAGGGAGGAATGAACCAAGAAGCCACTCAGTCTTTAGATGAGTGGTAGTTCACAACTACATAAAAAAGAAAACATCTGCGTCCGTATTTGTAAACCAGCTCTTTTGAACACAAGCGTTATTCTGCAGTCGTTGAGAAGCAACCATTACGATGTTGATCTCGCCGTTGCTGAGGTTTTCGGTCAAGCCTTTTTTGAAAAGGGTTGGAGGACTAACAACTGACTTCATATGTGGTTTCAAGGACTTCCTGTGCAATCTGGATAAGCCTGAACCAGGTATTCAGTGCTGAACGCAGAGAAACCACATCTTCAGCTTTTACGCTGAGTACCAGCTTATTTGCATCCTCAAGAGACAGGTCTATTGCAGACCTTTGTGAAAAGTTGTCATCGAGTTCGGGCAGGAGCGCCCTGTAGATCGTTTCTGCAGTTTCAGTTTCAAAAATAAATTCTGAGAAAAGTTTCAAGGAATCCCTCCTGGTAAATTTTCTTTGTATGTATTGAGGTAAGTAAGGAAAAAATAGGTTTCCAACTTCCTATGAGAATTTCCTTAAGATTCTTATCATAAAAGATTCTTATCATAAAAAATCTAGTTATAAAATTCTGCTTTAAATATAAGGGTTTAGAGGTCAGTACTTTTTAAAACCTCGGAGATTAAGCTTAAAAAGGGACTTCCCACTGCCCATAAAATCTATATCATTTTCCCCAACCACTATTAAAGTGGAACTTGGGGGAAGTTGATCAATTTTATCATTTTCAACCCTTTGAAAATGGAAAAAAACCTTAAAAGCTTCAGCAATCTCTCCCTGACCTGCGAGCTTGGGTTCGATACCGGAAAACCAATAGGAATCAAGTTCCTTAGAGTACCAGTCCGTAAACCTGAGTGAGAACAGGAGCTCTCCGGCTTCGTCGTAAAAGCTGAGTTCCCCAGGATTTCCATGGTACTCTCCTATGACTATGAGAGGCCCACCCTCCGCAAACTCCAGAAGTTCCTGCATGCCCATTTTTCCGCGCGTCATACATCTGCCAGCTATAAACCGCGAAAGCAACTTGCAAAGTGTCCTGGTTCTTGCAGAAGGTTTGCGAGAAGAAGTAACCAGCATACTTCCCCTGACAAGTTCGAAGTATATATTATTTTCTCTCCATGGTTCTGGGAAACATGCAGGTCGGAATTAAAGAATTAAATCTTGATTTTTTTCTCTTCCTGAAGAATATCTTCTGTATTCTGTATCGGTGAATTTTGGAGTGAAGAATAGATTTCTTGTAAGCCTTGTAGAATTTTTAATCCTTTATCAGTAATCATATAATCGCCTCTTTCATGCATCTGCAGAATCAAACCGTTGTCTAAAAGTTTCTGAAGGTGAAAAAGCAAGTTTCCTCCTCTAAGGCTTGTCAGTTCAGAGAAAGCAGAGAAACTTTTCATTTCGAATGAAACTGCCTTTAGAATTTCCAGACGATGGTTATTTGAAATCGGTTCCAGTATCTCACTCATAATGGTATCAGTTTTTATGGACGAAATATTGGATTTGTGCTCCTGGCTATCTGAGTAAATCCGCATAGAACGCATAAGATTGACCTGTTTAGTGAAGAGGCTTGAAACTTCAGAAAAACACTGCTCACATTTACTAAAAGGAGCTCCACATCTTAATTCATCTAATTTTTTTCTATTGTTCGAAATTAGATTGTCATCGACTTTACCATGTTTAATGAGTTCTGCATTCTGCTGCAGGAGAGACGTAAACGCTGAAGTGCAATTTATTTTCTCAGGGCACTTTTTCACCATATTGCGTTCAAGTCCAGTTTCTATGTCTTCGAGGAGATGATTAAGAATAGTACTCGAATACTCACGTCTTGAGCTTTCAAGAGCAGCTTCGAAGTAAAGTTTGTTTGAACGTTCAATTATTTTCTTAATGTCATTATGTATCTCGGAAAGTTTCTCCCTAACAGCTTTCATTTCTGCTATTTTCTGATCCTCTGACGCTACTGGGCTTACAGGATATTTTTCTTTAATATCATTTTCTACTCCCATTCTTAAACTCCACAAATTTATTTTCGTTCGTTTTTAAAGTTTTAACTTTATTTTTGTATCTTCTTTTAACTCTCAGAGTCATACCAACACACTTAATACATTCTAATGACGATTAAGTATATAATCATAACTGATGTATAATTAATATACAAAGGGCGCCCAAAATTGAAAAAAAGGAGGTGACTTCATGGTAAAGTGCGGAATTTGTGGAGGAGAGGCTCCAAGGCAGCCAGGTATTACTGACGAAGGAACATGTGATCTCTGCGGTAAGAAAGTTATGCTTGCGGAAGAATGCTTGCAGAAGAAAGCAAAGAAAGAGTGAAAAAAGTTAGGTAATTCCTATATAAATAAAATCATAAAAATGAAAAATCTGAACATTTCTTTACTTTGCAAAAACAAAGTAAAGATTGTCTTTCCTTTTTCTTAGTGCTTCGATTCCAAAATCGGTTCCTCATTTCCAAAGAAAATCCGTGATCTGCGGATCAGTTCAAAAGTCAAGTTTTATGAACTATTTCAGAATTGCAGTACAATCGCAGCACAATCGCAGCACAATCGCAGCACAATCGCAGTACTGATGTAAATAAAATAATGCAAATAAAATCTGTTTTCCCATTACTTTGTGATCACATTATATCGCAAAACTATCAGGCTTTTGAAATAAGGAGTAAAAGTATGATAAACGACGAAAACTACAGAAAACTGGAAGAAAAAGCAAAAGAACTGGGGGCAAGTAACATAAGGCTCATTCCAGCAGTGGACATCGTGGTTGAAGACCGAACTGTTTTAAAGTGCATTTTCGGATGCAACGGTTATGGAAGCCGAGTGTGCCCTCCCTTCGTCCCTACAGTAGATGAGTTTAAAAAGATGCTTGCAGATTACGAATGGACTCTTCTTGTCGAATGGAAATCAGATAATATTTTTTCCCGGGAAGCCAGTGAGAATTTCTTGAAATACTCCGTCGAACCTCCCAAAGACGAGACTGTAAAACAACAGTTCCAGAACAACATGAAAACAATAATGAAAGACCGTAAAGAGATAATTCAGCCCGGAGTCCTGGAGCTTGAAAAACTTGCCTGGACCCTTGGCTATAATACTGCTCTTGCAACCTTTCCAGGCATGTGCACATGGTGTGCAACAAGCGACTACTCAAATGTAAATTGCGCCAGGGATAAAGGGCCATGCCATCATCCAACTCTCCGCAGGCCATGTCTTATGGGACTTGGTATCAGGATGGATAAAACCCTCGATAGACTCAACACTCCACTACAGAAATTTCCCTTAAATAATACTGCACCTTCACCTTATACCCTAATATTACTTGACTGATAAGAAGTAGCTTTAAGTTTTATTTGTCGGGCAAGTCGGGAGGATTATTGCCCCTCCTTTCTCCCCCAGAAACCGTAGTTGAAAGTTTCCCTTCATACGATTCGAGTGTTTTTAAAGCCTTTCTGTATCAGCCATCAATTATTTGTATAAATGATTTTGTGATTCTGGGTAACAGCTCACTAATGATTCTGGGTAACAGCTCACTAACATTACTGTCTGTAAACCTCTCACCTATTGGTATCTTTGAGTATCTTACATTCTATCTTTGCGCTTATAATTACCAGTAAATAAAAAGTGGTCTTCGGGTCAAGAGAATTGTTTCTCAGAGCGGTCTTTCCCAGAGAAAAGAGGAAAAGAAAAGTTGACTATGTTGGGAATAATCTTTAGACGAGCTGGCTGAGAACTTTAGATATCCTGTATACGTACGGTTTTGCTTTTTCTTAGCTGGGTGCAAGCGGCTAAAGCCCTTCTTACATTCTCTTTATAAATAATCTGTGTTTCAGATCAGTCTTCCATAACCTTAGTGACAATATGCTCAAGTTCCAGACGCTAAGTAAAGAACTGAGCCCTTGTAATTCACTCCACAATTATTGTTACATTATTGGAGTTTGTCCTACCAATCCATAGGGCTTTTTATATCTTCATATGGAGAGGTGGTGTCATACATGGCATTAAGGATATATTCTCCTTTTGTCAAATTCCAATACGTTGAATCAAATATGTCATCTAGAGATTCACCTGGAATTAATAAAACTCAGACTGAAAAAAATGAATTCATAGTAAAATAGAAAAAAAGCTATCTCCTGCCAAAAACCCGATATTTTACCTCAATTATCTCAGGACGGAAAAAATTTTAGCTTTCATTCAATCAAAGCCGGTAATTTCCAGCCGCTTCTCGACGCGGGACAAAAACAATCTTAAGACACCTTTTTTCTTTCTCGGAACAACATCAACCGATTCAACAGAGGGGCTTCAAAAAAGTAATATCTGGAAAATTTATAAATTTATCTCTGAGCCTATTCCATAACTCAAAACTACTTATCCGAATCTGGAATTCAGAATAATCAATGAGTTTTTGATCACGTTTTGATCACAGGGAATTGTTCTGAAACTTTTATCAATTTTAAGTATAAAGCTGGTTTTGGGATAAGCTCTCTCTTTATCTCTTCACTCCATCTTCTCCTCCGGCATATAGCACCCGAAATAGGTATTTTGCTCGACCTTTTTCAGGATATTGTTTATGTTTTCGAGTGCAACTTCCATCTTTTCCATTCTCTTCTCGATCTCTTGTAATCTGGCAAGAATTTCTTGGTCTGTAGTCATGATTTCAACCCCCGTATATATTTACAGGTTAGATTAATAGAAGCTTTTGATGTGTATTTCTGTATATTCTTTTTGTATATTCTGCAATCATTTATATAATCAACGAGCTTATCCCAAAACTCAAAATCGCTTCTTTGAATTTCAAATTCCTAATGAACAATCGAGTTTAAGATCATAGAAGGTTCTGAAACTCTTTTTATGTGAAAATAAAATTAGTTTTGGGATGAGCTCAATGTAAAAACCTCACTGCTGGCTAATTTAAGTAAAATCAAGTTATATTTTTCTGGGAAATGGGAAAACAATGGGGGACGAAAGATATCATGCTGAGAATCGCAGTAACTGGTATTCCGGGTATTGGAAAATCAACAGTTGTGGCAAAAGCTGCTGAAAAACTTGCTGATCAGCCTGGCTTTAAAATAGGCGGCATCCAGACTGCAGAAATCCGGAAAGAAGGACAGAGGGAAGGTTTTTCGATCATGGACCTTGCTACTGGAAAAACTGGAGTCCTGGGAAGCATCAGAGAAAGTGGGCCGAGGGTTGGAAAATATCACGTTAACCTGGAAGACCTTGAAAAAATCGGGGCAAATGCTCTCAGGAGCGCCATGGACTGTGACCTGATAGTCATCGATGAGGTCGGGACCATGGAGCTCAAATCCGAAGCTTTTGTTTCGGCAGTTAAAGTAGTCCTGGAATCCGATAAACCTGTTCTTGCAGTGCTGCATCGGTCAAGCAGTCACCAGCTGGTTCAGAGGATGAGGAGAGAATTTGAGGTTTTGGTGGTTAATGAGAAAAACCGGGATGGTCTGCCTGGAAAAATTGCAAATCGCTTCAGAGAAATGAGGTGAAACCGAGCCTTCTAGCCCTACCTGTTCGTCCTGCCTGTTCGTCCTGCCTGTTCGTCCTGCCTGTTCATCCTGCCTGTCACCATTCACTAAAAATATCGTATTCTATACCGGAGATATTTACGGAACAATCTCGTCCAAGTTCAGGATAAACAGAGCCTTTCTATGTGATCCTGCTCCCTGGAAAAACTGTAACCTGGAACCTGGACAAATTTGTTCTTTGATCAGAAGCTCATTCAATTTTCTTATATAAGCAGTAGCCCGTTTTGCCAGTCATTGATTATTCTGGTAGCAGTCCGGTTTTCATCCACTTCACCTTTCTTTTGCAGGAAATTACACTGTTTGCCTATCAGTTCAAGTGCATCATAGGCAGTCTCATCTTTGATTGTGATACTATAGAAGGACTCAAGAGACACTTTATTTTCGGAAAGCATTTTTTCAATTATCTTCAGGGCGACACCGATCTTGTCTTTAAGATGAGTTACATCCTTGATTCCGAGCAGGCCCTGCAGATACTCATCTTTTTCATCAAAGGGAATCACTCCAGGAGTATCGATAAACATAATGTGTGAGCCTGCATTCACATGCTGGACGCCTTTCGTGTGGCCGGATACAGAAGACGTGCTTGCTCGGTGTCGGCCTGTAACGCCGTTGATTACTGAAGATTTGCCAACATTGGGATAGCCCAGAGTGCCTACCAGGATATCCTGCCCTTTTATACCGGCTTTTATAGCAGCCGACTCAAGGATCTGATGCCTCAGCATCGTTGTTCCTGACCTGTCCTTGCTGGAAACAAAAACTACAGGTGCAATTCTTAAAAGGCGGGCTTTGGTTTTTTCAAGTTTTTCTCTTGATACAAGGTCGGATTTGTTAATTACTATAATGAAAGGTTTGTTCAAGCGGATTATCTCGCGTTCAACTTCGCTGTTTTGGGTCTCGTCAGGAAACCTGGCATCTATTACTTCAAGAAGGACGTCAGCTTTTTTGATGACATCTTTCACAAGGGTTTTGTAGCTCGCCATATGCTCTGGCTATGGCACAAGCTGGTATATGAAGATATAGTGAGGTAAGACCCATAAACATGAAGAGATGGTGGTATCTGGTTCCAAAAATGGTGTCTGATTCCGAAAGTTGTATGGTACTATGATGCAAGCAACTTTCAATAGTGTAAAGAATCGAATTATTAAAATGTGAGTTGATAAAAGTAATTCTATTAGTTATATTCTAAATGAAAAAAAAGGAAGGAGAGTGTACGTGAAGAGAATTATTTTCACGGATTTTCATGCCAAATAAAATTATTAAGTAAAAAATAAAAACAAGATTATGAAGCTCAGTATTTACTTATTTTCCCAGAATTTCTCAGCTTCTTCTTCCATTTCCTCCAACCTGTCATAGTAATCAGGAAATTCGTTCAGATGAGCCAGGGCGATTTTTCCTGTCATTATGGGATCGTCGTTAGTAACATTTGTTAAGGGATCCTGGGTTCCATGTTCGAGCTCGACATCCATACCTCTGCGGAACTGGTCAACATCAAACTTATCCCATTTTATTCCAATCTGTTCCCCAACTGTTTTTGCTTCGTCAGCAGTAAATTGCTTTTTTGCCAAATTTCTCACTCCAACTGAATTATTTAATCTTTAACAATTGTTTAATAATCGTTTGATATTATTGAATAAATCTATACTTAAGGATTTTCCTGTAAAACCAGTCTATTTATAAATATATAATTATAGTTACTTCTCAAAGAGGGACTGTGTACTTTTGAATAAAAATATCGAGAAGATAAGACCATAAGAGCGATCAAAAATGTCAGATAATGATTTTTTATTTATGAAACGGGCAATCGAACTTTCCCTTGAGAATGTCAAGAAAGGAGGAGGCCCTTTTGGGGCAGTAATCGTCAGAAACGGGGAAATCCTTGCAGAGAGCTGCAACATGGTTACTGCACTTAATGACCCTACGGCCCATGCCGAGATAAATGTAATAAGAGAAGCAGCCCGGAAACTCGAGACTTTTGATCTCAGCGGCTGTACTATCTATGCTTCCTGTGAGCCCTGCCCAATGTGCCTTGGGGCAATTTATTGGGCCAGAATTGGTAAAGTCGTTTTTGCCAATACAGCATCTGACGCTCAAAAAATTGGCTTTGCAGATTCTCTTATTTATAGTGAGATCGCACGCCCTCTTCAGGAGAGAAATATAGAGTTCCGGCAGCTCCTAAGGAAAGAGGCCTTGAAGGCTTTTAAAGCATGGGAAGAGTCCGAGAATAAGATAGATTACTGAGAGAACCGAACCAATACTCAAATTAAAGAATAAAAGTAACTATTCAGGTAGCCTTGTTAAGGCTACACAATTTTTCCTTTTTCCGAAGAAAAATTGGATATAAAATGAACCGTTTTCTTCCCTTACTGGAATTAAAGAGAATTATAAACAGCAATAGACTAAAGATATGAATGAGCTGTTATCTGAAATGAAAAAGTATACTGATGAGTGCAAAGGGCAGATCAAAGATCTGGATTTTGAACAAGTTAAGGCATTAGAAAAAAGGTTCAATGCTGTAATCGCGGAAGGAATTGAAGAAAATCCACCTTCTCTAAATCCTGAAAGACGAGGAAAACGAAAGCTTTCTGCAGAATTAGTGCATATATTTCCACAATAAGAAAGAATGGTTTACTGGTTTTAGAGGGTATTCTCGCGGCGCTCAAGGAACGACGCTAAATATACATTGAATAGTTACAATATAGAATTACATTCTCTGAGTTTTAGAAAAATTTTGATGTATAGCTAAGTAACTTAGCTTACTATACACTCGTTTTATCCTTTCAAAATTATCCTTTAAAGATTGCTTCAAGTATGTTTTTATTCAGGCATTATAGGCATCGTAGAGCTGCCAGACCCATATAATTGGCCATAATAAAAATCCAGCCCCGAAAATATGCATTGTCCCTGTGATAATGAAGGCTATCCAGATGCCCAGTGCCTTGAAAAGATGTCCTTTTACAAGCTGGCCCAGGCCAGGGAAGAAAAATGAAAATAAGGCTGGAATTCCGTGTGTTCTGCAATAGTTCATAGAACTTACCTTCTTTAAGTACTTAATAAGGAGGTGAATATAAATAGTTTAACATAAAAAGACCTTTCCCTTTAACATAAAAAATCTTTTCCTTTTAAACAGTCCCTCTCTAAAAATCCCTCTCTAAAAATAGACCTTTTAAAAAGAATTAAACACTCTATATAAAGAATTAAACATTTTATAAAAAAAATTAAATATTCTATATAAAGAATTAAACATTCTCAAAAAAGAATTAAACATCTATAATAAAAGTTTCTTAACCTGTTTTTCATGCATTATAGGCGTCGTAGATCTGTGCTATCCAGACAACCATTCCAATTAAGAATCCGATTCCGATGACGCTCATAAACAGACTGATTAGCAGGGCTACCCAGATACCAACTGCTTTGGATACTTGTCCCTTTACAAGCTGTCCCAGACCAGGAATGAAAAAAGAAAATAACGCCGGAACTCCATGGGTTTTCTTGCAATAAGAGGTCATATAACCATCCTTTTATCATCAATGGCAGAATAACGGTTTTTTAAATAATATATTAGGCAGCGAATATAAGTAACCGTTTATAACATTGATTTAATTTGACAGTAAATTGAAAAATTTTCAAGTTGAACTTTTAAGTTGAACTCTTAACTTAAATCCTTAACTTTAGCAGAATAACGGTTTTTTAAATAATATATTAGGCAGCGAATATAAGTAACTTAACTTACAGACTTTTGTTTATAACATTGATTTAATTTGACAGTAAATTGAAAAATTTTCAAGTTGAACTTTTAAGTTGAACTCTTAACTTTAATCCTTAACTTTAATCCTTAACTTTAATCCTTAACTTTAATCCTTAACTTTAATCCTTAACTTTAATCCTTAACTTTAATCCTTAACTTTAATCCTTAACTTTGATCTTTTCTTCTAACTCCCTGGAAATATATCCCAAAATTAATAAATATATATATTATTAAACTATGAAATATATATCAACTACAATTTAAAAAAGAATCTGATGTGTGGCGTAACATTTCAGGTAAACTTTCCTGAAAAAGATTGTTTTTCGACCTACTAAACATGGTTGTTTGTTTTAATTTATAGGTTGTACGGAGTCTGATTATGGATAAAAAGAACAGTAATAATTCAATCTGGGAAAATATTAAGTCAATGTGGAACTCATTGCCAGAATTTTTAAAATTATTAGGTACTATACTGAGTATAGCCATTGCTCTAAAAGCTCTTTTTCCTGCAGCTGCAGTAGGAATTAGCAATTTTGATGCAGGTCCTGAAATTATCGAACCTGGTGGATCTTCCGTTTTGAACTGGGACGTTTCTGGAGCTGACAACATTACACTAGAGCCTGGTATAGGCCCTGTAAGTTCAAACGGATCCATTTCTGTATCCCCTCCCGAGACTACAACCTATAAATTGATAGCGACTGGCAAAGGAAATGAAAAAGTAGCGCTCTGCACGATTACGGTTAATAATGAATCTCAAGAGCCTCTTGTCATCAGCTCATTTGATGCAAGCCCTGATTCCATCACACCAGGCGAGAGTGCAGTCATCAACTGGCACGTTTCCGGAGTTTCGAATGTTACCATTGAACCTGATATAGGAGTTACAGAGCCCACCGGAACATTTACCGTGTCTCCTGCCGGCACTACGACATATAAACTTACAGCTTCAAATGGCGAGAAAGAAGATACAGCTTACTGTACTGTTGCAGTTGAGGAAAATATTGCATCCTCCGAAAACGTTTCCACATCAAATATTCAGTCTTCGGAAGAAAGCCTGACATCTCAGAAGAGTTCATCGACTAAGGAAAATCCTACATCGGAAGAGAACTCGATATCGAAAGAGAATCAGGCATCACAGGATGATTCATCACTTCAGGAGAATCAGGCATCGGAAGAGAATTCGACATCGAAAGAGGATTCAACATCGGAAGAGGATTCAACATCGAAAGGGAATCAGGCATCACAAGATGACTCGTCACTTCAGGAAAGTCAGACATCTCAAGAAAAACTGCCATCTATCGTTTCGTTTAATGCAAATCCGGACACTCTTGAGGAAGGAAAGAGCTCAAGTTTAACCTGGAGTGTATCTGGGGCTTCAAAAGTATCAATCGAGCCCGGCATAGGAACCGTAAGTTTAACTGGAAGCCAGAGTATATCCCCCAGTAAAACCACGACTTATACCCTGACAGCCACAAATGAATTTGGAAGCACGGAAGCTACCAAAATCGTACTCGTACAGGAATCTTCTGCATCTTCGTCCCAAAAAACAGTTTCTAATTCCAGCTCGTCAACTTCAGCGCAAGAACAGCCCTCAACAGATAATGAGACAGAACTCAATGATTCCACCTCGGAGACCGACTCCTCCGATAATGGGACACAATAAAAGATTTAATCTACAATAAAATATGTAACTTGAGATAAGCATTTAATTTCAATACGCAGTTTCCAATAAAGAAATGTTTCCAATAAAGAAAAAACATTTCCAGTAAAAAATAAACTTCCAAAAAACGAAAAATTTCCAGTAAAAAGAAAAAAAACTCCACAAGGAGAATCCATACCAGAACTATGACTTGCAAAAAACTGACCTCAAGCCCTCCAGAATGGGATCCACCTGCACCTTCAACAGTCTATATCAAAATTAAAAACATTCCGTACGAAACGTTCAAAGCACGGCTGAACGAGGGGCTAGTTACAACTGAGCTTGACCAGATTCGATACCGGCTGGAAAAAAGAATCTACTGCTGTGGGGTCTGTTCCAAGCATGTTAATGGATACTGCATTATTACAAACCGGAAAGTTGAGCCAGAACGGATTTGTAAGGCTTTTGTGCCAAAAGAAGAATTCATATATCTCGATTCAAGGCCTGGCTCGGAAACATCCCCGGATTTCAGATACCTTTCAGAAACCGGACTTAGGAAAAACTATCTTGAAGGCGAGGACCCGGAAAAAAGTAACCTGAAAAGTACAGAGAGCCTCTATGAGGAAGGAGTGATTCTTTACAGGCAGGGCAGGCTCAGGCTTGCACTTGAAGCTTTCGATATGGTACTTTTAGAAAACCCCAGGCATTTTCCAGCCCTGTTTCATAGAGGAAACACCCTGCTAAAACTCAAACGCTATGAAGAGGCTCTTGAAACGTTTGAAAGTGCCTCCAGGATAAACCCGAATCATCCAGGGCTCTGGACCAATTCCGGGTTTGCACTGGTAAAGCTCGAGCATCTCAGGCAGGCACTTGAAGCTTTCGAGAAGTCTATATCCCTAAACCCGGTACAGAAAAATGCCTGGGAGGGGAAGGAAGCTGTGCTTGTTCGGGTGCGTAAGTGTGAAGAGAAACTGAAGGAATTTGAAAAATCCCTGAAAAGAAATCCTGAGGATGCAGATATCTGGTTTGAGAAAGGCAAACTGTACTTAAAGCTCGGAGAACTTGAAAAATCCAGAGAAGCTTTTGAAAAAGCCCTTGAGGAAAAATCCGAGAATGCAGAGGCCTGGCATCTCAGAGGAAAAATACTTTTTGAAACCGGCTCTGAAAAAGAAGCCCTGCATGCTTTTGAAATGGCACTCAGGAAGAAACCTAACTTTCCTGAAGCCTGGTATGAAAAAGGAAGGGTTTTACTGAGTCTTGGTAACCCTAAAGGAGCAGAAAACGCTTTTAAAATAGCAGCTGACCTGTCAGAAAGTAAGGGAGCTAAAGCAAAAGCTGAAACTGCTCGTGCAAGAGTTAAAAGGTCTGGATCTGTTAAATAGAAAACTTGAAAAAAATTAAAGGATAAACAATTAAAGGATAAACAATTCTTTCCTTTTTTTAATTGGGAAAACTTCTTTCCTCCTTTATTTCGCTAAACATTATTTGACTTGCCTGTTTTCTATAAGCTCTTATTCCAAGTCCAACTAATAAGTAAAGAATTGTAGTAATAATACCAAAGATTGGTGAAATAAGAATTTCTTTTCCTGCTGCAATGCTGATAAAACCTGATATAACTAAAGGATTTATTAGCGAATCTTCTACCATATGCAGTATAATACCCGGCCAAATTGATTTTGTTATCCTATAAAGCTCAACAAACATCACCGCCCAGAATACAATCGTTATAGTCATAAAAATAGAAAATATAGTTCGATTGACAGGTAAAACTGCTTGAATATCGGTTTCAGGTAAAAAGATCAGGTAATATGGAATATGCCAGATTCCCCAAAGACCGCCAACAATGAGATATATCTTCCAATCATTAAGATCTAATTTTAGGAGTTGTGAAGTTAGATAACCATGTAAAGGAGCTCCATCAAAAATATTTTTAATAAAATTAAATAACAGAGTACTGGAAAACACCAAAACTAAAGGTCTGAAATCAAAGGTTGATAAGTCAATCCATTTTGTTGTAACTCCGATTATCAGAACAGCCGCTGTTACAACAGGAAAAATCAAAGCAGCAATCAAGTACCATTTTATGTTTCCTTTGAAATTCGGCTTGAAACCGAAATCTTTCCAATTACCCCTTGAGAATATGGTGATTGCAACTGCAGTCAACATAGGCAATACCAACCATATCCCCATACCAGGAGAATCACCTTTTGGTTGCTCGGGAAGGGTAGAGTCTACAAGAAAACCTATCCATCCGCTGAGAATAACAAGGACAATAAATACAACAGTATTGCGAAGAACTTTTTTGTTCATATAACTCTCCACATAATAAAGATTAATAGCCTTCGTTGATAAATACTTTAAAAGTTATATTTAATTATGTTATTCTTGTATAATTAGATTGTCCAATATTGTTAAAATTTGATATAATTGCCAATAAAAATGCTTAATCTTTATTTTTACTAAGTTATTTATTCGAGATGAACACCGACTTTTTTAGTAACAATTTATGTTTTCCGTGCTGACAGGAGTAGTACACAATCAGACGATTCAATGTAAATGTTTGAATATTTGTCCTGAAAAAAAGGTTACAAAATTCTCTGAAGTAACTGCAAATTGCACGGTTTCCCGAAATAGTCTATTTACCGAGGAAAGCATGACATTTTTGGATCACAGAATTAACCATGCTTCAATTACTCTTAACAGGTACAATGAGAAGAAATGGAACAAAATTCCAGCCACCCTGTTCAGTGAAGATAACAAATACCTGTATTTCACAGCCGAAACCCCAGGATTCTCGCCCTTTGCAATAACAGGCAAGCTTGCGACAAAAGAAAATGTGGTTGAAATATTGCCAGAACCTGAAACCAAATACCAAGAAAATAATACTGGAGATATGGCAGCCAATATAGAACATACCCTAAGCAGAAAGAAAAAACTAATGGAATGTCCTGGGTTTGAAGTGATTTACTGCATTATCAGACTTCTTGGAGCTTTCCGCTATCGAAGGAGATAAATACAGTTAGATAATTAGGAATAACTGTTCCCACTAATGTTAATTAAAGGGTATAAAGAATAGGTGGGGCATTATATGGATATGGAGAATCAGTCGATACCAGCCAGGATTTTACTTTACAGTACAGCTGCGGTTATCCTGACAATTGGAATGCGGGAGATTGCTCCAATACTTACAGTCTTCTTTTTCTCTGTATTTATCGCACTGATCTTTACTCCGCTTGTCCGATGGCTTAAGAAAAAAGGAATTCCCGGGGGACTGAGTGTCTTTCTGGCAATTCTGTTATTTGCCTTCATAGTCCTGATTCTTGGAGTAATAGTTGCCAGCGCAGCAATCCAGTTTGGAAGCCAGATCCCGCAATATCAAGATCAGTTAACTGACTTTATGAGTAATCTTGCAAAATATATCCCTTCATATGACGGTTTTTCCGTGCAGTCAATCATTCGTGGCATCGTGTCAATTACGGTTTCCTTTGTGGTAAACATCTTTAATGGGCTTGTAAATACCGGGACAACAGCTGGAATTATCATACTCACGACGGCCTTTATGTTAATAGAGGCTACAAATGTTCCTGAAAAAATAAATGAGAAAATTGAAAAGCAATCTGAACTCCAATTGAGGTTAAGTATCTTTAGCAGGAAGTTAGTAAAATTTATTGTTATAAGAGCTGAAATAAATCTTATCACAGCCGTTGCAATTACTATTACTTTCCTTATCAGCGGGATCGACTATGCGATTCTCTGGGGAGTTCTTATATTCATTCTGAGTTACATCCCCTATATTGGTCTTGTTATAGCTTCCATTCCTCCCATAGTGATTGCGCTTTTTAAGTATGGGCCTTTAGGTGCTCTTGCAGTTATTGTCGTTATCGCTGCTGTTGACGGAATCACAGAAAATGTCCTTTTCCCTTCACTTATGGGAAAAGGCCTGCAGTTATCTCCAGCCTTTTTATTTCTTGCTCTTATCTACTGGAATTTTGTACTCGGAGGCGCAGGTGCATTACTTTCCATACCTCTTACAATGGCTTTGAAAATCATGTTTGAGAGTTTTGATGAAACAAAATGGATGGCCAGATTAATGGGCCCACCAGGAGAGATAGAGTAACTTGAAAAACCAGGATAAAGAAAAAAACTGTTATTCCTGAAGGACGAGAAAACACTCTGAATCCGTCAGATTAGATGAAAGTAAGGAAAGTGAATTAAGAAACTCCATAGCTATGGTCACCAGGATAAATAATGCAACTACTCAATAAGGTACAATGAGTTTTTGTTGCAATAATTACAGGCGTGACTATAATTCGGTAAATAATGTACTTACTAAGCGCAGTGAAAATAGAAACAGCTATCAGAGCAAAATTTGAATTGGGGAATTAGGGAATTTATGAAAAAGCAATTTTGGGTAAGCCCTTTACAAATAAGTGGCGTTGTCAGCTCATCTTGGACCAGTCATTAATCATGTGCTCTATGCACCTTACCCTGCGGGTAAAGAGTTTTGTATAATATCTGGAAAAAAACAGGAGAGAACTACTTTCCAGAAAGCAAAAATTTACAAATTGTATTTATAAAAAGTAATTACAGGGGAGCACTTACGGGAATTTCTGCGACTCTACAAAACCGATTTTAATTCTAACATCTTTACCTGTAGCTTCTGTCAGGCGGTAAGCAGCTTTACTGGCCATATCTGGAGGGACTTCCTGACCTGCTCTGCGGCCTATCAGGAGGGATACTTTTACAGGTTTTTTAAACAAGAAATCTATAGGCATATAGCCGACTGTAACTTCTTCAAGTGTCAAATTTTTTTCTGCATATTCGGGATCTTTGAACATAGCTGTCATTTCTCCGTTAACCTCCTGTTCAACAAGAGCTGCCTGAAAAGAAGAATAGGTAACAAGCCCAAGAGCTACAGAGAGTGAGGCAATTGCAATGAAAAGTAAAACTACATGCGAGATCACAGAAGAACGGGCATGTACAACTGCTTCTGTCTCTACCGGACGAAAACCGGAAACCCAGAACATTATGAGGGCTGATACGTTGACAGCAAGCAGGTTAACAAGCACGAGCACGGCAGCTGCAACTGCTACTAAGGGTAGCCCCCATGCGAGTCCCAGCCCTGACGTTGCAGCTGGCGGAACGAGAGCAATTGCAATTGCAACACCCACAAGGGCAGAACCTGCGTTCCTGACAATACTGATAGCTCCTGCTATACCCGATCCCAGAGCAAGGAAAAGAGAAAGGAAATTAGGGTTGGTCCTCTCGGCTATCTGGGATATTTCTCGGATATCGAGGCCAGGTGGCAAAAGTATCGATTCTTTAAGAAGTATGCCGATAAGGGCACCCACTGCAATTGCGAGCAGCAGCCCTCCAATCTGCATTTTAATTCCTCGAGAAGCAAGTTTTCTGTCGTCAAGAACAGTGCCTACACTTGCAGAAATTGCAGGCCCCATAAGTGGAGCCACGACCATTGCTCCGATGATTGTTGCAGCCGAATCAAGCAAGAGGCCTCCAGTTGCAATAATCGCGCTCAGGACAAGAAACACAAGATAAGTAGAAGTTTCAGGTGCGAGGTTCTCTGCACGTGCAATCAATTCTTCCCGCGAGATACGGGTTCCAGAGTAGCGCTGCTTTAGAACTTCCATGCGTCTTGATACTATAGTTTCAGGTGTCAGGACAATAGTATAGGTATTTTCGCTAATTCCTGCCTTGCGTAATCTGGTAAGTACTGGTTCTACACCAATAGGAGGGACTGGAAACTGGACAAGGGCTTCAAAGTCCTTTCTGCCTGTTTCGTCCCATACGGCATAGTCTATCCCTTCGTCATCTAGCACTGCGAGCACAGGCTGTCGCTTACCCACTGGAATGAGTACCTGAACAAGACGCATAATATTATTATGTATATATAATATATATTTTATATTAATTGATTTCAAGAAATATTTGCAGTTAATCGAATCTTATAGATTGATTTCAAGAAACATTTGCAGTTAATCGAATACTATAGATTTGAGCATAAAAACATGTTATTGTTCGGGTACTATCACAAAAACTGGATGAAAAAGAAGGTAAAAACATTGCTATAGGTTAAACTGTGATTATTTGTTTTGACCTAATGTTTTTAATTTTATAACTTATTTTGAAATACCTGCGTGAAGCCGTCGTTGCCTATGGGAAGGAAACTATAACAAGAGATGTAAAGGATCCTGCTGAATTTAAAAGAACTCGGTGTAAGGAAAAAAAACTTCCTCGAATTTCTGGCCGATAATACCATACAGGAAGTCTTCAGGCTCACAAATCCAGGATAAATCTCAGAAAATATTACCGAATTTACAGGAAAGCTATGTCATGGAAAAATACTTTAAACTGGAAATTCAAAATTTTGCGGGCAAAAGGTAGAGTATAAAACGTAGCGTATTATAGCAATACTCCGCGATTTAATACATAGTCTTCCTTAAAGTTCACAACGATATCTTAAGCTCATAAAAATACAAGATATTATAAATCAATTTGAATATATATTGTTTACATCTATTTGCTCATGAGAACAGGTGTGGGGTAATTCGAAGAGCCATTAGTTTGAACTAGATTTGGGAGCAGGTTCGAGTGTTATTATGGTTTAAGGGGTTGGAAAACTAACCAGATAATCCTCCCCTATTCTATAAAGATTATCGGATACGTTATTTATCTGGCGGCATTAATCAACCTGCGTTAACGGGTTATGGAAAAAAGAGTCAGCTTACTGTAAAATGACATGGGGGGATTGCAAAATATGAAAATAAATAGAATCTCGGTACCTGCTGAGATTTTAGTGTACAGTACTTTTGCTGTTATCCTGACAATAGGAATGAGGGAAATATCTTCCATACTCACAACCGTATTTTTCTCCATCTTCGTCGCACTGATACTTACCCCATCTGTCCGCTGGTTCAAGCGAAAAGGCATTCCCGGAATACTGAGCATGCTTCTGGTAATTTTGTTATTAACCCTAATTATCTCGCTTTTCGGGGTAGTGATTGTAGGAGCTGCAATCCAGATTGGAAACCAACTTCCAAACTATCAGAGTCAGTTGACAGAAATCCTGGATGAACTTTTACCATATCTTCCATCCACCGAAGATCTATCCCTGCAGTCCGTTTTTCGTGGTATTACATCACTTGCAATCAGCCTTACGGTAAGCGTCCTTAATGGACTCATAAATGCCGGGACAACAGTTGGAATAATCATAGTCACAGCAGCATTTTTGCTGCTGGGTGCTGCCGGAGCTCAGGAAAAAAAAGAACAAAAAGCTGAAGAACAGCTCGTAATCGAATCACGTCTGAATAAATTTGGTAAGGGCCTGATAGAGTTTATTGTTATAAGAACAGAAGTAAATCTTGTTACGGCCATTGGAATTGCAGTTATTCTCCTTATAGGAGGTATCGACTTTGCGGTTTTTTGGGGCATCCTGGCATTTTTTCTAGGTTATATTCCCTACATAGGCCTGGCTTTAACCACAATTCCACCTGCATTCTTCGGGCTGCTTCAATATGGGTTTGTAGGGGCTCTGGCTGTTATTATTGCTATCTCGATAGTAAATGCACTCACTGAAAACGTAATCTTTCCTTCACTCGCAGGAAAAGGCCTGAAACTATCTCCAGCTATTGTATTTCTATCTCTTCTCTACTGGAATTATGTGCTTGGAGCTACAGGAATGCTGCTTGCCACGCCTCTTACCATGGTTTTGAAGATTATCCTGGATAGTTTTGATGAAACCAGATGGCTTGCCAGATTGATGGGCCCAGTCGGAAATGACACCGAAGACAAGGAAATTGCAGGGCAGGAAGAAGGAAATTAAAATCCGGACCGAGAAGAGATACTCGGAAGCTATCGGTTTTGTAGAGATTCAATAAAATTCGATTCTATTTTTCTGCCTGTTCACTCATAATCTTAACCTGATTTTTAGATATGCTCGTATATATATATTCTAAATTTTATACATCTTTTGTGTTAATTAATACTGCTGTGATTGTCTTTTGATTGTAGAGTTTCTGATAAAGGGGGGAAGAAGACTACAAGAACTGTATGAGATTTCATATCTCATTCATGCGGTCACCAGTTATCCGTGAAAAGCAGCGCCGTATAAACTGCACAGCAGAAGCAGAACTTCGAATAGGGGGAACAGAGAAATGGATGAAATAATGTATGGACCAATGCAGCTCTTAGTCATAGTATTTGACAATCCGAACTTCCACGGTCAGATCCGCCGTGAACTTGAATCAGTCATGAATAAAGGTATGATCAGGCTTATTGATTTGCTGTTTATATGGAAAGACGAAGATGGGAATATCAAGTCTCTTGAGACTACACAACTGGATGAAGAAGAAAGAATGCGTTTTGGTGCTGTCGTTGGGGGACTTATCGGATACGGAGCTGGCGGTGAAGAAGGGGCTAGAGGAGGCACAGAGGCAGGAATCCTTGCAGCAGCCCAGGAGAATTATGGAATCACTGAAGAAGATATCCTGGAGATAACTGAGGCTATACCTGAAGGTACCGCCGCTGCTATCCTTATTATTGAACACCTATGGGCAAAAAACCTGAAACAGGCGATCCGAGATGCAGGAGGAGTGCTGGTTTCCCAGGGTATGCTCACACCTGAGCTGCTCGTTGCGGTTGGAGAAGAACTGACAGAAGCTGTTAAATTTGCAGAGAAAAAGAAAAAGGGACCTCAGGCAGCACCTGCATTCTGAAAGGCTGACTCTGAAAAGTTGATCCTGAAAAATTGATTCTGAAAAATTGATTCTGAAGAGTTGATCCTGAAAAGCTGATTTTGAAAAGCTGATTCTAAAAAGCTGCCTGCTCAAATTTAAGTATTAAGTATTTGTCACTGACAATGACGAATTTCGTATTGATTCCATATCGAGACTGATGATGAAGTTCAAAGCCAGATGCTAGACTGAAAATTATATGAAGACAAGGGTTTCAGAAGACCGACTGATACGGTAATTTATAAACCCTGATAAATGCAAATATAGCAATTCTTTCTTCTGATATCATTATTCATTTTTCTGACCAGGGAACTAAGTTAACAGTTTCCAAAAAAAGGCGAGAATTAAAAAAGGAAATAAGATTAGCAGAAAGAATAGAACATCTTCGATTTTAAGGAGAAATCTATTTCGTGAGACCTGACAAAATTAATCAACACGCATAAAATAATATATATAAAAGATCATTTATATAATGTAAATTATTGAACAACGAGCCTGGGGAAGATCTCGAAAGTTCCGTTGAAGGTTGCACTTGGGGGTTAACACTTTAAAATTGCTAGGATACCTGGCAAGCGGTTTTCGTAATAAGACAGGCGCTTGACGAATTCTCAGCATCCAGGTTAATACCTGTGGCACTCAAAAAAGATAGCAGTCAAAAAAGATAGCACTCAAAAAGGAATTTTAATTGATTAATCCACCTCGAATAGCGCAGTCTGTGGAAGGATATCAGTAAGCGCTAATATGTAAAATAAAATTGCATGAAAAAAATCATATGCTAGTTTTCCTGCAACGAACTGTCTATTCCTTTTATCCCCGGTACAAAATGGTTTGAGGAATTTAAGCAGGGCTTTTTCCCGGCTACTGTGCTGCGGCTGTTGAGACAGCAGAAAATGTGTAACCCAGGGAAGAAGACATGATTAACCCAGGTTTTTCAAGATTTACAAAACGATACTGGAGATTATGGTCTCATCTCTATTGGTGAACTGACATGAAAGCACAATAATCAACAAAGTATGCGACATAAAAGGAGGTTTGAGTAATGGCAACTTTAACAGTTCTGAAGTTTGATGCCGCTGACGGCGCCCAAAAAGCGCTTCATGTGGTTGAAGATTTAAGCAAGAGACAATTGATCAATCTGCATGATGCAGCCATAGTTACCTGGCCTGAGGGGAAAAAGAAGCCAAAAACAGAGCAACTGCGCAATTTAACAGGTGCAGGTGCACTGAGCGGCGCTTTTTGGGGTATGCTGTTTGGCCTGATTTTCTTTATTCCTATATTTGGTCTGGTCGTTGGGGCTACACTGGGTGCACTGACAGGTTCAATGGCCGATATAGGAATTAGTGACGATTTCATAAGATCAGTACGCAGCAAAGTAACAGAAGGCACATCGGCCCTTTTCTTGATGACCAGTGATGCTGTACAGGATAAGGTGGCAGAAGCTGCCAGGGGAATGAATTTTGAACTCATTGCCTCCAACCTGTCAAAAGAAGAAGAAGACAAACTGCGTGCTGCCTTTGCCGAAGAAGAAGCAGCTCCAGCATACTGAATTTTGATCAAAAACCACCTTTTAGGAATGCAAAAATTTCTGGAATCGATTGCAAAGCAAGAACAACAATTCTAAAATAAAATAATAGATTGCAAAGCAAGAACAATGATTTTAAAATAAATGGAGGGGAAAAACGCAAAGTAAATCTCCTAACTTTTTTATAAATTGTTCTTTTTTATAAGTTTTCCTAAAATTTCAAAATTGACAGGGGGTAAATATCGCTTAAAGAATACAAACCAGGTACCACTTTTTCAGGAGTGGTCGGGCGCACATTTGGCCAGTCTGAACCAGCCTGGCCGACACATATCAAGAAACAGATCCAGGAAAATTGCGAAACAATCGACTACACAACAGTTAGAGCATAATCTGAAACAAAAAGAATTTTCATGACCTCAGATTGAATATTCATGACCTCAGAAATTGAATATTTTGTCATAGCATTTGCTGTGTTGCTCTTTGTCTTTGGTCTTGTCTCCCGAAAGATCTCGGGCACTGTAGTCACAGCTCCTATGATCTTTGTGGCAGCAGGAATGCTGCTCAGCCCAGAAGGGCTTGACCTTGTGAGTTTTTCTTCAAGCAGCACTCCAGTTCTTAATGTAGCCGAGCTTGCACTTGTCCTGACTTTATTTTCGGATGCCTCAAAAATTGAGCTACAGTCACTATTGCGTGAAGAGAAACTTCCAGGCCGGCTTCTAATAATTGGAACACCGCTAACAATTGCCTTCGGGGCTATTATTGCTGCTTTTCTTTTAAAGAATATAACACTTGCAGAAGCAGGTCTTATAGGAGCCATGCTTTCTCCCACCGATGCAGGACTTGGCCAGGCGATAGTTAACAATAAAAAAGTACCTGCAAAAATCAGGCAGGCACTCAACGTAGAGAGTGGACTCAATGACGGGGGTGCAATTCCTTTCTTTCTCTTTTTCCTGATACTTGCAGGTGGAGAGGCACTAGAACAGCCAGTAGGTACCCTGATCGTCCTGGCGTTTGAACAGATAGGTATAGGAATGCTTGTGGGCGCAGTTGTAGGGCTTGCAGGGGGATGGCTTTCTAGCAAAGCTGTAAGGGTCGGATGGATGTCAGGGCTTTACCGCAAAATCGGGTTTATGTCCCTGGCTGTCATCTCCTGGCTTGTAGCAGACTTGATTGGGGGTAGTGGGTTCATTGCCGCTTTTACAGGTGGGCTCATTACTCAAGCTGCAGGTAAAATAAAAGCTACAGAAGAAGAGATCATCCTTACAGAAGCTGAAGGGAGCATACTTAGTTTTGCAGTTTTTTTCATATTCGGAATTACAGTGGCTGCAAGAATTTTTTCAATCAGCTGGCCAATATTTATCTATGCGGTGCTGAGCCTTACGCTTATCCGTATGATACCTGTTGCAATCTCCCTGATAGGCATGAAATTGCATACTAAAACCGTACTTTTCCTTGGATGGTTTGGGCCCAGAGGTCTCGCATCTGTTGTTCTGTTATTGATTGCTATGGAAGAAACTGGAGGAATTGGGGGAAGTGAAACTCTAAGTCTTGCCGTGACCACAACTGTTTTTCTAAGCGTCTTTGTCCAGGGAGCGACAGCAGGACCTGGAAGTGAATGGTATTCCCGCATAGTAGCAGCGCTGCCTGCTGATGCACCTGAAAAAAAGAAGGTAGGAGAGTCTTCTACAAGCCCCGATAATCTGGACTATCAGACCCAATTACTTGGTTATAAAAGAAAATAGTTAGTATGAATAAAGGCACTCCTGTTGTATTTTAACACGGAGAGATGTAAAGGAGAAATGTAAAGGAGAGATGTAAAGGAGAAATGTAAAGGAGAGATGTAAAGGAGAGATGTAAAGGAGAAATGTAAAGGAGAAATGTAAAGGAGAGATGTAAAGGAGAGATGTAAAGGAGAGATGTAAAATATGAAAATAAAAAACGGTTCATTACCGGTCAGAGTATAAACAATTAGGGACTGGGAGAAATGTGAGTGGTTGAAATTGAACAGATGCTGCCGCTTGGCAGAATTCTCCTGAGGCTGGCTTTTATTCTGGTACTGACAATAGGAGCCATAATAGTAAGTCGATTATTTCTGAAGCGCTTGCTCTGGCCGGCAATCAAAAAGACAAAAACAACAGTTGATGACAGAATACTCCGCCTTTTAGAAAATCTCTTGTTACTTTATATTATTTTGCAGGGAATGCAGGCGATAGTAAGGCTGTTCAGTGAGCCTGTAGGTATCTATTCAAAATTAGTGGATGATCTCTTTTTCCTTCTCTACTGGAGTATAGGAGTCTATATAATTATTCGCCTCATATCTATCACTTCAAACTGGTACTTATCCAGGGTACCATTGCGGGATCGGGAAAAAATCGACCAGCGAGTTGTTCGCTCCATACAATACATATTTCTGCTGGTTTTCAGTTTTCTAGCTATAGTTATACTCCTGAAACATTTCGGAATCACGGGAACTGCACTTACCGCATCACTTACAGCTCTCGGTCTCAGTGGAATAATCATTGGACTTGCAGCCCAGACAACTCTTGCTGATATCATTACCGGAATTGTGCTTTTAATTGACCGCCCCTTCAGAATCGGAGACCGTATTCGAATCGAAAAACTCGATACGTGGGGAGATGTGGTAGAGATCGGGTGGAGGTCAACGCGTATTCTTACAAGAGACAATAGGCTTGTAATAATCCCCAATTCTGTAATCGGAATGGATTTGATCACTAATTATTCCATACCCGATAAGATATACCGTGTAGAGACCGATGTAGTTGTATCCTACGGTCCGGATATAGAGCACGTACGGGATCTGATTATTGAAGCTATGAAGCAAGAAGACTGGATCATGCATGAAAATCCTATACAGGTCCTTTTACTCGAGTTCACAGGGTCAGGGATGAAGCTCAAAGCCAGATGCTGGATAGAGGATTATGTAGAGACAAGGGTTTCAGAAGACCGACTGAATACGGCAATTTATAAAGCTTTGATAAATGCAAATATAGCAATGCCTTCTTCTGATATCATTATTCATTTTGCTGACCAGGGAAATGTGTTAACAATTTCCAAAAAAGACAAGAATTAAAAAAAATAAGATTAGCAGAAGGAATAGAACATCTTCAATTTCAAAGAGTAATCTATTTCGGGAGACCTGACAAAATTAGTCAACATGCATAGAATAATATATATAAAAGAATAATTATATAAAGTAATTTATTGAACATCGAGCTTGGGGAGATCTCGGAGGTTCTATTGGGGGAATTGACAGTATAAAAATTAACCTGTAGATTCCTGCAAGAGGTTTTCGTAATGAAAGAGACATTCGACACACCTCAGCATCCAGGTTGAAATCGAGAATTCAAAAAACAATTTTAATTGATTTTCCTACCTCTGGACAGCCTAATCTCTGGACAGTCCAATCTCTGGACAGCACATTGTCATGTAGAAAATAAAACGTCGTATGTCATGTAGACAACAAAACGTCGCATAAAATCAATTGCAATTATTCGAAATAATTGAATCCTTGAGAATTGACGCTAGTGTTTTGGCAATTTAATTATTAAGCATCATCTTGGTAGTTTCACATCAGAACACAATGATTTTGAGCTAATTAGATTATCAATAACTAAATTTTCATGACATTAGCCTGTGGAAGGATATCAATACATGCGAAATATGCAAGATCACACTGCATGAAGAAAATCATATTAGGGCTCTCCTGCAACAAATTGGCTATTCCCTGAATCCTGCTACAAAAAGCTTGACAGTTTAAGTAAGGCTCTCTCCAGCCTACTATGCTGTTGCATGTTGAGACAGCAGAAAATGTGTAACCCAGGGAAGAGACATGATCAACTCCATGATCAATCCAGGTTTTTCAAGATTTACAAAACGATAGTGGAGATGATCGTCTCTCTATTGGTGAACTGACAAGAAAACACAATAATCAACGAAGTATGCGACATAAAAAGAGGTTTGAGTAATGGCAACTTTAACAGTTTTGAAATTTGAAGCTACCGATGGCGCCCAAAAAGCGCTTCACGTGGTTGAGGACTTAAGCAAGAAACAATTGATCAACCTGCATGACGCAGCCATAGTTACCTGGCCTGAGGGGAAAAAGAAGCCAAAAACAGAGCAACTGCACAATTTAGCAGGTGTAGGCGCATTGAGTGGAGCTTTTTGGGGTATGCTTTTTGGCCTGATTTTTTTTGTTCCTATACTTGGTCTGGTTGTTGGGGCAGCAATGGGCGCACTTGCAGGTTCCATGTCTCATGTGGGTATCAATGAGGATTTTATAAAGTCAGTGCGCAGCAAAGTGACTGAAGGCACTTCAGCTCTCTTTTTGATGACCAGTGATGTTGTAGAAGATAGAGTCGCAGATGCCATGAAACAGCTCAAGTTTGAAATCATTGCTACCAACCTATCCGCAGAAGAAGAGAAAAAACTGCATGAGACATTCGTTGAAGAAGAAGCAGCTCCAGCATGATAAAATTTGATCGAAAAAACGCCTCTCTGGGAAAATGCGTATTTTCAGAATTTAGCTTAAGTCAAGAACAAAAATAAGTCAAGAACAAAAATAAGTCAAGAACAAAAATAAGTCAAGAACAAAAATAAGTCAAGAACAAAAATTCAAGAAGAAAACGAGTGGGGTGCAGGGTAAATTCAGTTCCTCTTCACACCCTTAATTTTATAAATTTTTTAGGAGTTTTCATATAGATAGGGGGACAAATGCCACTAAAAGAATACAAATCAGGAACCACTTTTCCAGGTGTAATCGGGCGCACGTTTGACAAGTCTGAACCAGCCTGGCCGGAACCACTGCGCGCCAAAGAGGGGGCTCCAAACGTACTTTTCATTGTGCTGGACGACACAGGCTTTGGACAACTTGGGTGCTATGGCAGCCCTATCCAGACACCAAACCTGGAAAGCCTGGCTGCAGAAGGCCTCATTTACAGTAATATGCATACGACTGCGCTTTGCTCTCCTAGTCGTTCATGCATATTGACCGGCCGAAATCACCATTCAAACAACATGGCCTGTATTACAGAGGGTTCAACAGGCTATCCCGGCTACAACGGCTATATACCTTTTGAAAATGGCTTTTTGTCAGAGATACTTCTCGAGCATGGATACAACACTTATGCTATAGGCAAATGGCATCTGACGCCTGCAGACCAGATCTCGGCAGCCGGGCCTTATGACCGCTGGCCTTTAGGAAGAGGTTTTGAATGTTTTTATGGTTTTTTAGGAGGTGAGACTCACCAGTATTACCCTGAACTGACCTATGATAATCATTCTGTAAACCCGCCCAAGACTCCAGAAGAAGGTTACACCTTGAATGAGGATCTGGCTGACAGGGCTATCCAGTTCATTGCCGATGCCAAACAAGTAGCTCCAAACAAGCCTTTTTTCATGTATTTCTGCACAGGAGCCATGCATGCTCCTCATCATGTTCCTAAAGAATGGGCAGACAAATATAAAGGGAAATTCGATGACGGTTGGGAGGCTTACAGGGAGAAAACATTCGCACAGCAGAAGGAACTGGGCATCGTTCCAAAAGATGCAAAACTATCCCGTCATGACCCGGATGTCAAGCCCTGGGAAGAATGCTCACCGGAAGAAAAGAAGCTCTATGCCCGCATGATGGAAGTCTTTGCCGGATTTCTGGAACACACCGATTACCACATCGGCAGGTTGCTGCAGTTTCTGAAAGACATTGGTGAATTTGAAAACACCTTAATCATGGTGATTTCCGACAATGGTGCCAGCTCCGAAGGCGGCTCTGCGGGATCAGTCAACGAGAATTTATTTTTCAACAACGTGCCTGAGTCGCTAGAAGAGAACCTCTCATTGCTGGATAAGCTGGGGGGCCCGGAGACCTTCAACCACTATGCCTGGGGCTGGACCTTTGCTGGAAACACACCCTTCCGCCGCTGGAAACGTGAAACCTACCGTGGCGGTGTCAGCGACCCCTTCATAGTCCACTGGCCCAGGGGGATAAAGGCAAGAGGTGAAGTCCGAAATCAGTATGCTCACGTTATCGATATGATACCTACAGTTCTGGACTGCCTGGGAATCGAACCTCCGACTGCTATCAAAGGTGTAACCCAATCGCCTATTGAAGGCATAAGTTTTGCGCATACTCTCGACAATGCCAGTGTACCTACCAGACACCACACCCAGTATTTCGAGATGATGGGACACCGCTCCCTGTATCATGATAGCTGGCGTGCCGTATGCCCATGGCCTGGCCCTTCATTCACTGAAGCAGGAAAACCCTTTGGTGAACCGATTACTGCAGAAAAGTTGACCGATCTGGACGCAAAAGGCTGGGAACTTTACAATGTTCAGAAGGATTGGACAGAGAATGAGAATGTAGCTGCAGAAAACCGGCCGAAGTTAATCGAGATGATTGCTACCTGGTATGCAGAGGCAGGAAAATATAATGTGCTGCCTATCGATGCCCGAGGAGTGCTGCGCCTTGCTGATGAACGGCCACAGATTGCAGCCGATCGGACTAACTACGTTTATTATCCCGGAACTCAGCCAGTTCCCGCAAACGCAACTGTCAATGTTCTTAACCGCGCACACAGCATCACTGCCGATGTAGAGATTCCACCAGAGGGTGCTGAAGGAATCTTGCTCGCCCATGGTGGTATCGACGCCGGCTATTCATTTTATATTAAAGGTGGAAAGCTGCACTGGGTACATAACTATGTAGCCAAGGCCCTCTATCATGTAGAATCCGGAGAAAATGTTCCAGAAGGACGGCATCAACTGCGCTTCGAGTTTGAGGTGACCGGTAAGCCAGATGTTGCCAATGGTAAGGGTACACCTGGAAAGGCTCAGCTCTATATAGACGGAAAATTAGTCGGCCAGGCTGAGATCCCTGTAACGACTCCGCTTATACTCGGGCTAACCAGTGGGATTACCTGTGGCTCAGCTCATGGATCACCGGTTACACCTGATTACGAGCCTCCTTTTGAGTTCACAGGCAAGATCTACAGCGTAAATGTGGACGTGAGCGGCAAACTGATCGAGGACAAGGAAGCTGAAACACGCATGGTCATGGCAAGGCAATAAATAATTCAGCCTTGCATACTCAGTTATCCTTTTTATAAAACTAAATAAAAGGGGTTATTCTAATGAGGCGAATCATGGGAAGCCTCAGAGGCCGTGGAGAAGAAAGAGTACAACTCTATAAGATGCAAGAAAAACTTGTTACCGGAGATGACTACTGGATAGAAAACGAAGCTGGAAAGAAAATTATCTATGTCGATGGCAAAGCTCTTCGAGCGCGAAACACTTTGATTATCAAGAATTCACAGGGTAAAGAGTTGTATAAACTCAAAGAGAAGCTTCTCCAGGTCAGGGACATGATGGATTTTCCGTGTCAGGGACATGATGGATATTCAAAATGCAGAAGGTGAAACAGTTGCGACTATCAAAAAAGCTCTGATCACACCTCTTCGAGACCGCTGGAAAGTTGAAGTTCCAAATGGGCCTGAAATGAATGTCCAGAGCAATATTCTGAACCACGAGTATATAGGATTGAAGCTGGGAGGAAAAAAGTTGCAGAGATCTCAAAAAAGTGGTTTCGGATAAAGAATACCTATGGAGTAGAAATTGCTCTTGGCCAGGATAATGCATTTATCTTGACAATTACGGCAGCCCTTGATCAGATGGCACACGAGTGAACTACCCCTAAGCTAAAGACTTATGGGCTTCCTGAGTCATTCTCCCAACCAATGTTGACGAGTCATACAGGTCCTAGCCCCTCGTTCCGAAGGTGAAATAGAATATGTGCATTAGATTATACTTGAGATGTCTTTCGACTTCCGGTTTTCTCCGGCTTAACGTTCCCGATCCCTCCAGGTATGAAAGATACTCTGTTCTCCAACTCCCTCAACTTGGTTTTCGTATTTTGGGTTGTGGTGTCTGTATCTATAAACATATTAATGTTAATAATACAAGTAAGTATACAAAATCAATAACAAGAGAACGTGAGGAAGTTGACGTTTA
Organism: Methanosarcina barkeri str. Wiesmoor; assembly: GCF_000969985.1. Classification (GTDB taxonomy): domain Archaea; phylum Halobacteriota; class Methanosarcinia; order Methanosarcinales; family Methanosarcinaceae; genus Methanosarcina; species Methanosarcina barkeri_B. The sequence goes on along the minus strand of NZ_CP009526.1, from coordinate 2,069,280 downwards.
TATCCCCTGAGCTAAAGATTCAGGGGTTTTACGCTGCGTCATATAAACTGAGAGATTTTGAACTGAAGGGAGGAAGAATGGTTGAGCCTGTTCCATTTTTGAGTTTCCTTGAAACAATTGGTATCCTTTCGACATTGATTTTCGTACTCTCCAGCATGCTTGCCATGGGTTTCTCCCTTACAGTTCAGCAGATACTTGTCCCACTAAGAAACACGAAACTGGTAATCTTCTCCATCGTAGCCAATTTCATATTCATACCCATGCTCGCTCCTTATTTGTCCTTTTTGTGGCTTTCTTTGTGGTTTATTTCTCAGACCTTGTTAATGTCATCGGGACTACAGCGGTTATGGTAGCGGTAGTTTTTGTGCTTGTTTCATTTGTCATAGGCTACTTCCTCGGAGGATCCAACAGGCCTATCAAGAGAGTGCTTGCCCTCGGGACAGCCCAGCGCAACCTTTCGGCAGCCTTGGCAATTGCCACGCTCAATTTCACAGACCCGGACGTAATGGTCATGATAATGGTAGTGGCACTTGCAGGCCTTATCCTACTGATGTTTATAGGAGGTGAGATGGGGAAAAGGATAGAAATGCCTGAAGAAGAGGCCCATGATCAAAAAAACTCTTCTTCAGAGCCAGGAAAGTAAAAGGAGATGTGGAAATCTAAAAAACCGATCAACTATAAGGATGACAAAACGGGAATGAAATTCTTTGAATAACAAACATACTTAATGAGAATACCTGCAAGTAATAGGTTTTTCATACTAAAGGAAGGGGGAATATATATGGAAACAAAATCAGTTTCAGGGCCTATCGCCGGAACACGTCTGACAGAGGAATACGTCAGGATGCTTGGACGGCTGGCTTACTTTATGACCTGGCCAATGGTGAACATGCACAATCGCCACACCATATTTCAGAAAGTTCCAGAGCCTGGCCTGGCTGGTGGGATTGTGCCTGTAGCACCTTTAAATCAGTTAAGCATGTTAACCGATTACATAGACCCGATGGAACGGATTGTCGCCTGCCCGAATCAGGATGTAGTATATGGTTTTGGCATTATTTCTCTTGACCGTGAGCCTGTTATCGTTCAGGTGCCGGACTTTGGGGACAGGTTCTGGGTCTATCAGGCATGTGACCAGCGTACTGACGGCTTTACAAGGCTTGGGAAAATGTATGGGACTGAACCTGGATTCTATATGCTTGTCGGTCCGGAATGGAAAGGGGATCTACCAAAAGGCGTCAAAGATGTCTTTCGGTCACCTACCAATATTGGTGTTATTATTCCACGTGTCTTTATGAACGACACCCCCGATGACAGGAAAAAAATCCAGCCACTAATCAGTCAGATCATGGCATATCCCCTGAGCCAGTTCACAGGAGAGATAAAAACAAAAGACTGGTCAAAGACCCCTGAATTTCCGTCCATAGGAGGAGGCGAGGAAGAGGTACAGTGGGTTGTGCCTGAGGCTTTTCCTGAAGTGCTGCCTCAGGTTCTGGACGAGGTTCCGCCACTTCCAAGTGAGGAGACGCTCTACGAACAAATTCGTGCAGTCCTGAAAGCTGCAGATGAGAATACAACTCTCAAAAATGTACTCCAGCAGGCCTCCATCGAGGCAGACAAAGAGCTTATCAAACCACTTTTCCAGTTCCGGAACTACGGTATTCCCTGTCCATATAACTGGACAACTATAACAAACGGCGCTGTTTTCGGTACGGATTATTTTACACGCACAGCTGTTGCCAAATCAAATATTTTTGTTAACCAGCCACTGGAGACAAAGTACTTCTACCAGGATCTCGATGCTGCGGGGGAACGGCTGAACGGAGGCCATTATTACACGGTTATCTTTTCCAGAGGTATGCTTCCACCAGTTAAAGGTTTCTGGTCACTCACGCTTTATAACGAATATCACTTCTTTGCTCCAAATACTCTGAACCGCTACTCTCTGGGCACAAAGAACAGGAATCTACAATATGGCACCGATGGATCACTAACTCTTTACGTACAGGCTGAACCTCCAGAAGAGGAAAAACTTCCCAACTGGTTACCTGCACCAGAGTCTGATTTCACATTATATCTCCGAACTTATTGGCCCAAAATAGATATCCTTGAGAATAGGTGGACACCACCCTCGGTAAAGCGGATAAAATAAAGAACTTCTAAGGAAAAAACGGATGCACAATGTACTGATATCAAAAACAGATATTGAAACAATCGACTGCACAAATGTGAGAGCATAACCTGAAACAAAAGGGATTTCCATAACGTCAGAAATCACAATTTATTTCATAGCTTTTGCAGTGTTGCTCTTCCTCTTTGGCCTTGCTTCCCGAAAGATCTCAGACACTGTAGTCACAGCCCCTATGATCTTTGTGGCAGCAGGAATGCTGCTCAGTCCAGAAGGACTTTACCTGGTAAATCTCTCTTCAAGCAGCACTTTTATTCTTAATTTAGCTGAGCTGGCGCTTGTCCTGACTTTATTTTCGGATGCCTCAAAAATTGATTTGCAGGCACTATTGCGTGAAGAAAAACTTCCAGGCCGGCTTCTACTTATTGGCATGCCGCTTACAATAGTCTTTGGAGCTATTATTGCTGCTTTTCTTTTTAAGAATATAACACTTGCAGAAGCAGGTCTTATAGGAGTTATGCTTTCTCCTACCGATGCAGGGTTTGGTCAGGCGATAGTTAACAATAAAAAAGTATCTGAAAAACTGAATACGGTAATTTATAAGGCTCTAATAAATGCAAATATAGCAATGCCTTCTTCTGACATCGTTGTTCATTTTGCTAACCAGAAAACTGAGTTAACAGCTTCCGAATAGAGTGAGAACTTAAAATGAAAATAAGATCAGCAAGAAAGAATAGAACATCTTCGATATTAAAGATAATCACGTTTAAAAGACCCGATAAAATAAATCAATATGCATAAAATAATATGTGTAAAAGAAGAATTATTTAAAGTAAATTATTGAATGACGAGCTTGGGGAAAAATCTCGAAGGTTCAGTTGGGGTTAACGAGAGATTTAATCGATACTTATTCCTGGTTACTATTTTGCGGCATGCTAAGACAGCAGAGAACTTGTAGCTAAGGATGAAGACAGAAAACCCAGCTTTTTCAAGATTTACAATAGCGTAGAGATGATGATTTCGTCTCTATTGACAAACTGATCTTAAAGCGCATAAGCAACAAACTGATGTTTTATACGGGTCAGTCCAGAGCAAAGTGACAGAAGGTACGTCAGCTCTTTTCCTGATGACCAGTGATGCAGTTCAGGATAAGGTGTCAGAAGCTGCCAGTGAAATGAAATTTGAACTAATTGCTTCTAACTTGTCTAAAGAAGAAGAAAACAAACTACGTGAAGCCTTTGCCGAGGAAGAAACTGCACCTGTATACTGAAATTTGAGTGAAAAACTACATACTCAGGAAATACGAATGTTTCTGAAATATTTCTGAAATCGAGTTTAGGGCAAGAATAACAGTTCATGAATAAATAAGAGTTCATAGGGTAGAGCAAAAATTTAGTTCCTTACCCATCTTTGATCGATAAATCGTCCCTCAGAAAATGCAGTTTTTTGGAATTTATTGTAAGACAAGAACAATGATTTGATACTAACATAATTTGATACTAACATATAGGGGAAAGAAGGGGCAGAGAAACTGAAACACGCATGGTATTGTCACAGCAGTAAACAGAAATACTGCCTGAAGGCCAGTATTCTAATTATACTTAATATACTCAGGCTGGCTATTGCTTCAAAACCCGGAAGAATCAACGAATAATTAGAAACTGGAGCGAAAATGACAAAAAACCATCTGCCTCCACGCATTCATGTGCTGGCAAAACCAACAGGAGCTATCTGTAACCTTGCTTGCTCCTACTGCTTCTTCCTGGCTAAAGAAGCACTCTACCCAGGCAGCAAGTTCCGCATGTCAGACAAAGTTCTGGAAAACTACATCCGTCAGCTTATCGAAGCCCACCACAGCCCGCAGGTAACCGTCGCCTGGCAGGGAGGGGAACCCACACTTATGGGAATAGATTTTTACCGGCGTGCAATCGAACTGCAGGAAAAATACAGAAAACCAGGCATATCTTTCGAAAATACGATGCAAACAAACGGCACGCTGCTGGATGACGAGTGGTGCCGGTTTTTTAAGGAAAACAATTTTCTTATAGGGATCAGCATCGACGGTCCTCGTGAATTGCACGATGCTTACCGGGTGGACAAAAAAGGCAATGGAACTTTCGACCAGGTCATGAAGGGGCTTCGACTGTTGCAAAAACACGGTGTTGAATACAATGTCCTGACCACAGTAAACAGGGCCAATGCCGATTATCCACTTGAAGTCTACCGCTTCCTTAGGGATGAAGCAGGAACAGATTGGATGCAGTTTATTCCGGTTGTAGAGCGAATCAATGAAGAGGGACATACTCTTTATCAGAGAGGAGACACAGTTTCGAACCGTTCTGTGCAGCCAGAGCAGTTTGGCAATTTCCTGAACCACATTTTTGACGAGTGGGTAAGAAACGATGTGGGAAAGATATTCGTGCAGACTTTTGAAGCTTCTGCGCGAAGATGGCTTGGTATGCCTTCAGGAATGTGCGTTTTTGAGGAAACGTGCGGTACTGGGCTTGCTCTGGAACACAATGGCGATCTTTATTCATGCGACCATTTTGTGGAACCTGACTATCTGCTTGGCAATATTATGGAAAAAGAGATTTCTGAGCTTGCTGCTTTGGAAAAGCAGTACAGGTTCGGACAGGACAAATGCGACACTCTCCCACAGGTATGCCGGGAATGTGAGGTACTCTTTGCCTGCCAGGGGGAATGCCCTAAAAACCGCTTCCTTACCACTCCTGCCGGGGAAACCGGACTGAACTACCTATGCGAGGGCTGGAAAGCTTTCTTCCGGCATATCGACTTTCCGATGCAGATTCTGGCAGGCTTAATTCGCAGAGGTTACCCAGCTTCGGAAGTTATGCGAGTTATGGCTCTAGAAGATGCTTTTGCCCGGGCAGGGCGAAATGATCCCTGTCCCTGCGGCAGCGGCCGAAAGTTTAAACGTTGCCATGGTCTCAGGAAAACTAACGCGAAAGGGGAAACGAGAATTAGGTAAAGCAAAGGGTTCAGATGTAGTCTGGATCAATTATGCGATTGTGAGATAAACGGGGTATAGCGAAGAAAAAAATTAAATTTATCTATCAAACTTCGGAAGGTTGCTTTAAATTGCCGACCGAGCCATAAACGACCGAGCCATAAACCATTCTATTTGGAGGGTTAAGAATGGAAGAAAAGAAACCAAATATACTGGTCATCTGGGGAGATGACATAGGAATCACCAACCTTAGCTGCTACAGCGATGGGCTGATGGGATATCGAACGCCAAACATTGATCGGATAGCAAACGAAGGTATCAGATTTACAGACTCTTACGGGGAGCAGAGCTGTACTGCCGGGAGAGCAGCTTTTATCACAGGACAGAGCGTATTCCGTACAGGGTTGAGCAAGGTGGGAATGCCAGGAGCCAGAGTGGGAATTCATCCAGAAGACCCTACAATCGCCGAACTGCTGAAACCGCTGGGTTATGCCACAGGACAGTTTGGAAAGAACCATTTTGGAGACCTGGACGAATATCTGCCCACCAACCATGGTTTCGATGAATTTTATGGCAATCTCTACCACCTGAATGCTGAAGAGGAACCGGAAAACCCTGACTATCCCGCTGAGAAAGATTTTCCCAATTTCCGGAAGAATTATGGTCCAAGGGGTGTAATCCACAGCTATGCCAACGGTCGCGTCGAGGACACAGGCCCGCTGACCAGAAAACGCATGGAAACCGTAGATCTGGAATTTCTGGATGCAGCCATTGATTTTATCAAACGACATCATGCGGCTGAAAAACCGTTTTTTGTCTGGTTAAATACAACCTGGATGCATTTCAGGGTACATATTCCAGACAGAATAAGGGGACAGTCCGGGCGCTGGCAATCGGAATACCATGACGGCATGATAGAACATGACCGGCAGGTGGGGATAATTTTGAATTTGCTAGACGAGCTTGGTATTGCGGAAGACACTATTGTTGTCTACAGCACAGACAACGGGCCCCATATGAATACCTGGCCCGATGCAGCCATGACCCCGTTCCGCAATGAGAAAAACTCCTGCTGGGAGGGAGCTTTCCGCGTGCCTGAGGTAATGCGCTGGCCTGGCAAGATTCCGGCAGGCATGGTTTCTAACGAGATTGTGAGCCATCTTGACTGGCTGCCCACTTTGCTTGCAGCAGCCGGAGAGACGGATATCAAGGAAAAGCTCAAGAAAGGTTACAAGGCAGAGGACAAAACTTTTAAAGTTCATCTTGACGGCTATAACCTGCTTCCCTACCTGACCGGGAAGGAGGAGAAATCTCCACGTATCGGGTTCTTTTACTTCTCTGACGATGGAGACCTGGTAGCTCTCAGGTATGATAACTGGAAAATGGTCTTTATGGAGCAGCGCGCTACCGGTACATTACAGGTCTGGGCTGAACCTTTTGTCCCACTGCGAATACCGAAAATATTCAACCTGCGTACAGACCCTTATGAGAGGGCGGATCAAACTTCAAACACCTATTATGACTGGCTTCTTGACCATGCTTTCCTGCTGGTGCCTGCCCAGGGTGTAGTTGGTGACTTTTTGGCAACGTTTAAAGAATTTCCTCCGCGCCAGAAAGCAGCAAGCTTTACCGTTGATCAGGCAATGGAAAAACTCTTGCAGGGAATCGGGAGCAACTGAAGGTTAAAGCTTTATTTGAAATAGAAATCTGCGGGAAATGGGGATATAATAAATCAATAAAGAGCAGCTTAACTGCAGTTTGTAAAATGAAGTCCATATATATTATAAATATTAAAATTATAAAATAATACATATTTAGTACTGCATATTTATTCATTTATTCATTTATTCGTGTGATTCGTGTGGGGGAACATTTCTGAGCAGTCTGAAGGGTAACTTAGACTATAATTGGAAGCAGGTTCCAATGTCACAGGTTGTCGGGGCCGGTAAGCTAACAGTATAATCTTCCCTTATTCAATAACAGGATAAATAAATGCCTTCAAGGGTACGTAAAGCCCTCAAAGGTACGTAAATGTAGTAAACAAAAGGAGTGATTTTGATGAGACGAATTATGGGCGGTCTCAGGGGCCGTGGAGAAGAAAGCATACAACGCTACAAAATGCACGAAAAACTTGTTTCCATAGGAGATGACTACTGGATAGAAAACGAAACTGGAGAGAGGGAATTCTACGTGGACGGCAAAGCTATCCGCCTGCGTGACACCCTGATTATCAGGGATGTGCAGGGTAATGAGGTATATAGACTCCAGGAGAAGCTTCTCAGGATAAAGGATACGATGGGCATCCAGGATGCGGATGGAAAAACAGTCGCAACGATCAAAAAAGCCCTGATCTCACCTCTTCGCGACCGCTGGAAAGTTGAAGTGGCAAATGGGCCTGAGATGGATGTCCGAGGCAATATTCTGGACCATGAGTATAAGATTGAAGCCGGTAGGGAAAAAGTCGCAGAGGTCTCAAAAAGATGGTTCCGGATAAGAGATACCTATGGTGTAGAGATCGAGCCTGGACAGGACAGCGCATTTATCCTGGCGATTGCAGCTGCGCTTGATCAGATGGCCCACGATTAATAAGATAGGGTGGAGAAGAATAAATTGAGCCTTTTTCTTTTTTTGAATCTGCAGTTAACTTGACAACGATAAATTTCGCATTGAGGCGCACTGCAATTGTGGTTTTATTCAAGTTAAATTTGTGCGTGTGTAGAATCAGTTATAATCATTTGTATTCCTTAAGTCTCAGTATTTGCAGATAGTCCATGTCTGTTTCGCTCATAATTTCAAAGTTGAGGTGCTCATAAATTTGACCCACCTCCCGGTTTATTCTTTGAGATTTCCGATAGTCCTGGCAGAAGAAAAAGGAAAAAAGGAAAATGATATTAGGATGGGTTTAAAGTTAACTCGTTTTACCTCACCATACAGGAAATGTGTAAATTTTTAAATTTAAGTAGAAATCAAGAAGCTGTTAAAGGCAAGTTCTAATGTTCTCCAAAAGTGAAAAGATACATTTTCATTTTTGTGCCCTAACAGATGGTTTAATTTCTTTGTAACTGCTCAGTTGAACTTGTTTATTTTGCTTTTCGATTTCATCACAATTGCAGCAGGTACCTAGGCACTCATATTCTTTTATATATAAAATATTATGGAAGTTAGACAAATGGGATTTTTCATGAGTGTCTCAAATATACACAAATTATGAGGTTTTAATAAAACCTGTGTATTTTCCTACGTTTTTCGTACCGTTTTAGTGTAAAAATTGGGTTAAAAGTGGATAAAATACACAAGTTTTACAATAAAACCTGTGCATTGTTAAAACTGTGGATTGACAAATTTATACAGCGAAATTATTTTGGGATAAAACAGATTGTAACAGATTTTTAGACAGATAGTAACAGATTCTTTTGCAGACTAGCGATTCTATTGTTTGGATGCACTAATGAAGAGAATGGTTTTTTTGCGTGAGATAATGTAATCAAAATAAGAAACTATTTCATACACGAAAGACAATCACGTTTTGTGACTCAAGAGAGTGGAAACAAATTAAACATACAAGATGAAGAACTGAGTTATACAGTTAATCAACATTCTTCTCAAAATATTGTTGATAAACGTTCTTCTCAAAATGTTGATAATAAATACATCGATACTGACCCAATTTCATATATTACTGATTTAATCATACAGATTTCTAAAAACATCACAAAAGGACATGGTTTGTCTAAAAAAGGAGTAAACTCACTCTTTTTGTTTCTGCTAACAGGCAGTTTGTTATACCAATACACACAGTTTCCGCAAACTCTAATCCAGTTTTTTAAAATATACGCAGTGCCGTTAATATTTTTATTTTATTCATTTATAGATATATTAAAAAATGTTCCTTTCGTAAACACTTTGTATGTGGCAATATTTAAAGAAAGTGACTTTATTTGTACTGCCATTACTAATAATGCTGTCAGTCTTGATGATTTAGAAAGATATTTACTATCTATGTTTTTTACTCCTCAACAGTTTATAGATATTATAGAATATCTTATCAAAAATAATCAATTTTCGCCGAAATGCCAAGTTAATTTAGTGAAAAATGTTTCATTATATGAAATAGAATCAATAAACTACATCAAAGATTTAATGTTGAATTTTAATTTTACATCTCAAGCAATTTGTATATTTTTGAGTAAGATGCAAACTAGATTAGATTTTAATTATCTTGATAAACTTACTGAAAAATATCGTGAATTTCCAACAGTACTATTTCTAGCTGGCTCACTTCACTTATATAAAATAAATGAGCCAAATTCATTGTATAAATATGGACACGAGTGCGAAAATAACCCGCCACATTTCAATTATTCTCGCAACGAAATGTTTTTGTTTGGAATTGTGATATCATTGGTCGCCGTTCTTATATATATCATGTACAAATATTCGAGCACAAGTGCACCTATGATTGTAAATTTGAGTGGTGATGTGAGTGGAAATGTAAGTGGGCCTCTGAGTGGGCTTGCGAGTGGGCCTCTGAGTGTAAATATGAGTATAAGTCATAATACATTCGTTATTCTTCTATCAATCCTTGTTATTTATATGCTTTTCACTACCTTAAAAAGTTTATACGATATGCATTCGGTACAATCTATTCAGAAATATCTTATGGATAAAGATTTAGATGAAGACGTTGTCGAATATATTGTTGAAGAGCTAGACAGCATTAATTATTTTCATAGATCAGAATAACTTATATTATAAAGGCAAATAGGGGCATCGCCAACATTTCCGTCAAAACGCACTCTAAGCAAAAAGTTTCAGATTTCTGAAAAATTACAAAATACCTTTAGTGTGCAGAACTAACATGATTTTGTTAAAAAAAGTAATACAAAAAATGTTATTCTGTTATTATCATCTGATTATTATAATGAAAATTGCTAATTTCAGGCTGATTTCTCCACAATTGCCTATGTGTTTGTTTTCTCAATCATTCCATACTATGTAGGAATACACTTGTTTCCATCGATAACCCCACATAAAATGCAAAAAAATACTAAGAAAAACATAGGCACTTTTCTAGATGTCTCTTGATAATGGAAAAAAGCCGTAGTTTTGAATTTTATAAAATTCTTTTATATGGAACTTACTAAAAATTTCAAAGCGAAATAATTTCAGGATAAAACAGGCAAAAAACTATTTAACTGATACCAATGAATTTTTTGCAAGCTGATACTGCATTTCGGCTTCGTCTTTACGTCCCATTTTAGAAAAAAGAACTCCGTAATTGTAATGTGTGTTTACATGTTTATGGTCAGTTTTTAGAGCAAGCTCATATTGCTTTTCAGCTTCATCCTTGCGCCCCATTTTAGATAGGGTTGCTGTCCACAAATCCTAAATTTCGTACGCTAAGAAATTACCATCTAAAATCCTGAAAAATTTCGTGATCTGAAGGCATCCAGATTAATAATAGTCAGCTGGTCAAAGACATACTCTCCTAATAGGTTAATCTGTTTAGAATAAGGACGATATGTAAGGGAACCAGTATTTGATCTCCTCTTTATAATCGCTACAGGCCTGGACCACGTACATTGTTACCGATTTAGATATAATTCATATACGTTATTTTCAGTTCCAAAGTTACTTTCTCGTTTGATGTTGAATGCTTAACGTACGAAATTTAGGATTTGCTGGTTGCACCCCATAAATAAACTTTTTATTTTAATTATTTGAATTATTCACTAAGATTAAGAAGAATATCAAAAGATTTTGGGCTTGATTTTTTCATCGAAATCGAGACCTGCAGCAAGAAAATTCCTTAACCGATGACCAATGAATACTTTTTTAATGACTCCTGCAATTCATTTTCTATTTTATATAATAACTGTTTAACATATAAATAATTTAAAATATCAAACTATTATAACTAAAATTGATATAAATTGGTCGTGGGTCTGAATCATTGAAAATCGAAAGCGAAAGAATCTCTTAATATATTCATCTAATAAGTGGAGTGCACTCGATTTTTCGTAATTGATCAATAATTCAGGGACACGACCTAGAAATTAAATTGAATTAAAAGTTAGAGGATTATTATGACAAATAAAATTTGTGTAGGTCAAAATAAAGACGGAAGACTGGAAATATTCTACATAGGCACGAATGATAGACTCTACCACAACTGGCAGAAATCTCCGAATGGTGTTATTTGGAATGGCGAAAGGGACATCAATGACAAATCCAACTATCCCACTGCAAAACAAATCTGTGTAGGTGAAAATAAAGACGGAAGACTGGAGATATTCTACATACGCATGAATGATGATCGACTCTGCCACAACTGGCAGAAAGAACCGGGAGGTGAATGGTCCGGTGAATATGAATCCTACGATGGAAGCAACTATTACACTGCAAAACAAATCTGTGTGTACCAGAATATAGATGGTAGACTTGATATATTTTACATAGCCACGAATGATAGACTTTACTACAACTGGCAGGTATCTCCTAATAGTGTTTGGAAAGGCCACGCGGAATTCAAAAACGGGAGCCACTATTACACTGCAAAACAAATCTGTGTGTACCAGAATATAGATGGTAGACTGGAGATATTCTACATAGGCACGAATGATAGACTCTACCACAACTGGCAGAAATCTCTTGATGGTGGTTGGCACGGTGAAGAAGAATTCAAACACGGAGGCCACTATTACACTGCAAAACAAATCTGTGTGGGCCGGAATTACGATGGTAGACTGGAGATATTCTACATAGGCACGAATGATAGACTCTACCACAACTGGCAGGAAAAACCGAATGGTGGTTGGCAAGGTGAAGAAGAATTCAAAGACGGGAGCCACTATTACACTGCAAAACAAATCTGTGTGGGCCAGAATGCCGATGGTAGACTGGAGATATTCTACATAGGCACGAATGATAGACTCTACCACAACTGGCAGGAAAAACCGAATGGTGGTTGGCACGGTGAAGAAGAATTCAAAGACGGAAGCCACTATTACGCTGCAAAACAAATCTGTGTGGGCCAGAATGTCGATGGTAGACTAGAGATATTCTACATAGCCACGAATGATAGACTCTACCACAACTGGCAGGAAAAACCGAATGGTCATTGGAATGGCGAAATGCCGTTAGTAGAAGTCTACACCGTTTGTTTCTGTGGAACGAGCTGTACCCGAGACGAGGGAGAAGAGACGCGCCCCGCAAGTATTACTTGGGGCCCAGGAAGTGACAAGCGAATATACTGTGACGAAACGGGTTACATTCCAGTGAGGATTCACAAGGAAATATCAGGTAGCCTTAAAGCGACAAAGCCTAGTGTTACTGTAAGAGGCGTATCTGAAAACGACTGGAGCGAACCAAGGAATAAAAGCGAACCCCTCATCTTTAATAGACCGCTCAACGCTCATAAAAGCCTCATCGATTACGTTAAAAGTTACAGTGGGGGTGACCAGCGTAGCCGTCCTGGAATTGCTACGGGGTGGGCTGCTCCTGCACTTGCCTTGCATGGTGCCAACCTCGCCGCCGCCAGAGGGGCTCAGCAATATAATTTTATCGGACACAGCCGTGGTGCCGTCGAATGTATTATGGCCGCCTGGTTTCTCTATGCATACGGCTCCGAAGAGATCCGTCAAATCCCCGTTAATATATTTACAATTGACCCCGTTCCTGGTCCAGGAAACTGGTATGGAATATTAACCCAACTGCCACCAAATGTGGTCAATTATGTAGGGGTCTACGCATGGGATGTGTGTGGTGATGAATGTAATTATGACTCTTCTTTTATGGCATTGGTTCCTAGGCCTAATGGTCGGATGACTGAAAAAGATAACAACGTAATAATACCGAAGAACTCAGATTGGAAGTATATCGCAGACAATGCACAACTAACCGATCCATTAGCATCCGGCAACTTTTCACAGCCTTTAGGATACAAACTTTATGCCTGTCGTGGAAGGCATAGTACCGTTGCGGGATGTACCACGGCTGATGGCTGGTACGACTATAATAAGCGCGATGGGAGTGTGGCGCCAGTCCCACAGCTTATTTACAAAATTGCCAGAGCCTACCTGACCAAATGGGGGACGATCTTCCCTATCAAGAGTGCGGTTGTAATAAACGCCTTGGAGCTACGAAAGAAAATTCATACAGAGCACTCCAAATTTGATGCCATGGGTGGAGGTATTATCCGAGAGGCAACGCGAGAAATCTCGTCCATTAAGGGAAGGGATTCTAGTTCTAAATATAGAATGGAAGACGTAGCGGGACATCCTTCATCCAGAATGACTTATCCTGTAACTAAGGATTGTAATTATGAAAAAACTGGTTGGGTGAAATGGAAATTTTTATAAATGAAGAACAGCACCAACGAGGAGAAAATCATGAATCAATATGAGCTTAGAGCGATTTGGGAAAAAGACGATCTTCAAACATTAGTTGACATTGAAGAAGATCTCTAAGAGCGGATAATATAGCACTTACGACAAGTTTGAGGATTACAAATTAGCGACTTGTTTTATCGTTAAATAATTTCGCTTTGTAAATTTGTCAATCCACATTTTCGTAAAATCTAATTTTGCGGCATACTTCAATATACGAACGTTTTGAGATACAATGTTCGTATTTTCTAGAAAAAATCACTTGTTTTTTATCATATTTTTAAATATTCTTTAATAAACACGAACTTTTTACTATTTTGTTCGTTTCCATCTCACATAGAATGCTATCATTTTTGAATTTACGACATCCGTAAGGTAAAATACCTCAACTGTGAGACTGTAGTTACATCTCCAAAGACAAGACCATTTCCATGCTAAGCCTATAGAAACGAAATATTATAATGTCGCTAAACTCGAAGTAAAAAGCCTGAAAAACTGCATAGAATAATCCTTAAACATAAAATAGTAACATTTTTAGAGTATAACGTTGTTATTTCTTGCCTTTTTAATGAATCTTATAGAGACTAAGTTTATATCTGCTGTAATGTCAAAATCGACTCGCATAAAAATTTCATTATCCGGATATTTTTATTTATTCAACCCGATCATGCCAGAACCGCGAATAGATAGTTGACTTCTATTGAATCGATCGAATTTAGAAAATTTGAAAGAATTTTATCAATAGAAACTGATCTAAAACATCAAATCCACTGAGCCTTAGGCATTATTGTACTTATCAATTAGAGAGGTCAAAGTCTCCAAGCTGGATGGATACTTCAGTTAATTTGGTGATAGACCAAACAAGAGCATCTATTCTGTCGGGTGACTTCTCTACTCCTAGAACCCACTCACACATTTGGGCTTTGAGTTGAGGGAATGTACCGAAATGGTGAACTTTTCCCTGCTCGTAAATATCTACCTGAATTTCAGAAATCGGGTACTACTATGAGACATCTGATGAATTTTACACGCCCTGTATCTTTTTGCTTTGAATGTCCATATCTAGAACACAGTCTTCCAGTCATCCTTCATGCTGATCACTATCCAGCCCCGTTCTTCAGCCATCTGCAGAGTTTTCTCGCTTCCCTCGTCGTAGGTGTACTCACGCTCAGCGTCATCATGGCGGAGCAGTAGCGATAGAGAGCAGTGACCGCTTTTCTGTGCCAACCATAGCATATGCAAGTCCCCATCCGAATTGCCAGCGGTAAGAATGGGCTTGCGGCCTATATGCAGCTCTATATTTACCGGCTTGCCTGGTCCGTCATCAATGGGATCGACCAGCCCTGGCCTGCGGAATACTACCGGCCCCTCATCAGTCAGGCGGGTCTCAAATGCGATATTGCTGCCAATAACCCTCTCTCTTGGGATGTTGTAGATTTCCTCTGAGACCGTACGCATAAAGCTCATGCCACCACCGGATGCCAGGAAGACCTTGAAGCCGTTATCTCCCAGGTAATGCACGAACTCAACCATTGGCTTATATGTCAGGTCCCTGTATAGCACGCCAAAACGAGGATGTCTGGCGGTCTCCAGGAATTCTTTAGCTATGAGCATAAAATTATCCTGAGACATGCCAGCGTGAGAATCAAAGACTATTTTCATCAGCTCCTTAACATTACCTCCAATGTGGGGATCAAGCCTGGAAAAGTAGGCCAGGTCGCCTGTTGCAGCAGCTTTGAAACTCGGCTGGTTCAGGAGTTTAGGATCTGACTCAGCCAGCTGTTTCAGTCGATCTATGGCAAAGAAAATCTGGACATATGTGGGCTTCTCCACCCACATGGTTCCATCGTTATCCATTATGGCAATTCGCTCGGCTTCTGGCACAAAATCAGCGCTTTCAGGATTTGTGACGGCATTAACGTAATCAAGGATTGCTTTCCTAGCTGTTGTTTCGTTCCATAACGAAAGCATTTCGGACATTATCGATTCCTCTTAATTTACTTCAGATAAAATCAAAAAATCCCAGATAAAAGGCAGTATGAGTAATGTTTTGGAGAGCTCTCCTTCAGGTAAGGCCAAGACGACCTATATATGAGATTTCCTGTGCGGGCGCCTGTTATACGGTTTCTGTTCAGCATTATGTACGAGAACAATATTCGTAGTAATCAATAATGAAAATAATCAGCATTGAGTATGACAGAAAAATAAGTTAGGAATAGTAGTAGCAAATAATTACTTGAATCCTTTTTCTGTGAAGAAGATGCATTAAAAGCAGCAAAAAATGGATTGCAGATTTCCCTTCAGTCGTGTTTGAAAAAATAGATTTGAAAATCATTAAAAAACGTGAAACAGTAAAAAAGGAAAATCAACAAAAAAACGACAATGAAATATATATTTTTCAAGTTTCAGGTAATTACAGAACTTATAACGCAGAAAAAATGGAAAACAAAGTCAGAAATACTGAATATGGAAAAAATTCACTGGAAAATATTGAGTCTCATGGGAGAGAAATATGATAATATATATATCTAGTTGCGTTAACCTGCCGAATCTAAGTTTTATCTATTTTAAAGCCTGATTTCCTCCAACCGGTTTAAAGGTACTAGTTTTCCTCTTGCCTCATTTTCAAAACTTCTAAGTACCAGTTCTTTTTCTTCTGCAGTGAGCAGGCTGTCTATATCCACCATATGCTCCTTAATTTCCCCAAGTTGCTTTTTGATAAAATTGAGTTCTTCAAATAGCTTTTTCTCGATTTTTTCCCCATTCATGAAATCACAGCCGATACTTATCCAGATTTGGATTCGTTTATATTTTATTTGATGGATTTAAGGTTTGACTTAGAATTCATTGATTTATTACTTAACTCGCTATATATTACTTGACTTAAGGTTTGCTTTAGAATTCAGTGACTTATTACTTAACTCACTATGTATTAGTTGAAAGGTTTGCCTTATAATCCATTGACTTACTACTTAACTCACTATGTATTACTTAACTCACTATGTATTACTTAACTTACTTGTTTTCTACTTGACCTACTTATTTTTTGAGCCTATCCCAAAATTAATATTATGCTGAAATTATAAATTTACTTTTATGTCCTTTCGTGAAATCGATGACGTTCTATGGAACTCCATAGAACCTTATCTTCCTCCACAGAAACCACATACAGGAAGGCCGCGTGCAAATATGAGGAAGTTAATGAACGGTATTTTTTACGTTGTTATGACTGGTTGTACGTGGAAAGACGTTCCCAGGAGATATGGATCTAAGTCAACAGTTCATAGATTTCATCTATATCTGTGTGAACATGGTATCTATCCGAAGATTTTCAATGAGCTTTTAAACAAAGGTTACGACTTGAAGAAAATAGATCTTTCTCATTGCTTTACTGATACAAAGGATATTCCGGCTAAAAAAGGGGAAATATCGGCTACGATGGATACAAAAAAATAAAAAGAATAAAAATAAGCGTTTTAGTAGACTTACAGGGTTTACCTCTCTCGATTATCATTGTTCCTGCAAATAAAAATGATTCTACACTTTATATACCTACACTTAAAAATTTCAAGATAAAAAGACCTATAGGAAGGCCTGTTAACAGGCCTTCCAAAGTAACAGCTGATGCAATGTATGATACAGCTAAAATTAGAAAATATAACAGGAGAAGAGGAATAAAGTCCAATATACTAGTAAATAAAAGAAATAGGAAAAATAAGAAGAGAGGAAGACCAATAAAGGTAGATCAGGAAGAATACAAAAAGAAAAGCGTAGTAGAAAGGTTCTTTAGTTGGATAGAGTCATGCAAGAAAGTATTTCCGAGATATGAAATTAAAGAGACATCATATTTAGGAGTTGTAATGATAGCAGCAATAATTAGATTAAATGAACTTTTGGGATAGGCTCTATGATAAAAAGTGTCTGTATGGTCGTTGAATACTTTACCGCAATGGCGGCAAAGATATCTTCTTGTTTTTTCTCCACGACTTATGTAAGTTCCATTTCCAACAACATTGCCTTGGTTAGTAAGACCATAGAGTTTGCAGTTTTTGTTTGGACAAGCAACGTCAATAAATCGTGGTTTTGGACCTCGTTTTCCCATAGTATAAATATATGATTTTCAAATATATAATATCAATCAGATACAAATTGACCATCGAATTTTCTATGAAACAGAATTATAATTTTATTAAAATAACTGTATGAAACCGCAGTACCCCCGAGAAAATTGTTAAAGATTATATGGGGCACAATCTGATACTGATCTAAGGGTAAGAAGCAAGGGTAGATAATACAGCCGAGAATTGATTGACCGAACATTAACAATCTGAGATTATTTAAATCTGGGAATCCTTTGCGTATAAATGATAATGTTTATTTTAGTTACAGTTAATAAGGGCAGATAAACATTTCATGGTAAAGGAAAGAGCATATGGATTTTAAGGAAGTAATTAAAAAATATAAACAATTTAAGATCCCATCTTTATCTATAATTTCTGAGAAGGCAAAACAATACTCAAAGACTTCTCTATTAATTGTTGTTATCTTTGCAGTGTTTTTGGTTTTAGCACTGCAATATGTTCCGCACTGGCAAGTCGCTCAATTTGGAATTATGAACCCAAAATACTTAGCTGAGATGGAAAATAACTATCGTGCTACATTAGCTCAAATATTTGGTGGCGTTGCTGTTGGGATTGGTATTTATTTTGCTTGGGGAAACCTTACAACTACTAGAGAAGGACAGATAACTGAACGTTTCACTAGGGCTGTTGATCAGCTAGGAAATGAAAATATGGAGATTCGTTTAGGTGGAATATATGCACTTGAAAGAATCTCAAAAGAGTCTGAAAAAGACTACTGGCCAATCATGGAGATTTTAACCGCTTATGTTAGAAAGAATTCCAGTGTTGAAGTAATTGAAAACGTTGAAACCCAAACGATGGCATCATCAGATATTCAAGCAGTTCTTACTGTCATTGGAAGGCGCAAATATTCTTTTCAGTCTGGAGAGCCTAGTTACTTGGATTTACATGGAACTTATTTAGAGGGGGTTAACCTTAATGGGGTTAATCTTGAACGAGCGAATTTCACAGGGGTTAACCTTAATAGAGCTAACCTTGAAAGGGCTAACTTTAAATACGCTAAACTTGATGGAGCAAATCTTGAAGGAGCTAGTCTTTCATATGCTAACCTTGAAAATGCTAACCTTATAAAAACTAACCTTATCTTCGCTCAACTCTATGGAGCTAACCTTAAATTGGCTAATCTTTCATCTGCTTACCTAATATATGCTAACCTTAGAAAGACTAACCTTGAATGGGCTTTTCTTAAATGTGCTTACTTTAGTAAGGCTATTCTTGAAGGAGCTTGTCTTGAAAAAGCTTACCTTGTTGAGACTATAGGCTTATCAGTTGACCAGCTTTCTAGAGTAAAAACACTTTACAATACAGAATTAGACGAAGAGCTGGAGATACCATTGAGAGAGAGGTACCCTGCTCTTTTTGAGAAACCTGATGAATGATCGGATATTACCGAATATTTTCACGTCACACTGTTACAAAGAATTGAATGCGATTAGACAAGGGAATTCACATATTTATATAGTTTAGATTCATAAATAAATTTGATGAGAAATGAGCACTTATGAGGACATTCTATCTTGTTTTCCTATGGATCATATCAGGCCAGAACAAGTCCAGATGTTGAAAGGTGTTGCAGACGCTTTAGATGAGGGGAAGAAGTACATACTAATCGAAGCCCCAACTGGTTGTGGGAAATCTCCGGTTGCAATAGCACTTTGTAGGTACTTCCAAGGTGGGTACATATGCACCGATCAAATAAGTTTACAGAAACAGTATTTAAGGGACTTTAAGTATGCAGTTCAAGCTATAGGCAGATCAAACTTCGTTTGCAAACAAGCATCAATAGGAAAGAGACCCGGAGAAGAAGTTTACTGTGACAGGGGTACTTGCACTTTTGACAACGATTTTGGATGCCCTGGACGTCCCATTGTAAATAAAGAAGAGCTAATTACAGAAGGAGATCCCAGATTCGCGGCAATTTCTGCAAGTAGGGGCACGGTTGCTGGAAATTTTCAATATGGCAAAAGGTCGAAAATTGTGTAATACTTCAAAACATATGTTTAAGAACTAGGTGGTATTATTAATGAGCATATCTCAAAATTCAAAATTACTTTTCTGAATCTCGTATTCTGAATGAGCTTATCCCAAAAGCCATTTAGTTCTTAATCATCAAGAATTTTCAGGATTGTTTTCATGATCAGAAACTTGATTGATTATTCGGAATACAGAATTCAGAGAAGTAATTTTGAGTTTTGGGATCAGCTCTTTACCTGATTTATCTATGTTTTACTTTAAAATTAATTTGACTTTCAGGATATCTTTAAATTTGTTCACTGCTGTTACTATTTTGTAATGTATTTATAAATAAACTGCAAGAAACACTTAATTTCTTCTGTAAACGAATGTGTTGTCAATCTTAAAATATATACAAGTATAGATTCTCGGACCAAGCACGTAATCTAAAAAAGATAAAAAGAAGCTTTATAAAATTCCAGAAAGTAGATGTGCAACAAGACAAATTTTAGTTATAAGTAGTGATGTATTAATCAGCCCAATCAGCAGAGTAGTAACTTTCATCTTCCTGACCAGCAAGATGACACATGAAGAAAAAAATCAAATTGCAAAAAAATCAGTCACACTTACTTGTCTAATTGCCCTTTTTTGCAGTAACCAGCAACATAATACTTGAACTGTTCAGCATTAGTGTGGATTCATTGAGGGTTGTAGGAGAGATATTGCTTTTTAGCATTGCCTTTGATATGATGCATGCCAAAATCTCAAGAGAAAGCATTACTGAAGAAGATATTTCGCAGTCCCAGGAACGTGAAGATATCTGGGTATTTCCCATAGGTCTGCCTCTTCTTATAGGCCCAGGTGAAATTAGCACGGTAATTGTCCTGATGGGAAGTACAGAAAACATTGAGCATAAAATAATAATCCTCATATCAATCATATTTACTTTCATTCTCTGCCTGTACATCTTCCTCTTATCAAGAAGAATCCATAAATTCATAGGATATAATGGAATGCTGGTCTTTACAAAGCTCATGGGACTTCTGCTTGCAGCGCTTGCAGTAAACCTTACCTCAGCAGGTTTAAAAAACATATTTAGTTTAACGAAATAAGACAGTGATTCAGGAGAGTTGGGACAAAGTTCCAGAATCGCTTTTTACATTCTATTTTTACATCATTTTTCTGAGTTCGATTATTAGAACAGTCCGTAATGGCTGCATTAGAATTTACTTTTTTCAATAAAAAGAAAGCAAAATAACAAGAATATAAAGTCAAAATAACAAGAATATAAAAGTCAGAATAACAAGAATATAAAGTCAAAATAACAAGAATATAAAGTCAAAATAACAAGAATATAAAGTCAAAATAACAAAAATATAAAGTCAAAATAACAAGAATATAAAGTCAAAATAACAAAAATATAAAGTCAAAATAACAAAATATGAAGCAAAACCGGCCTGATCATACCTGGTTAATTGACCTGAGATGGTTTTGCTTTAAATCTTCGGTTTTGAGAGTTATTGAGGGTTATTTCTGAATGCAGGTCTCTTCAAAAATGACTTATCGGCCGAGTTGCACTTTGAGATGATGTACTGACAGAAATAACCGAAGATGTACACCCGCATTTTCTACAGTAATAAAACACATTTGAACCAATCACCTGCTTTTTAAGAGGTGTACCACATCGGACACACTCTACAGAGGATTCAAACATTTCAGTCTCACTCCATGATTATTAATGGTTCAAGTCTTGCAGTTTCTTTTCTTGTCCAGTACCCACAAACAGGACAATACTGAAATTCCTCGAAGAGATCATCTTCAAGTTTAGAATAGCACTCCGGGCAATATTTTAAAAAAGGCATTAAAATTTCTCCCACTTGTATTATTTTAATAAGATCTAAATCGATCTATTATTCAGATACTTCTTATAATTATTTTAGTCTGGTTTTTCCAGCTCACTTCATTATATTTCAAGTTCCTTTCCAGATTTCTTGTTAGCTTCTATTATTATTTTCCTAATTTTTTGATATTTTTAATTAAATTCCAACTTTTATTTAACATTTTACTGTCTTCTCAGCTTATTTTCAGCTATCTATTCTATTTTTTAGTTCTTTTTTGACTTTTCATTACCTTAATAGCTATTTTTTAGCTTTTTATTCATTCAAATTCCTTTTTTGGTTTATCACTACCTTCCAAGTTCTTTTTCAGTCTCCAGAACTTTAAGGGTGATTTTCATAACCGAATCGGGATTAAGTGAAATAGAATTTATTTTCTCTTTTACCAGGAACTCCGCAATTTCAGGAAAGTCGCTTGGAGCCTGTCCGCAAATTCCGCTATGTCTTCCATTACGTTTTGCTCCCTGGACAGCCATTGACATAATTTTCATAACCCCTGGGTCCCGCTCATCGAATTCAGCGGCAAGAAGTTCGGAATCCCTATCAACGCCAAGGGTCAACTGGGTCAGGTCATTTGAACCTATTGAGAAGCCGTCGAAGAAGTCACTGAATTCGTCGATAAGCAGAACATTGTTTGGAATTTCGCACATTACATAGACCTGAAGCCCGTTTTCTCCCCTTTTGAGCCCGTTTTTTTCCATTTCATCAATAACTTTCCGCGCTTCTTCAACCGTTCTGCAGAAAGGAATCATAAGAATAAGGTTTGTAAGCCCCATTTCGTCCCTGACCTTTTTCATAGCCCTGCACTCAAGAGCATATCCTTCCCTGTAACGCTCATCAAAATAGCGGGAAGCTCCCCTGAACCCTATCATAGGGTTGCTTTCCTCCATTTCAAAGTAGCTGCCCCCAAGCAGGCTTGCGTACTCATTGGTCTTGAAGTCGCTCATACGAACTACAACCGGCTTAGGATAGAAAGCCGCAGCAATGGTGCTAACTCCCTGGGCAAGCTGCTCGACAAAATAATCTTCTCTTCTGTAGCCTCGGGTAAGCTGCTCGATTTCCTGAAGAACTTTAAGGTCTTTGACCTTTTCAGGGTGCACAAGAGCCATCGGGTGGACCTTGATATAGCTCGTAATGATAAACTCCAGCCTTGCAAGCCCTATTCCGTCGTTAGGGATCATGGAAAAGCCAAAAGCCTCTTCCGGGTTTCCGAGGTTCATCATAATATCGGTTTTCGGGCGCTTCATATCTTTCAGGCTCAGGGTATCTTTGTGAAAAGGAAGAATTCCATCGTATACAAGCCCTTCCTCGCCTTCGGCACAGCTAACCGTAATTTCCCTGCCTGTTTCAAGTACTTCGGTTGCATTGCCTGCTCCTACAACTGCAGGAATCCCCAGCTCCCGGCTGACAATCGCTGCATGGCAGGTCCGTCCTCCTTTGTTCGTGACAATCGCAGCCGCGTTTTTCATTACAGGCTCCCAGTCTGGAGTCGTGGTATCCGCAATCAGGATTTCTCCTGGTTTAAAAGAAGGCAAGTCTGAGATATCAGGAATTACATGAGCTTTTCCGGATGCGATTTTGTCGCCTACGCTCCTTCCCCTTGCAAGGATTTCGGACCTTTTTTCAAGTACATAGGTTTCCAGGATATCTTTACGCCGTTGGGACTGAACCGTTTCAGGTCTTGCCTGCACTATGAAAAGTTCATCTGTTATGCCGTCCTTTGCCCATTCAATGTCCATGGGCCGCGATTCCCCATACTTCTCGGAATAATGGTCTTCTATAGCAATAGCATACCCGGAAAGTTTGAGCACTTCTTCGTCACTGAGACAGAAGCGCAGCCTGTCAGCTTCAGGAACTTCTACATTCCTGGTAAGCACTTTTGAATCGCCGCGCCCATAGATCATCTTTATCTCCTTGCTCCCCACTTTTTTCTTGACAATCGGCTTAAAACCCTGCCTGAAAGTCGGCTTGAAGACGTAAAACTCATCGGGGTTGACCTGTCCCTGAACAATATTTTCTCCAAGCCCGTATGCACCTGTGATAAAAACCACGTCTCTAAAGCCGGTCTCCGTATCCAGGGTAAAAATAACCCCGCTGGAAGCAAGGTCCGACCTGACCATTTTCATGATTCCTATGGAAAGAGCGACCTTGAAATGATCAAATTTATTGGTTACGCGGTAGGAAATTGCCCTGTCCGTAAAAAGGGACGCAAAACAGCGTATACACGCATCTCTAAGCCCAGGATACCCCCGAATATTCAGGTAAGTCTCCTGCTGTCCCGCAAAAGAAGCTGTAGGCAAATCTTCAGCCGTTGCCGAACTTCGCACGGCTACGTCTGTATCTTCTCCATATTGCTCACAGAGGCGGTCATACCCGGATTTAATTTCCTGCCAGAGATCATCCGGAATTCCTGCCCCAAGAATCAGGTCTCTTGCAGCTTTTCCCCTTCTTGCAAGGTCTGCAATATTCGAGGTGTCGAGCCCTTCCATCATGCTTTTAAGTTTCTCCAGAATTCCTCCGGCTTCAAGAATATGCCAGTAAGCCTCAGCAGTAACTGAAAAACCATTTGGGATCTTTACCCCCTTTGAAGTAAGTTCCCTGTACATTTCCCCAAGTGAAGCGTTCTTTCCGCCGACAATTGGGACATCATCGATCGTGGTCTCTTCAAACCAGCGAATATACTTATTTTTGCTATCAGACATCTCCCAGAAAACCCCTTTTTAAAACTATTTACTGTAATCTAAAATATGTGGCAATACATTTAAAGCTTCATGTAGAGTTTGGAAAGTTCCTCACTAGATGGACGAAGAACTCTTTATTGAATCTGGCCCTCAATATAATTATGCTCCAATGAAAAAAATGAGTTTATCGCTATGTAAAAATCGGGAAAGAGCTTACCTGCAGATAAACGCAGAGAGCTTAAATTTTAGTAAATAAATAGCAACAAATAAGTCTTCCTTTAGGAAAATATTTATAGAATAACATTTTCAATAAAAATTTACACCCAACATAATTTCTTGTTGGATTTAAATTACTGATTTTAGTCTTTAATTTGAGTATATTCTGTAATTTGAGTATATTCTTTAATTTGAGTATATTCTTTAATTTGAGTATTGGTTCTGGTTCTCTCAGTACTCTATTTTATTCTTCTATTTCAGGCTTACTCCATCCCTTTTACTTATAACATAAGCCGCTGTAAGAATAAAAACGCAACCAAGGAAAGTCGAGATATATAGTGGATTTTTCAGGACAGTAACGTCAAAGAAAATTCCGGAAACAGGCTCGACCAGGGCAAGAATACTTCCTGTCTGAGCCCTTATTCCTGAGATCCCTCTCAGATAGATTACGGCAGCAAATGTAATAGTTAAGCCGAAGAGAAGCAGGATATCAAGGTTTTTAACGAAAACAGCAGTTGGGGTAGAAAACACGGCCGGCAGCATAAAAAGAAGGCTTATTCCAGTCAGCCAGAAGGTTTGCGCTATTCCTGAGTAATCATTCCTCAGATACCGAATCGTTATTATATTCGCACCGAATGACAGCCCTGACATTAACCCGAAAAGAAGGCCTTTCTGGAACTCAGGGCCTGTATGTCCAAGAATTTCACCCGGACGTGCGATCAGTAAAACTCCTGCAATTGCAAGCAAAAGAGGGAGAAAGCTGTTACTGTTTCTGTGTTCTCCGAGAATCGAAGGAGCAAACAGATTAACATATATCGGAGCCGTATAGAGCAGAAGGACAGCTACCGAAACTCCACTATACCGGATAGACGAAAAATAACAAATTCCTGTTATCGCATTCAGAAGGCCCAGGAGGAGAAGGTATCTTTTTTTCTTATGGGGTTTAAGCTGTCTGAGCCCTTGATTGAGCAACAGATAAATAAAAATCATGCAGAGACCAAAGAAAAGCCTGGAGAAAAGGATCGATCCGGTTGACATATCCTGAACTTGATCCAGAAAAACTCCGATAGTACCGTAAATTATGCTGCCAGTTACAACTTCCAAATATGGATTTAAAGACTTTTTCTGCACTGGCATAGTCGAAAATTAAAAGCTTGCAGATATATATTTTTTGGGCGTAGAAAAATATCGGACCATGGACTTTAGGAAAAACTTTAAAAAAGGAAGAAAAAAGGAAGAAAAAAGTATGTGAAAAGTATACGTGAAAAATTATTATTTTCGTGTACTTTCATGCCAAGAAGGAGGATTTTCTCCTAATTTGAAAGTTTAGCTGAAGCAACAGGTACAAAACGGGTTTTGGCCTGGAGCTTCGGTGAAGTAGCTTATTGCTTTTTAATAGTTTACTGCTTTTTAATAGCTTATTACTTTCTAATAGTTTACTGCTTTCTAATAGTTTACTGCTTTCTAATAGTTTACTGCCTTTTATTACCTTCCCAGTGTTCTCCACATTGCAGCGATTTTCCCGATATCGATATGTGTATAGCCTTCTTCTTTTATAGTCCATTTAAGGCTGAGGACTCCGTCATTGCACTCGGCAGCAATTCCTCTGTATGTGGTATTTCCCCCAATGTCAATTTCAACTTCTTTACCCAGATAGTATTTCTCAATGAACTCTTGCTTCATAATTCCCAACTCCCAATTTACACTTTTCCGGCTAAGGCCCGGAGAGACAATTTTCAGAATATAGTTAGTTTCAGTAATTATTGGGTTTGGTGATAGTTATTTTTTTCGTTGAATTTCAAAAGCAGAAGAGTGAATAAATAATTATTTAAAGTGCCAGTAAAGGCTTTTAAGGCGATTTTTCTTTATGCTAGTGTAATTTCATACTTTTCTATTTTTGCTCCTATGAACTTCTCTGTGGCTGTGGCTTCTGCTCTAAGGCTCTCCAGGGTCTTCCAGGTTGTTGATGCCCATAGTCTCCAGTAGCGTAGTTTATCTTTTCAGGCTTTAAAACTCACTGTTTTGATTTTTTTAATACACTTGGTCAACTTTTTATATACAGTAAAATATTGTAAAAATAACCACAGTGTAAATGTGGAGACGTAAAATCGAGTGGGGAGTTTAGAATGAAATGTAAAAATTGCGGAAATGATATGTATCTTGCATTCACAGAAGAATGGATTTGTAGAGACTGTGGAATTAAAAGGGATGAAAACGGAAAATTCATTTCAAGAGATGTTAAGAGTCGAAGTCAAATACCTTTTATGAACTTTTAAGAGTTTATAGGAGAGTATATTTAAGAAAGGTGGTATAAACTCCTATTCTTTAATTTATTTTTGTTTTTCATAGCCGCTTCGTCTGTATAGCCTTTCCCTTCATCTTAAGTTTTTAACTTTATTGTTATTGTTTTCCGCTTTTTTTAAATTATGGAAAAGCGGGAAAAAGCGGAAAAATGTTGTTGAATAGACATTAACACATAGTTTTTATCAGAGCTTCCGCTTGTAAAAGCACAATTTTTTGTGCCTGATATTCCTGAAAGAATTCCTCTTTCTTTGCCTTGGTAGCTTCCTTAAAAATAGGACCTATAAATTTTTCGTAGACATCAAAATCATTTACTCCAGTAAAAAAATAAAATGTCCAATGTAGATTTTCAGTTTCTTTATCATAGAGTTAAAATGTACTCGCTGTTAGATTCAGTTTAAACTTGATCAGAATATTTGGAAAAATAGGCTAGAACAATGGTCCAGAGCTCTGAGATCTTCCCATCTGGGTAAAACAAACTCAGAGCCCTGAACTTTTCCTTTTCGTTCAGAAACTTAGCTCAATATCCTGAACTCTCTTTCTTTTTAGCTCAAAAAGTCGGCTCAGGTTCATTAACTCCGGTTTCAGGTTCCAAGACAGGAACATCAAAGAAGGGAATTTCTGCGTCTTCATACCAGGCTTCAAGAAAACTCAACAGATGGTATTTAAGGAAAACGGAAAGAGGTACACTGAGGAAAAGCAGAATTCCCAGGATCAAAATTAGTTCTATGGCAATAAAGGGAAGCAGGAGTAACCAGAGAAGAAGTTCCGATAATAAAGACGAAAAGAGGAAGTACAGAGCCACGTCAAAAATAAGGAAAGCAAGCCCTAAAACCAGTGCCACGATCACAAAAAGGAAAATTGCAAGAACGGCTATTCCTATATAGAGCAATAGCCTGAAAAACCAGTAAACAGCAACTTCGCGCCAGCTTTTCCTGAAATTTCCGAGAACAAGCTTGAAAGCCGAAAGAATTCCTTTATTCCGGTAAATGGCAAGTGGAATTGCAAGACTTAAAAGGGACTCTATTGCAAGTGCTAGCAGAATTAGCACAATAATTACACAGACAACCCAGAGAATTCCTCCGAGACTGGCAGGCAAGGAAAAGTCTGAAGGTACTTCATGAATAAGGGGTATAAGAGGAAGAAGAGATATTCCGAAGAGCGCGAGAAATACCAGCCAAATAGCTAAGCGCACAAGCAAGAGGCGGAATCCTTTTCCCAGAAACCTTCTTGAATAAGACCAGAATTTTACTTCGTTTCGTACAAGGGATTCCACAAAAACAAACTCCATAATATTGGAAATGTACGAAAAAATAAAAATCAGAAGAATAAGGGAAGCTATTATTGCAACTATAGTTGCCAGGTTTGGCACCTGATAAATATAACCGAAGGCAGTATCATGCATGCCAAAAGGAAGATTAGGCATCTTTCCAGGTTCAAGAATAGGAAAATTATTTTTTAAGTCTTCGGAACCTATATTGTAGCTGCTCGAATTTCCATAACTCGAAACCCCGCCTAACAGAAAAATAATAATTGCGAGTTTTACCCATTTCCAGAAATCAAAAGGTTCAAGAAGAGCTTCTCTTGTTCTTGAGAGAGCTCTGTCTATTGCACCTATCGCGTACCAGCTCATAACATATAATTTTTGTAAAAAGATATATAATTATCTAAATAGTAAAATGCGAGATTTTCCAGACAAAGTTCGGGATACTCAGGAAAACTTGAGATTTTTCAGACCTAAAAACTCTTTTATTCAACAATTATTCCCCGAAATGTCACAATGGTCTTCTCTTAATATAACGGCTTTCCCTTATTTCATAAGTCTCTCTTATTTCATAAGCACTCTTATTTCATAAGTCTCTTCCCGTTTCAGCCTCTCAAAAACTTCTCAATAAAACTCGTTTTTCGGAGTAATTATTATTGTCTGTATTATTGTCTGAACCATTGCCGGCTCACATTGCTTTTTCACCGGCGAGAGCTACGGGCCCTGGACAGAGCTTCAAAACCTGAAACAACCTCAAACAACTCCTCATCAATGCCGCTCTGGCGCACACGGTAGTATTCTCCACTGAGATTATTAAGCAGCTCCTCAATGTTTTTGTCGGCGCGCTGCATTGCTGCCAGTCGACTAGAATTTTCACTTGCTAGAGATTCGGCACATGCCCTAAAAAGAGAAACGAAAAGGTACTCGCGGATGAGTGCACGTAAGGTCTCTGTGATATTGCCCATTACCTCAGGCAGCAAGTTTTTGGTTGGCCAGGAAAGTTTGGTCAGGTCGTCTCTCCAGGTTTCATCAAATGGCAGCAATCGCTGGCTAACTGGCTCGTAAGTAACTCTGGTTTTGTGGCGGTTGTAATAGAGATGGAGTTCGGCATCTTCATCCTGGCTGCGGAGTTTCTCGTTTTCCACAAGAATTTGGGCTATAAGCGGAGTAATTGCTTTAACTGAATTTGGCACATTAAAAAGCCCAATCGGTGTCAGGCCTTCATCTGCCAGGCGCGAATAAACACGCTCTCCTACAGCCCAAACCTGAGCTTTACCTGGCAAAGTTTCCAGCTCCTTGACTGCGTAATCGGTAATTATTTCATTAAACTGACCCACAAGCCCCTGATCTGAACCGAAAACGACAGCCCCAATAAGACGTGTATTCTTTTGCGTTTTTCCTTCTTGCGAAGCTGTCATGAGTGCGATTTTCCTGAAACATAAGCCCAAACCCAGTTCCACTGTATGATAATAGTCAGATAACGAACTCACTGACTTTTCATATTGCCCTATGTTAGAGGCTGCCAGAGCTTTCATTGTGCGGACGACAGACTGAAGATCTTTTGCTCTATCAATCTTTGTGCGCAGACTCTGAGTGGTTTCAGTCATGATTTCTCCTCAGCCTCCGGCTCGGATTTACCCTTATTTTGGGTTTCTGACTCAGTTTTTTCCTCAGTTTGGGTTTCCGATTCAGTTATTTCCTCATTTTGGGTTTCTGATTCAGATCTTTCCTCATTTTGGGTTTCTGATTCAGATCTTTCCTCAGTTTTAGCTTCCGGCTTGGATTCGGATTCAGGGTTTGGCTGGTAAGGTTTCAGTGATTTGCGGGCGATATCAAGGATAGTTTCACGATCCTTGTCGCTCAATTCTTTATCGCCTTTGAACCGATCGCGCACATCTGCAGGAATATCTGGCACTGCCTTGCGTAGAGAGCTTTCAGCCTCTCCCATTTTGTCAAGTGGTACATTGTCGAAGAGTTTTGCGTTCAATGCAACAAGGATAACAATCTGATCGGGTACAGGTACAGGAGAATTTTGAGGCTGCTTCAGGAGGGCACGAATCCGCCTCCCATGCTCAATGAGTTTTCTTGTATTTTCATCTAACCTTGCGCCGAATCTGGTAAACGCTTCGAGTTCTTCAAATTGTGAATAGGCAAGCTTGATGTCTCCCGCCACTGCTCTATAGGCAGCAAGCTGTGCTTTACCGCCTACTCGAGAAACGGATTTGCCAACATCAACTGCAGGCAGCACACCCAGCTCAAAAAGCGAAGGTGAAAGGTAAATCTGCCCATCCGTAATTGAAATCAGATTAGTTGGAATATAGGCGGAAATATTCTGCGCTTCAGTTTCGATAATAGGAAGAGCAGTTAGTGATCCACCACCAAGTTCTTTGAGCAGGTGCGTAGACCTCTCCAGCAGTCGCGAGTGAATATAAAAAATGTCACCCGGATACGCTTCCCGTCCCGGAGGACGACGAAGTAAAAGGGAAAGTTCTCGATAGGCTCGTGCATGATTGGTCAGGTCATCGTAAACAATCAGCACGTCTCGGCCTGCTTCCATAAAATACTCTGCAATGCTGGTCGCAGCGTAAGGAGCAATATAGATTAGCCCTGATGGGTCATTGCCTTCAGTTACAACAACAATCGTGTAATCCATTGCGCCCCTTTCCCTTAAGTTTGCCACTGCTCTGGCAACTGCGGATGCACGCTGGCCAATGGCACAATAAACACACAGGACATTAAAATTGCGCTGGTTAAGAATAGTATCGATAGCAATTGCAGTTTTGCCAGTCTGGCGGTCCCCTAAAATCAATTCTCTCTGGCCACGTCCGATTGGGATTAACGCATCAATAACTTTGACACCGGTCTGGAGAGGCACGGTAACAGGAGCTCGATCCATAATTGCTGGACTGGGCCGTTCGATAGGCAAACGTTTACTGGAAACTATTGGTCCTTTATTATCAAGTGGACGACCTAGAGGGTCAATAACTCGTCCAAGCAATTCTTCGCCTACGGCAACATCCATAACCCGTTGAGTGCGTTCAACCTGATCTCCAGCATGCAGATGTGAGTATTCGCCCAGTAGAACGGTACCGATTTCTTTTTCATCAACATTAAACGCGATTCCAAACAAATCCCCTGGAAACTTGATAAGTTCATCAAAACCTACAGTAGGAAGGCCAGATACATTTGCGATACCTGTAGAAACTGTCAAGATTCTGCCCACCTCCTTCGGAGTAAGCGTCGGGGTCACTGATTCCCTGGCCTGGTGTATTTCGGTGAAAACTTTATCGAAAACGTCTTTAAGACCTTTAGTTTCCATGTTCATTGGCTCTTTATGTGGGCTCTGGTTTGGGATTAATCTCCTGCTTAACCACAGATTCGGACTTAGTTCCAGATTGATGTTTAAATTCTGACTCTTGTTTAGCCTCTGAACCTTGTTTTGCATCAGTTTTTTGTTCAGCTTCAGACTCTTGTTTTGCATCAGAATCTTGTTTAGCCTCTGACTCTTGTTTTGCATCAGGCTCTCGTCTAGCCTCAGACTCTTGTCTAGCCTCAGACTCTTGTTCAGCCTCTGACTCAGTTTTCGATCTGAGCTTATTATAATCAGTTTCAGGCCTGGTTTCAACTTCTGACTCAGTTTTCGATCTGGGTTTATTAGTCTCAGCTTCAAGCTCCTGTTCAGCCTCTGGTTCTTTTTCCAATTTGGGCTTGTTATTTTTGGTTTGAGGTCCGGTTTTAGCTTTGTTATTTTTGGTTTGAGGTTCGGTTTTAGCTTTGTTATTTTTGGTTTGAGGTTCGGTTTTGGCTTTATTCTCAGGCTGCTCGTTCAGCAATTCGTCGATACTTTTTTGCATCGATGTAAGATAATCTGCAATACTCCACGCAACTTTTTGTCCGTCTGTGGTTAATTCGATACCACTGACAAGGTCTGGTGCAGTCTCAAACCTGGGTTGAATTTCTATACCAAGAGTTTCTTTAATCGTCTTTTTAATAGAATCACGCTGCGCTTGTGGAAGATCAAATGCAGTACGAATGAGCACCTGACCCGGTGATGTACTAAGCGCTGAGGCTAACTGCTTCTTTTCATTATCTTTCAGATTGCGCAGCCTTTGAACAAACACGTCAACTGCACGTTCTTCCAGACTGGTTTCAGTCAGATCGGTCAGTACTTTTCGAGCTATGAAAAAAACTTCCTGCTGGGTCCGGCGGCCTATTTCCTGACTTAAATTCTGTCCTTCGTTCCTTAATGCCTCCTGTTGTTTTGCTCTCAAATAGGAGGCTTCCTCCCTCACATCTTCGAAAAGCCGCTGACGTTCGGCCTGTACTTCTTCCTTTGCTTTGTTCAAGAAGTCATTACGCTGCTGGTCGAATTCCTCGTTCTTGCGCTTGAATTTTTCTTTCTCTTTTTGAGCTTCTGCTTCTTTTTCATCCGCATTCTTAAGTTCATCTGCGACCCTCTTCTCGCGTGCGTCGACTGCGTTGAGTATTGGTTTGTAAAGAAAACGTTTCAACAACCACACCAGGATAAGGAAGTTGATTACCTGTGCAATGACGGTGAACCAATCGATCAGCATAGCCTGCTTTCCTCTCTATTTCAGGTAAGTGCACGGTTCCAGAATGGATTGGCGAAAATGAGAATCATAGAAACCACAAAACAGTAGATTGCCAGAGACTCAATCATAGCCAGTCCCACAAACAAAGTCCTGGTTATTGTTGCGGAAGCATCGGGTTGCTGTGCCAGTGAGCTCAGGGCCGTCGCAACAGCTCGCCCTTCACCAATTGCGGGTCCGATAACCCCAATGCCTATTGTGATGCCAGCAGTGGCAATTGATGCCACCGCGATTGTAGTTATATAGGTGTCCAAAGCCATAGTGCTTCCTTCCGTTGTTAGATTTGCTATTCAGTTCTTATTATCCAGTTTTACTTTATTGTCCAGTTTCACTTCTGGATTTACTGGTTCGCGTAGCAGCTGCTATGTAAACTGTGGCCAGAACGCTGAAGATGTAGGCTTGCACCATACCAACGAGCAGACCAAGAACAATCATGAGATCCGGAAAGATGAATGGTGTAATTGTCAGCAGAATGGCAACGATCATCGAGCCGCTCATGATGTTGCCGAACAGACGGATTGCAAGAGCTAACGTGCGGGAGATTTCACTTATAATATTAAATGGCAGCATGATAATTGTCGGCTCTGTGTACGTCTTAAGGTAGTTACTAACTCCTTGTTCTTCGATGCCGAAAAGTGGAACAGCTACAAACACGCATAATGCAAGAGCAGCCGTAGTTGAAAGGGATCCTGTTGGCGGTTCATAGCCTGGAATTATGATGCAGAGATTGGCTACAGCGATTAACAGAAAGAGCGTGCCTAAAAAGCCTAGATATTTCCTTGGCTGATCCAGGCCAACATCCTCAATTTGTTCCAGGATGCCTGTGACAATGATTTCCAGAATATTTTGCCAGCGGGAACGTTCCAGACCAGTAGAGAGTTTGCTTGTAATAGTTTTTGAACCAATTACCATTACCAGCATCAACCCCCAGGTGTATACAATTGTGGCATTGAGTTTGATAAAGTCGTACTGCCAGAAAATCAGCTCATCAGGACTAAGTCGCATTACTGGCCTCCTTTGTCAATTGATTTTGATCTTCCTCTGGCAGTCTGGTAAGTCTAACTATTATATGACGCATAACAAAAAACCCAAACAGGCATATTAGCAATCTCTCCCAATGGCCATCCGAGACAAAATAGAATCCAGCTATGACAATGCTAATCCGTATCAACAGGCTGCCGAGGAACCAGAACGCAGGCTTTCTGGATGAAAGTCCCTTCTGAACCGTCCACCAGAGACCGCCAAAGAACACTGCTCCGAGCAGAAAACCAGCTATCAGAGACAAGAAAAGATTCAGTATTTCATTCATTGTAATCCTCCTGTTCCTCTTGCATTTCCTTACGCTCCTTAGCTAACCAGTGCCATGCATTCAAGCAGCCGATAAAAAGGCCAATAATCAGCATCGTGAGTGTCCAGGAAAAGCTTTCTGGATAGTGCTTATCTAACCAGAGACCAATTGCAGTACCAATTAAAGTTGGAACTGCTACCGACCAGCCTATGAGTCCCATCATGCCTAAACCAAGCCAGATAGTCCTGTTTACATGACGTTGTGCCCTGAGTTTGCGTTCGGCTTTTGTCCCAACCTGTCGGGCCAGAGGCGACTCGTCCTCCGAAGGTTTCTTTGATGGTTTGTCAGACATTCTGAAACTCCGCTAAACGGCGTATAAGCCCGGTTTCCAATTTTACCATTACTGAACGAATTTTTTGCTCGGTTTCATCTAAAGTTAAGAACTCTTTCTCTACTGCCTCTTGCAACTGGCTTAACTCTGTCCCGAAAATGGCATCACGTACAGAGACAAGTACATCCTGACCAGTCTTGATGAGTACGCCTTCATCGACTGCCACATAAACCTCACCCTCTAATTCGGTTTCGTAAGTGAGAATTCCAGGCTCCAGAGCCGCGACACAATCAAGTCGGTGTGGCAAGAGCCCAAATGAACCCTCACGGCCTTCTGCGACTATGCGTGATACGCCTTTCTTTTCGGCAAAGACCTGGAAAGGCAGAAGAATCATAAGATTCATGAGTCCTGAATTAATGAGTTCTGAATTCATGATTTTTCCCGGCTTGATTTTTTGGCTATTGCTTCGTCAATTGTTCCGATCATGTAGAGGTCGCCTTCGGAATAGTCTTTGAATTCATCATGCAAGATACGATCGCAGCCGTCGAGCGCATCTGAAAGGCTAACGGTTTTGCCTTTAATGCCTGTGAACTGCTCAGTGGTGAAAAACGGCTGCGTCAGGAAACGTTCCAGGCGGCGAGCGCGGGCTACAACATTGCGGTCCTCAGGCGATAATTGCTCCAGGCCAAGCATTGAGATAATATCTTTAAGTTCTGAGTATTGCGCAAGCGTCTGCCTGATTTTCTGAGCCAGGTGATAATGCCTTTCACCAATAATGCCAGGTGTGGCCATTTTGGAGTTTGACTGCAAAGGGTCAATAGCCGGATAAAGCCCCTCGCTTGCCCTCTTACGAGAGAGGACAATTGATGCCGATAGATGCGAGAATGTATGCACAGCCGAAGGGTCAGTGAAATCGTCAGCAGGCACATACACCGCTTGAATCGACATTATGGCTCCGGCATCAGTAGTAGATATGCGCTCTTCTAACTCGGATAATTCAGTTCCCAATGTCGGCTGATATCCCAGGCGTGAAGGCATCTGCCCCATCAAGCCAGATACTTCGGAACCAGCCTGAATAAACCTGAAAATGTTATCTATAAGCAGTAGCACATCTCGGCGTTCATCGTCTCTGAAGTACTCTGCCATTGTCAGTGCCGTATGCCCTACACGAAAACGGGCGCCTGGTGGCTCGTTCATCTGGCCGAATACCATAACCGTATGCGGAAGCACACCAGCGTCTTTCATATCACGATAAAGTTCTTCCCCTTCTCGACAACGCTCGCCTATTCCGCAAAATATGCTCACTCCCTGGTGTTGCTTGACTACGTTATGAATCATCTCGGTTAGCAACACTGTCTTACCAACGCCTGCTCCTCCGAATAGACCTGCTTTACCTCCACGCTCAAGCGGTACCAGTACATCTATAGCTTTGATTCCAGTCTCGAAGATTTCAGACGTAGTGGATCGACGCATCAGTGGTGGCGGAGCTTGATGGATTGAGCGCCACTGGATATCAGACGGAGGTTTCCTGCGGTCTATGGTATTTCCAAACACATCGAACATTCGAGAAAGGATTTCCCTACCAACAGGCGCTTTCAAAGGCCCACCTGTATCTTCCACTGCCATGCCTCGAGCAAGACCCTCAGTTGGGGTCAGAGCAATTCCACGAACATGATGCGCGTCAAGTTGCGTCAAAACTTCTATGGCAATCTGGCTTTCCCTTCCTGCACGTAGCCTTCCTGCACGTAGCAGTGTATATACAGGTGGCAAATGCCTCTCGAACAATACATCTACAATGCTGCCGCGCACCGAGATGACCTTACCGAGATTCAAGGGCCGACTTCTATCTACCATTTTAACAGCTTCCCCAAGATGGCATTATATTGCCATTTTAACAGCTCCCCCAAGCTGGCATTATATTCGGTTTTGGAGTTTCCTTTTCTTGAAGCTTGTTTTGTAAGAACTAAGAATATGATGAAGATTCACATCTGCCTCATTCACAAAGTCCACAGTGACCAGGAAACGCTAAAGAAAACATGGAATGGAATCGATTCTAAATTATTATCTTTATTGAAATTATCGCAGTGTCTTCATAGTGTCTTAATAGTACCTTATAAGTCCCATTATAGTACTAAGTCCCATTTTACCAGTGAATTCTTTACTACTTTGTTTCCCCTTTCCCATAAAGAAATATATCATTTCAATATATTAATTTGACTTTAATATATTTTTTTTATTTATTTCATTCGAATACCCCGCTAGCTTGCTGCGGGGATGGAAAACTTCCCCGAGAACCGTTGTTAAATAACTACCTTATATTTTTAGCTACATTTGTACTGTAAATGGAACTCAGACATGCAAACCATTGTGTCTATAAAATAAGATACCACATGGTTTTTTGTATGAAATATCGGAAAAAGCTTCTTTTAGATGCTGAAATCATTAGTTTTTTGAAAACCATATGCTTTGGAATTGGTGAAAGGTACTGTTTTGAGTTTGATGCAATTGGTACTGATGGTGATCATGTCCATCTTTTTGTTGGTGCCGAACCAAAATATTCTCCTTCAAGAGTAATGCAAATAATAAAAAGCATTACAGCAAGACAAATTTTTAAGCAATACCCTGAGATCAAAAAACAGCTTTGGGGTAGTGAACTGTGGAGTGATGGAGGATACATCGGAATCGTAGGAGATGGAACAACTTCCGATGTAATAAAAAGCTATATTGAAAATCAGGGAAATCAGGAAGAAAAAGAAGCATACAAACAAATGAAAATAATCGATTTTCAATAAGCCAATACAACCGAGCGGTGGCGCGAACATACCCCGTTGCTTGCAGCGGGGTGCGCCAGCGCAACTTTGATTGCGAAATTTAAAATCAGGTTTAATCCAAAAGTTAGAATAAATTTTATTATTCAATCCTGAGAAATATCCTTACCAGAACTCCTTTTTGTAAACATAAGAACTGGTATCCTTTGGAAGAAATGTCCAGTACGTATATTGTGTCTTTAAAAAAGAGAGACTAAAAAAGAATGCATTGCTTTTGAAGAATAGAGAATACAGTAGAAGATAGTAGAAGATAGTAGAAGATAGTAGAAGATAGTAGAAGATAGTAGAAGATAGTAGAAGATAGTAGAAGACGGTAGAAGACAGTAGAAGACAGTAGAAGACAATAGAAGGCAATAACAGGCAATAAAAGGCAGTAAAAAGTAACATAAGGCAGTAAAAGACAGTAATATGTAGAAGAAAACAGTAAAAGAGAGTAGAAGGCAGTAAAAGAGAGTAGAAAGCAGTAAAAGAGAGTAAGCGGGCCCGCCGCGATTCGAACACGAGTCAATGGGTATCTTCGTAATTATCTTACTTCGAAGCCCATTAGGATATCCTGGCTACCCTACGAGCCCTTGATGCAGCACTATTGATAGAAGCTATCCATATTAAACTTTTCTCTCAAAATTAAGGCTGCAAGGAATATAGGTCGAGAGAAATAGGCCAGGAGTAGGATTTGAACTTAAAATATCCTGTCTGGGAAACGATCATCCTGAAAATTCAGTACAAAATGTTCAAATTAAATGAGGATGGCAGAGGTGTGAATAAAAATATATAGGAAGTGAGACAGAATTAGCAGTACGAACTGAGTCAAAAAAATAAATTAGATATATATCATGAAAAAATCAGATGGGTATCATGAAAAGTAGATGATTCTCATGAAATTGCTGTAAAGCTAATGAAAAATAATAGACGTTTCTTTAATTATAAACAGCTTCTAAATTCAGGGCCATTTAGAGACTGTTCTAAACCTTCAAGTTAATAATCTTATATTAATTCACAGTCCGGGAAGCTATAAGGGTAAAGTACATAAAGAGTGAGGATTTGCAAAAATGGAAAGGGTTTCAACAGGCATAGAGGATCTGGACAGGAAGCTGAGTGGGGGTTATCCTGCAAATAAAGTAACCCTTATAACCGGTATAGCAGGAAGCGGGAAAACAATCTTCGGAATCCATTTCGTATATAAAAACTGTCTTGAAGGCAGGAAATGTATGATTATCGCAACTGAGGAAAGTCCTGAAGATATTCTTTATCAGGCAAGCATGTTAGGGCGCGACCTCACATCGTACTATGAGAACGGACAGCTTATTATACAAAATATTTTTGAAAGCCGTTCGGAAATAATAAGACAGACCAGATACGGGTTTAAGCCTGAAAGCCTGGAACTCGAAATCCCGAGTCTTATAGAATTAATACATGAAGGAACGGAATGCCTCGTTATTGATAACATAGGTACCTTTGCTCTCAGGATTTCCATAAAAAAGCTCAGAGACCAGTTTGATGCGCTAAACTACATGGTAAGGAAAAAAGGCTGTACAGCTCTTTTAATAATGGATGATTCCGCACACAAGATGACTTACCAGCTTGCTGAATACTCGGTCTATGGGTCTATTCACCTGTTAGTAAGGGAAAACTCGTATCTTGGAAAAATGGAGCGCTACCTGAGCATACCCAAGATGCGTAGTACCCCTATTTCCCCTGAAATGTCTATTTTTGAAATCACATCTGAAGGTATCAAAATTCGTGAGTCTGGGGGATGAAACCTTGCAGAATGAAAATAGCAAACCTAAAGTCCTAATCGTCGATGATGTGCTTGAGAACATAGAGCTTATAGAAGCTTACCTTTCAGTAGAACCCTATAACCTTATTACTGCCAGCAGTGGAAAGGAAGCTATCCAGAAATTAAAGGAAGAAAAGCTTGACATGATCTTACTTGATGTCATGATGCCTGAAGTAGGCGGCTATGAGGTATGCAGAATTGTCAAAAACAACCCTGAAACTCAATTCATCCCGGTTTTGATGCTCACTGCTCTTTCTGAAATTGAAGACCGAATAACAGGGATTGAAGCCGGTGCTGATGATTTCCTTACGAAACCAATAAACAGGCTTGAGCTGAAGACCCGAGTAAAATCCTTACTCAGGATAAAATGCATTCATGACCGGCTGGTAGCTGACCGCAACAGTCTTGAGATAAAAAACCAGGTGCAGAGTATCCTTACTGCAATTATTCCCACTTTGTTAAGGTTTGTTTCCAATGAGGAGAAGAAGGTCATAATTAACCAGATGACAGGCATGGTCGAAAAAATGCTGCTCGATACATATCACCTTGAAAACAGAGAACTGGACTTCGCTTATGCAGGAAATGTCTGTGCCGAGATAATGAATCAGCTGGGTGGAAGCTTTTACTCTGAAAAGGGTGAAAAAGAAAGTTCGTGGATAGTTAGGGGAACAAAGTGCCCCTGGAAAGGAGAAGAAGCCCGTAAAAATCCTATTTTATGCACCTTGACCCGAAAAATTTTTTCGGAAATAACTTTGAAAGTGGACTCTGACTTCAGTGTAGAGGCGCTGAAGACTATAGGGAACAGGAACGATTGTTGTGAATTCCTTATAAAGACAGAATGAAATTCCGTTTTCACCAAATACCTGAAATCAGTTTTTCCGTAAATTTCAGGTTAAGGGAATGGCCATAATCAGAAAGTAGCCATTTCATATTTTCAGTGTTTAGATTTTCGACGATTGATATACTATTTTTAGTTTTAATAGGTTACATATGTTTCTGAAAGATCTTTCATGTTTCTGAGAGATCCTTTATGTTTCTGAGAAATCCTTCACGCCTTTAATAGGTCATTCATGCCTGTAATAATTTTGATTCCTTCTGGGGTAATATCAAACAGAGAATACTTGACAGGAACAGCCTTATCTCGCATTTTCTCAACGTAAAGATATTTCTTTGTCTTTCCGTAGTTGAAATTCTCCTGTGAAGTGAGCCGGATTAGCCCGAAAACCATGTAGCCAGTAAGCCTGTGGGTAAGGTTATAGGAGTCCTCATCCATGACAAAAAGGCTTGTGCACCCTTTTTTTAGAAGTATAATACTTATCGAACTGAATTCATCAGCAAATTCTCTTATGTCATGGTTTATGGCCATTACCCCTATATTGTCGATAACCATAACATCAACGTCCGAAGACATGGAACTGAGATACTCGATTATATCAGTATCCACAGCATAGAGCCCTTTACCAAATTTCGAAGCGCTTTTGATTTTGTTCATTTTGTCTTCAAAGATATTCTTGATACTTAGATGTCTACTCTCAACAAAAGGCCTGAGGTCAAGGTGGATGCTTCGGGACTGGCTGAGGATATCTTCCGTAAGCTCCCTTGTAAGAACCAGTATGCATTTCTTGCCTTCCTTACAGCTTCTGTGCAGGAAATGAATTCCAAGAATTGTTTTTCCGGCTCCTGGAGGACCCGTAACCAGAATGCTTTTTCCTTTAGGGAAGCCGCCGTTCATTAGCGTATCCAACCCTTCAATCCCTGTAGATAAACTCTCCATACTATCACATCTTAAACTCAGGCATGTTTCTTAGTTATTTTAAGATGTTTTAAGTAATATAATCTTCCATTAAGAATTATATAAGTCGGGCTGGATCCTCAAAGGAAAAGACAATCACGATCAAAAACTTGATTATTTCGAATCTGAGGTTTATGGAAGTGAGATTAACTGTTTACTATTGCAATTGCATCGCAACTAAAAAAATAAGGATTTTTCCTTCCCGGGCAAAATTCAGGCGAGATGAAACTCGGGGAGGATAAGTCCTCGTATTTCAAATTTTCTGCTTGATTTTTCTGTTTATTTATTTCACTTTCTTACTCATTTTAATGGCGTCGCTAAGTTTATATTGGCAAATACTATTTTCAATAGTGCTTTTCATGAAGTTGGATTTCAGTGGAGTCATTTATTCTTTTTAGGCTTCAGCTCAATTATCTTTTTCGAATTTCCGATATATATGGTGTATTTGCCCGCTGGCATTGAAGAAGTGTGGTAATTGAATCTGAATTTTCCTTTTGGATTAGTTTTCAGGGTCTGAGATGCCGTAACTGTAAGTTTTATAGAAGAATCGTTTATAGGAGAATTTTTTATAGAAGAATTTTTTATAGAAGAATTTTTTATAGAAGAAGCTTTTAAAGAAAAATCTTTACTTGGGGTACTCAGAGCATCACCATCAATAAGAACTTTGTAAGTAAGAGGCGGGACATGTCTCCGAGAAATAGTTGCAATTCCTCCGGATGCATTGGAAGATACTTTTTTGTTAAAGAATAGTTTTGTTACGCTTACATTAAGGTTTTCTACTCCTTCGCCCCTGACAGTAAGGTGGTTATCTTCACCTCTCGGTATCTTTATTTTTTCAAGCAAATACTGGTACCTGCCCTCGGTAACCGGGAGTTCCTTTTCAAAAGAAACTTTAGCTATGAGTTCCTCTTCCGGAGAAGCCGTACCTGTTATTTTCAGAGTATCTCCCACAGTTGGATTGGAGGGAGAAATCTTCCAGTCAGTCTTAGCTGCTGACGGAGAAATAAAGAGACCAAGCAAAAGAAACAAAGACAGAAACCCGAGAACAAGTCTTGTTCTTTTTAATTTCACAAGCTTTATGTTGTTTGCATAGCCATCAATTTTCACAAGAAATTCCTCTTTTTAAACTTAACATATATTAATTAAAACACAAAAATATATTTAAATTGTCTTTTTTTAATTTTGATATTAAATTTAGATAAAAAATTTTTAAGTATATATGATTTTTAAATAATACGTTTTTTAATTTTTAATACTAGTTTATTATTAATAATACTTTTGTTCTATAACAATGAGATGATAAATTAAATGCAGAATCTATATTTTTAGTTTAAAATAAAAAAATAAAAAGTTAGTAGTTTTCATAAATTGATAAAAGAGATTATAATATCTAATAAGTCGACTATTTGAGCAAGTAAATATTTATAACAAAAGTAGTCCATAAATACTAAAAATGTGTATAAAACAACAATGTAGTGCTGCTAAAACATGAGTTATAATTAAGTCCCTAATTCGTAGCTGTAAACACTACCTAAAGTAATTTTTGAACACAATTTCTGGAGACAGATTTCTAGGCAGAAGCGTAAAATCTCGAAATCTTTAGCTTCAGGGATATAAGTATCAAATTTTAAACTATTAGCCATTATTGATTTTGAAAAATTACTTTGGCTATTAAGTTAATTACTATTCACTGCCGTCACTACAATGCAAAAACCAAGCAAGTTGGAAAGAGGGCAGTATATTACGATCATACACTCAAAGGGTTTGGAGTTGAGCCAGCGAAAACTGGAAGCCGTTAGCAGCTTAAGCACAATCGTTTCACTCAAGGAATATGGGATAGAGTCCTTACGACTTGTGGAGTTTGCTCCGATGACTCAGGAAGCCACAAGTCTTTAGCCTGGTTGGATTTTACTGTTAGAAACTGGAAACGCCTTTGAGCAAGGAAAAATAAAGTAAATTTGTTATTTAGAACCAAGTCGGTTAAGAATTTCTAACTTATAAATAACTTCATTAC
The DNA here is from genome assembly GCF_000969985.1 of Methanosarcina barkeri str. Wiesmoor. GTDB lineage: Archaea > Halobacteriota > Methanosarcinia > Methanosarcinales > Methanosarcinaceae > Methanosarcina > Methanosarcina barkeri_B. The sequence goes on along the minus strand of NZ_CP009526.1, from coordinate 2,026,705 downwards.
CATTATTTATAGAGAGCTCATTTCAATACAAATTTAACCTCAAATCAATAAGAATTTCAGAAACATTTTACATGATTAAAAAAATTATCGATTATTCCAAATTAGAGTTTCAAAAAATACCTCATGCATCTTCGGTTAAGTGAGGAACCGTGACAAATTGAATCAAGTTATTCAACATTTTTTAAATATTTTAGTAGGTTATGATATTCAACATTTTTTAAATATTTTAGTAGGTTATGGGCTGAAATTGTGTGTCGATTTCAGATGAATAGGCAGAATTTTAAGGCCGACTTATAATGCAAAGTCGATAGCTTTCAGGCAAGAAAATTTCTTAATCAATGACCAATGGATATAATTTGTAAGTCAAATGAGTAATAGACCATTGGGTAATAGACAGACCATTGAGTAATAGACCACTTTTTTGCTTTCAGTGAATTCGCGCCAACTTTGGCAAAATATCAGTCAAATAAGTTTTAAAGAGACCTTTTAATTAACATATCTTTCCTTAAACTCTGAAATCTGCTTGCTGCTTCCCACAACTGCAATGGTATCATCTGCCCTTATTATTGTCTGCCTTTTAATAGCTGTTATAACGAGTTTTCCGCGCTCAATGCCTATTATAGTACATCCGATCCGTCCCTCGAGATCAAGTTCCTCTATTGATACGTTATCAAGAAGAGATCCTCTGTCAACGCGGTATTTCTCGATTTCTATGCCCTCGTAAAGCATTATGTCCTCATCGATTCTACAGCTTTTTCCCATGCAATTTGCAGTCATTTTGGCAAGCATCTGCCCAGCTACTATTGAAAGAGAACCCACATAGTCGGCTCCTGCTTTGTAGATCTTTTCAATCGATTTTACGGAATTTGCCCTTGCTACAATAGTAATTTCCGGGTTCAGATTCCTGGAAATGAGAGTCGCGAAAATAACATTGGTATCATCATTAAGAGCCACAAACTCAAAGGAGGCTGTCTTTACTCCAGCTGCAAGCAGTATGTCTTCATCTGCACCGTTTCCAACGAGATGTTCGAAGTCAACATTTTCAAAAACCTTATCATTCGAGTCCACAACTACAAAACGGAATGGGCTTCCATAAAGTATGTCTACTATACTTTTTCCTACATCTCCATATCCCAGTATGATAAGGTGCCCTTTTGGCTTCATTTTCAATCCCATGTCCTGTAAATTGCATTTACCAACTTCAGCTTTGAGTTTTTCTTCTTAAAACTCGCCTTTTTACCAGTTTTTGCGAATAAATTTAGTAGGTATATCAATTTATCGAAACAGTTTCTAATTTCTTTCAGTTTTGACTCTCAGATTTATGTGTCAGCTTATATCAGTTTTTGAATATTGATCAGTATGTCAGTCGTTTTCAGTTTAAGGATCTTAATCATTGTGCCAGTTTTTCTCAGTTTTTGAATATTTGATCAATGTGTCAGTTTCTTCAGTTTTGAAAGTTCCTCACGGGTACCTACAGCCAGCAAAACGTTATTCTCCCGGACAATATCATCTTCCTTGGGATCAAAAGATAGAGTCCCACTATTCCAGATTCCTACAATCTTTGCACCTGTGAGTCGCTGGCTGGAGATTTCCTTAAGTGACCTACCTATAAGAGGACTTTTCAGGTAAACAGGAAACTCAACAATATGAACTCCCTCAAAAATTTCAGTTGCCCCCGTAACCCTGCTTACAAGCCTGTCCATCGCCTTCCTGCCGATAAACTCCCCAAACATCGATTTGGGAGAAACGACCGTATCGGCCCCTGCATATTTGAGGTATCTTGAGTTAGATTGGTCCTCTACAATGGCAATAATGTTGACATACTGAAATTCCCTGGCAGTCAAAACGATATTCGCATTTCTTTCATCCGACTTATTTGCAATAAGGAGTTTGGCTTTCTCTATACCAGCATTCATAAGGGTTTGCTTATCACTCGGAGACCCGAAAATGCAGGAAATATTTTTATCTACAAGTTCCCTGATGATCTCTTCTTCTTCTTCGACTATTACAAAGAACATATCCTCCTCGGTCAACTCATCTATCAGGGTTTCAACCAATTGATTGTATCCGCAGATAACTATGTGATCTTTCATGCCTGAAGAGATCTTTCTCGGCAGCCTGAACTTGATAACTCTGTCCATCCAGGGAGCAACAACGTAGGTTATAAGAAAACCCGAAATCAAGATTATGCCCAGAACCTGCACAACTATAGAAAAAAGTCTTCCTGGCAGAGAAGTGAAGACAATGTCGCCATACCCGACTGTAGCAATGGTGGTTGTGGCCCAGTAGATAGCAGTAATAAGGTTTGCATTTTCGGGCTGGTTCTCAAAAATCATAAAATACTCGAAAGTCAGAACATAAATAACAAAAATGAACACAGCCACTATTTTGTACGCGACATAGGGATGCCTGTGCAGTATCTTCCGAAATTCTGTTATAAAACTACCATTCTTTCGTCCGGAAGTAACCATCTTTGAATTCCTGCCTGAATTTTCCTGATGAGGTAAAGCTGAAGCGCCCTGTAGCTGTTATATGTAAACGTCTTGTGGCTTTTGCTAGTAAACGTCTTGTAACTATCTACTGAAAATCACCAATAGTCGCACTGGCAAACACTCTATAGCCATTACTGATAAATGTCTTGTAGATGTTACTGATAGTTCTATATATCTCCAGTTTAACAAAAATTTTATGCAAATAATTTTTTGAGATTAAACTCAAAAAGCGTTTGAAAGTAAAAGGGAAAAAGTAGTTGAAAAATTTTGCATGAATAAAAAATTAAGCAAGAGAGTAAAACCAAAGCTTTATGGCTCTCGTGAATGTCAGAGTTCAGTCTGAAATTTCGATGTCAATCACATCCATTGCCCTATATAAGGCCCGAATATCATAAAGATAAACGAGAACAGGATTAACATTGAAAAGCTTGCTGTGATAGAGTTTGAAACCTTTTCTGAGATTGAGTCATTCCTTGTAAACCGGTATACAAAGGAATAGGTAGAATCCTTAAACACGTGCCCTCCGTCCAGGGGCACGGCAGGCAAACAGTTGAACAGTCCGACATAGAAGTTCAGCCAGCCAACCCAGAGCAAGGTATTTGCAATCCAGAAAATCCCTACTCCTAGAGGTTCTGCCCAGCCCACGGGCTGATAAAACTGCATGAAGGTACCTGAAAAACCTCGGAATCCTTCCCCTGCAAATCCATAAATTGGAAGTCCAAAAAGAATGATCCAGCCTGCAGGCATAGTTAGCAAGGATGGAATTTGCTTCAGGGCTTCAAGATACAGTTTTGCCTGAGGCATCAACACGGAGACTCCGAGCATCGGGAGTTCCATAACTGCATTATTCCCGTAAACAACTCCAAGGAAACCGTAATCATGCTCCGAATTGGATGACAGTTTCACATCGAAGACGACAGTGCCTTTTTCAGTGAGGTTGCCTGTGTAGTTTTCAGGAGGAAGAAGTTCTACTTCCACAGTCTGGTTTGCCCTGGTGGTTTCCATAAAACTTACGAAATTTGAAACATTTTGCATCTTCGTATCGTTAATCCTGATCATTGTCATTCCGGTTTTGATCCCTGCAGCTTCTGCGGGACTTCCCGAAACAATTCCTCCTACAGGCACTCCTCCGCCGATATAGTTCTCAGGGACTGAGGCAACCTGCAAATCATGTGTAGAGACTGTACCGTTTTTTGTGGCAGAGATACGAACCGTGTCTCCAGGCTGGGTTTTTTCAAGGTATGTTCGCAGATCTTCGGCTGTCGTGATATTGGCATCATTAATCTGCGTTATTATCATGCCGTTTTCGAGCCCTGCATGGTCAGCCGGAGAACTTTCGTTTACACTCAGGATCATGGCATCACTTAAGGGCGCAATTGCCCCGAGTACAGGCCCGAAGAAGAGCAGGAGAGCGATAAAAGCCACGCTAAAATTGGCCATAACACCTGCTGCAAGAATCCGGGATCTCTGAGTTCTTGTTGCACCGATTACAGGCTCGGATTTCGGTTCATCAGGCTTTGTTTTCTCAGTTTCTTGCCTTATTTTTTCTTCTTTTTCCCATTCTTCGATTTCCTCGATTGTGGCTGTCAGCGGAAGTTCTCTTTCTGTTTTCTCTTTCGTCCCGAAAAGCTGTTCATCGTCAGGCTCCGCAAAACCTCCTATGGGGACCAGAGCATACAGGATACCCATAGATTTGACCCGGATGCCTTCAACTCTGCAAAGAATCGCATGTGAAAACTCATGCACGACAAGAGTGACTATAAGGGCAATAGCTCCCCAGGTAAGAGGAATGAACTCATTTAATCCCGGAATGAGAAATATATTTCTCGGAGAATTATACTTTCCCGGTTCAGGCATATTTCCGCTAAGGAGAGAAGTATACAGCCCGAGATCTGAGATAGCTATGACCAGGAACATTGCAATCATGCCTGCAAACATCAGTAAGATTCCAAGGTTTGCAAATATCCTCCAGTAAGCCTTCGGACGGGCCAGTACATCCAGCAGTTTGAGGCCCTTAGTTGTCCTGATCATAAGGATAGGAAGCGGCCCGAAGGTGCTTATGTTGTACTTCTCCAGAATACCTTTCCTGTCAAGAACGGAAACTGCGAACCAGTACAGTAAAAAAATACTCAGTGCAATGTTTGTGCCATTCAAGGGAATTCTCCGAGTTATTGAGCTGAACAAATTATAAGTAAGCTTAACCGTTCATGAATTGAATGTGAAGTATCGTGAATTAAGCCAAATCAATTGAAATCAGTTGTTAATTAAACTTAACCGGCTATACTGCTCAATATGATATAAAAATGTTATAGTATGCCTTACTATTTTTAAATCAATATATATTGCCGTTCCTTTTTAAAAATACTCCTATCTGGAAAAAGCATATAAAAATACACCCTAATTATATAAAAACATATATGGAAGTTTAGAATCATAACCAATGCCAAGAAGGTCTACAGCAAATTCCAAGAAGGTCTACAGCAAATTCCAAGAAGGTCTACAGCAAATTCCAAGAAGTTCTACAGCAAATTCCAAGAAGTTTTACAGCAAATGTCAAGAAGGTCTAAAGCCAGGGCGATAAACACTATTTACATAGGGAATAATATGCTTTAATTAAATATCTTGTTCACGAAATCAGGTTTCCCTGGAGATCAGGTTTCCATGAGGTGTCTGTTCATGCTTGGAATTGTGTATATAACAGCTGGAAACATGGAGAATGCATCACAGATTGCAAGAGAGCTGGTTTCAAGGAGGCTTGCGGCCTGCGTGAATATGTTTCCGGTTTCTTCGGTTTACCGATGGAAGGAAGAGATTGAAGAAGACAATGAGATTGCCATGTTTGTCAAAACGGATTCTTCACGCTTTGAAGAAATCACACAGCTTGTAAAGTCGCTACATACATATGAAATGCCTGCAATAGAATTCTGGGGAATTGAAGGAGAAAAGGAGTACCTTGACTGGGTTCATGTTAATAGTTCAGGTGAAAAAGCCTGAAAATAAGGCAAGACTTAAAGTTTGAAGTCGGAGGACCTGAAATTGAAAACCGAACTAAACACTGGCAATAGATACCGAATTTAAATATATACAGAACTGGCTTACTAACTGGCTTACTAACCGGCTTACTAACCGGCTTACTAACCGGCTTACTTATAGAGTTCACTTAATTTCCAAGATATTCGACTTACAGGATTTTGCAGGATAGTTTGTTTACAGGATTAGGTTTATATGTTAGTTCTATCGTTACCTTATTGGATTCCGTAAATGCGGGAGTAACCAAGCGGTCAACGGTGGCAGACTCAAGATCTGTTCGTGCAGACGTTCAGGGGTTCGAATCCCTTCTCCCGCACTAAATTTATTAGGATTTTCCTTTCTCTTCTAGATTCTTGTTTTCACTCAAATTTTCTAATTCTATTACATTTCTTTTAAGTCGCGGCAAGCAAGTCGGTCAAGGGTTACTGTATTCAAAGTACAATATAGAGGACTAAATAGTATAGACCCCTTGAAAAATGATTAATTTTTTAAGGGATATTAAACCTTATTTGCCCAATTAAATGTAGTATCATCCTTTCCCCTGTTAAGGTACATTCATTAAATGATCTATTTGCTGTTTAAAGTGTTTAAGTACTTTAATTGATAAATTAAACATCGATTTGTCCTTACTTTTAACATTGAATTTTGTATGAATGAAAATGACATCAGATGCCTTATTTATAAATAAACATAAATTGTAAAAAAATAAAGTATTTATCTCGCCCTCTTCTTGATTTAAAAGAGTATTATAAATTATTTATCTAAAAAATTGATTTTTAGAGTGTACCTTAATTGGGGAAACTCTAAATGCATATCTATTATCCAAAATAAGCATTGTATACCCTTAGTTTTAGTACTGATTTGGAAGGACCCTAAATATGTACGAAAACAGCTACGAGAGCCGTATGATCGATAGAACTTGAAGATTCGTTATCACCGTAAATAATTTTCATATATAGCGATATCATTTTTTAGTTAGACACACTCATGATAACGTTTTTGTCAGAATGACTGCACTCAAATAATCGCATATCAACATGGATGTACTCATTTAGATAGGTCATTGACGATGGAAAATCATCCTCATATATCTATATATTTTGGTTATCACGCGGTGACAGCAACTGATATAAATTTTCCAACAACTCGCCAATTTTCTTTAGTATTTTCGTCAATATTTCAATTCTGCCACAACCTTCCGATTGTGGAAGCTCTTCAGCTATTATGTTACTTTCCTATTACAAACTTCAATTCAGCCACAACTTTTCGATTATGTGGAACTAATCTGTTTAGTTGTAGCTGATTCTATTAATAGGCTTCACTTATGCCACAACTTTTCGGTTATGGAAACTCATGGTCTTGTGTTCTGTTGCTGATGTCAAAGCTCGCTTCAATTCTGCCACAACCTTTCGGTTATGGAAACTTTCTGTACGATCTGGTAATGGTACAGCTAGTTTAGGCTTCAATTCTGCCACAATCTTTCGGTTATGGAAACGAGAAGCTACAGGACGCTTATAAAACCGCTAAAAAAAGCTTCAATTCTGCCACAACCTTTCGGTTATGGAAACATAAGCACCATTCGAATGGTCGCCAGTGTAACTGTAAGCTTCAATTCTGCCACAACTTTTCGGTTATGGAAACATGTTATGATTCAATTACTAACCACCGTTTTTGATACGCTTCAATTCTGCCACAACCTTTCGGTTATGGAAACGTACAAATCCCGCAGTAGTGAGACTTTCCCCAACTAAGCTTCAATTCTGCCACAACCTTTCGGTTATGGAAACTCGATCCTTCGATTACTCCCGAACTTTTAAAATCTGGCTTCAATTCTGCCACAACCTTTCGGTTATGGAAACTCGGCCATTTTATTTTATTAGGATTCCCCCAATCTTGCTTCAATTCTGCCACAACCTTTCGGTTATGGAAACTCAGTATAAGCCAGAGTCAAAGGGTGCACAGGCATACGCTTCAATTCTGCCACAACCTTTCGGTTATGGAAACAGAGGTCGACGATACCAACCAGGATTCTGGCAGTTGGGCTTCAATTCTGCCACAACCTTTCGGTTATGGAAACTGCGCTTTCTCAAACAGGCTCTGTATCGTTCGATAATAGCTTCAATTCTGCCACAACCTTTCGGTTATGGAAACTGGAACGGCTGTTGTTGGTGTACTCGGTTGGGAAGGCTTCAATTCTGCCACAACCTTTCGGTTATGGAAACACCTTTCTGTGATACCAAAGAAGTTTCAAAATAATCTGCTTCAATTCTGCCACAACCTTTCGGTTATGGAAACTCATCAGTATATTTTTCTGCAATCGTATCATACAATGGCTTCAATTCTGCCACAACCTTTCGGTTATGGAAACTTTATATGGGAATGTCAGTAAACATGTGGTCGGGCTGCTTCAATTCTGCCACAACCTTTCGGTTATGGAAACTTGTAAAAGACCATCTGTATAATTGCCTGCAGTTGGCTTCAATTCTGCCACAACCTTTCGGTTATGGAAACGGGTTTTGAAGTAAACCTTTTCCCACATTACCCACAAGCTTCAATTCTGCCACAACCTTTCGGTTATGGAAACTGGCGTTAAAGGTTCACCTTCTTGACCAACTCTAGCGCTTCAATTCTGCCACAACCTTTCGGTTATGGAAACCTTCTCTCCTTCCTTCGCATCGCAGCCGAACCCATGGCTTCAATTCTGCCACAACCTTTCGGTTATGGAAACGGAAGTTTTGAAAACGGGCCAGTCTTCGCTGGGGAGGCTTCAATTCTGCCACAACCTTTCGGTTATGGAAACATACTAAAAACAAAAATCCACCCAACAACAGGGCACCTTGCTTCAATTCTGCCACAACCTTTCGGTTATGGAAACGAGACGAGACAGTACACAACATGTGAATGCCCATACTGTGCTTCAATTCTGCCACAACCTTTCGGTTATGGAAACGGCGCTAAGATCTTCACGTCTATTAGCTACGGAATTCACTTTGTTTTCGAGAGATCATTGAATTGAATTCTTTTCATGGATTATAAAACTAGCATATTTATCTCAATTATAAAAGCTGAAGCTTCTCGAGAGCCTTCAGCAGTTTTTAGGGTTCATAAGCTCTCGAAAATTAAACAATAATGAAATCTTCCTCTTCAACTTCAGGTTTCTGACCTATGAAAGTTATCTTCTTATCAAGGTTTTTGTTCGCTGGGCCCAAATTTATTATCATTACACTGTCTTCATCAGAATTTATTATATCGGTAAGCGCTGCAATGAGTTCCACTTTGCTTTTTTTTGAAAGGTCACAACGAAAGACTGAATAGTGAAGTGGAGACCCAAATCCTTCAACAGTGTTGTGCACTTGTCTTAATCTAGTTGGCTCTTTGATGTCATAACTCACGATGTAACAGTTTAATCCTGACATATTTCCCCTTTTAGTTTTATATGAAATTTTTCTGCTTTTTATCTTGTACAAAATGGAGTGTATGATTCTATTTCTTTAGTAACGGTTCTGCCTAAAAGTCTAACCTGTATTTCCAAAATTCTTCTATAACTTGCTTTGTACCCAAAGATAGGGTGAGTTATTTCCGTATTTATTCTTCTCTCATATCCACTAATTATTTTCTTTTTTGTATTGTCCTTTAACGAAACTCCAAAATTTGTTATTTCGAAATCTTCTAGTGTCACTGTTTTGTTGTTGAAAAGCGTTAGAGCAACAGAATCTGCTATCAATGGCCGAAACTCTTCCATTAAATCAAGTGCTAGAGCTGGTTTTCCATATTTAGGTTGGTGATAGAAACCCATATAAGGATCAAAACCTACCGAAAATAAAGTTACAAAGACTTCTTTTGTCAATATACCATATAAATATGAAAGAACAGCATTTACCGGGTCGGTAGGAGGCCTTTTATTTCGATTTTCAAATTTACAGTCAAGATCTTGTTTCAACATATTGCCAAATCTCGAAAAATAAATTTGGGCTGCAGTTCCTTCTATACCTAAAAGCTGTCCGATTTCTTTTGCATTCGATGCCTTTTTTTCAAGAGAATTTAATTGAGAGAGAATTTTCTCTGAAACTTCAGTGTCGTTTCTTCTTAATAAAGTCCGACAATTTTTGATTTTGCCAGCAATCATCTTGCGAGAAATTGCCAGTGACCTTTCTGAATCAAAAGCAGTCTGATATTGATGAATCCTTAAATCAACATTTTTACTCATAACCCCATGTGATAGCCCATAAAACCAACCCCCAAAGGAAAAATAACACACAGGCACATTCATTTCAATTAAACTTCTTAGTACCGGCAAAGAAATATGAGCATCCCCATAAATTGATAGTTGGGATATTTGCCTTAACGGGACGCTCTGCAGTTCTTCATCATTCTTCTTAATAACCAACCTATCTCCTTTCTTGTGTACTGAAGTTCCCCATCCAGTAACATAAACGGGTTTTTTGTCGTCTTTAGATACATTTAATGATCTAACTTGTGAGGCTGAACCTTTTAAAATATTAGTCTCATCGGGAAGACAAATTCCCGAAAGTGAACATCTGGAGCATTTAGGACTATTTTCAAGAGGAGCCGGAATCTCTTTTTTTCCAATTGTCTCAAGAAACCTCAAAATTGTTTCTTTAGTTTTTTGGATAAGCTCCTCATCGAAGTCAACTGCCACTCTTTTTTTTGAATTAACAAAATAAATAACTCCTTCCGTGCAATCAAATCCCTTTTCTTTCAACACCAAGCCTTGAGCACATAATTGAATTCTCTCCGGTTCATAGACTTTTTCAGGAATATCTGGAACATAGCCCTTTTTGTATTCAACTGGCACGGCTTTTCCGTTTGATTCTTCTAGAAGGTCAATTCTTGTAATCACACCAGTCTCATAACCCGAAAGCATCACAGAAGTGCTATGAATCTTCTTTTCTTCACCTTGTAAATCTTTGGTTTTTTCTTGATCTACATTTCGATGAACAAATTTTCCTTCCAAAGTATCTTCACTATGCTCAAATTCTCCCTGTACCCACTCCATATAACATAAACGTGGACAATATACAAATTCATTTAGCATTCTTGCAGGAATCAGTTTCGGCTCTTCATACCTAGCTACAGGTTCGTCCATAGTATAACCTCCTGTATATCCCAAGTCAAGGCATCGCTTGTATCTCATTCGCTGTTTGACTTTCCCATCTGTCTGGTTCAGATGGACCCTTGGAACAGGGCTGTCTATCCCAGATTTAAGTTTATTAGATACTGACTATCTTGATTCGTTGTCTGGAACGAAGATTCCAAGCCCATAATGGCATCCATGACCCAGTGCCACAGGGCCTTTCACTTCTTCTGGAAAACTAAGGCGGAATCCATAAGGATTTCCGGATGGAGGAGACTGTTTACCTCTTCTGTAACGTTTGAAGGTAAGCCATTGTCTCATTGTTCCATTTATTTCGTAGGCTGGAATAGGTTCAATCGAAGACGGCTGTGGCAATCCTACTCTATCTATTGAAAAAAGAAGTTGAGAAACGGGCCCATCGATCTGCATTCCAGACAAGTCAGGAAGGACTCCATATTCAAGCATCAAATGTTCTTTAGTCGCATAAGGCGCACAATTTTCAGGAACCTTTATCTCAACGTTTTTAGGGGTTCCTTGGATTTTCCATTGGCCTGCTCGCGTAACCTTTGGATGTCTGGTTAAAATATACGGTGTAAAGGACTTCCATGTTCTAGAAGACGATAGAGGAATAATTTTTCGAGTCTCAGACCACTGATCTAAATCAAACATACCCAATAACAGAAGGTTAACATCGTTCTTCAAATTATATCCGTATAACTTTTTCATCTTTGCAAGAGCCAGCTGGTGAGCTTCATCATATCCTCCAGGAGCATACAGTGTCAGATGATCCAGTTTTCCGTCTCTGTCCTCATCGCTTGGTAGATAGAAAGTATGCATATTGCTGAGCAGTATATTTCCATCGTCATCTTTCCCAGAAAGAACAGAGGTTTTTTTGTGGCTTTTCCCTCCATATGTTGAAATAGCTGTATTGCGAGCAATGTCTGCAATTTTTAGGCTCTCTGTTACTGGAGGAAGCGCATTTGAATCAAGCAAAAACCTGACCACATTCACTTTCTTTTCTTTCCTGTCTACAACATGACTGATTTTAGAAGGCTCAAAACAGTCAAGCGATCGAGTGTATTGAACCAACCTGCTCATAGGTGGATATAGATTTTTAATTTGGGTTCTTAGTATGGATGTTCGTATAAGCAGAGGGTGCTTGTTGTTGCCTTTCTTATCAAGTTCATCTAAAGAGATCTTTGGATCTATACCCTCATTCGCACAGAGGACATTAACAATTTCTTCAGAACTGCTTAGGACGTCTTCTTCAGCTAGCGGCTTTGAGACAAAGTAGCTATCAAGTTCTTTAAGGACACTGGGTAGCTTACCTTCCTCAATCACCTCAGCTTTGCACCATGACTCTACCCTGCCGAAGTATGAGAGATTTTCTGCGATTTGCTTTATAAGTTTTAGAGATCTGTCATCCAGAGAAACATTTTCCCAAACTGTAATAACAGGACTTTCCCTTGGCACGGCTACAAAGGTATCGAAAATCAAAGTCTTGGAAGCATGCCAATTTTTTTTGTCTCCTTTATCCCAGGGCATATAATGCCTTGTGTGCCCAACAGTTGCTGGTGGTAAATAAAACACAGGAGGCTCGAGGAGACTCAGAATGAGGTTTCTGACATCTTTCTCCTCAGCATCTACCTTTAACTTCCATGTAGCAATAATTGCACGCAATATCCTCCAGGGAGACGGAGGCCACTCTGGAACTCCTTCATTTACGTGCCGTCCCCAGGGAGTTGAATGATATTTTCCTGCGAAAAATTGGAAAGAGAGAGCAAACATCGTGTTATACCTCACCCTCTCCTTCTGTACCTTCTCCTTCGTCTTCTGTGCCGTTGTTTTCCTTCTCGTTCCCTTTGTTATTTTTGGACTTAGCAGGCTCAACATAGACTAGCTCGGTTACTGCTGGATTCGCGAAGAGGGCTTTCTCAGTGCATTTTTCAATTAATTCTATTATGCCTGCTTCTAAATCTTCTAATGAGGGAAGTGTAAAACCGTTGATATTAGACCTTATTCCATCTTTTAATTCGAGATCACATGCTGTCCTAAGCTTCAAACCTTCAGCAAGAAACTTTTGTATTTTGTAGAGTGATAGAACTACCAGGAGATTCTCAGCATCATCATTGAGTCCAAAATTTCTTACTGATGAAAGATCAAGGTTGAAGTACGCTGTAATGTTTTCAGCGGTATATTCTGTTCTTGCATAGGGGACATTTCCCTCTCCACCTGTTAAGGCGGGTTGTACATGGCTGAATTTAACTCCTCCACTTTGAACAGACTTCACCCCAGAAGCTTCTATAAACCCTGACAAATTTCTGGCTAATTTTATTCTACCGTCCAGTTCCTCAAGGAATACTCCATGTAGAAGTGTATTGGGATCGTATTTTAACAGTATCTTGTAAAGTAAGGGATAATTGATAGGTTTGTTTTTTTCAATCTTCAGTTCATTCTTTAGAACCTCATTAAAATTCGTATCATTGTCTATCAACTTGGTATTTTTCGCTATATACTCAGAGTTAATTCTGTGAGCTTCCTCAATAGAAGATGTCGTTGCACCGTTTTCATCTAATTTTACTCTGATATACGGAAGGCCTTTAAGAGGCTCCACAAGATCTTTCTCAGCCTCATCCCAGCAAACAAGTTCCATTCTGTTTGCCATCGACTGAGGCGATTCCACAAGCAACATATTAGTTCCATCAGGTGCCTGGTATTGTGCAGCTCCAAGATCTGGAAATCCTGTAGGCTGGAAACGGTAGCCTTGGACTGGTTCTAAGTCAGCTTCCAGAAGAAGCCTGCTTTGGTCGTTCAGCATTTCTAAGTTGTTAATATCTGTCATTTATCCGTCTCTCCTTTCTTTGTTATTTTAAACTTCTAATTCAGCTATTGGTGGTTGTAACACTAATTCGAAAAGTCGATTATACTGCCAGATAGGAATCAATAAAGAAGCAACTATCCTCTCCCTGTCTTCCGTATTGACATTAAAATCTGGAGCAGCAACTTTATTTCTTCGAACTCCTAAAGGAGTAAGCCCCGAAGACTTTAATCGCCTAGTAACTAATTCAAATGCCTTATCCTGCTGAGTATCTATTACTCTTAGGACTTCAGGTAATGAAGGCAAATGAATGCCTTTTTTTTCATCATAGCTAATTTCCCATCTTTGGTTTTCAAAAATGAGGTTGCCTGGAATAAAAATTAGTTTAAGAAATGCATATGCTCTTGGAATCATCACATCTATTCCATTATTCCAGTCTACTCCATGCCTTTCTTTGTTGTAATATTTCCATTTGATAATGGAAAGTCCCCATATTAAGTCAGATATTTTCTTGTCGTTTACTTCTCCTCTTATGAACCTGCCTATATCCGACAAACTAACTGCTACTTTTCCACCTATTGGAGTAAAATTACTGCCTTTCATTTTTTCTTCGAGAATTCTACGTTGCAGGATTGCTTTCATATTGCTACAAAGGTCAGTGTTGCTCCAGACCACACTTGATCTGGTCTCACTCCATTTGAGTCTACCCTTATTGTTTATTTCAGAAGGCTCTAACTGGCGTCTTATCGATCCAATTTTTTTATCGTAAATCGATGCAACCGCACAGGCAATTCTGAACTCTACGCTTTCGTCATCACATGCATTTATCCATGAAGGAGAAAGATCATTTAAGGGTCTTATCGGCCTGTTGGCACCTGCTGAAGCAAAAGATCTCTCTGCTTTGCCAAGTTCAATAAGGAGATTCTGAAAATCTGAAATATTTCCATGCTTACTAAAAGAAAAGATTGCCTCTTCGATAGATCTCAGACTAGAGCTATATCTGGCAGCAACACTTTCTTTTGAAGAACACTTATCACGGAGAACGTTAAGCCAGTTGTCAAGCTCTTCAATCAAGTTTACATTTTTTTGTTGTCTAACCTTAAAAGTCCCAAGAGGTATTGCCAGAGCATTTGCATTTTTTCCACTTCCCTGCCGCTTTAATCTCCCATATCTTACAAAGGCATCAATTCCACGATCAACTCCTAAACTGGAAATTGCACGTACAAAGTCAAGTCCATTATTTGCTTTTCTGCGCCCAACTTGTGCTCTCCCCTCATGGAACAGATATGTAATTTCATTATAACTGGTAGGACGATTCCATAAAGGAAGCCAGAATTCACTGTCAAAAGTCTTGTAATCACTTTTCTTATTAGGGTCTTTAAAATTGTCTTTAAACGTAATGTTGCCTGTACCAGCTACTGATGGCAATACTGTAAACGGAAACGCACCGAAATTGCTGCCAAAACCACCTTGACTGCCTCCAAAACGTTTACTTGCCGAGCCTGCAAACAAAGTAGTCCCTTCTATGGAGAAAATAACATCCCATGGATTTACAAGCTTACTTGTACTTCTGTAGCCTTCAGTTGAGTTTGCTTCTGCAACCGCTCCTGGAGATAGCTGCCCAAAACTGAGATTAGAAAGTTTGGGCGTATGTTTTGAAAAAAGTGAATGTTCCAGGAGTTGCTTTGACTCTTTCTCTTTTTTCTTGACTAAAACCTCAGTCAAGGCCTGCAAATAATTAGAAGAATAATTCCCACTTCCCTCATTTCCCCCGGTTCCGAGTAAAGGCAAATATTTTCTATTATTGCCTGTCAGAACATAACACGTATCTAACCACTCGAGAATATCTTCTGGCAACTGGGCTCTTAAATCCTCCAAAAACTCTACAAGCTTGTCACCAGATGGCTTTTCAGTGATACCTTTTGAATCACTAAACTTTTGGAAAGCATCGTAGACTTTTCTAAGTGAATCAAATCTACTATCTTTTGAATCGATTAAAGGACGTAATGCCTCTCTCGCACTTTTTTCTGAAGAACCTTTGTAGAACCCACTTCTTCCTCCCCATGGTCTGAATAAAGGTGATGGAGCATACTCATGAAGGAAGAAGTTAGTCATTGCAGCAGCATCATATTCTGCGTTGATGACAAATATGTTGTTTTTCCAGTAGGCTCTTGCGTTGTTATCTTTTTGCTGGGAAAATATCTTGAAAACTCCCAGAGCCTTGAGATAACTGCTGAAATTATCTGTGGAGCAACCTTTCAGTTCTATACTATTACTCATCTGAACCCTCCTGAAGAGAACTGGCTCTCCAATCGGCAATACGCACAAGACCTTCAAGATATGCTAATCTGAAGGGGCCTAGATTATCACGCAGTTCACACATTCTTTCAAGCCAGGATGGATTTCCGTACTTGTCTATTCCAATCTCCATCAGAGAGAGATCCAGAGTCGTTGAAGGTATCTTCACATTGTTTCCAAGATCAATTTCAGGAATTATATCCCCTTCCCATATACCTCTTGCAAATCTAGTTATCTCCAAGTTGTCTGGAGCTGTTTCCCCAGGAACAGATCGTATGGATAGTCTAACTTTACCGTGATGTGCAGCCACCAGATATGCAATCAAATTAACATTATTTGACCCAAGATCTTCAATGAAGTCTTCATTTTGAAGCAAAAGAAGGGCAGAAGCTAATTCGTGCCTGAAATGTTTTCTTTCGTATTTGATTCCACTATTCCGGTCGGATTTTGCCCAGAGTTTCTCCTTCATATTATCTGTATCCTCATCAATATCGGACAGGACAGCTTTCTGGAAAACTTCATGTGCTTTTCCTATATCGTGATAGTATGCTGCATTTTTCAAGGTATTTTCATGTTCCCAGGCTATTGGCTCTAAATCAGAAAGCAATTTTTCCATCTGTTTTAAAGTATTGTCTGCATGTTTGGCAATTGTTTCCCATTTTCCGGAGTTTACTCCTGGATCGCTACTGGTTGAATCATTGTTACCTGATCCAGAAAAACGCTGAGGTACGCGATCTTTGCAATCCTTTGACCACCCAATTTTGAGATCATATCCTCCAGCTTGTGAATTTATCAAAAAAGTCTGGCCTGGATGGATATTATTAGGTTTTGGGTTAATCCATTTTCCTTCCAGATAATCCCATAGCCAGATTTGTTCCTTTTTGTTTTTCAAAAAGTTTCTAAAATCGGCGATGGGAACCTGACATAACTCTTCTTTTAACGGTCCTTTGTAATCTTCTGGCGGTTTATTTTCTTCCCACTCTCTCCAATAGACAAAAACATCTCTATCTTCCGAATCTCTTATGAAACGAGAGATATCAATGTCATTTCCTGTTAGATCCTGTGTAGTATCAAAAAGATCAACTAGATCTTTACGCCTGATTACATGCCTCTGGGCATCCATTGGAGGTTGAGTTATTTCATCAAGTGTCTGTGGTGATACTTCTTTGAGTCCTTTTAGTTTTGAGCGTGCAATGTTAAGCTCTTGAACGCTGTATGGAAGAGCTACTTGCGAGTCCTTTTTCGTATCTATGTCAATCCAAAGAACTATAGAGTCATCATACTCTCCGTACCTGTTAAGCCTACCAAATCTTTGGACAAGGCTGCTCCAAGGTGCAAGTTCAGTTATCAGAATATGAGCTGAGATATCGACTCCAGCTTCTATAACCTGGGTCGAGATCAGAATTTTTCCCTTATTTTTATTGGTAGCAGATTTGAAATTGTTAAAAATTTCAGTTTTTTCAGGAGGTCTAAATCTTCCATGAAGCAAAAATATTTCTAAGGTATCTGTGCCTGATTTACTTTGATATTCCTTAATTAATTTCTTATATAGATCCTGAGCACGATTCACAGTATTGACTATGACAACTATAGAAGGAGCAGATTCTGCTTGTTGATACTGAGTCTGAATTAGTCTGCTGAGTTTGTCTATATATTCCTTAGAGGAATCTTCTTTTTTCGTGTTTTTAAGAGTTATGGAAGCTTTTTCGAGCTTTTTAAAGGCTGTTAGTCTTTTGTGCAACATCTCAACTTTAGCGTCTTCAGGACTTATCTTCAATTGATCAAGTTTAGGTTTCTTGAAATCAACTGTTTTAATCCATTCTTCTTCGCAAGTTGCACTCATCCAGATAATATGATAATTGCCAAATGTTCCGAAACCTTGTCTGAAAGCTTCCATTTGAGCAGACGTAGGAAGTCCAGCACCCATTAACTGGACTTCGTCCATTACCCACAGACAGTCATTATTTAATAGTCCAAACTCCAAAGGCCATCTAAACCGGCTGGACGCATATCCTCTGTTCAATTCCCGAGAAATCAACATGTCCTGAGTCCCGATCAGTATTGCATCTCTTTCAGGATATTCAGCCCATTTGCCTGCGTCTTCTCCGCCCATTAGTAGATGTACAGAAATCTTCTCATTATCAGGTTGTCTATGTTCGGGTAAATATTCAATAAGCCCAGTTTTTTCTTCTGGTTTTTTCCAGCTAGCACTGCCAGCAAGTAGCCCAAGTCTATCCAGCCATGAGATTACATTCTCATAAGTCTGTTCTACGAGAACACGCATTGGCAGGCAATATATAAGTCTTCTTGGTGTTCGGATACGAATGCTTTCTTCTGCGAATCGCCTTCTCCACACCCACGGTATTACCACACCAGAGGTTTTGCCAGCACCAGTCGGAACCTTTAAGAGTTCCGGTAGATTCTCTCTAGTTGCTAGTAACTCTTGATATGGAAAGGGCTCAAATCCAGTAGCTTCTTGAAATAACTGTTTATACTCGAGATTCAAGTGCTTCCCCCAAAAGATAGTGACTATAAAGTAAGCACACTTATTAACAGGTAAATAAAGTCCATTATGTATAATCTTTCTTATTTTTATCTAAACGAACCAGTAATTGAAATAGAAGCCTCTTGCTTTATTTCCTGATCACTGTCCCCCCAGTTCACAGTTCATGCCCTCATATTCAAGGGATTCAGCGTTTTTCACGGATTGCCTTTCAACTTCCTATATGCAAGTATACCCCTTACTTTTCTTTTTTTGGAGTATTACTCTTTTTGTATTAGGATAGTAAGCAAAACTATAAGCAAATTGAATATAAAACTTATTAATGGCAAAAGAAATGTTGACAAAGTCAAAAAGTACAACCCTGAACTTTAAACTGTTAATCTTACTCTCATTCCTCTAAAAAAGGGAATACTGTCGTTTCGTAAAGATCCTAGTACACCGATTCCAAAATAAGTCCTTTTTGTTTAGCTAGAAATTCGTTAATCAACAGATAAATCAAAAAACAATGCTTCATGGATATACTTTGGAATCGCAGCACTAGATTAACCTGTGAATCTTGAACTAATCTAGTGAAAACACTATCAGTCTGCTTCTGGATTAGCTGGATTAGCTAGATTAGCTGTTTTAATCCTTGTAATGAGAAAATAAATTTTGTTTTAAACTGCCGATGAATGGTGGGAGAATGTGACAACTCCCATGCTGGAAACACTTAGAAGGCATCTACGTGACCTGGTAAAACTGATAGAAAAACACCACAGAAAGCCGCTTTACACTGACTTCGAAGACGAAATAGGCAGCGAAACCGGCGTGGAATTACCGGGCTTTGCTGAAGCCGGAGATTTTGAAAAGTTTCGCGCCAAGACCCGTGCTTTCCTTCTGGAACATCAGGACAACACGGTTATCCATAAGCTTCGGATGAATATTCCATTGACTGCAACTGATCTTGATGAACTGGAACGGATACTTTCAGAAAGCGGGCTGGGAGGCCCAGAAGAAATTGCCCGTGCCAAAGAGGTATCACACGGACTCGGTCTCTTTGTGCGTTCACTCATTGGGCTTGATAGGGAAGCTGCAAAACAGTCGCTGGCCACATTTCTGAAAGGTAAGACCCTGACTGCAAACCAGATAGAGTTCATAAACTTGATTATTGATCATCTTACAGAACACGGAGCAATGGATGCTGCATTACTTTACGAGTCGCCATTTACCGACCTTACTCCACAGGGTCCAGATGGGCTTTTCACCTCAACTCAAATTGATGAATTGATAGATACGTTGGAGCAGATCACGGCAACAGCATTAGTGCCCCCATGTTCGCAACAAATTACTGCATGAAAATCTTTTGCGCCGCTTTGGATAAGTAAGACTTTCAGGCAATAGTAGGAAATTGATTTAACATCCATTTTGAATGAACTCATCCATTTTGAATGAACTCATCCATTTTGAATGAACTCATCCATTTTAAATGAACTTCATCCATTTTGAATAAACTGAAAAGGGTTAAACTAGGGTAAATAAGAGATTATTTAAAAAAGAGTCTTCGGAGTGAGTCGACCAAATTTTGTAAATAGCCGACTGAGTTTACTTCCGCTCCAATTTATTAGTTGATTTTTAGTAAATTGATTATTACTGTATCAAGCCAGGAAGTGAGATTTTTAACAGGCTTCTTAAGGCTTCGTGGTGTCAATCAAATCCATAATTCTCAGAGCAAGATGTGCACCATTTGCTCCATTATCGATCCCTACGCTTCCGACAGGCACTCCTGGGGGCATCTGGGCAATAGAGAGCAGGGCATCGAGTCCACCAAGCTTCGCGCTTACAGGGACTCCTACTACAGGTCTTTTTGTTCTGGAAGCTACAACCCCAGGAAGGGCTGCAGATAAACCTGCAATTGTAATAAAGACTTTTGCGTCGGTACTTGATATGTAGCTTTCAAGTTCTTCAGGGTTCCTGTGAGCAGAGATAACCATTACTTCGTAAGTGTATTTGCTCTTTTCAAGTACGGATATCGCACGGTTGGCGATAGGCCTATCGGATTCGGAACCCATAATTACTGAGATATCAACCATTTTTAGTTTCTCCTGAGCAGTCAGGGCAGGCTTCCTTTGCCGCTTAACTCGTTTTGACGTTCGATACTCATCCTGATAAGAGTCTCAAAAATAGTCTTTATAGACCCCAGATCAAGGTTGAGCTCGGTTGCGGCATGTAAAGCTCTGTTAATTACAACCTCATTTTGTTTCTGGTCATTTATCGAAGTTCCATTTATTCTTTTTGATTCAAGTACTCTTTCAGCCAGATTTACTCTTCTATCAATGAGGGCAAGAATTTCCCTATCGATTTCTTCTATTTCTCTGCGGACATCCTCAAGTTCGCTCAAGTGAACCCCTCGTTTTATATGAAGAAGCGTAAAACCCCTGTGTCTTTAGCTCAGGGGATATAAGCGTCAACTTCTCCCTATTCTTTTCAGTATTCTTTAACTTCATATAGACCATCGGATAATTTAATATTAGATTAAGGTATGCGAAAACCAAGCAACCTTTTTCCAAAAGTCTACCATCAGGCTCAGCAGGTAGTAGAAAAACCTTCTACTCTAGCTTGTAACTACGTAAAGCCGAAACGAGCGAAAGAGCGAGACTCAGTACGGACGGTTCAGCCGGAATTAAAGCCTTTGGAGATGCCGATGGTCATCTATGAATTAGGAAGCTGCTAAGTCTTTAGCTTAGTGGCAGTTCACAAAGACATTGCGTCTCTGTTATTTATAGAGGTTTCTATAACCCTGCCTTCGATCCCACAGCTTTCCCAGGTCGACCTGAGCTCTTCGATCTGGTTTTCTTTGACAAGCGCAACATACGCCGGGCCCGACCCGGATAGACTTACCCCTTTTACGCCACATTCCAGGGCTCGAAGAATGCACTCAGTATCAAAGCCAAGAGCGCTGCAGTAGAGGAAACCGTTTAAAGTCATTGCTTTTTCATACTCTCCTGCGAGTGCAAGTTCATATGCCATATCTATATACGGAGCAATGAGTTCTGAACGTTTAACATTTGTTTGTGAACTGAACACTTTTCTGTTCGGCGCAAAAATAAGGACTTTTGAATTGTATTCTTCTCTTTTAATCAGTTTCAATTCCCGGTTATCAGTGATCACAACTCCGCCAAAAAAAGAAGCACAAGCGTCATCAAAAGACCCTGTTATGGTTACTTTTGCTTCTCTTGCAGCTTTTACCCCAAGTTTTACAGCATCAAGAGGAGGCATTGATTCTCCAATAGCATTTAAAGTTGCCAGTACAGTTGCATTGGCAGCTGCACTGCTGCTCTTAAGTCCACCTGCAAGAGGAATATTGCTGCTTGTTTTTACCTTGCCTCCAAGTTTAATCTCGAAGTGTTCAAGCACAAGTTCAACACACCTTTCAATAAGAAAAGTATCTGCTTCAGGCATTCCCTCAATCGACCCGCGGACTTTTCTCTCACGATCAGAGAGTTCTACCTCTGAATATGTTTTTAAGCCAGTTCCAAATGCAGCACCCTTCCAGGTTGCAAATGCTGCGATAATGGTTCCTGCTCCCGACGCGCAGGCGTGCCCTTCAAGTATCATCATGCTCAGAATGCGCTGTTCTTTAATATTTTTTACTGCGTTACTTCACAGAATCCAGGTCTCCTGAAACGCAGAGCTCTGCAACATATTCATAAAAAAAGCGTACATACACAAATATAAATAGTAAAGTTGAATCACGTATATAAAAAAATACTTCTAAGTATTATCAGAGAGCACTATTTGAATCAGGAATAAACATTTCTAATTTCAGATCTAGCAGATTTAATCAAAAACGGGGAATCATTATCGAGACCAGGAAAGTACAGCAGACAGGTGGATCTACTTACATTATTTCCCTTCCTAAACAATGGGCTGAAAAAGTGGGGATCAAAACAGGCACGAGAGTTTCCATTCAAGCACAACCTGACGGAAAACTACTGATAAATCCCGCTCTTGAAGGACGATCAATCAAAACGAAAAGAATTGATGTTACAGGCTGTGGAGCAAAAGCACTTGAGCGAGACATTATTGCTGCATATCTCCACGGATATGACAGGATCGAACTTTTCTCCGAAAGGATACTCGTTGAACAGAAGCAAACAATTAGGAGGGTGTGCTACAAACTCATAGGTCCTGAAATTACTGAAGAAAGCTCAAACTTTGTGATTATCCAGGATCTCCTTAACCCTAATGAACTTCCTATTAAAAAAGGTGTACAGAGGATGTTCCTTATTGCGGTGTCCATGCAAAAAGATGCGGTAAGAGCCTTAAAAACTATTGATCATGACCTTGCACTTGATGTAAGTCAGAGAGATGACGAGGTTGACAGGTTATATCTCCTAATCTCAAAGCAGTTTCGCTCTATTCTCTGTGAAGGAGGAATGCCGGGCACCACAGAAACAAGTATAGAGGAATACCACGAGTTCAGAATGGCGGCAAGCCCGCTAGAAAGGATAGCTGACCATGCACAGAAAATAGCAAATGCCGCCTCAAAGCTGCAAAAGCCTGTTAATGATACGGTGATGGAAGAGATCGATAAACTCAATGTTGCTTATATGAAACTGGTAAAACAGTCAGTTGAAGCCCTATTTGAGGCAAATACCTCTCTTGCAAATCAGGTAATAAATAATGTTAACAACATGCGCGCATGGGTAGAAGAACTACATAAATCTATTCTGAAATTGAAATCCAATGAGATTATGATTTCACTCGGAACAGTCGTAGACAGTTTATCCAGAATAGGAGACCTTAGCTCCAATATAGCCGAAATTGCTATAAACATGGCAATTCGGTAAACATGGCAATTCGGTAAACATGGCAATTCGGTAAACATGGCAATTCGGTAAACATGGCAATTCGGTAAACATGGCAATTTGGGACAGATGAGCAAAACTCTATCGGAGAAAACAGAAGCTCTCTTCAATCTGAGAAAGTAAATAATAGGTATTTCAAGTAAAATCTCTATGCGTTTCCAAGTAAAAATTCTCAAAAGTAATATAGAAGTTAAATATAATAACTACGGTCTTAAATCGAAATAATAGGTTTACATTTCAATGCTCTGAGTTGCTTAAAAAACATCTTGAAATATATAAAAATATATAAGAGTTTCCAAAAGATATCTTGAAATATATAGAAGAAAATTGAACTGTAAAAATTATAAAAAGAACTAAGTGAGAAGGATACCAGAAGATATTCTCATAAAAACGATTTATATTTTTAAGATTGAATGAATAAAAATAGGAAAAAATATAAAGGACTGTGCAGAACATCAGTGCACATATAAAAATTTAATACTAATAAAAAGAGTTCTTGAGAGCTTAAAGTCTTCTGGATAACAAGCTTTTTATTTCTGGATAAAAAGCTTTTTTATTAATGTGGTGAGGGAATCAGGCAATAGAAAGCAATTTATTTATATTCTGATGTTATTTCCACGGAGGCCCTTTCTATTCTACCATAGAAAAAGCCTTAAATTTCCTATTTACTCTCAGATATACTGGAAAGGAAAAAACATCTACAATTTCCCCCAATCCCCTCAGTACGATAAATAGAAGTTACTTAAGTGCATGGATCAATAAATTAAAAATTTAAGTATCAATCCGTAAAGGAAAGCAATCCGAGAAATCCTTAGGTACTATGCTTTTCCCAAAGGAGGGAAGCTATGAATATGTTAGAACGATTTAAGGTAAGCTTTTCAAAAATATTCAATAAATTGTTCAAGAAAAAAGGAGCATGCATAGGAATTTACGGTCCCCCAAACGCGGGTAAAACAACCCTCAGCAACCGGATCCTTAAGGATTGGGTCGGAGCTGAAGAAACAATGGGCTCTGTTTCTCATATTGCTCACGAAACCCGGCATGCTAAGAGAAGAAATGCAATAAGTATTGAAAACAATGGGCATACAATCAGCCTTGATATCGTAGATACGCCCGGGCTTGCTACAAAAATCGATTTCCATGACTTCATGGAGCAGGGAATGAGTGATTCCGAATCCAAAAAACGGTCCAAAGAAGCAACAGAAGGCGTAATCGAAGCTGTCAAATGGTTGGATGACCTTGATGGGGTCATACTTGTCATGGATTCCACCGAAAATCCCTACACACAGGTCAACGTAACAGTAATAGGGAATATGGAAGCCAGAAGCCTTCCGCTTCTTATAGTAGCAAACAAGGTAGACCTTCCTGATGCCGACCCGTCTGTCATAAAGGAAGCCTTTCCTCAGCATCCGATGGTGCCGGTTTCTGCCCTTGAAGGAGTGGGAATGGACTCGTTTTATGAAGCTCTGGCAAAACAGTTCGGGTGATTCACATGCAGGGAATTCAACTTGATTTGATATCCGAAGCCAGAATTTCTCAGATGGCTTCAATGGAAAAAGTCCGATACATAATCGATGAGGTACGAAAAGGTAAAATTCTGGTGCTTGAAAAGGGACTGAACCCAATGGAGGAAGCAAAGCTTATAGAAATGACAATGTCAGCTATCCAGCCTGATGTTTTTTCGGGCATAGAGATGCAAAGTTATCCTGCAAATGCGGACGGTTCATTTCTTGGTAAAATTTTCAAAAGACAAAGCAGTAAGAGACTTACGGTAATAGGGCCTGCAAACCAGCTCAAAACCCTTAAGAAAGATCGGAATCTCATAAGTGCACTTGTCTCTGCAAGTAAATAAACGAAGTGGAAACAATGTGTGCCCAAAAAACCCAAGACGCAGAAGTTATAATATATCCTCCCCAGTCTCTAGGCTCCTTTGAGATGGGCAGGAATGATGTCAACTTAGTCTGTACTTACGGGAAAATCGCCGTATGGTTTGGACGGAAAGTTCCGGACTGTATTATAGCGCAAATACTTATAGGAATTTCAAAAGTTGACCAATCTACGGTTCATGAGTTTGAAATTGTCTGTAGTTTTGATGAGATTACGGAATATGAGAGTAAAGGGTACACACTCGTGTCCTATGGAAAAACAACCGGTGGTTATCGCGTAAATTATAGTATTCCTTTTTCCAATAAAAAAGCCCTTTTCCATCTATCAAAGTTTATACTTGAAGAGCTCCAAAAAGGAGAAACGCGTAAAGACTTTTATTGGAATGGGAATGACTGCGATATCCAGAGGCTCTATCGCGAATTTAAAAATAACATCGAGAACTGGGAACTGAAAGCTATTAATTATAAAACTGAGTCGCAAACAAGCAGGTAAAATCTGAACTGCTGGCATTGCGGCAAGGTAAAAAGAAGGCTTCCGAAACTTGCCCTGAGATCCGACTGTAAATTTGAAGAAGGGTTTTGGTAAAGTATTTCAGGAGCATTTTTCTCATTAACATATGCAGTTAAATATTATTAGCATAGACAGATAAATATCATTAATATAAGCAGATAAATAAAATTTAATCAATTAATTATTATAGAATCAAGCATTTAACCAGGCACTTAACTCAATGTTTTTCGGAGAACTCATATGGAAAAAGTTCAGGTAAACGACTGCGAAGATGTACTATTATCAATGAAAATGATTGCAGTAAACCTCAGTGAGATAATTGATAAACTTGACAGAGAAGCTATAAAATTGATGATCCAGAAAATTCTGGAAGGCGAAAGAATCTTTTTGATGGGAGCCGGAAGGTCCGGACTTGTTGCCAAAGCTTTTGCAATGAGGCTTATGCACCTCGGATTCAGCGTGTATGTAGTTGGTGAAACCACAACTCCTGCTGTCAGGCCGGAGGATATAGTGATTGCAATTTCAGGGTCAGGAGAAACCCACTCTATAGCGGATCTCGGAAAAATAGTAAAAGATATTGGCTCAACCCTCATAACGGTCACCTCTAAAAAAGAATCCACGCTCGGTAGAATCTCGGATGTTACTATGATCCTTCCAAGCAAGACTAAAAATGACTCTGACACATACGGCTACCTTGAAAGAAACATTCGAGGAGGTTACAAAACCATGCCTCCACTGGGTACATCTTTTGAAATTACATCGCTTATTTTCCTTGATTCGATAATCTCTCAGCTTATTACGCTTACAGGCGCATCGGAAGCTGAACTGAAGTCGAGACATACGAATATCGAATGAAAGCCTTAATTGCCAGAAAGCAGAAGGCACATTTAAAAATAATTAATATATAGGGATACAGGAGAGCCTAATTTGAAGGAAATAAAGTTTTCAGAGAACGTGGCCAGAATAGATACCTCAGGGATCAGGAAGATTTTTGAAGCCGCAGGCTCGGATGCTATTAACCTTGGGCTAGGGCAGCCTGATTTTGACACCCCGGAACATATTAAGGCCGCGGCAATAAAAGCTATAAACGAAGGCTTTACGGGTTATACGGTCGGGCCGGGAATTCCAGAGTTAAGAGAAGCCCTGAGTTCCAAGTTCAAGGAAGAGAACGGGTTCTCGGTTTCCCCTGAGGAAATAATTGTAACTTCTGGAGCATCGGAAGCTCTTGCAATTGCCCTTGCAGCCCTCTTAAACCATGGAGATGAGGTCCTTATCTCAAACCCTGGCTTCGTTTCTTACAATGCACTTACCGAAATCCTGAGTGGCAAAGCCGTAGGTGTTCCCCTCGCCGAAGACCTTACTATGAAGCCTGAGGCCGTGCTTGAGAAAATCACTCCGAAGACCCGAGCGATCGTTTTTAATTCTCCTTCAAATCCCACAGGTACAGTCGCAAGCAGGGCCGATATAAAAGCCCTGGCCGAGATTGCAGACGACTACAATATAACCATTATTTCCGACGAAGTCTACGAGTACTTCGTTTATGAAGGAGAACACGTAAGTCCTGCCAGCTATTCGGACAATGTGATTACCGTAAATGCGACCTCAAAGAGCTATGCTATGACCGGATGGAGACTAGGGTACGTGGCAGCCAGAAAAGATTACATAGGCCAGATGCTTAAGGTGCACCAGTATTTCCAGGCCTGCGCCAACTCAATAGCTCAGAAAGCCGCTTATGCCGCAGTGGCAGGGCCCAAAGATTCGATCAAGGCTATGCGAGAAGAGTTCAGAAAGCGCAGGGACGTACTTGTAAAAGGGCTGAATGATCTAGGAATGGAATGTGCCCTTCCAAAAGGTGCTTTCTACGCTTTCCCAAAAGTCCCGAATTCCACAGAGGTTGCCTCGAAATTTATCTCAAACGGCGTTATTGTTACTCCCGGCACAGCCTTCGGAAGCGAAGGAGACGGCCATATCAGAATTTCCTATGCTGCTTCAATGAAAGATATCGAAAAAGCCTTAGGCATCATGGAAAAAGTACTTTGAGAATTCTGATACACTGCTCTAATAAAATACCCTGAGAAATAGTTTAAAATTCCAGAGAAAATACTCTGGAAAATCTTCAGAGATTTCTGTAAATTAAACACTTTTTCTCAGATTTTTATTACTATTGGATTTTTATTTGTATCACTATTGGATTTTTATTTTTATTAGATTTTTATTTTTATTAGATTTTTATTTTTATTAGATTTTTATTTTTATTAGATTTTTATTTTTATTAGATTTTTATTTATGTAGTTATATATCCTACATTTCGCAGTATTTTTTTGAAAATCAATATTTTTCATGATAGCGTTTTTGGAACAGAGCAAATAATTTGGATTTTTAATGGTATTTGGTGAAAATTGGATGATATCGTTTTTGGTCTCTAAATACACCACATAGTTGCTTTTACCTACTGCATAAAAGTCCAATAAATCTACATTTGATTGAAAATTGATAGCAGTAAGAAAATTGATAGCAGTAAGAAAATTGATAGCAGTAAAAATATGAATTTACGAAAATTTACTGCGGAAAGTGGGATATATATCAATATATGTATCAATTTATATATCAATCTCTATATCAATCATTAACTCAATCCTTTGTTACTTGACTTTTTACTTGAACCATTGTTTCGATAATACCATCGGGTAATAGGTTTTTATCAAAGTTTTCTTTCAACTGATATCTACATTTTTAATAGTTTCCTAGCACATCCGTTCTACAGTTTGAATGAAAATAGGAATTATCTCAGGGGATTCATAGTCCATGTAAGGAATATCTCCATGGTTTTTGTAGTATAAACGTATGTATACAGAAGTACGACGATTTGGAATTTCCACTTTAGTCATATTTGTAATTTTTTTATCCATAGTTACCTTAAATATATACTCTTTTTTTTCCCAGGATAACTTTAAACTTAAAGGACGAGATTGTGAGAAATCACTTTTAGGTTTAAGGCTATATGTTTCGTTTATTACTGATTTGTTATTTTGATCAAACACTTCAATTGCTGCCTCATGACTTTTTCTATCATCGTTATGTATTACAAAAAACGGTGCTGTTGATCCTGTGAAAATAAAAGGAATGATTATGGGAAGAGAGATATAGATAATTAGAACAGTCATTAGAAGAAATCCTATAACGATAAACTTTTTCCTTACATTACTAGCCAATTAAACCATCTCTGCAAACTTATATTTCTACGAAATGCTAGAAAGATTTTCAAAAATTACTAAACTTATATTGTAAAAATGCTGTTATATACAAACATCAGGATGCTTAACGAATCATTATACAAAATTGAATATTGTGTTCACTGTATATAAAATTTTATTATTTGTGGGACTCCTAAATTGAATATTTTATAAAAACAATTTTAAATTAAACGTTTCGTCCTTTTTTTGCCACAAAAAAAGTAAAAGTATGAAATATAAATATAAATTAAATATAAAACGCGCACCTGGTTAGTAAAACAAATTAAGGAGAAAGGAAAAGCATTATTTTATATTATTGATGAAGAATATGGCCCAGAAAAACTTTATTCATTTATCAGAGAAGAAATAAGTGCTAATTCAGTAATTGCAGTAAAAAAGAGAAGATACGGAATTCTGAAAAGTAATTTTTAGTTTACGGAATCAGCTTCACAATAAAATTAATATATATCCACAAATTAAGGCTAAAAGTATCACATAAAGTATCACATAAAGTATCACATAAAGTATCACATAAAGTATCACATAAAGTATCACATAAAGTATCGCATTAATTAGTAAAATCAAAAGAAATAATTGTTATCAATACATAATTTTTTACTATAAAAGAAGAAAATTAACGAAAGAAACATAAATCTGGATACAGACTCTCTCCTTCCATAGGAAAACACCTTAAAACGAGTAAAAATCTGAATTTCAGTAGAGATTATGTGTCTTGGTCCCGGATGTTTAAAATCACGTTATAAAATAGTTCTGGAAAAAGATATGAACAAGAAAAATGTACCTAAGTTGTTTGTACACAAAGGAATTTTTGCGCTGGTCTGCATTTTTTTGTTGCTGACCCCTGCATCCATCGCTTCAGCCGCGGTATCTGGAGGCCAGGTGACGGGCGGTTTTTATAAAATGTATCTAAGCACAGCAGGGTTTTTTCTGACGGAAACTCAGATACCTTCTACACTTCTTGCCGAGAATCTTTCGCTCCCAATGACAGAGACTCGAGACGGAAAAAACAAGCACCTTGAAAAAATCAGCCCCTTCTTACTTCTGGCAGCAGGCATTCTTGCGGGTTTTAATCCCTGCCTCCTTGCGGTAATGGCTTTTCTTGCTTCAGTTACTCTTGCCAAGCATGGAAAAAGAAAAGACATGCTCAAAATCACACTCGGTTTTTCGGCAGGAATCTTTGCCATGTATATGCTTGCCGGAATAGGCATCCTCAGCGTTGTTAATTTCCTGCCTGATATCCAGGAAAGTTTTATAGGTGCTTCAATCCTGATCATTGTCCTGCTCGGCTTCTGGCATATTTTTGATGGCTACTGGCTGAAAAAACATGCGAGAACCACCTTTCGAACTCCCAAACCTTTAAAAAACTTTATGGGCAAAATGGACCAGAACAGCCTTGTGTCGCTGTCCTTCCTTTCAGGAAGCATGTTTTCTCTGGTCAAGGCTCCCTGCGTAGGAGCGATCTTTCTCTCACTCCTGAGCATCCTGGCAACAAAAACCGATGTTGTCAGAGGAACGTTATATATTGGCATTTACCATATCGGGCTTCTGCTTCCCGTAATAGTTCTTGGCCTTCTCCTCGCCTTCGGACTCAGCCCGAATAAAGTCACCGAATTCAGGGAAAGATGGAGAGTGGAAATAAGGCTGACAACAGGAATCATACTGATATCCGTTGCCTGGCTCATGAAACTTGGAGTAATCTAACTATAATAAAAAGCCCTGAAATAGTTCAATAAAAAGCCTGAGTTTTAAGTCATCATACTATTCAAGTCCATTTTTTATTTCAGTAAAGTCGCTCACTAACTTGCTGCGGGAGGCAAACATGACTTTGATTCTCCTGATAATGCACTTTTAGAAATAAAATCCTAAAAATATATTTTTGAAACTGTTGTTTTTGGTGTTCAACCAATGACCAGTTGATATTTTCCAGATATCTACGTTCACATTCTGCTATTATTTCCTGCTTTATATGTACTCAATTTCCTGTACACATGTAAGCTTGGAAACAGATGAAACTAAGAAAAGATGTTCAAAGACAAAATATCAACCAGCTAATAATGTACGAGCCATTAATTCACGACCAAAAATTGGATGACCAAAAAATGGAAAAACTAAAGGCACAAAAAAAGAAATGTCGTTAAATTATAATATTAATATTTATAAAAATTAAATAATTATATTATTAATAGTTACAAAACTAATAATTGAAAACTAATCTTCCATGCAAAATTCTCTTTGTCATAAATACAAAGCTGATTGAGTTACTTTTTCATGTGAAGTCCGGAAGAGAATGACAAATTAACGGGTTTCGGTTTCACTCAGCAAAACTGTGCCCAATATCGGTGTGCTTTGACGTAACTTCCCCATAGCACGAAATCGTTCCATTCTTCAAGATCTATCTCTGCTTCCTTCAAATAGATTTTATTCTGAAAAGTTGAAAAGTCCATATCGTACTTCTGCTTCATTCCAGCTATTTTCTCGTCGTAGTAACCGGTTTTTTCTTCAGCCTTATTGTGCACAAAACCCTGTAATATTTTTTGCTCTTCTTTGTTTAAATCGATTTTGGCCATATCTATAGGCTTAAGGAGTTTTCCAGGCATTTTTACATAACAACCATAATGACAATACTCAATGATTTCCCCCAATATTACCACCTATTATTATTCAGTGCTTTTCATTTAAATGCATTTGTGTGCTTACTCACTTTTTAAGTAAAGCTTCCTGGAGTTAAACAAAAATAAACTTAGAAATTAGGAAATATCCTTTATAATGAAACATATTAATGTTTTATTCATTGTTTTTGTTGAATTTATGTGTTTAAAAATTTATAAAGTTTATGGAGAAATCCGTAGATATTATGGAAACATACTTGAAGAGAAGGCATTAAATAATGGACTCTAAAACGTCAGATTTTGTCTCTTGGAGCAATTGGCCTTGGAGGGGTACTATTTGGAATTACGTACTCCATAAGCGGATTTTTGCCCTAAAAAGAGAGTGGACTCTGGAGCTCAACTTCACCTATGATGGTACAAAATTCTTATGAAAATTCGTGAGAAGGAAAAGTGGAATTCAGTTATAGAGATTCTGCTTATATTTGCAGATCAGCAGAACGGAGAGAATAAGCTCGCCTTTTACATTGAGAATCTCAAATTAGAGTTTTGACTTAAAAACTAATTCTCTTTTTCACTAACTCTAATAGACACTTTTTTTTATTCGATAGTAACAACTTTAAATAATGCAGGATATGACGTTTTCATGCCGAAAATATGATAAAACCATTTTTTCTTTAACAGAGGAAAAACTATCTTACTCTCTTTTTGTGATGAAAATGATCAGATTAAACTTCCTTCAGGTGGAACCCTTCATAATTCCATAAAGTATGGATTCGACATCAGAAGATTAAGAAATCAGAGTAGAAAACTCTACGCTCTATCGAGTTTCATAGCATATCAACTACTGGTATTAATAGAAATGTAAAATAAGATTGGAGAGATAAATTCATTTGGGAGGTACTTTTAAAGAAATGAATATCAAATTAGATAAGGTATTTTAAAAGCGAATTCGAGATCCTCTAAATTCTGGAACGCTTCAGCCGAAAGGTATTTATATAAAATCTTCCTTTAGAAGATACGCTTCAGGGCGAAAGAAATGCGCCCCACAGCGAAAAATCATCGAAGCCCGGTAGTGTAGTGGTCAATCATGCGGGACTCTGGATCCTGCAACCTCGGTTCGAATCCGTGCCGGGCTATACATAATTCTTAATAAACTGCTTTTTTTGATACGAAGATTATAATTTTTATTCTTCTCTAATATTAAATATTTTATCTAAATTATTCTTTAATAAATATATACAGTTATGTATTCAGCTTGAAACTTAATTGTAAAAGTTCAAGAATAGCTAAGGGTTCTATTATGTTTTTCTATTCCTGCTTATAAGTCTCCAGCTCTCAGTTCTGCAATATATGGATCATAAGCTGCAGTTGAGCCGCCCGAAAAGCGTGAAATGTAATAATCTGCAACTATGCAAGCTTGCTGCTCGCGATTATATTCACGGAAGTGCCTTTTTTCCCCAACCCTGTATGCATACCCGTCACTTGCCTGCGCATGAAATGCTTCAACCAGATATTGCGAACCTGTATGTTCCATCTGCGCGACATGGGTTAATTCATGTATAAGCCATTTCATATCTGAGCTGCCTGCGGTTGTGTTAAGCTTTCTATTGAAGTTGACTGTATGAAAGGTTGCAACCCCCATACCTGAGCATCTCTTCAGCTTTGCCCCCAGCCAGGCGAGAAATGAAGCTTCGTCGATATGCACCTTTTGATAATTAATTCTGTTTCCAAATATGCTTTGAGCTTCTTTTTCCTCTACTGCAGTAAGTTTCCGGGTATTAATTTTAACAATTTGCCATAAATGATCCATAAGCTCAGGGAAGGCACAAATATCGAAAATT
Source organism: Methanosarcina barkeri str. Wiesmoor (assembly GCF_000969985.1). Lineage (GTDB taxonomy): Archaea > Halobacteriota > Methanosarcinia > Methanosarcinales > Methanosarcinaceae > Methanosarcina > Methanosarcina barkeri_B. The sequence continues at coordinate 1,993,521 of NZ_CP009526.1, read as the reverse complement.
TTTGCGATAGCACGGCCGACACGTATAGCGAGGGATAACAGCTCATATCTGATCATTTTTAAAAAACCTACTCTCCCTGCCAGATCAGAATTTCGATAATTTTTGAAGACGGCTTTCAAACAATCACCTGCTCTATTACTATTTTTCAGGTTTTAATGCCTTGGTTCCTAACCCCAGCTAATGACTTCTATACCTTGATTCCTATATACACTACACTGAAAAACAGTTGCCTTAAATGTAAAAGTCTGAGTATTTAAAAAAGACATTTCAGCTTTCTTAACATAACTTCTTAAGTGAATTAAATATTCACATTATTATAAAAACATTGGCTAAACAGCAAGTTTCTTTTTTGGAAGGAACAGCATGAAAGAACATATTTGAAATATATATATGGTAAAAATATATTCACTGTATTTTTTATGGTAGAGCTCTATTCACTGCGAACATAAACTGTAATGCATCAGTTAGTTAACTCTAAAAAGTTTTTACATTTTTAATTTTCATATTATCCAGTCTAAAACTCGGGGTGTCTTACTCAAAAATTAGAATCATCCCATAGCTTTTGTTTTATATTTTACTATTTATACTTAAATTACATTCAGATTTGGATAAAGCTAGATGGAGAAAAAGTAATACATATTATAGGATTTTAAACAGAAGAAAGAAAAAAGATTCCAACAGAAAAGACAGGGAACAAAAGCTAAAATTCAGTATTGAATTGGTGTTGATCAGGAAAAACTCAGTGATAGTAAAAACCATCTTATTGCTTCTCAGGCACTATCTTTTCACAATTTTCTTTTGACTTTTTCTGTTAACACAAACAATTATATTTATAAATAATATTAAATAGCATCGAATACAATTGTCTAATCAGTATTTTATTACCTACTTTGTTGAAGTTTAGCGAAGTGAGTGATTGGGTGGGATCATAAATCTATCGCTATTTAGTAATCATCTGAGTTATTAGTGATTACCTATGCCTGGTATACAGCTATATTTTATGGATTTTTGACTATATATTTTTACTGTAGTCATATATTTATAAAAAATATATATAGCTTTATGTAAGATAGAATAAACTTTGTGATGCATAGTGTGCGGATTGGTATCGGATAATGTGGTTTCACGGAGAATACAAATATGTGACTGAAAAACTGTACCACAGGTAAAAATACAGAAAGCAATTGAGTTACTTTGAGTTTGGGGGTATTAATTGAATAAACAATTGAAAGTGTTATTTATAGGAACTTATATTCCAAAAGAGTGTGGGATTGCCACATTCACATCCGATCTTTTAAATTCAATGCCCGGAGAAGGTAATGACGTTCATTGTGAAGTAATTGCTTTGAACGATCCCTCTGAGACCTATAATTATCCTGAAGAAGTCGTTTTTCAAATACAGAGGGACAGGATAGAGGATTATTACCGGGCTGCGGATTATATAAACCAATCTGATATTGATATCGTATGCCTGCAGCACGAATTTGGGCTTTTCTGGGGAAATGCGGGAGACTATATTTTTGCTCTTCTTTCAGGAATCAACAAACCTGTGATAAGCACGATGCATACTGTAATCCGGGAACCTGAACCTGAGTATCGAGCATCCACGGAAAAACTCATCAGGTATTCCGAAAAGCTAATTGTGATGAGCCAGACTGCAGTCGAGATGTTAAAAGACGTTTATAAAGTTCCCGAGGATAAAATAGAATTAATCTTTCACGGAGTACCGGATTACCCTTTTAATAACTGCAGTAAGTATAGAAATAGATTGAACCTGAAGGGATCTCCTCTTGTCTTAACTTTCGGCCTGCTGAGCCAGAATAAAGGTATCGAAAGTATGCTTGATGCTCTTCCTGAAGTCATAAGCCAGTACCCTGACCTCGTTTACCTCATACTGGGTGCTACGCATCCTGTAATTAAAAAGAACTTTGGAGAAACATACAGGCAATACCTTCAGAATAAGGTTTCAGAACTCGGACTTGAAAAAAATGTAGTATTCCATGACAAATTTGTCGAGAAAGAAGAACTTTGTAATTATATCCTTGCCAGTGATATTTACGTATCTCCCTACCTTTCCAGAGAGCAGATAGTAAGCGGCGCTCTGACCTATGCAATTGGTATGGGAAAAGCAATAGTTTCCACTCCATACTGGTATGCTCAGGAAATGCTTTCTGATAATCGCGGTTTGCTTGTAGATTTCGGAGACACAGGTGGTTTTAAAAAATCTCTTTTGTATTTAATAGAAAATCCAGAAGAGTGTGATAATATGCGCAAAAAGGCATATGATTTCGGTCGAAAAATGACATGGAAAAATGTAGGTAAACAATATAACAAGGTTTTCACCAGAGCTTTAAAGAATTACAGTGCCTACTCCACCTTAAAAAAGTTTAATTTCCTTCCAAACCAGCTTCCTGAAGTAAAACTTGATTACCTGAAATTATTAACTGACGACGTAGGCATTATTCAGCATACCAATCTTGGTGTGCCGGCTCGTCATTACGGGTACAGTACTGATGACGTAGGCCGAGCTCTTGTTGTACTGACACAGTTAATAGATAACCAGAAAAAAGCTGAGGAGTTCTGGAAGTTAATTACAATATATCTGAGTTTTCTTGAACATGCCCAGACCACCACGGGGCATTTCCACAACTTCATGAACTATAAACGGGAATTTTTGGATGAGAAGGGAAGTGAGGATACCCTCGGACGTGCTATCTACGGACTTGGGCATGTGGTAAGCTGCCCTTACCTGTCTAAAAATATACGCACGCTTGCCCATACCCTTATAAGCAAAGCCAGGCCTGAGATGGAGAAGCTTAACTATCCAAGGGCAAAAGCCTATACCATGTGCGGCCTGTACGAAATGCTCAGGACAGGTGTGGATACCGATGAATTTGAATCAGTCTTTAATTCGCGCAGGGATGAAATCAAATCCGTAGACTCCCTTGTAAGTAAAGATATCTTTGAATCCATATTTGTCAGCCACGCGAATTCTCTGGTCGACTTATATGAGGCTAACCATAAAGAAGATTGGAACTGGTTCGAACCTACAGTAACTTATAGTAATGCAAAACTTAGTGAATCACTTTTACTGGCATACAATTACACCAAAGATCGAACTTATCGTAAGATTGGCCTTGACACCCTGGATTTTCTTACTGATATTCAGTGGATAGGTGACTTTTTTGACATGGTTGGAAACCAGGGCTGGTACTCTTACAATGGAGAAAAGCCTATTTTTGACCAGCAACCAATCGAAGCAGGTTATCTGACTCAAGCTTATGTTTCAGCTTATGAAATTGTACATGATAAAAAATATCTGGAACTTGCAAGATATTCGTTTGAATACTTCCTTGGAAGAAATCGTTTGCGAACTGTTATGTACGATTATTCCACAGGCGCGGTCTGTGATGGACTCAACCGCGATGGTATGAATTGCAACCAGGGTGCGGAATCCGTAATTTGCTTCCTTATGGCTTTAAGCTCTTTAAACAAGCACATGGATAAAGCCTTCAGTACGATATTGCAGTCCAGGGTAAGCGATGAGGTAGATGACAGAATCCTACAGAAAAGAAGGAGCTTTTTTTCAGCAAATCAAGTTGAATGAGAGAAGAAAGTAAAAGGGCATACGATCTGGAGAGTGAGAGAGTATGATATGGGAATGAGAGGATAACATGATCTAAGGGATAAGAGAATAATAGATATGGGGAGTAAGAATAACATGATCTGAGGGATAAGAGAATAATAGATATGGGGAGTAAGAATAACATGATCTGAGGGATAAGAGAATAATAGATATGGGGAGTAAAAATAACATGATCTGAGGAAGAAGAGAATAATAGATATGGGGAGTAAAAATAGCATGATTTGGGGGATGAGAGAATAATATGATCTGGAAAGACCATGGGGAGTTATTTGTAAGATACGATAGGAATCCTATATTAACCGTTGACGAGTGGCCCTATAGGGCCCATTCAGTTTTTAATCCTGCAGCTGCTATAGTTGATGGCACTACCCTATTACTGGTCAGAGTCGAAGATCACAGGGGCTTTTCTCACTTTACAATAGCAAGGAGTAAAAATGGAATTTATGGCTGGGAAATTGATCCTGAACCAACCTTTGCTCCTGATCCTGTAGGCTACCCTGAAGAGATATACGGTATCGAAGACCCACGCATAACTTATATAGATGAGATGGAAAAGTGGGCTGTGGCATATACGGCTTTTTCGGATTCAGGACCTTTAACTGCACTTGCCTTTACCGATGACTTCCGAAATTTTGATCGAATAGGAGCTACCCTACCTCCTGAAAACAAGGACGCTGCGGTTTTTCCTGTAAGGTTTAACGGCAGATGGGCAATGTTACACAGGCCTGTATCTTTAATAAGCGGCGCAAAAGCAAACATCTGGATTTCCTTTTCACCTGATATGAAATACTGGGGAGAGCATGAGGTTCTTCTGTATGCCAGAGAAGGTGGATGGTGGGACGCGAACAAAATAGGCCTGTCTCCACAGCCAATCCGTGTATCCGACGGGTGGTTAATTATGTACCACGGAGTACGCCAGACAACGGCTAAGGCAAGTTACCGGCTTGGACTTGCTCTTCTTGATCCTGATGATCCTAGGAAAGTACTTCACAGATCTGAAGGCTGGGTTTTCGGACCGCGTGAAATGTACGAACGCAGCGGAGACGTAAACGACGTTGTTTTCCCCTGCGGATGGGTACTTGCGGGAGATGAAATTCGTATTTATTACGGGAGTGCAGATACCTCAGTATCATTAGCTACCGCAAAAGTACGCGATGTTCTGAAATATATCCACGAGTGCCCGGAAAAGCAGTGCCCTGATGAGTACTGCCGGTGGTTTGAAGAAGATATAGAAAGTTCCACCGATCCAAAGAGAGGCTATTCAAAGTTGAAATGAAATAAATCAAAGTTAAAAATTAGAAATTAAAGTTAAAATTAGAAATTAAAGTTAAAAATTAAAAATTAATCATTAAAGCTCAAAATTAAATGCTGAAAGTTGAAATGTAAAAAATAAAATAAGTTTGGGGATGTGAGTGATTTTGGGGGTATTAATATAAGAATTGCAATGTTGTCTCCGATTGCCTGGAGCACGCCACCTAAAAAGTATGGTCCCTGGGAATCTATTGTATCCTTATTAACTGAAGGACTGGTAAAAAGGGGTATTGACGTTACACTATTTGCGACAGCGGACTCTCACACAGCAGCGAAACTTCATGCTGTATGTCCGAGACCTTATGAAGAAGATAAGGATATGATCAGAAAAGTGTATGAAGGCCTTCATATCTCAGAAGTTTTCGAGAGAGCAAAGGAATTCGATATAATTCATAATCATTTCGATTATCTTCCTTTGACCTACAGTGCCCTTGTCGATACGCCTGTTGTAACAACGATCCATGGTATTTCTTCACGGAAAATTTTGCCTGTATATAAAAAGTACAATAATAAAACTTTTTACGTATCCATAAGTGATGCCTACAGATGCCGTGATCTCGACTATATAGCAACGGTTCGTCACGGAATTGACATAGGAAGCTTTTATTTCAATGAAAAACCGCAGGATTATCTACTCTTTTTATCACGCCTGCATAAAGACAAAGGCGTAAGGGAAGCAATAGAAGTCGCAAAAAAAACTGGCAGAAAACTTAGAATTGCTGGCTTCATTGCGGATCAAGCTTATTTTGAAAAAGAAGTCCAGCCCCATCTGGACAATAAACAGATTATTTACGAAGGGCATGTCGATCCTGAGTTTAAGAAGGAACTCCTGTCAAATGCATATGCTTTGCTTCACATGATTAATTATGAAGAGGCTTTCGGGATTGGCGTAGTTGAAGCTATGGCCAGCGGTACGCCGGTAATTGCAATGAACAGGGGTTCAATGCCCGAGCTTATCCGGGACGGAGAGACTGGATTTCTCGTAAATAGTGTTGAGGAAGCTGCCGAAGCTGTGCAAAAACTTGGCTCCATATCCCGCAAAAAATGCAGGGAAAACGTAGAAAAACGTTTTTCGGTTGACAGGATGGTAGATGATTATATTAAAGTGTACGAGACCATCCTCGAAAAATGTAAACGTGAGGAAGAAAGGCCCTGGGGCTTTTATGAAGTGCTCAGGCAGAGGCCTGGATATAAGGTCAAAAGCCTTACTGTTCTTCCTCAGGGCGAAATCTCACTCCAGCGCCATTTTCATCGAAGCGAGCACTGGTACATAATCAGTGGAGAGGGTCTTGTAGTTAAAAACGGGAATGAAATAAGGGTTCTTCCTGGAGATTCGGTCGATCTTCCGGTAAATGAGATACATCGAATTAAGAATATAGGCAGTCAAAACCTTGTTTTCATTGAGATCGCACAGGGAGACTATATTGGAGAAGACGATATTGAAAGGCTTGAAGACAAATATGGGAGAGTTTGAAAAGGTTTGTGTAGATTAAGAATCTTCCCTTATTACAATATTTCATTACAATATTTCATTACAATATTTCGAATTTCTACATTATTTAATATTTTTAAAGAGTTTTTACACTTTTTTAATATTTTCAAGAGTAAGAGTTCTTGTTTTACAAGGGCCCTCTTTTTCACATTTTTACTTTAACTAGTAAAAAATTCAATCAGGGCATTCTGAATTGTTATAAGAATCCCTAACTTGAGCCGCCATTTTCTCACCCAGCCTTTCAGAGACATTTTCTATGAAAAGCTCGATATACTCAAATGGTACACATCCGAGGCTTTCTTCTCCTGATAAGATGAGCCTGACAAGATATTCAAGATCATATCGAGATAGTAGTTTTATTCTCCGCAGGAAATCCTGAGCATCTTTTGCATAGTGGTTTGCCAGCGGAGGGAGTATAGAACGATAAGTCATTCCTGAGCCTGAACAGAGATATCCCTCGCACTCCGGTGCAACTGTTTTCAGAATGCCGATGTCCGTTTCTGAGAGTAGTCTCGCCATGATGATCACCGTGATAAAAGTATAAATTTGTATTTCGAAGATGTTCCGGAGATGATAGGTGCATAAGTATTGTATTTCAGATACAATCGATTGCGTAGCTGGGATTTCTATATGATAATGTATACAGACTAAATGCATAAAGACGGTATTTCAGAGCTTTTTTCTGTATGAGAATGATTCTGTTTTTCTGATATTTAATTATAAGGCTGCATACTCACCTAACAGAATGCAGTTGGATGATTTGAGAAGTAAATCCAGAAATATATAAGTCAAGAATAACAATTTTGCGTTTAGCTTTTTTTCAAGAGGGATGAAGAGTAAAATTTGAGGATTGCCGAAAGATTTTATATTGTTCGGATTGCCTCTCGTATTAACATTATAAGCTTTTGCCTAAAGCCTGAATTTCACTTTGTACCTCCTGATACTTTGTACTTTCTGGATACTTTTTGTACCTCCTGGATACTTTTTGTATCTACTGGATACTTTATACTCCACATTTCACTTCGTGCTTATCATAATTCAAGTTTCATGAGGTCTTCGGCAAGAATCACTTCTCCTTCAAAATACCCTTTCAGGCGGTGCACTGCTTCTCTTTCGTGTCCCCGCATTTCCGGATAGAAATGTGTAAGGCAGATGCTTCCGATTTCGTTATTATATTCCTCCAGGATGTCGGCAAGTGAGCTGGGAGTGGTATGATTTGTGACATTCATGTCTGATGGAAACGAACATTCGTGGATCAAGAGGTCGGCCCCGGCTGCAAGGTCCATTACATCCCTGGAAGGCTCGGTGTCTGCGGAGTAAACGAATTCTCCGTCCTCTCCAGTCACGCGGTAAGCCAGTGTCGGAACGCTGTGAGAGGCTGCCGTGCAGCTGATCTCACAATCGAATCCCTCGGGAGTAAATTCTTTTCCGGGAGTGAGCTCAATAACGTCTACGTCCACTTCTTCCTGAAGATATTCATAAGCGTCAATCACTTTTGAAAACCATTCTTCGGTCCCTTCAGGCCCGTAGACCTTCATACTCGTGTTTCCGCGGAGCCAGTTTGCCTTGATAAGAGGGTGTAGGTCAGCTACGTGGTCAAGGTGAAGGTGAGAAAGCAACACTGTGTCCACCTCAGTGTGAGAAACCCCAGCCTCAGGAAACCGGTTCAATACGCCGCTTCCGCAATCAATAAGCAATGGCTTTTCTTCTAGCCTTACAAGAATTCCGGACTGTACCCTATTTTTCTGAGGGATTGCAACTCCAGTGCCAAGAAATGTAATTTCCATGAGCTAAAGAATAAACTTTAAATAATTTAACTTTATTTAAAGCATGTCCGCATAACGAATCTTTGCGGCTCAAAAAAACTTGCTTTTTTTCAAAGAGCGAGGGTTGCCCAGCACGGTCAAAGGCGCCGGACTTAAGATCCGGTATCGAAGGATTTCGTGGGTTCGAATCCCACCCCTCGCACTGACTTTTTACATAGGACTTTGATTTTTTCCTTTTTACTTTCTTTTATACAGGGGTACTACAAGCAGGCTGGCTATTCCGTAATATATCCCAATACCTAGTGTACTTGGATACACAACACAGGTTGTATTCTTTAGAAATCAAACTTTACAGGTTCCCATTTATAACAGTAGCTTGTGAAAGTTCCTTTACTTGGACACTACCTTAAGTTCAGGGGAATCACCTCCACCTCCTCCACTGTTGCTGTGGCTATTTCCCCCACTACTGCCCACTGCTCGAGCCGCTTTCTTTAACATAGTTATCGCAGCAATTTTCTGTCATGGGAGCATACCCCTTTATAACATTGCTATTGAAGTCTGCAACAGAGAATACTGGTTATGCTTGAAGAGAACCTATAAACTGCCCAAAGGAATTAGGACCACGTCCTACATTCATAGTTGCTGTAACTTTGTTTGTTGCGGTGTCAATTATAGAGACATTATCACTGCGCTGATTAGCCACATATACCCTTGATCCATCCGGTGTGACTGCAACTCCAGAAGGATAACTTCCTACATGTACCGTAGCTGTAACCATGTTAGTAGCTATATCAATTACAGAAACAGTATCATCAGGAGTACTAATGCTGCCATAGTTCGCCACATATACCTTTTTTCCATCTGGAGTGACTGCAATACTTTTTGGCCAGTTTCCAACAGGCACAGTGGCTGTAACAGTGTTTGCGTCAGTGTTAATTATAGAAACGCTATTGCTGCCACTATTAGTCACATATACCCTTTTCCCATCCGGACTTATTGCAACTCCACGAGGATAGTCTCCTACAGGAATTGTGGCTATAACAGTGTTTGTTGAAGTGTCAATTACAGAGACAGTTTTGTCATCGAGATTAGTCACATACACCTTTTTCCCGTCCAGTGTAACGGCAACTCCAAAAGGAAATTCGCCTACAAGTACTGTAGCTTCAACCTCGTTGGTATCTGTGTTTATAATGAGGATCGTGTTGTTGCTGGGATTTCCAAAATCGGGATTTGGCACATATATCCTTTTTCCATCAGGAGAAACTGCAACTCCACTAGGATAGTTTCCTACAGGAATTGTGGCTGTAACTTTGTTTTTTGTTGCGTCAATTACAGATATATTGTAATAATTTGTCACATATACCTTTTTTCCATCAAGTGTAATAGCAACTCCACCAAGTTGACTTCCTACAGGAATCATGGCTGTAACCTTGTTAGTAGCCGTGTCAATTACTGAAATATTGTTGTCGCCGGAGTTCGTAATATATGCATATGGACCTACACCGACTAGCTGCATTACTGTTATTGTAGTTAACTTTGAATCTGTACCGTTCTCATTGGTTGCTGTCAGATTAACTGAATAGATTCCTGGATCTGCATATTCATGAACTGGACTTCTTTGTGTAGAATTACTTCCATCTCCAAAATCCCAGTTCCATCCAGTTGCATTTTGTGAGAGGTCAGTAAACTGAACTGAGAGAAGAGGATAACCATGGGTAACGTTGCTACTGAAGTTTGCAACTAGAAATGGATTAGTAACGACTATGTAATTTGGCTTCACTACTTTATTACTACCTGCGTCATTTCCTGCAGTCAGACTGATTGTATAATTCTCTGGTTTTGTAAACGTGTAGGTTGCATTCATGGCATGTTTTGAGTAAGTCCAGTCCCCAAAATCCCAAATCCAGGAAGTCGGTACTTCGCCAGTGCTGGTATCGGTGAATAACACAACTAGAGGTGCAGCTCCATAGGTTCTGTTTGCAGTAAATTCAGCTACAGGTGGCAAGGTGTTTGTGACAGAAAGATCACAAATATAGATGCCAGTATCATTAACCCCACCATATCCACCATGATCACCGTCTATTCCCCATACGATAGTATCGTTGTAGATATCAGGTGTTGTGTCAGCCCCTCTTGGATAAATATAGACTGGAGTACTTTTTGCTGAAGGAATATCATAAACGTATACACCTGCATAACCAAATTGGTTATCGGCAGATTTTGAATATACGATTTTGTCCCCATTTATATCAAAATGAGTACCGGTATCACAGCCAGTCTCAAGACCCTCGGATCCATTCAAGGTATTAACTGTATGGTCACTTGTAACCTTTGTTGCTTTTTTAGTAACAACGTCGTACATGCCAATATATCCACTTCCTATGTAATTGTCTACCCAAATTACTTTATTGCCATACATATGTGGAATTTGAATAGAACCTGAATACGGGCTTACTGTTATGGTTTTCTTGGTAGTTATATCATACAAAAAGATGTCTCTCATACTTCTACCTTCGGCTGAGTACACTATTTTCGTGCCGTATATATCCGATGAATATCCTTCTCCTTCTGCTATCCAGGTTTGTGTTGAATTAGAGATATCCCTCATATATATGCTGGGATTATGAGTTGATTCATTGTAAGCACTCCAAACGATTCTGTTATCGTAAATAGCAGGGATGCTCCTGTTGTCTACATCTTTAGTAATGTAAGATCTGCCAGCAGTTTTAATGTCATAAACTGTTAGTCTTGGCATTCCATTACTTTCATCGTGCCACACTACTACATTGCCATAGATAGCTGGATGAGATGCTGCAGAAGAGCTAACTGTAGTGTCTGTTTTCGAGGTTAAATCATAGAGGTGAATAACACCCCCACTTGTCCATACTACCTTGTTACCATAAATAGTAGGATCAGTTCCATTTCCAATTCTCGTTACCTGTGACCCTGACGCCACGGATGACATTAAAATTGAAAATACAAAAATTAAGGTTGCTGAAGCTAAAGCTATTGAATACGACTTTCCCGTATCTTTCATTTATTCCCAATACCCCCTAAAACTTAAGTTATGTTAATATTAAATGTACTCCCATATTCTTTATACCTCTATTTTCAAAACTGAATAATATTTAATATTTAAGATCCAGTATCGAAGGATTTCATGGGTTCGAATCCCACCCCTCGCACTAAATTAAAAATTTTTATCCAACACTTACTGTTTTCTATTTCCATTATATAGAAACACATAAAGAAATCCAGTTGTCCCATAAATTATTTCAAACCCTGGATTTCTTTTACTTAATTTTGTCTTTTCGTCATTAGTCAGTTGTTTTTCAATCTCACAACTTCACTTTTTCATTTCTAAAAGAGAAGCATTTTTACTGGTTAAGTTAGAACTACGGTTTTTATGGCAGAAAGTGTCATTTTCCATATGGAGCAACTGCAACTTCTCTAGGATAGCTTCCTACTTTAACTGTAGCTATAACAGTATTTGCTGCTGTATCAATTACAGAAACAGTTTTGCCGGAAAGATCGCTACCTAGGTTTGTGACATATACTTTTTTCCCGTCAGGGGTGATTGATACTCCGTAAGGACCATCTCCTGGTATCGTGGCTGTTACGGTATTGGTTGTTGTGTTAATTACAGATATGGTATTTCCCTTATAGTTCGTCACATATAATTTTGTTCCATCTGGAGTGACCGCAACTCTAACAGGATTGTCTCCTACAGGTAACGTGGCTGTAACATTATTTGTTTCTGTATCAATTACAGAGACATTGTCGCTGCCACCATTAGTCACATATATCTTTGTTCCATCCGGACTAACTGCAATTCCATCAGGATACTGTCCTACATTGAGCGTAGCTGTAACCTTGTTTGTTGCCGTATCAATTACAGAGATATCGTAATAATTTGTCACATATACCTTTGCTCCATCCAGACTGACCGCAACTCCATGAGGGACGCTGCCTACATTAACCGTATTCATAACAGTACTAGTGCCTGTGTCAATAACATAGACTGTGCCATTTTCAAAGACAGCGCCGCTGTTGTTCGTAACATATGCCTTTTTTCCGTCTGGAGTAATTGCAATTGCATAAGGTGAATTTAATCCATTAACTGTGGCTATGACCTTGCTTATACTTGTGTCAATTACAGAGACAGTATTGTTGCCTTCGTTTGCAACATATACCTTTGTCCCAGTCGGATTGACCGCAACCCCCACTAAACCACTTCCTATCTCTATTGTGTCTACAACTTTATCCGTAGCTGTATCAATTACAGAGATATTGTTGCCACTAATAACGTATGCAAATGGTCCTGTGGTTTTGAACACATCGATTACTCTAAACGTTGAATTTGTACTGTTCTCATTACTTGCTGTCAGGGAAACCGTATAGTTTCCCGCTGCAGAATATGTGTGAGTTGGATTCTGTTCGGTTGAAGAATCTCCATCTCCAAAATCCCAATACCAGGATGTAGGCTTTCCAATACTCGTATCAGTGAATGCTATTGTCAGTGACATTGGAACAGACACCTTTTCTGAAGTAAAAGAAGCCACTGGTCTTGTAAGTCCGGTTACAGTAATATAATGATATTTTGTTATTGCAGCTGTGCCACCAACATTGTATTCAGATAAGCTCACGGTATATTGTCCAGGCTCCAGATATGTATGCTCTACTGTTTGGTTCTCACCAACGGATTGTCGAGAGCCATCTCCAAAAGTCCAATCATTGGCATATCCGGTTCCTCCATGAAACGTTACTTTCAGTGGTGCATCTCCGGATGTTACACTTGACGAGAAATATTCTGGAGCAACAGATCCATCACCCAAGCCAACAAGTACATATCCATACTTACTTGTTGTATTACTACCCACAACGTTCTTAACAGTTAAATTTACGGTATATCCTCCTTCTACATCATATACATGGGTTGGATTTTGCTCTGTGGAGGTATTACCGTCTCCAAAGTCCCAAAGCCAGGAAGTAGGTGAACCTGTGCTATTGTCGACAAATGATACGGTTTTTGTGGGAACTGACCCTCCATAAGTGTTAGCATGATATACTTCTGGAGAAAAGAAGTCTGCGATAGGGGCTTGTTGAGGAGTGACAGTAATATAATTTGATTTCTTCAGCGTACTATTGCCTGCGAAATTGGTTACTGTAAGACTAACATCATAAGTCCCAGGTTTTTTGAATGTGTGTGTGGCTGTTTGAGCATGTTTTGAGTTTATACCATCTCCAAAATCCCAATACCAGGATGTGGGAGTTCCACCCGTGCTGTTACAAGTAAATAATACAGTTAATGGCATATTTCCGGATTTAGATGTTATATTAGCAGAAAAAGAAGCAAAAGGCATTGTAGGTTTAGCTGAGAAATCGTACATGTATATGCTGCAATAGTACATGTTTTCCCGATCATTACGATAGTCTTCCCATACTATTTTGTCACCGTAAATAGCAGGGTTAAGTTGATCTGATTCGTCATTGGTAATCTGAATTTCTTTATCTTCAGAAAGATCATATACGTATACATCCCAATTTCCGTTGCGGTCATCCTGCCACACTATCCTGTCACCATAGATAGCAAGCTTATCCTTTCGTGACCCATTGAATGTGATCTGAGTCTCTAGAGAAGTTGAGAGATTATGAAAGTAGATATTGTTACTTTCCATGTACACAATCCTGTCACCGTAGACATTAGGGCTCGATGCTGATCTATTGGTTGTAACTCGAGTTTTATTGGAAGTTGATAGATTATACACATAAATATCATGGTACGAACTTCCAAAGCCAAAGCTAGGATCTTCCTGCCATACTATTTTGTCTCCGTAGATAACGGGATCCTTAGTTGATTGGTTAGTTGTAATTCGGGTTTTATTATAAGTGGAGAGATCATACATGTAGATGTCCTGATACCCACCGCTTTGATCTCTCCATACAATTTTGTCACCGTATATAGTTAAAGAATCCCTTGACCCTTGATTTTCCGACTCTGGAATTGAAAGTAAAGTTTTATGATTTGTAGATATATTGTACAAATAGATGTTTTGTCCTCCAGGTCCCCATACTATCTTATCGTTATAAACAGCAAGATATGAGTACCATGGATCTTCAGTTATCTGTATCTCTTTACCTGTAGACAAATCCCGCAAGTGGAGACTTCCATTGATGTACTTGTCCAACCATGCAATTTTATTGTCATAGATAGCAGGATTAAGACCTCTCTCGCCATACGGTGTAATTTGAATTTCCTGTCCAGCTGATGCGACTGTTGTGATCAGTAACAAAAAAGCAAAAGCTAACGAAGTCGAAAAAATCTTACTTTTCATCCATTTCCCCCAGACCCCAAAATTAAGTATATATTTCCTATTATTTTCATATATAGCAAAACTTAATATTAGTTTCAATATATTTCATTATTTGTTTCAGATAAGTATCTATATGCACAATTATATCATTTTTAAAGCTAATAACGTTAAAATACAGCAAAGTCAGTACCATCAGTGTGTTTACTAGCATACTGAGAAACAAACTAGTGGTTGAGATTCTCACAGTAACAAAACAGGAAGTAAACCCAATCAAAAGGATAAAAAGCAAAGAAATGTAAGAACAAAATAAAAAATATATTTATCAGTGTGCGAGGGTTGCCCAGCCCGGTCAAAGGCGCCGGACTTAAGAAACAACTGTCTTTCCGCAGATGTCCTCTTAAAATGAATAATTTTCTTGCTATCGTTTTTGGAGAAATTTCCAAAATTTAGTATTGAGATTGTCTGGGATCTTAATTGTTGCTACCAAAAAACAAGAAGGAAAACCTTTACTGAATATATAATGTTTAAATGAATGAGTAAACGGAGAAATACAATTTAAAATAATAAATAGAGATATCAAAAAAAACGATATCGGGAAAAATAGTGAAATTTATCAGACATCTGCGGAAAGTGGGAAACAACATGTCGGACTAAAAAACATGTTGAGGTAATCTCGAGCGAAGAAGAAAAAAGCAAAGAAATATAAGAGAAGAAAATATAAAAAGAAAACCTTCAATATGCGAGGGTTGCCCAGCCAGGCCAAAGGCGCCAGACTTAAGATCTGGTATCGAAGGATTTCGTGGGTTCGAATCCCACTCCTCGCACTATTTTATTACGTCGAACTTTGGATTTTGTCTTATTACTTTCTTTTATACAGGAGTACTGCAAACAGACTGGCTATTCCGTAAAATATCCCAAAGCATGGTATACTCGAAACTTCTTTTTGTTTATTTTGTGGTCCTTTATTCTCTGTATTGTTTTCATTAATTGTTTCAGGGTAATCAACCTCTATTTTCGTTACAGTTTCTTCAGATGGTTTCACTATGCCAGTTATTGCAAATGAAGAAAAACCTGAAGTTTTGGCTGTGAAATACAGAAATTTATCATCTTTTCCTGAAAGATTTACTGGGAATTGCTCCCATTTTTCATCGTTGTATCTGTTCAGAGTAATAGAAGATTTATCGATCTTTTTGTCATTTATCCAGGATTTTTCAACCTTGAAACAAACAACTGGGTTTTCTATGTTCTTTGAGGTTGCAACACCTCCATTCCCAACCCAGACATTAAAGAATTTGTAAACTTCTCCTGAAGGTAGTCCATAATCCAGAGCAGATTTTCCTTTAAGCTGTTCAGCAACTGTTGTGGTCTTGCCAAGAGTTTTATTTGCATCAAAGCTCACATACACGACGCAGGTTGCATTATTTACGAAATCAAATTTTACAGATTTTCCATTTGTAACATAAGCCTGTGAAAGTTCCTTTACTTGGACATTACTTGCAGACTCAGGGGAACCTCCAGAGCCGCTGCCTCCACCACCACTTGAACTGCTACTACCTCCACTGGAGCTTTTCTTCAGTACAGTAATTGTAGCAGTTTTTGCAGCAGTTCCATTTTCATTAATTGCAATCAAGTTAACATTATAGGATCCAGTGTTTGTAAACACATAAATAGGAGCTGCCTCAGCCGAATCTCCCTGCCAGTCGTCATTGAAGTCCCAGAGCCTTCCTATTGAGTTTTGAGAAAGGTCTGTAAACTGAACAGCAAGAGGAGCATAACCACTTGTTACATTGGTGCTGAAGTCAGGTACAGGAAGCGTCTTACTGTTACTTTTTTCGATAATCCTCTTAACAAATGGGTAGTACCTGAGTTCAGCGACTGATGTGTTAGCAACCTTGAAGTATATTCCCTGACCAATTTCCTGATCAGAACCCCTGGTCAGAGTGAAGGCATCCCTATTGGAAATGCTAAGAGTAGTACCATTAATAAAAATATCGTTGAGCCTGCCGAATTCATCTGAACTCTGGATACTCATGGGGTTTGCATAGTCAATAAGCCAGAGACCATCAATAGTAGTAGTACTGTTGACATCACCTTGGAAGACCCGCTTTATATGGACTTTGAGGACAGTAACATTATTTTCACCCTGAATGTTATCAAGTTTGCAGGTCCAGGTTTTGTATCCACCGCCATCAACTGAGACTACTCTATCATCTATGTATTGCCCGTCTTTATTAAATTCAAGCCACATTTTCTCACCGTCAACATCGATTTGCTTTACTTTGAGGGAGTAGCCTTGACCTAGACTAAGCATATCTCCATTACTAAGGATGTACTCGTCATTGCTGTCAAGAATGAGCTTGCAGAGCTTGCTGGCATCGGTAGAATTGAGTGGAACATATGGTTCACCAAATAAGCCGATAACAGGATAAGTGTCCCAACCACTGTATTCATTTTCATATTTATATGCAATTTTTTTGATAGTAGTCTTATATTCCAGGCTATCCTCAGGAATCAAATTTCCGCCAACTCCAGAGACACTAAGGGATTCTGTAATGATATTATTATCGAGGTCACAGTAAAAGCCTGCAAAGTTTCTTGCATCCCACGTAAAATCGTTACCACCTTTGGCAACCTGTCCTCTTATTTCATAGGTTCCTGGCTCTATGAGCTGCTTAAAGATATAGAACCTTAATTCATTGATAGAAACGTCAGCAACCTTGAAGTATATCCCTTTAGCAATCTCCTGTTCAGAATTTCTGGTTAGAGTGAAAGCGTATTTATTTGAGATGCTAAGAGTGGAGCCATTGATAGAAACATCATTGAGTTTTCCAAACTCATTGGAACTATAGATATCCACGGCATTTGCATAGTCGATAAGCCAAAGACCATTTATCTTAACAACCCCATTTATTGAACCCTGGGGAAAATACTTGACATGGACTTTGAGGACATCAATGTCATTTTCACCCTGAATACCATCGAGTTCAACAGTCCAAGTGTTATACACTTCGTAATAAATTGAGACGATCCCGTCGTCTACATATTGTCCATCTTTATCAAATTCAAACCAGACTTTCTCACCGTCAATATCCACCCGCTTGACTTTGAGAGTATAACCTTGACCTAAATTAATCAGATCGCCAGTGTTGATAGTGTACGTTTCATTACTATCAAGAACAAGATTCGCGAGTTTGCTAGCATCGGTAGGCTTGAGCGGGACATATTTTTCTCCAAATAAGTAAATAAAGGGATATTTATCCCAGCCTTCTGCTGTATCTGAATAGTTGTAGTCAGTAGTTTTGATGGTAGTATTATATTCCAGATCGTTCTCGGAAATCACTTTTCCATCAACGGAAGCATTATTGAGTTTATCTAATTCATCAGGGATATTTATAGAGTTTGCATAGTCAATGAGCCAAAGACCATCGATCATAGTAGTACTATTAGATGCATTTTGAAATACCTGCTTTACATGGACTTTTAGGACAGTAACATCATTTTCTCCCTGAATATCATCAAGTTTGCAAGTCCAGGTGCCGTCGCCATCGGTTTCAATGATCTCATCATCTACATATTGCCCGTCTTTATCAAATTCAAGCCATGTATTCTCACCATCAATGTCAGTCTGCTTGACTTCAAGAGTGTAGCCTTGACCTAAATCAAGACTATCGCCTATGCTAAGTGTGTAAGTTTCATTGTCATCAAGAACGAGTTTGGCAATCTTGCTAGCATCGGTAGGCTTAAGTGGAACATATGGTTCTCCAAATAAGCCGATAACAGGATATGTTTTCCAAGTTTCAAACTTGTAATTAGTATTCTGTATCGTTGTTTGATAGACTAAACCATGTTCTCCGATAACATTGCCTTGAGTGCCTTCAACATCTTTAATGGAAAGAGATTCAGTAGCCACGTTATTATTATGGTCATAGTAAAATCCTGCAAATTGGGTGGCGTCGATTGTAACAGTTTCACCGTTACCCAGAATATCGATAACATTGTCAATATCAGAAGCGTTGTATACTGGGCCACGAATCTCAGCACTATAGTCTGTAGAGAAAGAAGCTGAAGTCATAGATGAAGTGAGAATTAAACTTAAAAAACAAGCTGTTGAAGCTAAAACTATTGAATAAAATTTGTTATTAGTTCCCATTAATACCCTCCAATCTTTAGTTTATTTAACGCTATGGAATTAGTAACATTATTAAAATAAATAAAAATAATACAATTAACAAAGAAAACAGTTTATAGAAATTTAAATGTATCTATTAGAAATAGAATTTCTAAAAACGGACTTAATAAACAGCATTTGGAGTGAAAAACGGTAGAATAAACCTAAGTGTAAAGTAAAAGAAATACGAGCAGTCAAAAATAGAAATTTACCAATTCAATTTGCGAGAGTTGCCCAGCCCGGTCAAAGGCGCCGGACTTAAGATCCGGTATCGAAGGATTTCGTGGTTTCGAATTTCATCCCTCGCATACCTAACGCTTTTACCAAATTTGGTTAATATCGCGTACCAGACAGCGCCATATTAATAGTGCCTGCATAAGAGTGCTTGCAGCTCCGGACTCAAAAGTTCCTGCAAGCATTCTTCTTACATTTTATAGATTTTCTGGAAAACATCGTCTATTTTTTTAGATATTTTTCTACAAGATTCATTCTTTTGCATTTAGTTTGGAATCGATTTTTTTCAGAATACTTATCTCTGTTTTTATGCAGGCTTTATATTCTTTGAGATCCTGTTCGTTAAGAAGATCCGTTGTAGAATCTTGAATCTCTTCTGCTTTCTCCTTAAGAATTTCATAGTACTCTTCCCCTTTTTCGGTTAAATATATCATAACTTTTCTTCTATCTTTAAGATCTGTCTTTCTATAGACAAGTCCTTTTTTTTCCATGGAATCTATCATTCTTGAAAGGCTACTCCTATCCATATTCATACACATACCAAGGTATGAAGGAATCATTTCCCCCATCGTGCCAATTATCAGAATAGCATTAGACTGTTGTCTGCCGAGCTTTTCGGGTCCTTTCGATCTGACTTTGGATATCATTTCAGAGTATTTTCTTTCAACCAATTTGTTAAAAAGTACTTCCCTTTCCAGCATCAATAGCCCCATTTCTCTCCTCTCATTAGTATCTGACATGCTTCCTCCAGGATGTTAAACGTGTAACTGCGGATACAGACAAAGAATGTCCAGTAAGATTACATCTTCGGTATATAATGAGGGTTCACTCTAGTTTTGTACAATATGATATACCGATGCAAGACTTTTGGATATTTTATATATCAGTTTTGGGATATTTTGTCATTTTTATAATTGACACTAATCCAAATACCGCCTGTATTATGCAGTGGTGTAATTTATGATTAGATAATTAAAGGAAGGACTGTAAACCACCTGAAATATATCTAGAAAATAAAGAATGCGAAACATTTGTAGATCATTCACCCAAAAATTTGAATCTTTTTCCCACCGCTTTCTCCCCATTATTTTCCCCTTTTAATAACTCTTTTTTCAAACAGGTTCAATGCACTAGTACTGCGATTCTGAAATAAGTTTATAAAACTTGACTTTTGAATAAATCCAACGATCTCGGATTTTTCCAAGAAGTGAGGAATCGATTTTGAATCTAAGCACTAGTGTCGAGTCAATCATCAGGGATTCAATAATTCCAAATAATTGCAATCGGTTTTATACGATATTTATTGTTGACATGACACTAGTAAGCTGCCTGCCTTAATACCCAACTTGCACCTCTGCCTCTAAGTCCTGATTTGTTTCTTTTCCCAAAAGATTTTCTTTGATAGAAAATTTTAGCTCTGCTCTTCCCCACGGACAACCATAACTGGTACCTTTGAACCTCTTACTACTTTCTCTGCAACACTTCCGATTAGAAGCTTATCAAGTCCTGTTTTTCCGAGTGTACCCATCACTATCAAGTCAATATTATTATTCTCGGCGAAATCTATAATTGCATTACTCGGATAACCATCTAAGACAACCTCTTTTACCTCCACCCCTGATGCCTCTCCGATCTTCTTAACCTCGAATACTGCTTTCTCCCCTTCACTTCTAATTATTTCATACACATTTTTTTTACCAATAGTCCAATACTCGGAAATTATGGGAGACGTATTTACAACATAAAGAGCATAGACAGCTGCTCCGCTGATTTTTGCAATCTCGATTCCGTAAGAAATGGCTCTCTGTGTATTCTCAGATCCGTCCGTTGCAATCAATATATTTCGGTAAAAATCTCTCTCCATACGTTATTCCCCATTTGCTTTATACATAAAATTATATTAGAAAAAATTAAAATAGTTATTTAAAAATAAGTTTGTAGCCTTTAAAAAGGCTACGTGCATACTTTACTATTCTTTACCTTTCTGCTTCAATCCTGTTTTTTTCTCCTGAGTATTACAAAGCATGCAGCTAGAGCCATTGTAATGCCTGTCCCAAGCTCAAATCCCGGAAGAGAGTGAAGAGAGCTTTTTGCCTCCAGAACTTCGGTATTGACCTTGATAGTATCCGAAGTCTGGTCATGCCCATCAGAATCTTCGTAGAAAATCTCGCTGCTTATAGAGTATGGCTTTGCAGTTGCAGTTTCATCTACACCCATATCGAAAACAGCAACTTCACTGTCTCCGGTTTTCAGAGTTCCAAGATAAGCCTGGTCATCAGTGGTACTGAATGGATCAGATGCGCTAATTCTAACAGTTGCATCTTTTGCGGTTTCTTCTCCTGTGTTTTTATATGTAACATAAAGCATCCCACCGTCATCGGGGTAAAGGTCACCTGTTACGTTTGTAACTTCAAAATAAGGTTCCTTCTTGACTTCGATGTTTATGGTCTGCGTCTGGGTCTTATTTTCATACCAGATACCTACTTCCTTATTTGTTACGAGGCCTGTAACACTGTCAAAATCATCTCCGCCGACCTGGACATTATTCTGGTACTGATACGAAAGGTCGAGGGTCAGAGGATATATACCTGCAGGAGTATCTTTATTAATTTCAATTGTAAACTTTGTGGGACTTACACTTTCTTTTCCCTGCTTGAGAGTTCCAGCTTCTTGAGGTCCAGACTTAACTTTAATGTTAGGATTATCAGATCTAAGGGTTGCAAGAATGCCTACTGCCGTCGTAGCCTGCGCTTCATACTGCATCTCTGACTGCTGAAGCATTTCATCTGCATAATCTCCAATATCTGCATCTTTTTCAGATTTAAAGCCGGAAATTTCACCCTTATTCATCATATTTAGATTGAGAGTTACAGTATCTCCTCTAGAGTACTGATTGTCCCCAACAAGTGTTGCATTAAGGTCAGGCCCTCCGTATACTGAGTAGTAATTTTCACTAATATCAAAATGTTCTGGTACAGCTGCCTGCGCTGGGAAGACTGCCCAGCAAAGGATCAGAAGAGTTGTGACAGTAATAAATAATCCATTTTTATTCATTTTCATCACCTGATACATTCTCGTCATTCTGGTTTCTTTTCCGGTGTACGCTTACTATCTGGTAAAGGGCGATAACTATAATCAGTAAAATTGCTATTCCTGTTATGCTAAATTTTTGTTCTGTTGCTTTAAGAGGTAAGTCTACTTTCATACCTTCTGACAAAGTAGTGTCTCCATCTTTGTCAACGTATTTTATCTCACTATTAACCCCGTACTTTTTTACAATTGCATCCTGATCTGCCGAAATTTCGAAACTGGCAGTCTTTTCTTTTCCGGGACCTATATCTCCTATTCTTACTATGGATTTCTCTGTGCTCAGAGGGCTCATAACAATAATTCGGGCTAAAGCATCTTTTGCTACGGTTTCTCTTGTATTTTTATAAGTGACCTCAATAACTTTAGTTTCACCCTGAACAAGGCTTCCTGAAACCTTCGTTACTTCGAATTTAGGGTCTTCTTTTATAGAGATCGGTATTCTGAGCATTTCTGTCTTTGTTTTGTACTCTTTTGCAAACTCTACATCCGTAAGCCCCAGATTTATTGCATCTGCAGTTACAGTTTTGACATTTGCCGGATATTGATAGGTCACTGGCAGGAGAAGTTCATAATTCCCGGCGGGTGCATCGCTATCGATTTTGATGATGTAGCTAAGGGTTGCTGTATTTCCTGTTTCAAGTTCTTCAACGTTCTGGAGACTGGCTGTGGACTCTACTTCAACGTATTTTGTTTCCGATTGAAGGGTAGCCTCGATATCTTTTGCAGTAGTAGCTCCTTTTTCTTCTTCCAACTCCGCAAGTGCAATTGTTTCCTCAGTGGAGTCGTTTATCCTTTTCTGGTTTGCATTCAGCCTTTGAAAACCGGATATGACTCCAGTATTTGCGATTTTGATCTTCAGATCTGCAGTTTCCCCTCTTTCAAACTCAGGATCTCCTGTAATTGACGCCTGTATTACTGGCGATCCGTAACTCTTGTAGTAATCTACAGTATATCCATGATCTAGAGCGATGAAGTTGGTTTCATCCTCCCCCAGGGCTGGGAATACAGTTACTGAGAAAACTGAAAGAAGAACTGCAATTACAAATAATGTGTTAATCGTCTTCTGTAACCTGTTTTTTTGGGGTTTCTTCATTGGGTATCGGCCCCCTTGACATTATTTGCTTTTGCTTGTGGAGCCTGTATTCCTCTCCTCTTTTCCCTCCAGGTATCCATTAATACAATAAAAGGCGGAAATACCATGAAGGTTGCAATAAGGACAAGTACGATATCGATAACTGTCACTGTTCCAAAGTCACTTATTACAGGAAAAGGAGATATCGTCAGAGCTGCAAACCCACCAATAACCGTCGATCCTGAGGCGAGGAGTGCAGCACCGATGTTTTCACTCGTCCTGTGTATAGCTTGCAGAGGATCAGCTCCGTGGTCCTTTTCTTCAAAATATCTTTCCATCATGAGGACTGAGTACTCACAACCTATTCCAATGATCAGTGCCCCCATAGTAGCAGTCATAGGGGTGTATAGAATTCCAAGAAACTTCATTACCAGCCCTGACCAGCCAGTTACTATAAACATTGGAATAATAGCAGCGAGAGCTTTTAGCCAGTCTCTGTAAACTACCAGAAGTCCTCCCAGAACAAGGAACAGCCCAAGGTAGGTCATTAGAATTCTTCCATCTGTAAGCGCACCCAGAACTTCAATGTAAACCACCGGGTTACCTGTGATCGTAACTGTGACGCCTGGAGGAACCTGCATCCACTGGATATCCTTCTCTATTATTCCGGTCAACTCTTCAATCCCTGTAGTCTCTATGTCGGACACGGCATTTCCAATGTTTAAATTTAAGAGAAGCATATTTCTGCCATACACATATCGGTCCTTTTGGGATTCCGGAATTTCATTGTATATTGCCTCTATTTCGTCTCGGGTTTCCGGGATTGTACCTCCATTATACTCTTTTATAAGAGGCACAATGCTTGAAGTGCTTTCAATATGCTGCCTTTGAGTTTCATGTTCGCTGAACCTGTCAATCCACTCCAGAACTTCAGGATCAGCATTATCCTTTACTTTTATTATGAGGTTAAGTGTATCAGTTCCCCCCGTAATATCTTTCATATGGTTCAGGTCCATAAGGGCTGGCAGATCCTGGGGAGCAAAAGATGTTGTATCCGTCTGAGCACCCACTGACTCATCGGCATATATACCTCCGATACAGAGCAGAGTAGCTATCCCCAGTATCAATAAATTATTCTTTATTGAAAAATTATTAACCTTTTCAAGAAAGTGTTTTACCAGATTGTTTTTTGGCTTTCCGGAAGAAACATGGTCTGCGTTTGTTTCTGTTGATTTTGGTTCTTTTTTTCCTTTTTTCGACTTGAGATTTTTTGAGAGATCGTCAAAAATATAAACTGTGACTACCCCGACAAACATGGCTGCTAAGTAGCACATTAATATGCCGATAGTGAGAAGTTTCCCAAAATCCTGGATCATTGGTACAGTAGACGTAAAAAGGGAGAAAAATCCCAAAGCAGTCATGGTAAGAGCTATGAGTACAGCAGGTCCTGTGTGTTTTATTGTTGATATAATGGCCTTTGACTTGTTTCCGTCTTTATGCAGCTCTTCTTCAATTCTGTTATGGAACTGAATAGCATAATCAATACCAAGCCCTATCAGTACCGGGAAAGCTGACATGGAAACCATTGATAGGGGAATTCCCAGAAAGCCCATAGCTCCAAAAGTATAAACAATGCCTAGTAGAACCACTGGTAAAGGAAGGAGGCACCAGCGAACATGCCGGAAAACAAGACTTAATACAATTACCATAAAAACGGCAGCGAGTCCCAGCAATGGTCCCATACCGGTGCTCATCGCCTTGCTCATTTCAATCTTATAGGCTGGATCACCTGTTACTATGAGATTGTAAGAAGGAGGAAAATCAGAAAATTTGACAGCTTCTTCGGTTTCCGTTATTATTTCTTTTTGCTTATCATCTGTGCTGGACCCGGCCATCGTTACATAGATCAACATATGTGTATGATCAGGAATTAATGTTCCAAATGTAGCTGGATTTCCATCAATAATTTCCTTGATCTCCGCGTCGGTATCGGGAACCTGGGACCTCCCTGTATTCTGGTAATTTGTTTCCTTTATAATAGAAGCCGGACTTGTGATCCCAACAATCCCTTCTGTTGACTCTAGCTGATGTTCAAGCCGATCTACAGCTTTCATTATCTCCACAGACCCTACATCGTTCCCCTCTACCATCACTATAATGGAGTTGGTTCCAAAGATGTTTGAGTAAAGGTGATCATAGTCCTGATACAGTTTCGAATCTTTGCTTACAAAGGTTTCCGTTCCTGATTCCATAGTAATTTTCTGTGCACCCTGCATTGATATCAAGATGAGAAGAAAAAAAATCAGAAGTATGGTCATGCGGTTGTTATGGACAAATACTCCAAGTTTTTCAAAAACACTTTTAATAGCACATTCCTCTCATTAATTTTTTGGAGATAGTTGTAAAGTACATATGAACCTACAAATAGCGATTGCTTCCAAAGGCTCTGTGCTGATTCAAATCCATCGATGCATAGTCTTTCTTAAAATATACTCAAAATATGGACAATATCAACAATTAGATTCCTGACTATTGATATTATCAACTAATTTATTGTATTTTAATCTTGTGGCCAGTACATATGAAAAAAATTATATATAATTTACTTAAAAAATTTTAAGTAGTTTATTGAGAAGATCAGGCAGGTGTTGTATCCTGAAATTATTTCGCAGATTCAAAACTATTTGAAAGTCTAATACATGACACAGCAGCAGGTGACGCAAAGGATTAAATGTTGAGTAAATTTAAGCTTCATTTTGATAATGTAGAATAATTCTATAAAGAAACAAATTAGAAGTTGAAGTGAAATAGTGGGTCATCCGTATACGACACATAACTGCAGTAAAAAATTAAAAAATAGAAATAATTTTGGGATAAAACATATTTTAGTTTAGTTTCTTATTTTTAGTTTCTTATTTTAGTTTTAGGGACCTTAAAAATTGTTTGAAATAACGAGTTGTATAAATGCTTTATTCTTGAAAAAAGGATTGATTTTAATTTTTTCCTCCAAAAATACACCATATTTTTACCTAAAAACTAATTTTACTTAATTAAAAAGCGTAAAAGTTATTGAGTAAGACATATAATCCTCTTCTGGTATTTGTCTATGAAACCTCCGCTTATCCCAATAAACGAAGATTACAAATGGAAATTGCTTTCAGAGATATTCAACGTTTTTGATTTACGATCCACCAAGCAAATTCTTTCACAACGTGAAATATCACCTCTCGAAAAATCCATTCCTGCCCTGAATTAATGATAAAAAGGGATTAAAACGCCTGACTGAGAGTTAAGAAAAAAAAGCACCATATAACATTATAGAACAAGATCACAGCTATATAAAGCGGATAATTGCTCCAATATTAGGCTTAAAATCCGGTATCGAAGGATTTCGTGGTTTCGAACTCCCATCCCTCGCACTAAATTTGTGGGTTATAGATAATCCATATTTTTTGTACGCAACTGCAAATATATCAACAGTAGCATTTATTAAGAGATTAAATCATAAAATTAATTTTGAAGTTATTTAAATTAATCTCGATTTTATATTTTTTGGATATTATTTAAAAAGAGGGAAAATGATTTCAGGCGACACATATATTAGCAGGGATGGAAAAGGTTTATTTGTAAAAACTTTTAATTAATATATTAATATATTATTACTTTGGGGATGCCATGGACGGATAAGAGATGACCGCTATATTTGGGGAATTACTGAGCTTTGATCAAGAAAACGGTCCTGAGGTAAAGCTAAGGGTTTTTGGAGATGAGTTCTACGCTCGCTATGAAACGGAAGAAGGATACACCGTGATCTACGATGAAAATCTAGGAAAATTCACATATGCCAGACTAAAAGATGGCCATTTTGTCTCCAGCGGAGTTGATTTAAGCCTTAATCCACCATCTGGACTTGAAAAGCATCTAGAAGAATCAGATGAAGTGCGCATGCAAAAAGCCGAAAAAAGATTCTCACGACATTAGTTGCCATATAAAGATCAATTAGTATCATTCATTTCCATCAAATCTATTACGTTAGTTTATGAATAAACCCCTTGAAAAATAATTAGTTTTTTAAGGAATATTAAACCTTATTTGCCAAATATAATGTAGTGTCAGTCCTCTCCCAGTTAAGGTACATTCATTAAATGATCTATTTGCTGTTTAAATGACTTAAGTACTTTAATTGGTAAATTAAACGTTGATTTTTCCTTACTTTTAACATTGAATTTTATATGAATGAAAATGACATCAGATGCCTTATTTATAAATAAATATAAATTGTAAAAGAATAAAGTATTTATCTCAATTTTTTCTTGATTTAAAAGAGTATTATAAATTGTTTATCTAAAAAATTGATTTTTAGAGTGTACCTTAATTGGGGAAACCCTAAATGCATACCTATCATCTAAAATAAGCATTGTATGCCCTTAGTTTTAGTACTGATTTGGAAGGACCCTATATGAAGCAAAACGTGAGAAGTTGAAAAAGCAGTCATGGAAAATTGAGGAATATCATAGAGGAATAAAGCAATTCTGTGGTGTCGAAATATTTCAGGCAAGAGAGGAAGAGTTACAAAGAGCACATATAAAGTTCTCACTAAGAGCTTTTCTTAGACTGGAATTACAAAGAATAAAAAGTGGAGTATCATGGTTTGAAAATGCTATGAAAATTGAAAGAGTGACAGTGATGGAATATTTGAGGAATCCTCAATACACGTTAAATTAATTTGGATACTTTTAGAATTAGTAAATTTGTCTTCATCATTAAACAAAATAAATTTTCCAAAAAAATAAGAAAAATTTATATGTTTAAAGACTAAAAGGTCACTTAAAGCTAATTCTTAAATATTTTTCTTAAACTTTATTGACTATATACCAAATATACCAAAGATACTCGTGGTTGTAACTATTGCATATATTACAAACACTAATTACTTATTATAAATTAATTACTTGCTATGAACATCACAACCAGATAGCGCTAAGATATGAACATGGATCAAGTGGTTAAATGGGGATTGAAAAGTTAAAGATTCATCTTATATTTTTTGCATTGGTTATTCTCCAGTTATCTATGTTTTCTGGCATTAATGTAGCCAGTGCTGCTTCAGATGAGCAAAATATTGAGGCCTTAATTGAGAATTTCAATGAACAGGATGTAGATGTCAAAGCTGACTCCGTAAAAGCTCTGGTCGAAGCTGGGAAGCCCGCAGTAGGACCTTTAATACAGGCACTGGATTCCAAAGACCTGGAAATCCGTGAAAACGCGGCTATTACTCTTGGTAAGATCAAAGATGAAAGAGCTATCGATCCACTCATCAAATTGTTAACGGATGAAGAGTGGGAAGTTGAAAGTGCTGCAACCAATGCTCTTGTTGAAATAGGGGAACCTGCTGCAGAGCCTCTTATTAAGATCTTACAGGATGAAAACGAAGATGTTTTTCTACAGATGAAAGTTATTGCAGTCCTTGCTGGAATAAAAGATGAAAGAGCAATTCAGCCTATGATTCAGGCCTTGAAAGAAGAACCAGAACTTGATGCAGATCTGGGTTATAACCTTGGTCTGATGGGCGAATCTGCTGTAGAGCCTTTGATCCAGGCTCTTAACGATGAAGACTCCAGAGTTCGGGTGCGTGCAGCTGAAGCTCTCGGTAGACTTGGAGATAAACGCGCGATTGATCCTCTTACAGATGCCCTGAATGATAAGGATGAGACTGTTAGGACATTTGCAAAAATTGGACTTAAAAGCATCGAAGCTCAAAAGAAAAATACATTTATTGCAACTTATGGAAGAGAACGCGAATTTTACATTGAAGATCAGAGACGAGAATGGTTAAGTAAACTTGATACAGTCTACAAACTTTCCGGAAATTCCATGGAACCTTATACTTATCCTCAGGGTCCGGTTATAAGCTATGGCTGGAGCATTGAAAACCGTATAGGAGTAGGAATTCTGGAAGGCTCGGAAGTTAACAATTCAACTCTTGATGATATTTACAATATATTTGACCAGGCGGGAAAAGAGATTGGAGTTGCCGATGTGCCTGTCATATTTAGCTATGCAGAATTTGGTCATGATGACCTGGGAGTTGAACAGGAGACGGCAGAAAAGACGGCAGAAAAAACTGAAGAAAATGAAAAAATTAACGAATTGATGGGCAGTGAAGAAATTAACGGAACTAAAAAAGCTAACGAAACTGAAGAATCGGCGGAAGATTTACAGTTGCCAGTTAGTATTCCAGGACTCGGGGTAATGTTTGTTTTTTCAGCGTTAGTGATTTCAGCACTTATAGTAAACAGGCGCTGATTTAAATGTGATTCAAATCTTCGGTATGGGTTGAGGTATATGCGTCCTGCGATAACGAATTCATTCATTCTCGCGTTATTATTACTTGTTATTTCAGTTATTCCCGTTTCAAACGTTTCGGCGGCCGAAATAGTTCTCGATACTGAACATCATCATCTTGGTGACGATTTTAAAGAAGAATTGAACCCGGTTGATCCTGAAGGGCTGGTTTACACAGCAAATTTTACCCTGAACCCTTCGGTGGGTATAGAAAGTGCAGAACTCACATTGACAGGCAGAAGTATTGTTCCGGGACCAACAGATGAATATTCAGATAACGTATATCTCAATGAGGTAAAAATAGGGTCCCTTAATGATTATGTTCCGGCAGAAACTCCGAATTATGTTGCAGTAAATATTACAATTCCGTTTCATCCTTCTCTTTTCAATCCAGGAAATAATACCCTGAAAATCAGCGCCGGAAGTGATGCTACTGGCAGTAACTACGATGACTTTGAGTTTTATGACGTTTCATTCCATCTAAGTGAAACTGAACCTGTAACACTTGAGCCACCTTTAAAAGTTGCCTGGACTTATGAACTACCCTGGGAGCTTGGGTATGAGATACCTCCAGAGGTAACACTTGCTGCGGATGGGGTCATCTACCTTGCCAGAGAGGATTTTGGAAAGACTGTTATTATAGCAGTGGATGCGGAAACAGGTGTCTTACTCTGGAATAAGGAATGGAGTGATGAACAGGGTATTAGCCTAGAGTATAAGGATGGAGTTTTGTTTGCCGTATACTCTTCAAATATTGATGCATTGAACGCAAAAACCGGAAAACTGTTGTGGAGTAAAGAATATCGGAGTGTCACGTGGGGAAATCCCGTTATTTTTGGAAATACGTTGTTTATCAGCACACCTGACGACAGATATGTGGCTGCTATTGATGCGGAAAACGGAGCTTTTAAATGGGAATATGAATTCAACAGAACCGACTTTGGAACTGAAGGGAGCAGCTATTACAGGTTGTCAGGGCCTGTGGTGAATGGAAATTTCGTGGTATTCAGATACTATGCATCTCATTCCATCTATACTGAACCCATCGCAATACCTGAAGATCCAGAGTTAGAGCCGGAACTGGAAAAACCCATAGTAAAAGAGGGTTTAATTGCGCTCAACGCGCATACGGGAAAGGTGATCTGGGAATATGTATATCCAGCCGAGGTTTTATATTTCGAACCTTTCCTTTACAGAGACCTGGTTTATACTACTCTGAGCGAGAGAAATATTCTCGCATTGTCTGTTGAATCCGGAGAAGAAGTCTGGAAAACAAACAACGGCAAATGGTCAAATGTTGTTGAAGCAATAAATGGCAAATTATTTGTTGATTTTTCAAGTCCTGGCATCTTACAGGCAGAAACTGGCAAAATCTTGAATGAGTATCCCGGTTCAAAAGTAAGTTTTTCCTCAGCTGTTATCAGCGATAAATTCGTATATTCCACGGACCGGAACAATATACATGTTTTTAATTCCAGTACCGGAGAACTCATATGGAGCAGCAGCAAAATAAAAGGATATGATGTGTCGAAGCCCATACTTCACAAAGGCAAATTATACCTGATTTCATCAGAGGGGACGCTGTATGCATTTGAGCATGGGGAAGAAGGTATGTTCGTTACAAAGGGCCTGGAGAGTTCTGCATTATATTATTTTCCTCAAATTGCCATTGCTGCAATGTTAATTCTACTGGTCATACTTCTGATCAAAGTAAAAAACAGGGCCCTTGTCTTTGGTTCCTGGCTAATAGCTCTAACAGGGGTTATTTTTCTATCTCTTAAAGCCTTAGAACCTTATACCGTAGAGTTTGTATTCGGATTCATGTCTGCTTTTGTCTTCTTGTTTATGTTTGTAATCTTTTTAAT
This sequence comes from Methanosarcina barkeri str. Wiesmoor, assembly GCF_000969985.1. Lineage (GTDB taxonomy): Archaea > Halobacteriota > Methanosarcinia > Methanosarcinales > Methanosarcinaceae > Methanosarcina > Methanosarcina barkeri_B. Next base: position 1,962,218 of record NZ_CP009526.1, on the reverse strand, counting down.
CGGCATTGCTTTTCTTAGGTATGGGATCAGGAAGATGAAGCATCCTTGAGGAGAATTGAGATCTTTGGAGTTTACTGGATGAATAAAAAGAGTACATAATTCGGAGAAGCATAATGAAAAGATTGTTGTGCATAGTACTGTTATTGTTTGCTTCTATTCTAGCTTTAGCTGCTTCCATTTCAAATGTTTCGGCGGCTGAAATCGTTCTCGATACCGGACACCATCATTTTGGTGACGATTTTAAAGAAGAATTGAATCCAGACGATCCTGAAGGACTGGTTTACACAGCAAATTTTGCCCTGGACCCTTCAGTGAATATCGAAAGTGCAAAACTCACATTGACGGTCAGAAGTATTGTTCCTGGCCCGACGGATGAATTTTCAGATAAAGTCTATCTCAATGAGATAGAAATAGGTTCCCTTAATGACTATGTTCCGGCAGAAACTCCGGATTCTGTTGCAGTGAATATTACAATTCCGGTTCATCCCTCTCTTTTCAATCTAGGAAACAATACCCTGAAAATCAGTGCCGGAAGTGATGCTAATGGCAGTAACTACGATGACTTTGAGTTTTATGACGTTTCATTCCATCTAAGCGAAGCTGAACCTGTAACACTTGAGCCACCTTTAAAAGTTGCCTGGACTTATAAATTGCCCTGGAAATATGTTTGTGAGAAGCCAGCTGTGAAAACACTTGTTAAGGACGGGGTTCTCTACCTTAGTGGAGATCTTGAGGAGGGTCTTATAGCAGTTGATGCAGAAACAGGTGAAACACTATGGAGTAAGGAATGGAGTGCCAGTCTGGCGTATAAGAATGGAGTTCTGTTTGCGTTGCACTCTTCAAAAGTTGAGGCACTGGATGCAAAGACCGGTAAACCGTTATGGAGTAAGGAGTATTCTGATATCGAGTGGGATAATCCCCTCATTTTTGGAGATACATTATTTGTCAGCACGCCTTACGACAGGTATGTGGCTGCTATTGATACTGAAACTGGCATTTTGAAATGGAAATACGAATTCAATATTACATCCTTTGAAACTGGTGGAAGCAATTATTACCAAATGTCAGGTCCTCTGATGAATGGAAATACTTTTGTGTCCAGATATTCTGCCATTCATTCCATCTATACCGAACCCGTCGAAATAGATCCTGATGAGCCAGAACCAGAGACTGATGAGCCTGAAGTAGAAGAGGGTTTAGTTTCCCTGGATGCAAATACAGGAAAAGAGATATGGAGATACCCAAACTTAAGCACATACTCTTACAGCCCCTTCCTTTACAAAGACCTGATTTATATTGAGAATAATGGAACTATTCTCGCGTTGTCCGTTGAGTCTGGCGAAGAGGTTTGGAAAACAAATGCTGGTGAGTGGGCGGATATTATTGAAGTAAAAAATGATAAAATGCTCGTTAATACCGGCAAATCTTTCCTGTTAAATGCAAGCACCGGAGAAGTCTTAAAAGAACTCCCATATCCCGAACTTCCGGTTGCGTCGTCCATGATAACTGACAAATATGTATATTCAACAGGCCCATATAACATAAGAGTGTTTAATTCCGATACAGGAAAACCTGTATGGGCCAGTAGCCGAATAAGAGGTACCTCAGTATCGGACCCAACGGTCTACAAAGACAAACTATACCTGGTTTCAACTGAAGGTATATTGTACTCCTTTGAACACGGCGAAGAAGGTTTGCTCTTTACCAGGGGGCTCGAGAGCTCTGCTACTTTTTATTTCCCCCCGATTGCTATTGTCGGAATGATTCTTCTGCTAGCATTACTCCTTAGAAATCGCAGTAATAAGTCCCTTGTACTTGGTTCCTGGCTGATAGCTTTGTCAGGTGTCCTTTTGCTCTCGCTTAAAGCCATCGATCCTTATACCTGTGCCTGGAGTTTACTTGGTTTTCTATCTATTATGATCTTTTTTTTCTTCGTACCTCTAGCCCTTCTTGTTGGCATTGCGTTTCTTGTTTACGGGATCCGAAAGAAGAAAGCCTGGGGGAAATAATAAGGAAGGGGGACTGATATGAACGCAATTGAAGTGTACAGGATCTGACCTGAAGGAGGAATGAAGAAATGATAAGCAACACTGATGTATTGCAATACGGAACTGATGACAGAAAATTGTCAGGTTTGAAAGATAAACTGGTAGAAAATAATCCTTTAACATTAGTCTTTTCCTTATTTTTTCATTTCAGCAATCTAGTCAGCCTGCTTATAGGCCCCTCTTTATTGATTCGTTTCCTTCAATCTTTATTGATTCGTTTCCTTCAATCTTTGTTGATTCGTTTCCTTCAATCTTTGGTTCCAAGACATTACCAAAATTATTTGTTGCTTGTTCCGATAGATTCTGTCTCCCGAGATAATCTTCAATCTCCAGTCTTTTCATTTCTTCAGGATAGTTTTCAGGAAGGTGTTCCAGATCCTCAAGACTTTCAATCCGGACGGGCTCAAGTTTCTGGTCTTCTTCGAGCATTTTCCTTACCGTCTCGTTCTGTTCGGCAAGGGCGTGAATTTCATCGTTGCTGAGCCGGTTTAATTCGTCACCTTCTTCGAACCAGGGGTCGCCTTCATCAAACCAGGTCGCACTTGCGTTTTCTTCCCCTTCCTCTTCCCTTTCCCCTTGATCTGCAACTTTTTGTATGCCCTCAGCAGGCGCAAAGAAGGCAACAGCCAGCAATAGCGCAATAACCAGCGCAGCCATTCCTGATTTCACGTTTCAAATCACCTGCCATGCTCTGTTATTTATTTTTCGGTTCTCTTTTTCCTCTGCATACTTTATCCCGATTCCGCACTTTTTAAATATTAGATCTATTTGTCTTTTTTTCTTCATAGTATCAAACTAAATGAAAAAAGTTAAATTTTATATTAGTATATTTTATAATATTTACACATTAGTTTTTTCACAGAAAAGTTATATGATTTAATATTTATTTCTTATTTTGTAAAGTCGTCGATTTCCTGTATTCTACACTTGTCTGTGGAGAAGCTTTTATGAAGAAAACCTGGGCAGCAATAATCGTATTTTTCGTATGTGTTTTTGGAATTCTCGGTACATTTTACGAAAGCCAGGTAAAGGCAGCCGCTGATGTGGTCCTTTTTGGCCATGTGAGTTATACGGATGAGGAACTGCAGGAGTTGTATGAAAAATATGATATTACGGAAAATGACCTCAAATTTGCCAGAGGAGAACTCCCGAATTATCTGGACGGCACGGTTTTTCAAAGTAACTCAAGAGTCATTGTCAGCGAGACAGGAGAGTCACCGGAGAGTTCGAAAGAAGGTGTGGATTATGACGTTGTAATGAGCGAGCAGGAAATGTTAGCAATAATAGAGGAAGCAAGGGCAGCTTATATTAAAAAATATTGAGTAGACCCCTCAAATCCCAAAATTGACGAGGTCGACGGCTATCTTATCCCGGTACAGGAGGCAAGAAAAATCGCGTTTCTTAGCATGGTAAGAGAAATAGAGTGAACTACTCGTTAAATCTAAAGATTTAACGGGCTTCCTAATTTATAGATGACCATCAACATTTCCAAAGGCTTTAATTCTGGCTGAAATAGCTCTCGATCTCATATATCACCGCCTTTGAGATACTTTTAAAGAAGAATTAACCACGGCTGAGTCGGAAGGGCTAGTTTACGTCTTAACATTTTCCCTTAATTCGTCAGCGATATAGAAAATGCAGAACTTATAGTGTCGGTTAAAAGCGTTGTTCCGGAATCAACTTTTGGAATAATTTCCTTTCGTGGCCTCTGTGCTGGTATTTGGGGATCATGGAGAATCCACTACCCTATATTCTGCCGTCCACTACCCTATATTCTGCCCGCTGAATTCCTCTACAGCAGACTGGTTTTCATATTTATTGGCGTCATTATGTTCGCATTTGCCTGTAGAAGGTCTAAAACCTGAGTTCCGTCGTCTGTTCCTGCAAGACTTATCCTGGAATGCAGAGGTGAATATTATAATTATATTTTTTAGCGGAAGGAAAATTTTTAATATTAGTTAGCCCAACTATATACTCCTTTTTCCACTTATGGGGAGCAAAAACGGAAATTTCCAGGCTTCTTGAAAAAATGGACCATCATTATTTTAAAAAATTTAAAAGAATGTGAATTCTTAGAGGAATACAATGATATCACCTGCAATGTCTTCCTCTATCTCAAAAAAATTAATTTCCTGGGCAATCCCACGATCTCCGAACTGGCAAAGGCCATGGAGGTCAGCAAACCCTCTGCCAGCAACATGGTTTCTAAAATGGTGGAAAAAGGTCTGCTGAAAACAAAGGCTTATCAGAAAAACTGAAAGATCTGCCTGCTTAAACTTGCCGATAAAGGAAAAAAGGTAGTTGAGATCGAATACTGAGCCGATATGAGGTTCTATGAAAAGATCCGGAAAATTCTGGATGAAGAAGAATTTGAGGTTATGGAGAAAACTCTTTGAGAAAATCATTTCCGGGCTTGATGAGGAAAAAATAGCCACGGTTATTGCTTTCTCTCTTTCCGGAATTCTGCTAGCTCTGTATTTTTTCAGCGGATGAGCCTGGCTGAAACTAAAACCCCGTTCCTTCTCTCTGGAGCCGAGAATAATTATCAAAGAGTTCATCCCAAAACTTGAAATTTGCTTCTTAGGCTTTGTATTTCGAAGAATCAATAAAGCTCAAGATCACGAAAACAACTTTGAAAAATTTTCAACGATTACTAATAAAGTGTCTTTTGGGATAGGCTCAAAATTATGAGAACAGGCCTCATTGATTTGACGTTATTGGCAGAGTACAAAGCACTGTCAGCTATGTAATAAACATCGTCAGGGAAAGTTATGATTTCTTGAAGTTTTTTCATTGCTTCAATTGGTTTCTTTGTCTGATATTATCAGAGTAGGCCTTTGCAAATAATGGTATTCCATACTGTGATTCGTTATCATTCCGAGTCCAAAACGTTTCAGGCCATCTCTACCGTCTTTTGCATGACCATATGTGGTTTCTATGGTAGACCCGTCATCGATATATTTGTAGTCTCCATGAAATATAAAATTAGTAGTTTCAGATTGGAGAAGTTGAGTCCTGATGTTAACAATTTCCAGCATTTTCAGGGCAAGCTTCATGAAAAGGTGAGTAGAATCTGCTTTATATATTTCATCAAGAGTTCGCCCTAAAACATCATCAGTCAGGTAAGAAGCACTGATCTCGGTACCAAGGAGCCTTTCAACACGAGAGAGTTTCAAAGTTCGACTATCTTATAGTTATTTGACACCTGTAGAACGCGGGGAAGGGCCTGGGAATTATTCTCAAAAGAGAAAGGAATGAACCAGGAAGCTTCTCTCTCGAAACTGAGCCGAAAGGCGAAGAATTAAGGGAGACGTAGTTCACAATTAGAACAATTGCCAGGATTCCCCAGAATCGAATATTCCAACACTCACCGACGTGCTATCTATACTATCTATATATACAGGCTCTGCCGATACAATGCCCCATGAGACTGGATGCGTACATTGTAGATATGGGCCATTTCAAGTCAAGGGGTCGAGCCAAGAAGGCTATCCTTGCCGGAAATGTTAAGGTAAACGGCGCGGTGATAACAAAGGCCTCCCGAGACGTGTCTACTGATGATATAATCGAGGTTACTGAGGGCCTGGATCAGCCTCAGGGCTATTTCAAACTTAAGCTTATTCAGGAAGAAAGCGGGATTCTTAAGCCTGGAGATGAAGTGCTTGACCTTGGCTCCAGTGCAGGCGGCTTTCTTCTTTTTGCCTCGGAAATTGTAGGCCATATAAAAGGCATAGAGTTCAGCAAGGACTTCAGAAGCGAACTTGGAAAAATTGCATACGAAAAGGAAAATGTTGAGGTAATATTCGGAGATGTCTTCACCATACCCCTGAATTTGCTCTCAGACGAGCCCGTGGATGTGATTCTTTCGGATATGACCCTCGAACCTGAGGACTCAATCAAGGCTCTTTCGAGAGTGCTGCCTCTGCTGAAACCTGGGGGAAAGCTGCTTCAGGTTATCAAAATTCCGAAAAAGAAGAACCCAAAACCGATCCTGAGTAAAATCGAGAACCTTGGACTTGAAATTCAGCAGGTTATTAATCCCAAAAAACAGGAAATTTATGTGGTCACAAGAAAACCCCTTCCCGAAGAGAAAGAATCGCTTACAGAAGATCAGCCCGAAAAAAATGAGTTTTGAGGCCTCAAAACAGATGAATACTGACAGAATAGAGAATTCAGGCGGAATAGAGAATTCTGAAGCAATAAAGAATTCTGAAGCAACAGAGAATTGTAAATCAATAAAGAATTCTGAAGCAACAGAGAATTGTAAATCAATAAAGAGTTCTGAAACAATAGGGAATTCTAAAGGAAAAGGGAACCCCAACGGAAAAGAGAACTCAGAGGATTCTTTTTTCGGCAAGCACGAATGCACAGAAATGCGATCAGATTCGTATCCTGATGCCAGAATGAGAATTTACGGTCATGGGAAACCGGTTCGGCTCTTTGTTGCAGGCCTTCATGGAGATGAATGGAAAGACACAACTGGCCTCCTGAAGAGAATCAAACCTCCTGAAACTGGTTCTCTGGCTCTGATTCCACTTGTAGACTGCGGAAAGTACATTTCAACCCTTAACCCGCATTACTACCCCGAAACTGGAAAAAAGATCATCAGGGCGATTGAAGAATTAAAGCCTGAAATTTACATTGAGCTTCACTCCTATTCCGGTGAAAATATAGATAAACTGGCCGGAAAGAACAGGCTTGAACTCATAGGAGTGCCTGCTTACAGCATCCTCAAAGAAGGAGTACTACTTGGTTCGGTCTCTCCCTGGGTTAGAAGAAAGTATTTTCCTAAAGAGGCCCTCTGCCTTTCTTTTGAACTTCGAAAAGGAAGTGTGGAATCAAGAAAATTTGCCGCCCACATGCTTGAAGTTCTAAAGGAAATTCAATCAAGGGACGAATTCATTGAATATATGAAAAAAGAGTATCCTGCTCAGGCGAAGAAGGCAATGGAAGATTACCTGCAGTTTTACGGAGAAACATGACTTTTCAATCTGCGGCTTTGGTAGTTAACTATAGTTATATATTATGAGAACCTATATTTCTATATGAACTGCCCAAGATGTAATAGTTCCACTCACAAAAAGAATGGTATAGTTTTTGGACGTCAACGCTACAAATGCCATGATTGTGGATATAACTATACCGTAGAGGTAAAATCAACTTCTATCTCCCCTTCTGTTAAGAGACAGGCTTTGCAACTCTATCTTGAAGGGTTAGGATTTCGCTCAATAGGACGATTTTTAGGGGTAAGTCATGTTTCTGTCCAAAAATGGATAAAGAAATTTGGTCAGGAGTTAGAGGACCTAAAAAGTGAAAATGAGATATCTATTGTTGAAATGGATGAGATGCACACTTACATCGGTAACAAAAAAAATATTGCTGGATCTGGATTGCTGTTGATAGAGTTGGGAAAAAATTCATCAACTGCTCTTTTGGGAACAGAGGAACGGAAACTGGACAACTAATATGGGAAAAATTAAAGCAGAAAGAGATTGGAGAAGTGATGACAGATCACTGGAGAGCATATGCAGAGTTTCTTCCAGAAAATATTCATATTCAATCCAAAGCCGAAACGTATACAGTTGAAGGATTTAATGGCATATTGAGGCACTTTCTGGCAAGGTTGAGACGAAAGACAAAATGTTATACGAAGAGTATTGAAATGCTAAAGTACTCTGTTCTTCTATTGATGAAACACAGAAATAAAGAGATCGCTATAATTAGTTAACAATATTCGTGACAGCTACTTTACCGAACCAGCAACTGTTATTTTGACTTTTGTCCGTTATCCATAGATTTACATGCCTATTCTGAGATTTTTTGCAACGGAATCATTTTTAGTAAAAATTAGGTCATCCTCTATTATCTGGTTGATATTATTCTCAAATGCTCATAAAGTAGTTTTCAGATCCTTTTTGTTACGAACCTCAGTGTAACTGTGGCTGACTTTCATCCCTTGCATAAAAACGCAATTATTTGTCGTACTGAATATTTAACCATGGTAATATCAACCATGTAACACTGGACGACCAAAAATTATATTAATTAAATATTCACTTTGTAAAATAGAAACTTTTTTATGTGATAAAAGTTATAATGTTCAACTGTTCTGTTAAATGGTTAACAATTTGAATTAATCTCTTCATAAAACTATCATTTTAAAAATATATTTGAAGATGTTTTAAACTATTTGGAAAAGTATTAACCATAGTATAGAATGGACTATTAATTATTTGAAGATATATTTAGTTGCGGGAATGATATTAATGGGAAAACTTGATAAATATTCTCATAATTTAGAAATTAAAACAAAAGTAGATAAATGGAATGAGCCATTGTATAGAATTCTGACAGGGCACGAAGATTTACTACGAGTAACATCTGATTTTCCTAAACTCGGAAAATTACCTGCTTTAGGCAAAATAAATGCTGTGGAAGATTTTGAATATATAGGTAATGGCGGTGAACGAGCAAATGCAGCAGTTGCAGTAGTTGTAGTGGTTGTCTGTGTTGCAGTGGCTGCTCGCCCAAGTGTTGCTAGCGACGAAATAATTAGAGCAAAGTTACTAGATGTTTACAACCCTGTAGAAAGAGAGACACTTCACAATGCTATTCTCACGGTGCAGAAAGAACCGGAATTAATCAAAGAAACATTAGGGCTTGATGAAAAGGCTACTGGCGATATGATGAGTCGGATGGAAAGAGTTGAAAAACTCCTAGTTTGAAGGCTTTAAGATGTTGTTGTCACAGAAATATGAGAATTTCCTCAAAAAAGTGCCTAGGCGTACAAATGAATGCTGGCTAGGAGACATATATAAAGATGATGAAATATATGTATGTGGTTATAAGTTTCTTGTATGCTTTGAGGAAACAGCCTTGCGGATCTGGCAACTAATGGATGGAAGCAGAACAATTCTAGAGTTGGTAGAACAATTATGTAGGGAATATGCTCCAGTTAACGAAAGTAAAGTTCTTGAAGACACAATCAGTTATATAATGCAGCTTGAAAAAATAGGTTTAGCTGCATGGCTTTCACGTCCCCTTTTTGAGGAGGTTCAATTAGATGATTGATCGAAATCATATTCTATTGTTGCAGGCGCCAACTCCAGGACCACAAAACCGTATCGTAGCCAAGCCATCTGCAATTCCTCCTCTAGGTCTTGGCTATATTGCATCTTTTTTGCTAAATGATGGTTTTGAAGTACGTATTTCAGATATGGACGTTGAAGATGTTAATGTTAGAGAACTCCAGCAGATTCTCGAATCGTTCTCTCCCATTGTTGTGGGAATTTCAACCACAACATTGACATTTAAAAACGGCTTGCGAGTTGCAAAAACAGTAAAACACTTTCTACCAACGTGTATAGTCTGCCTTGGTGGGCCACATGTAACTGTTAATTATCACGAAGCATTAAATTATCCTTTTGTAGATATTGTAGTCCGAGGCGAAGGTGAAATTACTTTTCTAGAGTTGTGCCGTGCTGCAGCAAAAGAAAATAAGCTCCCACTCAACATTGAAGGTACAGCTGTACGTTCTAAAGATGAGATAATAACTCTGCCAAGAAGAGCAAGAATAATCAATTTAGATGCATTACCATTTCCTGCTAGGCACTTAATGCCTCTACATCTTTATAACATACCAGGTACCATCCTTACAAGTCGTGGTTGCCCCTCAAACTGCGGTTTTTGTGCTGGTCCGGTGGTAATGGAAAGGAAATATATTGCACGTAGCGCAAAAAATGTAATTGCAGAAGTGCAAATGTGCATAGATAAATTCCGTATAACATCTTTTTATTTTGTTGATGATACCATGACTCACGATACACAGCGTTTGATGGATATCTGCGATGGGCTTCGCCAAATAAAAATTCCTCCATCAATTACCCGAAATCTTAAGTGGACCTGCGAATCCCGTGCTGATGCCGTTACTCCAGAAATACTGCAAGACATGAGGAGTGCTGGTTGTACAACTATCCAATTTGGCATGGAGTCAGGATCACAACAGCTACTAGATCAGCTTGGCAAAAAAATTACTTTAAAGCAAATAGAAAATGCCGTTATATGGTCTCGAGAAGCAGGGATTAGTCCAGTTTTAAGCATGGTTTTCCCTCATCCTAACGAAACAGAAAAAACACTTCAGGAGACGTTCAATTTCATAAGAAGGTTATATGAAATTGGTGCGGAGAAGATAATCCCTTCATTGCTAACGTTATTCCCAGGAACCCGCTTTATGGATCAAAGGGAAAAACTTGGAATAAAACTACTTACAAATGATACCGAAGAGTACAACCTCGGAACTCCTATCCTCACAACGCGTTATTTAGATTTAAATTCAATTGCCAATGGTTATTCTCAACTTTTGATGCTAACACAAAATTTAGGTGGTAATGAAATAGGAGGAATTGGTATCGATGATGAACAGAACAATTTTTCTCATCCATGATTAATAATGAGCCTATCCCGACACTCAAAATTTGATTTTTGAATCTCGTATTGGGACGATCAATTGAATTCTTAATCACTAAAATGATCCTGAAAACTCATGATGATTTAGAATAAAATAAGTTTTGGGATAGGCTCAATTAATAAAGAAACATCGGTTCCGTTGCAAAAAATCTCAGAAGGCATGTAAATCTATGGATAACGGACAAAAGTCAAAATATTCGAGAAATGTATTAATATTATAGAACTATTCTAAATAATGGTTAACGCATTTAACTGCATTAATACACCTGGCTAATTATTATCTAATTTTATAAGGCTATGATTATTTTACTCATATTTTATGTTGAAGATACACTCATCGAAGGCAAAAATACCAGAGTCTTAAAATCAATTCTCATGATGTCGTTTTTTAAAATCCTGTCTATAGTCTTTGGAATGACTTGTGAACAAAAAACATAGGCACGTTTAACCGATGACGTTTTTCTTTGACGAGTAAACAAAATTCCTTGAAAATCGCAGTTTAATTTGTCATTTTCAAAGGCTTACCTAAATTTTTTATTTCCACCGGAAATTAAGGTAAAAATTAAGGTGATATATAAGGTAAGTGTTACAAATTGTACTATTTTTCCTACTAATTGCATGTAACATTAGGATTCTAATTTACAATTGAAATTTCAGATTTTATGTTATTTTTTGATATTGATGTTTCAACTGCAAAAAATAGACATGTTAGATAAAATATGACAATTGAGTATAACGTTAATATTATACATAAATAAGTGAAGTTCATATGTTAGTATGTAGTATCTGTATCAAGGCAATTTAAGACAACTTAAGGCAACTATAATTGGGTGCTTACATAATGGCAAATGCAAGCAGGATACAGTCGAATTATGGGCGAGATACCCAGAGTGATGCACGAAAAAATAATCCTTTATAATAAGATAAGTGATCGGCCATTAAATATTTCAAAGGCTATAGAACTGTGTATAACACGGTCTGTTAAGAGAATTGATGATGAGTTACTCGAAGAAGCTTCAAGAATTGAAGACAACACGGTTATGGTTCTGGCTTCTGATGAAATTTACGAAGAAATAAAAGATGATTTTGGAGACAAGGAATTAAATTCGATTGATATTCATAAACATTTTAGAGAGATTCTTATACGTAAATATTCGCAGCCCAATGATATTATTATTAAAATGGTGATTTATCCAATTGATGACGTTAAATATGATGAATCTGCTCAACAGGTTGTTTTTTATGCTAAGGGGATTCGTTGCTTTTCTTTGTTGCCGAGTAACCACTGGAACAAGTATTAAGACAATGTTTAATCACATAAAATAATATTAACCCTCATTTCTTTTTTCTCCGAGTTAAACTCACAAATCAAATACCGTGCTTATTCTCAGGCTTCCTGTTCTATTTTCCTAGTTATAGCTGTATGTTTGGAAACAGGGCGCTCTAAAAACGTCTTAGATACCGTGAAAATAATTCAAAGAGATTTTAATATCAAAGTCACATAATTCCATATAGTAATGTGTGTATATACATTAGTTAAATGAGTATCATTCCAAAGGAGCGAAAAATTGAACAAAATATTAACTAAATTCAGACCACACGCACTTAAAATAAAAGATGCAGGTGGTACATTATACATAGTAGGTGGAGCAGTACGCCGCTTTTTAATGTGCCAAACTCCCCATGACGTTGATTTTTGTGTATGTGGATTGACAGTAGATACGTTTAAAGACTTGTTTCCAGATGCACGCCAACAGGGGAACCAGTTTCCTGTTTTTGTGGTAGACGATTGTGAGTTTGCTATGGCACGTACTGAAAAAAAGGTGTGCGCAGGATATAACGGATTTGAAATTAATTCAGATCCGTCTGTAACAATTGAAGAAGATCTTTGTAGAAGAGATCTGACAATCAATTCAATTGCAATAGACGTAATTACAGGTATGATTGTAGATCCGTTCAACGGGGCAGAGGATCTTATAAATGGGATAATAACTCCAACATCAGACGCATTCAAAGAAGACCCGGTAAGAGTTATTAGGGCGGCGAGATTTATGTGTGAATATCCCACGTTCAGAGCATCACCAACGTTGATTATGTATATGTTAGATCTGGTACATGAAATTAAATTGATATCTGATGACCACAAATTTTCCGAACTAAAAAAGGTATTTTCATCTCCAAAACCATCTAGATATTTTAACATTTTAAATTTGGGGCACGCTCTATACATTACATTTCCTGAAATATATTCATTGATAGGAATCCCACAAGCTCATCATAGCGATGGAGACGCTTTTGAGCATACTATGAGAGTGCTTGATGATTGTCGAGAATTAACCGATGATCCGGTTTGCTTATTCGCGGCACTCACCCATGATTTAGGCAAAGCTACAACCCCGACAGAAATTTTACCAGCACACCACGACCATGAAACAAGAAGCGTGGAGATTATTGATAAAATAGATTGGGTTCCAAATGAATGGAAATATTTTGCTAAGGTCTTTGCAGCCGACCACATGAGGGGGCACAGATTCAGAGAAATGAGGAGAGGTAAGAGAGTATCACTACTTGAAAGAATACATAAGTCTAACAGAGGATTAGAGGGTTTTTGCAAAGTCTTATATGCAGACAAACCTACTCCTGGCACAATGAGGGACATTGCTTTAATGCATGCAACTTACGCGAAGATTTACTCTATTTCTGGAGACGATTTGCCCGCCACAACTCCAAAAGGCGAAGCTTTCGGAAAGGTATTACATCAGAAAAGAGTAGAGATGATATAATGAGTTTTGTAAATTTAAATTTTGAGAGTAAAGGCTATACTGCAAGGGTATTCCACGTTAGAGAAACTAGGAACGGATATCATGTCGTAACTTCTGGATTTGAAAAGAAAGTGTTATCAGGGATTCCATACGTTAGTGTTCAGAGCGATACGTTATTGTATCTCGATTGCATAGGGTTTGAATATAAAGGTGTGTAATCGCAATGCCTAGACATTCAAAATCAAAAGTTTGGCCTCAAACATCAAAATTAAAAATCTATACACGTCCTGAAGATATCGTTATCTATACAGAAACAGATGAGCGAGGACATGTTCAAACAAATAAAAAGGGATGGGAAAAATTCAAAGCTACTGTGATATTAGGGACGTTCCAGGATAATGAAACATTCATAGAAGTTCCTGAAAATACTCTAATTTGGACATGTAATATCACAAGCAGAGGGCGTTTATCTCAGTTAGTTCATGAAGGGGAAATTTATTCGAATGAAAAAGTTACTGTTTTAGTGCATGTGATATAATTAATATATTTTTTTGGTTATGGAGTCACATAATTATATATAGTAGAGTGACCTATTATAATATAGAAGTACAATAAGAGGCGCAACACATAATCGGAGCAATAAACCAAGAATTAGGCCGGATTGCTGGGACACAGCACCATCAATGGGGAATAAGAAACACTCATAATAACACGATTCCAGAACTCCTTGAATTTAAACCTTGGTTTGTGGCTGGAATAGAGTATTACTCAAAAAAAGGTTTTGTGCAATCTTGAGTTGTTTTTGACTTATAAAAAATATCTACATAAACGGTTGTCAGGGTTAGTTGTAGTTGTGCAGGTTATCCCATATTCGATATACTCTTTGATATTACCTTCTCCATGTCTTTAAACCAATAGGCCTAACAATGTTAAGCATTGAGATTTTCAACGTGGATATCAGTTTTTCCATTTGATGAATTCCCTACCCCTAACGACGTGGTTCCGTCCTCTAACATCGCAGCAACATTTACGTTCGGGTTTATAATGCCAGATTCTTCTGCAATTTGTTTAGATACTATAACTATATCAGTTAGATCATTTTCTAAGGTCTTTTTAGCAGGGACGTTTTTAAGATAGTAGGTGACCATTATCAAACCAGTTGAAGACTGATCTTTTGGTGAAATGTATATAACTTCTACTTCATCAGAGCCATAATAGTCTTTTACTATTTTAATTAATTCATTTTTCTTAGTTTCAGACAGCTGCGCGGTTGTTGAAATTTCAGTTTTTTTAGATGTCGATGTTTCTTCTAATGTAGAAGTTTCGATAGGTTCTGCTGTTTCCTCGGCTTCTTGTTTAGCAAGTGCTTTTTGGTATTCTTCTTGAGTTGTTTCATCCATTTTAGAACCTGAGTTGGCTTTGGTAGTTAACTATAGATATATATTATGAGAACCTATATTTCTATATGAACTGCCCAAGGTGTAATAGTTCCACTCACAAAAAGAATGGTATAGTTTTTGGACGTCAACGCTACAAATGCCATGATTGTGGATATAACTATACCGTAGAGGTAAAATCAACTTCTATCTCCCCTTCTGTTAAGAGACAGGCTTTGCAACTCTATCTTGAAGGGTTAGGATTTCGCTCAATAGGAAGATTTTTAGGAGTAAGTCATGTTTCTGTCCAAAAATGGATAAAGAAATTTGGTCAGGAGTTGGAGGACCTAAAAAGCGAAAATGAGATATCTATTGTTGAAATGGATGAGATGCACACTTACATCGGTAACAAAAAAAATATTGCTGGATCTGGATTGCTGTTGATAGAGTTGGGAAAATTCATCCACTGCTCTTTTGGCAACAGAGGAACGGAAACTGGACAACTAATATGGGAAAAATTAAAGCAGAAAGAGATTGGAGAAGTGATGACAGATCACTGGAGAGCATATGCAGAGTTTCTTCCAGAAAATATTCATACTCAATCCAAAAAACGTATACAGTTGAAGGATATAATGGCATATTGAGGCACTTTCTGGCAAGGTTAAGACGAAAGACAAAATGTTATACGAAGAGTATTGAAATGCTAAAGTACTCTGTTCTTCTATTGATGAAACATAGAAATAAAGAAATCGCTATAATTAGTTAACAATACCCAATCTGCTTTTCAATCTGCTTTTCAATCTGCTTTTCAATCTGCTTTTCAATCTGCTTTTCAATCTGCTTTTCAATCTCTCTTTCAATCTGTCAGCAACCAGCAATTAGAGCAGACTCTATAAAACAGATAACATTTTCACATAAAAACGGACACGAGAAACGTTCACAAGATAGAAACGTTCACAAGATAAAAAAGTTCACAAGATAATATTGACCATACAAAAGACTGAAAACGTAGGCAAAAATAAAGACGGGCACAGAAGCTTCTGTGCTTACCGTGCTTTAGGAGCTATTAATAAAATCGGTTTTTTACCTGCGCATATTAAGTGCAGGAGCTGACATGCCATCATAAGTGCTTGCCATGTGCTCGGGTTTTACGTCCTGCATGTCGGCGCGCTGTGCGCGAAGCATATCATCCACACGAAGCACCATCACTGCGGCTTCAGAACCGGCTTTGACAGAGTTGACCTTAACCCTGAGAGGATCAACAATGCCTTTTTTGAGCATATCTTCAGCAGCACCGGTATTGACGTTCAGGCCTGCGTTTTTGTTTTCGGTATGCTTTGCCCTGAGGTTCACTATTGTGTTGATAGCGTCCAGACCTGCGTTTCTGGCAATTGTCCTCGGGATTTCTTCGAGAGCATCTGCAAAAGCCCTGATTGCCATCTGTTCACGCCCACCTATACCGGGAGCATATGCCCGAAGCTCAAGTGCGACTTCAACCTCAGAAGCCCCGCCACCTGCAACTATCCTGCCGTCTTCTATGGCACATTTTACTACCCTGAGGGCATCGTCAATTGCGCGTTCAAGGTTGTCAACTATGTGTTCTGTACCGCCCTTGATGACAATGGATACGGATTTTGCACCCTTACACTCTCTGAGATAGGTCTTGCCCTGGTCGCCGTCCCGGTCCTGTTCAAGAAGCCCGGCGTGCCCGAGTTCTTTCTGGGTCAGTTCTTTGATATTGCGGATAGGCCTGCCGCCTGTGGCGTCTACAAGGTGCTGCATGTCTTCGTTCTTAACCCTGCGGGTTGCATAAATTCCCCGGTTTTGCAGGTAGGCTGCAATCTTGTCATCCATGCCTTTGGAACAGAAAACCGCATTTGCCCCTGCTCTGATGATATAGTCTGCCATTTCGAATAAGGCTTCTTCTTCCTGTTTTACAAAATCCTCAAGATCACCATATGCGTTTATCTGAAGTTTTGCTTTGTTTGCGGTCTTAGCGATCTCCATAGGGGCATCAATCAAAGCAATTGCAGGGTTCTCAATTCTGAGAGGGAATTCTTTATCCAGAGCGACCTTGTCTATTACAATGCCTTCAACAAATTCGGTATCTTCTATCTTGCCGCCGACATCTTTTGAAAGAATAACGTCTTTAAGGTCAACTACTCCCCTTTCACGAATTGAGAGCGCAGCATCCACGCAGAGCTCCGCAATCAAACGACCGTACTTTTCAGAAGCTTTGCCCGTAATAGAGGTTTTGGCAACTTCTAAAAGCTTCTCCTTTTCATTCTCGGCAGTTGAGATTGCCAGGCTCTCTAAAATTTCAACAGCCTTCTCGGCTGCAAGCCTGTACCCCTTGACAACAACTGTCGGGTGGACTCCACTCTCAATAAGGTCTTCTGCTTTTTCCAGCAGATTGCCTGTGAATACGACAGCACTTGTAGTCCCGTCCCCAGCCGAGCTTTCAAGTGACTCTGCAACTTCGGCCACCATCTTGGCTGCTGGGTGCTCAATGGACATATCATGTAAAATGGTTGCACCGTCATTTGTGATTGTGATATCCCCGATAGGATTGACAAGCATCTTGTCCATTCCCCTCGGTCCAAGCGTGCTTTTGACTATACTGGCCACTGCCTTTGCAGCCGCGATGTTCATGCTGAGCGCTTCTTTTCCCTTTGTCTCTTCTTTTTTAGGATCTATTATTATGATTGGCTGGCCACCTTTTTCCATCTGAACCAAAACCTCCTTAAAATGAAGTCTATGTATCGAAGCTTTTCTACTTGATAATTTGAAGTTGTCCTGGCTATAGTCACTTTTAGCCCGAGATCAGCCTGAAAATACGATTTCATCAGTTGCCTTGTGTGAAGCAGTATTTTATCAGAAAATAACTGATAATACTTCTATAAAAACATACCGGGTATATTCCGATTATAGAAGGTGAAACATTCATGTTTCCTGATTACTTTCACTTCTTGACTATCTCCACTGATCCATCTTTTTTCCCGATATAGAGTTCGTCCACATTGGAAAATATTCCATGCTCAACAACTCCAGGAATTGAAGATAGTTGAAGGGCCAGACCTTCTGGATCGTTTATTACGCCGAAATTTGCATCAAGTACAAAGTTTCCATTATCAGTTATCACAGGGCCGTCTTTTCTCAGAGCTAACCTCGGCTCAGGCTTTCCTCCCAATTGCTTTATTTTTTTAATCACAAGAGTTTTTGCAAAGGGAAGAACCTCAACCGGTATAGGTTTATCAAGCTGGGTGCTCGTTTTTGATTCGTCAGCTACGACCAGAAAACGTCTTGCAGACGCCGATACTATCTTTTCCCTTGTATGGGCAGCTCCCCCACCTTTGATTGCGTGCAGCTTCGAATCGACCTGGTCTGCTCCATCAATGGCGATGTCCAGTTCCGAATGCTGGGCAAGGGTGGTCAGAGGGATGCCGGCTTCGATGGCAAGCGTTTCAGACTGGTATGAGGTAACAACACCCAGAATTTCGAGACCTTCGTCCCTGACCCGCCTGCCGAGTTCTTTTATCGTATATGCAACTGTTGAGCCCGTTCCAAGTCCCACAACCATTCCCGATTCTACCATCCGAGATGCAGCGATGCCAGCCGCACGTTTTTCCGGGGAATCGGTAGATATATTTCTTTCTGTCATGCTATGTTCCCTTCCGGTTCGAATCCTGAAAAAATTATGAAATCCCTAAACTGGAGATTAAACTGGAGATTAAACTGGAAGTGTTTAAACTCCAAAAAGAAGGGATTTCAGGGAGAAAGTCTTCTCCTGTCCCTGGGGAAGAGTACAGTGTCCCTGATATTCTCGGTTCCGAGCATGGTCATGATAAAACGTTCACAGCCCATGCCCCAGCCTGCATGAGGAGGCATGCCATATTCGAAAGCTTTAAGGTAGAACTCAAAGCCTTCAGGGTTGAGGCCCTGTGATTCTATCCGGCTCTTAAGCAAATCCGGAATATGGATACGCTGAGCTCCTGAGGAGAGTTCCATTGTGCGGTGCATCATATCAAACGACTTGCTGTACTCCGGCCTGTCCTCATAAGGCATGGCATAGAAGGGTTTAATCTCAGTCGGCCAGTCAATAATGAAATAGTGAGATTCTCCTGTAGTCTCGTAGACGTAATTGCCCACAATATGCTCTCCGAATGTGCCTAGGTCGTCTCCCCAGTGCATTTTCTCTTCCGAGCGGGCGTTTATGATCTCGATGACTTCATTATAGGTAAGCTTAAGGAAAGGAGTTTTTGGGACTTTGAGCTCAATACCTAGCGTTTCAAGGGAAGGCTTGCACTTCTCAATAACCTGGGCATAAACGTAAGCCACAAGGTTTTCGAGAATTTCCATCACGTCAAAATGGTCTGCAAAGCTGACCTCGACATCAATAGAAGTAGCTTCGTTCAAGTGCCTGCGGGTATCGTGCTCTTCGGCTCTGAAAATGGGGCCAATCTCAAAGACCCTGTCAAAACCACCGCTCATAAGGATTTGTTTGAAGAGCTGAGGACTCTGGTTCAAAAAAGCTTCCCTGTCAAAGTAAGTGATTGGGAAAAGTGCAGTGCCGCCCTCGGTTGCAGTTGCTACTACCTTTGGGGTTGCAGTTTCGATAAATCCGTTTTGTACAAAGTATTCCCTTGTAGCCTGGAGAGCCTGATGCCTTATCTTAAAAACCGCAGTAGTCTCGGCCCGCCTGAGGTCAATGAACCGTGAGTCCAATCTGGTATCAAGTTCAGCTTCCACCTTGCCTGTAGTATCCATTGGCAATGGAGAATTTGCAACATTCAGGACAGTGATTTCCTCAGGAAGCAGCTCGTATCCGTTCGGAGCTTTCTCTTCGAATTTAACGGAGCCGGTTACTGAAATTACCGACTCGCGGACAAGCCTTCTTGCAGCATCAAACAACTCTTTATCGATCTTTTTCTTTACTAGAGTGACCTGAGCCTTTCCTTCCCGGTCTCGAAGTACTACAAAACAGATTCCGCCGAGGTCTCTTACCTCATGGACCCAGCCTGCCAAAGTAATTTTCTGACCGTTATCAACTTTTTCGGGTTTAACATCGGCTGTATAATGTGTTCTAAGTTTTGCTAATGACATAAATTCACCTTGATTATGGAGTAAATTAAATGAAAAATGTAAGAATGAAGCTGAAACGTAGGTGAATAGTCATAACTCATTATTAATTTATTTGTTGCCCGAGTCCCGTCACCCGAGTCCCGTCTCGGGAGGACGGTGCCCTTTTCGCTCACTTCGTTCGCTCAAGAGGGCTAAATCATGATGAAGATACTGAACTGAGTCAATAAAGCTAATTTAAGGACAAGAAATGTTACATTTTCAACTTGCTCAGGAGGGGCGATTTACCTAATTTAACCGTTAATCGGCTTAACATAAACCCTTTGTGAAAAGGTTTGACCGAAAACCCTTGGCAACGTTTGAGTTTGAAAAATATATCCTCAAACCCTATCCTGCATGATCACAACCTTTTTGAAAAAAGGTTTAGCCGAAAACATGGCAACTTTTGATTTTGAAATCCTTATCCTCAAACCCTATCAGACGTGATCAACCAGCGCAACGGTTGCAGGCCAGCAATTGTAGGTCGATGCTTTTGCAAGCCACCTAATTTTAAAAGTAGAGTCCTTCTGCCCGACCCGTTTTGGTATTTTTACAACAAATGGATGAAACGAAGTCTGCCGCGCGCCCGACTACTGGTAGAAAATGGACTGAAATGAGCTGTGTACATAATTGGGTAATTTAGGTTTATAATTTTTATAGACATTGTCCATGAATAATAATTAGGTACATATTTATAGTACTCAAATGAGGTTTTGAAAGAGAAACTGTCTTTTTTAACGAATTATAATTAGATATTTGTAAATATGTAGATTTTGAGAGATAGCTATATATAATGGCACAGAAGTTCTGTGCTCTGAATATAAGAGATTCAATATATATTACAAAATTAAGAAAATCAGAGGAAGAAAAATTATACAGATTGTACATCTTTCAGATATTCATTATTCAGATGCGTACTTTGTTCCTGAGATTGCAGAGTCTATGGTTGACGGTATAAACCAGCTGGAACCGAACCTTGTCGTGATTACAGGTGACCTGACCGAGAATGGGTTTTCAGCAGAATATGATGGAGTAAAGCGGTTTATTGACAGGATTGAATGTAAAAATAAAATTCTTGTTCCGGGAAATCATGATTCAAAAAATGCAGGATATGTGCACTTTGAAGACCTCTTCACAGACAGGTACTTTTCACGGAATTTTGAGAATGTTACGGTTGTCGGGGCCGATTCTTCACAGCCCGATCTTGATGAAGGTCATCTGGGCAGGGAAAACTATGGCTGGATCAAAGAAGCTTTTTCAGGAGAAAATTTCAAGGTTTTTGCCATGCACCACCACCTTGTTCCTATACCACTGGCAGGCAGGGAGAATACTGTCCTTGTGGATGCAGGCGATGTGCTCGAACTTCTGAACCGCTGCAAGGTGAATCTTGTCCTCTGCGGGCACTGCCACATTCCCTGGGTCTGGAACCTCAATAACATGCTTGTGGTAAATGCAGGCACTTTTTGTTCTTCCAAAACAAGGGGAAAGACAAAGCAATGTTATAACCTCATCCAGGCTGACAAAGAGAATCCCGCTGGGGACTGGAAAGTCCGTGTATCCAGAGTTTTTTCAAAAGGAGATCGGGAACTGGTTACTGAAACAGTAATGTAAAAGGCCTTAAACATTTCAAAATTTCTACCTCTTTCCCTTTTATTCTTTTTTATTCTTTTTTATTCTTTTTCATTCTTTTTTCTTTTTCATTTTTCCTTTTTATTTTTTTTAATCACTTTGAGAGCACGAAGGGTGATGAGATCTGTCCCTAATGCCAGAAGTGAAACAAAACTTCACGTGTTTTTTATTTCTTTCATACTATCGACTCTGTATAAATGTTCCACTTGAACTTATATAATTAGTTTATAAACCACTATAAAATGTATCCAAACTGGAATTTCAGTCTTCATATTAAGGGAATCTGGCAAAAGGAAATTTGACTATTTCTAAGAAATCGAGCAGGAATTCCGGCAGCGTGTCCAATCTTTAAGGCTTGCGCAGGTGCATACAATTTAAGTTTGTACGTTTTAGCTTTTTGTAGTTGATTCGGAAAGTTTTTCTACAAAACCAAGAAATTAGTTTCTAAGAAATTACGTCTTTCACTTATTTCTGGATATGCGTAGCAGAGAACTTTGTAACTATTTCTTTATATATACATTGTAATACTTACTGCAAGTAATCGAAAATTTTATATACAATAGAGTAGTCAACCGGTTACTGGTTTCCGGTGAAGAAAGGAGGCAAAAAAATAATATGGTGAAAAAGATGGAAAGACTAAAAAAATTATCGATAGTTACGTTTATTTTACTTATAGCACTGGTTTCACCAGCCCTTGCAGCAACGTCCGATCAAAATGCCGCGTCGATTGAGGAAATAAAGACTACACTAACGTTTATGTGGCTGTTACTGGCAAGTGGACTGGTATTCTTTATGCATGCAGGTTTCTCGCTTGTGGAAACTGGGCTTACGAGAAGTAAAAATACCGCCAACATTCTGATGAAAAACTTCATGACTGTTGTCCTGGGTATTCTCGTCTACTGGGCTGTTGGCTGGGGCATAATGTATGGAGCTGATGCCGCAGGTCTAATAGGAACCAATCAATTCTTCCTGGCAGGCGCGGACAATGCAACCTGGAACTCGTGGTTCTTCCAGATGGTTTTCGCGGCTACTGGTGCGACTATAGTTTCAGGAGCAATGGCTGAGAGAACCAACTTTAAGGCCTATCTTGTCTACTGTATCATGATGGTAGCCGTAATTTACCCTATATACGGTCACTGGGTCTGGAGCGGAGCGGATATGGCCCTCTTAAGTGGCGCCGATAGCCCAATAGTAAAAGCAATTGGAGTGGCAAGTCATGACTTTGCCGGTTCTGGAGTTGTACACTCAATAGGAGGATATTCTGCCCTTGCGGGTGTAATTCTTGTGGGCGCAAGGATAGGGAGATTTAAAAACGGAAAACCCATACCTATTCCAGGTCATAACCTGACTATTACCTTCCTGGGAACTCTTATCCTGGCTCTCGGATGGTTGGGATTCAACGGAGGAAGCACCCTCAATGCAAATGATCCTTATATGAACCTGGTAGTAGTCAATACCTTCCTTGCAGCCGCTGCAGGAGCTCTTATGGTCATGATTATTACCTGGGTAAAGACTGGAAAACCAGATCCATCCCTCACTGCAAACGGGCTTCTCGGCGGGCTTGTAGCGGTTACCGCCCCCTGTGGATCGATATCAAACTGGGCAGCCCTGGTGATTGGTCTTGTTGCCGGGATAATAATTTATGTAGGTGTCATGTTTAATGAAAACAAACTGAAGCTGGATGACCCTGTAGGTGCAATTGCAGTACATGGATATTGTGGAAGCTGGGGACTTATCTCTGTTGGGCTCTTTTCCATAGGGATGGGAAACGGGATTCTTGCAGATGCCACGTACGCTGCTGCAGTACCAGGACTCTTCTACGGTGGAGGAATTAGCTTACTGCTTATCCAGCTTGTATCCGTACTGGTAACCATGGTCTGGGGATTTGGTATCTCATATATAATCTTCAAAATCCTCGATGCCGTAATAGGGCTTAGAGTATCAGAAGAAGAAGAAATCATGGGCCTTGATATCAGTGAACACGGAATCAGAGCATATCCCGAATACCTGATGAGGGAGGAATAACATGACTAAAATGTGCAAAATCGAAGCAATAATAAAGCCCATGAAGCTGCATGAGGTAAAAGATGCCCTTGAAGAAGCCGGGTATCCTAGCCTGACAGTAACTGATGTCAAAGGACGTGGACAGCAGAAAGGAATCGTACAGCAGTGGAGAGGTAAAAAATATTGTGTGGATCTTCTTCCCAAAACCAAAATAGAGATCGCAGCCCCTGAAGACAAAATTGAAGAGATTATTAAAATTATTCAGAGTTCAGCGTATACTGGAGAAATTGGAGACGGAAAGATCTTTGTTACCCCCATTGAAACTGTAGTTAGAATAAGAACTGGAGAAAGAAATGGAGATGCTCTCTAAACTGCATCTCCTTTTTCTTCAATCTCCTTTTTCTTCATTTACAATTATTTTTTAACAATTTTAGGAATCAGGTAGAAGAACTATGAACGAGTTAAAATCCGAAACTCTAACATTTGAAATTCCCCGTAGATACGGGATGCCTGTAATCAAGTTATACTTTTACGTAGGGTTGATTTCCGCCATCCTGTTAAGAAGCATAATTATAGCTGACCACTACAGCGTTTTCTGGGGAAAAGCAATCTGGTATATTGGAGTCGTGGGTTACCTCTGGTTCTTCACACACAGATATCATATTGCAAAGAGAAGGTTTGTCGTTGTCAAAAACCTGGACCTGCTGGAAAAAGTCAGGAATCGGCAGAACCTTTCGGATAAAGACCTTGAAGGACTGGAATATCTGCTGTGCAGTCTTTCTATATCAAAAGAACGTGCAAATTACCTTATCATTTCAGTGCTTTCAATTGTTGCAATAGTGGTGTCCCTGAGCCTTGATCTGGGGATTTTGAAGCTCTAAATGAGATATATTCATTATATCCTCATTAATAGAGAATTTCATACTGTCATTACTTTAGGAGTGCAAAAGGTCGCAGAACCCTCTCTTCAAGTGAGAGATAAAACTGACCTTTGCCAATTTTTGTCTTTTTAGTTCTATCGATCCGTTAATTCTGCGATTCTTAATTCTATCGATCCGTTAATTCTGCGATTCTTAATTCTATCGATCCGTTAATTCTATCGATCTGTTAGTTCTACAGATTCGTTATTTCTATCGATCTGCTGGTTCTATGATCTTATCTTTTGGTTTGAACCCCCTTTCGTGAAGTGTCTATTGCTTGAGGCTCCATAACTTTCTTTTATCCTGTTTTGTGCTTTCAAGCTCACCTCTTTCAGTCAGATCGTCTAGAATTTTGAGAAGTTCGGTTTCCTTGAGATCCAGCTCATACCTCTGCTTAAACTCAACTATAATTTGAGAGATATCAAGGGTTCTGTTCTGGATAATTTTTTCCGCAAACCCTGCCAGATCCTCATACCTGGCCCAGGGGTAAATGATCCAGCGCCATTTGAGAACCTTCTGGGCATAAAAATCAGGCGTGAAATTCGAGCAGATTTTATGCTGGAGCACTGCAGTCCTGACAGATTCAGGCTTCAGGTTTAAAAGGTAATCTACTGCAAGATGAAGTGTCTCTCCTGTATCGGTTACGTCATCGATAATCAAGATTTTTTTTCCTGTTATATCCACAGGAATAGGGAATTTTATTCTTGCTTCTTCCTGCATATCCGCAGCTCTTGAATAGTGTTCAATCTTCATTGAGGTAAGGTCATTGAAGAGTAAAAAATCGGAAACCAGCCTTCCAGGCACATAGCCTCCTCTCCCTATGGCAACAATCAAGTCAGGCATATAGCCAGAAGTTTTGATTTTTCGGGCAAGAATTCTGGAAAGCCGCAAGACTTCATTAAAGCTTATAAGCTCACACCTGAATGAGTCCTTTTCTGCCTGGCATCGGGATTGTTGAGACTGAATTTTTCTTTCCTGCGTCAGATAAATCGCCTTCTTAATGCATGTTTTATAACCTGCTGGTAGTGCGAATTGACGGATACTTAATAAAGAGAAACAAGATCCTTTTCTAGCCAGTTTAACAATTTAATCTAACGAGTTTATCGGTTTAATGACTTATTAATCCGTCTGAAAGCTCACCATTACCTGAAAATATTTGAATCCAGGAAAACATAAATAAAGAGTATCTGGAAAATAAGTGAGAAAAATAAAGCGGAGTAGGAATTGATGAGGATAAAAGACTTTTTGAGAATAGTGTATACTGAAACTCTTCTTGCGAGTCTTTTATGAGAAGGACTAGCCGCTGAAAAGGAGTCTTATGCCATGTTTTCAAAGAAAGAAGACAAAATGGTAAACTTGGGTTTTAATTCCGTTAGAGAGAGGTTTGACGAAGGAGTAAACAAGGCCCTCAGTTGTCTGACCGAAATCGGCATAGGCTATGTGAACGAGAGAAAAGAGCCAGAAGCTGAAAAAACAGTAGTTTCCATAAAGGAAATAGGAAAGGCTGCTGCTCGCCAGGGAATGGAGAATGCCGCAGTCAATGCTATTCAAGCTCTTGAAAAGCTGCTACAATGCTCGATGGAGCAGAATATGCAGGAAACGAATGTCCGGGTTCTACTTTCATTTGGAGCTATAGGAAAAACAGCTGCCAAACAGCAGATGGAAATGGCAGCCAAGCTCGCGGCTTCAGTTCTCGGGAGAAGCGGGAATACGGCAGCTCTCCTTAATAAGGAAAGAGAAACTATAGCAGTTATAATAGGGCTTGGAGAAATCGGAAAAGCTATTGCGGGGGTGAAGGTTCCAGATTTTTCGGAAAATGCGGCAATATGTATCTCATGCCTTGGGGATATTGGAAAACTTACGGCTCAGAAGAATCTCGAAGAAGCTGCAGTGGGAATAGAGCTTATGCTTCAAGAGATGGCTGCCGCAGCCATGAAGGAAAATCTCCAGAATACGGTAATAAATATCGCAAGCTCTATTGAAGAAGTTGGGAAAAAAGTTGAGGACGAAAATATGGAAAGTGCGATTCTCCAGGCAGCCTCTGCCCTCCAGACCATTGTGAGCAATTCAGGAAACAGATATCTGAACGATGCCTCAATTGCAGCTAAGATAGCCCTTGAATCCTTCAATGAACTCGATATCATAAATGATGAAGCTAATATAAAAAAGATAGAAGCAATAAGGGAAACGATGAGGGCGCTCTGGGTGGATTCAAAATAAAAATTCAGGATACTGGAACTTCAGGATACTGGAACTTTATTCTTCACTGAAGTCCGAAATGTTTTATATTCCAGTCCGCCATGGCCTGAATCTTCTTTATTTCGTCTTCACCGCCTACCATGGTGAACAGGTGTTTGAACCTTTTCTGGACTCTCAGATATTCTTCGACCGGCCTTGGGTTCTTAATTTTCCTGACCTGGGTAATTTCCCCGTTTTCCATTTCATACATGGGCCAGAGACAGGTTTCAACTGCAAGTTTAGCAATCTCCAGGGTCTTTGAAGTATCAAAACCCCAGCCTGTTGTACACGGAGCATGGGCATGGATGTAGGTAGGGCCCATGACTTCAGTTGCCTTCTTGACCTTCCGAATCATGTCTCTTGGGAAACCTATAGAGGTAGTGGCCACATATGGAGAGCCATGAGCTGCCATGATAGCAGGCATATTCTTCTTAGGACGCGGGTTTCCAAAGGAGAATTTTCCGGGTGGAGTAGTCGTTGTGCTCGCATCATAGGGCGTTCCACTGCTGCGCTGGACTCCAGTGTTCATATAGGCTTCGTTGTCCATACAGACATAGGTAAAGTCATGGCCCCGCTCAAACGCACCTGAAATAGCCCCAAAGCCTATATCCATAGTAGCACCATCGCCTGCAATAACTATAATCTTAGTATTTTTCTTTTTGCCAAGGGCTTTTAAGCCAGCGTCGATCCCTGAAGCCACTGCAGCCCCGTTTTCAAAGAGGGAGTGGATCCATGGAACCTGCCATGAAGACAGCGGAAAAGGCGTACTTGTAACTTCCAGACAGCCAGTAGGGTTAACAACAATGCTGTCAGGGCCTGCTCCCATGAGTGTAAATTTTGCAGCAAAAGCATCACAACAACCCGGACAGGCACTGTGCCCGGATGTGACATACGTTTTCGGTGCAGTTCTAATCATTAATATGCCTCCTTAAGGCCCAGGAGCTGGCTTTCAAGCGGAACTCCGGAATTTTCATCCTGGATTCTTGAATCCTCTGGCATTTTCTCAATAACTTTGCAGTGCTTTTCATTGAATGCCTCAACTTCCATCCCTGCAGCAGCCGGTTAACAACCAGTTAACGGTAAACAGATCTTGATGGTATCTTGTTATAATGAATCTTAGTGATATTTTGTTACAATGAATCTGATATCCTGTTACAATGAATCTGATATCCTGTTACAATAAATCAGAGTGATGTCTTGGTAGTTTCTCGGTTATACAGGGAACTTTCGTCATATTAAAATGAAGGACTTTCATCAAAAGCAAATAACAAATCAAAAGAATAGCAAATAATTGTAAGAAGAAGTCCAGAGACGCTGAATCCGTTTACTGCATCCCCAATACAGTCTCTTCGAAATATTATGCTCCCCCAAACACGTTTATTCTAAGAGATTCTAAGAGACGGATCAGCGGCCTCAGGATATTCTTTTATTCGATGATACCCCGTTTATCCCCTTATTCCAGAATATACGAGTAGCATAAATTATTTTAAATTAATTATACAAAAAATTGCTTTCAAGCAAATATTATTTCCGCACAAAAAATTATAATCCTAAATAGTTTCGAAAAAATAGCCCTGTAATCCCTGTAATTATAGTATCTTCTCCCTGTAATATATTATTCTATGACAAAAACCAGTAATTCTATATTGAAAAATACCTGATGGCGTGTCGGCTTACTTCCGAAAAACAAAAAACAAGTGGCCGGATTTACCGGCTGGTTCACCCTTTAGCTGGTTCACCCTTTAGCCGGTTCACCCTTCAGTTTGTAAGTGACTGTATAGGAGCCGGGATTCTTCCCCCCCGTTTTACGAAAGTCTCGGAACTGAAATTACTTAACGGCATAATTGGGGCATTTCCAAGCAGGCCGCCGAATTCTACGGAATCTCCAACTCTTTTTCCAGGAGCTGGGATAACTCTGACTGCCGTTGTTTTTCTATTTATTACTCCTATGGCCATCTCGTCAGCGATAATAGCTGAAAGGGTGGAAGCAGGAGTATCACCAGGAACTGCGATCATATCAAGGCCGACCGAGCAGACGCTGGTCATAGCTTCAAGCTTTTCCAGATTGAGGGCTCCGGCCCTGACGGCTTCAATCATGCCTGCGTCCTCACTGACAGGGATAAAAGCTCCACTAAGGCCTCCTACTGAGGAGGAAGCCATTGCTCCGCCTTTTTTTACGGCATCATTCAGCAGGGCAAGGGCTGCAGTCGTTCCGTGAGCTCCACAGCGCTCAAGCCCCATTGCCTCAAGAATCGCAGCAACACTATCCCCAATTGCAGGCGTCGGAGCCAGGGAAAGGTCCAGAATCCCGAATTCGACTCCAAGCCTTCGCGAAACTTCCCTACCAACCATTTCACCCATGCGAGTTATTTTAAAGGCTGTCTTTTTGATAGTCTCCGAAATTTCCGTAAGATTTGGGTTTTCAAGCTCGCGAATTGCAGCATTCACAACACCAGGTCCACTGACCCCAACGTTGATAACGCACTCCGGTTCACCGATTCCGTGAAAGGCTCCTGCCATAAAGGGATTGTCTTCAGGGGCATTTGCAAAGACCACAAGCTTGGCACAACCTATCCCATCTCTATCCGCAGTCAAATCCGCGGTCTTTTTAATGATACTGCCCATCAGGCCAACTGCATCCATATTAATCCCTGTTTTTGTGGTTGCAACATTTATCGACGAACAGACCTTTTCAGTGCTTTTAAGGGCTTCAGGAATGGAATTGATAAGTTTTAGATCCCCGACAGTTGCTCCTTTGTGGACAAGGGCACTGAAACCTCCTATAAAGTCTACCTGTGCATCCTTTGCAGCTTCGTCCATGGTTTTTGCAATGGAAACGAAATCAGGAGCCCTGCAACTTTCGGCTGCCACAGCAATTGGAGTTACTGAGATTCGTTTATTGATTATCGGAATACCGTAAAGGCTCTGGATTTCATTTGTTGTACGCACAAGTTCTTTTGCACGGGTGGTTATCTTTTCATAAATATTCTCATTGAAAACCTCAATATCAGGATGGCTGCAGTCCCTCAGGCTGATACCCATTGTTACGGTTCTGATGTCGAGATGTTCCATCCTGACCATCTGGATTGTTTCCAGAATTTCTTTTGGGTTTATATACATGAAAAATTACCTCTCGTTTCAGACAGACTAATTTTCCAGATCATTTTCAGATAGTCTCCAGATCAGATCCTGTGCATGAAGCGGAATGCGTCTTCGTGCTGTACCTTAACCTCGACTCCAAGGCTCTCCCCCTCGGCACTCATAGCCTCCTGGAAAGCCGCAAGGTCGAAATTCTTCTGTGGAGCTTCTGCAAGCATAATCATGGTGAATATACCCTGCATGATAGTCTGAGTAATATCAACAATATTTACATTGAAACTTGCCATCACAGTAGTGATTCTGGCAACAATTCCTACCCGGTCACTGCCTATAACCGTAATTATGAAACGACTTGATGTCATTTTATGTCTCCTGTTGCTCGGACCTTTTTTCCTGCAGGCCGATGCTCAAATGTTATAAACTGAGAGATTTTGCTCAGATTGAAGACCTGATTACTAATAAAGTGAACCGCTGTTTTAAAGTAAACTGTCCTTAAAGTAAGTCATCCATAAAGCCGATTGTTCTTAAAGAAAACCGTTCCTGGATGGAAATGACCCTAAAGGAAACCATTCTTAAAGTTTTAGACCCTGGGAGATAATTTAAAACTAATAACTCTAAAAATCCCAACCCCGAAAAAGTAATTATGTTGAAAAAGTAATTATGTTGAAAAAGTAATTATGTTAAAAAGCAATTATATTAAAAAGCAATTATATTAAAAAGCAATTATATTAAAAAGCAATTATATTAAAAAGCAATTATATTAAAAAGCAATTATATTAAAAAGCAATTATATTAAAACACAACTGGAAACCTTAATGAACCTATTTGAACCACAATTTCAGTTACTCTCTTCAAAACATATCTCAACAATCATTTCAGCGATGTCCTGAATATTTTCTCTCCCTTTGAGCTTTATTGAAAAATCAGCATATTTCTGATAAAAGCCCTTCCTTTCTTCAAAAAGTTCTTTCAAACTCCTATCCCTGAGTCCTACTATGCCTCTTTTTCTTGCATTAGGAAGCCTTCTGGCAATGCTTCTAAAAGCAGTATCCAGAAAGATTATTTTTGAGATTTTTTTCAAATGATTCATGGCTTTTTCGGAATAAATTACACTCCCACCAGGTGAAATAACGCTCCTATCTATCTGCTCGAGACTGAGAATGGCTTCTTCTTCAAACCTGATAAAAGCCGAATCTCCTTCTTTATCAATCAGAGTCTGGAGAGGCATTCCGGTGTTTTCCCTTATCAGGTGATCCACATCGATAAAAGTATAGCCAAGGCGCTTTGCAAGGGCTCTTCCGATAGTACTTTTTCCTGCTCCTGCCATGCCAATTAATGTGATGTTCATTGTCACACTCCTCTAACCTCTGAAAATAAGGGAACCAATTACCTGAAGCTTCCCGACATGGGGCAATTAGGCCTTAAATCACTCGAACAAAATATACTCTCTAGCTATATAAAACGTACAACGTTTCCTTTTATCTTAGAAGAGTCATTAATTTAACCGATTGCTTTAAATTTCAGAAAAGGACCGGAATTCTTCGGTACATGTTATTATTGTAGAAAAAACAGCCTGTAGTGATCCTGTGAAGTGTAGCTAATGAGACTTATAACAAAAAGAAGTTAAAAAATTGAAAACAAATAAACTCTAAAACTCTAAAACTCTAAAAAAACTCTAAAACTCTAAAACTCTAAAAAAACTCTAAAAAAACTCTAAAACTCTAAAAGAAAAACTAATTTAAAATATCTAGATTCTGAAAGAGATTATTTTCTGAAAGAATTCTTTCTCAATATCGATCTTTTTGGTTTATGGACTCAGCACCGAGGCTATGAGTATGCCTTTCAATCGCTTTTGAAGAGTGAAGGAAAGAGAGTGTATATTCAGAAAGGACAATTCTGGTACCTAAGATATAACGCTTCAAAAGTCCTCTGGCAGTTAGCTTATCGACCTGCTCAAGAGAAACGATAGCAAGATACATGAGAAGTCGAATGAAAAACACAAGATGAAGCACAAACATTTTGACCCAGGGACTGGCCGAACTGATTGCCATCCCGCAGATCCAACTGCAAAGCCTGAGAGAATATGAAATAAGACTGTTTTTATATAAATTTAAAAACAGTAGGAGGATTGTAAGAAAAGATATACCTCCAGCTATAAGATATATTTCATACGTCAAATCCATAAGAGTCACAAACCCTTACTTTCTGTTACTATTTTAATTTATGCACTTTTATTCGTTTTCAGAGCATATGGAGAAGTTAAGAAATTGTAACTGGAGTTTACAGAGTTAATTAAAGAATAGGCTTGATTTAGCTACTTTTAGCTACTTTTAGCCAATAATGCAAGAGTAAATAAAAATAACCGGATAGGATGTCCGGAAAAGCGAAAAATCTGTGTATTGGAAAAATTTTTGTTAATTAAAGGTCTACACAAAGTTAAAATTCAAAAGAGAAATTTTAAAATTATGATCAAGTTTTAAGCCGTAACAATTAAAACAGTTACACTGGCTAGAAACTTGCCTCACAGGAAAAATATAGGTCGTAAAAACATCAGTCGTAAAAACATAGGTCGTAAAAATAGAGGTTGTTTTGAAAATGAAAAAGTATGACGTAGTTGTTGTCGGGGCAGGCATAAGTGGGCTTTTAGCAGCTTTAACGCTTTCTAAACACGGAAAAAAAGTCCTTGTTCTTGAAAAAAATCAGCATATTGGAGGAAATTGCAATAGTTACATGGTAGATGGCTATCAGGTCGATACAGGAGTACACGCGATTACCCATCTGATTGAAGGACCTCTGAAGAGGTTGATGGATAACTACTTTGATTTTTTGCCTGTATTTGAGGACTATGGGCATTACTACATTCGGACTGAAAACGCTTTTGTCAAAGTTCCTTCAACCCTAAAAGACTTCGTGACTTTTGAAGTACTTCCAAGAAAAGACAGGCTTATACTCTCTCAGACTCTCACTAAAGCTTTTACTCTTTCCTCATTTGGCATAGACCTTTCAGATCGGGCAGTGTATGAGTTTCTGCCAAAAAGTCTTTCAAAGGATACCTACGATTTTGTGGACACAATATCCATTTCCCTTTCTGGGAAACCTATGAAAGAAACCTCAGCTCAGCGTATCCTGTACGGCAGCAATTTTGTCAGGGATAGCATTACCCAGGAACAGTTTGATGCCATGATAGGGAAACTGGAACCGAAAAAACCCCAGTCTACAGAATCTATCCTTGCCTCAATCCTTCCGTATCATCTCCATGCTTCTCTTCAAGCAAGAATGACCAGGGTTACTCAGCCGTTTACATCTCTGGAAAGACTTGCAACAAATGATTTGAACGACTCTCAGGGTTATCCCAGAAAGGGGTTAAAAGCCCTGCTCAACGCCATCCTTTATTCCCTGCCCGAAACTGTTGAGATCAAAACGGAATGTGAAGTTAAATCCATTCTTATACAGGACGGAAAGGTTTCAGGTGTGGAAGCCGATGAAATTTATATCTCTGACCTTGTTATCTACACGGGTTTTGCAACCGAGCTTCCCAGGCTTATAAAAGATCTTCCTACAGAGTATGTTAAAGACCTCAAGGGAATTGTCCATAGTAAAAGCTTGACCATCTGGCTTGGGCTGGAAAAAGAGTTTCCCAATTTTAATTACACAGGCTCAGAGATCTGGTTCAAGGATTTCGCCTACTGGGCATCTCCTATAAGCAATTACGATCAATCACTTGCTCCAAAGGATAAGCAGCTTATAGGCTTTTCCTTTGTGATCAATGAAAGTAAAAGTGAAGAACAGGAGACAAAAAAGGCCTATGATACGATTTTCCGTGCCCATCCAAACATCGAGAAATATATAGATATGCAGCACGAACAAACAATGATTCCAGAAAAGGCTGCGGTCGCAATTAATGGAAAGTTTGCAGAGATTCGAACTCCTGTTCGGAACCTCTATGTAGCTGGCACCGATACTGACAAGCGCAGCATGGGAATTACACGGGCTGCATATTCGATTATTGAGCTCCTGAAGATTCTTTATGAAGATAAGAACCTTCATTAAAACATAAAAAGATGAAATCTAAATATAAAAACTCAAGCCAAAAAGGTACAAGATACTCAAAAAAGTAAAAGATTCTGAAAAATAGAAAACAAAGGCTATGGAGAAAAATTAAAGGGAAAAAGCAAAAGTCCTGAAAAATAGAAAACAAAGATTATGAAGAAAAGTTAAGGGGGATAGACTTAATCCCTAAGATTTTCTATAACCTGCTTACCCCTTTCTGCTGGTACAATTGTCAGCTCAGCATTTTGGAATTCTCTTTTAAGTGGCTCGCCGTCTGCAATCCTGTCCAGAGTAATTGCAACCGCTGCAACCTCGGAATGGGGCTGGCTTCCAACTGCAACATTCCAGTCTGCAAGCTGATAAATTTCCGGAGGTACCTTTTCTGCTCCTACCACAATCATAAGCTTATCACAGCTTTTAAGCTCGTCCGTGACATCGGGCAGATTGATCCCATACATTGAAAGATGGCAGACTTTTCCACCGGCAGCTTTCCATTCCTTGATTTCCTGCTTATAATTGACATTATTCTTAATATAGAAATTTCCGCCCCAACGGCTGACAACATCCTCAAGAGTTGCTATTATTCCGGGGTCATTTGAGGCGAGGAGCATACCTTCTGCACCGAGCAACCGGGCGGTTAAGCCCACATGGGTTGTGATTCTTTTATCCCTCTCAGGGCGATGCCCCAGACGCAGCAAAACAATTCTTTTCATGCTCGTGCTAAAACCCTGCAAGGTATTAAAGTATTTCACTGAAAAAAAGAAGAGAAGATTACTGGAACCCGTAGGTTCCGGGAATTCTCTTAAGAAGCATGCCCTCAACAACTATCGGGTTTGTTCTCTGGGCTGTTGCCAATGCGGTCTCTAGTTTGAACTCTTTTTCAGCATAGATCGTAAGGATAGGATCTCCCTTCTTAACGGATTCTCCCATTTTCTTGTGAATAGCGACCCCGGCTCCTTTATCATTAGGAGCTCCTGCCAGCCTGGCAATTTCAATTATCCACTTATTGTCAAACTCGATGACATATCCGTCCGCAGAAGCGAGAATATCGGCAGTATATTGCCCTACCTGGATGTCAGCCGAGGTAATCTTCGGATCACCGCCCTGGGCTTCAATAATCTGTTTCATCTTCTCAAGGGCTTTTCCGCTCCTTAGTGTTTCCAGTGCAATCTCTTTTCCACGGTCCCTTGGAGCCGCACCCCCCATCTCAAGCAGGATACCTGCCAGAGCCGCACTCTTTTCAATAAGGCTGTTCGGACCTTCCATACTTTCCAGTACCTTCAGAGCTTCCCTGACTTCCAGTGAAGGTCCTACTTTTCTTCCAATAGGAGACGAACCATAGGTGATTGCACATTCAACGTTCATTCCAAGCCTGTGCCCAAGGTTAATCAGGTCTCTTGCAAGTTTTTGCCCTTCCTGAACAGTTGGAACTTTTGTGCTCGGCCCAACCGGAATGTCCATTACCACATTGTCGGCCCCGATAGCTCCTTTTTTTGCCATAATCGAGGCGAGCATCTGGTAGTAAGGATCAATGGAGAGAGGGTATTCAACCCTTATGAGCTTGTCATCGGCAGGCGCTATATTTGTGGCTCCGCCCCAGACAAGAGCGCCCCCGACTTTTTCAGTTATCTCTTTGACTTCTTGGGAACTGAACTCTACCGGACAGAGCACTTCCATAAGGTCAGCAGTTCCACCTGCCCCTGTAATCGCCCTTGAACTCGTCTTCGGAATAAGAAGCCCGTTTGCAGCGATAATAGGAACAACAAGGAGGGAGATCTTGTTTCCGGGCACTCCTCCTATCGAGTGTTTGTCCATTATAGGATGAGTGTCAAACTCAATCGTGTCTCCGCTCTCAATCATAGCTCTTGTAAGCCATTCGACCTCATCATCGGTCATTCCGTGAATATAAGAAGATGTTATAAATGCCGAAAGTTCGATTTCACTGAGATTTTCTTCCACTATATCGTTTACGAGTGTTTTAATTTCTTCCTGCACAACAGGTTTTTTATCCATCATTTTCTTGATCACGGATGCGGATTTAGAACGGAATGCCGGAACAACTTCGACCGGTTTATCCCAGTTCACAAAGTGCTCATATACCTCGGAAAAAACGCCCAGCGTGCCTGGAGGAACCATATCATCCGTTGTATCCGCAATTGCAGAAATACTTTCACGCCCACGAATACGGACCCTATCGCCTGGGTTAACCCCCAGTTCCTTTGCATCGGCAATATTTAGTAATATCTTGTGCTGCCCTATTTTTATGTTAAAATGTTCTAACTTCAATTGCATGAATAAACTCCTTACGTATCTTTCTTGTTATAAGTGTAAATCTGTGGCTGAAATTTGTTTCCCTATAATCCAGAATTTCTATTTGTTTTCCTATCTAAAAAACTGACAGTCCAGCCTGAAAAAATCTGGTAGATTTAATAGTAACTGTGGGTAGTAATGTAAGTTGTAGTTGTAAGTTGTAGTGTTGAGTATAAATGCTGAATCTTATAAATGCTGAATCTTATAAATGCTGAATCTTATAAATGCTGAACCTTATAAATGCTGAACCTTATAAATGCTGAATCTTATAAATGCTGAACCTTATAAATGCTGAACCTTATAAATACGAAACCGAGGTAACATATTGACCTTCATATTATTTTAATATAATTCTGTAAAAAACTTTAAAAAATGAAGAATAAAGAGATTAAAATGAATATTATAAAGTTTGCAGAGCTGTCTGTATATTCTCTTCCACGAAGTCAAAAAAATTTGAAAAAATTTTTTTAATAGTTTACATTGATCTTGAGTAAAGAAAGAATAGAGATTAATGGGAACAAATTAAACTGGAATATTATTTTCTACTCCCAGAATCTAAAATTACTCAGTACCATTTAGTCGTATTTCATCTAAATTTTCAAAGCTACTCATTTATCAGTTATTTTTCATAGTTGCGCCTGGATAGGGAAACAAGACCTTTTGCAACTCCCAGTCCGATAATTCCTATCAACACCGCGGTTAAGATAACCATAAACAGGTTTCCCTCATCAGCAAATTTGAACATGAAGTAAAATAAAATAATATCTATTACTGCTCCAATGCCCACCAAAGCTATTGCCGGGCCCCCTAAAACTTTTCCAGTATCCCTGCCCATTTTCCGATCCATCCCGAAATAATTATAAATTAAGGTTTAAGGCTTAAAATATCTGTGTTAAATAATTATAAATTAAAGTCTAAGGCTTATAAAATATCTGTATTAAATAATTATTTAATTAATTTTTAATAAAGAAGAACTCTTTTAGTAAACTTTTTTGTAGCAGGAACCAGTAGTGGGAACTCATGTTAAAGTAAACCTGTAGCTAAGCGTAATGGTTCCTGAGATTTATCAGAGAATTGAAGTAATTGCATATAAATCTTAGGAAATTACAATCCTTCAAGTTCAAATAGACAGGAAGTTTCAGATTCTAAGAATAGATTATCTAAAAACAGGAACGTAAATGAATAAGGAAACTAAACGAATAGGAAAGTAAACAAATAAGGAAAGTAAACAAATAAGGAAAGTAAACAAATAAGGAAAGTAAACGAATAAGGAAAGTAAACGAATAAGGAAAGTAAACGAATAAGGAAAGTAAACGAATACGGCGATATTTTTAGTATAGCAGCATAGAGTTATTTTTAGTAAGGCGACATGAGATAATTTTTAGCATGGTGGCAGGCATTATTTTTAGAGCCTTACCAGTAAACATATAAAATATCCAACAGATTATTAATTTACAATAACTAAGTTACTAGTTCTCAATAGATATGTGTATTTTCCAGAAGTCGTCCCAAGAAGCAAAATTCGTTAAAAAATTAATATCAGAGAAATTCGAGGCATAGAGATACGTAATACTCTCTTGCGATCTTCTTGAGCCAATCAGGCACAATGCAATATTTGTCAACTATAAGTTCATTCAGGTAGTACAGTGACTCTTCGGTTTTACAGTCACAGAGCCGCTTTACAGCCGTTCTTCTTCCCCACGCAGATCTTTCATCATCCAAAGCTTCAAGGTAAAGCTGATATTCTCTACTGTTTTCCATTACATTAAAAATATCTACCAATCAATATAAATATTTGTATTGGGATTCAATTAAAATAATTCAGGAATTAAAGTATGTTATAGATGTGCTCTATAGGTGCCTTTTCCTGGAGCTTATTTTAGAGATTAAAGAGAATAAACAAGTTAAAAGGGAACGATGAAATAAAAAGCAACTAAAAGTCAACCAAAATGCAACAGAAAAATTACCAGGAACAAACGAAGTATAAAATATTTTACATATTTTATATTGCCAGAATCAGTATCTAAAAAAGACCGCAAGAATCCGTGTTGAAGATCAAAAAATCACTTGGAATTATACAGAATAGAAAAGTTATACAGAATAGAAAAATAGGAAAATAGAATTCTCATACAGTGATCAGTTGATGAGAATTCTGCACAAGGTTTTTGTTCGCTTTTGTTCGCTTTTGTTCGCTATGCTTCGGTATGTAAACATCAGCTAAAAACGATATATAATTAACTGGAATTAATTTTTAAATTCAAAGAGATATTGCTTGACGTTGAAATGTTTAATGAGAAAGATAATTTTAACAGCGTTACCATTTTTTACTGAATTAAATAATTTTGAGAAATAGTTTAAAAATGGAAAAATGTGAAGGAGAAAAGTGATCTGTACTTTATTATTGTCTTTAAGCAGTATATAGTATCACTTATCCTGAATGTGGGACCAACTACTTAAAATAATTAGATAAAATGGTGATTACGTTATTGAGGGGCATTTTAGATAGAAATCATTCTAATGATTATAGGGTTGATTTAGGTCAATGTTACTTAATAGAAAGGTAGCTAAGGAAAGAGCAGTTTTCAGGTTTAGCTAAAAAGGTAAAAGCCTGAATCCGGTCAATTTTTTAAAGTAGATAAACAAAGTCTGTAGTGAATCCGAAAGTATTTATTCTTTAGTTGAAGTATAAGAAAAGAAATATTAAAAATAAACAAGTTTACTTGACTTTCATCTTCAGGAGAAAAATAACAGCCAATTTATAAAAATTATATAAGTAAGTTTAAAAAATAAGTGTTCGAGCAGAAGGTGTGGTAAAAATGGAAAAGAAAAGCGTCTTGATCCTGGGAACTGCTTCCCATGTTGGGAAAAGTTCAGTCGTGACTGCCATATGCAGAATCCTTTCAAGAGAATACAGGGTTGCCCCCTTCAAGGCTCAGAACATGAGCCTGAATTCCTGGATTACAAAGGATGGAAAGGAAATAGGAATTGCTCAGGCAATCCAGGCAAAAGCCGCAGGCACTGAGCCCACTGCTGATATGAACCCTGTTCTTCTAAAACCCAAAGGAGACTGCGTTTCCCAGATAATCCTGTTGGGAGAACCTTATGCCGACAGGAGTGCAGGTAAGTACTACGAATCCATTGCGGAAATGAATGAAGTCCTTGAAGGGGCTCTCAAAAGGCTCTGCAACGAACATGATATCATTGTCATGGAAGGAGCTGGAGGGGCTGCCGAGATTAACCTCTACGAAAGGGATATTGTAAATATTGGTACTGCAAGGCTCACACAGGCTCCCATAATCCTTGTTGGAGACATAGAGAGAGGAGGTGTTTTTGCAAGCCTCTACGGCACAGTTGCACTTCTTCCAGAAGATGTGAGGAAAAATGTCAAGGGATTTATTATAAACAAATTCAGAGGCGACCTGGAAATTCTGAAGCCAGGCCTGAAACAGCTTGAAGAAAAAACCGGCATTCCGGTACTTGGAGTACTTCCTTATTTCAAGCTTAACATTCCTTCTGAGGACTCGGTTTCACTTGAGGATAAAGAAGCCGAAAAAAACGAAAAAGAAATCGAAATCGCAGTCATCCGCCTGCCAAGAATCTCGAACTTTACGGACTTCGAGCCCCTGGAAAGATCTGCTAAAATCCGCTATGTAGAACTTGATGAAGACCTCGGAACTCCAGACGCGATCATGATTCCGGGCACGAAGAACACGGTTAATGACCTTCTCGACCTTAAAGCAAGTGGTATGGCCGAGAAAATCCAGGCATTTAAGGGAAAAATCCCGATTTTCGGGATCTGCGGCGGCTACCAGATGCTCGGTAAGACAATTTATGATTCCGGAGTTGAAAACGGAGTCGAAGCCGAATTTGAAGGCCTTGGCCTTCTGGATATAGGGACAAAGTTCGGAGAATACAAAAAGAGAACAATCCAGGTCACGAAAAAGGTGAGTGCTTACGGCCCGATACTTGCTCCAATAGACGGAGAGGAAATAAAAGGATATGAAATCCATATGGGCATAACCGACTCTTGCCGCAATATCTTTGGAAATGACGGTGCAATCGATAAGGCAGGCCTGGTAATTGGGACTTACCTGCATGGGCTATTTGATAATAAAAATATAAGAGACGCCCTTATGCAATACCTCTACGAGAAAAAAGGACTTGAGTATATCCCTGAAAACTCCATGACCGAAAGTGATGCCTATGAAGAACTGGCAAATGTAGTCGAGCAGAACCTGGACATGGAAAAATTCTATGAAATAATAGGGATCTGAAAACAGGTCTCTGAGAACTGCAGGCGTCATACCCTTCAGGTGTACAAGGCAGAGCACCTGATTAAACTTTTTTAGAAAAGGTATTGTGCGTAAAAAAGTACTGAACGTAAAAGTACTGAACGAAAAAGTACTGAACGAAAAAAGTACTGAACGAAAAAGTACTGAACAAAAAAGTACTGAACAAAAAAGTACTGAACAAAAAAAGTATTGAGCGGTTTCAGGAGAACATTGAGAACATTCGGAACTAAAAACCTGGAATATTTGGGGACAAAGTACAGTATTCGCGGAGGGTATAACCGGCCTCCAGAAACCACTCAATAATAAATGGTTTACTGCTAGTTATTTATGTATTGTGAATTTATTCTATTATAGTTTCGAATTTAAAGATTCATGTTAAACTTCTCTCGCTTCTAACCAAGAAGGAATACCTGTGACCTATTTGTTTTCTTTTTTAGCTTTCAATGGTTCTAACTATACTACAGCCCATAGTGTAAGAGAATTTCCTATGGACTTTACAATCACGAAAAAGAAGTAAAGTGCGGGAAAAAATAGATTCATCTTTCCTATGTTCACCACTACTGACCGCGACAGCTCTGGCTTTAACTGGCTACGATCTCTGTAGCTACCAGATACATCGGAGACGCGAACAGACTTAACTCTAAAAGTTAGTCCACTTGCCGGGCGAAAATTGCCTTATTATCGCAACTTTTGACTCTTAAACATTAAGTCGGTTGATTTATCTACCAAATTGTTGCTGGAGTTTTCGGCCAAGCCTTTT
Organism: Methanosarcina barkeri str. Wiesmoor; assembly: GCF_000969985.1. Lineage (GTDB taxonomy): Archaea > Halobacteriota > Methanosarcinia > Methanosarcinales > Methanosarcinaceae > Methanosarcina > Methanosarcina barkeri_B. The sequence continues at coordinate 1,921,146 of NZ_CP009526.1, read as the reverse complement.
TTGAAAAGCTATATCATGTAACCCAAAGTGCAATTTGGACAGTTCTCCCTAAGCAAAATTCATGCATATCTATAGAAATTGCCCCGCTTGAGCGAACGAAGTGAGCGAAACGAACCCGTCCTCCCGAGATGGGACTCGGGTGATGGAACTCAGGGGTCAGAACATAAGAACTTGCTTGCCGAGCCCTTTACTGACAGCCCTTTCATAAACCAGGTGCGCACTTGCAACATCCTGAATAGCGAGACCTGTTGAATCGAAGATCGTAATTTCTTCATCACTTGTCCTGCCGGGTTTCAGGCCAACTATTACTTCACCGAGCTCGGCATGAATATCGTTTTCCGAGATGTAGTGCTTGGAGAGAGGAACGTTTACTTCTCCGGAGTGAAGCGCCTGGACAATATCGTCCACAATTATCTTGGACCGGATTAATAGTTCAGGGTCAAGTTCTTCTTTTCCTACTGCATCAGCCCCTATCGCATTTATATGAGTGCCTTCTTTGATCCACTGGGCCTTTACGATAGGTTTTCTGGTAGGAGTGGTCGTAACAAGGATATCGCAGTTGCAGACCTTTTCAATGTTTTCTTCGTAACGGATTTCACAGGGAGTAGTATCTGCCATTTCCCGGATAAATTGCTCAGAACTTTCCTTTGTGCTGGAAGTAACCCTTACCAGTTCGGGTTCAAAAACTTCGCAAAGAGCTTTGAGTTGAGTCTTTGCCTGGTTTCCGGCCCCAACAAGGCCTATAACTTTTGAATCCTTCCTTGCGAGGTATTTTGCGGCAATTCCCCCTGCAGCTCCTGTCCTGACGTCAGTCAGGTAGGTTCCGTCCATAATTGCTACAGGAACGCCTGTTTCCGGAGAAATGAGAACAATAAGCGCCATTACCGTGGGAAGCCCACGATCCGGGTTTCCAGGGTGGACGTTTACAATTTTCACACCAGTAATATTCTCCTCTTCAAGATATGCAGGCATTGTCCGCAGATCCCCGTTATACGCCGTATAATAAAGGTAAGACTTTGGAGGCATCTGGACCCTACCAAGCCCATGCTGCCTGAAAGCCCTTTCTACGACCTGCATATCAGAACTCATATCTATTACATTTATTACTTCTTCCTGAGCCAGCCATAATATTTCCATAATAAACCCTCCAGCCGGAACCGTGAGCTGGCTCACAGCTGAAAACCAAGATAAAATTGAACAGAAAACTGAAATGAAAACCAAAGGGATAAACTGATGGTCTGAAATCACATTAGTATTTTTATTTCCGCAAATATGTATATATAACATATATCTTCACTCATTTAAAGAACTCCCTTCCCAAAAGGAGAAACCATTAATGAGAGATACGTATGTAAGTTCAGCCGATCTTTCCGATTCCTGTCCGAAAGAGGAATTACTCAAAGAAAAATTACTCAAACCTGCGCGGGATATCCGGAACATACTCCGGTGGGGCTATCCAAAGTTTTCGACCATCCGTTTCGTAGCTGACCACTTCCAGCTCAGCCTGGAAGAACGATACATTCTCACAAGAGTAATCATGCCTCCGGACAGGATAGTTTCCAGAATAAATAAAAAAGTGGCATGTACAGGCATAAAAGGTAGGTATCTTCTCCTTGATGGTTACAATGTCCTGCTGAGTGTGGACAGCCTGCTAAAAAAAGAACCCATGTGGTTCTGTGATGACGGGTACATAAGAGATACTCGCTACTATTTTAGCAAAGCAAAACAGGCCGAAGATATAGAGGAAGCTCTCAATGTAGTCCTCAAGTTTCTTTCCGAAACAGGTCCAAAATCAGTCATTTTTCTCCTTGACGCCCAGATCAGCAAAAGCGGGGAGCTTGCAGGCTTCATTCGCCATAAAATGAAAGAATACGGAATTTCAGGCGAGGCAAGAACCTCAAAAATCGCGGACTTTGAGCTGAAAACGGAGGGAGGAAATCCAGAAAAAAAGATAGTTTTGGCAACTTCTGATGGAATTATTATAGATTCGATCCGTGAGGTACTTGATATCACTGCCTGCCTGATGGAAATAATGGAAGTTGAACCGATCAGGCTATATTAATCGGTCATCAGGCATTCAATTATCGGGCATTCAGTTATCAGGCATTCGGTTATCAGGCACTCCGTTTAAATAACTCAACCTGTCTGTAAATTTCTTCGGCGGCTGCATACTGCCCTTTTTCTTTTAGTAACTCCGCGTAACCTTTCAGAGTCCCGAAATGCCCGGGGTCAAGCTCAAGGGCTTTTTTGTACTGTACCTCAGCTTCGTGCCTGTGCCCAAACCTGGCAAGCAGCCTGGCATACTCACAATGAGCTTCAACATCTTCAGGGTTCAGTTTAAGAGCACACCTGAAGTGCACCCTTGCCCCATGAATAAAACCGTGTTCTGCAAGCAAACGGGCATAGAAAATGTGCGGGCGCGGATCAGCAGACTCAGCTTTGAGGGCTACTATGTAATGTTTCTCGGCATCAAGGGGTTCTCCCTTTTCTTCAAGGAGACGGGCATAGCGAAAATTTGATTCCACATGGCCAGGATCAAGCTCAAGAGCTCGAGTATAATGGTAACTTGCTTCATTCTTTTGTCCGCGTTTGGAAAGTAGAATCCCATACCCACAGTGTGCGCTTACATTCTCCCGGTCAAGAATCAAAGCACGGCTATATACTTCTTCGGCCTCATCCAGTTTTTTGAGCCTGTAAAGCAGGTAGCCATAATTGCAAAGCGTATCTACGTGGTAAGGATTGAATTCCAGGGCTTTTTCGTATTGAATCCGTGCAGCAGCGTTTTTTCCTTCCTTAGCCAGAACTGTTCCATACCCACTAAGTGCTTCGACATTTTGGGGGTTCTGCTGAAGGATTTCTTTGAATTCACGTACAGCAAGTTCATCAAGTCCCAGTAGAAAAGCTGTTTTTCCTGCCTCCATAAGGGTGTCTTCCCTGGCTTTTCCTGAAAATAACGAAGCGCAGGCTCTGGTAATTACATACTTCTCCCTGTACATTGAATCTTTATCAAAAATAGATGAAAGTTTCAGTAGGATTTCCTGGGAAAGCGAATGCTCATTTGAGAAGGAAACGACAAACTTAACGACCTCATCGAAGTCACAGTTATCAGCTGCAACCTGTTCGATTACACGAAAAACCAGCTCATCTATAGCATCAATCTCCATGTCTAAGAACCTCCTGAAATTTACCTCTAAAGAGATTTTATTCGGCTGGATATAAATAGTTGGCCGTCTCGTTATTTAAATAAAAACGAAATATGAAATATTAAAAAGACAGTTTTATAATATATTAAAAAAGTACCTGTATTCGAAATTTAGAAAAATAGAGAAAACGAAAAGAGAAAACGAAATGAAAAACGAAAAGAGAAAACGAAATGAGAAAACGAAAAGAGAATCAAAAAGAGAGAATCAAAAAGATTAATCTTCTCGAAGTTTTCACCTGAAGGATTCTCTATTCATTTAGATTCTACTTCATTTCATTCATTCGGAACCTGCCTAGTGTAAACTGTATAGTGTATCCCGGCTCCTTCACCTGATAAACTCTTCCTGCTCCTTCAGAATATTTTTCCAATTTGTTCAGGACCTTTTTACACGTAAACTATACCGTGTTTCTACATCATATGTACCTTGAAGTTCTTCTTCATTCAGGATTCCTTTTTCTATTAGTTTGGTGAGAATTTTCCTGTCAACTGACTCAACTATATCCCAGAGATCTTTCTTCACAAGATAGGGTTTTAACCTGTTGATACGCCAGAGTTTCCATTCAACCTTCTGCCGCCTGAGTTCCACATCCCCAACTCTCAATACATCGATCTCTTTTTCCGTGAAGGTGTTGAGGATATGTGTTCTCAATTCCTCTCTGCGTTTTTCCAGAACTGAGATTGCAGAGACAATATCATCGTATTCAAGCACAACATCTGTAAGATCCATGTCTTCAGGATCCTGCTCATTGATATCAAGTTCCATAAATCTGCCTCCGTGTATATGCTGAATAAAGATTTTTATAAATAGATGTAATTTATGGATTTTTAATTGTCTTAATTCCTTGTTGCCTGAACTCCTTGTTGCCTGAACTTCTTGTTGTCTACCTGGTCGCTTGAACTTTAAGTTGCCTAAATTTTTAATTGCTTGAACTTTTAATTTCTTAATCTATTAAGTTTGCATACTTGATTTTAGACTTTGACACTATAAGCCTGCCTTCACAAACAAAAATTAAGATATTTGATGTCATACGGATACTGGAAGGATTTCTTCTTAAAGCCTGGAAATATTTATCGCATAAAAATTACCTGTATCTAAAGAACGCTTTCAGATTAGCTTTCTTAAGAGAGCCCATATAGAAAATGTCAAATCGGCTCTCTAAGAGGAACTTGAACAGAGGTGAGCTCATGGTATCAGGAAAGGTCTCCAGGAAAATTGCCGCAAAGGAAGAACTGCTTCTTATTCTCCCGAAAATAGACAGAGTTTTGGAGTCAGAACCTGCCGTGCTTCGAATTGACGCCGAACCTATAATGATTATTGGGGATATTCACGGGGACCTTCAGGCCCTTGAATTCATAATAGAAAAAAGGCAAGAAATAAACTGTAAGAATATTCTTTTTCTCGGAGATTACGTGGACAGAGGACCTCAAGGTGTCGAAGTACTTACAAGAGTTTTTCGACTGAAGCTTGAAGAGCCTGAGCACATATTCTTACTCAGGGGAAATCACGAAACTGTGGATATGAACCTCTACTATGGCTTTTTTGAGGAAATCGGTTTCGATCAGGGTTTTCTTCTAAGGACAAGCCGGACATATGATAAAATGCCGATAGCAGCTGTACTTTCGGAGCATACATTTTGCGTACACGGCGGGATTAACGGAACCGGCAGCATTGACGACATCAGGAAGGAAGAAGCCTTTGCTTTTCCTTATCTCTGGAATGATCCTTCGAAACACCCTGGACTCACCGCTTCAACCCGAGGCTCGACTGTAAAAGAGTTCGGGCCAGATATTGTAGATGGCTTTTTACAGACAAATAACCTGAAAAGGATTATAAGAGGCCATACAGCCCTTGAAAATGGGTACAGATGGTGGTTTGATGGGAAATTGCTCTCTCTATTTTCCTGCCCTGACTATGTTGGACTAGGGAATGCGGCGGCTTTTGCGCTATTTGAAAAAGAAGAGATTAAACTTTTCGTCTTTGGAAAGCAGTAGGAATAAAAGAAAACTTACTCAAAAGAAAGCTTACCCAAAGGAAGACTATCAAAAGAAAGCTTACCCGAAGGAAGACTACCTGGAGAAAAAACGTATTCCTTTTGAACCATTCTTTCTCCTAAAAACTCTACTGTAGTTTGTTTTGAAGATGTCAGTCCATATTCAAAGGATTAATAAAAAGTAAAAAATGCCGGGTTGGATGTTATTTTGATCAGAATAAGTTAGGGAAAGATCAGATAAAATTCCAGACATTTCTTTTAGTCCAGAATAATCCAGGTTTCGGTCATTTTGCTTCCGATATCCGGATCGAGCTGCATGGCCTTCGTATATTCCTTTTTGGCTTCGTCAAAGTGCCCCATCTTTCTCATAAGAAGGCCGTAACTGTAGTGAATAGGTGGGTAATAGGGATTCAAGACAAGAGCCTTCTCATACTGGTCCTGGGCTTCACCAAGGCGCCCGATCTCCGAAAGAAGGTTGCCGTAACTGTAATGTCCTTCAGCACTCTCGGGGTCCAGACTGAGCGCTTTCTTGTATTCCATTTCAGCTTCATATCTCCTTCCAAAGCGGGCCAGAAGATTTGCATAATTGGAATGAACTTTTGCATCATTCTGATCAAGGGCAAGGGCTTCCGTGTATTGCTCTTCGGCTTCTGAAGCTCTGCCTTCTCTTGCAAGGAGATTTCCGTAGTTAAAAAGAGTCCGCCTGTGTCTCGGGTTAAGAGAAAGAGCTTTTCTGTACTCACCTTCGGCTTCTGAAGAGCGCCCCAGGAAAGAAAGTAAAACTCCACAGTTGTGATGGAGGCTTGGGTCTTCAGGATCTAGTATTATTGCAAGCTTGTATTCCTTTTCCGCGTCCCTGAGTCTCCCCAGATCAAAGAGCAGGTTTGCGTACCCGCCTCTGGCAGGGACATAGTCAGGATCTGCCGTAAGTGCCCTTGAGTAGCACTCTTCGGCTTCTCTTACGTACCCGTACTCGGTCAGGAGATAAGCATATCCTGTATTCGCTTTTACATGTTCTGGAGAAGCTTCAAGTACCTTTTTATATTCCTTATCAGCAGCCTCTGTCCTTCCAAGGTCTAAAAGAAGTTCGGCATAGGCACACCTTACATCTCCATTTTCTGGATTTTCTTTTAGGGCCTCCAGATAACTTGCCTCAGCTTCAAGAGAAAAGCCCAAAATATGCGCGGCAGTGCCCAGCGAAAAACAGGCTTCTTCACGGAGCTTTCCCGAAGCTCTTATGAAACAGGCTTTTGCGAAAACATATTCTTCCATAACCATTTTCTGCTGCTTACAGGCATTCGAAAGGTCAAGTAAATCATTGGGGGATAACGATTTTTCTTCCGCAAGATCCAGGGCAAAATCAATCGAAGAACGCAGATTCTTCTTATCGGATCCTATAGTCCCAATAACTTTATATACGAAGTCACCAACTGCATCAAAGTCCATATATCCGGCACCTCAGAAAACAAACACTCTTTTCGGGGGATAGGTGAAACTATCTTTGTAACATCCGGAGTATATTTTACGTTTTATAGAATATATTAGTACGCTAGTATTGCGTATAATCTTTAGTATAATATTAGTTCATTCAACAGTGCATTAGACCACGAACATGGTATTATAGTAATCATATAACAGACTATTCCTCTTTATCGTTAAATGAAATAGCTGCTCTCTTAAAGCAACAGTATTTTCCCGACAAAGAGAACTTTTCAGGGTAGAAATAGGCCTGCTAAGTCAGGGAAAGAAGAAAAAATAGATTGGCATTTATAAAAATATATTAATTATAGTCTCGAACTGAAAAGAAAGTTCCAGCAGAAAAACTGAAAAGGAACGGAAGTAAATCGACCTCGGAGGAGAATAATTCAGGAATCAGGAAAATCGAATTTCAGCGAGGAAAAATCAGGAAAATGTAATATCAATAGAGCAGACCAGTAGTCTGAGAATTCACCTTGATGCCGAGAATGAAATTTTCAAAGAGAATTTCAGAGTTGCGCCAACTCCGATTCCCAGCGTCATCCACTTCCCAGGAAGTTGACCGATTTTCACGCCCACTACATTTTTCATATCTCTAGTATATTTCAGAGACTTTTTTCCATTTGGCTTTTTCTTTGCCTTTCCCTGCTGGTCCCCAGGTTTAGTTGCGCTGTTCGTATCGAGGTTCAGCAAAAGATATATATGTATGGTAACTGTCGACAGTAAACTTTAAAAGTATGTTTTAACTATATTAATATATATTAAATTGTTAAAAAGTACTTATCAGTACTAATAAAGATAATAGAAATCTAAACAGTACTAATAAAGATAATAGAAATCTAAACAGTACTAATAAAGATAATAGAAATCTAAACAGTACTAATAAAGATAATAAAAATCTAAACAGTACTAATAAAGATAATAGAGACCTAAACAGTACTAATAAAGATAATAGAGATCTAAACAGTACTAATAAAGATAATAGAGATCTAAATATATATCTAAAATTCTGAAAATGATTGATATGTTTTTTAAACTTTTCTCGATTTTCCTCATCATCCCCATTATTGAGCTTTATCTGCTCATCAAGATAGGGGAAATGATCGGAGCCTTAAACACCGTGCTTATTATTCTGATAACCGCAAGTCTGGGTGCTTACCTTGCAAAATCCCAGGGTCTTCGCGTGCTTCGCGAGATCCAGGAAGCAACAAGCAGGGGATATATGCCCGGAAACGAACTTCTGCACGGGTTTTTTGTGTTAGTTGGAAGCTTTGCCCTTATAACTCCGGGTTTTCTGACCGATATAATAGGTCTCTCCATGCTAATACCGCAGATAAGAAAAATCTATGTGGAAATGGCAAAGGGGGTTATAAGGAAAAAGATACAGAACGGTCAGTGGCAGATGAGAATGTACACGGATTTCCGATAATCCGGAAAAGCTCATTACAACACCGATTAAAGTTTATTTGTAGTGTAATATTTTGCCCTGAAACCGGAATTTTTACTTAATATTTGAGCTCTTCGTCATCATCTATGGATAATATGATTTTTAATCCAAGACCGCATTGGTTTTTATGAGGATATCCACACAAGACAACGAAGAGCCAATATTTGCATCCAAAATCGGAATTTTTACTTATTTAAGATCAGCCATTTGCCATTCAAGTTATAAGCCCGAAGACATAAAGCAACATGGGAACCAGAAAAACCGTAATTAAGCCTGCGATCCCTATTGCAAGTCCGCTCATTGCCCCTTCGGTTTCTCCAAGTTCTATTGCTCTTGTTGTTCCAAGTGCATGAGATGAAGTGCCGATTGCAACACCGACTGCAACTTTATCTTTTATTCGGAAGCAGCGACAGATAAACGGGCCCAAAATAGCACCAATAATTCCGGTAAATACGATTGCAGCTACTGTTATTGCAGGCAGGCCGCCTATCTGTTTTGAGATTTCAATTCCTATAGGAGTAGTTACGGATTTAGGAGCAAGAGATCTGCTTATAGTATCGTCAAGCCCTAACAGGCTGGAAAGAACAAGAATACTTGAGATTCCGGCTATACAGCCTGCAATTATTCCTGCAAGGATAGGAAGAGCATTACTTTTCAAGAGCTGAATTTTTTTATAGAGAGGTACTGCAAGAACCACAGTTGCGGGTCCGAGGAAGAAAGAAATATAATTTCCTCCAAGATTGTAAGTCTCATAATTGATCCCAAAGAATAGAAGGAAAACCATTACAAGTACAGAAGCCACAAGCAGAGGGTTAAGAATCGAAAGCTGGGTCTTCTTATATAATAGTGTGCCTATCTGGAAAGCTACTAAAGAGAGTAAGATCCCAAATAGGGGCATATTGACAAGCCCATTCAAAAAATCGGTCTGCAACTTCAGATCACCTCTTCTCTTCTATTCTCATGGGCATGCACACTTTTTGTATTCCTTCCAGATCCGTTATTATTAGCTTTATTGCCTTTATTTTCTATACGACTGGCTATTTTTACCGGCTTTTTCCTGAAGAACCTTTGAACAAGCTCCACAGTAAGCCCCGTTACAGCCAGTATTACAAAGGTAGAAATAAGGGAAACTGTCAGAATAGCAGTCAATTTTCCTTCAAGCAAGGCAAAACAGGTTATAAGGCTGGCCCCTGCTGGAAGAAAGAAGAAAGCCATGTTTTCCAGTAAGAAATCACTTATTTTATCTATCATATTGAGTTTAACTACGCCTGTATACAGGCTAAAGAAAAGAATGAGCATTCCCAGGACATTGCCCGGAATTGGCAACCCTAAAGCTTTCTGCATCAGGTCGCCAAGGAAATAAATGATAAGAATAATTGAGAATTGTTTTAGCAAGGTCGTTTTTCCCTCCCTGATCGAAATAGGACTACAAAATTCCTATATATAATATTTTTGTCTAAAAAATCTTGTGTTTTCTGTCTTCAATAAGATCTTGTATTTTCTTCTTTTAACAAAAATGAATTCAAATATTATTCAGAAAACGGGAGGAAATATAGCGAAAACAGAGTTACTGGAAAAACAGGGTTACTGGAAAAACAGGGTTACTGGAAAAACAGGGTTACTGGCAAGTCTGTTAACTGCAGCGGTCTTACTCATAAATACAGGTCTGACCGATAGTATACAGGTCTTACCGGTCGTCGAACAGCACGCCAGAATCAGCTACATCATTCAGATGCTCTTTTATGAAACTACCGTTTTAAAAACCTTGCTGAGAAAAAAAATCAAAAAATCGGAATATGCAATAAATTCATATTGCGTAAACCCCTATTTTCATAGAGGGGGGTTCTGATGGGAGAAAAGCGCTTTGTTTACATGGACCACGCAGCCACCACTTTCACAAAACCTGAAGTGTTTGAAGCTATGCTGCCTTTTTTGAAAGAACATTTCGGAAACCCTTCTTCCCTGTATTCAATAGGGAGAGAAGGTAAAGAGGCAGTAGAGACCGCACGTGAGCAGCTTGCAAAGGCTCTGGGAGCTAGTCCTGAGGAAATATATTTCACCTCCGGAGGAACCGAGTCCGATAACTGGGCTATCAAGGGAACAGCTTTTGCCAGGAGAAAGAAAGGAAAACATATCATTACAACACCAATTGAACATCATGCAGTGCTCTATCCTTGTAAGTACCTGGAAACCCAGGGCTTTGATGTGACTTACCTGCCTGTAGACAGTTACGGGCTTGTAGACCCTGCAGAGGTTGAAGCTGCAATTAGAGATGATACTATCCTGCTCTCGGTTATGTATGCGAATAATGAAATCGGGACAATAGAGCCTATTCATGAGATAGGCGAGATCGCAAGAGAACATGAGATTCCTTTTCATACTGATGCTGTTCAGGTAATTGGTAAAATTCCTCTTGAGATGGAAAAGAAAGAAAAGAATGTTGACATGCTTGCCCTTTCTTCTCACAAGTTCTATGGACCCAAAGGAATAGGAGCGCTCTATCTACGGGAAGGGATAGAAATCGACAATTATATGCATGGGGGCAGCCAGGAGCGCAAAAAGCGAGCAGGAACTGAGAATGTGGCAGGTATTGTAGGATTGGGAAAAGCAATAGAACTTGCAACAGGAAATCTTGAGAAGCATAATGAGAAAATGAAGAGACTGAGAGACCGTCTCCTTAAAGGAGTCCTGAAAATTTCTGACTGCAGGCTTAACGGACACCCGGAAAAATGCCTTTCGAACAACCTGAATTTCAGTTTTGAATACATCGAAGGCGAATCTCTTCTTCTCATGCTTGACGAGATGGGGATCTGCAGTTCCACAGGGAGTGCCTGTTCCTCAGGTTCTCCTGAGCCCTCGCACGTGCTCAGGGCAATAGGGCTGCCTCCAGAAATAGCTCAGGGTTCCCTTCGTCTGACCCTTGGAGATGATAATTCCGAAGAAGACATTGATTATGTACTTGAGGTTTTGCCTGAGACCGTCGAAAAGCTAAGGGTTATGTCTCCTTTCTATAAACCTGAAAATGCATGTAAGAAATAAATCGAAAGTGTACAGGAATATGAAAAATCGAAAGTGTACAGGAATATGAAAGCAGAGGGAGTTTTGTGTATAATAAAAAAGTCATGGATCACTTCATGAACCCAAGAAACGTAGGGGAAATTGAAGATGCTAACGGGGTCGGAGAAGCAGGAAATCCACATGGAGACTACATGAAGATCTTCCTGAAAATTCGGGACGATCGAGTTGAAGATGCGAAGTTTAAGACCTTCGGGTGTGCAGCAGCAATTGCGTCCAGTAGCATGGCAACCGAACTGATAAAAGGCAAAACCCTCAAAGAAGCCTGGGAACTTACAAACGAGGACGTAGCTGAGGCTCTTGAAGGCCTGCCTCCAGGCAAGCTGGAATGTTCGGTTCTTTCAAGGGAAGCAATCCACAGCGCAATAAATGAATACCGAAGAAAACAGGGGCTTGGGGCTCTTCCTGAACAGACCTGATCGATGGGAAATGAAAACAAGCTGCGGTTTGGCGCAGTTCAACAGTTCTTACCCTTTCTTTAAGAACCGATCCCTAAATTCGTTTTTACTCCCATATAGGGAGGTACTCGTAATTATTTTCCTAATAAGTACTTCGAATATAACTTTGAGACCTAATATTCAAAGAAGTATTTTTTTGAGTTTTGGGATCGGCTCATACACGATTAGTATTTCTTGCTTATATCTGTTGTACTTTATTTACAACCTAGAATAAGTTGCATTCTGCTTTTACTTGTTTAGGACCTATGTACATAGATCTCCGAAAATTAAAACATTTGAAGTAATCATATAATGATAAAATTAGCTAAAGTCATGTCACAAAATCATCCAAATGCATCGACCTCGATTACATAACTTTTCTTTTCGCTGTATCTACTGTTTTTAGTTGTCTGAAGCTGCTCGCTATTAACTTTCTACAAAAATGCTCTTTCTCATGATTGTTTTACTAGTCTCCTTCTAAAGAGGTCTTAAGATCCAACATGCAGGACTAAAAAACATGTTGAGGTAATCTCAAGAGAAAAGAACAAAAGCAAAAAGAAATAAGAACAGTCAAAAATCAAATTACGTGTGGCCACCCCCTACTCTAAACAGGCAGTTTGACAATTACTACTGGTAATAACCGAAATCCTTCTTGGTTGAGAAACCAGCCGCCTCGTTAGGAAACGTGAAGTGAGACGAGATAGTAAAAAGCCTTCAAGATCTTCTGCATTCCATATCTCGTGTATTTTAAGTCTCAGATGTTTCAGGTCTCAGATGTTTCAGGTCTCAGATGTTTCAGATAGCATGTATTTCAGATAGCGTATATTTCAAGGTCTCAGATGTTTCAGATAGCATGTATTTCAGATCTCATATGTTTCGATCCCATTTTATTCCATATCGTAAACTTGATCTTGTATTCTCCCGATGATGATCTATGAAAAAAATAGGGATTGTCATCACTGACCCGGAAGACTGGACAGCCAGGGCACTTACTGACGCATCGAGAAAAAAAGATTTTTCTCCTTTTGTTCTGGATCTCAGGGATGCAGAGGTCAGCATGAATTCACCAGTTTGGGAAACGAAAGCTGAAGAATCAAACGTGGTCTTCAAAGTAGGAGATATAAAACTCTCTGACCTTGACGCGATAATTGTAAGAGATGTGGGTGCAGGAGCTTTCGAAGGCGTGTCTTTCAGGTTTGATATCCTGCGTGAACTGGAAGACGAAGGAATCCCTGTTGTTAACTCACCAGAAGCTATCCGGAATGCTGCAAATAAATACCATGCTTCCTATCTTCTGGCAAAGGCCGGACTGCCTGTACCAAAAACCGTAGCTGTGCAGGATATGGAAGCCGCCCTAAAGGTAATATCAAGATTTGGAGACGCCGTCATTAAGCCTGTTTTTGGATATAAAGGAAAGGATATTGCAAGAGTAAGGAACGGCGAAGTTCGGTTTTCGGATAGAAAAATAGAACCCTCATCACCGGAATCAACTCTCAATCAGTTGCTTGAAGAAAGAGGTATGCTGTATATCCAGGAGTTCATAGAGAATCCGGGAAGAGATATCAGAGCCTTTGTTGTTGACGGGAAGGCTATTGGAGCAATTTACCGTAAAGCAGCCTCTGGCTCCTGGGTCAATAACCTGAGCCAGGGAGGAAATGCAGACCGGTGTGTGCTCACGGAAGAACAAAAAGAAATTGCTGAGAAGGCTGCCCTGGCAGTAAACACGACTTTTGCAGGTGTTGATATTATAGAAGGGTTGACTGATGAGATTCCTAATGAAAAAATTGAGATTCATTCTAGCCAAACTGAGGAGAGCCCTAAAATTCTTGAAGTCAATGGAACACCATCAGGAAAAGGTATTTTTGATGCCTGGGGAATAAATACGGCAGAGTATATTATAAAATACATCGAAAAAATTTTATGAAATGATTATAAATGATGTTGACCATAATATCAAATACACCGATCCGAATTTCATAGATTTCTAAAAATTGTTTAATTTAATACTTCGGGCCCGGATCGACCATAATATAGATGATCAAAAATGAACATGAAAACCGGGATATAAAGTCGATCCGGATACCCTCATCGAAAACATTTAAGAAACAAACGGACCTTCAATAAACCCGAGGCAAAACATGAGTGAATATAAACAATGTATAGTTACCCGGGAGGACTTGAAGCTTTCCAAAGGCAAATTTGCAGTACAGGTAGCTCATGCTGCCATTTCCGCTTCTGAATGGGCAAGCAAAAATGATCTTGAAAAATGGAAGGAAGGCGGGCAGAAAAAAATTGTCCTTAAAGTCCCTACCCTTAATGACCTGTATGAACTTAAGGAAAAAGCAAGACGGGAAGGACTACCTACTGCTCTTATACAGGACGCAGGACTTACGGAAATTCCGCCTGGGACGGTTACAGTTCTCGGAATAGGACCGGCAAAAGAGGAGCTTATAGATAAAGTTACACGGAACCTTAAACTTGTTTAAGTGTCAAGAACCTGAAAACCAGATTTTGAAAAATAGTACTAAAATCAAACCTAGGATGGGCTATCGATGCAATAGCTATTCCAAAGGGGAAAGAGATTCCGCCTGTGTTTGATTCAGGAGAAAACCATGAGGGATTCAAAGGCTTCAAGAAGAAGAGAGGCAGCTTCAATAATTGCTGTTTTATGCATATTCCTCGTACTCGCCGCATTCACTGGAGTTCTGTCTTCGGATTCGATTGAGAATTTCAGAGAAGAAGTAACAGGTTATATCTCTTCAGAACTGGATCCCGAAAGCCAGGAGAGTGTTTTTACACCTCAACCGGCTTTATTTACTTTCCCGGCAACACCCACATACTCCCCCAGGAAAAGCGAACTCACTCCCATCCTGAGAACTCTGTTGCAGCCTGGCTTCTCCCTGAGCAGCAACTACCAGACTTCAGATTTTTTCCAGGGGGGAATGGGCTATGTTAGAATCAATATCAAAAATGAAGGTCGAAACTCAATTTTTATAGATAGATACGGGGTTTCGGTTAATGCCTCTGAAAGCCGGATTTATTCTGAGGACTGCGGAGTTTTGGTCAATCCTGGCGAAGAGCAGTATCTTGGAGTAATCGCGATTCAGATTCCTGAGGAAAAAAAAGCCAATTTCAGTATTGTCCTCTGGCTGCTTGCCTCGACCTCGGAAGGAAAATGGCACGACTACGGACCTTATCCTCTGAAAAACTTTACTGTAAACCTGAAGCCAATGACAGAAAAATCAAAGCTAGTATACCGACACAATCCTTCGCCTTACTTTGAGACCATAAATAAACTTGTGGAGCCAGCCGAACCGACTATAAGGGAAAAGGCAGTCCAGGTGGCTCGCGCATATCCTGGAGCATATAATATGTATCAGGTCTGTGCCCTCTTTGACATGGTAAAAGAAAAGGTCGAATACGTAAGTGACCCAAGAGGTAATGACATCTGGGAGCCAGCCAATGTTACTCTGAAAATAGGAGCCGGGGATTGTGAAGACCAGGCAATTCTCCTTTCATCCATGCTCGAGGCTGTAGGAGGCACAACCCGGGTCTACCTGACCAATACGCATGCCTTTGCAGCGGTATATATAGGCAATGGAACCGATTCGACAGATGCTGCAGTCAAAGGAGTGCGAGCTTATTACGGAAACGTTGATGTAAATTACCTGACCGATGAATACGGTTCCTGGCTGATGCTCGACCCTACCTCGAGTCTTTATGCAGGTGGGCTTCCCGGAAAAACGGCCCAGGCAAGAGTTAAAGCTGCTGAAGGAAACGAAACATATAGAAGCTGGACCTTTGTAGACACAAACGAAGTAAAAGCTATTGATATCAACCCCAGGTGGTCCTTATAATTCTCACAAAACATGTAATAGAGGAGCGTTTTTAACTCATGCAAGTGCCGGAAATTGAAAAACAGATCGGAATAACTCTTTACTCCACGGATACTGACGGCCTCGGAGGGCAGCTTCGGCAGGAAGTGGAGGATTTTATTGTTAAAGAAATTACAAACCGGGAGGAAGGACAGGAAGGGAAATACCTTATTCTTGAACTCATAAAGCGAGACTGGGACACACATCACCTGACCCGGACTCTTGCAAAAATCCTCCAGGTAAGCCAGAAGCGAATCAGCGTTGCAGGCACAAAGGACAAGCGTGCACTTACCACTCAGAAAATCAGTATTTTTGACATTGACGCCCAGAAAATTGAGAAGATCCATTTAAAAGATGTAGAGCTGAAAGTCCTTGGTCGCTCCCGAAAATCCGTTGAACTCGGAGACCTGTGGGGAAACAATTTCAGAATTACTATCCGGAATATAACCCACTCGAGTGAGGAGATACACAAACTGCTCGAAAAGACCACAAACGAGATCCTGGCTCAGAACGGAGTTCCGAACTTCTTCGGGATCCAGCGCTTTGGCTCGGTACGTCCTGTCACGCATCTTGTAGGAAAAGCCATTGTTGAGGGAGATTTTGAAAAGGCTGCCCTGCTATATATTGCCGAACCCTTCCCTGATGAGCCAGAAGATACACGGAAAGCCCGCCAGTTTGTTAAAGAGACCCTCGATTTCAAAGAAGGCCTGAAAATCTATCCTCTCCACCTCGGGCATGAAAGAGCAATGATGAATCATCTGATCGCAAACCCGGATGACTTTGCAGGAGCTTTTCTCGTTCTCCCGAAAAACCTTTACAGGATGTTTGTGCACGGCTACCAGTCCTACATATATAACATAATCCTGTGCAGGAGGATCGAAAAAGGCCTTTCCTTAAACGAGGCCGTAGAAGGTGATGTTGTCTGTTTCAAGAATGAACATGGCCTGCCGGATTCTTCAAAAACCGAAAAAGCCACCACAGAAACCGTAAATGCCATGAACCGCCTGATTAAGAAAAAACGGGCCTTCATAACCGCTCCCCTTCCGGGCCATAATACAGAATTTGCGTCAGGCATTCCTGGAGAGGTCGAACAGGCAGTTCTCGATGAACTCAAAGTCCCTCTGCAAGGCTTCAATATAGAAGAAACTCCTGAGATGAGTTCGAAAGGCACCAGGCGGGAACTCCTCCTTCAGGTTGAACCGAAGTTTGAGGTTGCTGAAGACGAACTGAACCCGGGAAAGTTAAAAGCTGTGCTTGAGTTCATGCTGCCAAAGGGAAGTTACGCAACAACCGTGCTGCGGGAGTACATGAAGGTAGATCCTCTGCAAATGAGTTGAGAACTCAAAAAAGCCGGGTTAGAGAAAAATCAGTCGGCAGGAAAAAGGGTTGCTAAATAATGCAGTTCTTTACTTTTTCTAATCCAAGCACCCGTCGTTTTCCTAAAACCCGTGCCTGCAATGCTCACAACAGAAACAGCGGGTTATGATTGACCTTGGAAAAGGGCGATGCGGTTTTTACTCCCTCAATACTATGGTCTTAAACTCCATATGCAGGGAAGTTCTGACATTAGTGTTCATAGGAGGCATATGGAAAGAGACCCAGTTTAATCTTCGTTGGTAGTTAATACAATCTCAGAAGCAGGGAAGTTTCCTTCCTCACTTACAGTTATCCCATTCTTGAGAAAACCGAACTCTTTCCAGAGCAAGCCCAGCACGACCAGGAACATCAGAAATTCCGCAGCAGGGGTTGCAAGCCAGACTCCATTAAGATCAAGTAAAGAAGGTAAAATCCAGAGCAGAGGAAGGAGGAAGAGAAAAACTGTTCCTAGCTGGATGAAAAGAGAATATCTGATTTTGTTTATCGACTGGAAATATACGGAACCCAGCATAACCGTCCCATGGGTAAGGAGGGAAAACACGAAAATCTCCATTCCATTAAGAGTAATTTCCAGGAGTTCGGGGCTGTCGCGATTGAAGATGAGAATAAACTGTTCCGGATACATAGAGAGAAGCATGAAACCAATCAATCCGGCCACAAGGCAGGAGATAACAGCTATCTTCAAGGTCCCTGCAACACGGGAATAACAACGGGCTCCGTAATTAAAACCGAGGATTGGCTGGGTGCCAACTGCTATTCCTTCAAAAATCAAGGAGAATATCGAGAAAACGTAACCTATAATTCCATAGCCTGAAACTGCGAGTTCCGAGCCGTAACTGAGCAGCATGTACTCGTTCGCAAAGAGCAGGATGAAAGTTGAAAACTGCATTGCAAAGGAAGGAAAGCCTGTTCTCATAATTTTGATAATTATTCTCGGCTCCAGAGAGAGGGAACGGGGTTTTAGCCTCAGCCCAGCCCATCCGCTGAAAAAATACAGAGCTAGCAGAATTCCGGAAAGAGAGAAAGCAATAACCGTGGCTATTGCAGCCCCGGTAACCCCCATTTCCATTCGCACGACAAATAAGTAGTCAAGAACCATGTTTACGAGAACACTCGCAACCACACATGTCATAGCAAGTCTTGGTTTCCCATCATTTCTTACAAGAGGTTCGAGAGCAATGGACAGAATCAGGAGTATCGAGCCTGAGAATAGGACTCTAAGATAACTATTTGCCATGCTAAAGACTGAACCAGAAGCTCCCAGGAGATGGAGATAAGATCCCGAAGCATCCAGCCCTATTGTGGTGAGCCCTATTCCCACAAACAGAAGCATGGGAAAAGCAGTATGTACGAGCTTGAGAGCTTCCTGCCGATTATTTCTGCCAAGGGCCAGGGCTACAAGGCTTGAAGTCCCGATCCCTATCATCTGTCCTACAGCAATTATGGCTAGAAGTGCAGGAAATGCAAGAGTTATCGCTGCAAGCCCCTGGCTGCCTACAGCATTCCCGACAAAGAAACCGTCAACAATTCCCTGGATTCCAGCAACAATTAATCCGATAGTTGCCGGGAGAACGAATTTCAGAAAAAGCTTTCCAATACTTGCAGACCTCATTTCCCGTTCATCTGTCATACTTTTTCCTCATCAAGCCCGGAAATGATTTTCTCAAAGAGTTTTTCTCCATAACCTCAAATTCTTCTTCATCCAGAATTTTCTGGATCTTTTCATAGAACCTCATATCGGCTCAGTATTCGATCTCAACTACCTTTTTTCCTTTATTGGTAAGTTTAAGCAGTCAGATCTTTCAGTTTTTCTGATAAGCCTTTGTTTTCAGCAGACCTTTTCCCGCCATTTTAGAAACCATGTTGCTGGCAGAGGGTTTACTGACCTCCATGGCCTTTGTCAGTTCGGAGATCGTGGGATTGCCCAGGGAATTAATTTTCTTGACATAGAGGAAGACATTGCAGGTAATATCATTGTATTCCTCTAAGAATTCACATTCTTTTAAATTTTTTAAATAATGATGGTCCATTTATTCAAGAAGCCTGGAAATTTCCGTTTTTGCTCCCCATAAGTGGAAAAAGGAGTATATAATTGGGCTAACTAATATTAAAAATTTTCCTTCCGCTAAAAAATATAATTATAATATTCACCTCTGCATTCCAGGATAAGTCCTGCAGGAACAGACGACGGAACTCAGGTTTTAGACCTTCTACAGGCAAATGCAAACATAATGACGCCCATAAATATGAAAACCAGTCTGCTGTAGAGGAATTCAGAGGGCAGAATATAGGGTATTGGACCCTCCATGATCCCCAAATACCAGCGCAGGGGCCACGAAAGGAAATTATTCCCAAAAAGATCAAACCACGCGGGGAGCCTCGGATTAAAAAATCCTAGAAACAGCACAAGAGGCAAAAGAGGATAAAGCAGTCTGGAATGGACTTTCCCAACCGCCATGGCAAGCCCCAGTACAAAGATCTGAGAAGGCAACAGAAATAACAGTAAGGGGAGCGTGAAC
Source organism: Methanosarcina barkeri str. Wiesmoor (assembly GCF_000969985.1). Classification (GTDB taxonomy): domain Archaea; phylum Halobacteriota; class Methanosarcinia; order Methanosarcinales; family Methanosarcinaceae; genus Methanosarcina; species Methanosarcina barkeri_B. The sequence goes on along the minus strand of NZ_CP009526.1, from coordinate 1,901,747 downwards.
TCAGCATAAGCATAGAAATTGAAGTAATGGGCATAATACGCAAAGCTCAATAAAATCGGCAAAGAAGCAGTAAGTACGAAAACAGCCGTGATTGCCGAGGTTTTTAGCAGATAATATTTTGGTTCGGAAAGCGGGGTAGAAAATATGATATTTCGAACCGCAACTTCTTTTTCCGAAAAGACGGACATGCAGAGAAGAACAAGGATGATTGATAAAAGTGGCCCTATAAGGGAGAGAAATTCCGAATACGTCCATTTTGAGAAAGGAGCCGTACCGTCTTTTCCCCCAAATACAAAATTTGTCAGGATGTAACAGGCAAATAGCGACTCGATGAGGACCATGTAAAAATATTTTTTATTATATACCAGCCTCAAAACTTCATATTTCAAGACTCTCAGCAGGTTAGGGAAATTATTTGTTGAGGGCTTATTCATCGAAAACCGCCTCCCTCTCTGCTGTTTCTTCTGTCCCTGTTTCTTTACCCTTTACCGGGTTTTCATCAAGATCGGCTTCACTCAGACCTATTGAAGACAGGAATTCCTCATAAGAAAGGGATTTAAACCTGTAATCCATATAAATATCCGATAACTTTATAAAAAATGAATCTTCTCCAAGCAGCTCTTCGGCTCTCAGCAAGAGCATAGGCATCTGGGAATAAAGTTCTATTTTTCGAGTCTCCATTTCATACTTTTGTCTCTGTTTCTCAGGCAGGTTTTCCAGCATTTTCGGATTCGCATAGTAATAACTGTTTTCCATGGAATCTACCCTGCCTTTCCACATTGCAGGGATATATGCCGATGCATAGGAACCAAACTCTTCTGTTATGTATTTGTAGGCCAGGTAATCTGCAAGCCCTTCCGAAGACCAGGGGGGATTTTCCTCCACGAAAACTCCTGTTCCCCACCACTGATGAGCGATTTCATGGGCTAACAGGTCCATATCCCCAACAAAGGTGATGTCTTTAAGAGAGGTAAGATCAGGGGAAAAGCTATCTGAATCTCCTCCAATTTCCCTGCCCAATTCCCTGTTAAACACATATTCTGAAACCGTTACGATATTCAGGGTGGAATGCCCGCCGGTCTTATAGATAGAACTTTCTACTATTTTTAGAGGGTATTCCTGATATGGATAGACACCTATGTTTTTTTCATAATAGGAAACAATATTTATTAAATAGTTTTCAATCCCAAGGGCTTCTATATACGCCCTGTGTTTTGGACTGTAATAGAACTCGATCTCAGTACTGCCAGCCAGCATCTTTTTTACTTCGTAGTTCCCTGCAAAGACTCCGGGTGAAAAATCATTGGAAAGGGCACTGTATTCCCAGGTTTTTCGGCCGTGTTCTTCCAGAACTCCTGTTAATTCCCCTGGAACGACCATTACCAGGTTCTTCGGAGCTGTGACAGAACCCTTTATCTCTATCATATCTTGTGAACCGGTCAGGGGCTCGAAAATCCAGTGTGAGTTTTCCAGCAGGTATATGCTCTCCTTTGAGATATAACCGGGAAAGCCGATTGAAGAAGGATATTTGAGCCTGCCTGCGTAGCTAATATCTATGGTAACGTTCCTTGATTCGGCAGGGACTTCCAAACGTACCCTGTCCGTTCCTTTTATCCTCTTTAAGGAATTGGGAGCCTCAACTCCATTCACAGTAAATTTTTTTATATGAAGCCCTGAATTTGTGATAAAATCAATGTATTCAATGCCCGATTCTTTTTCAAATTCATAGAGTACCCTGGCCGAAAGGTTCTGGTTTACAGGAAATAACTGAACATTCGAGGAAACATGAGTTAGTTTTACATTTTCATTTGCCTTAAGTTCGGTTTTGAATACACTGTCATTTCGGTTAATGTAGGGTTCGTTGATATAGACGAAAAGAGAAGCGCCCAGAAGCAGCAGAACCAGAACAGGAATCCAGAGCTGCTTTGCATTGAGCTTCAAAGACAAGCTCAAATTTGATTCATATCGTCTTCTGCACAGCAGCCCGACGGCAAAAATCCCGGTGGAAACAAAAGTCCAGAGAAGACGGTTGTAGAGAACAAACTTAAAAACCGGAAGGATTCCTCCGAAGTCAGAATACATCACCGCCGAAGTCTGAACCCATTTTAACAGGTAATTTGAGCTACCTATACTCATGAAAAAAAGAATAGAGTATGCAAGAAAAGAGATATCCAGGTTTTCCGTAATCAGGTAAAGTCCACTGCAGATCAGGACTGTAAAAAAGATTCCTGCAAGCGTAATTACTAGCAGACTGGACAGAGAAACTACAGGATCAAAGGTAATTTCCAGGACAAATACCTGGACTGCATATAAGGCAATTCCCCCCAGCACTACTGTAAAAATCCCGATGGAGAGGATTGCTGCCGTACGGAATACCAGCAGCTGAGAATAATTACAGGATGTATTCAAAAGGCTCGTGCTGTTATTCCTGTGGTCCTTGCTCAACAGCATAAGCGTCAGAACTGCAAAGAGCAAGGAACCGGCTATTGCTGCGTATTGTGCAGGTCCAAGAGCTACGGTAAAAGAGGTTTTTGCGAGCCCCACCAGGCTACGCTCATTAGTATAATCGATAGCTTTCAGCCCCAGTACTGTAGCCAGGACAGCCAGGAATATGGACATCAGTGCCAGCTTTGATCTGGAAATTAGCCTGATTTCATTGAAAAGAAAGGAGAAGCCTGACAAAAAAGGAATTCGATTTGCCATTTTACACCCTCTCATCCGCTCTGTGTAATCAAATACATATAAGCATCTTCAAGCGAAGGAGTTACGGGTTTTATGCCGGAAGGAAGCTTATCTCCTACAATTCTGTACTGGGCTCCGGTTTCTGTGATAAGCCTTGAAGTCACTATACAGTCCGTTTCAATATCAGGACTAGCTTCACAGTCAGAGTCGAGCACACCTACATGCCCCGCAGCCTTTTTAATCAGTTCTACAGGATTCCCGTCAAAGAGGATTTCACCCCTGTTCAGGACAATTAGCCGGTTGCAAATCGATTCCACGTCTTCAATAATGTGAGTTGAGAGAAGCACAAGCCTGTGGTTCGCATTTTCGGCCAGAAGATTTCGGAACCTTACCCTTTCAGCCGGGTCAAGCCCAACAGTAGGCTCGTCAACAATAAGAAGTTCGGGATCATTCAAAAGAGCCTGTGCAATTCCAACTCTTTGCTTTTGCCCCCCTGAAAGAGTCCTTATTCTGGAATTTTTCTTTTCGGAGAGCCCGGTTTTTTCTATGCAACTTTCAATCCGCTCTTTTTTTTCACGACCTAGACCCTTTAAAAGCGCCATATAATCCAGGAACTGGTATACGGTTAGTTCCTCATAAAGGCCAAATTCCTGGGGTAGGTACCCAAGCCGGTTCTTGAGATAATTTTCACTTTTGCTTATGTCCGTTCCGTCAATTTTTATTGACCCGGTCGATGCAAGGAGCTGCCGAACAAGAACTTTCATAAAGGTAGTTTTTCCGGCCCCGTTTGGCCCTATTAATCCCACAATGGAAGGAGGTCGAAACTCGAGATTGATTCCTGAAAGCACGGGTTTTTCCGGCATGTATGCCTTTGAAAGATCTTTAATTTCAATTTCCATTATTTTTGCACCTACTCTCCAAATTAAATAAATCGAAACATTCCGGTTTCCAAACATCCATATAATTTGCACTTATTCTGGTAATTCCTTTGAAGGAACCTAATCTAGAGATATCTTCCTCAACCTGTCCTCATCACAAAAACACAATTATATTACAATACTGAGACAGACAACGAATTGGGATAAACAGTAATAAGTTTTTAAGTAGTACTAAGCTTTCGCCTGTGTCGACAAAAATCAAGACAAAAACAATAATGGATAGAATTTACTATCATAATAAATTTATGCCTATAAAAGAGTATATTTGAGAAATAATAGGATATCATTTACCATCAATAGCAATTATAATTTTGTCTTCCCAATCTATATTTTTTACCTGTCTTTCCGCAGATGTCTGACGAATTTATCTATTTTTTAGTTAATGAGCCTATCTCAAAAGCCACTTTACTCTTAATCGTTGGGAATTCTTAGAATTGTTTTCATGATCATGAGCTTGATTGATTATTCAAAATGCAAGCCCTAAGAAGCAAATTTCAAGTTTTGGGATGAACTCAAATAAATATCACAAATGTCCTCTCTTTCTTCGATTTTCATTGTGCTTGTTACAACAAGTTTTCTTGACCATCATGGAATCGTTTCTGGTATTTATGATGGACTTGAAATTGGAAAAGTGATTGATGAAGTGCTGCCCAAGTTTGGACAGCACAAATTAGCTCATTCTATTGTATTAAAAGCGATGATTCTCAACTGTCCTGGTTTCGTAGACAACTGTCTTTACATATATTCTCAGTACTTTGAAACCCTCTCGTGTTGAAAGGCTCCTTGGTACCGGGATCAGTGCTTCTTACCTTACTGATGATATTTTAGGGCGAACTCTTGATGAAATATATAAAGCAGATTCTACTCACCTTTTCATGAAGCTTGCCCTGAAAATGCTGGAAATTGTTAACATCAGGACTCAACTTATCCAATCTGAAACTACTAATTTTATCCTTCATGGAGACTACATGTTTATTACATAGCTGACAGTGCTTTGTACTCTGCCAATAACGTCAAATCAATGAGAGGAGGCATGAAGTGGATCACTCGTGTACCTTCAACACTAAACTTTTCAAAAGACTTGTTGATTTCTGATCTTGATTTCAAACCAGGAAATATCGTTCACTATGCTATAAGTACAGAAGCAACCAGAAACGAAGAAATTACACTGAATGAAAATGAGTATCAAGGAAAGTTTATAATCGCCAGCAACGACATTAATCTTGATGCTGAAAAGATGCTGTATCACTACAAAAACCAGAGTAAAGTGGAAAAAGAGTTCAGGTTCATTAAAGATAAGAGCTTTAGGGTTTCAGAAGTTTATTTGAAAAACCTCAAAGAATTGAAGCTTTATCCATAGTAATGGTCTTAATTCTGATGGTTTACTCAGTGGCGGAATGGAAGCTAAGAAAAAGGCTAAAAGAAACAGGGGAAACAATACCTGATCAGGTTAAAAAGCAAACTCAAAAGCCCACTTTGAAATGGGCTTTTGTGCTGATGAGGGAAATTACAGAAGTAAAAGTGAAAGTTGATTCAAAGGTGATAACCAAAATTGCTAACATGGATGAAGTTAAGGGCAAGATAATAAGGTTGAGGGGGAAAAATTGTGAAAAATACTACTTTTGAGTGGAGATCTGTGGAAAGACGGATTAATCATCCTATTGGGGGATTAAGAATGGAAGAAAATAAACCAAATATCCTGGTGGGCATCTGGGGAAAGCGAGAAGGAGTCTGCCAATGAAAGTTGTAAGATTCATTGCAGGAATGCGTTTTTTCGTGTTGATCCCAGTGATAGGGTTGGCGATTGCTGCTTGCGTCTTATTTGTTAAAGGCGGCATAGATATTATTCACTTTATGGAAGAACTCATTGCCGGAATGTCAAAAGAAGGTCCAGAAGGGAGTATCATTGTTGAAATTGTGGAGACTGTCCACCTCTTCTTAGTCGGTACAGTGCTTTTCCTTACATCTTTTGGGCTATACCAGTTGTTTATCCAGCCGCTACCCTTACCGGAATGGGTGAAAGTGAACAATCTTGAAGAGCTAGAATTAAACCTCGTGGGGCTCACTGTTGTCGTACTGGGGGTTAATTTCTTGAGCGTTATCTTTGAACCGCGAGAGATAGATTTAGCGGTATACGGAATAGGCTATGCCTTGCCCATTGCAGCCCTGGCTTACTTCATGAAAGTACGTTCACATATTAGCAAAGGAAACAGCGAGGGAGGACAATTGAAAACTATGGATGAAGTTATCTCTGCAAACAGCGAATCCAATTGGTTAACAAACAAAAAGAAAGAATAAGCCAGATCAATTGTCTCACATTTCTTCTTTGCAGATTGCTCTTAGTTCCTTTGTAGATCAGCAATTGCTTTTAAGTGTGTTTTGTTGATAATATCGAATTAAAGTTCTCAGGATCATTTAACTAATAATACGGAGGCAGATTCATATTACCCGAAACATTATTCCCGGAGTAAGATTACTCTTTTTACTATTGCTAACGGCACTTATTTTGCCCATTACCCCGGCAGCTTCTGAGTTTAATTATCCAAGAATTTTAGATCACCCATGGGATCATTCTCCTATCACCGTGTATATAGACAACAAAAGTGTTCCTCCACATTATAGTCCTACTTATTACACACAGGTACAAAAATCTCTGAATTACTGGGAAGAAGGAGGAAATGGAAAACTGGACTATACCCCTGTTTTTAAAATCGTAGATTCCGAAAAAGCTGATATCAGGATAAGATGGGTCGAAGACCTGCAGAAAGAACAGGGTGTCCCTTCTGGAGTTGCAGGTGATGCCATTCCATATAGTGTCAATGGACGATTTATACGCGTAGATATAACGCTTGGAGTTGGATTTTCTCAATGGGGAGAGTGGGTCCCATATACTGATACTGCAATGTTCGCCATTGCAAAACATGAATTGGGGCATGCCCTGGGGTTGGATCACAGTAATGACAAGCAAGATATTATGTATCCGACAAACGAGCAGATAAATAACACAAATTCTATCCTGAGTAAGTACGGTTCACTTTTGCTTTTTGTAATTTACGCCATTCTTGCTATTGCCGTCTTCCTCTCTGTAAGCTACATATTAGGACGCATTGCTAAATAAGAGCTTATCCGAAAAGTGATTACCAGCTGTAACTTCCACAGCTGTAATTTCCACAATAGAGGAGAGTTAATTGAATGAGTACTGCTGACAAAACCACTTCTAGTCTAAAAATAAAAACTCTGCTTAGCTTTGTAGAGCTGATTGTCATCATCGTTTTGTTCCTTTTCGCTCCTGCAGGTTCATTTAATTTTTGGCAAGCGTGGGTTTATTCAATTATATACGTTGTATCATCAGCGACGATTACGTTTTATTTATGGAAGACAAACCCTGAACTTCTGGCTCGTAGGGTTAATGCGGGGCCAGGCGCTGAAAAAGAAAAAATTCAGAAGATTACGCATTTTTTTGTTATCTTATTATTTATTGCCTTTCTCGTTATTTCCGCATTTGACCATCGTTTTGGTTGGTCGCACATCCCTTTCTGCATTGTAGTTCTGGGAGACATTCTTGTAGTGTCAGGATTTTTTCTACTCTTTCTTGTCTTCAGAGAAAACGCTTTTGCATCTTCAATTGTTGAAGTAACCACTAATCAAAAAGTAATAACAACTGGACCGTATAGTATAGTTCGGCATCCACTGTATGTGAGTGGTCTCATCATAATGTTAGGCACCCCTCTCGCGCTTGGATCGTGGTGGAGCTTACTTATATTCATTCCCCTTACACTGGTAATTATCTGGAGACTTCTTGATGAAGAAAAGTTTCTATCTCAAAATCTACAAGGCTATACAGAATACTGTCAAAGAGTTCGTTATAGATTAATTCCATTTTTGTGGTAAGTTACTTCTATTATCCTAGATTCGGCAGATAAACATATAAGTTAATATAGAACCTATCCCAAAACCAATTTTATCCTCTAATAGATAAAAGTTTCAGAACTATTTTCCGTGATCTGAAAACCATTGATCATTCCCGATTCGACATTTAGAGAAGCGGTTTTTAATTATGGGATAAACTCGTAATTAATTTCCATATTTCTTTTAATTTCCATATTTCTTTTAATTTCCATATTTCTTTTAATTTCCATATTTCTTGATCTTCCATGGCAGATAAAAACAACAGTTGAAGAGTTGAACCCTCAATAAAACGTACAAGATTTTTAGGTCATCTTGGTCTCATTGCTGGAGTTTACCGAGAGCTTGAAGTTGACAAACTGATCGATGAGAAACTTCCTAAAATATGGAAAAAATCCACTGGAAAAATATTGAATCTCATGGGAGAGAAATATGAAAATATATATCTCTAGTTGCGTTAACCTGCCGAATCTAGGACAAAATATAGTAATTTTTAATTTTATGTTCATCACTGGATTTTGATATTGAGTCAGTGAAAGCATAAAATGGTAAAAACGGGAGAGATAAGTCCATTTTTTGTGGAAAGCAAGAAAAAAGAAAAACGTTGACCCTTTTCATACTGGATTTGATGAAACTTCTTCCGAGTTTCCAAACTCAAGCGTCCTTCCGGCTCCATCAATTATTGTCTTTTTTCCGTCCACGTTGATGAATCTCATTGAGATATTTCCATCCGCGCCGTACTTTGTCCAGATCGTGGTATTCTTATCTTCGGACCACATATATTCGAATCTAGAAATGTTTCCTTCAGTACCGGTTTCTAAACAAGCTTTACAGAGAGTTTTGTTTTCAAATTTTTCGGTTCCGGTAATTGTCAAACTCAGGATTTTTCCGGTAGTCGGGTCTTTGACCTGAAGCTGAGAACCTACAGGGCACCAGCTGCCCTCGCCTGAATTAGGAAAACTGACGTTTATTTCTGTCTCATTATTTGAGACCGATAAATTCGTTCTCCCTTTACCGGCGCAACCAAAGCTGAGAAATGCTGCAAGAATGAGCAGGACAACTAAGATTCGTTTTTTTGACAAAATCTACCACCTTAATTCGTGAATTTCAATAAAAATACTCAGGACTTTTCACTCCTATAAATATCTTTCATTTAAATTTCAGATTATACTTTAGAATACATTGAACAAATATTATCCGCTGTTAAATAAAGTATCTGATATGAACGACATCTCCCTTAATTCTTCGCCTTTCGGTTCAGTTTCGGGGGAGAAGCTTCCTGGTTCATTCCTTTCTCTTTTGAGAACAAGTCCCCAGGCCCTTCCCCGCGTTCTGCAGGTGTCAAATAACTATAATAGTGTCAAATAACTATAAGATTTTGATCTTGAAGTGAGAATTTTTTGATATTGATTGCAGCATTAATGTCTCTATCATGTTTTGTTTTACAATCAGGACATTCCCATTCTCTAGCATCAAGAGTCAGATTAGAGTTATAATATCCGCAAACACTACAAAGTTTAGAAGATGGTTCAAATCTTCCTATTCTCAGGATAGTTTTACCGAACCAATCTGCTTTATACTCCAACTTTGTAACAAAACTACTCCATGCAGAATCAATTAGAGCCTGTGCAAGACAGTGGTTCTTCTGCATCCCTTTATTCAGAGTTTCCAGAGCAATAGCTTGGTTCTCGCTAATAAGTTTAGAAGAGAGTTTATGCTGGAAATCATTTCTCTGATTGCTTATTTTTTCGTGGAGTTTTGAAAGTAACAGTTTCGCTTTCTCTCGATTTTTAGAACCTTTAACTTTTCTACTTACTCTTTTTTGCAGAACTTTCAACCGGATAAGAGAATTTTTCAGGTATTTAGGGTTCTCAACCTTTTCACCTGTAGAAAGAACTGCAAAATCCTTGATACCAACATCTATTCCCACTGTAGTAGATTCTGAGAATTCCTGTTTTACAGGGAGTTCTTTTCCGTCTTCAACAAGAATACTGAGATAGTATTTTCCTGTGCAGGTCTTTGATATGGTTGCTGTTTTCAGAGTGCCTTCAAACCGCCTGTGAAGAATTGCTTTAACTTCTCCAATTTTAGGAAGTTTTACAAGACTCTTTTCAAAATCTACTGTATAATGTTGTGGCATTTGATATGATTGAACAGGATTTTTCTTAGATTTGAACCTGGGAAATCCTTTCTTTTCCCTGAAAAACCTGGTAAAAGCTGATTCCACGTTTACTAAACATGCCAACAAAGACTGAGAATTAGCTTCTTTCAACCATTCATTAGCAGGTTTTACTTCATGAACTAAAATTCGTTGTAAGTCAAACCGTGAGATGGATTTATTGTATTGTTCATAAGTTTTAATCTTCTGTTCTAAAGCCCAATTATAGACAAATCTACAAGCTCCAAAATGTACTTTTATAAGTCTTTTCTGATCTTTGTTGGGGTAGACTCGGTATTTATAGGCTTTTAACATCCGAGAGTAATAGAGTTTAAAAAAATAAATAATTTTTGTTAAAGAGTATTCTTTGAACTTGACGGCTTTCATCCCCCACCTGCCACCTGCCGGTTCTCAACGGAAGCTGGCGAAGAAGGGGATTTCACGCATTAGAGTTAAATTTTAAGGTATATTACTCTAGAATAAGAATAGATGAATTTTAAAGCAAGGATAAAATATATACCTTTATCATATCATAAAAGGGAGCGGATAGAACGGAAGTAAGTCATTTCAAAAGAATTCTGATTGCAACCGACGGCTCGGAAAATGCAGAAAAAGCAACTTCTTATGGAATGAATCTTGCAAAGATGGCTTGTGCTGAAGTGCATGCCCTTTATGTAATTTCAACTCAGCATGCATTAGCTACGCGAACAGTTAAAGGTTGGAGCGAAGGACTGGAAGAATATCTTAAGAATCAAGGAAAAGCTGCAATTGGCGATGTGGAAAAAATGGGAGAAAAAACCGGGGTTAAAGTCAAGCCCGTATTCCTGAAAGGCATTCCTACTGATGAGATCCTTGAATATGCCCAGGAAAACAATATTGACCTTATAGTAATGGGCACACATGGTCTTACAGGTATCAAAAAATTCCTAATTGGCAGTGTTGCAGAAAAGGTCGTAAGGCATTCAAGGATTCCAGTAATGGTTATTCGGTGAACGCAGGCCTTTAGGGCCTGCTATTTCTTATTATCGGTGCCGAAAAATTATTTTTTTTAGATTCATTCTTTAATTTGTTAGGGCTTGTTCTGAGATTTGTTCTTAATTGTTCGTAGATTTTTTAGGGCTTATTATTAATTGTTCTTAGGTTACAGCTTCAATCCTCAAAGATTCCTGCGCCTTTAAACACGTCTTTTGCTTCCTCAAGGCTTAGGTCCTCAGGGGGTACGATAATGTCGGATTCCAGAAGCTCTTCCGCTTCAATTGGCTCCCCTTTTTCTTTTATTTTGGAGATCAATCTGGCAAGTTCGCTTCGGAACTCCTCGACTTTTCCTTCCTCAACAAGAACAACGATCCGGTTATCAATCTGGTTCAGTTCGTCACAGAGAGCTTCAGGTGCCCTGTACTGGCCTTCACCCATAATCCTGATTATCAACTTCAGACCTCCTTTCGTTCTTCCGTGCCTTCTTCTCCGGTTTTCGCTTTTTCAGACCCTTTTCCAGACTCGGCCTTAAGCCTAGCGAGTTCGGATTCTACATTACTCTGGGCACTGATTTTTGAAAGTTCCCTATCAATTTCGTCCCTGCCGCCTGTAAGGTCTTCGAGTGTGCCAGCTTCCATAAGTTCGTCAATCGCCTCAGCCCGCGCTTTCATTTCTTCGGTTTTATTTTCGGCCCTTTCGAGCGCAAGGCCTACATCTGCCATTTCTTCGCTGATACCGGTAACAGATTCGTTTATTTTCACCTGGGCCTCAGCAGCTGAATACTGAGCTTTAACCGACTCTTTTCGAGTCCTGAAAATCTCCACTTTCGTTGAAAGGCGCTTTTCCGAAGCTATCAATTTTTCTTGCTGCTTCTCAAGCTCTGCAATTTCCCTATCGATCCCTTCGACCTGCTGTGCAAGGGCTGCTTTTCTCTCTAGGGCCAGCCTTGCGAGATCCTCACGGTCAGCGGCAACTGCATCTTTTGCCTGCCTTTCAAGCTTGTCTATATTTTGAACCAGTTTTGCACGCTGGAGCTGGAGGCGCTTTTTTGAGCTTGTAACTTCCGCAACTCCTCTCTTTACGTTCTGGAGAAGTTCGAGCTGCTTCTCATAGGAATAGTCCAGCGTTTCCCGTGGGTCTTCCATCCTGTTAAGCACTGTATTCATCTTCGATTTTAATACTGTCTCCATCCTTTTGAATAATCCCATGTACTTTCCCCTTTGCTTTTTTTAAAGATCTCAAGTCAAATAGATCTGCGGTTTCCATTCTTTCTTTATTATTTCTAACAAATTCTTTCCGGCATTTCATCCGGTATTTATGGTATACTTGCTGTCTATTTGTTTTCGTTAGAAATATAATAATTAGCTTACCTATATTCCTACTTATAAATCATTCTCCCTAATCAAATATTTCTCTTTTTTGAATAAGGTATACTTCTCCCCAAATATTTATTCCCAAATCAAACTTTCCTTTCCCAAACAAAATATTTCACTTTCGAGTTAACTTATATAATCAAAAAAATTTATAAATTCGTAAATATATATACTATGAGATTATTCGTGGGCGTGCGAACGATTTATATATTCTAAATGCAACTTATCTAAAGATATTATGGCAAAACCTGAGACTAAAACAGAATTTTTTTACAATGACAAGGGACTGGTAGCAATAGGCAGTCCTGTTAAACTCCAGATCCTTAATTTGCTCAGGGAAGAACCCAGGTCGTTTGATGAAATCGTAAAATTTACAGCAAAAGCCAAATCAACTATTTCCGTACACCTTAACAATCTAAGGTCATGCGAGCTTGTGGAAGAAAACTTTGACCCAGGAGATCGCCGCCGAAAGATTTATTATCTCACTTCCCGCTACATGGGCTGTTCTCAGGAGCCTTTTATTGAGAATTACAGAAGTTTACTGGACAAGGTTCCTTCATGCGGAAACGACAGGTTCTGTTTCACAGAAATCCTGCTCCATGCGCTTTACTTTGGCTTTGAAGCATATGGGATTGATAATACCCCTGTTGTAAAAATGATAGGAAACGATCTAGGAAGGTCTATTTCTCCCATTTTTGAATCCGAAACGCCTGAAGAACTCCTGAGGGAAATCGGGAATTTTCTGGAATTCCAGGGGAAATGCAGGGTTACCGTACTTGTGGACATCCCTGCTCTCCAGGTTGAAGATAATTTCAAAGCCAGATCAATACCTGTAATCGGAAAACCCTTTTGCACCTTAACAGAAGGCATTATTGAAGGAATTCTTAACGGAAAGCTCGAGAAGGAGTACAGAGTTACCGAAACCGAATGTTACGGATCAGGGCATGAACACTGCCTTTTTAAGATAACAATATAAATTTCTTTACTACATAGACAGTATTACATATAAATTATTATTAGTATATGTATTATTATTAGTAACTCCGCATTTTAAGCGGCATTGTATTCTCAAAACTGACTGACTTATAAAATTATTCCCAAGCCAGCTCTTTTTCGAGCTTTGTCCTATTTTTCGAGCTTTATCCTATTTTCACTGTCAGAGTACAGCTATCAGTGAGCAGTCCCGATTACGACTCCCATCTCGGATTTCAGACGAGGTCCTATTGCTGCAACTATACCAGGCCCATCGGTTTTTTCCCGGCACACGATTGCATGTTCCAACAGCCCCAGGCGCTCAATTTCGTAAATGTCCCTTCCATGGCCTGTTTTTTTAATTGCACTTTTGATTTCTGAGCGGGTTGCCCCATTAACAGTTACCCTATCAGTAGCTGCCTTTATCCAGCTCCACCAGATATCAAGCTGCTTTTTGGTGAAGCGGGCTTTTAAATTCTTATTAGCTTCAATAATCTCAATCTCAACCGGCAAATGGGGAATAAGGCCGAATCTAGAAGCAAGCTGTTTTGGCTTTCCGCTGCCCAGAGCTTTCAGTTCCTCGGTTTCAACTTTTACAGGCACCCCAATATTGACCAGAAAAGCTTCCTCTCCGAAGGCCTGAAGAAAACCCATGTAAATCTTTCCGGGTTCAGCTTTTTTTGCAGGCGTCCCGTATCTTGAAGTCAGCAGATTCGCAGACACTTCCTCATCCTCGCCTTCAAGGGTGAACTCTGTCCAGTTTTCAGGGGTAATAGAAATCTCAAATTTTACTTCAAGGTCTTTTAATTCATTCTCAACAAGAGTTTTCAAAAGTCCAGCCATCCTTTCCCGGTTCTTTCCGTAAATATGCTGGAGGGTTACAATTTTTATCATATTTTTTCCTACCAATTCTCTCTTCTGCTTTGTTTTTACCGGGAACTGAACAATTCCTCAGCTCCTGAGGTAAGCTTCCAGAAGCTTTTCACTTTCTTCCAGGGCTGAGATCACAGTCTCATTAATGGGGCTTTCTGCCCTTTCAATCTGGTTCTGGAGTTTTTTAATGTCCCGACTATAAGGGCCAAGTTTCCGGGAAATCGTATCCTTACTATCTCCCTGCTCTACTGCATCCTTATGGATACTTTCGATTTTGTTCCTGAGTTTTTGAATTTTCTCATAAATTTCAGTACTCAGAGGGTCAAGCTCTTCTGCCTGTTCAGGTTCTTTAGCGCCTTCCTTTTCTGCAGTTTCTTCCCTTTCAGGACCTGTATCTCGGGACTCCTCTTTCTTATCCTTCAAAGGCTTCTCTTCTATTAAATCCTTGAAATCTTTAAGAGCAGCTTCGACCTCTCTTCCATATTCTGTCAGTTCGACAAACTTTATCCGCCCCTCAAATGTGAATCGTATAAGTCCGCACTGTTCCATTTTCGCGAGGATCCTTGTTGTATGAGCAAAGGTGGAGTCTATCTCTTTAGAAATAACAGACGCATAGGTTTTCCCCATTGAGCCTATAAACAGTAGCGCACGAGTGGGTTTTTCCTGCAAAAACAACTTTTCTGGATTTTCGTCGGACATAATATCACATTGGAATTTCTCTAGCGGGTTACTTCTGGATCTGAGTCAAAGCACTTTAAGTATCCTTCAATGGTTTATATAATACTGGGATTTTTTAGTGGTTTATATAATACTGAGAATTTTAGTGATTTATATAGTGGTTTATATAATACTGGGATTTTTTAGTGGTTTATGTAATACTGGGATTTTTAGTGATTTATATTTTTATATAATACCGAGCCAATCCCTAATCTTTACTTTTACCTCTGAATTTCATTTTTATCTGAGGAACTCACCATGAAAGTGCCCTGATTATTTCCTTAATTTCTGTAATAGGCGCATCGGTTCTGAATGAAGTACCGCTGAAATGAGTCCTTGATGCTTCAAATCCGTGGGCCTTAAGGGCCTCTATCAAGATTTCTATTCCGGTTGCAGAAGCTCCAAGTTCTTTACAGATCACATGCTGGTCATAGAACATCGGTATATCGAGTTCGTCCCTGCAGAAAGTAATTATTTTTTTTGCTTTATCCTTTGTGTTTAGAGGATGCATTTCAAGTTCGGAAATAACCTCATCACAGAATGCCTGTTCCCTGAATGGCCCAAGCCATAGAGGGCCTGCAATTTGTGTGAAAGACCCACAAACAGGGCATTCTTTTTCGATATGTACTGCAAGTCCGTATACAGGCCCTCGAAACCCGCATTTTGGACAATGAATGCTAAAGCCCATTGACTTTAGAGTTCGGTCAGTCTGTTTTGTTCCAGGAAGAACCTCGAGATATGTGCGAACATAGTGGCGCGTCACATGGGAAAGCAAGGGCAACATTCCTTTTTCATGCTTTGCAAGCTCTCTGGCACAGGCTCCCAGGAGAACTCGAAGTCCCATTTCACTGTGATATTCCGTGTTAAGAGGTACAGATGCATATTTCCGTATCCCGGCTTTCAGGTGGGCCCCGCATAAGGGAGCCGTATCCGTTGCTGTAACCGACAGCATACCCCTGACCGAGGCCGATGCTGCGTCCAGGAAGGGCGCAGGAGTGCCAAAAGGGTCAATGTCCACAATATGGTATTTTTGCTCGTGAAGCAGTACATTTGCACTCTTGCGGGTAGCCAGGGTATTTTCTTCAAGACCGTTAATTTTGCTATTTTCCTTTATAAGTTCAAAAGCTTCAGGACTCCAGTCATTCATAGTCGCATGGATCCCTACTTCGCCTGCAATCCGAAGCCCTCTTATCCCTGACGCTGAAAAAGCGTCCACATAACGGACTTCTTCCCTGAGAAGCTCTTTTTTCGCAAGAAGCCTTTCCACAAATGCAGCCGTAGCTGCAACATTAATATCGCGGTTAAGCTCCATCTCCGGATTGTAAAAAACCGGAGCTGCCGAGGGAGGGAAGGTTGCATCCGGAGGCGGTACCGGAACTGAAACCTTTGTTGTGCCTTCGACTATAGTTTTATATATCATTTGAAACTGCTATACTTTGGGATCTTATTTTACAGTGATGGTCGTCTGCATTTTCGGATATCCTTTTGCACTGAAATTGTAGCTTCCTGGCTCATTGAACGTATACTCCAGAGCATTTCCATATGCGAGCCTTTTATCCTCGAAAAGGTGCTCCTGGCTGGTCAGGGTAAGAACACTGGACTCCTGGTAATTTCTCCAAACAACCGTATCTCCGATATTAATTTTCAGGCTTGAAGGAACCATAAGATAATTCTTAAGCCTCACAAGGTGTGACGTCGGTACGGTTCCGCCAGGCTGGATGGCTCCATTTTGCCCCCCTTTCCCATTCCAGACTTCTGTTTGCTCCATCTCGGGCTTATTAGGTATTCCAGAAATTTCTGCTTTTTCTAGAGTGTCCAATTCTACCTGTGTTCCCATTTCTGCCGGTGTTTCAAACTCTTCCTGTGTTTCCGTTTTTTCCGTTGTCCACGTTTCCCCTTCAGTTTCCGTCTCTTCTGGAGTCCACGTTTCTTCCTGCATTCCTACAGGTGTTCTTACTTCTCTTTGTCTTTGCGAGCCTCCTGAACTGCCGCCTGCCTCCCGGTCTTCTTCCCCATTCTTCTTCTCCTCTTCCGAGCTCAAGCAGCCTGATATTATTACTGACAGGGCTATCAGGAGTAAAATTATTTTTTTTGTTGCCAATCCCCTTCCCCTTATGCTAATCTACACCTTTTGTATTCCCAATTTAATATAAGCCATTTATAAATAATAATGCTTTCTTAGAACAGTCCTTTAAGTCGGAGTTATTTTTGAAGCAAATGTATGAATTTCGGATGATAAGCACTGATCCAGATCATATAACAAGAACTAATAATAAGAAACTAATTTTAGTGTTACTTTGCATATTGTTTGAAAATGTAACTCTAAAGGTCTTAGAAAGCCTTAGAAAATGCCATGCATACTTAAGAAAAAGCAAATTAAGATATACGTTTGTCCAGAAAAACCCTTATTAAAAATTTGAAAAATAGGTTGCCAGGAAATATTATCGGCCAAAATTTATTGGCCTTTCCTGCAAATAGTTAGAACATTCATCAAGCCTGATATTCCCTGAACTTTCGACTATTCAATTTTTAGAAACTATTTCTCAGGGTTCATCAACACTAACGGTGACATTCATTCTGGACTGGCCGACAACATTGAAGTGGTAGTCTCCGGTCTCGTTGAAGGTATATGTAAAAGCACGTTTGTACGCAAGTCTTGTATTCTCAAAGAGCTTTTCTTCACTTACGAGGGTAAGGATCCTTTTTGGGCTGTCTTCCATATTTATCCAAGAAGCTGATTCTCCCTTTTTTATTTCAAGACTTGAGGAACTTACTCTGTTATTGATCAGTCTTAACATATAGGGAGTTTGCTTAATTTCAGAAGTTGAGATATTGAGTCTTCCATTGCCTTCCGAAGTTACATCGTCTTCCGAAGTTACATTGTCTTCCGAAGTTACATTGTCTCCCGAAGTTACGTTTTCTTCCGAGGTTACATTTTCTTCAGGGGTTACATTTTCTTCCGGTGTATCTACAACAGTTGTATTTTCCACAGGAGTTACGGTTTCTTCAGGGGTTGCATTTTCTTCTGTTGAGGGCTGTTCATTCCCTGTGCATCCTGAAAGTAAAACGACGCCGAATATAAGAAGCAGCACAATTATTTTTGTTTTCATATTATTCCTCACATCTTGCGATTGTGAAATTTAGGAAATCAACAGATCAAGTCAAAATCTTATATAATTTTAAGCTAATATTCAATTTGAAGCTTAACCATTTAGATTTTATTGACCCTTATTAACCTCTATTAGTTTTTGTTTAATCTTAATTTAACCTTTATTGACTTTTTGAGGGCTCAGTACTTCTTATTATTATAGTATACAGTATTTTTTAAGGGAATTTCAAATCTTATTATTCTTTTTTAAGATAGTCCATACTTATAAATGTATTTTCCACCTTCAGTTTTCACTTTTCAAAATACTTTTTACTTTTTGATGAGTTTTTAAAGCCCATTTTACTTTTTAGTACATATTTTTAATACTACATCGCACTTTCCGCAGCAAAATTTCCGCATTTTCTATTTTTGAATCCTCCAATTATTTTTTATAAACCTCCTCTCCTTTTACCTTGATGACTCTCTCCTAGCTCTGAATCCACAACTCATCCTGCCATTATGGCTTTATTGCTGGCGTATTTAATGAACTTGGTATTTCAGGCAATTCATTTTGGTCATAATGGCCTTACTGCTGGCGTATTTGACGAACTTGGTATTTCAGATATGATTGACGCTCTCCTCCTCAAGAAAAGAAGTGGTCACAACATCTCTCATTCTACTGTTGTTCTTAAGGCAATGTTCCTTAACGTTTTAGGGTTTACTGAGCACCGTCCGTGGTTTTCAAAAATCCATTTCGGACATACTTTGAAACCAATGCATTAGATGAGGAAACAATTAATTAAAGCACTGAGATTGAGAGGAGAAAAATACGAAAAATATTATGTGTAAAAAAAATAGTGCGGAAAGTAGGCTACATTTTACTTTTTTCAAATTATTATGTTCTTAGTAAGTACTCATACTAAAGTTCCTTAGCTTAATTGTGAGCCCTAAAAATTAGGTATGAGACAATAGTAAGACCTGAGAGACAATAACAGATTATAATGTAAGCAGAAATCCATGTCAGACCCTGTTCACACTAAGTTCCATAAAAGTAAAGCAAGGATCCCTAAAACTGTAATTATCCCGAAAGTCCTCTTTGCAAGAGCAAAAAGGTTGGGAGAACCGGAGATTTTCGAAAGCAGGATCTTGTTAATCGTGCTAATCAGGCTTGCAAGCACTGCAGTGTTCGCCGCGGTTGCATAAGAAATATTTCCACTTACTGCAAGTAAGGTTACCGAAACAATCACTCCCGAACTGCTAACAAGAGCGCCGAGGGCAGTGACGTAAATGCCGGCAGTTCCTGCGACTTTATAGGCAAAGCTTCCTACTATCAGAATGACGGTAAAAGCAAAGCCGAATTTAAACGCCTGTCCAAGTGAGAAAGGGGATTCAATTTTAAGTTCTCCTCCATCTACTGGACAGAATTTTTTGTCATACCTGAGAACTATTGCTACGGAAGCAAGGATGACCACTGCCTGGGGAGGAAGCATACGAAGAGTTGTCTGGCCAGTCGGGTCAACAATCAGGGCTAATACAAGATTCCGGATGAGCATGGAAATATTACAGAGCAGGATTCCGGTAAGCACAGGATCAGCCATTTCATCCACTCGTTTTGAGATACCTGCAAGCGCGGCTGTTGTTGCCTCACTGTTCACAAAGCCTCCTACAAAGCCTGAATAACAGATTCCCCGCTTTGTGCCGAACTTTCTCAGGAGCACATAACTTAAAAAACTGATAAGAGAAACAAGAATTACAATAAGTATTGCAGACCTGAAATTTATAACTCCGTAAAACTCCCTATCCGGCACCACTGGATACAGTATAAAAGTCACGGCCAGAAACTGTACGGCATTATAGAGTTCATCCTTAGTCAGGTTTCCTGCAAACTGGTGAAGAGGCTGTTTCTGGATTAGAAGAAAAGCCACAACTATTGAAGAAATAATAGCAAACAGGCCATAATCATAGCCAACAAGTACTCCCATAACGAAAATGAAAAAAAGACTGATAGGACTAGTGACTCCTATCCGTTTAAAGAGGAATATCTTGGAATAGGTGATTATGCAGCAGATTGCTCCGAAAAAGAGCGCAGCTACATAGACAAAACCCGGCCCTTTTGACTCACTTACGAAAGCAGCTAACATACCTGTTATACAGGTTATGCTGTAGGTTCTCACCCCGGCAAAAATTTCATGTTCAGTGCCTCTATGTTCCCTTTCTATACCTACCATTATCCCTATCAAAAAGGCTATAGCAAGTTTTGTCATGAAATCCAGAAAAACCGGATCAAAACCAAACTCCTCTATGACGTCCGTAGCTCAACCTCTACAATTTTTCGGTTTATAAAATCCAGAGTCAAGTTCCAAGAAACTTCGAATAATGTTTCTATTAAATCTCTATTAATATTTCTAAGACTTATTTAAGTATTCTATTTGCCCATTTGCTCCGATATCTACCATTTAATCCTTTTATTTCCGTCTCTCAAAGCGCTTTTAATCAAACATCAGCTTTTTTTATACAAGTATATAACGAAAGCAAGTCAACGAAGACAACTCAACGAAGACAACTCAACGAAGGTAAGTCAACGAAGACAACTCAACGAAAGCAACTCAATGAAGGTAAAGTCAATGAAGGCAACTTAACGAAGACAACTCAACGAAGACAACTCAACGAAGACAACTCAACGAAAGCAAGTCAATGAAGGCAACTCAACAAAGGCAAATGAATAATTGTGGGTTAGCAAAATGGATTTTTCCTTAAGGTAAAGTAAACAGAGTGAACCAAAATAAAATATAATTATACAGTATGGATTTTCCAGGTAATGAATTTAGTCCCTGAAAATAGGAAAAGGTTCAGAGTGTATTAAGCCTGTGTAATATTCTTTCAGGCAACTGCTACACCTGATATACCTGGGAAAATTTTCCAAACCTGACTGAAGCTGATTAGAACTTGAGGTTTGGGCGTTATTGAATTTTGTTATTTTACACCTCTATAAATTCAACCTCAATAGGTTTGTTTTCCTCCTTTTCTCCGAGAGTTATCAGTGTGCAAGAACCTTTACAGGCTTCACCAGGGTTTACCACTACAGTCTTTCCAACCTGCTCCAGACCTTTTGCCTCATGGATGTGCCCGCAGACGATAAGGTCAACCCGGTCAAGGTATTTCTGGATAGCCTTGCTGCCCACGTGTCCTAAAGGAAGTTCATCCCTTGCACCGTAAGGCGGGGCATGTGTCAGAAGTACTATGGTGCCGCAATCTTTGTCATTTTCGGCAGAGCAGACCATTCCTTCAAGGACATTTTCAATTTCTTCTTCGGATAACTCAAAGGGCGAATTGAAAGGGGTGGGATTTGAGCCTCCCAGACCTATAAACCTGATATTTCCTATCTGTTCGGCTTTTCCGTGCAAGTTAGTAGCCTTAGAAGCGTCAAGGGCTTTTAAGATGCTCTTATAGTCGCAATTTCCTGGGATCGCAAGTACAGGTTTGTCAAACATTTCCATCAATTCTTCAACCTTCTCATCGGGCCCAAAATTGGTAATGTCCCCAACAATGACTACAAGGTCAAAATCCCCTGCCTTTTCAATCATTTCCGCTATCTTCGAATAATCTCCATGGGGGTCAGAAATAGCCAGTATCTTCATTCTTATCAGGTCCTGTTATTCATAATCCTGTTATTCATAACTATCAGTAAGGGTCTTATTACTCACGCTTGTTTGTAGAAGTCTTATTATTCATAATTATTCAAAAAGATCTTGCCATGTATTTTTTGTAAGCTTTTTTTCTAACAAGGTTTTTTGATAAAACTTTTTTGGAAAAAATATTTTTGATAAAACTTTTTTGGAAAAAGTTTTTTTGACAAACCTTTTTCCCAAAAAAGTTTACGTACATCTTTTATACCTCTTGCGTAAATATAGTGCCCATGCGCGATATCGTTATTATAGGGCATAAAGCATATACAAGCGGCGACTTTACATTAAATGATCTTCCAGGTTCTGCGGGAAGAATGGATATCCTTTGCCGTTGCGTGAGTTCTGCCCTTTTTCTCTCTTTCGGAATGCGCAGGGACGTAAATGTACACCTGCTCCTTCTGGGAGAACCTGATCCCGGAAAAATCATAAGGTTTGAAGGACTGCACCTGAGATACCTTAACCCGGACGAGCGGAGCAGTGGTTCACTTATCCAAAAAGCCCTTCAGAAGAACGCAAACGAACAGGATATCCGTTCCACTCCAGGTGTCTGGATTCGCCGAGGAGATCTAGATTCCCTGCTCTCAAAATTCGAGGGCCGCACTCTGCTCTACCTGAGAGAAGATGGAGAGGATATCAGAGCAATTGCAAATGAAATCCGCGATCCGGTCTTCATCCTTGGAGACCATTTAGGAGTTACTGAAGAAGAGGAAGCACAGCTCCTTAAGGCAGGGGCGAAAATTATCTCGGTAGGTCCTCTTTCCCTCCATTCTAATCACTGCATAACCCTTATACACAATGAACTGGACAGGGCTGAGGCTGAAAGGGGAGAGTTTCCCGGAGAAGCTGACAGCAGGGTCGAAGATTGAGTGGTAACATATTAAGTGATGGCCAGATAAGTGACGACCAGAAGCATTAAGAGATGATCAGAAGCTTTTATCCCTTTACTTATCCCTTAAGTTTATCACTCATTCCCAGGTCTATTTCCCGAACAAAGAGCTTAAGAAAGTGAAAGAAAATGGATGTACTCGAAATTTCAAAAAAGATTCTGCATGAAGGCCCGATATGTGATCACTGTCTGGGCCGTCAGTTTGCAAAATTATCCACAGGCCTGAGCAACAGAGAACGTGGGCAGGCCTTGAAACTCGCCCTTGTCCTTGAAGGGGATCGTATTTATAAAGCTGAAAACGATGATTCCCTTCTCAAAGAACTTGCTCCTTGCAGTGTATTTGCAAGAAAGGCTCTTGGAATAGAGGGTGAAGACGAACAGTGCTGGGTCTGCCTTAATCAGTTTAAAAAGCTGGATGAATGGGCCGATGAAGCTGTAAAAGCCCTTGAAGGGCTAGAATATTCTACCATTCTTGTAGGCACAAAGGTCAGCGGGCTTCTGAGTGAAAACGAGGAGATGCTTTGGGCTGAGGCCGGAACTGCATACGCTGAACAGCTAAAGACCGAGCTGAACAGGGAAGTTGGCAAGCGGATAGCCGAAAAAGTCCAGAAAGATGTGGATTTCGAAACCCCTGATATTACAATTACCCTTGACCTCGCAAAAAACAAGCTTGATCTCCAGCTCCGCTCGGTATATATTCTAGGGCGCTACCGCAAACTTATCAGGGGAATTCCCCAGACGCGCTGGCCTTGCAGAAAATGCAAGGGCAAAGGATGTGAGAGCTGTAATTTTACAGGGAAACAGTATCAGGAATCCGTAGATGAGCTTATAAAAGGGCCTGTAGTTGAAGCTTTCCAGGCCGTTGATACGGCTTTTCACGGCTCTGGCAGGGAAGATATCGATGCCCTGATGTTGGGAAGCGGCAGGCCTTTTGTAGTAGAAGCAAAATCTCCTGTAAAGCGAAGCACAGACCTTGAAGAGCTTATGCGAAATATTAACGAGAAAGCTGCCGGAAAAGTTGAGGTAAGAGAGTTTTCCTTCACTGGAAAGGATATGATTGAGACTTTGAAAAGCTCAAAGGCGGATAAAACTTATAAGCTTAAAGTTACATTTAAAGAGCCTGTTTCGGAGGAAAAGCTTAAATCCAGCCTTGAGGCTTTGAATGGCATAGAGATCTCACAACAGACTCCAAGGAGAGTAGTTCACAGGCGGGCTGACCTTGTCAGGAAAAGACATGTGCACAGCATCAAGCTCGACGAACTGACAGACGAAGGTTACGCTTACATAACAGTAAACTGCGAAGGCGGGCTGTACGTAAAAGAGCTCGTTTCCGGAGATGAGGGCAGGACAAACCCGAACCTGAGCGGACTTTTAGGGATTCCTGCGCTTGTGGAAGATCTTGATGTGGTCAACGTCGATATTTAAACTCAATCTGAATCAGATTTATTTAATATGTAGGGTCAGGAAAATACTGCCTGACTGAACGTCTTATTTAAATAATATCCATCTTATCTAGAGAAAAACTGTATATACTATAGACTAATTAATCGAGCATTCTAAGGAGGAACATGCGATGACAAACTCCCACGGCGAAAAACGCTGCACAAGGTACAAATTACAGAAGACAGTTCGTGAAAGAGGGATTTCCCCTGTAAGCAAGGCAATTCAGGAATTCGAAGAAGGGCAAATGGTTCATATTGACATTGACCCGAGCATTCAGAAAGGCATGCCTAATCCAAAATTCCAAGGTTCTACCGGAAAGATTGTAGGACAGCGCGGTCGTTCGTACATTCTTGAAGTCCGCAGCGGAAATGCGATGAAGGAAGTTATCTCTCTCCCTCAGCACCTTAAACCGCAGAAGTATTAATTCACATTCCAGGCAGTTAGGTTGTAAAACCTAACTCATTTTACCTGAGTTTACAGTATGCAGGCTTTTGCCGTAGGCTCGGTCTCATGCAAGGTATTTTTGAGAACTTGTAAGTGTAGGGGCCTGTAATTATATGTATAAAACTCAATGCCCCCTGGAAAGCTGCTAATAGGAGAGGGGAAATTAAAGAAAACTGATTTTAAAAAACTTGTCTCGTATCCTGATATGGGGATTTATTATCCTAATATGATAATTTCTTATCTCAAAATGGTGATTTACTAACCCGACATAGTGGTCTATTATTCTCGATATGATAATTTATTATCCCGATGTAGTGATCGCTGATCTCAAGATAGGAATATCTATAATTATATATCGTTTGTCAGACATATACCTGATCCAGATCAGGAAAAGATTATTCGGAACAATTTCAGATTATTAATAAATACGATCGAATTTCGTGCATAACGACAATCTGAAGAAGGCCTATCCATGAGAATAGGTAAGCAACCTCGAAGCCAGTTCAGATTTCCGGATACTGACAGGCAGAAATTTACTTGCCAGAAACTCCTGTAGAATTGAAGAGTGATCTGAAGAAACTACTCAGCAGGGAATGGCAAATTGTTACAACTTTTAAGTCGAAAAGAGTGTATTCCAATGATAGTTAAGGAAGTCCTCAGTGAAGAATTATTGACCTTGGCCGAAGTCAGAGAACTACTTACCAGGATCACCGAAGAGCGCAGAGAGAAGGGGCTTGAAGTCGGATATGGATTTAGAAAAGCTCTCCGCCATGCTGAACAGTTCTCAAAGATCAGTGGAGAAAAATCAAGGGAACTGGTTAACAAGCTGTTAGAACTCGAAAAAATGAAGCCTTCAATTGCTATCAGGATCGCAGATATTCTGCCTCAATCCAGGGACGAAATCCGATCAATCTACGCTAAAGAAAAATATACCCTGAGCAATGAGGAGCTTGATCAAATTCTCGATTATGTGCTGGAAGCTATTGAATAAAACTGGGACGTAAAGGGAATAACCTATATAGAAGTTTTCATCTTCTTATTTATAAGGGAAGTATCCGAGACTTAGAATACTTTAAAATGTCAGGGAGCGCCTGACCAAAATTCAAACACAGAGGACTCTTTGGGTTTTGAATATATAGAGTCCGGGGATGCCGGTTACAGGGTAGTCTAAAGTTTTACATGACATATAGAAAGAACACCAGAAATTTGTGAATTGTCGACAGTTCCGATTAATGAATAGGTTCCAAACCGGATGGAAGCAGGTTGGACATATCAGGATTAGGCAGATCCTGAACACAGATTTCTGTGGGATTTCAGATTAATTGATAGGATGGGTGCTGATGAGAGTAGATAAGTCGCAATCAGGTAGACCGTACGCTGGCAGATCAGCTGCTGAAAAACCTTCTTATGGCGGCAAGCGTCCGACAGGCAAACCGCAATCCGAGAGACAATCAGAAAGAGCCCCGCGCTCATCCAGAAAGTCCCAGGAAAGCTCACAGGAAAGAGAGGAATATACATGGGTTCTGGACTATCTCCCATATGGGAAATCAGTTGACGGTGCCGCCGCATATCAGAAAAAACCTCTTGTTCAGGCTGTGGGAGATAAAAAATTTACTCTTATGGAGCTTGTTCCCAAAAATGGTGTGATTCCTCAGATCCAGTCCAGAGTTTATATCGGATCTGGAAACAGAGATGAAATCGACCACGTAAAACAGAGAATAGGCTACTCGGATCTTACGACGGGGGCGAATCTCGAATTGCCTTTTATCCTTGAGGCTTGTGTGAGGTATCAGGAAACGCGCTTTGTAAAGTTTTTCAACGAGGCCCATTCCATAACTACCCGTCTGCACATGCTTGACCTCCTTCCCGGAATAGGCAAAAAACTCATGTGGTCTATAATTGATGAGCGCAAAAAAGGAGACTTCAAGAGTTTTCAGGATATCCGGGAAAGGATTCCAAGCCTGCATGACCCGGCTAAAGTCCTTGCCCACAGGATTGAAGATGAACTCAAGGATGATTTCATCAAGTACAGGCTGTTCACAGCTCCACCGCGCCGACAGTAAGCCAAGTGCCGACAGTAAGCCGAGCGAGATGAACTCTCTAGGCTCTATTTTTTCCAGTATGGCTCTCAAAGCTAACTTTTTCAGTTTTTGA
Organism: Methanosarcina barkeri str. Wiesmoor; assembly: GCF_000969985.1. Lineage (GTDB taxonomy): Archaea > Halobacteriota > Methanosarcinia > Methanosarcinales > Methanosarcinaceae > Methanosarcina > Methanosarcina barkeri_B. The sequence continues at coordinate 1,875,452 of NZ_CP009526.1, read as the reverse complement.
TTGTCGTCATTTTAATTATAGTAATTCCGTATTAACTAAAAATTCTATTATTAACCAAAGATTCCGTGTTAGATCAAAGTACTCAATTTACTCAGCAATGTACTCAATTTATTCAGGAGGTTTCAGTCTGGTTCGTTCTCTTCTTAAAAAATATAATATAAAAGGAGGCACTTTTGATCAGCATTTTCTGGTCGATGCAGGCTATCTAGACAGAATAGTAGCTGCTGCTGAGCTTGGGCCTAAGGATGTAGTTCTTGAAATCGGTGCAGGTGTCGGAAACCTGACTGAAAGGCTTGCAAAAAAGGTAAAAAAAGTAATTGCAATTGAACTCGACCCTGTCCTTGTCAGAGTTCTCCATGACCGTTTCGATAAAGTAGGAAATATTGAGATTATCGCCGGAGATGCCCTGAAAGTCGAGTTTCCGGAATTCGATAAGATCGTCTCAAATCTTCCCTATTCTATCTCTTCTGAGATAACTTTCAAGCTCCTTCGCCATAAATTCAAACTTGGCATTCTCATGTACCAGTACGAGTTTGCAGCTCGGATGGTTTCCCAGCCTAACTGCAAAGATTATTCACGCCTTACGGTTGATACCTGCTATTTTGCCGACGCTTCTATTTTGATGAAGGTCCCAAAAAGCGCGTTTCAGCCGGCACCTGAGGTTGATTCTGCAGTTATTAAACTCGTTCCCCGCCCAGTACCTTTCGAAGTCAAAGACCAGGCTTTTTTCATGAATTTTGTTTCTGCAGTCTTCAGCCAGCGTCGGAAAAAATTGAGAAATGCGATCCTGAACACAAATTATCTACTCAAAATTCCCAACATTAAAGAGGTGATTTCCCGGCTCCCTGAGGATATGATGAGTAAGCGCGCTGAAAACCTGACTCCTGAAGAGCTTGCACAGGTTGCAAATCATATAATTGATTTAAAGACGTCAATTCTTGCAAATGAATTAAATGAATAATAAAAACCAAGACTAATAGGAATTAAGAACAGCAACGGACTAAGAATAATAAAAGACTAAGAATAATAAAAACTAAAAATAATAAAGAACTCAAAATTATGGTTGAAATCGAATACAGAAAAACTAGAATTAAGCTAGGGGACACGGACCTGGTCTATGAGCCTGCAGAGGATTCTTTTTTACTTGCCGATGCCGCCCTTAAAGACGCAAAACCAGGTATGCGCATCCTTGAAATCGGAACCGGGTCTGGTTTTGTATCTTCTGTACTCCTTACAAATCTGAAAGAAATTTATCTTGTCGCTACGGAAATTAACCCCCATGCCGCACGCTGTGCAAAAATGAACGGCGTGAAGGTTATTCGTACTGATCTTTTTAAAGGGATAAAGTCTAAAAATCCTGAAAATCTTTTTGACCTTATCCTCTTTAATCCTCCGTATCTACCCACCTCGGAGGAGGAAAAAGTTCCTGGTTGGCTTAACTACGCTTTTGACGGGGGAATCAGTGGAAGAGACACTCTAGATCGATTTCTAGACGAAGTAAGAGATTATCTCAAGCTGGGAGGAGAGATTCTTGTGCTTATCTCCTCTATTACAGGGTTGGATGCTGTTAAGGCGAAAATGGAGAAGCTGGGGTTTGAAGTAGAAGTTGTAGCGAGGAAAAAGGTTTCTTTTGAAGAGCTGATGGTTGTTAAAGGTAAACTTTTGTGACCAAGTCTACCTCAAAACTAATATTATGTTGAAATAATAAATATTATATTTTTTTATCCCCTGGAATGCTGATATTCCATAGAAATCCATAGAACCCTGTTTTTTTCTTCCACAGAATCCACATACAGATCTCGCTTGATAAACTTATCTTCTAACGCAGTTAATCTGTGCGGAAATACAGGTTCAAAACTCTTTTCAAAAAACAGATGGGAACAACTAACTTTATTAACTATTTTCTCCTTTTACACTGAGGGGATGAAATATGTCACGTACTAATTTATGGGAAAACTTCTGGGATATAATGAGTGCGTTAATAATAACGATCATGATATTAATTGGAATTGCCAATTTATTATGATTATCAAAGCGTCCACCATTTTTTATTTTTTGCTCTTCTTTCAACATTCTGAAAAGTAATACTTTAGGGAAAATGATTTTCTTTACTTATTCTACAAAAATATAGTTTCCATTTAAAGGGTTTACAAGAAATAGCAACATACTAATGTTGCTATTTCTTTGATTTGGAGATTGTTTTTCAGTGTTTTATCCCAATCATTAAAATCTACAAAGTTTTAATGACCTTTTGGGATGGATATGCAAAAATATCTATATAACTAAATTGTATAATTTATAAGGAACGTAAAAGAGTTTAAAATATGATAGGAATGAATCCGAAAATATTTGCTAATTTGGAGTTTAGTATAAATAATTATGATAGTAACGGTCCTTTTTCAATCGGATTCAAGATGTTTTTATTTGGTTTTGCTTTAATATTTCTGGTTTTTTTCTACTCAAATTTTGGAGTCAACTATGAATCTAGACCACTAAGTCCAGAAAGTAATGCTAAACGGATACTTCTTAGTATAGGTATAATTGTAGCTATCTTAGGTTTAATTACTTCGATAGTAAGTGCGTGAATGAACAATTAAAAATGGAAGTGAATAGGCAGTATTGCAATTTTGCTGTAAACCCTAATTATTCTGTACTTGTTTCTTCACCACAATAATAGAGGTTTCAGCCCCTTATTACTGTATAGATTTTAGGATAAAAACTCTGTGTTTTGTAATTTTACAGAATTTCCAATGCACTGCCAAAATATTTTTCAAATTAATTCAATCTTTTTAAAAAATGGATATAAAGATTCTATACATAGATTACAGACAGAATTCCCCGAATTAAAGACTATATAATCACTTATCGCTGGGAAAAATTTCTCGCTTTATCTGTTCCTCTGGTACTTCAAGCTTTTTTAAAAGAGATACCATTGAATTTACCATTTCCATTGGGCCACATGTAAAAAATATGCGTTTCCTGTAATCTGGGATATATCTCTGGATCATCTCGGCATTGATCCTACCAGTAGTTCCCTTCCAGGTAAGTTCAGGTTTAGTAATTGTATCAATTACTTTTATGTTAGGATTTTCTTTCTGTATAAGTTCCAGTTCGTCCTTGAAAGCTATGTCAGTCTCATATCTATTAGAATAAATTAAAATTATGTTACAACTAATTTTTTTATCGATGGAATACTTGATTATACTCCGTAGTGGGGTTATGCCTATGCCTCCAGAGAGCATACCTATATTATTGTATTCTTCCTGAATAGTGAATTTCCCGTAAGGTCCGTTTATGACAACCCGATCGCCAGATTTCAGTTCTGTAAGCGCATTTGAAAACGGATGGCCTGTTAGCTTTTTAGTGATCTCAAGAAAATCTTCTGTAGGGCTACTGGACAAGGTAAAAGGTTTTTTCATCTGAATAGACTTGTCACTTAAGTCCAGGACAACATATTGGCCTGGCAGGTAACTAAATCCCTGAGGTCTTTCAAATCTGAAACTCTTTACATCAGGTGTTCTTTGAATAATTTCAATAACTTTGGTTTCAAAAAGCATTTTTCTCACATTATTAGGCTATTTAATATATTCTACAAATAAAAGATTCAGTTCCAAAATCTAGTGATAAAAGTAAGTGTAACATCACTACATAAATTTACAATTCTGTAATTATGTAATGATGTTACAGCACAACGATGGTAACTATAAATCTTAATCTTAATCTTAATCTTAATCTTAATCTTAATCTTAATTTTAATCTTAATCTTAATCTTAATCTTGATCTTAATCTTAATCTTAATCTTAATAACTTTTTGGAACTCCCTGTTCTCTTAAACCTTTTTGATAATTTCGACAATGATTACGAATATACTGTAAAAGGAGTTTTTCGTAGAAAACTTCTCCAGCTTGCTCTATTTGTAATACTCGTATGGCTCATAATGACTAAAATTCATACACCAAACAAGGTCTTGGAGCAATCAAGATTGGAAGATATAAATGCTCAAATTGTGGTAATACATGCGAAGAAGACCACAGTTTGGAAGATCTGAAAACTTTACTTTTTGATTCATTCAATGATTTTTTCCAGTTTCTCAGATATTATAACGTTTCTTATGATGGAATTTCTGATATAATGGCCTTTATACTTCCAAGATCAAAAAGCACTATTTTTAGAGCATTCAACGAAAAAATAGAAAAGAAGAATGTTCCAATCTCAGGAAATATACGTATAGTGCATTATGACAAACAGCATCCAAAAGAAGGAAGATGTCAGAAATACCGTTTAACCTTACTTGATGCAAAAACTCAAAGAGCAATAACGGATGAACTTTTCGAAGATAAAAGTCCAGAAACCATCAAAAAATTTCTACAGAAAAATCTCGATTCATCAGAGCCTGTGTTTATTGTTACGGATTTTGATAAGAGATATCCTGAAATCTTAAAGGAAATTTTCGGGGATAAGTTAGTGCATCAATACTGTTTGATGCAATTAAACAAACTTATAGTTAGTGATTTTCCAAAGAAAATAACTATTGAACAGAAACTATTGAAATACAGATTATTGAATATATTTTATAGCCGTGAAAATGAAATCAAATTTCTGGAAAAACTTCGATTTAAAGAAGTTGAAGTAATTAATAATGAAGAAAAGCATTTAGAATGGGTTAAAAAGGCAAAAAATGAAAAGACTAAATTTACTAAAGAAACCAAAAAAGTCATGTCTGGAATTGTTCAGATTATTTACTCCATTTAAGCTGTAGTAAGTTATTTTGATAGAAATTTCACTTTGAAAAAGAGCGGAACGTATCGATATATCACAAAAATTTAATATTGTGTAAAGCGAACAAACCATATATCTCAATATGGATTTCAAAGCCTGAAATTCCAATCTCCGGATGTCGGTTTATATTGAAAAGCCGAAAAATCGGTTTCCTTCACTACTTACGGGAGGAGAGGGCTTCTACAATCCTTTTTCCTCTCCTCCACACTTTCTTTACCATTCCCTGCTTTTTCTCCTCAAGGCCTTTTCTTTTTATCTCATTCCTTGTCCTGATTCACGGTAGCTTCTGGCAAGCTCACAGATCTGTTCTGCAACCTCGAGAGGGTCTTTTCCTACAAGAATACTCACCGGCTCTTTCCCAACGGCACCTGTCTCATAAAAGACCCTGGGCATTTTTCCTCCTGTAACCCGAACAGCCTCTTCAACCATCCAGGAGATGGCCTCCCCTTCTGCATCCTTCATATTCTCAGGCTCAAAGCTCCGGTCTACAACTGAAAAGTCCCATCCCTTTTCCTTACTGTAAGCTTTTAAAAACTCGGCAATTTCCAGGTTATTTGCAAAATCTATAATAGACCTTATCTCAGAATCTTTTTTCCGGATTTCCAGCAGAAGGTGTGCCATATAGCCAGAAGCCCCAAATTTTATTCTTCCTATAGCTTTCGGAAAACCGTCAACTACCGAAACTCTCCCATCGACTGCAAGAACATCTTCAGGAGTGGTTGATTCTTTAGAGGCATAAACAAAATTTGTTCGAACTTCGGGAATCAAAGCTGAGAATTCCTTACAGTCTTCTATTTGTTCAAGCCCAAGATATAAACGCCCTATCATGTCTACCTTTTCGTTAAGATCCATAACACCATGACTCCCCAACCGTGTTTTATCTTATGATATCTCCCCACATCTGCAGGCTTTAGCTGTAGTCAGTCAGACAATAGCATGTAAAGCAAATTACAGGAAATTAGCAATTGTGATTTTATTTTTATTTAATATATATTTACTCAACATATACTTAGTCAGGAAGAGGGAAGGAAACTTAAAAACGAGAACACAAACAATCTAAAGTTTTGGGATCTACTCTGTTATAAACTGGAAAATTAGCTGCAAAAAGAGATTACAAAAAAGAGGTTACAAAAAAGAGGTTACAAAAAGAGATTACAAAAAGAAGTTACAAAAAAGAGGTTGTAAAAAAGAGGTTGCAAAAAGTGGGTATCGGATTGATTAGAGACTTTAAAAGCTAACTTGAGATCCTCAAAGTAGGCTTTGTGCACAAAATAGGGAGTATTTATATGAAGAAGCGTAAAACCCCTAAGTCTTTAGCTTAGGGGATATAAGCGTCAACTTCACCCCTGATTTCGTATATAATATTCTACCGCCTCTTTACTAACATTTCCGATTGTAGATGCAAAATATTCCTCACTCCATAACGTATTTTCATCCCAATAATACTTTTCCAGATATTCTTTTTGTGTTTTCCATAACCCGTTCGTAGATTCTTGTTTCAATTTTCTGACAATAGATAAAACACTAACTTTTGGTTCACTCTTAATCAATAAATGAATATGGTGTCAGTTTCCATTTCAAGGATTTCAAAGTTAGACTTTTTTGAAATGTCAATCATAATCTGTTTGAGTTCTTCGCTAATTGGTTCAAGTATGACTTTTCGGTATTTGCAAACGAAAATAATATGATACATTAACAAAAACTTGCTATGATTCCTTGTCTCGCATTTCTTATTTACCAAAAAATATATATATTGTTAAACAATATAATACTTTGTATGATGAAAGCGTTCAAATTTAGGCTCTATCCTACAGCTACACAAGCTGTTCAATTAAATCAGCATATAGGTAGCTGTAGGTTTGTCTACAATTGGGCACTTGATCAGAAAATTAAAACTTATGAACAGACAGGAAAATCAATTTCCAGATTTGACTTAAACAAAAAGCTTCCTGTCTTGAAAGCTTCTAATGAATGGTTAGGAGAAGTCAATTCTCAATCATTGCAGGGAATGACTAAGCAGGTTGAGTCTGCCTTCACTCGATTTTTCCGAGAGAAGAACGGCTTTCCTAAGTTCAAATCTAAGAAAAACCCAATTCAATCTTTTCCTGTACCTCAACACTACTCCGTAGACTTTGAAAAAAACACTATCAAGCTCCCTAAAATAGAACCAATTAAAGCAGTTTTTCACAGGAAGTTTGAGGGCGAGCTTAAAACAGCTACTGTTTCAAGGACATGTAAAGGACATTACTACATTAGTATCCTTGTTGAAGATGGAAACGAACTTCCTACAAAACAGAAGTATTCAGAATCTACTACAGTGGGTATAGATGTCGGGATTAAGGATTTTGCTATCCTTTCCACAGGAGAAAAGATTGAGAATCCTAAATACCTGAAAAACTCTTTGAAAAGGATAAAGGTTCTTCAAAAAAGAGTATCAAGGAAACAGAACGGTTCTAAGAACAGGGTAAAAGCCAAACATAGGCTTGCTGTACTCCATGACAAAATAACTAATCAGAGGAACGACTTCCAGAACAAACTCTCTTTTAAACTCATAAGCGAAAACCAAGCAATAGCTCTGGAAACTCTGAATGTTAAAGGAATGGTCAAGAATCATCATTTGGCACAGGCTATAAGTGATTCCGCATGGAGCAGTTTTGTAACAAAACTAGAGTATAAAGCTGAATGGTACGGAAAAACCATCCTGAGAATTGGACAGTTTGAACCATCTTCTAAAGTATGTCATGTTTGTGGATATCATAATTCAGATTTGACATTAAAAGATAGAGAATGGACTTGCCCAGACTGTAAAACAAAACATGATAGAGATATAAATGCCGCTATCAATATCAAGAAATTTGCTCTCATAGATCAAAATCTAATTGGATTATAACACCTGCGGAACGCGGGGAAGAGCTTGGGGACTTGCCCTCAATAGAGGGAGGAATGAACCAAGAAGACACTCAGTCTTTAGATGAGTGGTAGTTCACTTACTTAGACTTTGAATTATTTCCAGTTTAATTTAGTTTACTTAATTCATTTTATACTGTTCACCTCCTACTTCTTAGAGCCTTTGTTGTAATGTGAAATTCCAAAAAATCGCTAGGGATAAAAATGTCTGGTAACTATAATCTCATTTCCTGGAATGTAAACGGTCTTCGGGCTGTAATGAAAAAAGGTTTTCTTGAGCTTTTGCTGGAACAGAAATTTGATATTGTCTGCATTCAGGAAACTAAAGTTTCTCCTGATAAACTCCCGAGAGAAGCAAAGAACATTCCGGGCTACTACAATTATTTTGTCTCCGCAGAAAAAAACGGCTATAGCGGGGTTGGACTCTTCTCCAAAAAAAAGCCCCTGAAACTCGAAACCGGCATGGGAATCGAAAAATTTGACAAAGAAGGCCGCTTCCTGCGGGCCGATTTTGAGGATTTTACCTTGATGAATATCTATTTCCCTAATGGCAAGGCCTCTCTGGAACGCCTGGAATACAAAATGAGTTTCTACGAGGCTTTTTTAGACTATGCAAACTCTCTCAAAGCCGAAGGCAAAAGACTTGTCATTTGCGGGGATGTAAATACCGCCCACAAAGAGCTCGACCTTGCCCGCCCCAAGCAAAACGAAACGATATCCGGTTTTCTCCCTGAAGAGCGTGCATGGATGGATAAATTCCTTGCTGCCGGTTATCTTGACACCTTTCGTATGTTCAATCCTGAAGGCGGAAACTATTCCTGGTGGTCAATGAGAACAGGAGCACGTAAAAGAAATGTAGGATGGCGCCTGGACTACTTTTTCGTAAGTGAAAAACTGCGGGACAATGTAAAATCTGCTCCGATTTATAGTGAAATTATGGGTTCGGACCACTGCCCTGTAGGACTTGAACTCGAATTTTAAATTTTATATATAACAAAATTTCACAGTAAACGATGCCAATCGATAAAAGTTCACAAAAATATTTCACAAATAATTCAATATAGTTTAAATATAGTTTAAAAAGAGTTCAAATATAGTTTAAAAAGAGTTTAAAAAGAGTTTAAATTTACCCCTCTACTCCGACTTTCCAACTTCGGCAGCGTCTCAAAGTCTCAAATTTGCTGTAAATATGAAGTCAAGTTTTTACGTACTATGAAGAAAATGAATCTTCCGATATGGAATTTTCTACCCGGCAACTTTTTGTGATTTGTGGATTTTACAGAAAAATCGGCACACTACACTCTCAAATTTTAAATTTAAATTTTGTTAGTTCCCATTTTATGTTTGTTTTAGCCCCGCAGGTGCTGACGATTTTTCCCAACTATCAAAATACCGAAATTTTACCAGTTACTTGCAATCGAATAATTCTTAACTGATTTTCAGTCATAACTCTAATATAAAATTCATCCCTGGACGATTTATTAATAAAGGATGCAAAGAATAGATGGATTAACCAGTGATAATTTTATTATTATTTTTACTTTGTATGTCATTTCGCTGTTTGGGGGTAATATGGGACTTCTAAGTGAGTTTAAGGATTTTCTTTATGAATACAAGATAATTCCACTTGCAATTGCCTTCATTATGGGTATCGTATCCACGGCTCTTGTAAAATCGCTTGTGGACAACATCGTAATGCCGATTATCACACCTTTCGTGCCCGGGGGGGCCTGGAAAACTGCAACCTTTGAAATTGGGCCAATAGTACTGGGCTGGGGGGCTTTTCTGGGAGAACTGATAAATTTCATAGTTATTGCATTCGTGGTCTTTCTGGTTGCAAAAATGGTATTAAAAGAAGAAAAAGTAGAAAAGAAGTGATTTTAAAGTATTAGTGGTAGAAAAAACTGAATCTATGCCTTATAATCGCAAAAAACGAAAAATTCTGGCCGATGCAACCGTGTTTAATATCTTATTTATAGGGTACCTCCGCCAAAAGGCTGCTCTCCTGCGTCCTGCGTGACAAAAACGATAAGAACAGCTAAAGGATTTACGGGTCAGAATCAGGATTTCGAACCAATTTTTTCGTCTTTTTCGTCTTTTTCGTCTTTTTCGTCTTTTTCGTCTTTTTCGTCTTTTTCGTCTTTTTCGTCTTTTTCGTCTTTTTCGTCTTTTTCGTCTTTTTCGTCTTTTTCGGAAAGGCCGCTCTCCTGCGTCGAGCGTGACAAAAACGAAATAAGATGGCTAATATGGCTTTATGGTTCAGAATCCAGGCTTCAGGATTTTACTTCAGCCATTTAAAGTCCAATTTCTTAATGCGACAACCATTCAACGTTCATTCTTGCTTCTGGAAATATGGGTAAAACTGTAGTTAAAACGATAATGAAAGCTAATGAAAGCTAATTGAAACGATAACGAAAGCTAATGAAAGCTAATGAAGGCTAATTGAAGCGATGACGAAAACTAATTAAATCTACATGTTCCTTTTAATAGGCAGCACACTCTAAAATAGTAATTGACATTTTATCCAGAAAGCATCGAATAGTACACAATGTATATTTTTTAATGTTATGGAGTTTTAAAAAAGTATATCAAAATCTAAATATTTAATAATAGTTGTTTATAATATATTCTACGTTGTCGGTTATTGTAGAAAGCCCATATTTTTTTCCATACTCCTGGAATCTCAAACAAAATGCTTGGGCAATAAGTAAAGGGTGCGGTAAATGTTTAGAATAATATGTAGAAATAAACGTATTCAGATCACTATAAACGCATTCAGGTAATGTTATCTGCTGCATATTTATAACACCTCAATACCTGAGCATTATAGACTGATCATAACCTTTTGTGGTATGATGTTGTTGATTTTTTAGGTAAGGTTTCAGCCACTGGACCTAAAACTCCCCACCTGCCTGCTATTACAGATGAGGAATTTACAGTCTCAAGTTCGATTAATAGATTTAGGAGGTTTTTCTTTGCCTTTTGAACAAAGGTATATATGATGAACTTCTATTTAATACTTTTCTTTGAATTGATAATAACTAATGTTACTATAGTATTTAATTGTATTACTAGATTGAAGGAGACCAGCACATAAAAACTGCCACAATATTCAGGTAATAAGCCTGGTCAACTAACTTCTCCTCATTGGATAATAATTATTTACGTGGCTTTTCAGGATTCTTATCAACTTGAGGCATCTGGCCAGTCTCAACATAGTCTTTACAGATCTGCTGAACTCGACGAGTTGAGATTTTCTGGATCTCAGCTATCGTCAGGGTAGCTTCTCCTTTTAACTTTTGATCAATGATCCAGTGGATTTTTTCCCGTTAAATTTCATAATGAGTTCATCCCAAAACTTGAAATTTGCTTCTTGAGCCCTGTACTTTTTGGATAATCAATCAAGCTTATGATTATGAAAACAATTCTGAAAATTCCTAACGATTAAGAGTAAAGTGGCTTTTGAGATCGAATCAATATATAGGGATTAGAACCGACATTGTTAACGCGAAACAATTCCAGGATAAAACATATCCCGTTCTGAATGTCATATTCATTTCCGTCTGTAAAGAGAACAATCATAGAATATTTAGTGAACTCAAACCCATTTTAATAAAAGTCAATCCGAAGATAATCTGTGCAATCCCCAGAGCATGGATAATAGAAAAATAATGTTTACTATTTATAAAGGACTTTGACTTTTCTACAATTAATGTAATGGCTACCTTTGACCCGACAAGAAAGCTATAAAATCCTAATATGAACAGAACTGTAGCTGAAACATGAGTGTTCAGGCTCTTATAAATTATCGGCCCACCTATGGAAAACCAGAAAACATATGGATGAGGGTTTCCAAAATTCACAATAACTCCTTTTTTAAGGGCATCTTCTTTTTCTACATTTAATTCAACGCTGTCTTTTTTGATTTTCAGTGATTCGATTCCCGAATATATGAGATATGAAGCCCCAAAAAATGCAATGATTCCGATAATAAAATTATAACTTGTCAGATGCGACAGCACATACAATACGGATAAAATGATTGGCAGGTCTGTAATTAGAGGCGACACTGCAACCTTTATTCCTTCCCATTTGCCGTGCTGTAGAGTTTCAGAAATGGTTACGGCAAGCAGTGGACCTGGAGATGTTCCTGCAGCAAGGCCGAGAAACGACCCCAGGGCTAAAAACTCAACAAGATCTAGCACCATTAATGCCTCATTTTTATATGTAAATCCAAGGAATCTGCCTTAAATATTTAGTAACCGTGAATTCTGGACTCAGTTAGTTAGATGCCTTATTTAAAGCTATAATAATTTTAAGGTATATAATAGTACAACACTGGTGTATACTAATCATTAGTAATCATTAACAATCATTGGTAATCATTTATAACCAATAATTATCATCGATATTTATTACTAATTATTAATAATTATTAATAATCATCAGTGATCTATATAATACCTTAATTCATAATGAATTTTGGGCCTTGAATCCTTAAATTCTTAAAAAAGGAGGCTGTTACGCCTCTATTTTTGAAAACAGGAATGCTCCTATCATGCAGACAAAAGCCGAGAGCAAACCTATTATTGCCAGGTCATTATAGATGCCAAACACGTTCATTCCAGCAATAGCTCCTCTTAAGCCATCTACCCCATAGGTAAGCGGATCGATCCTGCTTATGAAATAGATCGACTGCGGCAGGTTCTCGAGGGGGAAGAGGGCGCCAGACAGGAAGAAGATAGGCATAATCAGGAAGTTCATGATCAGCTGGAAACCCTGCATATCTTTCATTTTTGAGGCTATGGCAAGGCCCAGGCCTGTAAAGAAGATAGCTATTAAGGACATGAAAACCAGCCCAACAGCAAGACTTGCAAGACTCGGAATCCTGAACCCTAGTAGATATGTCAGGCTCAGCACGATCAGACCCTGAATCATGGCTATGGTTGCACCCCCAAGAGTTTTTCCGATCATAATTTCTATTCTTGAGATCGGAGCTACCATAGTCTCTTTGAGAAAGCCAAATTGCCTGTCCCAGATGACCTCAAGCCCCGAAAAGATGGCAGTAAACAGAATAGACATTGAGACAATCCCTGGTGCAAGAAAATCCAGGTAGTTTTCCCCTCCGCTTGCCCTTGAATACATTGGACCGAACCCGAACCCAAATGTTATCAGAAAGAGTAGGGGTTGCCCGAGAGAACCCAGCAGCCTGGCTTTTGAGCGCCAGTAGTGTTTTAGCTGCCTGAGCCAGAGGATATAGATTACCTCGATCAATGCCTGACCCTCCTTCTCATACCCCTTATAGCTCGTACTCTGTGCCCAGACTCGTTATCATCTCTGATGTCCCGGCCTGTTAATTTCAAAAAAGCCTCTTCTAAAGATTCGGTTTCTGTCCGTTTCTTTATTTCTTCAACATTGCCGGACTCTATAATTTTTCCGTGGTCAATGATTGCAATCTGGTCTGCAACTGCTTCGGCTTCTTCCATGTAATGCGTGGTCAGAAAAATTGTCATTCCTTTTTCCTTATTCAGGCTCCTGATATGGCTCCAGATAGAGTTTCGAGTCTGAGGATCAAGGCCTACCGTGGGCTCGTCAAGGAAAAGGATTTTAGGGTAGTGGACAAGCGACCGCGCAATCTCAAGCCTGCGCTTCATGCCGCCTGAATAGTTTTTAACATAGTCTTCCCGCCTGTTCCAGAGCCCGACAATTTCCAGGGCTTTTCGGATTCTTTCGTCCCTTTCCTTTTTAGGTACCTTATAGATGACTGCGTGGTAAACAATATTCTCGTAAGCAGTCAGTTCTTCATCAAGGCTGGAGTCCTGAAAGACTATCCCGAAAGATGCACGGGCTTTGTCCTGCTCTTTAAGTGCATTGAAACCGTTAATGCTTATTTTTCCTGATGTGGGCTTCAAAACAGTTGTGAGCATTTTGATAGTTGTGGACTTACCTGCCCCGTTTGGACCGAGAAAAGCAAAGATCGAGCCGGTTTCAACATTGAAACTGATATCTTTTACAGCTGTAAAATCATCAAATTTCTTTGTGAGTGACTGGACTGAGAGTATATTTTGCATGGGTGAACCTGAGATGTTTTTTTTAATAAAGAAAGGTGAAATAATAGACTTTCTTCTGAGGTATTTCTTCTGTAAGATCTCTTCTGTTAAATTTCTTCGGGTAAATTTCTTCTGTTAGAAGTCTCTAGATCTCTACCGGTTCTAGGAAAACTCTGCGAGTTCTGAGAGCTCTGCGGAAATTCTACAGGAAAGAAGTATTTTTTAGAGAATTCATCTATAATTATTCTCATATAATTATTTTATTCTCCAGAGATAAATGCAGCATACAAGTCCTATTACGCACCAATTATGAATCATATGTATTTATGAATCATATGTATCAACTTGAATAATAACAGTTGTAACTTGAATAATATCAGTTGTAACTTGAATAATATCAGTTATAACTTGAATAATGTTAGTTATAACTTGAATAATGTTAGTTATAACTTGAATAATATTAGTTATGAATCAATTTGAATACAATATATACAGAATTTATTTGTAAAAATATTCACATAAATACATGTATTGTAAAAAGACATCCTGCGTTATAATTTTCAAAGCTTATGGTGCTTCGGTTATATCTAGTTAGTGTTATTTGTTATATAATTAAACAATGTAAAATATTGTATTTGTTATATAATAAAACAATGTAAAATAGTATATTACTGGACAGTGCAAGGTATGACAAAAATTTTAACTTCCAAAATAAGCGTTTCTATCGACTTGCTTTGACTGGCACATTTTTACTTATTGTCTTCTACTGTGATTTTTATTGTAAATTTGGTACTAGACTCCCTGTTCAATTCAAGTTCTCCGTCTAACTGGTCTACCAGAATGGTTACCAGTTGTAATCCAAGGGTATCGGAGTCTTCCAGACTGATGCTCTCAGGTATACCTACTCCGTTATCTGAAACGACCAAGATATAACTGGTACTTTTACATGCTTCGTTACTGTCTTCAATCCCGTTATCTTCAGATTTTTCATTTATTTCCCTGGAGAGTTTTATCTTAATTTCTCCTGTTCCCCTACCTGGAAATGCATGTTTAAGGGAATTTGAGACCAGTTCATTAACAATCATTCCTAACGGAACTGCAGTGTCCATATCGAAGAAAATATTTTCCTCTATTTCCAGAACCATTTTGACTTCTGAAACTCCAACGTTGTAACACCTGAAGAGCTCCTCAGTCAGTTTTTGAAGGTAAGTTGCAAAATTAAGAGTACTGATTTCTTTTGACCCATACAGTTCTTCGTGGATCAAAGCCATAGAAATAACCCTGTTCTGGCTGTCCCTGAAAGCTGCAAGCACCCTTGAAGTATCATAAATTTCATTGACAGCGAATTTTTCAGCTTGCAGGTCGAGCAGGGATGAAATTACCTGCAGATTATTTTTAATTCTATGATGAATTTCCTTTTTACGGGCTTCTTCAATTTTTTTCAGGAAATTTTCAGCCTCTTTTTTCTCAGTAATATCCATTGCGACGCAGATAACTCCTATAATGGTTCCTGTGGAGTCGTGCAGCGGCTCTGTGGTCATATCATGGACCAGATTACCACCAGAGGAAGCTGGCCTATGGGTAACAATCTCGTCACGTCGGCCGATTCCACTGGCTAAGACCTGACGCTTGATAGCGGTAAATATCTCAGCATCCTCTGGCTTGTATATATCGTAGTCACGCTTACCCAGGACATCCTCGATTTTGAAGCCAGGTGCTGGGTTGTACATCCATGTGTACCTCAGATCTAGATCCTGACTGAACATAACGATGCTTGAACCTCTCAGGGCGAGACGAAAGCGTTCCTCGGACTTTCGCAGCGCTTCTTCTGTCCGCTTACGCTCTGTGATATCCTTCATTATTCCGAGGACTTTGTTTGTAAGATAATTTCCCTTTTGAAGACAGATCCCGTGATCTTCAATATGGATATATTCTCCATCCTTCCTTCTAAAACGATACTCCAGGTGAAAGTTTTTCTTATTTTCAGTATCCTTTACGTCATATCCGCAGCCTTTCATCTTTTGATTCCAAACTTTCTTTTGGTCTTCAGGGTGGACGTTGTTTATCCATATATTAATACCAGTGTTCAGCAGTTCTTCCTGAGTATATCCTGTAATCTCCTCTATGGTGCCTGCCCAGTAAATTTTATTTTCTTCTATATCATGCTCATATATTAGCTGGCCTGTCTGTTCTGTAACAATCCTATACCTTTCCTCACTTTTGTGAAGCTTTTCTTCGGCTTTTTTACTTTCAGTTATATCTCTGGCAATAACTGAAATAGCCATTAGCTCTCCAGATATATCAAAAACCGGAGAAAGAGTCATTGAGATATCTATAATCGTACCGTCTTTTCTTAACCGTGAAGTCTCATACTGGTGAATCTTTTCTCCCTGTTTTACCATCTCAGTTATTTTTTGTGTTTCATTTCCCATGGCGTCTGGTATTAAAACTGTCACAGGCTTCCCTAAAATTTCTTCAGCTGGATATCCATAGATTTGCTCTGCTCCCAGGTTCCAGCTGGTAATAAAACCGTCAAGAGACCGAGTTACAATAGCATCATTTGACGATTCCACTATATTCGCTAAGTCCTGAACTCTTTCCTCTGCTTTTTTACGCTCAATGGAATACTGGATAGAACGTTTCAATAATCTGCTATCTACCTGCCCTTTGACCAGATAGTCCTGAGCACCTTTCTTTACAGCCTCAATTCCAATTTTTTCATCATTCATTCCCGTCAGAATTATAATGGGAATTCGTGAATTTCTTGCATGAATTTCAAGAAAAGTATCAATGCCCTCGCTATCTGGCAGTCCCAGGTCAGATAATATTATATCGAACGGATTCTCTTTAAGAAGACTCAAACCTTCATTCAGGGTCTCAACATTTTCAAGTAGATATCGAAAGTCGACGGACCCTTCGAGCATCTCTTCAATTAGACCTGCATCCCCGAGATTGTCCTCAAAAAGTAGGATTTTCACCTTCTCATCCATAGTCAAACCGTCCTATCCGGGTTATTCTAATCTTATTTTGACGGCAACTTTACAATCTCAAGCCAGAAATTTTCTATGGATTTAACTACGTCTAGAAATTGATCAAAGTCAACAGGTTTAGTAACATATGCATTGGCATGAAGATTGTAAGATTTCAATATGTCCTCTTCAGCTTTCGAAGTGGTTAAAACCACAATAGGTATGTTTTTAAGTTCATCGTCGCTTTTTACTTCCTCAAGAACTTCACGTCCATCTTTTCTGGGTAAATTTAAGTCCAGAAGTATTATATCCGGGCGTGGAGAACCTGAAAACTGCCCTTCACCACGTAAAAAAGCGATTGCTTCTTCTCCATCCTCTACAATATGAAGAATGTTCCCGATTTTTGCATCTTCGAAACCTTCTTCTATTAGGCCAATATCGCCTTTACTGTCTTCTACTACAAGGATCTCTACCGGTTTAAATGCTACCCGAGTTCTCATTTATATGACCATCCTGAATATATGTCAAAAACTTTGAGTTTTCCAAAACTGACAATCTTATTTCAAACTGACAATCTTATTTGAACCAAATTCATAAAAATTAAATTTTGTATAAAGATTATATTTTTACTGTATAGTCATTATCCATTCGTCTTCGGTTAAGTGAGGAATCGTGACAAATTGTCTCTATTTCCTCAACATTTGCCAAATATTTTTATAAATTATGAGCTGGAACAGAGAATCGATTTCATGTAAATATGCCAAAATTTAAGGCCGGCTTCTAATGTAAAATCGATAGCTTTCAGGCAAGAAAATTCCTTAACCGATGACCAATGAGTCGTTATCAGGAATTCACGGTATTGTCGTTGTCACAAACTTTTGTAGGAATTACTGGTAAAGTGAAGTAAAAGGTTGAACCATTGCCTGTTTCAGATTCTACCCAAATCCGTCCTTTATGCCTTTCCACGATTTTTTTACAAATTGAAAGCCCTATGCCTGTCCCTGGATACTCTTCTCTTTTATTAAGTCTTTTAAAAACTTCGAAAATCCGTTCAGCGTATTTAGGGTCAATTCCGATCCCATTATCTTTTACTGAAAATAACCATTGATCAGCCTGTTTTTCGGCAGAAATTTCAATTTTCGGGGCATTTTCACTGCGGAATTTTATAGCGTTGCTTATAAGATTCTGAAAGAGCTGAGTAAACTGGACAGGGTCTGCCATTACTACAGGTAAAGAACCAGAAGAGATACTGGCTTCATTTTCTTTTATAGATACATCTAAATCAAATAACACACGATCCAGAACAGATTTGCAATCAATAGGCTCGAATTCTCTGGCTCTTGTAGTTACTCGAGAAAATTCCAGAAGATCGTTTATCAGGTTTTGCATGCGGGACGCCCCATCCACAGCAAAATAGATGTATTTATCAGCCCTCTCGTCAAGCTTTCCCTGATATTTTCTTTGTAAAAGCTGTAAATAACTTGCTATCATTCTCAAGGGTTCTTGCAAGTCGTGGGATGATACGTAGGCAAATTGTTCCAGCTCCGCGTTTGAGCGAGCAAGCTCCTCTAATTTCAGTTTTAGCATCTCTTCTGCCTTTTTCCGTTCGGTGATGTCACGAGCAGCTGCAAAAACTCCAATAACCTCACCATTTTCGTCTTTATAAATCGAAGCATTATACAAAACAGGAGTTACCTGACCATTTCTGTGCTGAATTTCAAGAAGATAATCCCGGACTTCACCTTTTACAAACGCCTGCCGATATCCTGTACTCGCTTTTTCAGGCTCAGTAAAATAATCCGAAAAATCAGTTCCGGTCAACTCATTTCTGGAATAACCGGTAATCAGTTCTGTAGCCTTATTCAAATCAGTTATCTTTCCGTCAGGCCCAATAGTAACCAGCGGGTCCATACTGGCTTCAATAAGGCTACGGTTATAAATATTTGATAATCTCAAAGCCTCCTCAGCCATTTTTTGCTCTGAGATATCTCGTGCTGCAGCAAAGATGCCGATAACTTCTCCAGCTTCATCCCTGTAAACCGAAGCATTGTACAAAACCGGCGTTATATTTCCATTTTTATGCCGAATTTCCAGAGGATAATTTTGCACCAGTCCTTTCTGGAACACATACTGATATGCTTCTCTAGCTTTCTCAGATTCGGTGAAATAATCCGAAAAATCAGTCCCAATTAATTCATCACGAGAATAACCTATAACAGATTCTGTTGAGTTATTCACATCAGTAATTTTACCATCCAGATCAATAGTTACAAAAGGATCTATGCTGGCCTCAATAAGACTGCGGTTATATGAGTTAACCAGTTTTAAGGCTTCTTCAGCTTTTTTTTGCTCAGTAATGTTCTGGACTGTTCCTCTCATATGGATAGGGGTATTTTCTTCATTAAAAATAACCTCAGCCTGTTCATGTACAATACGCTCTTCTCCACTGACTAAAGTAATACGGTGATTAATACTGTATTTTTTTCCGTTTAAAGCTTCTTTAACAGCCTTATTTACATAATCTCGATCGTCTGGATGTACATAATTCAGAAATGCATCGAAAGTTGTCCCGAACTCTTGAGGGCTGCGTTCAAAGATGCAATAAATTTCATCAGACCAGTATAATTCATTAGTTATAATGTTCCAGTCCCAGTTTCCAAGGTGTGCCATCCTTTGAGCTTCAGAAAGACTCCTTTTGCTTTCTTTCAAAGAATTACAAGCCTTTTCAACTTCCGATGTCCTTTCTTTAACTAACTCTTCTAAATTATCAAGGGTTTCTTTTAACCTGGCTTCAGCTTTTTTTATTTCGATAATATCACGGGAAATAGCAAGGACGGAAGTCACTTTGCCATTAACAAATTCAGGTACTATTCTTGTGTTAAAATAGTATTCTTTTCCTTGAGGCGATCTATACTGGAATTCCATTGTCCCCGATTTTCCTGTAGCAAAAACATTCTGATGATGTTTTTCCCAGAGCTCTATCTGTTCAGGGTCTCTTCCCAGTTCACAATGAGTTTTCCCGATGATTTCGTCCTGAGAACAACCATAGACTTCGGCAGCGGCAGGATTTACATACATATGGCGATTTTTTCTATCAAATCGGGCAATTATGTCAGGAGAATTTTCTGCCAGTGTGCGGAATTCGTTTTCACTCTTTTTCAGATCTTTTTCAGCCTTTTTGCGTTCGTTAATATCACGAGCAACATGCACACTCCCAATAATTTTCCCTTTGGAATTATAGAGTGGCGAGACACTTAATATAAAATAACCACCCAGGCATTCCTCAAAAATCTCTGTAGTATGTTCAAGCCCGTCCTCAATCAAAAGCCTGTGCGGACAAAAAGAAGGAGGACTAGCTGTCCCGTGCAAAGCCCGATAGCAGATTAACCCTATACACTCTTCCGGTTTCAGCCCTAATCTTGCCGCCATTGCCTTGTTTGCACGAACAATCCGGTATTTATCGTCGAGTATGGCTATCAGGTCTGGCATGGAATCAAAGGTGGATCCCCAGTATTGTGTGACTTGAAAAGCTTTCTCTTTTTCCTTTTTGCGTCTGGAACTCTCGATTTGTGTCCATTTCTCTTCTTTTTTAACCAGGGCAAATTGATGGTTGATAACTACATCAATAATTTCGGTTGCACTGCACCTCTCAAGGCAATATGTGCACAGGGCTATCATGGAATAGTTGCCGATGATGCTGTCGATTTCTTTTTCATAATCAACAAAACTGTTCCAGTCATTCTTCTCCAGCCAGAAGGTGTTTCCGCTCAACCTTAAACCGTCGTAACCGTCAGCCAGAGCTCGATTGAGTTTTTCTATCCAGCCGTTAAGCACTTTTTGCGAATCAAAAATTCCCTCTTTGACATACCAGTAAGTGTAAGGAATAATTTCAATTTGTCCTTTTTCCAGATAAACATCAATCTCAGGAATAGCTTTTCTAAGAGCGCCTTTTGCCTCTTCGACTTCCAGGGGCTCTGATGTAACCCACATACAGAATTCGTTATTTTCCAGACCGGCTTTAAAATAAGGAACAAGTATGTCAATTAAATCCTGTTTTGTCTGGTAAAATTGACAGAAATGCGTTCCCCAGGGCACTTCTCCAATAATGTCAATTCCAGAATTTCTCAAACTTTTTTCCATTTCAACCCTTTCCGAATCTCAAAGGTAATTTAAAGGCTAGTGTCCTGGCAATTTAATTATTGAACATAATCATAGCAGCTTCTCATCAGAGTACACTGATTTTGAGCTCATTAGATAATTAATAACTAAATTTTCATGACACTAGTATTTAACAAGGTGCAAGGAATTCGTCACCTGCACGTAATTTGTCACTTATAAGATCAGACAATTTTTCTAAAATTTTGCTATATCAATCAGTTTATTCATTATCCCTTTTCCAGAACTTTCAAAATCCGAAACCTGACAGCAAAATTTTTGATCAAATCGTTCGATCTAATCTTTTGATGTTTAACGCTCAATTTTTAATCCACTTTCTGTAAAGTTTTTGGCCTTTGGATGTTTTTTCATACACCAACTATCCATTATTTTCCAACGTATGTTAATCAATAGTTTATAACCAGGATCTCAAGAGTGCTTTACGATCATTGCTACTATCGATTTCACGTATAATTTCCTTATTAAAAGTGAATCAAAATATTTTACAAAAAGTAATAAATATATTATTTTTTCCAAAGGCAGTTGTAAATAAATTATACATTAATTATGTCCTTTACGTGTTATGGGTTATAAAACTGTCTATGATAAATATCAAAATATGCATCCTTTGTCAAAAATTATTAAAAAATAGGTGCAGTCACAATTACAAAGTATGAAAATATATATAATGTAGAATAATGCTTATGAAGTACAGTAATTTTTAGAAAGTAAAATTGATTTTATAGTTGTGTTAAGTTTGTAAAATACGCGTTAATTTATTACAGAGTGTATTAGTTTTTATAAGTGTCTTAAAGATTCGGAAATGCAGCAAATAATATCACCTTTTGAGAATGGAACACAATCAAAAATTAAAAATGATGATATTCACCGCATTTCTAAAATATTATAGTTTTTTGATTGCGGAAATTATTCTCTATTACTTTTCTAAATTATGTCCCGCACTCCCAACCGCTCATGTAGCATTCCTGTGTCGTCGTGAGTTCATCGATGGTTATGCCCATTGACTGAAGTTTCATTCTTGCCACAAAAGTATCAAGTTCCAGAGGTACCTTATGGACTCCGTTCGGAAGCTTGTTTTCAGCAATATAACGCACACAGAGAGCCTGGTTTGCAAAACTCATATCCATAACCTCGGCGGGATGACCGTCGCCAGCAGCCAGATTGACCAGCCTGCCTTCGGCTATGACATTAATGCGCCTGTCGCCGAGATCGTATTCTTTTATATTGTGTCTTACGGTCCGGACGGATTTCGCAAGAGATTCAAGGGCTCCCATATCGATTTCCACATTGAAGTGGCCGGAATTTGCAAGGATTGCTCCGTCAGGCATGGACTTGAAATTTTCGGCTGTGAGAATATCGCGGTTTCCTGTGGTGGTCACAAAGATTTCACCTAATTTTGCAGCATCTGCCATCTTCATAACCCTGTAACCGTCCATCCTGGCTTCAAGAGCTCTTACAGGATCGACTTCGGTAACGATTACATTTGCCCCAAGGCCTGAAGCACGCATTGCAACTCCGCGCCCGCACCAGCCGTAACCTGCAACAACAACGTTTTTGCCTGCTACTAGGAGGTTTGTTGTCCTGTTAATCCCATCCCAGGCTGACTGGCCTGTCCCGTAGCGGTTGTCAAAGAGGTATTTGGTCATGGCGTCGTTTACTGCGATTACCGGCATTTTCAGAGCTCCTTCTTTTTCCATCGCATGAAGCCTGTGAACACCAGTTGTTGTTTCTTCGCAGCCGCCAAGAATATTCGGAAGCAGGTCGGTCCTTTCTGTATGTAATTTAAAGATAAGGTCTGCCCCGTCATCGATTGTGATATCGGGTTTAATGTCCAGGACTTGGTCGATTGCTTTGTAATATTCCTGGCTTTCGACTCCGTATTTTGCAAAACAGTTTATGTTCTTGCGGGTGCCGAGGGCAAGGGACACGTCATCCTGCGTGCTGAGAGGATTGCAGCCGGTAATTGCTACCTCTGCACCGCCCGCAGCGAGGGTCTCTACAAGGACTGCAGTTTTTGCTTCCACATGCAGAGCCATTCCTACCTTCATCCCCTTTAGGGGTTTTTCCTCCTCAAATTTTTTCCTGACGATGGCAAGTACAGGCATATGGTTTCTTGCCCAGTCCATCTTCATGTTTCCGGATTCTATGAGTTCTTTTTCGGTCATGTTCATCCCGTAATATCAAATATGCGGTTGAGTTCGATCTTAATTCTAGCTTCAAACATAAGTGTTTATCCTTTACTCATTCAGATTACTAATTCATTCAGGTATCACAGTGAAACATTCTTGACATAAATTATTAGACATAAATTATTAGACATAAATAATTCTTAACATAATATTCTTGACATAAATTATTAGACATAAATTATTCTTAACATAACATTCTTAACATAAATAATTCTTAACATAATATTCTTGACATAAATTATTCTTGACATATATTTTTTGCCATAAGTAAAGTTCTCAGGCGTTTACCCTTGTAACAAGCTCTTCTGCGGCTTTTTGAGCATCTTCCATAACTTTCTGCTCGTCCAGGGCCAGCACTTTGTAATCATCCATAAGGACTTTCCCATTTACAATTGTTGTCCTGACGTCGCTTCCTTTTGCAGAGTACACCAAGTGGGAGGGAACATCAAAACAGGGGGTAAGATGCGCTTTTTTCATATCTACCACGATAAGGTCCGCTTTCATTCCTACTTTCAACATGCCGGTTTCCGTGCCAAGGGCTTTTGCACCGTTCACAGTACCCATTTGAAGCACCTGTCGCGCAGGAAGGGCAGTAGGGCTGAAAGTATTGACTTTATGCAGAAGAGCAGCCGTTTTCATCTCCTCAAAAAGGTCAAGGTTATTGTTTGAGGCACAACCATCCGTACCAAGGCTCACATTGACTCCTTTTTCGAGCATCTTGTATACAGGTGCAATCCCTGAAGCTAGTTTCATATTACTTATGACATTATGAGAAACATTTACTCCTCTTTTTCCCAGGATTTCTATGTCGCCGTCCGAAAGCCAGACACAGTGAGCAGCAAGCACATCAGGCCCTAAAAATCCTATGTCTTCCAGAAGGTGCACCGAACATTTCCCGTACCTTTCTTTCATAGCCAGGAGTTCGGCTTCCGTTTCAAGGAGATGGATATGGATTCCTGCACCATCCCTGTTGGCTTCTTCCCTTACCTTTGCAAGAAATTCTTCAGAGCAGGTATTCGGGGCATGAGGCCCATACATTGTTTTTATCCTGCCGTCAGCCGCTCCCTGCCAGGCCCGGACAAAGCGCTTCCCTTCTTTTAGGTCTGTTGCGCCCTTTTCTTCGTTCCAGAGTTCGATAAGCCCATGGCAAAGTGAAGCCCGAAGCCCTGATGCCTCAACAGCTTTTGCAGTCTCGTCCATATAAAAGTACATGTCCGCAAAAGAAGTAGTGCCTGACCTGATCATCTCCAGGCAGGCAAGCAGACTGCCTTTATAAACATCTTCTGCAGTCAGCTTTGCCTCGGCAGGCCATATATGCCCTTCAAGCCAGTCTGCAAGCTGCAAATCGTCGGCATAACCCCGAAAAAGAGTCATTGCAGCATGAGTATGCGTATTTACAAGCCCTGGCATTACTACCGAATGTTTTGCATCAATTACGGTATCGGCACTTTCACTGGTCTTTTCTCCGATTTCCGTAATCTTTCCGTCTTCGATGACAACAGTCCCATTTTTGAGATCTCCCTCATCGGGGTCCATTGTCATAACGTAAGCATTTTTTACAATTATGTCAGCCATACAATCAAATCCGTCAGGTAATGAAATGAAGCTGTTAGACTATTCTGAATTTAAGAATTCTGTCCAAATTAAAGAAGTACTGGACTTAACAGGTAACTAAAATTAAAAGGTATTGGAATTAAGAGGTTATCCTAAAAAAAGTTGTCCTGAGAATTATGCTAAAACCCTGTGAAAAACTCATAAATTTATGAGAAAATAAGAATTCCTGAGAAAATAAGAATTCCTGAGAAAATAAGAATTCCTGAGAAAATATACTTTTTTCAGTATTTGCGCTTTACTGTCGAGTTTCATCCCACCAAAATTTTAAAACCTGTTAAAGCCTACTCAAACTTGCTCCTTACTCAGAGCCCTCTTTCGTCAATCCCGGCCTCCAGGTTCAGGGCTTTAAGATAAATACGCATGATTTTCAGCCTTTCATCGGCAATCTTTTTTGCAGTGTCGGTATTCAACTTTTCAGGAATTGTGAAAGGTTTGTACTGCATATATTCGTTAAAGCCTTCAATAGGGTCTTCAATGTACACGGTTCTTTTTGAACTCCCCTTATCCATCCCTGTTGTGTGCTTTAACATCCTGAGAGCTCCCATGGAAAGAACAGCCCTGAAGATCCCCACTGCTCCAAGGGCATCAAGCCTGTCGGCGTCCTGCAAAATTCGAGCTTCGAGACTATCCGGCTTTTCCCCTGCACTGAAGCGATGCGTCCGGATACAACCAGTAACAGCTTCAATAACCTCTTTTCCGAGCCCTGTTCTCGAAAGAAATTCAGAAGCAATGTCGGCACTGTATACGGCATGGTCCCCGCCCTCTTCATGTTCTTTAATTACGCCGACATCATGGAGGAGAGCTGCAAGCTGAAGTACGAGAAGATCGCCACCTTCTTCCTTCTGGATTTCCAGGCAGAGAGCTTCTACTCGATTTATATGAGACATATCGTGGGAACTGGGCTCGCCTTCAAGAAAAGTAGTTACAAATTCCCTCGTTTTCTCTATCAGATCCATATTCATTGTTCCAATTCTACAGTCATCGCTTTAAGGTTTTCCTGGATTTCAGAAATCGCCTCTATGAGAACTTTTTTATTATCATAAGTCGTGATTAATTTCACAAGTTCTTCATTTCTCTCCTTTTTTAGTTCCACTCCGAACTTGATCATGTTTTCAAGTGCACGGGTAAGGTTGTCAACTATCGAGATTGTAGCCATCTTTGAAGTCCTTGAGAGAGGGTTCAGGTCAATAGCTATAACAGTCTTTCCCATTTCTACAAGTTTCTCACAACGGTCTCCGTCTTCCAGTGGGACAAGCACTACATCTGCAGAATATATCCCTCGGCTTTCTACCAGCCGCCTGGCATGAGAGAGTTCAAGGCTCACATCTGGATTTTTCCCGAGTACCTCAGAAGCCCCGTTGGCTTTGAGCTGTTCTATTATGAGGTGGACTCTTGTTTCGGTTCTGTGGAAGAGATTGACCTCGAGCTTTGCTTCTGTAACATCTGCAAGGGCGACAATTTTGTCAGGAGCGAGAACTGCAGCATTGCCGTTTACGGAAATCACGGGGTTCTTTGCCAGAAGCAGTGCAGCAACTGCTGCTCTTTCAGCATACAGAGCAGACTTGGTGCTTCGCTCACCTATGAGGTAATCAAAGCTTTCGCCTCTTCCCTGGGAAATCAACCCCTGAACGCTTGTAATTCCCATTTTTACCCCGGCTGCAACCTTTTCACGGGCTAACAGGGACTCATACCTTGGGTGGTCTTTGGGTATCTCGGTCATATCGGTCGCTTACCTTTTTTTAATTTACTTTCCAGTATCTTTTTATATTTATGAACTTAATCCGTAAATGAGTTTCATCAGTTTTAATATAAACTGCTTGATTGTCAGTTTTAATATAAACTGCTTGATTGTCAGTTTTAACATAAACTGCTTGATTAGTTCAGAACACTCAAATAAAACACTAAAATGAGTAATCTGAATTATATGAATTATATATTACTATTTGATCCCAAATTTCTATCTCTACTTTCTTTAACTCTCTTTAAGTTATAGGGAGACTAGTTACGCAGCAATTTTCTGCAGGTATTTTATTATTTTCCTGGCTCATTCAAAATATGTTCTGCCTGAACTCATTCGTTCATTAGTTTCGGCACACAGGTACTTATGCCGTATTCCAGCACCTCACCAAATTCCTGGAGGGCTTCGTAGAGACGGAACTGCTGGGAGTAAGGGGCAATTGCAAAAACCGTATCTCCAAGCATTGCCTGGGAAGCTAACCCACCATTTGCGTTTGCAGTTTCGATCACATCTTTTGCCCTGCTGCTCATAAGATCTGTTTTACTGGCAAATGCTTTTGCCTGCTGCATGAAGTTCTCAAGAGTTGGCTTTTTAAGCAGCTCGGACATAGCTTCTTTTCCTGCGCTGTTAATTCTTGAGGCTGCAGCTTCATCCCTCAGGACCGAACCGGTAGAAATCTCACCAAGCACAATACAAAAGACCCTGACTTCGGGAGCCGGAATCCCATCCACAAGCCCGAATTCGGGTCCACCCGGCTGCAGTCTGATCACTACTCCACCGCTGGACTGGGCAGCAATATCCCCAAGTCCGCTGCAATTGACAACCTCAGCCACATGAGCATGTTCAGTCAGGCTTTTTACGGTCTGATTCAGGGAAAGTGCATTGTTCAGGGCATAGGCTGTCCCGAGAGCTCCTGCACCTGAAGCTCCAAATCCGCATCCGGTTGGAATTTCTGCCCAGCTCTTTATTCTTACGGGCAGTTCAGTCATCATCTCTGCGACAGTCCGAGTAGTTCTGCCTTCAACTCTCTTTCCATTAAGGAAAATTTCGGTTTTTTCTACAGATCTCCCGATCTTTACTTCGGTGGTTACGCCTCCATTCAGGACGATTCCGCAGCCTGTAGAACCCTTACGATGAGGGTTTTCATGCTCATGAATCTGGAAAAAACCTGTGATGTGTCCCGGAGCATAGGCCTTTGCCTGAATATCTGCTCCTTCACTCTCATATATATACATAGAAAACGCCTTTTTTGTCACTTCACTCATTTTTTCAAAGTTCGTTCGTGTTTTGCAGGATACTTTGCAAAATGTTTCTGGATTTTTGTGAAATACTCTGGGATACTTTGCAGCAGATTTTTTACTTTAACAGATCGGCTGCCTCTTCAAGGATAAAGGCTGCAAGTTTGCGTTTATTCCCGCTTACGTGCCTTGGTTCATTTTTTTTCTGTCCAAGCAGGTACAGTTCATTCTCCTCAGTGCCCATTCCACCTTTTGCGACATCATTTGCTGCAATCAGGTCCAATTTTGAAGTTTTAAGGGTTGAGGCTGCCCTTCTGAGGAGTTCTTCTTTTTCAATTCCGGTTTCAGCCTTGAAACCTATAATTACGAGGTCAGGATACTTTTGACGGCATTCCTTAATCAATTTGCGGGTGGGCTTCAGTCTCAAGGTGAGTTCTCCTCCCGATTTTATCTTTCCGGGAGAAGGTTCGGCTGTATAATCTGCAATTGCTGCCGAACTGATAAGAACATCGTACTCTTTCTCGAGTTCCGAGAGTACAGCATCAGTCATGTCGGCGGCACTCTCTACAAAAACCTCCCTGATTCCTGCAAACCCAAGCCGGTCTCTATGAACCAGGGTTACATCAGCTCCCTTGCGATAAGCTTCAAGAGCAAGCTCCCTGCCGGTTTTACCTGAAGCCCGGTTCGTGATAATTCGGATGGGGTCTAGACTTTCGGCAGTAGAGCCGCTCGTGATAATTATTTTTCGGTTTTCAAGGGTTTTGTTTCCGAGAGCTCTTTCTACCTCGAGCACGATTTCTTCATTTGCTGCAATTTTTGCAACGCCTTCTTCAAGCCTGGGGCCCACAATAGATATTCCCCAGCTTTTCAATCTTATCAGATTCGCAGCTACAGCCGGGTGCCTGAACATTGATTCGTGCATTGCAGGAACAACCATCAAAGGTATACCAGAGCCGAGGGCAGTTGTTGCAAATGAAGTTACAGGAGTATCATCTATTCCGTATGCGATTTTACCAATGGTGTTTGCAGTTGCAGGGGCTATAAGGAGAAGGTCGGCCCTGCCCTTGAGCCCGCAGAACTCTACATGTTCAACCCTGCCTCCAAGTTCGGTAATTGCTGGATTTCCGGTAGCATAGTGCAGGGCATCAGGGTGCAGAATACGCGTGGCAGCCTCTGTCATAACAGCATGGACCTCAGCCCCGTTTCTGATTAGCTCTCTTGCAAGTTCAACTACCCTGACTGCTCCAATACTTCCCGTGACACCAAGAACTATGGTTTTTCCGGCAAGGGAAGAGCTCTTTTGCCCCTGGATCCAGAGTGTGGGGTGGAACTTTTCGGCTCTGGACCCGGGGGCCTTTTGCTTTTCTTCATTATCCATTTCATCTACTCAATCCGGCCCCTTTGACCGGGGCTTTCCTGGTTAGGGTCTTTCTGCCTGTCTGGGTTTAAAAGTGTTTTAATGATGATCTCATTCAGGCAGCGGAGTGATTCATAAGGTTAATAATCTGGGAAATAATTTCTTAAATCAGCTTGCTTTTCAGAAAATGCTCCTGAAAACAAAGTGACATTCAATACGATATTATTAAAACTTTCGAAATAATAAGGATTAAAATTAATTAATAAATAAACTTTATAGAGAGTTATTATTTTATTAATCCGACATCTGAGTTAAAAATAATCAGACATCTGAAGTTAAAAATAACAGTGTGTGAGGGAAGTAGATTAACGACAAAAAAGCAAAAAAAGAAGCCTCTGAAGTTACGAAAAACGGCTTAAGTACATTTCTTGGGAAGATTTCAGGAAAAGAACAGCTCGAACTTGAGATAGAGAGTCTCAACTCGCAGATTGTTAAACTGGAACTTGATTTGCAGAGTGCAAAAAACCAGCTTGAAAAAAAAGAGATTCTTGCAAGGCAAGCGGTTTCGGACAGGCAGGAAGCTGAGGCTCTTTTAAATCAGGAACGTATTCGCACCCGGACTCTTTCCCACGAGCTCGAAACAATCAGAACCGAATCCGAGGGCAAACTGAAGTTCCGTGGGATTGAAAACCTGAGCCTGCAAGTTGTTCAGGCTTACCTCTCCAAGCTCAAGTCCTTCCACGCCCCTGCAGGCGGCCTGCTGACCGCTTACCTACCTCCTGGAACCCGACTCTCAGGTGTGATAAGTGAAAAGGCTCTTAAGCGCGTGGAAGAGGAAACCCGTACCCTTCTTGACAGGCTTGAGCCTGAGACCGGCCTTGTACTTTTTTATGATCTTCACCGTATGGTCTGTGAAGCTATAGCTCCTCCTTTTCCTATCACTTTCCCAGCCTGGGAGCTTGGGGATAGTTTTGAGGTCTCTTTGCTTGAAGAGATCTTAAGTAAGGACTACCGCATGCTTGTCCTTGTCCTGCACGCCGGCGAATCCTTCATAGGTTTTGCTCCAGATGCGCAGGTTTTCGATACCGAAGAGCTTATCCGCAGCAGCGTAAAGGAAAAGCACAGTAAAGGAGGCTTTAGCCAGCGCCGTTTCGAACGCCTCAGGGAAGAAGATATCGCACACCACATGGATAAAGTCCTCGAAGTCCTGGACAGGGTTCTTGAAGAAAAAAAGCTTATTGACTGCGTTATTCTGAGCGGGGATTTTCAGCTAATTGGGGAAATCCGGAAGCGTCTTCCTTTCAATCTAGATATAATCGAAAAGCCGTCTGACATCAGAGTCGAAAAAGCAGGCAGTGAAGAGATTCTCAGGACGGTCTTGAGCTCAAGAAGATATCTGCTTTGAATGCAAGGACACTTGCTGTAAGATTTCAAGAAAGATATGTTGTAAAGTTCCAAAAAACGTTGGAAAAAGAAGAAACTTCATTTTTAAGAAACTCTCTGTGATACACCTTTTTTAAAAATGGTTTATGTTTTATAAAAAAGTTTAAATATATCTATGTGTAAGGCTCGTTACTATTAAATAGAGCTGTTTGAATTCGAATGATAAAGATGCTAACATTGAAAAATGAAAGAAAAGAAAGAAAAACGCGTTTATGTAACTTTACCTCTGAGTCGGTGGAGCTTGGAATACTTCTTGCAATTGTAGGGGGATTTCTGGACGCTTATACATTCGTTGGAAGAGGCGGAGTTTTCGCTAATGCCCAGACTGGAAACGTCGTGCTTATGGGCATAGAAGCTGCAGCAGGAGACTGGAGACAGGCAGTGCTTCATGCTGTACCTATTCTGGCATTCATGGCTGGAGTAATAGTTGCTGAGATGATTAAAAGTCCTTCAATGCGCCTGCCTATACCGGAATCTGAAAGGGCAGTTTTAATTCTTGAAACTGTAGTCCTTTTTATTGTAGGCTTTATACCTTACACCAGTCCAGATATCATAGTGACTGTTACAATTTCATTTGTCTCTTCGGTTCAGATATCTTCATTTCGCAAACTCGTTGGTTCTACGTATAGCACAACAATGGTTACTGGAAACTTACGTTCAGCTACACAGGAAGCTTATATCGCTTTCACAAAAAAAGACGATGAATCGGCTTGCAGAACCGTTCGATACACTACAATTAACCTTTCGTTTCTAGCAGGAGCTATTTTAGGAGGGTTGCTTACATCATTTATTGGGGTTAAAGCCGTGTGGATACCTGTTATCGTGCTAATATGCTCTATAATTTTGTTCAATAACGAGCGTAAGGATGAGGCCGTTGGTATTGAAATATAAGACTCAGTGTTAGTAACAGTAGATTATTAACAGTAAACTGGTGAATCACTGAAACCAGATCAATAGATTCGTAACATTTAGAGTAGTAACATTTAGAGTAGTAACATTTAGAGTAGTAACATTTAGAGTGAGCCTGTTTCAAATTTATATATAATTTAATATTATTATAAGGGGAATAGTATACACTTTGAAGAACTTGGCTAACTTCAATAGGATTATATTCATGCGTCTTCAGTTAAGTGAGGAATCGTGACAAACTGCGTCAATGTCCTTAACATTTGTCAAATATTTTAATAACTTGTGAGATGGAACAGAGCATCGATTTCATGTAAACAGGCTAAAATTTAAAGCCGACTTCTAATGCAAAATCGATAGCTTTCAGGCAAGAAAATTCCCTAACCGATGAACAATGGGATTATATTCGCTTACACCTTCCATTCCAACCTTCGGCTGGGAGGAAGAGAGTAAATGATCGTCAGATTATCAACGGTATTCTTTATGTTCTTATTACAGGTTGTCAATGGCGAGATATGCCCAGAGACTCTTGGAGCAATAAAAATCAGGGCTGGACACAAACCAGTAACAAGATCAAAAGAAGTAGTAGCAGATTCTATTTAAATAGCGACATTTTTGTTTATTGAGTAAAGATGTAGGAACAATTTTGAAACGGACTCATCAATAAATACTTTTAAAAACTTTGTGGAAATCAATGTAATTTATCATGATTCTTACGACGGTTCTCTCTTAGATTTTGTAAATTCAATGTTATCTTAAGTAGAAAGTCCCGCGAAGCCAGAGATAGTCACAGATAACCATTCCCCAGATTATTTCTTCTGACCTACATATGTATACAAATTTACACTGTAAAAATAATGTCCTGTCTTTTCTAGTTGAATTATTTGATCCTTAAATAATTCAAACTCAGTATTTTTGATTATTCCTTTTTCAACAAGTGCTTTAAATTCCTCATTTATCAATGAATAACCCCTGAATCCTTCTTTATACTCGGATTCAGTCACCACATAAGTAAATATATTTCCACTAAATAAGCCTGTCTCGTTAAATACACCTGAAATTCTTCGTCCCATCCAGGCATCACAATCATTCATCCAGGGCTGCTGCCAATCGCTATATGTATGGATAAGCTTTCTATAAAGGTTTTTATCAAAAGCATTGAAAATTTGTGTATCCCAATCAAAATGCGCCATAATAATTTTTCCATCGGGCTTCAGCACTCTATGAATTTCGTGTAGTAATTTACTTTTATTTTTGATGCATTCTAATACATTACAACTGATGATAACATCTATTGACTCGTCTTCGAATTTGAGACCATCTTCTACATCATAAACATTAAATGTAAACCGACAATCCCCTTCAGTCTGCATTTTTGCAAACTCTATCAGGTTAGCCTTAACATCGACACCATACAATTTAGCTTCTTTGCAGGTCCTATTACTAATTTCTATTAGATCATTACCTTTACCACAACCAATATCCAAAAATGTACTGGCTTTTGAAAAGTCTATAAAGGATAAAATATGACCCTGAATTCCTTCTCTATTATACATAGTAAACTACTCCTCTTTCAAAATTCGCAACACAATATCATGATTTTTTGCTTCCGATGTCAGATAATGTTTTCTCACTTCCGACGCCCCTGAGTTTACAGATAAATCCAGAGGCTTACATTTTGCTTGCAAACCTTAGCCTTCCGACGAACCGCCTCGATCCGTGAAGGTATAATTTCCTCTATCTCATCTTCGTAGTACTGTTCCGCATTCTCATCTTTTTATAGATCGGATTACATATTTCCAAGGTAATCACAGTTAGAACTCAGTTAGAACTCAGGGAAAATGCAAATAAATGAGCCTATGGACTTTTTCGTATATCCTGACCCATGTTTGAAAATTTGTGATGTAAGTTCAATTTTTTCGTGATTAGGGCATGTGAGCACTATAGTATTAATGTCTTTGTCCAATTTTTTGGGGGATTCAGAGCCCTTCATTCTTGTTTTCAGCTTTATTAAAGTTTTCAATAGCTTTTTTAAACCCTTTATTTTTGATCTCCACTATTATATTGGAAAATAATCTGGATATCAGATCTTACAACTGTTTGGACATAAAATGGGATACAAATTCGAATTTAATGATACTAACCACCACTGTTGGTTTTTTTCTCTAGTTGAGCTTCACAACAGACAGGGAGTTATTAACCACAAGGATTAGTACGAAATACTTTCAGGATAAAACAATATTTATATATTTAGTGTAATCTATAAACATCTGGCGGCTGACAACAGACTTCTGCGCAATCTATATCAGCTTTCAGCGCAGGGAAGGTAAGCAATGGCAAGAGACAGAAGAGATTACTATTATCGTCAGGCAAAAGAGGAAGGGTACCGATCAAGGGCTTCCTTCAAACTAAAGCAGATTAACGAAAGACATCATATTATCAATCGAGGAGACTCGGTTGTTGATCTGGGTGCAGCCCCGGGCGGTTGGCTCCAGGTTGCAAAGGAACTGTCCGGAGGTAAGGTTCTTGGTGTGGATCTTCAGAGAATTGTGCCTATAGAGGGTGTCGAGACCATTCAGGGCAATATAAACGCAGATTCAACCATACAGAAAATTATTAAGACCGTAGGGGCAAAAGGAGCTGATGTAGTACTTTGTGATGCAGCCCCTAACCTGTCAGGAAACTGGTCTTATGACCATGCAAGGTCAATCGAGCTTGCAACTTCAGCTCTGGAATGTGCAAAAAAAATTCTCAAGCCCAAAGGGAATTTCGTTGTTAAGGTTTTCCAGGGAGACATGTTTAACGATTACATGCAGAAGGTAAGGGATAACTTTGTCCGTACAATGGCTTATTCTCCAAAAGCCTCGCGGTCCCAGAGTGCTGAAATCTACGTTATCGGAAAGAAATTCCTTACAGCTCCGCTCCGCAAAGGAGACAAATTCGTTGTGGATATCGAAAAACTAGGCTCAAGTGGGGACGGCGCCGTGCTCATTGAAGGGTTTGTTGTCTTCGTAAAGGAAGTCGAGGTCGGAGAAAAGGTCAGGATTAAAATAACGGATGTCAAGCCAAACTTTGCTTTTGCCGATGTCGCAGAAAGGCTTGGAAAAACCGAAAAACCTGAGTAATTTTATTAGACACATGGTTAACACAATAGATATATCAATTAAAACACAATAGGTATATCAGTTCACATAAACTACAGTATTTAGTAATGACCTATATATTTAAGTAGTTAAATATACAGCTTAACTATTGAATATATTGGTTAATTAAAAAAACGGTTAGTAAAAATTAATGAGAGTTTATCCCGATTGTAAAAACCACCTTCAAACACGGTGATCCGGTTGATAGATCTTCACACTCACACAATTTTCAGTGATGGGGAACTGATCCCCAGCGAACTTGTCCGGCGGGCGGTTATTCATGGCTATAAGGCTATTGCACTTACCGACCATGCCGATTACACCAATCTCGAACAGCTTATCGAAGCGGGACAGAAAGCAAAATACCTTGAAAATGAATGGGACATCCGCGTTCTATCTGGGGTTGAACTAACACATGTGCCACCAAGGAAGATTGCCCCTCTTGCAAAGAAAGCAAAAGAGCTGGGTGCAGAAATTGTGGTCGTGCATGGAGAGACCACCTCCGAGCCAGTCGCCCCCGGAACAAACGCAGCATCTGTTGCATGTGATTATGTGGACATCCTGGCCCACCCGGGCCTGATCTCCGCGGAAGATGTCGAGAAGGCTAAAGAGAACAATGTCTGCCTCGAAATTACAGCCAGGAACGGACACAACCGGACAAATGGCCATGTTGCCAGGCTTGCCCTTGAGATCGGCGCGACGCTTCTGGTAAATACTGACACACATGCCCCTGAAGACCTTATCACCGATGAAACGGCCCTGAAAATCGCGAGGGGGGCAGGGCTTACCGAGGCAAGGGCGAGAGAAACATTAAAAGCGTCAGCGAGAAAAATAGCAGAGACTGTTTAAACTGTAGTTTCATATTTTTTTCTATTTCTTCCCGTGCTTTTTCTTAATTTCCTCGTTTTGAATTTATTTCTAGGTGGTTTTCGCCGTTCTTTCAGCTTATCCCTTGTTTTTACTACTTCCTCATTCCGTAGTTTATTCTATATTTATTATATTAAAAGAGAAAAATAATTATTCAATCCGCGTTAAAGATTTCAAACAAGAAACAAGTTGAACTGAAAAATATTCAAGAAATACATGAATATTGGCAAATATACAAAGGTTTTTTAGTGTTTGAATCATTTCCTATTCGAAAAGTCAACGCTATCTAAAATACTTAGCGTACTTTAGAGTTAAACTCTCGATCTTCTATTTAATGAATTTTCAATATTCTTTATAGGGCATTTCACCTCAAAAAAATCTAATTGTCTATACTATGTAAAATGTTAGATTTGGATTTGCAGTAAATTCCCAAACTCCCAAAACTGGATTACTGATATTGAAAATTCAGGACTTATAGATACAACCTCTTGAGATTGAGAGTTTAAGTCCAAGAATATTTGAGGTACTATAATGAAAAAAATGAGTTTTTTAGTTATCGGCTTGCTACTTATGTCAATAGTAGCGATGTCAGGATGTGCTGATAATAAAACATCTGACACTACTGCCCCTGCAGAAGAGAACGCAGGCAATATGTCAGCTAATAGTACTATGCCTCCTGGAGGAGAAAACCCAGGGCAGATGCCACCTGACAACGCTACCATGCCTCCCGAAGGAGCTCCAGGTAACATGTCAGGTAACGGTTCCATGTATCATGGCGATGCCCCAGGTAACATGCCAGGTAACGGTTCCATGTATAATGGAGAAGCTCCAGGTAACATGTCAATGCCTCCTGAAGGAGCTCCTCAGGCAGGAAATCCAGGCAATATGTCATAACTTGATTAGTTGGAACATGGCTTTCAAACTGGTTAAACAAGGTTAAAAGGTAGTTGGTTAAATAACAGGTCTACTACCTTCACCTTGACTTTTTTATTATGTTTTAAATTTCTCGCATCGGTAGTAAACGTTTATCCTTAATTGCTAGAGAGAATCAAAAACAATATCTTAGAAGAGATTGAAGAGATACTCTATTTTAGGTGTAATTCTTGTCAGAGTAGCTATAAAAATGCCCTAAAAATCTTATCCGTACTGAAACTGTCTGGAAATCACATGGAAGCCGGAATTACCGAAGCAAGGGTAAGAGAAGCGTTAAATGCATCTGCAAAAAAATAATAGATATTGTTTAAATTATGGTTTTTAGCTTTGGTTTTTAGCTTTGGTTTTTAGCTTTATATTTTTCTCTCTATATCAAGAAAAATATTCAAGAAAAATATTTTTTCTTTATGATATATAGTCCCAGGGATATGATACCACTCACTACTGCAATAATAACACCAGCAACTATTGGATGTTCCAATACAGATTTTTTGGAACTTAGATCTTGGCCTTTTAGTGTGAAAGAAGAGGATGTGCTTGGTCTAAACTGATTATTGCCTTTATATCTTGCTATTATCGAATGTGAGCCATTTGAAAGCAATGAAGTATCCAAAATTGCCTGTCCATCACTTAAAGTTTCAGTTCCTATAGATGTGGCTCCTTCCATGAAGGTAACTGTGCCTGAGGGTTTTTCTGTTACTTGGGACGTTGCACTAACTGTAGCGGTAAGTGTTCTTGATTCCCCAGCAAGAAATCGATTGGGTGAAGAAGTTAAAGTAGTCATTGTTTCTACTCTGGACCCTGGAACAGAACCTATAAACTGACCTAAACCAGAAGGACGAATTCCTACAGAAATTGGCTGGCCCATAACTGTTTTGGTTTCGGTGTCAATTATAGAAACAGTGCCTCCAAGATCATCAGCGGTACCGGAATTTGTCACATATACCTTTGTTCCATTTTTGTTGACTGCAACTCCACAAGGATTTTTTCCTACAGTTATATTTGTAACATCTTTTGTGGTTGTGTTAATCACAGAGACTGTGCCCATGGGAGTATTATGGTTTGCCACATATACCCATTTTTCATCTGGTGCGACTGCAATTCCATGAGGATCTTTTCCTGCAATTAAATTGTCTGTAACTTCGTTGGTTGTTGTGTTAATTACAGAAACATTGCTACTTCCCATGTTCGTGACATATACTTTTGTTCCATTCTTGTTGATTGCAACTCCATAGGGTTTGACTCCTACGTTTACCGTCTTTGTAATATTGTTCGTTACTGTGTTAATCACAGAGATGGTATTGCTGCCGATGTTCGCCACATATACCCTTGATCCGTCCGGGGTGATTGCAATTCCGCAAGGGTCGGTTCCTACAGGTATATCAGAAGCTTTGTTGGTTATCAGGTCAACTGCACGAACTTTTCCATTCAATAATTTTGCCACATATACTTTTTGTTCATACGGATAGATTGCAACTCCAGCAGGTTTGCCTGGTTTGCCTTCTTCTACATTCATCGATGTAATCTCTTCGGTGGCCGTATCAATTATGGAGACAGTACGTCCGGGAACGTCGTCATTACCAAAGTTAGTCACATATACCTTTGTTCCATCAAGGCTGATTGCAACACCCACAGGAACATTTCCTACAGGCACCGTGGAGATAACAGCGTCGGTTGTTGTGTTAATCACAGAAACAGTATTACTTTTTTCATTAGGCACATATGCATATTCAGCGGACAAGTCGCTATGCGCAGTAGCCACCAACTCAACAGATAAAATAATGATTACAAGTAAGAGAAAAGCTGTTGAAGTTAAAAACAGTGAGTATGATTTGCCCCCCTTTCCCATTTATATCTCACCCTTAAAATATATAATATATAGATTAGATTTAGCAAATAAGTTTGAGATGTTTTGAATTTGAATTTATAAAATTCTTAGATTTAAGGAAATCTTTTAGGGATAATGTTCGACTTTAGTTACATTTTAGACAGCTAGTGGTTTAATTTTATTTACTTTTCTTTTAAATTGCTTAAGTCGGAGTAATTTGTAACATTAAAATAATATACTTAGTAATATATAATACTGGGCAATATAATATTTAATAATAGAAACATTAAATAAAGATAAAACGTACTGAACCTGCTAAAAATACTAATTTGGCTACACCTACTACCTTTTTATTATTTCATTTGCAAGAATATCAGATCCAGCAGAGTATCTAGATCAGAAAGGCTTTTGCCTTTAAACCAGAAGAAACCCAAATTCGTTTACTCCTTACTACAATTTCTTTATAAACGAATTTATGGAACCTGATTTCGTGAGATTCTTCACTCAGGTTCTCTGTATAATGTAATGGTTTTCGGGATTGTAGCTTTTAACGAAGTCTTTGAAACCGAATATTTCATTGGTATCAAAAATGACTTTTCTTTGTGGACTCTTTAGCCTGAAGTAATACAATATCTACTAAAAATCTAAAGGTAAAATGAGTTGTAGAGAAAAATAATGGCTTAAGGGGATTTGAGAATCTCCTGCTTTGCGGACAAGCATATAAGTCCTATACTATAAAATCATAATAATATAAAAACCAGGATTTCATTTTTCGAGGTGTATTAGCATGAGCGTTTATGTAATGCACTTTAATGAAGTCGATAGGACAAACTTGCCTGACGTCGGGGGAAAAGGCGCTAATCTGGGAGAAATGGTCAAGGCGGGGTTTCCTGTTCCGCCTGGATTTTGCATTACAACGTCGGCTTACTGTGATTTTATTGCAGCAAGCAATGAGATGAACAAATTTTTTGATTTTCTTGACCAGTTGAAACTGGATCAACCGGACGAAATTAGCAAGCTGGGAAAACTGATCAGGAACCATTTACTAACCATCCCCATATCCCAAACAATTAAATTCTCTATCCTTGATGCATGGAAAATAGTAGGGGAAGAAAAGGCTTATGCCGTTAGGTCCAGCGCTACAGCCGAAGATTTGCCAACTGCCTCTTTTGCCGGCCAGCAGGAGACCTATTTGAACGTAAAGGGAATGGATCAACTCCTTCAGGCTGTGCGGAAATGCTGGAGTTCTCTATTTACCGACAGGGCAATTATCTACCGAATCAAAAACGGATTTGGCCACCGTATGGTCTATTTATCCATAGTGGTGCAGCAAATGATATTTCCGGAGGTTTCCGGGCTTATGTTTACCGTGGATCCTGTCACAGGACACAGGAATATTATTTCTATTGATGCTAGCTTTGGGTTGGGTGAAGCTCTGGTTTCAGGAATTGTTTCAGCCGACTCTTATCAGGTTCTCGAAAGCCAGATTATTAAAAAGCAAATTGCAGAAAAGAAGAAAGCTGTTTATCCGGTCACAGGAGGAGGAACAGTAACCAGAGAACTTGCTCCTGAACTCCAGAACAAGCAGGCCCTCTCTGATGATAAAATTCTGGAGCTAGCCCAACTTGGTCAAAGGATAGAAAAA
This sequence comes from Methanosarcina barkeri str. Wiesmoor, assembly GCF_000969985.1. Lineage (GTDB taxonomy): Archaea > Halobacteriota > Methanosarcinia > Methanosarcinales > Methanosarcinaceae > Methanosarcina > Methanosarcina barkeri_B. Next base: position 1,835,670 of record NZ_CP009526.1, on the reverse strand, counting down.
CACTACTGCTCAGAGCAGGACATTGAGTGGTGTCTGGCAGGGGATAGGTTCTATATCTTACAGAGCCGTCCCATCACCACTCTTTATCCTATTCCTAAATTATATGACAATAAACTTCACATATTTTTGTCGCTTGCTCACCTGCAAATGATGACAGACGCCATGAGACCTATGGGAATTTCTGTTTTTCAGGGAATATTTCCCTTTGGAAAAGACTCCACACCCTTTCCCAACCATGTGATCGTGGAAGCGGGAGGCAGGCTTTTTTTTGACGTTACTCCTTTTTTGTACAATAACTCTTTTCGGCGATATTTTATCTGGAGAATTTCTATTGCGGACGAACTAATGAGAGATGCCCTGGCAAAAATAGTCTCAAGCGAGATCTTTCAACAGGAAGCGAAAGCAAACAAAAATACAACTATGCAGATTTTTAAATTATTCAAACCAATGCTTTCGCTCTATCTAAAAGGTATCCTAATCATTGTTAATAATTTATTCTTTCTTGATCCCTCAGGCATCATTCAGCGGGCTACAGCCCCTGTGGAACAGATAACCGATAATTGCAGACGCAGAATCATGCAGGTCTCAGGGTCAGAGCGAATTAAAAGAGTTCAGGAAAGCATGAGAAAATTGCTACAGGAACTTAATGGCAACATGATGTATGTGCCATTATCATTCATTGCCCTGTCCATTGCTAACCGTCTGACCCGGTTATGGCTGGGTGAGGGCCTTGATGTTGACACGCTGAGTAAATCCTCTCCTGGAAACGTGACCGGTGAGATGGGGTTAATGATTGGGGATCTGGCCGATACAGCACGAAAATATCCTGAGGTGATAGATTATCTTCAGAGAGCAGAAGACAGCACTTTTTATCAGGGGCTAGGTAAAGTAAATGGCGGAGATATATTCAGGGCTGGGCTGGACAGGTTCATGGAACTGTATGGCATGCGCTGCCCGGGTGAAATCGATATTTCAAATATTCGATGGTGGGAAGCCCCTACTCTTCTAGTTCCATCCATTATAAACCATATTAAAAGCAATGCTCCGGGTGAGCACCGAAAACGGTTCAGACAGGGCAGGAAAGAAGCGCAGGAAGTCGTACAAAAACTTATGGAAAGTATTAGCAACACCCCTGTCGGAAGCCTCAAAACAAGACTCGTCTTCAGGCTTCTTTTCATTTACCGAAATTCTACAGGCTTGCGCGAATTTCCCAAGTATGTTATTGTTCGATTTTTTGATATCTATCGGCAGGCCATCCTGGCAGAAGCACGAGCTTTGCATCAAAGAGGAGTCCTGGAGAAGGAAGAAGATGTATTTTATTTGTATCTCGATGAGCTGGTTGCATTGTTAGAAAATCATTTTAGTGAGGACCTGAAGCAGCTTATAGATTCCCGTAAAAGAGCCTACGAGCAGTACCAGAAGATGACTCCTCCCAGAGTTCTAACCAGCGAAGGAGAAGTTATTACGAGTGTAAGGAGCGATTTTGAGGCTCCTAAAGGGGCTTTAATTGGAACTCCTGTTTCTGCTGGGGTTGCAGAAGGGTACGTAAAGGTTATCCTCAGACCTGAAGCCGCAAAGCTGGAAAAAGGAGATATTTTAGTAGCGCCTTTTACTGATCCTGGCTGGACTCCACTGTTTTATTCCGTTGAAGCCCTGGTGGTGGAGATTGGTGGTATGATGACACACGGCTCTGTAATTGCGCGAGAATACGGTATTCCTGCAGTTGTTGGTATCGAAAATGCAACCAAAATTTTAAAAGACGGCCAGTACGTCCGTGTTGACGGTACCAGGGGTTTTGTACAGATTCTGAAGTGAAATGAATCTTAATCAAGTATTTCAAAAAAGTCAGGATAATTCTGTTTTAACTTAAGGTGGGAAGTTCTTCATCTAATTTTGTACCATAAAGTGCTTTCATTTTAGAAAGCTGGTCAGTTGATAAAACATAAACTTCTATAAGGTTAGCTTCCTTGAGGGTAGTCCACTTAAGGTTAGCTTCTTATAAGGTTAGCTTCTTCAAAGTTAGCTCCTTAAGGTTAGCTCCTTAAGGTTAGCTCTTTCAAGGTTAGCTCTCAAGGTTAACTCCTTCAAGGTGTTTCCACCAGATGGGTGGAACAGGTCATGACTGTTTAAGAGTAGAGGGAATCTCAGACTCTTCTGTTTTCAGAATTACTAAAGAGCTGGACGAAAATTACTAAAGAACGGGATGAAAATCAGCAACGAGGCCGGCAATTTCAATACTCATTGATATAAATGAAGACTGGATTACTGGAAAAATGTATATACTAATGGAGCTAGTAATGGAACAATAATCAAAAAAGAATACTAAGGGGTACAGAGCAAATTATACAGAAAAATAAGCACATTGCTGAAAAATATCTTCTACTGCTCAGGATTTAACTTTAGTGTTAATCTCATGAGTTGTAATCTCATGAATTGTCAAAATTTTTTTGGACCTGAACTCTAGCTGATCACAGGTACGAGATCTTAGGTACGATATCTTAAGATATATGCCTTGATCTTTTCATAATTCAACAATTCAATTCACATTAAATATTTTAATCAAAAAGTTTATTTATTAGTAGGGAAGCCCTAAATGATCGAACCTATATTTTTAATGGAAATAATTGTTGCCTTGCTCGTTCTATCCATGCTGGCACAGGTCCTTACCCACTATTTTCAGATACCTTTTATAATCTTTCTGTTTATTGAAGGAATAATAGTAGGACCCGAGGTTCTAAACCTATTAAACCCGGCTCTTTACTCTGATGTGCTAAGTGCTATCGTTTCGATCTGCGTGTCTGTGATTGTCTTTGATGGAGGATTCCAGATCGACTGGAAGCACATGAGAGGGGTTAAAAAAAGTGTTATTAAATTAAGTACATTAGGAGTTTTTATCACTTTTATTGGGATAACCATACTGACACATCTTCTTATAAATATCTCTCTCCCGATTGCTGCCCTTTTTGGCGCTCTTGTTACTGCAACTGGCCCTAGTGTTGTTGGTCCAATAATCAGGAACATCGGGATTTGCCATAGGGTTGCCAAAATTCTGGAATTTGAGAGTGTCTTAAACGATGCTGTAAGTGTAATTCTAACTGCACTGGTTTTTGAATGGATTACAGCTGAGATGTCCGGAACTGGTGCAGTAATTTTTATGCTGCAAAGAGTTGGGATGGGGTTAATTATAGGGAGCTTATGTGGGTTTATTCTACGCTGGTTTTTTACCAGAGGTATATCCATTAGCAAACAGCCTGCAAGGTTGTTCACTCTCACTTTTATCTTTGCTTGCTATGTATTGTCAGAAACTATAGGCAATGAGTCGGGGATTCTTGCAGTGGCTGTCTTTGGGATTATTATGGGATCTACCGAATTTCCCCAGAAGAAGATGATAGAAGAATTCAATAACAACCTAGCGGTTTTAATGATCTCTCTGATTTTCATCTTGCTTGCAGCAATGCTCAAGTTCTGGTACATCATGGAGATCGGGCTAAAAGGGATTGCCCTTGTCTTGCTTATAGCACTATTTGTCCGTCCTGTAGCTGTATTTATCTCGATGCGGAGTTCGAAAATAAGTACTAAAGAAAAAATGTTCATATCTTTTGTGGGACCAAGAGGAGTAGTTCCTACTTCAATCGCAACTTATTTTGCAATTAGACTGGATGAAATGGGGATTGCGGGAGGCCAAACTATTGTAGGACTGGTCTTCCTGACCGTTATTATTACTGTTTTCCTGACAGGTAGTATGTCAAAAAAAGTAGCTCAGATACTGGAGATAATTCCTATGGAAATTTTGATTATTGGAGGAGGAAACGTAGGCCGTATCCTTGCCGAAAGGTTTGAGAATAGAGGAGAAAATGTGTCAGTTATAGACATCTCTGGAGAGGAATGTAACAGGTGTAGGGAATTAGGAGTCAGGGCTGTTCAGGGTAATGCAGCAGATATAGCTGTTCTGAAAAAAGCTGGGATTGAAAATGCCAAATATGTAGTTGTAACCACAAAAAAGGATGATACAAATCTTCTTTTTTGTCAGATTGCAAAGGCAAAGTTTGGGTTTAATGGGGAACAATTAGTTGTTAGGGTAAATAACGTGGAAAATCTCCCGGCATTCTGGGATCTCGGAATTCGAGCGATGAGCACTACGATGACAACTGCTGCAGTCATGGATAGTATGGTTGGCGGGAATAACCTATTTTCTATGTGTGAAGTTGGAAACAAAGGCAATATTATGGAAGTTAGAGTTACCAATCCAAAAATTGTGGGAAAAGCTATAAAGGAGATCAATTTTCCAGAAAAAAGCCTCATGGTTATGATACAACGGGGAAGTGAATCAATTATCGCACATAGCAATTTGAAACTTGAATATAACGATATTGCAACGATTATTGCTGATAAGAGTTCAGGTAAGAGTGTTGCTGATATTTTGTTTAGATAGTTATCTTCCATGTTCAAGAACGCTCACAGACTACCGCACTATTAAACGCAAGGAAATGAAGACCCTCAAAAATGACATTTATCGATAAAAAACAGAAATAGAGATAAAAAACAGAAATAGAGATAAAAAATAGAAATAAAGATAAAAAGAAGATGTGAGCTTATTTGTATTCATTGTAAGATACAATTTCTTCCAGAGTTTTTCTTGGCCTGGCGGCGGGTGATTCGGCTGGAACTCCCACAGTCAGTAAAGCAACGACTTTTTTGTCCTTAGGTATCTGGAGTACTCTTTTAACTTCATCTTCGTTGAAAGCGCCAATCCAGCAGGTACCAAGTCCTAACTCAACAGCTTCCAGGACAATGTGTTCAAGAGCAATGGCAAGGTCAACCTGGTGCCACTTTTGAGAGGGATCCCCTACTCCTGCGATAACATGCGAGGCAGTACCTACGAATGCCTGGTTATTGCAAGCAATAACAAGCTGTTTTTTTATGTGCTCATTCTCGACAACAATGAATTTCCAGTTCTGCCTGTTTGCAGCCGATGGTGCTAACCTTGCAGCTTCCAGCAGTTTTTCAAGCTTTTCCTGTGGTATGCGCTCACTTTTATACGTCCGTATGCTTCTCCTGTCCTGTATCGTATCAAACATGCCCATATCAGTTTCACCTGTGATCAGAGGAATAGATTGTTTCTAATAGCTCTATATTCACTACAGAATATATAATACACTATCTGCTTGAAGTATAGTTATTCAATAATATGGAGCCATTATTCTCCAGTATGAACCATTTTTCTCCAGTATGAAGGCAGCGTCGCGAATTTGCTGTAAATTTGAAGTCAAGTTTTTTGTACTGGGAGAAAATGGACCTCCCGATATGTAATTTACTACCCAATTACTTATTGAGATATCTGATTTTACAGAAAAATTGGTACATTGCCAGTATGAACCATTTTTTTCCAGCATAAGTCAGTTAGTTTTGTACGTTAGTGTGGAACTCTCTTTACAGTGCCGCTTAATTTCAGAGTCCTGTTCATATGCTTTGATGATATACTTATATTATAAAACGATTAATATAAATATTAATTATAAGAATATAAATTCAGGAAAATGAAGTGGGCACTGAAGTTTAAAAGGGGAAGGACATGTCTGACATCAGATGTGAATACGCTTTAAAATGTGATGCGTATCGAGATAATTCATATACGTGTACAAAAGCTTTTGATAAAAGGTACTGCGGAATCTATAGGCAGTTTATAAGTGGAGCTATTAAAATATATAAGCAAAAGTATGACTCTCTTCAACAATCTTACCATTAATTTTTCAGCTAAGTAGTGTAACTCCATCTTTGTAGTCGATTATCTTAACATACAGATATAGTTGTTAGTAAGCTATATACTTGAGTAAACGATCTCCTTACCATGTTTCTTTGCGCATCAATTCTTCGATTCAAAAATACATTCTGTTGCAGAACAAAATCCTTCACTTTCCAGTTCAAGCGTTGAATGCTCTATGTGATGCTTCTCTAACTTGCTTTTAATAGATTGCCTCATTTTATCCGGCGTTTGTAGATATTTGTCTTCCACAACTACATGAGCTGTTAAAAGAACGGTTTCTCCTTCCAGAGACCATATATGAAGGTCATGAACCATCTTCACCCCTTCAACCGATAAGATAGATTTCTTAATCTCATCAATGTCGATATATTCTGGGACACCTTCTAGAAGGAGATTAAAGATTTCCTTTGCGTTTTTAGAAACTCCCCATAATACAAAAACAGTGAATCCTATTGTCATTATGGGATCAATAACTGGTTTGTTCCAGAACCTTATGATTATCGACCCGGTAAGCAGGACTACCCATCCCAAAATGTCTTCCAGAAGATGCCAGGATAACACTTTCTCACTCTGACTCATCCCTTTCTTTAATCGAAAATATCCCAGGCTATTTATAGTGACTCCAATGACTGCAATTAAAACCATTCCTTCGGCGTTTACAGGTTCCGGACTGATCAGACGCGGGATGGCCTGAGTAAGTACAAACAACGACCCGGCTACAAGTACAATAATAGTAAATGTTGCAGATAAAAGAGATAACCTTCGATATCCAAAAGTCATTTTACTTGTTGCAGGTTTTTTTGCTTTCTTTTCTGCGTACCAGGCTATTATTAACGCAAAACTGTCAGCAAAATCATGCAATGCATCAGCTATGAGTGCCAAGCTGTTTGTTAAGAATCCTCCGATCAGTTCTATGAATGTGAAGAGTATATTTAAAACCGCAGCAAACCCCACATTTTTTTCTCTATCACCCATAAATTTATCTATCATCCATAAATAATTCATGAACTCATGTTGCTGTTAAACCTTATGTTCCAGTGGAACTGAGAACTCAAAACATTAAGGTATGAAGTTGTCCTTGGTTTCGTAAAATGTCTGTAAAGGTATTAATGGACATTTAAGGAAATGCACGGAAATACTGGGCTAAGTATCCAGGGACTATTCAAGGAATATAACTTCAAACCTTATCCCCTTTATATCGGCTTTTCTCATTTTAGCATAACAAAAATTGTGTAATAAAGGTTAGATAATCTTTTATTCGTAAAATTATATAATATATACTTAATCTCTTTACTGATCCATCACATAATTGGTTGGGCAAATAGTCCAGGTTTGAATTAATGTGACGTTTGAATTAATGCGACTTTAGTAATAGATGATTCAGATATTATTATAGAACCATTATAGAACCTGAAAATATCTGAACTACAAACTGGACATTAACTTTGAAAATAAAGTCAATTGGGGGGAAATAAATGAAAAATAAGGGGAATCTATGTTCAATAGCTTTAGCTTCAGTATTCCTGGTTTTTGTTTTTTTGATTTTAATCTCAGCCGCAGCTTCAGCGGCTCAAGTTACGAAAATTGGCACAGGATACGATCCTGCTGTGTATGGTAACAAGGTAGTATGGACAAATGGAGTTGTTATTCATTTATACGACCTGACCAACAGAATGGACACTACGGTTAGCTCTTCTGGGGCATTCAGTCCAGATATTTACGGTAATACATTAGTGTGGCGTGACGAAAGAAGTGGAACACCAAAGCTTGCTGTGTACGATATACCAACAGGCACAAAATCTTACATCACACAAAATGTAGACCAATACAGTAAACCTGCCATTTACGGCGACAGAATCGTCTGGAGTGCAGATGAGAATGTGTATCTGAGAAACATATCTACATCCACACAGAATAAAATCGGAAACGGTAGTAATCCCGACATATATGATACAAAAGTGGTGTATTCCTCTTATTCAGAAGATCCAGAAGCGGATATGGCTATCAGAATGTATGACATCAATACAACAGAAAAAATAACCGTCAGTTCACATGGAGATCCAACCATGCCGCAGATATGGGGCACTAAAATCATCTGGTCTGACGTATATAATCATCAGGGATATATTGTGATGTATGATATATTAACAAAGAAAACCATAGATGTCACACATCAACTTGGCACTGACCCATATGGAAATGAATACGGCGCCAGTACAGGGACACATATTGCCATACAAGATGATAAAATTGTATACAATAAATGTGTTGATGATTATGAAGGCAAACCCGGAGTATATGTATATAACATATCTACAGGACAAAGCACACTAATATATAAATATCCTGAAGAAGTTTATACGACACCAGAAGTATACAATAACACTGTTGTATGGGGAATGGACAAGAACTATGTTGATAGTACGACTGGCAATGATATCTATTTATACGACCTTGCAGCCTGACCCGAAAATTTCACAGTAATATATGTGGTGTACATCCACCACAACATTTTATAAAAACGTCTGAATTTTTTTGGATTTGGCGATGATAAAAAGAGTATTAGATATTCTGTAATATCGGATATTCTTTAATCTTTAAACATAGGTGGGATTTATTTTTTAATTCTCTTCATTATCTCCATTGATCGTTGCCATAATTTCCTTAAAACTCGCTAAGGAAGCCTCCATATTCTCAATAATCTCATTTGCAAGAATATCTGGGTCCGGAAGATTATCCAGATCAGCCAGGCTTTTGTCTTTGAGCCAGAAAATATCCAGATTCGTTTTGTCTCTTGCTATGATTTCCTCATAGCTGAATTTCCTGAACCTGCCTTCGGGAAATTCTTCACTCCAGGTTTCTTTTCGGATGTGGCGGTTTTCGGGGTTATAGCATTTAATAAAGTCTTCCAGGTCCGAAAATTTCATAGGGTTTTTCTTCAATGTGTGGTGCACATTTGTGCGGTAATCATAAATCCAGACTTCTTTTGTCCAGGGCTCTTTTGATGCGGTTTTTGCTTCGAAGAAGAGCACGTTTGCCTTTACGCCATTTGCATAAAAAATCCCGGTCGGCAGGCGTAGAATTGTGTGCAGGTCAGTGGTTTCAAGAAGCTTTTTGCGGATAGTTTCGCCTGCTCCACCTTCGAACAGAACATTGTCAGGCAATACCACTGCTGCCTGCCCGCCGGTTTTAAGGATAGTATGGATATGCTGTAAAAAGTTTAGCTGCTTGTTGCTTGTGGTTGTCCAGAAGTCCTGCCTGTTGTAAGTGAGTTCTTCTTTTTCCTGCTCGCCTTCTTCGTTCGTAAAGGTCATGCTGCTCTTTTTTCCAAACGGCGGGTTAGTGAGGATGTAATCGTAACGATAACCGGGATCGGCTATGAGAGCATCTGAATTTGAGATCATGGGCTCGCCGTCGATTTCTCCTATGTTGTGCAGGAACATATTCATCAGGGCAAGCCGCCGGGTCCCTGCAACGATTTCGTTTCCGCCAAAGGTTTTGTTTTTCAGGAAGCGGCTCTGCTCTTTGTCCAGCCGGTAGTGTGAGGTAAGAAAATCATAGGCTGCTAAAAAGAACCCGCCTGTGCCGCAGCAGGGATCTCCGATTGTTTTCAGGGGCCCGGGCTGGAGGCACTGGACCATGACTTTAATTAGCGGTCTTGGGGTGAAGTACTGCCCAGCTCCGCTTTTCGTATCTTCGGCATTCTTTTGCAGGAGCCCTTCGTAGATTTCTCCTTTTGTGTCCACACCCATCATGACCCAGCTTTCTTTGTCGATCATGTCAATGATCTTATACAGCATGGCAGGGTCGCTGACCTTGTTCTGGGCTTTGAGAAAAATCTGTCCGAGCATCCCTGGTTTTTGACCAAGTTCTTCCAGCAGTTCCCTGTAACGAGTATCGAGTTCGGCTCCTCGCTGCTGTTTCAGTTTGTCCCAGGTATATTCCTCAGGGATGCCGATATTTCTGTTATATGGCGGCTTACTGAATTCTTCAGCCATTTTTAGAAATATGAGATACGTCAACTGTTCCAGATAATCGCCATAGCTCACGCCCCCGTCCCGCAGGACGTTGCAGAAGCTCCAGACTTTGGAAACGATGGATGAGGTATTTTCAGACATTTTTTGAACCTTTGGATTTGGAATAATATTTTTGGTTAGGACTGGTTGGTTTTTCAGGGATTGTGAGTAAGAGTTTTCCTTCTTGAATAAGTGGATTTAAGATTTCTAATCTAAGATGTTTTCTATCTTTTAATCCCATAAAGTTTTGAATTTCCTCTCTGCTTCTTGGTTCTATACAATATTTTAATAGTGCATTGATCTTGTCATTCTCATCTTGGGAGGTAGCTTGAGGGGTGGCTTGGGGGGTACTTGGAAAGGGTTTGAGGAGTAATTTATGGTATTATTTATGGATATCGCTTAGCATCATTGACCCGCAGGCTATATCCTTTGATTCTGTAGTTTGCATTTTTGCTCCCTCAATTGCTCCTTCATTTGCAACTTCAATTGAACCCTCAGTTTTCTAATCAGCTATAAGAGTAATCATTTTACAAATCGAAATTCATAACTCATTAAATAATACATCTCTTAATTTAATTTTTAGCTTTTCTTCAACATATGGATGACCAGTAATTGACCAGAAAGGCACGTCTATTGCTTTGATGTTAATAGTTTCATCCTTAGTACCTTTATTAATCAAAAACGTGTGATCTTCTGCCAATTCATTAGAGGTATTTGGATAGATAAGCAGTACTTTATTTGTTCCTCGCCTGTAGGCATAACTGATCATTTGATACATATCGGATTGAGCTATTCCCTTCTTTGAATCGCTTTTTTCCAAGTTCCATCGGGGTTTATACTTGGTATCAATAATTATCTGTTCCCCAGTTTTTTTGTTTGTGAGCAGGATGTCATGCTGAAGATTGAACGTGTTAGGATTGGTATGCAGGTAAAGATCTGATTTCTGAGGTTCTACTTTGAATGTGCCACTAAAATACTTTTGAACATAGCCGGCTATAAAATCTTCAAAAATATATTCCATTGGTAATAATAAGCTCCAGTTTTTCATTTCATACTCTGCGCAAGAATAAGCTTGATTTTCCAATATCATGCCACATATCTGAATTATTTCTTCATAATCACTGTATATTGAGGGTATCCGGAGAGTCTGAAGCTGTTGTGCAAAACAAACCTGATCGTCTACATCTTCCAGCATGAATATGATTTCATTCAGAATTCTTTGTGTTTCAATGATACTTGCTTTGGAAAGCAGTAATCGAGTACAGTATTTGATTATGCGGTTCAATAAATTGTCAAATACAAATGGTTCGTAGTCGCAATCAATCAGGTGACAATTTCCATAGGAGATTCTGGTTACATAACGATCAAAATTTATTCTTCCTCTGGGTGTAAACAGAGCTTCCTGTACTTCTTCATAAGCAGAAAAAGGTCGAGTGCTGATGACTTCATGTATCTGTCTTGCGAATAAATATATAAGCAGTTCAGGTAATTCGAGTTCAAACTTATCCAGAAATGCCTGATTAAATGGGAATTTTACTTTTTTGCAATAACTTAGCCAGTAAAATAAATGACGATGCATTAGCTCTTTACTTATTTTAGGTTCATTTAGCTCTTTACTTATTTCATGTCCATTTTGAAAAATCTTGGGATAGATCTCTATATTAAAATTTTCAAAATTAATGAAACCAATGTAATTCCTTGCCCTGGCCATTTTCCCATCAAAACTTAGGAAAGGCTGATATTTTGAACCTGGCCCCAAATCTGTATTTTCATTTTCACTTTCATTTTCGGGCGGAGATGGCCAAATATTTTTATACTCTTGCCATAAAAAGCATAAATACGATTCAAGGCCTTTGCGGTCATCAACTTCAAATTGTTCGCCATATTCGAATGTAGTATTCATGGTTTATTGTTTAATTTACTGGTTTGATTTGCCAACAATACTTCTCAGTATCGTATTTTACTGCCCATTCGCTTCCCTTGAATATTTCTTCAACAACATCGGTTTTGCCAGAAAAATACTCCATTAGCAAGGGTATCACCTTATTCTCAATCACTTTAAAGGTTTCTGGAGTTTTGTCCCCGTTCATGAAATACCCGTGGCCAATTAAATAATCAGCAGATTTTTTTCGCTCGTATATTTGTTTATTTATATGCTTCAGGATCTTCCCACTAAGCTCATCTACTTTGTCGTAATCAGGGAAATAGCCTCTGAACTCAAAGCGCCTTCGCAATGCGATATCAATCATTGCTATCGATTTGTCGGCGGTATTCATGGTTCCGATGACGTAAAGATTAGGCGGGACTCCAAAATCAGTTTCTTCGCCAGGAATACTGACTCTAAGTTCGTTTTTAGCTCCCAGACGCTTATCTTCTTCTAACAGTGTAATAAGCTCACCAAATACTTTAGAAATATTGGCTCTGTTGATTTCGTCAATGATGAGCACGTATTTTTTAAGAGGTTCAGGTGTGTTTTCTTTATTCTGTGATTGCAAATAATTCTGCTCTGCCCTTTTACAAATCTTATAAAATACACCTTCTCTACGCCTGAATTTTAAGGTTGAAGTTTCACTTAGGTCAGGCCGAATCCCAATCATAAAGTCTTCGTAGCTATAGTTTTGATGGAAAGTAATAAACTCAATCTGCCCTTCTTCTCTCAGAACATCAAATCTTTTTTTGTTTTCCTGATGACTGGCTTCATTTTCTGTTATAATTTCAACCGCTAGGTCAATTGTATTGTATGTCTTTCCAGTGCCAGGAGGTCCATATAATATGATGTTGCGGGGGAACTTTTCCGGAATGTTTGCCGCGTTTTCATCTTCTATTTCAGGATCTGTTTTATCCGAAACAAATTCAACTCCAAAATAAGGCTTAAAAAGATTCTCATTTGCTTCATTGAGGTTGTCAGAAGTAATCTCAAACAAAGTACTGTTTGCGCTAGGATAGAAATGTTTTTTTAGTTTTTTTAATTCATGAGGGTCTGTTTTTATTGCATATTTAACATATTCTACTTCTCGGTAGATCCAACCACTCTCAAATACAATACTCTCTGGAACATATTCCCATGAATCGGATTTGATTTTTGCTATCGCAAAAAGTTCATCAGCACCTACAGTGATATATAAATAGTCACCCAGCCGCAGGTCATTTTTAAATCGCTCACCCTGCCTTTTTCCGGTATTTTCATGAAGACCAACCCAGTGATTTTGTTTAAATGTGTTGAGAATATTTGCATGTTTTTTAGCTTTAAATTCCCCATGTGATATTTTATACAGCTTATTACCTGCTAACGGAATAGTTAAAACGCCTTGCTTATTTTCACCTGTTGGCAGAGCAGTTAATACTTTTTCTGTGTCAGGGTAGTCTTTCAGGATCAATTCTTTATTTTCGTCAAAAAAGGAAATTAATGATTCAAAATCAAAAGTGGTAGAATCTCTTTTTACTGGTCCTTTTATATACTCATTCGGGTAACGATAAACACCATACTCAATCTTACCATCCTGAAGATCAACAAAAAGCTGTATTGCTGTAGATTGGGATTTATGTTTACTGTTATAAATTGCAAACCATGATCTGTTGGTTCCTAAATATCTAGCACCTTGAAAGTCGACATACTTTTGATTAACTAGTCCTTTTAACTGTAATCTTTCAATTATCTCATCTATGAATTGTTGTACAAATTCTCTGAGTGGTTTGTGCCCGTAAGAAGTGATGAATGGATGAAAGATAGAAAACGGCTTTTGATACGCTATAAATTTTTCCTCATTTCCAGTACGATGCTTAAGAATAAATTCATCAAATGCCTTTTCATCCAGTTTATTCCCATCGAGCAGATATTTTAACACATCTTTACGTAGATCTGTAACTGGCCCTGATTTTGATCTGTACTCATATTCTAATAGAGCCAGGTCTTCTTTAGATAGACTATTGAGTTTATTAATTAAGGCATTTTTATCCTCATAAAGTCTTGATATCTCTTTAGACGTATCACAAATTAACTGAATACCCTTTTTGATTTCGTCTTCTCTCATAGAGACAACTTCCCTTCTATATCCACTAGATGAATTATTTTCTCGCTTTTTCTGCCTTTATTCTTTCAAGCAAAACCTCAGCCGGCTCCCAATCCTCTGCCCCTCGAACCTCTGCCAGCTCTTTTTCATTAAGCAACTTCCCTTCAAACGCTTTTTTCAAAATACTCTGCCGTAGTGCTTCGGCTCTTTCCAGATTATCTTTAATGTCCTGTTCTATCTTCTCGCAGACTGAAAGGCGGGTTTCGATTTCCTGGACGATGGCTTGTTGTTCGGCGATTGGAGGAATGGGAACTTTTATTGTTCGAAGACCTGAAAGCGGCACAGTTAATTGAGCAGTTCCTGTAGCAACTTTTGTTGCTTGTTTATAAACAAAAGGAGATTTCAAAATATAATATAGGTACTTAGAGGAAATTTCCATATGAGGACGAATGAGAGCAATATGACGCTGAAAACAGAATCTATAATTTTCTGATATTAATATCGGTATGCCATATGAACCCGTTACCGAATATAAAATATCTCTTGGTTGTGGCTTTCTTTTTGCTGCAAGATTTTCGTAATATTTTTCAGGAACATACATCGTTTCAGACATGTCTAGTTTTCCTGAACTTATATTTGAGATTACAATAAAAGGAACACCTGAATCGGCTTTAGGGGGAGCCTGATGATCTCCATCTGTAATCGATATTGATACATCGCTTAGAGATACCCAGTTCCACTTAAATGGTAATTCATATGGTACTTCTCCATATTGGATATCTTGAATTTCTTTAGTCTTTTTTTGAGTAGATATTTGGTTTTTAATTTTATTCAAAACATATTTTGAATCTTCAACATCAGGATTTTCCTCTCGCCATTTTTTCGTAAGCTTTCCTTCAAATGCTTTCTTCAGCACCGCCTGCCGATAAACTTTGAGCTGTTCCTGTGCCAGTTTGAGGTTAGAAATGCCATTATCCAGTTCGCTGAAGAGTTGCTCGATTTTTGAGACTATGGCGCGTTGTTCGAGAAGAGGAGCAACAGGAACAATAAGCAAAGATAGTTTTGTTCCATTTACATTCGGTTGCCCAATACCAACTTGACCTTCAGTGATCTGCTTCCAGTAAGTTAAACTTTGAAAAAAGTTGTACACAAATGATTCGGAAATTTCTTCCAATAATCTAACCCTGATTAAATATGATGCAAAAACACTTTCAGGGAAATCTCCTTTGAGTAAATAACTTTTTCCAACTGTTGCTCCTGTCCTTGCAAAAACTAAATCCCCATCTTTTAGCAAATAATTTTGTTTTTTTGTATTATCGATTTCACAATAAGGGACAGATTTCCAATTCACTTCATTATTTTGGATATCAGTAATTCTTAAAAATTTAGGTCCAATGGGTTCGTCAGAAGAAGACTCCGTGTAACCGTACTGGATGTTATCTGCGATTTCTCCCAAGCGAGTCCATTGCCAATCATTTGGCAAATTCGGGTATTCAGCTATTTCCTCTTCAATAATAGGTTTAATCTTTTTCACTTTTACGCCGCCAGAGCCTCATTTAATTCAGTGTTCGAACTTTTCACTAATTTACTCTAAGGAGTTAAATTCTTTGTTTCTTAGATTAACTTCCCAATATCCGCCTTTATCTGGACCTATTCTTTTTAAAAGCCCTTTGTCTTGATTATAAACAGCAGTATGCATTTTTTGTAAAATTAAAAAGTAAGACATCTAATACAATTATATCTAATTTAAGATATATCATTACACAAAATCAGATTAAGTCTTGCTTTGAAAAATTAAATAATGATAAAGTATTATCTGGATCTAAAATAAGGTAAAAACATATAGCTGTCCATATAATCATAAGAATTAACGCTGGAAGTAAAATGATAAACCTTTCCTCATCTGTCTTTCCATTTAAAATCTTTAACCATCCTCTACGTTTTACGCGCTCCCAATACTGATAACATTTATCTTCTAAGGGGGAATTATTTGCACATTTATTAATATAATAAGTAATTTTAAATTTACAATACTTATTTTTGAATTTACAATAACTATCTGGGTTATTAATACTCACAATATTAAAGTAATTATCTTGATTTGCTAAATTTGATAAATATAAATTTCGAATTTCCGTTTCAATTGATTCACTTTGTTTTCTTAACGCAATTTTGCATTCTACCACATTGCGAAGAATAACAAAAAAAACAAATAAAGAAATGAAACCAACCACAGAAAAAATAAATAAATATTCAGCGTATAAAGAAAAATTATCTTTATTGACAAGTTTTGTCATTAAAGGGAAAGTAATAAAACCAGCCTGTAGTGAAAAAATCATAATCATTTTATAAAAAATATCATTTGTCATCTGATCTCTAGAATGATAACCTTCTTGGCACTGTTCATAGATCCATATTAAATAGTCTTCTTTTGATTGCATACATTTTAGTTTATTTTACAATTAGATAATATTAATTGTTTAAGTTCAAAACATTTATATAAATTTCATTTTTTGTTATCATATTAGTTTTTATAAATATAAAATTTTTAATATAAATAAAATATGCCAAATATTTTCTGCTGTTTCCCAATTTTTAAATTAATGATTTTTACAACTTGGCCACTTTTATGATAAGACGATTGTAACTTTTTGAATTGGTCTTAAAGAAGTACTCAAAATTTAACTTTTGATTTACAAAAGAATTGGCATACTACTGCATTATAAGTACAAACGAAGAAAAAGCTGTATTCTCCCAACTTATCATTTTCTTTTTTACGCCGCCAGAGCCTCATTCAATTCGCTGATAACCAGATTCATCTCATCCCCGAACAACTGGTACATTCTGCCTCGCCCGCCAAGAGCATCAAAGGGAGTGTAATCAAGGTCGTCTATTTCCAGATGGAAGCTGGTTGCAACATAATCTTTAATCATGCGAAGCCAGTTCATCTTGTCTTCATTAAATTTCAGAGTTCCAGCCTGCTTTTTAAATACCCATTCCTGAAAATTCCGGTTCACTGTCTGGTCGTAGGCTGTCAGTACAGGGTCGATCTCAGTTATCCTGCGGATCAGAGAAACCAGAGCAGTCATTTGTTTTTTTGGGGAATTCCCGTTCACCTTTTCCAGTTGCTCGTAAGCCTGCCAGACCCTCAAAGGAGCGAATTGGGGCTTTTCCAGCTTCAGTTTCTCCATCACTTCTTTTAACATCGAATAAGTAACTTCCCTGCGCCTGTAGGGCTGGTTGTAGAAAATCCTCAGGGCTGTGAGCTCGTCTTTATTTGCTTCCATATATGCCTTAAAGTCATTAACCAGTTCATCCGCTTGTACCACAGTGTCTTTATCCCAGCCGGCTCTGTTAACGGTGTCAAGGTTCACGGTATCAATAATTTGCTCATGGACCCTGCGGACATTCTCTATATATTCGTTCAACTCGCCGGAAAAAGTTGATCTGGCAATATCAATTAGGTTCTCCTGCGCTTTTTTCCTTGCATCGGCTTCTGAAATCTCCGGCTGGCGTTGTTTAATCTCAGAAGCTTTGAGCTCAATGATGTCAGGATTGTATGCATTGAGAAGGTCCTTAACAGTCTGGTTGATCGTTTTTCCGTTCGCTTTCTCCGCAAAAGTAGCTCTTTCGGCTTCGTTTATCTGCCTGTCCAGCCTTGCAAGTCGAGAAGCCAGAGAAACATAAAGGTCTTCGTCCTGAGCCCCAAAGGTTACTGCTTCCAGCAGGTCTTTAAGAGATGTGCTTTTCTGGCGTTCCAGAGGTCGGCTGTCGGTTTTCATGGTTTTTGTAACGCCCACCGCGTCCACAATTACAAAATGAGTCTTGGCCGAAATCGCAGAAGGTGTCACTTTTTTCAGATCATCGTAGTCCAGAGTTCGTGTACCTCGACCCTTCATCTGCTCAAAATAATTCTTGCTTTTTACATTCCTCATAAAGAGCAGGCATTCCAGCGGCTTGATATCCGTGCCCGTAGCAATCATGTCTACTGTAACCGCTATTCTGGGATTGTACTCATTGCGAAAAGCTGATAATACCGATTTAGGGTCTTCTTCGGCCTTGTAGGTCACTTTTTTGCAAAAGGCATTGCCTTCTCCGAACTCTTCCCTCACTATATTGATAATATCATCGGCATGGCTATCGTTCTTGGCAAAAATCAGGGTTTTAGGAACTTCCTTTCTGCCGGGAAAGATCTCAGGTAACTTTTCCTTAAATGTTCGTATCACACGTCGTATCTGGTTGAGGTTAACCACATCTCTGTCTAAGTTTTTGGAAGTATAGGTGAAATCTTCATCCAGCTGTTCCCAGCGTTTTTTACGGGTAAGCTTCTCCCGTTTGTCCACAAACTCCCGCGCATTTATTTTTGACCCGTTTTTGGTAATTTCAGTCTCAATGGTATACACGTCATAACCCACATTCACGCCGTCTGCCACTGCGTCTTCATGACTGTACTCACTCACCACGTTTTCATTGAAAAAGCCGAAAGTGCGCTTGTCCGGCGTGGCTGTCAGACCTATCAAAAAAGCATCAAAGTAATCCAGAACCTGTTGCCACAGGTTGTATATGGAACGGTGACATTCGTCTATAACTACAAAGTCAAACTCTTCAATGGGAACTTTCTCATTATAGACTACAGGAAGCGGTTCTTTTGGCTGCCAGCCTCTCTCGGCAGGGTTTTCTTCCTCATTAATCTCGTCCAGATCCTCGTCCTTCAGGATGGAGTAAAGACGTTGGATTGTGGAAATACACACCTGGCTGTCTGATGTGATATAACTGGAACGTAAACGCTGTACATTATATAGCTCTGTGAATTTCCGGTTATCATCATTGGGAGTATAATTTTTGAATTCCTGTTCTGCCTGTTCACCAAGGTTCCTGGTATCAACAAGAAACAGCACTTTTTTTGCATCCGCAAATTTCAGCAATCGGTAGATGAAGGTTATAGCAGTATAGGTTTTTCCCGAACCTGTTGCCATCTGGATAAGAGCTCTTGGGCGGTTGTCCTTAAAGGATTTCTCAAGATTTGAAATCGCAGTTATCTGGCAGTCACGCAGGTCATCTGTCTTCAATTCGGGAAGATCCAGTAGCCTTTCCCTCAAAGGCCTATTTTTAAGATACTCTTCAAAAGTCTCAGGCCTGTAAAAAGAAAAAACAGGTTTTGATCTTGGTTTTGGGTCACGGAAGTCTGTGAACCGAGTAAGTTCCCCTGTACTCTCGTACACAAAAGGCAATGGGTCATTGTCCAGGTATTTCAGTTTGCTCGTAGCGTATCTTGAGGACTGTTCCTCGACCACGTTTAACCGATGGCCTTCTTCGTCCTTTTTTGCTTCAATAATTCCAACCGGTTTCTTATCAACAAATAACACATAATCAGCAGGCCCGACGTCAGTTAAATACTCCTTAACTGCAATACCCCTAGAAGCACTCCAATCGATCTTGCTCTTTTCCTGCACTATCCAGCCAGAAGCGTTTAATTTTCTGTCAATGTCATTTCTTGCTTTTTGCTCCGGAGTCTGATTATTATTCATAGGCTTACCCATTTAAGTTGATTTTCATCCTGAGATAAGTTACTGAAAATTGTAAGCACAGAAATTTCCTGTTTCTCTCAAAAAAGGAAATGGAAGAGTTATTCGGAATTAATTAATAACTCATACATTCTTTTAAATTGTTTTTGTTTAATATCTTTTTAAGAGAAATACCATTATCAATATCATTACCAGGCTTACGGCTCCAAAACCAGGAATGTCTTTAATTGCCGAGGGGTTTTCCTCAGACGTGGATTGGGAAGGAGTTGGGTCTTCTACACGAATAGGGAGATCGAGCGTTGTATCGTCTCCATCTTTTGTGTCACTTCCAAAATAATATATTACCCTGCCTGTAACATTAAAATCCCCAACCTGGTTGGCTGCAATCCTTACTTCAATATCTCTTCCTTTGCCGGGTTCAATGTCATATGTAGTTGTGTACTGTCCAGCACCGGACTCAACAAACTCCGTAGAAGAGACGCTCATCCCCGACGGAGGAATAATTATAGCCTGGACATGCATGGTAGGCTTTGTGATTAGGTTCACTGCTGAGAGCCTGAGCAAGATATCTTCTCCCATAAGGACTTTTGTTTTCTCACCATGGAGGCTTACACTTGCAGAAGACGCTTCCGGCTCTTCTGCTGGTGCGTCTTTATACGCAGTCGGCTGGTTATAATTAACCGACTGACTTTCATATTCAGCCAGCTTGTCCTGATACTCAGCTAGCTGATCCTCATAATCGTCCATTCGATCTTCATAATCTTCCAGCCGTTTATCATCAACCGAATCGGGATTCTCTTCAGCTGATTCGGTTTCCTGTTCAACTGAGTCAGCTTCTTCTTCAACTGTCTCGGTTTGGTCTGTAACACTCTGTTCTTTAATCGAACCACTTGTAGCACCTACAGGAGTGTTTTCTTCCGAAACAGCCTCGCCTACGTAATGATTTACCAGCTTGGCTTCAACCCCACACATGGAGATTTTTTTCCCGAACTCATTAAAGTATATGCTATCGTATCCTTTTACTGAGTCTGGATCTACATAATACAAACTGAGCATCTGGTTACCATTTTTATCTTCCCATGTATCACAGTTCCATGTCGGCTGTTTGTCTTTCACGGTATCAAATACTGTGATAATATAATTATCAGATACTGGTATACCAGCAATAAAATCAGTTATTTCTTCTTTTGTCGGGAGATTTTTGTTTTCAGTTGCTGCTACACATGCTGTCAGCAGAGCGAAGATTAAGAGGATACCTGTTATTTTTAGTGGCAGTTTCATTTTAATTCCTATTTCCAATCTGTTATAAATAATTTATATAATTTGAATGATGGCATCATAAAGAAGTACAAAAACATACACATGTCAGCTATGAAGTAAAATGATCCAACGGTTAGTTCTGTTGCAAAAATAATATTTCCTCAGTTTGGTACTATATACTAATTCTCACCTTTGTGTATCATTTTCTCTGTGGTGAGATTGATTTACTTCCCTAATTGTGAAAATTTTCACTGATTTTGTAACAAAGCTATATTTTTTCAATAAAACTGAATTAGATATCTATGCATATGTCGAGAAAGAAGAACTCTGTGCAGTGACTACCTGATGTAGTAAATGAAAAGACAATAAATAACAAAAGAAGGGCGGTTGAAGCTAAAACAATCAGGCATGATTTTTTTATTGTCATTATATTCTCGTCCTTTACAGTATTTTCAAAAAAAATAGACTGAATGAATTAGTTGTATAAAGAATCTATAAAGCTTTCCATTTCATTCTGCTCTACATAAAAATACTTAAATTTTAATAGAGAAAGTAATCCAATTTACCTTATTTTTGACTGCTGCATGTGGATGTTAACGTAATATTGAAAAAGTCCAGGATTGAAAAAAATCCAGGGCATGACTGCTAAATATTGGAGTAGTTTTAAAAATCAAGGAACCGACTGCGAAATAGGAGATTACTTTTAAAACTCAAGGAACTAATTACTAAATATTGATGCATTTTCAAAAATCAAGGTACCGAAGACTAAATATTGGAGTACTTACAAATTATATTTTCTCTGCAATGAACTCGATGGCAAACTTGCCTGTTTGCGCATCTTCATAAATGATAAAGTACAATAATAGTTTGGGGTGAATAACAGTGAATAAATTAATGAAAATAGTGGGCTGTATCTTAGCAGCAATAGGACTTGCTTGCATTGTAAAATATGTTATGCATCGCAAAGAATCTTGCTGCTTGTCTGGTTGGCATAAAACAAAATCAGAAGATGAAAAACCAACTGGTTCAACTGTATCGCATAAAATAAAAGTAGAGGAAGAAAAACCAACTGGTCCAACTGCACCACATGAAACAAAAGTAGAGGATGAAAAAAGAACTGGTTCAAGATATGGTTCTCATCCGATCCATTATTAAACCCGACAATAGAACAGTTACGCTGCAATCTTTTTGCAAAAATGTTTGACCACAACCTTTTTGCAAAAAAGATTGAACAAAAACTTGACAACGATAGGTAGTACAGTTACTGCAATCTTTTTGTAAAAAAGATTGACCACAACCTTTTTGCAAAAAAGATTGAACAAAAACTTGACAACGATAGGTAGTACAGTTACTGCAATCTTTTTGTAAAAAAGATTGACCACAACCTTTTTGCAAAAAAGATTGAACAAAAACTTGACAACGATAAGTAGTACAGTTACTGCAATCTTTTTGTAAAAAAGATTGAACAAAAAGCTGTATGGTATACGGAGAATAATTAATGACAGACTGGGTTCTTCTAATTAGTAAGAGGATCTATATTCTGTGAGTTTACAAAGAGTCACATAAATGCTTTTTCCAACAAAAATTACGAACGATGTCTATCGAAGATTTCAATATTGAATTTTCACTGGGACTATTAAAAAAAGTGATGAAGTGGAATAAATTACTCTAGAAACTTTGCAGATAGTCTTATAAGAGATACTTATAAAATAGCTTTGTAAAAAATCCTTATAAAATAGTCGCAATTTCCGCGAATGTCTGGATTGAAACTACAAGCCCTTCAGTATTATAAGACATCTGCATTTTCTATCAGAAAATCAAGCACTCTGATTTCTGGCATTTCTTCTGAAAAGCCAACGAGCGACACTTACATAATATTTTTTTCTTTGTTCAATGTGTCTATTTTCGCTTGTTTTTCATCCATTTCCTGTTTGTACTTATCTTTGATTGTTTTGACTTCTTTGTAAACAAGTATGCTTTCTTCACTAATCCCCTTCATAGATTCTATATGCATTATAAATGAATCTACATCTACACCCTCATTCAATAATGGTTCTACTTTACGCCACTCTGCATACTTAATATCCAGCTCTTCACCAAGTTTATCTTCAAGTTCAAAGATTTCATCCCAGAGTTCCATAATTTGGATTTCTATATCTTCTTTTGTAGGCATTATTTTCTCCCCAATTCATTAAATATCTTCAAAAAATCTTATTAACTGCTTTTCAATAGATTTTTTTCAATTGTTAAGCGGTCTTTTAAACTAATCCCATCAAGGAATAGATAGTATCTTTACTTGTACCAAATGATAAATTTGTCGATACGTGGCAATGTTACCGACGATAACATTCGTCTCCGGCTGGAAAACAAGGTATACCATCTTGACATCGATGCGGAAAGATCAGAAAGTGTCGAACTCCATGCACCAAGGCTTGGAGAGATGACAGCGAAGTTTAACGAGTCGCTATACTCCAGTATCAATGTGGCTCTATTGAAGAAAACGGGTCCTGGCACGAAGATCATTTATTCTGAAACTGGAAGAAACATCGGCCTGGAGTTAGTTGGCGATGTCGAAGAACTGACAAAAAGATTAAAAAAGCCAGTACTCGGTGTTAACGAGTATCTTATTGTTATCCACCTTAACTGGATAGGTCTTAAGACCTCTAAGTAGTTTCAGGACTTTTGATACCAACTGCGTGAGCCTATATCTATTGAGCCTATAAATCTGTTGAACCTGTATATCTGTTGAACCTGTATATCTGTTGAATCTGTATATCTGTTGAGTCTGTATATCTGTCGAGTCTGTATATCTGTCGAGTCTGTATATCTGTTGAGTCTGTATATCTGTTGAGTCTGTATATCTGTTGAGTCTGTACCGGTTTTCTTAATGCCTATTTTTAATAATCCCTTAATCCGTCAGGTAACATACTTTCTTGGTCGTTTTTATACTAAACTGGCTTAGACAGCTATAACTTGATATTTAGAAGGTGAGATTAATTTTCTTGACCACGTCCTCGATAATTAAAAGACCTTCCTCTAACTCTTCCTTCTTAACGTTTAGTGCGGGAAATATCCTGATTCCATTGCCCTGAGTTTGAGTGACAAACAAGCCTCTTGCCAAGCACTCGTTTTTGACATTTGTAGCAATCTCTTCGCTCTGGAATTCGACCATAATAAGAAGCCCTTTTCCCCTTATGTCAGCAATTACATTTCCATAAATATTAGGCCATAAGCTCATTCTTTTCAGGGCAAAACAGCCCATTTCTTCTACATTTCTGGAAATGTTGTTATCTATCAGGTATTTTATCACTGCATAGGAAACGGCACAACCAAGAGGGTTGCCACAATATGTACCTCCATGGTCGCCGATCTCGAGTTTCTTTGCGACGTTCTCAGACAAAGCAAAAGCACCAAATGGGAAACCACCTGCAATTCCCTTTGCCATTGTCATAAAGTCTGCTCTCACACCATAGGAACTTGTAACAAAAGCTGGCCCTGTTCTAAAGAAGCCAGTTTGGATTTCATCTACGATCAGCAGGCTTCCGTTCTTCTTGCACAGGTTGCTTACCTCTTTCAGATATCCTTCAGAAGGTATGCAAACTCCACCTTCTCCCTGAATAGGTTCAAGAATTACTGCAGCAACATTCTCGTCCAGAGAATTTTCCATAGCCTCTAAGTCATCATAGGGAACAAAACGATAATTAGGCATCAGAGGACTATACCTATCTCTATGCTTGGCCTGACCTGTAGCCGATGTTGTACTGATAGTACGCCCATGAAAACTTTGATCTGTAGAAATTATATCAGGTCTGCCTGTTACCTTTCGAGCAAGTTTAATGGCAGCGTCATTTGCTTCAGCTCCGCTATTTGTGAAGAATACTCTTGTAAGATTGAGAGGCAGAATTTCTGCGAGTAAGGACAGTAGACGTGCACGTGCCGGAGAATATGTAAGTCCCGAATTGGGGTTTTGAATTATTTTTTTCCCCTGATCGATCAAGGCCTCGGTGATGACCGGGTTTGCATGACCAATACATGTTACACCCCAACCTGCTGTGAAATCAATATACATCTTCCCTTCTTCATCCCATACATAAACTCCATCTCCTTTTTCAATGGAGATTTTCTGCTTCACGAAGAAAGGCGGGAGGCACTTGTCCTCTATTTCAAATGTTGTCTTGCTTGACATATAACTCATTTCCTCTATAACCGGAAGAAACTTGAGGGTAGCACCTGAGCAATGCTTATCTCAGACCAACTGTCCGGTATCGCTAAATTCAATTGAAGCTATCCCACTTTATCAATCTGTTGATATCTGAAACAACTTCTTGACAAACTCATTAAAGAAATATGTATCTATTACTAAATGAAAAAGTTGTATTTTTTAAGAAAAAATGTTTATAAACATCGGCTTCATAAAATTTTTTTAATATGTATTAAAAAAATATTTGGCCCTCAAAACTCCCATTCGCATTTCTTATGTCACGATATTTGAAATTCTTCCTATTATATGTTTTTTACAAAGCTTGATTTCAAGGGACACGATTTTATGTGATTTGATTTGCTAGAATTAGAGATTTCTTCATTTTTAGTCTTTGATTTTTATTTAAATTGTTCGTAAAACCGCCTTTCCGCAGATCTCCACTCAAAAGTCGTATTTTTCACAATTTTTCCCCATCAACCTTATTATTTTGTCTTTAACTTCACTCATATTGGCAATTTGAGTTACTACTTTTGAATCAATTTCTATTTTTACTTCTGTAATCCCCCTCATTAGGATAAAAACCCACTTCAAAGTGGGCTTTTGAGTTTGTTTTTTAACCTGGTCAAGTATTGTTTCCCCTGTTTCTTTTAGCCTTTCTCTTAATTTCCATTCTGCTACCGAGTAAACCATCAGAGTCAATACCATTACCACTGATAGAGCTTCAATTCTTTGAGGTTTTTTCAAGTAAACCTCTGAAACCCTGAAACTTTTGTCCTTTATGAACCTGAATCCTTTTTCAACCTTACTTTGATTCTTGTAGTAATCCAGCATCTTTTTAGCATCAAGATTGAGATCATTGCTTGCAATTACAAACCTTCCCTGATGCTCTTTTTCATTCAATATAACTTCTTCATTCCTAACTGCTTCTGTATTTATAACATAGTGAACGATATTTCCTGGTTTAAACTCAAGATCAGAAATCAACAAATCTTTTGAAAGGTTTAGTGTTGAAGGGACACGAGTAATCCACTCCATATCTTTTCTCATTGATTTGATGTTATTGTCAGAGTATAGAGCACTGTCCGCTATGTAATAAACATCATCAGGGAAAGTTATGTTTTCTTGAAGTTTTTTCATTGCCTCAATTATGGTATCCTTGTCTGATGCATTACCAGAGTAAGTTTTTGCAAATAATGGGATTCCATATTGGTTTGTTATGATTCCAAGTCCAAAACGTTGCAGGTCATCTTTACCCTCTTTTGCATGACCATATGTTATTTCGATGGCAGAACTGCCATCAATATGTTTGTAATCT
This sequence comes from Methanosarcina barkeri str. Wiesmoor, assembly GCF_000969985.1. GTDB lineage: Archaea > Halobacteriota > Methanosarcinia > Methanosarcinales > Methanosarcinaceae > Methanosarcina > Methanosarcina barkeri_B. The sequence continues at coordinate 1,809,579 of NZ_CP009526.1, read as the reverse complement.
CCATAAACGCTAAAATTGGTGGTGTCACATTGAAGAAGTTGAGTCCTGATGTTCACTATTCTCATCATTTTCAAGGCAAGTTTTATGAAAAGCTGAGTAGAATCTGCTTCATATATTTCATCAAGATTTCGACCTAAAACATCATCAGTAAGGTCAGATGCACTGATCCCGGAGCCAAGTAGCCTTTCAACAGGAAGGGTTTCAAAGTACTGAGAATGCATGTAAAGACGACTATCTACGAAACCAAGACAGTTGAGGATCATTGCTTTTACTACAATAGAATGAGCTAACTTGTGCTGCCCAAACTTGAGCAGCACTTCGTCAATCACTTTTCCAATTTCAAGTCATCATAAATGCCAGAAACGATTCCATGATGATCAAGAAAACGTATTGTAACAAACATGATGAAATCCAAAGCAGAATACGACATTTTTGATATTTAGATATTAGCGAGAAAAAGAAATAAATTTATCAGACATCTGCGGAAGGTCAGATAAAAACGAAATTTAAAAATAATTTTACATATGTAGTTTATGTATCTGCGAGCAAGGTACACGAAAACTAGGATTGAATCTCGTAGTCAACGAGCTAAGCAATGGGAACATATATGAACTACAATAATATGACAAAAGACGATTTTGATAGAATTTTTTATGCACTTATTAAAGAAGAAAATCTTGAATCAATAGTCAATATTCCAGGAGTTTATGAAATAGTATCTAAATACTTCGGTAGTGATATACTTCTTAACGAAGAAATTACTCAATCAATAGTTAAAATTCCAGGAGTTTATGAAATAGTATCCAAACATTTCAACAATGATATACTTGAAATGTGGGAGTATGAGCAATATATAAAGGTCAAAGAGATTGTAGAAAGAATTGATTTGTGGAATCCAGAATTCCAACGAACCTCAGTGTTATTAAAATTACTAAATGAATTAACTGAAGTGCTTTACGGTACTCTGGATCTAAAACTGGATAAATATGTCAACCTTCGTGCACTTCCGGTTAGAGAGTTTTTTAAAGATGTCGTGGATAGATATTCAGAATACCCTATCTGGACATGTGATTTTGAAGGATCATGTCTTGTCGGCGCAGAGAAGTTTAAAATCGAACCTGTTGATTTAATTCTCCAGCGTTTTGAGGGTGATAAATAACATTTGATAAAGAACTTTTATCTAAAGAAGCGTAAAACCCCTGTTTCTTTATCTCAGGAAATATAAGCATCAACTTCTCCCCCTATTCTTTTCAGTATTCTTTAACTTCATAGACCATCGGATAATTTAATATTAAATTAAGGTATGCGAAAACCAAGCAGCCTTTTTCCAAGAATCTACCATCAGGCTCAGTAGGTCGTAGAAAAACCTTCGACTCTGGCTTGTAACTACGTAAAGCCGAAACGGGCGGAAGAGCGAGACTCAGTGGAAGGTTCAGCCGGAATTAAAGCCTTTGGAGATGCCGATGGTCATCTATGAATGAGGAATGCGCTAAGTCTTTAGCTTAGTGGCAGGTCACAGTAATCAGAAAGCCTATCATATAATGACTTTGTAAGTATGTTTCCCAATCGTAGCAATGATAATCTTGGAAACAAAATCAAACAAGAGCCTATCCGGAAAGTATTGTAACCCACTGTAACTTCTACATATGCAATCACAATCTAAACGGATGAAAGACACAGTTGTTAATTACCTTTACAAATGCTTTGCGTTTTTCACGTTACTTATTACCCTAAAATCAGATGCGAAGGGTGGGGTTTGAATCCACGAATACCTTTGTAAACGGATCTTAAGTCCGCCGTCTTTGACCGTGTTGAGCAACCTTTCATGTTGGCTTGTTTACTTTTAGATAATATTTAGTCCTATATGTTATACTCTGAACATGGCGATTCAGACGAAAAATCGAATGTACTTTTTCCCTTATATCTCGCCTCTTTTTATATCCCAAAACCCACTATCTCTCAACTTTCCCCATCAGAAATAACCATAACTATAAATCAGGGTTGCTCAAAATAGCCAGTTGTGACCTCTGGAGAAACTGTACGGGCGGAAATCCTTGTATCCGGAAGGGTACAGGGCGTGGGTTTTCGAAGATTTGCGAGAAATGCTGCCGAGCGTCTGGGCATAGAGTCTAATCCCAGAAATTTAAGGGACGGAAGGGTCTTTATCATTGCTGAAGGCAGACCTGAAGCTGTGGAACTTTATATAAATGAACTCAGGAAAGGCCCCATGTTTGCCCATGTGCAAGATGTCGATGTCACTTTTAAGAAAGCCCTTGGAAATGTTTATCAAGCCTTTTGAAAAAAGGCTTGAGCGAAAAGGTAGGAAAAAGGCGTGGTAAATGTCTATTCAGCTTTTTTCAATCTTTTTGAAAAAAGGCTTGAGCGAAAAAGTAGGAAACAAGCGTGGTAAACGTCTATTCAGCTTTTCTTCAGGACCTTTGCAATAATTACAAATCCTATAAGATTGACCAATCCTATCACAAGATATCCAATCAGGTGCGTTAAACTCGAATTAGATTTTCCAGATTCCTTTTTCAAGAAACTAGCAGTAGAGTTTTTTCCTGAATCTGATTCGGGATTATCTTCACTATTTTCTTCGATTTTCTGTCCTTTTTCAGTGAATTCCAGTACCGAGTCGGTTTCAAGAGTGAGCTCTTTTACCTGCTCTTCAAGGCTGTTTCCGGAATCAAGAGCAACACTGACAGTATAGGTACTTTCCGGCTCAAGCCCCAAGAAGAGGAACTCGTCATCATGTTGCAGGGAAGCTACAATACTTCCATCTTTTACGTTTCCTTCCTTCAAGTTTCCTTTCTTCTCATCCTCATTCTTCCTGAGTTCTACAGAGCCCTTTTCCGGGAGTTCTACTCTAAGATTTACATGGTCCGTCAGAAGAATCTGTTTTCCTTCTGCAAACCGTGGCCGGTCTGGAACATCAAGAACTCCAAGCAGCGTTGGAGCAAAGTCTTCTTGGCCGTGCTTTCCCCTGAGAATTCCACTTTCAATGTCCTGGGCATGCACTATAAGGGGAACGAGTTGTGCTTCATCTGTATCCGTAAATTTTTCTGACTGGTGCCCACCCTTGGAATCATCTTTGGAAAAACACATTCCATGGTCTGATGTCAGTACAAAGGCAAGGTCATTTTTCTTGCAGAGCTCATAAAGTGGGGAAATATCGGCATCAAGACATTCGATACAGTCTATATACCCATAATTATCCCGGTGGTGCCCGCTTGAATCTACAGCGCCTACATTGATAGTGAGCAGGTATTTTTGTTCCGGCCTGCTTCTGGCCATATACTCAACAATATTGCGTGCAGTCTCTACTCCCCATCGATTATACCCACTATACTTTTCCCGAGTCTCTTTTGATGTGACATATTCAGGCGCTTTATCAGCAGCTTCTTCCATAACCTGTAAAAGTCCTTCAGGTACCTCCGGACTTTTAGAGGAAGGTTCGGATTGCTCAAGGGCAATTTTTATTTTATTTATAGAGTTATTTTCATCCCTGAGAATGGCATCCTGCTCGGCACGGATTGACCAGGAATCCCCTCTTTCCATAACCGCAATACATAGATAGCCTTCTCTGTGTAGAATATCAAAAATAGTGGCATCTTTGAAACTTACAAGTTCACTGTCTGCACCCGGATTTCCCGTGACAAGAACCGAATGCCCTCCTTCGGTAAAGGTCTGAGGTGCTCGGAATTCCAGAATCCTTGCGCTCTCTTTACTTATTTCCGGTAGATTCTCAAGTTCGGCTTTTTCAAGGGGCGTGCCGTCGAGTGCATGCGGCGTAAGCTCTGGATAGATAAAAGGCGCACTCAGACCATCTACGATCAGCACGACTGCACCCTGCGGTGTGTTAACAGGATTTACCTCCACTTCGGTCATTCCGGAGGCAGGGGGTGGAAATATGAAAAAAGCAATAAGCATTACAAGAAAAAACAGAACTGAGAAAGATCTGGGTTTTCGAACGGTCTGAAACATTATAAATTATTTTATTTTAAGCTATAAAGAATTTGCCTTTTAAGGATAAACTTTCTACCCTGTATCCTGTATTACTTTCTTTTATTACATCGAGAGCGCAGAAGGTCACGAATACCCTGATTTCAGGTAGAGATGAAGTGAACTCTCACATTTTTTTTGTTTTGTTTAAACATCTTACCATTACTTCTTTGCAAAGTGAAGTTTATTAGCATCAGAGTTAAAAAAGTTGACAATCCAACTATGAATAAGAAAAAATGAATAGATTGATTTACTCGAGTTATGATGAAATTTCATGATTTTTTCTAAATCAAAGAAAAACTATAAAAAATTAATAAGTATACTGATGAGTGCAAAGAGCGGGTCAAAGATTTGGACTCCGAACAAATTAAGGCAGTAAAAAAAGATTCAATGTTTTAGTTGCGAAAGGCGTGATTTTTCAGTTCAACTGCGTAAGTCCTATTCATATTATTCGCCTGAAAACGAGTGGGTTTGTATACTAATATTTTTTAATATTTTATAATAAAAACTTAAAAAAATATTTATATATACTATATTAATAAAATGATATATGTCGTGAAACATATTTTGGGAAGCATTTCAGGTCATATGCAGTCTTCGGGTAGTATACTTCCAAAAGGATTGGAGTGCAAAGTTTGGGACTAAAAATTAGAAATTTGAGGGGGACTGAAAACTAGGAATTTTTCTGAGAATATTTGTTTGGGGCAATCATTACAGAGACGATATGAATACCTGGTTTCTTTCGACAAAGAGAGTAAATGCAAAAATAATAAGAACTAGATAATAAAATATATTTAGTATTAGCGGATTGCGATTTTAAGCAAGAACATGGCAAAAAATTTTATTACTGAGCTTATCCCAAAACCAATTTTATTTTTCAAATCAATAAATTTTTAAAGTTGTTTTTTATGAGTTGTTTTTTATGATCTGAAATTTTATTGATAATTCAGAATACAGGATTCAAATAATTAATTTTGAGTTTTGGCATCAGCTCAATATAAAAACACTGCTTATAAACGCTGGAAAAGGTAAGTAAATGTTACCTTTTCCAAATTTATCGGATAACAATACTTTTATGAACCCACAGTTTTCCATTATAACCCTTACACTTGATAGTCAGACAACTAATATAAAAACCAGTCTTTGAATACTTGTGAACCGGATATTTTAGTGATGAAGTAATTTTTGTTCCTTGTTTATGGGTTCCATCTCCAAAGTCCCATCTGATATATGTCTCTTTACCTTTTGATAAATCCTTAAATCGTACTATTCTTGGATCAGTACGTGAAGCGGCTACCGCCGTATAATCAATACGATTATTCCCACCAGTTAGACGTTGCGTTGCTGGAGGAGTTCCTGCACCTAGAGGAGTCTTGGTTACAATACATTTTGCACAGACTCCTTGAGACAATAAAGCCAGCACCATTAATACGGTAAAAACAGATACTGTTATTTTCAGTATAGACTTTCTATTATTTTTCATATAATCCTCCTGTTTTTTTTTAGTTTTATTCGGAAGTACACGTAGTAAAAAATTACAGGAGAAATTATCTTATAAACATACTTATTTTCAAAAAATTAAATAAAAAACGTAATGGAAGTTTAAAGCTTGATAAAACTTTATCTTATTATCTAAAAGATTATAACACTATAAATTCATTCAACACTATTTTCAATTCTTACAAACTAAAAAAAAAAGAGTATAACACTATGAATCCATTCCACACTATTTTCAATTCTTATAAACTAGAAAATAAGGACCATGAGAAGGTCATATAATACTGTATCTTAAGACAGCTCTTTATTTCCAGTAAGAGCCGACGAAGTCTCCACAATTTACTAGAAATCAGCTATTTCAGGTTATAGTTTGACTCATTACATATTACTGATAGCCATGCTTCTCAACATACCCCCAAGTAGCCTCATCAGTCCCCCTAACCTGTTCTGTATACACATTTTCCAGTATACTCAAACGGGGTTTTAAAAGAGGATTGATAAACCCAAGGGAATTTTAATGTATCCTGAAATAATTTCGCAGATTCAAATTGTATAAAAATTTAAACAAATAATGCAACAGCAAGTAAGGTATAAGCTAAACATTAGTAATTCTAACTCTTTATAGTAGGAGAACGATCATGTAAAACGAAAAAAATTCGAAGTTGAAGTGAAATTATGGGTTACCTGGGCACGTGATATAATTACAATAATAAATTATAAAAATAAAGTAATTTTGGGATAAAATATACACTAATAAAATATTTACAAAATATTAAATAAGAAATAAATATTTACAAACCATCCGATAAGAGAAAAATATTTACAAAACATCTCCAACCTTTCTAACATGAATTTCGGATTTTTAATTTACCCAGGGCTGGAAGAACTGGACCTTGTCGGCCCCTGGGAAATAATATCACTCTGGAGCAAATTTGCTCAGGGACCTAATAAATGCTTCATGGTTGCCGAAAATCCCGCTCCCGTGATCTGTAGTAAAGGAATGTCCATAAATCCTCACGTCACCTTTGCAGATTGCCCTCCACTGGATTTTCTCCTTGTTCCGGGTGGGGAAGGTACACAGAGAGAGGTTGATAACCCGCCCCTAATTCAATTCGTTGCCGAGCAAGCTGAAAATTGCAAAGCTGTGCTGTCGGTTTGTACTGGCGCATTCATACTTCACCGTGCCGGCCTGCTCTCAAACAGGCGAGCTACTACTCACTGGGCTTCACTCCAGAAACTGCGAGACCTGGGTGATGTGGAGGTAGTAGAGGATCGAATTGTTAGAGACAGAAATATCTGGACCTCAGCAGGCATTTCTGCTGGTATTGATCTGGCATTTGCATTTATTGAATATATGACAGATGAAAAAACAGCAGGGAAAATTCAGCTCGGTGCCGAGTACTACCCGTCAGGTAGATCTTATGGCATGATGCATAAAATTTCGCAGGCTCCTGAGTATTTAAGGAAAAATGACTAAGGAAAAGGACTGATTATGAGTGAAATTATTCGCTATGTTCAAAAACATGAATTAAGAGAACTACTGGATCTCTACAAATACCTGAACAAAGATGATCCAGATCTTGTAGAGGATGCTGAACTCAAAAAGCTATGGCAAGAAATATTGGAAGACCCGAGTCAGCACTACCTTGTGGTCGAAGTAAATGGAAAACTGGTATCCACCTGCGTAATGGTTGTTATCAAGAACCTGACAAGGAGCGCAAGTCCTTATGCCATTATCGAGAGTGTCGTGACGCATCCAGATTATAGAAAAAGGGGAATTGGAACAAGACTTTTAAAAAGGGCACAGGAGATAGCCAGAGAAAAAGGCTGTTATAAAATTATGCTTCTTACAGGAAGAAAAGAAGCTATACCGTTTTACGAAAAGGCTGGATTTGAGTGTAAATCTAAGACAGGATTTATTATCAGGTTTGATGGACGCTGATAAAGCTGGTGATAAAGACTCGTGAACTATTCTTGATGCTTTCAATGATCAGTTTTAAAACTGGTAGTAGTTTAAAAACTAATAGTAGTCAATCGGCAGCATTTGCCATCTCTGGGATAATTTTCCATATGTGTAATTGTATTAAAATGAGGATGAAAGAGGCTCTTTTGATTCTGGTACTTCTAGACTCAGGTACTTCTGAACTCAGGTATTTCTGAACTCAGGTATTTCTGAACTCAGGTACTTCTGGACTCAGGTCCATGTCTGTATATGGGAAGAATTAGTCGATCCAGGCTTTGGTCTGGGCCATGATCCCAGTAAAATAGTATTGTTGCCGTTCTTTTAAGGGCTTCCCAGGAGAACGGCAATTTTATCATAGTATTTATCGCTCCCTCAAAATCTTTCAACTTTACTTCCACATAACCTCAAGAGGCTTCCTGCGGGGGATTCCATAAACCTTGTATTCCGGATTGCCAAACATCATTGCGTAAGCAGACTTTCGTCCTGCGGGCAAGTCGAGTTCTTTCTTAAGAGGTTCATAGGACATGGCAGCAGCTGCAACGAATCCCGCCCAGCATGTCCCGATCCCGAACGCCGGTGCAGCGATATCGAAATGGGTGAGGGCGATGATAGCATCAGTAGAAGCAATATGGTTGTCCTCTGGAATGTGGGCGAAAAGCAGGTGTGGAGCGCCCCTACAGATGACATCAATTCCCTGCTCCCATGCAGAAATAAGCATCGGCACAAACCCGCTCATAGGGTGGTCGGTGTTCAGCAGGTTTTTCATCCATTCGATAGTTAGCCCGGCAATCTTCTTTACTTCTTCGGGATCATGGATTATCAGCCACTGCACCGGCTGACCGTTACCTCCAGATGCTGCATAACGGGCAATATCGAGGACTTCAAGGATTTTCTCCTTTGGCACGGGTTCCTTGGTAAAATGCCGGATAGACCTGCGTTTTTTGAGATAGAAGGCTATATCCTCCGGAGAGATATTGCCAGCACCGGCAGGCAGGGGAACTTTTTCATCAGGTAGGAAATTTAGGGTAAGTGCCTGAGACGGGCAAAATACCTCGCAGTGCCCGCAATAGAGACAGTGAGAAATGTTTTCTTCCTGCACCTGAGGAAGATTTGACTTATCATCCAGAATAATAATACCTGAGGAGCACATCTTTACACAAAGGCCGCATCCTGTGCAGCGATCCTGATCAACGATAAGGTGAGACATCATATCAAATCCTCTGGACAGATATATTGATCATCAGCATTTATTACTTTTCGTTATTTCTCGATCTGTGAAACCTGAATTATTCGATTACTGCGTGAGTAAAAAAATAAATACTGCATACTTTTCTGTTTGTAGTACCCCATCAAGTTTTACAGCAAATTTTCATCTGCCCATCTATCAAAAACCGTCAATTGTTCTTCCGTATGGAAGTAATGTTCTCCATGCTCCAGGACTTTAACTGTTGATTGATACCTCTCTGCAAATGCTGAAATCTCGTCCGATTCAGAGAGATTATCGTCAGAACCATACAAAATGGCAGTAGGTACTTTCCATTCAAAACAAATTGGGTTTTCTTTCACGTAGCAATAATAGCTCCATTCCAGTGTCTGTCCAATCGGCAATCGGATTTCATGCTCTGCTTTTAGTCTTTCTTCACTTACCTGGAAACCTTCCATCATATTGTGTATGATGCGTTCCATATTGACGACGGGCGAGAGAAACAAACTTTGCTTTATGTTAAGGTCATGATAGGCAAGCAGACTGAAATAAGCTCCCATGCTGCACGCAAACAAATAAATGTCAGGTGCAAGTGACTTTGCATATTCATAAACAGCGGCCAGATCACTTACGCAATTCTCGGGAATACAGGCATATTCCTCATCTAAACGCTCACCGTGCATAGGCAGGTCAAAGCTTAATGCCTGGTAACCTTTTTCAACAGCCTTTTGTGCCATCATGGAAATTACGGTGTCCTCTTTATTAGAAAGGTTGCCATGAACTTCAATCAACAGTTTTTCACTCTGCCTTCCCCACAGGATGGCAGGAATACGAATTTTATTATTTGAGATATAAAAATGTCTTTTCTCCATTCTCTTACTTATCTATTAACAAAGAATAAGTTTTATTCGCATTCATTCGACTCAGTTCCAAAATTTAGTGCTAAAAGTCAGTGTAACATTACTTCATAAACATATAGTTTTATAATTATTTATTAATGTTGTGATGCATATAGTTCTGTCAACAACAGGATTTAATTAACAACAGGATATCGCTGTCTTTTTCTGAATTCTTTGCAATAAAGAATATAGTATGCCACAGGGAAAACAAATAATAGTTAATAGCCCAACAGTCTAACCTGAGGCTTTTCGCTTCTGCGAAAAAAGGCTGAGAATCCAGTTAGCCGATCAAACAATCGCTTGCCATCTTTTTATTATAGGCGACAACAAACCTTAAAGCTAGAGAATCGATCACATAAAGAGCTCAGAAATGAGCTTCATCAGTTTAATTGGTGATACTTTCTCTGCCTTTGAAGCTTAAGTCATTCAATCACCGCGTGGGCAAAGGATAAAAGGCTGCATACCTCTCTGTCTTTGTTTATTCCGTGGAAGTACATTTTCTTGTATTCTTCAGCAGTCACATTCTGGACCCTGGAAAAACCTCTCTCGGCGAGAAAAGCCTCGACCGTTCCCTCCTTGATACCGAATTTAAGAGGCTCACCTTGCTGTATCATAAATTTCCTGATGTTCTTTCCCAATTCTAGTTCGCATGTACCGTCAACTATGGATTCAGGGTAGTAATCAAACAGGATAGTACTGCCTTTTCCTGAATTCTTCACAATGAAGAATAAAGTATCATCAATAGATTCAGGTGGAAGATACATAACAAGTCCTTCCATAATGAAAAGAGTCTTCTTCGATTTGTCAAATCCGCTATTCAACAGTCTTTGCCCTAAAGTTTCAGTTTCGAAATCGATGGATACAAAGACAACATGATCCGGGAGGGAACCGAAGGCCTTTTTAAGCCTTTCCATTTTTGTGCTCTGGGTATCCAGATGGTCCACCTCGAATATCTTTAGCTTCCTCAGCCCTTCGATCCGGTAGGCGCGGGTATCATAACCTGCACCCAGGATAACCAGCTGCTCAAGTCCTTTTTTTTCTATCGATTCCTTAACGATATCATCGAAATATCTAACTCTAGCTATTAAGGAGTTGAACAGGCCGGGCAAAAATCTTTCATATCGATCTGTTTCAGCCTTTATCAGATCAGGATTTTTGTGAATGAATTCAAGCACATCCGGGCTAATGAAATGGACAGCATACGGGTCGTAACAGATTCTTTCGCTTTCTGGCCTGACTGATTCGCGCAGTCTTTGAAGTGCAACTCCCTCGGCCGACTTGCTACCGGATCTTTTTTTTGCCATAATTTTTATGATCCCGTCTTCTGCCTTCTCCACTGTTTCCATAATGTATTCTCCTTAAATGAAAATTCGATTGAATTAAAATACCCGACTATCTGGTGGATGAATAGAATTTTTTTAACTTTCCTTCAGTAATGGACTTATTTTGGAGTCTTTGCATGGCATCAGATTATTTTTCACTTCACGTAAAAGCCCTGGAATTAAAATTAACCTCTGACATAGTTGACCATTCTCCTGAAGTCCTATTTTTTAATAAAGGGTCCTGCAATTCGCGGGTAAAATCCTATTAATGCAAGGATTGAAACTTATATAGGGTCCTCTTAAACTCACTCTCAAACTAGAGGTTATTACTTATTTGTTCCATTTATTAAGGTTATTAGTAGTTCCCCTCAAAAAAGTACATTCAATTTTTCGTCTGAATTTCAATTAATGTCATAAAAAATCGTAAATTTTATTGAGAAGGATTTTCAATCCTTCTCTGGTGATTATTACGAAACCTCCACTTATACCACTAAATGAAGATTTCAAATGGCAATTGTTGTCCGAAATATTAAATGTTTTTGATTTGAGATTCTGTAAGCAAACTCTTACAAGGAGGGGCATTGTGCCCCTCCACAGATCAGTACCTACTATAAAAATTGTTCTTCTAAGCATGTTTTTTTCTTGTGAAATCTCTTATGCTATAAAGGAATTAAAAGAAAGAGAAATCTTGAGAAACTTTTTAAAAATCAGTTTAGTACCAACTGAAAAGGAAGTTTATGGCATTCTTAGTAAGTATGAACCCCAAGAGTTTACTGCTTTTGTTTTTGAAATATTGAATGATTTATGCCCTAAGAGAAAAAATGGATCAAGAGACATTATTATTGATAGTACTGACATAAACCTTAACCTGAACTGGCACGCTAAAAAGATTACCAAAGAAAGCCTAAAAAACAAAGAATACAAGTGGGGCCATTCAACCCATAGAGGTTTCTTCATTGGCATGAAACTTACTCTTGCACTTGATTCTCAAACATTAAAACCTTTAGCGTTTCTGATTAATGAAGCAAATGTAGCAGAACCTAAAATTTATCCTGAAATACTTAAAGAACTTAAAAGAAAGAGAATAATAAAAGCAGGTGACGTTATCTATGCTGATAGAGGGTACTATTCCTATGAAAACTACGTTATATCTGTAAGAAATTTTAAGGTAGTACCTTTAATTATTCCAAGGAAAAACTGTAATTTTAAGAAACTTTTCAATATGTTTAGATATCCTCTGAAAATATTTGATTTAAGAAGAAATACTGAAAAAGAAATTAAATTCTACAAAGAAATAATTGCAAAGTTTAAAGAGTTAATAAGCAAATGGAAAGAACTCAGATCTGTAAGGTCAATTATAGAAGATGTATTCAAAATAGCGAAGAAAGCATACTCTATGGAGAATTTACACAGATATACAAGGAGTTCTGTCCAAAAATACTGTTCTTTAGCTGTACTTTTAGTAGGGGCAACTGTAAATTACGGTATTAATGAAAGGAAGGAATTGCAAGCCTTCTCTGAATGAAGAAATTAAGAGGGGACTAAACTTATAATTCCTCAGTCATGCCTGCCAAAGTTGCATAATTTTCTGCTACCTGGTCCAGTGGGTTACCGTCCCTGAAACACTGTTTGTCAAGTTGTTTTTCGGGATTGCCTCCGGACCAGATGCGCCAGCTGTCGTTGTCGATGACATCGGCGATTACGATCCTATTATTATCAAGTCGCCTACCTACCTCGATCTTCAAATCCACAAGCTCCATTGGGCCATATGTGGTCATGATCTTGCGCCATGCATCTTCAAGGGCAAGGAACGTAGGCAGCATGATCGCTTGCACTATGTAATCAAGCTCTTCCTGGCTGCATGCAGGTTTCATTGACAAGATGGGCTTTGATTTGGAAAGCTCTTTTTTAGATGGATAGAGAAGCCACTGGTTCTTATCGACCTGAATGTAAGGATCCGTATATACTCCCTCCTGCCAGATTCCATTATGCAAAAATTGCTCCCTTGCTGCTTCCTCATCGATTTGATAAGGTTTATCGGTTACAGGAAAACCCACAACTGACAATTTATGAAAAATTTCCCAGACAGGCTCATCGAACCGGTAAGCTGTACCTTCTTGATTTCCATACTCCGGATGACGCTGCAAATATGAGCCCCATGCATAGCGGCGTACAACCAGTTCAAGAGGAAGCATTTCACACTGGTAGCACAGCAGCGTGTTGGGTGAGGTGCGTTCGATAAATGCAGTCGGCAGCCCCTTCCTGTTCAACAGAGAAAAGATATTGGCTGCCTGAGTTGTCTTGTGGATACCTATACCTGCGATTGTCTCACGCCTGGCAGCATCGCCTCCGGTGAGGACGTTCCGGGTCTCCAGAAAAACTGTGTTTTTCCTGGGGCCAGGCAGTATGACTTTAGTCTTACCCTGGGATATGATCATAAACTACGTGATTGCATGCACTTTATAAAAGGTTATTGGAAAGAAAAGAATTGATATGCCTTGATCGAGCGTCTTGATCTTAAGAGACAAAACATCTGATCGGATACCGGGAGGCCTGAATGGTCTATGGCGCAGACAGGGCATAAAGCGGCACAGTGGCCGCATGAAAAAAACTCAATTTATTCGATTACTGCGTGGGCAAAATAATAAAGACTGCATACCTCCCTGTCTTTATTAGCTCTATGGAAGTATAATTTTTTAAATTCTTCAGCAGTTACATTCTGAACTCCGGAAAATCCCCGTTCGACAAGAAAAGCCTCGACCATTCCCTCCCTAATACCGAACTGCAGCGGTTCTCCGAGCTCTGCCAGATGATTATGCAGATTCCTTCCTACCTCTAACTCACAGCTTCCATCGACTACGGATTCCGGGAAATAGTCAAAGAGAATAGCACTTTCCTTTCCCGAGTTCATCAATATGAAGGATAGGATTTTATCTCCACTAACCTAGGAGAGAGATAATACAGGAGCCCTTCCATGAGAAAGAGTGTCTTCTTAGATTTATTGTACCCTGCATCCTGCAGTTTCCGGCCTAAATCGTCTGCAGCCAGGTCCGCTGGGATGTACGAGACGTGGTCCGGAAGGGAGGTGAAGATCTTTCTCACCTTTTCTATTTTCGAACTCTGGGTCTCAGGATGATCCACTTCGAATACTTTTAGCTTTTTCATCCCTTCGATCCTGTAAGCACGGCTATCATACCCAGCACCCATGATGATTAGCTGCTCAAATCCTTCGTCTATCGACTTTTTTACGAAATCATCAAAATACCTGACCCTGGCCACTATGGAATTGACTGTCCCCGGCAGGAAGTGATCGTATCGTTCGACTTCAGCTTTTGACTTATCAGGATTACTGCGAATAAATTCCAGAATTTTCGGATTGATGAAATAGATGGCATACGGGTCATAAAAGATCCGTTCGCTTTCGGGCCTGACGGATTCGCGCAGTCGATGGAGTGCGATCCCCTCAGCCGTCTTGCTGCTGGGTCCTTTATTCATCACGATTTTTGAAATTTTATTTTCTGGTTTGTCCAGTGTTTCCATAAATATGTCCCCCTTTATTCGATCACTGCGTGAGCGAAGAATAAAAGATCGCATACTTCCCTATCTTTATTTATCCCATGGAAGTACATTTTCCTGTACTCCTCAGCAGTCACGTTCTGAACTCCGGAAAATCCCCGTTCGACAAGAAAAGCCTCGACCATTCCTTCCCTGATCCCAAACTGAAGGGGTTCTCCCTGTTGTTTCGTATAATTCCGGATGTTTTCCTCCACTTTCGATTCACATGTTCCGTCAACAATGGATTCAGGGTAGTAATCAAACAGGATAGTACTGCCCCTCCCAGAGTTTTTTGCGATAAAGGATAATGTTTCATCAACGGCTTCGGGAGAAATATACATAATGAGTCCTTCCAGAAGGAAAAGAGTTTTCAATGACCTGTCGTATCCCTGCGCAGCAAGCCTTTCGCCAAAGTTGTCGGTTTCGAAATCAACCGGCACATAGATAACGTGATCCGGCAGGGAACCGAAGATTTCTTTGATCTTTTCGATTTTTATACTCTGGGTATCTGGATGGTCCACTTCAAAAACCATGACTTTCTCTTTCAGCCCTTCAATCCTGTACGCTCTGGTATCATATCCCGCGCCAAGGATGACCAGTTGGCGAAGCTCTTCATCGACTGCTGCCCTGACAAAATCGTCAAAATATCTTACTCTGGCCCGAATAGAATTGCCGAGACCCGGGAAAAGACGCTCCATCTGCTCTACTGCTGCTTTTGCCTGCTCGGGATATTTTGCTGCGAATTCCAGGATCGCGGGGTTAACAAAATTAACGGCATAAGGATCATAAAATATCCGTTCTTCTTCGGACTTACTTGATTCATCGACTCGGTGGAGGGTAATTCCCTCGGCCATTTTACTGGGTCCTTTTCTCTTTGTGTTTGCTTCATTTGAAGTTGTGGAAATTTCTTGTTCTTGCACTGCATGCTCACCTCTTCTCACTTAAGTTTCAGAAAGATTTCAGGTTGTTCTTTTGATTCGGTTGTTTTTTGAGTCGGTTGCTTCTGATTCGGTTGTTTTTGATTTACCTGACCAATGCATAGGCAAACGAGATTAAGCTGCTAACTACCCGGCCCTCGTTTTTTCCGTAAAAATATGCCTTTTTATAGGCCTCGCTGGTCATATTCAGGATTCTGGAAAATCCCCTTTCGGAAAGAAATGTTTCGACTTCTCCGTCTCTGAGAATGAACTTAAGGGGTTTCCTCCGTTTTTTAGTGAAATCCCGGATGTTTTTGCCCGCTTCCGGTGCAGCCTCTCCGGCATCTGCAGATCTGAAAACCCCATAGTCGAAAATAACGGCACTTCCCTTGCCGGAATTATTCACTACGAAAGACAGTATCTCATCCATAGTCCCAGGCTGGAGGTACATTACCAGTCCTTCCATGACAAAAAGAGTCTTCTCGGAACTGTTATATCCACTTTCAGCAAGATGCTGGCCGAGTTTATCAAATTCCAGGTCGAGAGGGACATATGTAACGTGGCCGGGAAGCGAGCCGAAAATCTCCTTTATTTTCTCTACTTTCACACGCTGAGTGTCAGGGTGGTCCACCTCAAAAACGTTGACGTTTTTCAGCTCCTCAATCCGATAGGCACGGGTGTCATAACCTGCACCAAGGATAACCAGCTGCTCGAGACCATCATCGGTAGACGCTTTTACAACATCGTCAAAATACCTGGCCCTGGCAACTGCCGAATTCGCCAATCCGGGAAAGAGCTGCTCCAGCTGTTCAATTTCTGCTTTATACTTTTCCGGATTACGGGCCGCAAATTCCAATATTTCCGGGTTGATGAAGCGGATGGCATAGGGGTCATAACAAATACGTTCATCCTCGGGTCTTCTTGATTCCCCGGCCCTGATAAGCGCGATTCTCTCAGCCATATTGCTGGGGCCTTTTCTTTTCATGGTAGTTTCATTTGTATTCGTGAAGCTTGTTGATTCGTGCACTTATGGTCCTCCCGGTGAAATATTCCATTTTAAAAATAGGTTTAATTAGTCAGTTAAGTAGAACTCGATTTTCGATCTTCCCTTTTCGATATTTCTTATTCGATCTTCCGATTGACACAGTTATTTTCATTTTTTATCCACTTGTCCGGGTTCATGAGCATGTGGTGTATAAAATCAGCGGCGTCTACGAAAAACTGATGTTGAGTAATTCCCCGTTTCTCCAGTACTTTATTAAAGTCGGGATGCAGTTCTGTAAGCCCTTTTACAATCAGATTCAAGAAAATGGTCATTTCAACTGGATCCACATTGCTCCGGATCGAGCCTTCATCGATTCCTGATTTAATTGCGTCACACGTTAGTAAGAATTTATCATGGTTTAACTTGAGAATCTCCTTTGCAGCTTCATCCATATTTTCATAATCTTCCAGATTGAACCTTCCAGATCGGAAATAGAGGTACATCCGATTATAATCTGGATACTGAGCTACGAACTAAAAGTACTCTTTTCCGAGAGTATCCAGCACCTCGATACTTGTTTTGCAATTTTTTAATCTTGCTTCAAACATGTCATTCAGGATTCTTGCCCCGCGCAGGACAACGGCAAAAAAAAGAGACTCTTTATTCTTAAAATAAAGATAAAGCGTCGCTTTGTTGAATTCTACCTCGTTTGCGATGTCGTCCATTGAAACGCCATCGTAACCTCTGGAGAAAAACAATTTTTCTGCTGCATCAAGAATATAATTGCGTCTCTGCTCTTTTTCCTGCTTTTTTATTTCTTTTATAGACACCTAATCACCAGAAAAATAACCTTAATTTCGTTTAATAACTATTAGTTACTATTATAACTTACAGTTTAATTACTATATTAACATTAGTATTCAGTATTAACTTCGCTATTCGGTCAGAATACCGCGTTCCAAAGAAAAAACTAGCAGCTCTCGTAGGGTTGTTGCTTTAATAATAAACTTTATCAAAATATGTAGTATTTATTATAAAATATGGAAAAAAGAAGAAGAATTCAACTTTTTTGAACTTATTCAAAATTTAGACTATCACTGTATCCTGTTAAGATCATTTGGAAAAACAACTATTGACTCAAAATCTGAATTTCTCGAGTTTTGCTTTAGGATCAAAGGGAAGCGGAGATTTCTTAGGGTCATATTGTAAACGGCACGAGGTCCTTTTCACTATGCTACACTACGCATTCTTGATTTGATAGATATTGTTTGCCTATAACTCATTAAGAGCCTATCCGAAAAGCCAGCAATGCATGTTGAAAAATCACAATAGAGCTATAATATCCAGCTAGCCGTTCTGGTTTTACATATTGCTGATTGTAAAGTTACAGCAGGTAACTACTTTTCGGATAAGCTCTAAATAATGAGCCTATTCATGACTCAAATTTCCTGATTTTCTCCAAATTCCCCTATTTTCTCCATTTTTCTTGATTTCCTATAAATTTTTTAGTTTTCTCAAGTTTTTTTAAAATCTGCCTGAAACCACCTGCACGAGAAAATTGAAATTTCCCCGCTTAGAAAATTCACCCGCTTAACTAGTTGATCTGGCGCGAGTCGCAAGCCAAACTACTATTGCCCCTAACCCAATAATGAGGGCAATAAAACGTATAAGCCCTCCCAGGAAAGGAATTTCGTATATAATTGCAAATAGGACTGCCCCAACAAGATAGTACATCAGTTTTCCCGCTTCCTTTTTTAATATTTTATTATAGATTATCTCGCCTGCAAGCATTTTCACAGGCACTGTCGCGATAAGAAGCGCAAGTATCAGAAGCAGGATAATAAGAATCGAAAGGCTCCACCCAAAGAAAGTAATAAGCAAGATTATTGAGAGCACTGGAAGGAAAATTAGAGTCAGAAAACCCAGTAATCCTGTTTTCAGAGGTGAATCTTTTACGAGTTCCGCAACCCCGCCTATGAATCCCGGGAAAAGGTAGATAAGGACCAGACCCAGAGCCAGGGACGCGAACAGGCTCAGGATAAAGGAGAAAATGCTAAACCCTTCGAAAACACTTTCATACTGCTCTTCCTTTGTATTTACCTGCGTAATATTCAGGTTTCCGCCAACTTTATCGTTCAGATTTGGTGGATAATTATTGGCTTGGAGTATAAGATTTCCTTTAAGCTCAAAGTCATCTCCGGTTTTGAGGGTACTTGTCGAGACTTCCCCATCTCCGTTAACTGTCCCATCAAGTGTTACTTCCCCTCCGCCAAGCAGAATATCCCCCTCGACCACACTGTCGCGAGAAAGAATGATCTGGCCACCTAGTGCGGCCACATCTCCACCTACATTTCCATTTACCCTTATGGAGCCTCCGAGTGCGAGAATGTTTCCTGAAACGTTTCCATTAACAACTATCTCTCCGCTCGCACCCAGGAAATTACCTCCTGTGTTTCCGTTTACTTCAATTTGGGACCCTGCAAGCACCAGGTCTCCCTGAATATCCTGGTCTATCTGAAGGTCCTCACCAGCCCCAAAAGCATTTCCTGAACTCGTATATTTAAGAAAATTTTCATCGGAAGCTCCTGCTGAGTAAGGCAGTGCAGCAAAAAAAATTATAAGTAAAATAAGTCCTGATATCAGCTTCTTTTTCATAAACCAGCCCTCTTTACACTATTGCTCAATTTTGCACTTTATTTACATTACTGCTTAATTTTGCACTTTATTTACATTACCACTTGCTTTTGTAATTAATTTACACTACCACTTGAGTTTGCACTTAATTTACAATACCACTTGCTTTTGTAATTAATTTACACTACCACTTGAGTTTGCACTTAATTTACAATACCACTTGCTTTTGTAATTAATTTACATTACCGCTTGAGTTTGCACTTAATTGTCCTCTTTAATTGGACAATGTTTCCAAAAGATAATCTGAGACAAATATTAAAAAGTTTAACTATAAATAATAAAAAGTAAAGGAAAGCTTCAGTGAAAATAGTAACAGTATAAATCATACTTCTCAGTAACACGCCTTCCTCCGGGAACTTAGATGGAAGGCTGCCTGATTGAAATAAGGCATTATTCTGGACTCGGATTCGGATTCAAGAAATTTACCAGGAATTACTATGTATTCTGGAAGTATCATATCTCATCCTGCCTGACTTATCCTCTGCCGGATAACCCATTGCAATTATCGAAAACGGAGCCACGTGCGCTGGAATATTTAACAAATTCCTGAGTTCCTGAATCATCGTTTCAACAGGATAAACCCCAATCCAGACGGCACCAAGCCCTAAATCGTGGGCGGCAAGCAACATATTTTGACTTGCGGCCGAACAGTCCTGAATCCAGAAATCGTTAAATTTTGGAGCGTGCTGATCCACGCAGACAAGCACTGCAGCGGGAGTACCCTTAAGCATTTTTGCATATGGATGTACCTCTGAGATTTTCTCAAGCAGGTTATGTTGATCAATTATAATGAAATGCCAGGGCTGTTCATCTCCTGCGGACGGTGCATTCATTCCGGCTTTTAAAACATTCTCAATCACATCCCGTTTTACCGGATCTGACAAATACTTTCGGATACTTCTTCGGGTTAAAATTGCGTCCATTGTTTCCATAAAATTCCCCCAATCGATAATGTTTTTTTATAGCGGATAAACCTTATTGTTACAGAGCTTTATTTTCACATAAATTGCATACATTTATAAAATGATAAATATATAATAAAGAATGACTCAAGAACATTGCATTAGAAAGAGTTTATCTTAACCAGCATAGTTGTCGCATAAAAATAATATCAAACACGAAAATTCAACAAAAATTATACTTTGAGCTGATCCCAAAACTCAAAATTGCTTCTCTAAATCCTGTATTCCGAATAATCAATCAAGTTTCTGATCATGAAAACAATCCTGAAAATTCTTGATGATTAAGAACGAACTGGCTTTTGGGATAGGCTCTTTATTCGGTTTAGATACGGGATTTAGATACTGGGTTTAGATACTGGATATTGTATTGAGGAATCGATGAAGCAACTTCCAGAACAGGAGTCACTAAGATAATAAGTTATTGGCAAAATCGATGACGTGTGAAAGGTTACTGAGGTATACTTCCCAAATTTAGTGGAGTGAAAACCCAGGAAGCCCAAAAAATGGTAAACTAAATCGAAGTAGAGGCCATTAGATGGAAGCAGCTTATTTGTTTGATATTTTCTTAGACGCTTTAACAGATAGCGCAAAAATGATTCCATTACTTTTTATTATTTTTGTTGGAATTGAGTTAGTTGAATATAAATATTCAAACAATATCAGGGAAACGATACAAAAGGCTGGAGTACTTGGTCCTGCTATAGGAGCGGTGACAGGTAGTTTTCCTCAGTGTGGCATATCCGTTGTTGCTTCGGCTCTATACACGCAAAGGTTAATCACTATTGGTACTTTGCTTGCTGTTTATTTGTCCACTTCAGACGAGGCAATTCCGGTAATTCTATCTCAACCAGAAAATGCTAAAATTATTGTGCCTTTGATAATAACAAAAATTATTATCGCTCTAATTGGTGGATATGCTGTTGATTTCTCTTTTAAGGAATCAAACAAAAAGACTTTAGCCCATCTCAAGGCATATGCAGAAGGTTCCGACAATGAATATCATAACCATGAAGCAATCCTGAACGAAAAAGCTTGTTGCGGTCACAGCACAAGTCCTTCATCAACAGAATTTAATCCAAAAGAGATTATCTTTCACCCCATAATCCATACAGTCAAAATTTTTATATTTATTTTTGGTGTTTCGTTTGCAATAAGTTTTGCTATCGCTCAAATGGGTGAAGAAACTTTTGAAAAAATGTTTTTAATGCATAGTGTTTTCCAACCGTTTTTAGTGGCGTTATTTGGGCTTATTCCAAATTGTGCTGCTTCTGTCGCAATAACAATGTTGTATCTCAAAGGTGTTATCGCTTATGGCTCAGTGATTGCCGGGCTCTGCGCCAGTGGCGGTGTAGGATTATTAGTCCTGTTTAAAGAGGAAAAATACAAAAAAAATGTGTTGGTTATATTGCTTCTACTTTTTGGTATAAGTGTCTCGGCGGGATATATTATTCAGTATATTATTTATTGAGTTTATCCAAAAATAATTTTATAGAAAAGTATTTTGAGTTTTGAGATTAGCTCAATAAGAGATTAGCTCGATAATATTACAGCTGGACTTTATAACTGATTAAGGAGATATTGCTGGCTATGGAAAAAGAGAAAAAAGAAGGATGGGCTCATCCAGAAGCTGCTGAAAAATATGCCCAAACAGCTGATATAATCATACCTGAAAGAAAAGAAATATTGTCGATTATTTCAAAGGCGGCAATCGACCTAGGGCCAATGGATCCCAAGATAATTGACCTGGGATGTGGGCTGGGCGATGTGACAGCTGAGATCTTGAAGTTAAAGCTTCAAGCAGATGTTCTCATGATTGACTTCTCTGATGAGATGATAAGGCGAAGCAGTGAAAGGTTCAGAGATAACAAAAACATAACTGTAGTTAAACGTGATCTAAATCAAGGAATCCTGGATATAACTGAAGATAGAGGATTTGATGCCGTTGTATCCTGTTTTTCTATTCATCATGTGGAGTTTGAAAACAGAATCAAACTGTATTCCGATATTCGCAAACTTCTAAAAGAGCAGGGTTTATTTATAAACGGAGATCTTTTCAGGGAAGACTCTCCAGCTATTGATCAATGGGAGTTTAATAATCGCATATTCTCTCTGATGATACAGCTTAAGGAGAAGCTTGGACAGGAATGGACCTTTGAGGAACTAAAGCTTAATCGGCTGGAAAACTCCCAGAAAATGGGAGATAAACCTGGAACGATTTGGGAAACATTTCACGACATGAAGGCAGCAGGATTTAGACATGTTGATTGCTTATGGAAATCCCGCAACCTCGCCATAATGGCTGCAACTAAACCATAAAGGAAGTTCATTGTGTTTTTTATTGGCCCAAGCTGTAGTACAAACCTTACGCAGAAAATGTATATAGCTTCTGACCACCTTTTAAGTGGGCACCTGCTTTTCTAGTTCCACATTATGGTAAGCTCCAAATTAAGATAAGCCTCACATTGTGATAAGCTCCAAATTAAGACAGCTTTACATTGTGATAAGCTCCAAATTAAGACAGCTTTACATTGTGATAAGCTCCAAATTAAGATAAGCTTTACATTGTGATAAGCTCCAAACTAAGATGACAAGATTAAATGTTTTTTAACTTCATTGGAGAGCTTTGAGGATTTCATCCGTTTTTCTTACCCTGCCAATTCTTTTAAATATGAAATTCACAGCCGCATTATGTTGTTCCTCAGACCTGGAGGTCATAGCGTCTTCAGCAAAAATTTGTTGAAATCCATACTCGTAGGCAAAACGTGCTGTACTCTCAACGCCATAGTCAGTCGAAATTCCACAAAGTACAATCGTGTTCATTCCACGCCGCCGTAGCTGGAGTTCCAGATCAGTCCCGTAAAATGCTCCCCACTGCTTTTTGGCTATAACAATATCCTTTGAGGTAGGGGACATTTCAGGCACAAATTCAGACCAGTCAGGAGACGGGGCTGAAGAACCCGAGAATGACTCGTCGCTTAAGACATTGAGCATCGTTTCTTTTGTTATTAGAACATGCACAAGGAATACGGGCATATTGTTTTTCCGAAATATATTTACGAGCTTTGAGGCATTTTTTATAACTTCCTGTGCAAGATAAGGCTTTGTTGGCTGTGCGACTATTCCTTTCTGTAAGTCTATGACCACAAGAGCTGTTTTGGCTTTATCAATAGTTAACTCCTGCATACCATCACCACATCAACACTGGCATCAAGTTATTTATCCACTCCGTTGGTAAATTGCACATCGTTTTAGTATTAGGGTCCTCTTAAACTCACTCTCAAACTAGAGGTTATTACTTCTTTGTTCCATTAATTAAGGTTATTAGTAGTTCCCCTCAAAAAAGTACATTCAATTTTTCGTCTGAATTTTAATTAATGTCATAAAAAATCGTAAATTTTATTGAGAAGGATTTTCAATCCTTCTCTGGTGATTATTACGAAACCTCCACTTATACCACTAAATGAAGATTTCAAATGGCAATTGTTGTCCGAAATATTAAATGTTTTTGATTTGAGATTCTGTAAGCAAACTCTTACAAGGAGGGACATTGTGCCCCTCCACAGATCAGTACCTACTATAAAAATTGTTCTTCTAAGCATGTTTTTTTCTTGTGAAATCTCTTATTCTATAAAGGAATTAAAAGAAAGAGAAATCTTGAGAAACTTTTTAAAAATCAGTTTAGTACCAACTGAAAAGGAAGTTTATGGCATTCTTAGTAAGTATGAACCCCAAGAGTTTACTGCTTTTGTTTTTGAAATATTGAATGATTTATGCCCTAAGGGAAAAAATGGATCAAGAGACATTATTATTGATAGTACTGACATAAACCTTAACCTGAACTGGCACGCTAAAAAGATTACCAAAGAAAGCCTAAAAAACAAAGAATACAAGTGGGGCCATTCAACCCATAGAGGTTTCTTCATTGGTATGAAACTTACTCTTGCACTTGATTCTCAAACATTAAAACCTTTAGCGTTTCTGATTAATGAAGCAAATGTAGCAGAACCTAAAATTTATCCTGAAATACTTAAAGAACTTAAAAGAAAGAGAATAATAAAAGCAGGTGACGTTATCTATGCTGATAGAGGGTACTATTCCTGTGAAAACTACGTTATATCTGTAAGAAATTTTAAGGTAGTACCTTTAATTTTTCCAAGGAAAAACTGTAATTTTAAGAAACTTTTCAATATGTTTAGATATCCTCTGAAAATATTTGATTTAAGAAGAAATACTGAAAAAGAAATTAAATTCTACAAAGAAATAATTGCAAAGTTTAAAGAGTTAATAAGCAAATGGAAAGAACTCAGATCTGTAAGGTCAATCATAGAAGATGTATTCAAAATAGCGAAGAAAGCATACTCTATGGAGAATTTACACAGATATACAAGGAGTTCTGTCCAAAAGTACTGTTCTTTAGCTGTACTTTTAGTAGGGGTAACTGTAAATTACGGTATTAATGAAAGGAAGGAATTGCAAGCCTTCTCTGAATGAAGAAATTAAGAGGGGACTATTTATCACATATGTACTGAGATACACTTACCCCAGTTTCTTTGCTGTCTGAACAATTGCCATAAATATGTCGTTTGCCTTTAACTGATCGATGAGAAACTGCTTAAAGAACGAGATCACAAGGTTCCTCACTCCATCTGCATCCTTGCCATGGTACTCAATGGTCTTGGTTTTAGAGGGCAACGTCTGTACCTTTTTCCTGAGATTTTCAGGACTATTTCTATAGAAAGACTTTTTGGGGAAGGCGTCACACGAGAAGACCTGAATCAATACGTTATCGGAGAGACTCTTGACGGAATCGTAAAGTATGGTCCTGCAAAACTGTTGACGGAAATCACTCTTCACATAAATCACTCTTCACATTATGGCTCGTCTACCTGTCTACTTATTCCTGTCCATTGTTTACACGCTGACACTACGAGTGTCAGCGTCTATGGCGATTATAAAGATGAAGAAACTGAGTCTATTGATATTACTTTTGGAATTCCCAAAAACGGAAGTTGGGACCTCAAACAATTTGTTTTGAGCTTGATTGTTAATCAGCATGGGATACCACTTTTCATGAACACACATTCAGGGAATGCTTCAGACAAAAGCACAATTCTGGAAGCAATCAAGTGTTACTCTCTCATAAAATGAAAGAAAAGAAAGAGGCAACTCTCAGAAGAAAGCTTGAAAAAGAACTTGAAAAAGCAGAAAAGTCTTTTAAAAAGCTGGCAGGAGAGAACTTCTTCTAAACATATTACAGGATTGATGGGATTATAAAGGTTAATGATGCTTTTGTTTTAAAAAAATGGAGAAAATGGGACTTTTCATTCTTGCAAGTAATGATATCAGCCTTTCTCCTGAAGAGATGCTGAAGTATTACAAAGGACAGGATAACGTAGAAAAAGGATTTAGATTTTTGAAAAGTGATACCTTTAGCATATCGAAAGTGTATCTCAAGAATAAATCAAGAATTGAAGCGTTGACAATGATAATGGTTCTCTGCTTAATGATTTATTCAATTGCAGAATGGAAATTAAGGATAAAATTACAAGAAGAAAATGAAACGGTTCTAGATCAAAAAGGGAAAACAACAAAAAACCGACAATGAGATGGACATTTTTCAAGTTTCAGGGAATTACAGAACTTATAACTCAGAAAAAAGGGAAAAAAGTCAAAAATTCAAAATATGGAAGAGATTAACTGGAAGATATTGAGTCTAATGGGAGAGAAATATGAAAATATAGATCTCTAGTTGCGTTAACCTGCCAAATATAGGTTACTAATATAGGTTACTACTACTTCGCAGATTCATCCCCAAACGACTAATTGTACTACCCGGAATCTCCGGATAAATCTTATTTTATCATGCCCTTCTGGACATACCAGTCATAATCGTGAGCAAACCTCTCTTTATCAGATTTTACAAGCTGGCAGAAATATTCTGTTGTCTGGCGATGCATTTCATCCTGATCTGGATATTTGATTTCTCCACGAATCGATTTTGCCAGTTTTTTCCCAAGCTCTTCGGCATTTCCCGCAGCCTGTTCGAGTGCGGAAGGATACATCCCAACTGCAATACCAAGGCCGCCGACAACAGTAATGCCAAGATTCATGAGCACACTGTTCATATATTCTACAACAACATCTGCCTTGCTCCCCCCTGCTGTGGACACGGAGCACCCGAACTTTCCCGTCAGCATCTGGCAATGGATAGCATCCGAAAGCCGGTCAAAAAAAGCTTTCATAGGGGCCGGGACCGAGTTAATATAATTCGGAGCACCAAAAACGATTCCATCGGAGTTCAGAATTTTGTTAAAAAGCTCCTCAAAGTCATCGATTTGAGGGCACTCCCCGGTCGCATAACAGGCTCCGCAACCTGTGCAGTATTCTATGCGCAGTTTGTAGAGATCTATCAGTTCGACATTGGCACCTTCGGATTCAGCACCTTTGAGCACAGATTTTACAAGTTGAAGAGTCTTGCTTTCATTCCCTCTCGGACTTGCGTTAATTCCAAGAACTTTCACGATTACCACCTTGATTAAATAATTTACACAACGATTACATGAAATTACACAGGATTAACGTATTATTTTTTGCCTTTTTCAGGAATACTGGCGTGAGCTACAGGACTCCTTTTTCCTCTCACTAGAGATGCGAATATTCCAAGAATACAGAAGGCTGTAAACAGCGTGAAAGCATAATGCAGGCTTAAAACGAACTGGGGGTAATATTCAGGCGTGATCTCTACAGGACCGATAACAATTGCAAAGATCATCATTGCGATACCCATCGACAGCATCTGCCCAAGGAGCCGCATAGTCCCGTTCATCCCCGATGCAACGCCGTAGAATCTTTTATCAACGGAGCTCATGATTGCATTCGTGTTTGGAGACGAGAAAAGCCCAAAACCTATACCAAGAATAATCAGGGTGATTATGAGGTGCCAGATAGGAGTTGTTTCTGTAAGGAAAATTAGAAGGAAGAGCCCAAGAGCAGTAAATGCCATCCCTGCGGACGCAACAATCCGCGGTTCAATCCTGTCAGAGAGCCGGCCGGCAATTGGCGAAACCATAGCCATGATAACTGGCTGTGCTACCAGGATAAATCCGGCATGTTCAGGAGTAAAGCCTTTCGTGTACTGAAGATCGAGGCTTAAAAGAAAGGTCACTGCGTAAGTAGCACTGTAATTGATTAGCGCAGATAGGTTTGAAAAGGCAAAAATTCTGTTTTTTGTCAGTAGACTAATATCAAGTACGGGAGAAGGTGTTCTAATCTCATATAGAGCAAAAATAATTACTCCAAGAGTTCCCATAGCTAAGAGAGCAGCCCCTTTAAAGTCCGGGAGAACTGAAAAACCGTACATTACTGCAACTACCGATGCACCGTATATGACTGATCCTGTCAGGTCGAACTTCTCCCCTCTGCACTCAGCCCATTCACCTTTGATCTTCCATAAGATCAGGAGAATTGCTGTAATGCCTATAGGAACATTTACGAAGAAGATGCTCCTCCAGCCAAGATACTGCGTCATCGCGCCTCCGAGTAAAGGACCAACAGAAAGCCCAATGTAAACTGCAGTTATATAGGTACCAAGAGCTTTTCCACGCTCACCGGGCGGGAAGACTGAGGTAACGATGGCGACGCCTGTCCCGAAAATCATTGCACTCCCGATACCCTGCATAACCCGTATTCCAATCAGCATTTCCGATGAAGAAGCCATGGTCATAATTAAAGACGAAAAGCTGAAGAGCGTAATACCATAGAGGAAAATTTTTTTTCTTCCATAGATGTCTGCGATTTTTCCGAAAGGGACAAGAAACAATGCTGATGAAAGGAGGTAAGCTGTCGCAACCCAGGAAAGAGCAATAGCATCCATGTGAAATTCGGCCCCAATCGCAGGCAGGGCAATATTTACTGCCGAACCATCAAAAGGGGTAATAAATCCCGAAAGTATCGCAATGAAAAGCACGACCTGTTTACCTGTACCGACAACAGGAGCATCAGGTGTATTGTAGATTTCCGGAACTTTGGCGGGTGACCCGGCGTTATTTGTATCTTTTTTCATGTGTATCACTTATCAGAAGGGTCGTTATCTACGGCTTATGGTGTCAGAAAAATCGCAATTGATTAATATGAAGGATAGATTATTTCAGAGATGATCCTCTTCATTAATACTTTTCCTCGTTATGGCTGACTAATCGGTCGTTTAGTACAGTTTGTTTGTATTAAACATTACGCTGAAGCAAAACCTTGAAGCAATCGTTACGATGTTGATCTTGTCGTTGCTGAGTTTTTCGCTTAAGTCTTTTCAAAAAAGACTTGTGCCGCAAGTTGTGCCGGTTGATCACGCCGACATGATGTTTTAGATTCATCAATGGTTTTTCGCTCAAGCCTTTTCAAAAAAGGCTTGTGATCACGTCGATAAGGTTTGGGGATAAAGTCTTCAAAATCAAAAGTTGCCAGGGGTTTTCTCTCAAACCTTTTTTGAAAAGACTTGCAATAATTTGAAAACACAAATTAAACTATTAGAATGGAGCAATAATTAAATTAAGACTATCTAGAAATAAGATTATTCAAAAATTTCCTTTCAGTACTGTTAAAACTTCATGAAGTTTAAAATAAATTAATGGTTAAGACGAGGTAAAATCTTAAGGTTAAGTTTATATTTTAAAGCTAAATTTACAACAAGCCGACGTAATGCAAAACCAGAAAACCAAATTTACAAAATGACTGCGACCCAGTTAAATATATAAAAATTGACGGTTTAAGCCGTTAAACCTACGTTTATACGAAAATCGTTGATGGATTAACCTATAATTTACCTATGGATTAAACCTTAAATTATGCTAAATTATGCCAATATGAAGATCATAGAGGTTATAGACTCACAATGAATGAAATTATTATTTGGATATTGATCATATTCTGCCTGGTGCAGTCCGCTATTTTTTCCGGAATGACAATTGGACTTTTCAGCCTTGGTAGACTCAGGCTTGAAATTGAAGCCGAAGCAGACAGCAAAGATGCTATCAAAATTCTGCAGATCCGGCGGGACTCAAACTTCCTGCTTACGACACTGCTCTGGGGAAATGTAGGCATAAATGTCCTGATTGCCCTACTTACAGGTTCCGTGCTGACAGGAGCCTCAGCTTTCCTCTTCTCTACTTTTGTAATCACCAGTTTTGGAGAGATTGTACCCCAGGCTTATTTTTCCCGAAATGCCCTTTCAATTGGAGCAAAACTAACTCCTTTAGTCCGGTTCTACCAGATGCTGCTCTATCCGGTAGCCAAGCCTACGGCCCTTATTCTTGACTGGTGGCTCGGCAGGGAAAAACTTGAACTCTTCAAGGAACAGTCCATGCGGATTATGCTCGAAAAGCATATTGAGTCGGGAAAGTCTGATATTGGCACTTTTGAGGGAATAGGGGCTCTGAACTTTCTCTCCATAGACGACGTCAGTATCTCCGATGAAGGCTCGCTAATAGACCAGAGAAGCATAATCTCACTCCCGGTTGAAAATAACCGTCCGGTATTTCCTCCTTTCAAAAGAGAACCAGAAGATCCTTTTCTGCAAAAGATAGAAGCCTCCGGAAAAAAATGGGTAATCATTACCAACCCTCAGGACGAGCCTGTCATGGTGCTTGACGCGGACGGCTTCCTAAGGGATGCAGTCTACAAGAAAGGCCCATTTATTCCGCTTTCTTACTGCCACTTCCCGGTTGTGGTGAGATCTCCCAAAACCAGGCTTGAGAAAGTAATCCGGCAGTTTAAGGTGTATCCGCAATACCCTGAAGATGACGTGATCGATCAGGATCTTATCCTCTACTGGGACCAGGAGAAAAGAATTATTACGGGTTCGGACATTCTGGGCCGGCTGCTACGGGGAATTGTAGTGGAGTGTGACCTGAAATCAGGGTGCGAGACGCCTGTTCCGCCTTCCCAGCCTGGAGTTGTCAGAAGAAGTTTGAGAAGAGGAAAGAAGAAAGAAAGCGAAGAGCAGAAAAAAGAATGAAAATAACAGACAAGAAAATAACCGAGAGTAAAAATTAGAGAATGAGATAAAAAAGTTAAAAAGTAGGCAAGAAAATAAAAAGAGAAAATAGTAAACAAGAATATAAAAAAAGTAGATAAGAGAATAAAAAGCAGAGAAAAGAAATAGTAAGTTACTCTTCGTATGCAGGAAGAGTTTTAACGCCTATCTCTGGAAGTGGATAGCCAACAGCGAAATGGTAGAGGTCCTGGAACTCAAGCCCTTTGAGCCCTATAGCTTCATGCAAAGGATCATCAAAGAAACACCCAATCCCACAGCCCCTTAGACCATATGCTTCAGCTTCAAGGTAAAGAAGCTGCCCTAGAATTCCGCATTCCCATAAAAGGTACGGATATATCCATGCCCCAAACTTTTTCAGAGGCCCTTCGAACTCCGAAAGCATGCAAGCCGTAAAACAGGCATCGGCCGCTTTTCGCTGCGTACAGGAAAGTTGAGCTGCAAAAAAATCCAGAGTTTCTTCCACCAACAGATAAAGCTCAAGGTCTGGCGGGCAATTTTTTGGCTTTTCCCATAAAAAGTCCGGCCTGATTGCAGCTTTAATCCTCTCTTTTTCTTCGGGTTTGCGGAGGAAAATATAAAGTCCCGGAAGTAGACCCTTTACGTGGTTCACGAAAAGAAGCAGGTGAGTAAAGGAACCAAAAGCAAGGGAATTGAAGATCGGGTTGTTTTGCAGAAGGGTTCTTTGCAGCATCGCATAGAAAGTATTTTTTTCCAGGTATGCGCTGTTATTCATCTCAATAGCACTTCTCCTTCCTCGGATAACTCCGCGTAGGGGAACTGTATCAAGCTCAGACAGGTTCCTGAAGCTGCTGGCTTTTAGTGATGAAGCAGCCTGCATATAGGATTTTGGTTCTTCATTTGACTCTTCATTTAGTTCTTCATTTAATTCTTCATTTAGTTCTTCATTTAGTTCTTCATTTAGTTCTTCATTTAGTTCTTCATTTGATTCTTCATTTGATTCTTCATTTAATTCTTCATTTTCTTCTTTTGCTTCTTCTTTCTCAAGGTAATCGGTTCCCTTCTTTTGAGCTGCCGAGGACGCTTTTTCGAGACCTACCCATTCAACATGCCCTGGGCTTAAACTGTTAGGAACGCCTTTCCAGGAAAGATTTTTAAAAGCAGGAATCGCGCCGGAAGAAATCCTGCCTTTTGTACAGGTTTTTCCTGCCGGATAGACCGCAAGCAGACAGGCAGGCTCCTGTTTTTCAGGACCTTTCTCTCTGGAAATGCCAAGAAGCACTGCAATCTCTTCCGAACCCATGCCTGCAAGAAGGCTTGTTTTCCAGCCGAGTCCGGCAGCAGCAAAGGTAAGGGCAGCAATTGCATGTCCTATATCATGCTGAGCATATCGAAAAGCTCTGAGCCCATATTTCCAGGAAACCCGCCAGAAAATTGAACTCAGTCCCACGAAAAAAGTGCCTTCAGGAAAGCTCGAACTTAATAGCTTCCAGGTCTTTGGCGAAAGTTCCGCTCTGAGTTCAAGGGCATGAGGCAAAGGAGCATAATGGCAGACAGAAGGGTTTTTCAGAAGCCCCTTCACAGGACCGGAAAGAAGGTAAACCTCAGTAGGGTGAAGGTTTCCGCTTGAGGGATTGACGCGAAGAGCCCATTTTGTACTTTCTGCTTTCTTCCAGGCAGAAATGGCAAAGCTGTCAAAAAAAAGCCTGGAAATTGATTTCACACTCAGCCCATACGGCTTGAGTTTTTCCGGTGAGAAAGCCTGTTCATAGGCAGGAAAAGTCTCAGCTTTTATTTGTTCATTGCTCCAGATCTCCAGATTAAAAAGTCGAGTTCCACGATAGTTAAGGAAGGGATCTGGCTTGATAGGTAGATCCAGGCGGTGAGGACCCGGAGCATAAGCTTTGAAGTTGTGTTTACTTGCCTGGTGATAAGCCAGTATGGCTTCAAGTTCCGCTGTCATAATAAGCACACCCGGTAACTGGAGGAATCTAGTTCTCAGACAACTTACTCGATAAAGGATATCTGTATTTCAGGATCTTTGATGAGAATTAAACTTTTTTCAGGGCCTCAAGTACGGCTTTTCCAAACACATCAGCACTTGCAGGATCTCGCCCTGTGATCACACGGCCCGAAACCACTACTTCCCTGTCCAGATAGATAGCCCCATGTTCCTTAAGTTCGCGTACAGTATCCGGACTTTTGAAGACTGTGCTCTCTTTGTCCTTCAAGATGCCTGTTCTTGCCAGTACTACAGGGGAAATACAGATCGCGGAGATCACCTTTTTCAGGTCATCAGCTTCTTTTACGAGTGCCTGCAGAGCTTTGCTATCCCACAGGTATTTTCTAGAGCCTGAGCCTCCTGAGATTACTATTGCATCATAGTCGTCAATTCTGGCATCTGATATCGCGATATCAGGTTTGATTGTTCCTCCGAGCATCCCTTTAGCCGTTTTCTTAGATTCGGCTGCAACAGTAACTTTTACTCCTGAAGCCTCAAAAAGCTGTTTCGGAACAAAACACTCCTCGTCTCTGAACTGCTCCTGGGCGATTACAAGCAGGATTTTCTTATCTTTATACTCGGTTTCTGTCATCTGTTTACCTCCTGTAAGCTTGAAAATTAAGAGTCGAAGAAATGAAAAGTGAAATGGTTCAATAATCCTGTTTCCTTAAGGATATGTAATGAAGATATAAATGGATGCTTCTTTTCAAGAATAAACAGCTTGAGAAAATATGTAAAGATTCTGGGAAAAAGTAGGAAGACAACGAGGAAAAGTAGAAAGATCATGAGATATGTGTAAGAAGCCGGAAAAAATATATAAGAAGACTAAAAAAATTTTCAGATATTGAAAAAGTTTTTGAAGCCCGAAGAAATTTATGAAAAACCTGAAAAATCTGAAATTACCTGAAAATCCTTAAAAACAGCGTAAAGGGTCTGAGAGCCTCAGAAAGAGTCTAAGGAAATAGAAATCAATAATAGAAATCAATAAGACTGTTCCGTACCCGGTTCACGTTATAAGAAAATACAGAACAGCAGAGATTCCTGCCCCTGCAAAAGTCGCCATTAAATTGACTCCGCTATTTGAAAGCACTCCCCTTTTCTGAAGCGTAGCCCCAAGGAAGCTGTCCACATTTGTTCCGAAAAACCCTCCTGCGGTTGTAATAAGGACTGTTAATATAAAATTATCCGAGATCCCCAGTAAGTATGCAAGGACTCCTATCACTGCAGAACCGAAGATTGCAGCAAATTCGCCAAGCAATGATACGGCTCCGTCAACTCCGGGTTCCGAGAGTCTGAGGGTTGTTATCATTCTTGGCCTTCCTTTTGCTGTTGTTCCTATTTCACTTGCCAGAGTATCTCCTGTAGCTGTTGCAACCGTACCCATATAGGCATAAATGATCGGAAGACTGTGCTCCGGGAAAACCCCGTATGCCACTGCAAGGGCAAGGGCTGCTGTACTATTCGAAAATACATTTTCATAACTCCGGATACCGTCTTTAGCCTGTGCAATCCCTATGGATTCTTTGTATGCATATTTATACTTTGTAAACCCGCCTCCAAGAATAAAAAACGTGAGCAGAAGCAGGTACCAGGAAAGCCCACTGAAGACAATTATCAGGACTCCCAAAAGGGCAGCACTCAAAAGGGCAGAGACATCTGCAATCTTAGCTCTGTAAGCCAGCACACCCAGGATAAATGAGAATACAAGTGCTACGACCATTTTTTCAGGAGACACCCAGTACCTGAAATCTTCAAAAATCCACATTGTCATGC
This sequence comes from Methanosarcina barkeri str. Wiesmoor, assembly GCF_000969985.1. Lineage (GTDB taxonomy): Archaea > Halobacteriota > Methanosarcinia > Methanosarcinales > Methanosarcinaceae > Methanosarcina > Methanosarcina barkeri_B. Next base: position 1,775,798 of record NZ_CP009526.1, on the reverse strand, counting down.
CTGCACCCAGCGGCACAGAAATATTCTTGTCTATTTTGGAGGGGATTGACTCGAAAAGAGAACCTGTAACCGCCCCGATAACAGCTATAAAGAAAATCAGGTTATATGAAACAGGCAGTTTCTGCCAGTAGACAATCCAGCTTGCGGCAAAGAATGCAGCAGCAATCCGAAGTGCCAGGAAAGCCGAACTCCAGAGTATTGAAAAACTCCTCTTTTTGATTGTCCTCCGCCTTAAAGAAGAATCAGGTACAGAATCTGTTTCCGAAAAAGAGGTTTTATGGTTTCCGACTGCCGCAATCGCAAATGCGGCGAGCACTATGTAGAAAGGATATGTATAAGAAAAGCTCCCCGAAATCACGGAAACAAAGAGCATGAAAGCCAGAGAAAAAATAAGGCTGGTAGCATCTCTGTCACACAAAACGTTTTTTCCAGAAAACCGTATCCCCAGGAAAAGAACGACAGAGAAGATAAAAAGAAGATTCACCCCTGCAAAAGGAGCTATAAGAATGAGCAGGAGATACAGGATATGCATTACAGGAATTCCCTGGCAGAAATTCCCGTTTTTAGTGAATCGGGCAGCTCTGTTCATTATAAGACATCTTTTGTTTTTATTCATTATTGAAAGCTACATAGAATAAGCTTATCTTTATAAATAAGTAGTTGTTTTTCTTTCAGAGATGATTTAAAAATTGTATTAAAATTTAAAAATATCTGTTTTAGCAGTTGCGATCGGGAAGGAGTTTAGACAAACCTTTTAAATTGTATAGAGATTATTCAATGAATAAAATAACTTTTGCTCCACATTTTGTTATTCCGGGTTTCTTAAACTTAATCTACTTCTCTTTTTCAAACTTAATCTACTTCTCTTTTTCAAACTTAATCTACTTCTCTTTTTCAAACTGCATCTGGATTCCAAATTCCAAACAGCATTTATTTTTAAGAGTTTCCAAACAGTGTCTATTTATCAGGATTTCTAAACAGTATATATGTCTGAAGTTTCCCAAATATTAGTTTTTACTTTAAGTAGGTAAGTCTTCGTCCTCTACAGCTTCCAGCGAAAGCCGGAAAATGGCAGGTGGAGGATGAGAGCCGTCAACTTCAAAAAATAACCTTTAACAAAAATTATTTATTTCTTTGTTCGGTAAAACTGTCCTGAGAATCGGAAGATTTAAACCATCTTCTAAACTTTGTAACGTTTGCGGATATTATAATTCAGACTTGACATTAAAAGATAGAGAATGAGAATGTCCTGATTGCAAAACAAAACATGATAGGGACATTAATGCTGCAATCAATATCAAAAAATACTCACTTCAAAATCAAAACCTTATAGTTCTCTGACACCTGCGGAACTCTTGAAAGGCTTTGTGTGACTTGTCTTCAATATAGGAAAGAATGAACCAAGAAACTTCTTCCTCGAAACTGAGCCAGAAGGCGAAGGCTTCAGGAAGGAGTAGTTCATGCAAAAGAAATACATTCGTTATCAGGATCTTTTATAAGGACCTGCGCAGTTGAATCGGGAAAAAAGTAGCATGAAATTTCAAATTGTCTAATCAATAATAATTATGATAGACTTGCTCATGCTTTATTTTGCTTCTCAACTGCGTAAATCCAATCAAGAAAGGTTCTTTAACACAACTGGTAAAGAATCTTCCGTTTTGAAATCCAATAGAGGGTTTTACGAGTCAGTTATGGTTTTTCAAATTAGTCTTAAACATTTTTTACATTCGGTTTTCACCGCCTGTTTCAATGGGATCTGGTATTATATCCACTTAACCATTTCTTATGATTACCTTGCCATTTCTTGTATTTTGTTTGCCATTTTTTATATGTATCTTGCCATTTTTTATACTTAGCTTCCCATTTTTTGTAATCATCGCCATGTTTCTTATTATTCCATTTCTTTTTCTCATTGTTCCAGTTTCTCTGCTCGTTTTCCCAGTTTCTTTTCTCTTTGTTCCAATTATTCTGTTCATTTTCCCATTGATTTTTTTCATTGCCCCATTGCTTCTCAGTTTTTTGCGAAGCTGCGCTTACTGATGCAATAGTTACTGATGATACAAAAAAGACCAGCATTAAAATACATACTGTCTTCTTTATTCTATCAAATATCTTCTTTCCCATATGTCCACTCCTTATTTTATCTACCTCATTTTCTCAAATAGACGTCATTTTGTCCATACCGGCTATCTGGCCATTAACCATCCGCCGCTTGACAATTTTAAATTATATTGTATTAAATATAAAATTACTTACAGATATAACATGACTAACAGAACTTAATTCGGAAAATAAGCATTTTTAAACCTTATATTACATAAAAGGAAGTAAATTCTGTAATTAATACTTATTGAGCTCTCTAGATATCGTATTTTTTAATAAAATAAATATTATTTATTTGTCATATTGGAAAATTCAGTTCAAATTGGTTCTGAATTAAATTCTCTAAGTTTCCTTATTTTATTCTTTATATAACCTCATAACAATAGAAAATTATAATCTAGAAACTAGAACGATTCTTAATTTGAAAAATAGCCTAATGTAAGAAAAAACCCAATTTGGACCTTTAAAGGAATATATGCCTTTAAAATGAACTATTTAAGTGTTATAAAGGGTTAAATCCCAAAATAATCTTATTTAAAGTGTGAATTGTAAATTTAATCAATTAATACTCCTAAAAAAGTAAGTATTCTTTTATTTTTAAATTCAGATATAACATCTTTGTCAGGAACATATCGATAGTAACATCCCACCCATAGACCCAGAGATATGATGTCACAATGTAATTTTGTGCCGTAATCAAAAACGATCAAAGCATTTATAAAAGCATCGAAAAAGATTACGAGGAAACCATGTGTTGTACTACCATGTGTTGTACTAGAACCTGCAATATCAATTCGATGGTTCCTGACTCAATTTCTTAATGAGTTAATTAAAAGGATTTCGAAACTTAAAAATACGAGAAAAAAATGTAGCAGGGATAAAAATGCCTGATAACCCGGAGGAAAAATTGCTGATTTTGCAGCTTTCCGAAGATTCCAGAAAAATTGCCAGAATTCTTTCAAGTGAAACTTCAATCAGAATTCTTAAATTGCTTAATAAGAAGGCAATGTCGGCAGGAAACCTTGCCGATGAGCTTGGAGTGCGCCTGAATACTCTCAAATACAATCTGGACTCCCTTCTGGAAGCCGGAATGATTAGAGTAAGGCACGTAAAATGGAGTCAGAAAGGAAGAGAAATAAAAGTTTATGAGGCATCGAAAAAAGTAATTGTTTTTCTGCCCGCAAAAGAGAACGTGGAAACTCCTATTTTATTATGAAATCCTGGCAAGGCAGCTTGGGAAATGCGTAGAGGCAGGAAATCCCAGAGGCAGGAAACCCAAAAATTATCATAGAGTTAATTACAGGTCTCAGAGTTTCCAGAATGATTTCATTTTTTCTGAGAAAAGCTTTTAAAAACAACCAAATATTAATATACGAACTCGAGTAAAAGGTACAGTCCAGCAATGAGTTCTTTCCATAGGACGTGGCCCAGTATGAAAATCAAACTTCTGTCCCTGCTCCTCCTTATACTTGCAGGTGTTATCGTGATCTCAGGCTGTGTTGGTGAGGAGGCTCAGGTATTTACATATAAAGGTCCAGATCTATACAGGACTATTCTTTATCCCTATATAGGGCTTCTGAATCATGATGAACATGAAATGCAAGACATGCGTTTCCCTGATTCACCCCCAGGCGAGTTTCATCCAGACCCTTATTCCATGTATACTCTGAGACATGCAACATCTCTCCTTGACAAAAATATCGAGAAGGCAGAGGCTATTTCAGTACGGCTTGAAGACGGGATTGAGCACTATAAAGAAGAAGGGGAAGATGTCAGTAAGCTTGAAGTCCTGCTTGAAAAGTATAACCGTCTTATAAAAGAAGCAGAGCAGTACCGAGCCCTTGCAGATGCAGCCGCAGAAAATAGTAGCTCAATTGAGAATTCGAATCAATATACCGGTTCATCCGAAAATATGGAAAGGGATTATTTGATCCAGTCTCAGAAGTGTATGATTCAAGCTAATCATGTCCTAAGAGATATTTTTGAGGAACTTAGTTCTTTGACGTTTGCAAGTGAGGAACTAACCAACACATCCCGGCTTATTTCGGCAGGAACAGGAAAAGTTCTTCTTCTGGGCAGTTTCACTCTTAACCTGCACTTAGAAAACGGAGAAATGGCAATAATGGGCCTTTCCCCTGATTCCGAGATTGACATAAATGGAAACTACACGTTTGAAGAGAAAAATGACGCCCCTGATCAGGTGCGCCTGTACCACATAAATTCTGCTGATGTAAAGGTTTCTGGCTCCAGTAAGACAGTAATGTTAAACAGCGAAAACATTACTCTCACCGCAGATGGAGAAGGTTATCTAGTTTTCCAGGGAAACGGTACCTACAGAGTTGAAGAAGATGGTAGGACAGTAAAAGAAGATAACTGGCCGAAACCTTTTTTTGAAGATGGAATGAATTCAGGAGAGTATGGGCCTGATGGAAAAGGCAATAATATAGGACAAGGGCCTGATGGAAAGGATGACGATGCCGACTACAGACCTGATAGGAAGGATGATAATTTCGGATATGGACCTGATGGAAAAGGCAATGATACGAATCAGGCACAGTAAGGAAGTAATACTACAGATATCGACATAGTTTATCCAAATATGTGAAGCAGGAAAAACTTTATTCGGGCGAGGCTATAAATTTTAAATAGCATATTAAAGGCCTGAAAAAATAGAAAACCAAAATGTAACTCTGGGTTTATAGAAAATGAATCTAAGGCTCTATTTTATTTGTATTGCTACTGTACTTGCTTTAGTTGGACCTGCCTTAGCGGACAGCACGTCCACAGTACATGGGTCGGTGTACGGTTGGGACACCTTCGAGCCTCTGGAAAATGCCGTGGTGGAAGTAAACTCCACTCCTTCACAGTCTATGGTGGCAAAATATGGCCTGTATTCTTTTGACCTGGTACCTGGAGATTATAAAATTACAGCCAGGTACTATCAAAATAGCACCCTAACTTATTCAGCAGAAGAGACTATTAAGATTGAAAATCAAGGAAATTATGTACTCGACCTCCTGCTTCTTCCAGTTTATTCCGATGAACTTATGGACAGTTCCGGAGTAAACGAATTTTCCGAAAACGCGAACAGAACCACAGGAAACTTATCCTCGAATACAACAAATTTGCTAACAAAGACATCCACAGATTCGACAGCAAGCAAGAATAATTCGAGTAACATAAATTTAGTCGACCAGAGCGGAATTGGCCCTATAAATGTGAACTACCTGCTGGTAACTCTTTCACTTATCCTCCTGCTTGCAGCAGGCTACCTGATCTCCAGAAAGGATAAAAAAATAGAAAAAGTAGAGAAAAATCAGCCTTTAAAAAAGGTACATAGAATCTCAGGTACAGAAGCAGTTGGAAAGGGGCATTCTACAGGAGACTTATTCAAACCAGTTAAGGTGTCCGAACTCTCAGTAGAAGTCCATGACGAAAGGGTAGAAGTTCCTAACGAAAGCTTAGAGCCCGCGCTGAAATCTCAGGTACAGGAATCTCAGATAAAGCCTTTCGAAACTGCATCTTCAACAGAATCAGTAGCAGATCCTGTCGAAGAACCTGTGAGAGAGACGGTACATAAATCTCTGCAAGAACCTGTAAAAGAATCAATAAAAGAACCTGCGAATAAACAGGTAAAACCGGCAGTGACAGAATTATCAACTGAAATCCCGAAAGAGAAAGTTCAGGAAGACTTTGAAGAAATTAAAGTGGACTCTCAAGAGAATAAAGTGGACTCTCAGGAGAAAGAAAGAAAACTGGTTGAATCTGAGCCTCAGAAAGAAAAACAGGGAACTTCCTCTGAAGCTGAAGATCAGTCCGCAGAGAGTCCTGAAACTGAAACTCCTGCTTCCAAGAAAAAGCTCCCGCTTCCCGCTGACCTCCAGGAGGTCATGGATATAATTCGAGGCCAGGGAGGTAGGATTACACAGAAAGACTTGCGAAGCAAGCTGAAGTATTCCGAAGGAAAGGTTAGCCTCATGCTTGCAGACCTGGAAAGAAGAGAATTGATTGAGAAATTCAAGCGGGGTCGTGGGAACGTTGTTATCCTGAGAGATGAAGAACGCTGAAACTCGATATTTTCAGTTCTCAGTATTTCATAATACTTTTAGGCCCACCCTTTTAGGAATTTGCCTGTAAGATCTCAAATCAAAAACTTTTCAAATATTAGTTAGTCACTAATTACCATGCTTTACAATTTTCAAAATAGCATTCAATTATAATTTATACCATCAGTCACCATCACAGTCAATCAGTCAATCAATAGAATTGACATTGGCTCAAGCTGCCCTTTTAGAGGGAGTTACAGAGGCATACCGGTTCCACAGCCGTTTTTTTCATATTGCTCCCAACAGCATGTTCCGGACTTCTCGCCATATTCAAATGGATACAGATTCCCTTTTCCACATTATATTTTTCACATAGCCTGCCTGAACTGTTCACAAATGCAACTGCGAAGGTGAAGCTTTCATTAAAAACTGTTTTTTCAAGCTCCAGCATTGAAGACGTCATTTTCTTGCTATAGTCAAAATTTTTCCAGAACTTTGCAGCTTTTTCCTTGTTACCTCAATCGGAACATGTGCCGGGCATGTCAGCTTTATTCCGTATCCTATATAGCCTCCTGCATTTTAAAAACTCTTTTCTCTACAAAGACATTGTAAGTGGGAATTATCTTTGCGTCAATTGCTTCCAGTTCCAGAGCTTTTTTCACAAGAAAGTCAAAGTCCTCAGGTTTTATGTCTGTTGACGATAAAATAACTCATTCTAAAAATTCATTTTTAATAAAAAAGGCATATCAATCGTCATTGTGTTGTTCGTATGTTCATGAATAGCATTCAGGGCAGCGGTACTTTTTAGGAGAAGCTCTTACTCACTATCTTAAAGCTGAACCTTAAATCTGATTTAGATAGTTTTTCTACAAAGTCCTTTTTGAAATTACACCCTTGGTTTTGTGATTCTGATTTGACAGAAGTATACAGTGTAAAGTGAATAAACAGGCCTCATTCATCTGTTTTTTTCAGAGAATCTAAACTTCTATTCTGCATCTATTGACTTTTTACGTTACTTGTTTTCCAAACGATTATTTCGATGAAATGAGCTTTTTTAAGTAAACTGTATTAATTAATAAAATCTACCAAGTTCAGGTCGTAAAGTTGTTCATTTATTTACGCGAAAATAATTCAGAAGAATTGTTAGTATAATAAGTTTTTATATAATATTTTATATAATATATTTCGTAGTAAGTTTTAACTTGCCAAATTAGGCATGCAGTGGGGGAATAGAGTGATCAAATCTGGATCAATAAAGTCCGTAATGCTACTGATATGTATAGGAATAATAATTGCATTGGTACAACCCATTGAAGGACAAATGGGGCCTGGAATGATGGGCAATCAAGGATACAATCGCAGCTATGGACCTGGACCGGGGATGGGACCTGGAATGATGGGTTATCCAGGCTACAATTACAGCTACAATTACAGTTACGGCCCTGGAATGAGAGGACATATGATGATGGGCAATATGATGGCGATATACTATCCGGAATCCAAACCCATAGCCCAGGATGAGGCACTGAAAAATATGCAAAGCACTGAAAAATATGCAAAGCTTTGCCACTCAGTATGGCCCAAACGTGAAAATAAAGGACGCCATGTCATTCAGCAGTAATTATTATGCTGTTTTGAACGATACAGCCAGCAACCAGGACATAGCAGAAATACTGGTGGACCGCTATTCTGGGGCTACCTATCCTGAGCCAGGGCCAAATATGATGTGGAACACACGCTTTGGAGCTGGCAGAACTCGAGCAGGAGGCACGGATTACGACCTGGCTGGAGCACAAAAACTGGCAGAGGATTTCCTTACTGGTTACCTACCTGGGGCACAAATCCAGGAATCGCACGCAATGCCCGGCTATTATACTTTCGATTTCGGGCGAAATGAGACAGAGGGTATGCTGAGCGTTAATGCTTTTAGCGGCCATATTTGGGTGCACACCTGGCATGGACCTTACCTGGGTGAAATGAACGTAACAAGCTAAGAACCTATCCAAAAAGTAGTTGCTTACTGTATAAATTTTAAAATATACAATATACAAAACCGGAACGAATACTCTGATTATCGTAGACCTACTATTCCGATATTGTAGATCTACTGTAACTTTTAACATGCATTACTGACTTTCTGAAAGGCTCTAAAATGGGAGTTTCTTCAGAAAATGCAGGCATGAGGTGGAGAAAAGTAGAGAATAAATCCTTTTCACTTCTTCTCATACTTTTTTGTCTTCTCATGCTTTTCTGGTTCTCCGAATCATATCAATAAAGTACTTAGCTTCTCTTTTTACATCGTTACTGCACACAACTGCAGAAATTGCGACCAGACTGTCAGCTCCGTTTTGAATAACACTCTCACAGTTTTCTTTATTTATCCCGCCAATAGCAACTACAGGAAGCTTGATTGCATCTTTAACTTCTCGGATTTTAAGTGGACCAATTCCCTCTCCTGCATCTTTTTTTGTAGCAGTATCGAATATTGGGCCAAGACCCACATAGTCAGCCCCTAATTTTTCCGCCAAGACTGCTTCTTCCCTGTCATTTACACTAAGGCCGATTATCTTATCCTCACCAAGGAGCTTTCTTGCTGTTTCAACAGGCATGTCATCCTGGCCGATATGGACTCCATCCGCGTCAACTGCTAAAGCAACATCGATCCTGTCGTTTACCAGAAATATTGCCCTGCCGCTGCAGATCCTCTTGATTTCGGAAGCCTCTTCGACCATTTCTTTCGTACTTTTATCCTTTTCTCTGTACTGAACAATCCTGCAGCCTGACTCAACTGCGTCCCTGACATCGGATAAAGTCCCTTTCATTGAGAGTCCGGAATCTGTCACGAGATAGAAATCGATTTCTTTCAAAAGGGAACTTTTCCGGCTGAAGCCTTTCTGTTTCATGATGCTTAATCCATCCGATAAGCACGTTTTTTTAAAAACGTTTCTTTATAATCTCATTTTTCTGAACTTATGGTTCTTTTTACTTAATTTACCTTTTTCTCTTCGGAAATTACTGTTTTTCTATTTATTTTCAGAACTTATCGTTTTCCGTTTTTCTTCGAAACTTACTGTTCTTCAAAATTCATCATACTTCTTACTTTCTCATCCGACAGGTTGAACACTTCATCATACAGGTTAACCTTGAAACTTCCTGGTCCGTTTGATTCTCGAGCTGCAAGTTCTCCTGCAACCCCAAAGTAACATAACGCTTCTCTGGACGCTTCAAAGTAATCCGGGTTAACTGCAGCAAACAAACCTATTACAGATGCAGCCATACATCCTGTTCCGACAATCGACCCCATAAGCTCATGCCCGTTCTTAACAATAAAAACCCTCTCTCCGTCACTTATAATGTCTTCTTTTCCTGTCATCACAATAACGGAGGAACTTAATTTTGCAAATTGCTTTGCAATCTTTACAGGGTCCGCATTAATCGAAGTTGCCTCAACTCCTTTAGTTTCAGCGCTTTCGCCTGCCAGTTTTGCAATTTCCGAGTAATTGCCTTTTATGATATCAACACGGACGGAACCAAGGATTTTTGCAGCCATTTCGTCCCTGAATTTCGTAGCTCCGACCCCGACTGCGTCAAGCACGACCGGAATTTTCTTTTCGTTTGCAGCGGCAGCAGACAGAAGCATGGAATCAATGATTTCGGATGTCGGGGTTCCGATGTTAAGTACAAGAGCCGATGAAATCCCTGTCATCTCAGCACATTCTTCAGAGGCATGCGCCATTACAGGCAGCGCACCAAAAGCTCTTGTCATGTTTGCACAGTCGTAGATCGTTACCCAGTTCGTTATATGATGTATGAGTGGTTTTGTTTCTCTTATTGTTTTTAATGGGTCATTCATAGAATTCCTCAAAAACGTTTTAAAGAGTGATATATAAAAGAGTGATTTATCCGCATATTGACACTTGTACCAGAGATTTCGATCAGATTATTGTAACCAGAAATCATCTGCAATAGATTACTCATTCGTCACCCTTTGGTCAAGACTTCCTTTGGAAAGGCTGTGGTCAAGATTTCCTTTGGAAAGATTGCAATTACTCATTTCTTACCATTTTCACGCCTGTGTAAATATTCATTTCTGGTTCCGGGCAAAGCCGATAATAGTAAGGCCAGCTTGCTCTACCATGCTTATGGCAAGCGTAGTGGTTGCACTTCTGGATACGATAACAGGGATATTAGCCATGAGGCATTTTCTTACCATCTCAGAAGAAAGCCTTCCTTGACAGGTTACAATTGTCCTTGAGAAGTCCACACCATATTTCAGTCCGTAACCTATTGCCTTGTCAAGGACGTTATGCCTGCCAATATCTTCTATTACGCAGATCTTTCCTTCCGGCCCGAAAGTCCTACAATATGTATCCCGCTTGTTCTGGTATAAAGGTCTGAGATCAATGTTTCTTTCATTAGTTTTAATTGTTGAAACATCAGTGACCAGACCGACTGGATTTTCGGGAGCCGGTCCATACCCAAATATTAAGGATCGCCTCCACATTCCGAAAGAACCGTTTTGCCTGAAAGCATAATTGCAAACGGGTCTTTTTTGTCAGGACACTGTCAGAACACTAACACTGAGAGGGCCGGTGACATCTAGTTTTTTGCTTTTATTTCTGCTTTTTTCTATATTTCTATCTCTACTTTATTCTATGTGCAACGATTCGATATCCTCTAACTTGCGGATAATCCTTTCCGTATATAAAAATCCTGTTATAAACTCTTCAAGCAGCGTCGGGCTTATCATAGCGGTGAATATAGAGCCCTAAGACTAAAAGAGGCACTTCAATTACAATTTTATGAGACGACGGGATCATTTACCTATTATCATATTTTATACAGGATTACGCTGTTACATCCTTATACCATACTCCTTTGCCATAAGAGCGATTTCCTCAGCGGTTTCAATAAGCAGGTCGACCTTCTCAGGGCATTTTACAGGTAAAAGCTTGTTCTCATATTACCGTTTGTTCGAAATAATGGCGCAATTACAGGAAGATCGGACATACTCTTTATATACTCTGAACGAAAAAATTAATAAAGTTTAACGCCATTTAGTTCTTTAAATTTACGAGTAAGTTATCCTTTACAGGCAAGCTGAGGAGTATTCAGCTATAAAATTCATGAGTGAAAAACATGGAATAACATAGTTATCTTTATAAAAATAATAAGAAGGAATGATAAATGGCACGAGTTATGATTGTAGAAGATGCTGAGTTTATGCGAATAGCGCTCCGGGATACACTTTTTAAACATGGACATGAAGTAGTTGCTGAAGTGGCTGACGACGATGAAGCCATTGAAAGATATCTGGAGGTAAAACCAGACCTCGTGTTGATGGATATAATGGTGCCGGATAACGTGCCAGATAATATGAATTGGAGAAATTTGCTGAACAAGTTTCTCGTTATAGATCAGGAAGCAAAGATGGCAATGTTTTCTTCTCTTGGTCAGCAGATCATCATAACGGAATCTCTAAAAATTGGCGCTATGGGATTTATGGTAAGTCCTTTTGAACCCGAGATGTTGAATATAATTAGAATAATTGCCGAGCCAAACTAACTTGAAAGTGAAATTATAATTGGTTTTCAAACTTTTGCAAGTTATTAACTCCTTATATAGATTTTAAAATCAAGCAAGTTACTATAGATACCCAAATAGCGTTATTCAGGTTTTCCGATTCTTTACCGTGAGCTTTTCTTTAATTTTTAAACATCTGTTGTTAGATATTTTGAAAGATAGTTAGATATTTTGTTAGTAAATAAATCGGGAATTCTGCAAAAATGTGACCTCGTATCTCATTCTCTGAATTTTTGTGGCAAAAATCATATAGGAAGAAATCAAGGGAATTCATTAAAATTCACTAACCCCAGAAAAAAGAAATTAGCGGGAAAATAAAATGACTGAGATAACAGATGAATTAGTGATTCGTGGGAATCACATAAAAAACCGAATTGTGATGCCTCCTATGGTTACTTTTTCCTTTCACGGAGATAATGGCTCTCATTATGGCAAGCAGCACATTGAACATTATACGAAACGTGCAAAAGGCGGTACTGGCCTTATCATCGTGCAGGCTACCAGCGTTTTTGGGGCTGTAGATTCAACAGGCATGTGGTCGGCAGGTGATATCTCAGCTTTAAAGCAAATTGCAAGCAACTGCCACGAATATGGCGCAACAGTAATGATGCAGCTTCATTGCGGCAATATGGATATTAACGAATTGTCAACCGAAGAAATTCATTCGATGCAAAAAAATATGAAGCAGGCAGCCATTCGTGCCTGTGAAATTGGGTTTAATGGCGTTGAATTTCATTTTGCATACGGATTTACCTTATGTAAGTTTCTTGATGCTTCTTACAATCGCCGAACCGATAAGTATGGCGGCGACGTTCTATACAGGGCAAGAGTTTTAACACAAATTCTGCCGGAGATTCGAAACAACACTCCTAAAAATTTCATTGTTAGTGTGCGCATGGGCGAGTATCTGCCGGAAAGCAAGGACGGCATTGAAGCAGCCAAAGCTTTTGAGAAAGCCGGTATTGATTTACTGCACATTTCATTTGGCATGCAGCCCCCAGCAAATACGGTTCCCGACGGTTTCATTTGCAGTCCTATAACCTATAGTGGCTGTAAGATCAAAAAAGAAGTAAAGATTCCAGTTATTGCAGTTAATGAAATCCGCACTGAAGAACAGGTACGGTTCTTAATTGAAAATGATTATGTGGATCTTGTTGCTGTTGGCAGGGGTATGTTAGCTGACCCTGAATTTGCTAATCATGTGATAAACAGCGAGCCTGTAAACACGTGCTTGGGATGTGAGAGGTGTTTCTGGTTTACAGATCATACGCTTTGTCCGGCAGGAAAAAACGAGTGAAATTATGAGGATTTAAAGGAGGACTTATTTTAAGTTTTTTCATTCAGTAAATCATACCTGCATGACGTCTTCAAGAATTCTGTTCCCAATCCTCGGTTTTAAAGCATTTTTCATAACAAGATCCACTTCTACGCCGAAGAGTTTTGAAAACTCCTATTTGAGCCCAATGAATTCAAAGAGGTTCGGTTCTTTAGAGAATTCTACAAGAATATCAAGGTCACTATCCTCTTTTTGTTCCTCGCGAATGTGAAAACCAAAAATTCTAGAAAAGAAAAAAACATAGAATCATTTAAATTTACAGAATTTTTTGCATGTTATCCTCACAGTAAGTTTACAAAAGATATTCTAAAAAACTCTTTAATCACACATTTTTCTTTTTATATTATCTTTGTTCATCTGGACCTCAAGCAAACACAATAGATTTGGAACTTCATTACTTGCAACTAACATGTGCTTAATAACATCATCTTCGATATTCCAAGCGGCAGTGGAATCTGTATTTTTTGTGGGGTTTTTTCCAAATAAATATCCATCATAAATATTATATAAATTGACAGCGTGAATCAATTCAGTATAAAAATTTAAAAGACCTTCAACTGTATCTGTGTCTAAAAGATAAATTTCTTTTCTAAAGTGATAATATAAACCATTTTCATTATACAATGAACCAAATCTGTTTAAGCCAATTTTTGTTTCAACAATTGCTCCGTTTAATGTATAAGGGCCAGCCGAGCGTGGTTGGTTAAACTCATTTATCATATTGTGATCTTCGTAATATTTAATAATCTTTTTAATAATGTATATAATATCATTTATTTCCATATAGAAACCAGTGGCAATGTTCCGTTTTTCAATTTTACGTTGTTTTTCCCATTGAAAATTTGACAACTTGTAACCAATGAATATACCTGTAATCGAAAACACTCCAGATATAAATCCTGTCGCTATAGCATCATCGGATATCATGATAACTACCTGAGATCTTAAATATTGCTATTCTAATGATACCGAATTTATTATAACTTCATAATACTTTTTCTCTTTTTGAGGGACAGTGCATCTTTTCGGATATTATACTTTTACTTGAAGATTAAGTATCCTTAATTTCAATATGAACACAAGCAAAGTTATGATAGAGAGAACGTTATGGAAACACTAATCACTTGTTAATGGATGACTAGCAAAACACAAAGTAAATAGGGTCCTTCCAAATCAGTACTAAAACTAAGGGTATACAATGCTTATTTTGGATAATAGGTATGCATTTAGAGTTTCCCCAATTAAGGTACACTCTAAAAATCAATTTTTTAGATAAATAATTTATAATACTCTTTTAAATCAAGAAGAGAGCGAGATAAATACTTTATTTTATTACAATTTATGTTTATTTATAAATAAGGCATCTGATGTCATTTTTATCCATACAAAATTCAATGTTAAAAGTAAGGACAAATCAACGTTTAATTTACCAATTAAAGTACTTAAGTCATTTAAACAGCAAATAGATTCTTTAATGAATGTACCTTAACTGGGGAAAGGCTGACACTACAATTAATTGGACAAATAAGGTTTAATAGCCCTTAAAAAACTAATCATATTTCAAGGGGTCTAAAAGTAAATTAAAAATGAAAGCTTTCAACTAAATTTATGTCAAATTTCGAGGAGACAGAGATAGTATCCAAAAAACTTTAGACCTAGGAGTAAGTGTAATTAAACTAACAAAAAAATAGACGTGTTCCTATCCAGAACACTTGGAGTACCAATTGAAAACCCAGTTGGTATATTAGGAGAGCAAATAGAATATGCACTCTATGAACATCAATAACCGACACGAATGAATAAAATTTTCTTCACTAAAAATTTCTTATTTTCCCCAATTCTAATTTAGTTATACTATGTTTTGCCCTTTAATTGACAATTGTTCCATTTTTGTCAAAAGAAATGCTTCTAATGTTTAATATACCAAAGTCACCAATTTGATTACAACTAGCAAGATTTTTGTCAAAAATTAAAAAATGAAAAATTTTTGTAACTGCAACTTAGATAGGAATTTCTAGTTTTATACTCCGTCCTAAAAAGAAAGAGGCTTTCGCCTTAAAAATTTCAGGCTGAAAGATTATACAAATATATATTTCTGCCTTCCTGGTTTTCTGTATCATTGCTTGAGCGAATGTATACAATTTTATCGTCGTAAATATCAGGATCTCTTGCAGATGTAATACGAGTTGTCTCGTTAGTTGAGATATTGTATATATAAATGTCATTCGACAAGTTATTTCCTACCCAGTATTTTCTTTCCCAAATTATTCTATCACCATATACATCTAGACTGATCGGGTTGCCATCAAATGTTACTTGACGTGTTTTGTGCTTGGCAATATCTCGCATATAGACATACCTTGATCCATTTTGGTTTTCTGTCCACACGACAATATTTCCATAAATTTTACCGTTCCCTGCTCTACCACTTCTACTGATGTCACTTACTCTCTTTGTGGGTATGTCGTATATGGAAATGTTTGTACTCCATTCACCTGGATTTACCCTATTTGTCCGTGTCCATACAATCTTATTTTCGTATATAGAAGCACCGTAGATTGCATGCGTATATGGAATTAGTTGAACTTCTTTATGGGTGCTAAGGTTGTATAAGTACAAACTGTTATACTCAGCATTTTGATTAGAGGCAGGCTGACAGTCAGCATATTTTGACCTTACATACACGATATTATCACCATAGATCGCTGGTGTACTTGCGTTAATGATTTCAATTTTTTTGCCAGTGGAAATATTATACACAGTTATGTTTCCATAGTCCCACCATGTAATTTTATCTCCCTGAATAATAGATGAGCTACTTTCCGAATGTCCTATTCCGGTTATGTTTCCGGTAGTCAAGTTATACATGAAAACTCCGTTACCAAAAGTATCAGCCCATGTAACAACGTTGCCATAGATCGATGGACTCAACGTTAGCCTCCAACTTACGATCATAGTCTCTTTGTCAGCCTTTGCTATTGATGTAAAACTTATAAGAAAAATCAAAATAAGTGCCAGATGTATTATTTTGTTCCCCACATTAATCCCCATAAAGGATATAATACTGGAAAACTACATCAACATTGCTGATCATTAGCAATATGGGGGAAAAGAGAGAAAAAAGATTGTAGGAAAATACTTACTTTTCAACATTCGATTATTGGTTTCCGGATAGGATCTACATTAGGCAGGCGTTATTCGCAACTAATTCATTTTAACTACAATTACTGATTGTGTTTTTTCATTTTTATTTGAATTAGCAGTTGTGCTTTTGACAACTCTAAATTGTCGTCATATTTAGAGTATTCAGTCAATCACAGATTGAAATTCAAAGGAAAGAGTAAAAATTATTGAAAAACGGTCAGTAATTATATTTTTTTAATGAGATGTGGTGAGGGTAAATAAATGAAAGATAGGGGAAAATTGCATTCAGTACCTTTAGTGTTAATGGCATTATTTTTCGTATTTTTGGTTTCAAACTCAGCTGTAACGTTAGCTGCCCAGGAAATTAAGCTCTCAGAGGATATTGGACTAAATGGAGAGACTTCTATTTACGGTGATAAAGTGGTGTGGTCATATTGGGACAAAATTCATCTTTATGACCTAAAAACCGGAAATGATACTATAATTACCATGCCTGAACATTATGTATCACATCCTGCTATATATGATAATAAAATTGTATACTGTCTTTATAATGTAAATGAGAATCCAGTTAGGGTCAGACTTTACGTGTATGATATACTTAATTCTACAAGTTCACTAATCACAGAGAATTTGTCCCATTGTGTTCCTGATATTTACGGTGATAGAATTGTGTGGGCTGCGGAACGCGACTACAAGACCGATGTCTACATGTACAATATTTCCACTCATACACAAACTCAGATAACCACAAGAGGATCTGCAAGTAACCCTTCAATATATGAAAACAAAATAGTATGGGTGGGTTACGGGGACAATGGAACTATTATAGATAAAAATAACAATTCCATTAGCAGAGATAGTATTTGCATTTATGACCTTTCCACTAAGAAGGAAACTATGATCAACACTATCGGAAGAGCATATGCTCCCGTGATCTACAGTGATAGGATAGTATGGAAGGATAGTCGCAATTCAGACTTTACTGGGAGAAGAGGGGATGTCTACATGTATAACCTCTCAACTGAGAAAGAAAGCCGGATCTCTTACAGCGGACAGTCCTCGTTAGGTTCGTCTCCAGCTATCTATGGGGACAGGATAGTATGGGATGATAATCGCAATGGAAAATGGGATATTTACATGTACAATCTCTCAACTAAGAAGGAGACTCAGATTACCACCAGTGGAAGTGCAATGGGACCTGATATCTACGGAGACAGGATAGTGTATAGTGATAATCGTCAAAGATTGACCCCTGGTCCTGGTGATGTTTATTTTTGTGATATCTATGTGTATGATCTCACTGCTAGACCCATAGAACCACAAGCTGGGTTTACATCCAATGTGACTTCCGGAATAGCACCTCTAACGGTATTATTCACTGATACCAGCACTGGTGGAGTACCAACTTCCTGGCATTGGGACACTGGTGACGGTATTTACTCAAAACATGCCATGAATGCAACCCATACGTTTACAAACCCAGGGGTGTATAACGTTACTTTAACAGTTACAAATGAAGCAGGCAATAGCACGGTAACGAAACCGAATTATATTACTGTAACTCCCCCACAACCACCAGTGGCAGATTTTTATGCTAATGTAACCTCTGGAAAAGCACCTCTAATGGTGTCTTTCCATGGTAGAATTATTGGCAAAGCTACAAGTAAAGGCGAAGAACCTATTTCCTGGTATTGGGATTTTGGCGATGGCATTTATTCAAAACACACCACGAATGCAATCCACACATTTCACACCACGAATGCAATCCACACATTTACAAAACCAGGGATTTACACAGTAAATCTTACTGTAGGAAATTTCGTGGGTAATAGTACAGCGACAAAGCCAGATTACATAGTTGTTATCGATCCAAAAGCTCCCGATGCAAATTTTAGTAGTAACATTATCGAGGGTTATGTTCCCCTGACGGTACAGTTTAATGACACTTCTCAAAATGCAACGTCAAGGGTATGGGACTTCGACAATAATGGAAAAACAGACTCAACCGATGTAAACCCTGTTTATACATTTACAACACCAGGAATCCATACTGTTAACCTGACAGTAAGAAATGCTTACGGCACTACCTCAAAAACTGATACGATAATTGTACTTACAGAAAATGAGATCCGGATTACAACCAGCGAATTAGCATCCCATCCTGATATCTATGGTAATAGAATAGTATGGCAAGACCTTCGCAACGGAAACTACGATATCTACATGTACGATCTCTCCACTTCCAGGGAAACCAGGATCACTGCTAATGAATCAAATCAGACATATCCTTCACTCTACTGTGATAGAATAGTGTGGCAAGATGATCGTAATGGACAGTATGATATCTATATGTACAATATATCTACTTCAAAAGAAACTCAAATAAGCACTAGCGGGCGCGCTCAGAGACCTAAAATCTATGGTGACAGGATAATGTGGATGGATTATCGAACTAGAAATAAAGGTATTTACGTGCACGACCTATCCACTTCTAAGGAAACTCGGATAATTTCAAAAGGAATACCTCAATATATTAATATGCAAGGTAACTTGATAGTCTGGCATGATCTTCGATACATAAGTCCGGATATTTACATGTACGATCTCTCCACTTCAAAGGAAACTCAAATAACCTCCAACGGAGAAGCAACATTCCCTAACGTCTATGGTAACAGGATAGTGTGGAAAGAGTGGCACAGAGAAGATGTCACCACCGATATCTACATGTACGATTTATCCACTTCCAAGAAGACTCAGATTACTACCAATAAATCAAGTCAATACTATCCTGCTATTTATGGTAATAAGATAGTATGGGAAGATTTCCGCAACGAATACATCAATATTTACATGTACGATCTCTCAACTCAGAAGGAGACTCAGATTACCACCAGCGGAGGTGCACACGATCCTGATATCTATGGAGACAGGATTGTATATAGGAAGTATAGTTATCATAGATCACCCGTTGATCATGTTTTTTTTAGTGATATCTATATGTATGATCTCACTGCTAGACCCATGGAACCACAAACTGGACTTACATCCAATGTGACTCTAGAACAACACCTCTAACAGTGTTATTCGCTGCCACAAGTAAAGGTGAAGCTACAAGTAAGGGCGAAGCACCTATTTCTTGGTATTGGGATTTTGGCGATGGTATCAATTCAAAGCATGCCATGGATGTAACTCACACGTTTACAAAATCAGGAAATTATACAGTTGGTCTAACTGTAGAAAATGCCGCAAGGAACAGTACAGTGACAAAGCCGGGTTATATAGTTGTTACTGATCCAAATGCTCCGGTTGCAAACTTCAATAGTAATGTTATAGAGGTCATGCTCCCTGACAGTATAGTTTTATGAATCTTGTCTTATGACCTTTCTTAGAAAGCAACTTTAAGGATCTGATACCTCAGTGGCGACAGGTGCCGACGAACAAATATATCTAGAGAAATATCTAGAGAAAAAACACAAAGAATTTTTTGAAACAGTTTCTCGTATTTCCAGTCTACTTACTTATCAGTCTACTTACTTATCAGTCTACTTACTTATCAGTCTACTTACTTATCAGTCTACTTAGCTTATCAGTCTACTTAGCTTATCAATCTACTTAGCTTATTCTTGTATAAAAGAAGATAAAATGAATAAATTATACAGGTAGTGTAAGGTCCGTAAATAAATCTGGCAAATAAGCAGATTTGACTTATTAATACGTATAAATCTATCCTTCTGCCAATGTTTTAGAATGAAATCACAATATTCATTTTTGAATCGGATTATTAGAATTTTATCACTTACTACTCGAAACAATTAGCTTGAAATATTATCAAGTTAAAACTAACAATAATTTGGAGGAAGTTAATTATGGATTTTAAAGATTGCATTAAGTTTGCAAATGAAACACCAGTTTGCTATCTGGCAACAGTAGAAGGAGATCAACCCCGAGTTCGGGCACTGGGTTTCTGGTTCGCAGATGAAAGCGGGTTTTACTTTCAAATTGGAGCCACGAAAGATATGTACAGTCAACTTCAGGCAAACCCAAAAGTAGAAGCATGTTTCTGGCAACCCGGTGAAGCAACAGGAAAGATGATGAGAGTTGCAGGTAAAATCGAATTTGTGGAGGACCCGGGACTTAAGAAGAAAGTTCTGGAGGACAGGCCATTTCTTAAAGAGTTTGGTCTGACATTTGATCATCCAGGACTTATAATTTTCCGCATTGCCAGAGGTGAAGCGTATTTTTGGACAATGGAAACTAACCTAGAGCCTAAAAAGTTCATAAAATTCGGCAATTAAAATATTTTCCTGACAAGCTGTCTCAAAACCATTTTGAATTCTACAATTGGGTAATACCCATTTCAATTTTTAATTCATTTCAACAAGAAGAAATTGATTTTCACAGTTCAAAATGGCTTAGTTGCTATTCTCACTTGAATTCTCCCTTTATTCCAACATTTACTTCTTCCCTCAACTCTCATTTTCAGCACATCTTTCAGCCTGCTTTTGCAGATAGACATAAAAATTCATTTAATTTCTCTATTTTTCCATTAGCCGACAGTTCCTCTTTTTGATCCCTATTGTTATCCTTCTCCCCTGGTTATGCCGACTGGTTGGATTCTGGCGGTTTCGACAGTGTCGGACTTTCTGGCATTTATGCTGTCCGAATTTCTGCTTTTCAGGGTATACAGAATTCTTCAAAGAAAGCATATATTCTTCAAAAAGAGGTGCAGAATCAGAAACTGCAGATAAAATATTACCTATCTGACATTTCAGATACCATTGTTAATATCTGACATTTCGGATCTCATTGTTAATATCTAACATTTCAGGTCTCATTGTTAATATCTAACATTTCAGATCTCATTGTTAATATCTGACATTTCGGATCTCATTGTTAATATCTAACATTTCATGATAGGTGTTCAGATTATGATAGGTGTTCAGATTATGATAGGTGTTCAGATTATGATAGGTGTTCAGATTATGATAAGCAGCTAAGGAAATAGGTTTGGAAATTAAACGGAAAAGAAAAAGAGAGTTATCAATCCTTTCTTAATTAACCTACTCTTAGTAACCCTTTCTTAATTTCCTGCTTTATTGGAATCTATGGCATTCATGTTTTTCTCTTCGGTAAATTCGATTAGTCTCACAAACCCACTGCTGCCCTCAGAATCCATTTCCATTTCTACAAAATAAATATAATCCGAGATTTCAGACAGCCCTCCTGCTCCACTGCTGCCTACGATCAGCGAATAGACCTTTGCATTATACTTCTTTTTTGCTTCTTCCCAACGGGCCAGTACCAGTTCATCAGAAACTTCGGATTTGCCATCGGTTATAAAGAGCAGGTCTGCACCCTGAAAATCCTTTTCTTTCAGAGACTTAAGGCCTGAGGCAAGGGCGGTATTGAAGTCAGTTCCTCCGCCGAAGGTATAGAGAAGGAAATTCAGAAATTTTTCGGACATTTTTTTCCTGCTGCTGAGTTCGATTTCCAGGTGCTGGCTTGTCGAGGCAAAAAGGATAACTTTCATGTCCCTCTGCTGGGAAAGCATCAGTTTTGCCATAGCCAGCACTGCAGACTTAGCTAAAGTTTGTGGAGCTCCGTGCATTGACCCGGAAGTGTCCACAAGCACTATCATCGGGCCTCTGGGTTTTATGCGAGGAGGGCCTGTGTAGTGCTTTCCGAGGAACTGGTAGCTCAGGAGCTTTCCTTCAAGCATGTCTGCATAGAACTTCTTTTTCAGAGAAGGATTCAGGAGTTTTGCGGCTTCCATGGGCAGCAGGTTATTGATAGAGTCGGAAAAACGCACAGTCTGTATCCGGTCTTTCCCGAAAGGTGAAAGGCGTATGCGGTCTGAGGGCGGGTCAAATTCCCGCCTGCCTATGAAATCCATGATTTTTTTCAGGTCAGGGCTTTTTTCAAAAAAAGTTGAATAGTTTTTAAGCATTTTAAGCTGCACATAGAATGGCTCTTTTTTAAGCTCTTTTACGGAATAACTCCAGTTGCGCTGGGGAAAAAGCAGGGTAAGCGTATCGAAAAGCTCCAGATTTTCTTCCATTTCCGTAACGAACTCGTTCATTCTCCGGTATAGCCCTTCCATAACTTTTTCCAGAAACTCCTGGTACCCGCCTTTCTGCATGAATGCCAGAATAGCGTCAACAAGGGCAGATTCTCCGAAATTTTTCATTTTCTGGAAATTCCTGCCTGGAAGTTCCGCATATCCCGAATTCCCCCACATGAGAAGTGTTTCTTTCAGAATTTCTTCAAATTGCCTCAGGATCTCATCCATTTCAGTATCGAGATCCTTAAGATACTCTGTACCTGAAATGCTGGTTGATTCTGAAAAGCGTTCCAGGATCTTATAAATCAAAGGCAGAAGAATTTTCAAGCCTGCAATTCCGGCTCCCCTGCTTTTTTTTGCAATTTTTCGGAGTTTAGGCCAGGGTTTTGAGTTTCTTAGAGTAAGAAGGATTGGATAAAAAGCTCCGAAGGTCTCAATAAACCTTTCAGGATCCTTTATCTCATAAGGCTGGCCAAAAAGGATCTCAAGAGTTATGATTTCGGCTATTTTTTCTCGCATTGGCCGGGGGATAGTTCGAGGAAAGGCTATTGTGCTCCTGAGATCCCGTTCCAGCACAGTCGCAGTCTGATTATGGAGCAGAAGCAAATCCTGCAATCCCTTATTTCCTGAGGCTTTATTTTCTGAAAAGGAGTGAGTTCCATATGAGGCTGCACCTGGACTATTTGAGAAATCCTCAGAGCCTTCCATATCAAAACCTCATTAAGATTATCTGATTTAACGTTTCCTTGTTTAGAACTTCCTTGTTTAAAGCTACCTATAGTCACGTCTGTAATTGTTGCAACAAAAAACTTCATTGTACTTCATTGGACGGTTGCATTATTAGCCTCGTGACTATAGTTTAAAGCTACCTGGTTTAAAGCTACATCTTTTGAAATACTTGGTTTAAACTATCTGATCCGAGCTCTTTATCTGAGTTTGAATCGAGAACCAATTCCTTTCATAAAACTGTTGACACTGCTTCCCGAATCAGATACAGAAATTTTTTCCATCTCTCTTTTTCCTGCCTCTTTTGCAGGCTGGAGTTCAGGTTGAGGTTCAGATCTTGTCTGCCTGCTCTGCAGTCCGAGCATTGACCGGATTTTCGATATAAGGTCGTTGAGCTCGGATAGCTCGGTACTTCGGGTATCGTGAAGTAGCAGAGCTTCGTTTTTGTCAAGCGTCGAGAGCCAGATGTTTGCATCCATCAGATTTTTGAGAAGTTCTCGCTCTGCTTCAAGCCTGTATTTTATGCGTTCCACACGATCGGCCAGGGCTTCCAATTCAGTTTCAAAAATTTCTTTTTGGGCCTGTGACAGTTGGTTCGCTTTTCCAGCGGCTGCCTGGAGCAAATCAATTTCTTTCACAAGGTTGCCATAGGGATAGATCCTTGAAGATCCTTCCATTTTAAGAGTATAGCTGTGATTAGGATGGGAAATATGGTGGTTTTCGATTTCCTGCCTCAGCAGGAATTCTTCTCCGCAACTGTCGCATATAATTATTACAGGAAGCTCGTTTTTCAAGGCAATACTTACCGCAGCCTGGAGGTCTTCGGCTTCCTGGCGCAGTTTTTCCGTGCTGATTCCACCTGAAATTGCGAACTCAAAGACAGTTTTTCTTATGGTTTCCCGTTCTTCAGGCAGGTTCCAGAGCATGTGCTGAAGCAGGAGTACCATTGTTCTGTCCACGGTCGGGCATCCGCTGCTGCAAGCTGCAACCTTCAAGACCTGAATAACTTTTTTCCAGCACCGGTCCGAGATTTCAATTTCCTGAAGTTGAAGGCTTTTTCGAAGCTCAGTTATAATGACCTCAACATCAGGGTCAACAGGCATGTCCTTTGCGCGTGCTCGGAGTTCGTATATTGCGGAAACCCTGAGAGTTGCAGCAGGTTCGAATTCTTCAGGGCTCCTGAAAAGGAGGTCCCGAAAATTCTCATCGTCCTGAATGTAGGAGAGCCTGTACCTGAATAAAAAGCGGTCATAAAGAGCTTCAAGACTCTCGTTTTCGTCAGGAAGCTCATTGGATGCCCCGAAAACCGAAAGTAGAGGTACGTCTACAAGCTCTCTGCCATTATGGTATTTGTGCTCATTGAGGATAGTCAGGAGGCTGTTCAGGATCGCACTGCTCGCTTTAAAAATTTCATCCAGCAAAGCGATATGCGCAGTTGGGAGGCAGCCATCGATTTTCCGGCGGAACTTGTCTTCTTCCAGGGCTTTTAAGGAGAGGGGGCCAAATAGTTCTTCAGGGGTGGAAAAACTTGTCAGGAGATAATTGAAGAAATTTCCGCCTTCGATTGACTGGCAGATATTTTTCGCAAGCTGGGTTTTTGCCGTTCCAGGCGGCCCAAGAAAAAGGATGTTTTCTCCGGACAGCACGGCAAGGAGTGAGCCGTTGATCTCGGCTTCTCGCTCTTTAAAATAGGCCATAAATACGGATTTGATCTCAAGAAGCTTTTCTTTCAGGAACAGGCCTCCAGGTAAAGAGTATATAGTGAGACAGATCAGAATAAAATCAATTTGCAGCCAGGTTTTAAGTCTTTAGTCTGATTCTATTTTAAACCTTTCAATTCTATCTGACCTTCTGAAAAATTAGTTTCTGGACATATAACTTTTTATTTTATATATTAAAAAGTTCCTAAATCCTTTTCTTCTAATTGACCTTTCGTTAACGAGTTTTTTGAGTTCAAAGGAACAGAGAATTGGATTTTTTTGCAAAACAAAGGCAATCAGTTTTTATACTTTACAATTTTTTTGTTCATGTGCGGACCGTGAAGCTTAAATATGTTAAGAGTATTGTTGATTTATCAACTGTTGATTTTTCAATTATTTAATTTTGTATAATTGAAAAATCAATATTATTATAATTCATTATATTCGGAAATTACTCCCTGAGAATATGCTTATGATTGCAAACTCAGGTGTAAAGAGGAACAGTGAATAAAATGGATGAAGTAACGCTAAAGAAAATAATTCTTCTGATGATGGAAAGGGATGCTCTTGACAATTTTATTTTTGAACAGACTTTTCAGAAGAAAATCATTAGCAAATTCAAGAATCTAAGCAAGAATCAGCCTGTAGTAATCAAGATCATAGGTATGGAAGGTGAGATCATGCCCTCAACTATAGGGAGGTATACAGGTATGGATAAAAGCAGCCTCACTCGAATGGTTGATGATCTGGAGAGAAAGGGGTTAGTATTTCGGAAAACTGACCCGGAAGACCGACGGAAAGTGCTTGTTTCGCTGACTGAGAAAGGATTAGAGTGTTATAACTATTCTAATCAGATTCTCGATGAGTTGCTTAAGCTTGTAGATGAGAAGGATATAGAGGACTATGTTCAGAGTCTTGAGATGATGGTGAGGATTTTAAGAAAGGCGGTCAGTCAACAAATTCGATAAATTTAATCGGAATATGGGTGAAAAGGAGGAGAAGGAAGTGACTCGTAAAATTATAGAAAATCTGCAAAAACTGGGGTTTACCAGAAACGAAGCTAAAATCTACGCAGTACTTGTCTGCCTTAAGCAAGCGCGAGCCAGTGAAATTGCAGAAAGTTCCGGAGTCCCTAGATCTAAAGTTTATGGAACGCTCAGAGGAATGGAGAAGAAGGGTTATGTCCGGATAATTGAGGGTGAACCAACACTTTTTTGCTGCGTAGAGCCTGAAAAGCTTATTTTCAGGATAAGGACGGACTTTATGCTTTCTCTAAGCGAGACTGCAAATGAACTTAACGCTCTGAGCCCTACAACTAACGGATTTTCTGTAGGAAGTTATCGCAAATTAAAAGTACGGGTCTAAGAAATGAAAGTCGGAAAGAAGTAGAAGTAGAAAAAAAGTGAAATTTTAAAAAAGCTATTTAATGTAACATCAGTTATTTATTTAATTAATCTGCTTTTTAATTGTTATAATCTTATCTTTTAGTTCTTATAATCTTATCTTTTAGTTCTTATAATTCTACTTCACGCGTCATCAGTTAAGGAACCGGTTAACGTTAAAATGACTACTGCAATCATCTATCCTGAATTCGGCAGGTAAGCATATAGTTGAGACTTCACCATTTTCTACAAAATTCCTTATTTTTCAATAATACTATATAATAACGTTTATTTTGCAAAAAAATTTGTTTAAAGCAGTTTAAATTCAATTTAATAAACTTTTATACCAATAATTATAACCATAAATATAAATATTTTTGGAAAGTGGTGCCTTTAGCGTATCGAAAGTGTACCTTAAGAATAAGTCAAGAATTGAAGCATTGACAATGATAATGATTCTCTGCTTAATGATTTATTCAATTGCGGAATGAATATTGAGGACAAAATTAGAACAAAATAAGAGGACGAAAATGAAACAGTTCCCGATCAAAAAGGGAAACCAACAAAAAGGCCAACAATGAGATGGATATTTATCAAGTTTCAAGGGATTACAAAACCTATAACTCAGAAAAAAGGGAAATAAAGTCAGAAATACAGAATATGGAAGAGATTCACTGGAAGATATTGAGTCTAATGGAGAGAGAAATATGAAAATATCTATCTACAATTACTTTTACCTGCTGAATATAGGTAATATAAACCGAATGATAAACCAGAGTGCAAGTTTTCTTGGAAATACCACTTATTGCATAGGTTCTACGAACTCACATATTACCACAGCTCAAAAGTCGCTTGGAGTTTATAGTAAGAAGATGGAAGTAACTACTAATTTGTATAAAGATTTTCTTCTTCACATTTTTAAATTCACGTTGCTCAAAATATCCCTGGAACTGGGCCGAGCACAAACTTCGTGGTGTCACAACATTCGTCTAAATTTTGCAACATATCAGTGATGTCAATCAAAAGAGCATCAAACTTGTTAGGAAGACTATCAGGATATTCCCTGCCCCATGTCTCGTGATTAGCAATATTAGACTGACTTATCATCGGTCGCATCCTGGCTGCGAACTCTACTAGTTTATTAGATACCTCGTCGGGTAATATGCCAATAGAACCAATTTCAGTAGCAACGAGAACAAACTGATCTAAATGATATTCGAGTGTCTTATCTATTCCTATAAATGCAATATACTGAGCATCTTCATTTGCCCAGAATTGATCAGATGTCGAATATGATTTCCAATCATTAAGAAATCCCAATAGAACCTTGTTTACTAAAATCTTCGCTGTCAGCACGCGATCTTCTTTAGCAAGTTGTCTGTCTCGCATTCTCAAAATTTCATTATATAATATATAAGATAGTGCCATAAAAAGTGAATACGTTGCAACATATTTTAACATTTCTATTTTATTTTATATAATGATGTAAAACATTTGAATGTCAATAAGTTTAAAGGTTTAAATGTTAAGATGTTGGCTGGCCGCAAAACATAGCCGGGAAGGATAAAAGTCTTTTGAGTCATATGAATGTTTTTTTAAAATCTCAGAAGATAATATGTCGTCGTAGTCTAATGCATCTAAAGATCATTCATTTTTGTTCAAAAGTGATGTTTAATAGGGTTAGTGATTATAATATTATATTTTCTAAAATACGTGCTTTAGTATAATATCATTAGTCCGAATGCTTTTTTTCTGATAATATCTTTTGGCATGCTCCACGAGCAGGGCATGATACTCCTGGTAAACAGTCGTGTCTTCAGGCAAATTTTCTTCAAACAGGGCTTTGATTTCATTGTAACCTGCCTTTTCATCAGCAAGGCCCAGGTTTGTTACTATTCTTTTAGTATAAGCATCAACAACAAAGGAAGGCTGTTTGAAGGCATAAAGCAGAATCGAATCAGCAGTTTCAGGGCCCACGCCTTTTAAAGAAAGAAGCTCTTTACGTGCAGGGATTCGATTTTCAAGTTCCAAAAACCAGCAGGCAAGGTTTTTCAGGCGCATTGCTTTCTGGTTGTAATAACCTGCTGGCCTAATAGCTTCTTTCAGGATTTCCGTGTCAAGGGAGATAATTGTTTCAGGAGAAAAGGAGTTTATCTGTTTAAGGCTGAGGAGATCTTTAAGATTCAGAAGAGCTTTTTCAACTTGTATCCAGCTAGTGTTTTGCGTAAGCAGGGCTCCACAGATAATCTCAAACCGCTGATTTCTGGTTTGGGGATAGGTATAGTCAGCAGGATGATATCCCTGGACAGAGCCGGTTTTTGTAGGATTTGTCCCCTCGGCTTCACGAAGTTCGGTTAAAGGCCACCAGCCCTGAGGGCCGTAGGAGTCAAAGAGACAATCGTAGATCTTCCTGATAACAGGCTTCAGCCCTGTTTTTTCGGTACTGAAATTTTGAGCACTATCTTTCATTTAAACATCTTATACTGAAGAAATAGTTTAAAACTTTTTTATTCCAGGATTAGCCTTTATTTATTTTCATTTTTCGAACTTTACTAGCTTTGCTAATTTGTTAACTTTTTTAGTAACTTATCGACTTTATAAACTTACTAACTTTTTACAAACTTACCAACTTTTCACAAACTTACCAACCCTAGAACTTTATGAATTTATTAATCAATTAACTTTGCTAACTTTACTGAATCTGCATAGGCTAAAATTTGTTTCAAATTTTTCCTTAGCTGTGTGATCAAAAAAGAAATAATATTTTCTTCTATCTTCCAGAGACAGAAGAAAATTACAGCAGAGGAGAACTGCTCAAATGCTTTCAAAAAGAAATTAATTGCTTTCAGAGACAGTTTTGCATTTATCTAAGACGGCATTAACGCCTTGTTTTGCAGTTTGTCCTTCACTCTGTGCAGTTTTATAAGATCCAGGAACCCGAGATTTTGTTGGGGAATATTTGATAGCAAGCACCCTCATTATACTGAGTACAAACAATAAAGCCGCCAGACTTAAAACAAATTCATACCCGAATTCCTTTGAATAGAGGCCAACAGCGATTTCACGCAGGACTATAAATATTGTGGCATCTGTGATATCCGTAAGCCTGATCCTGTCATTCTCCTGGTAATCAACAAAAGCTTTGAAAAGGTCAATAACAATAAAAACCGTCAGTACACTTGTTACCATGTGACTGAATCCACTTTCGAGAGACTCAAAAATAATGAGACGGATATCCAGTAAGGTCTTTACCATCCCCATAATTAAAGCTAGCAGTAGTATATAAAGAAAAATTATACTGATACTATCAGTGACCTTTTTAAATAGTTTAATACTATCCATTTTATCTCCTATATCCACTGCTTCTCATATTTTAGACCCTATATATAGTTTTTCATATAATTCTTCATATTTATTCAATAAATATATTTTTTGATTTTTAATTACCTCCTTCTCTATTCCTCACTTCCTTTCTAAGACAATTCTTTCTATTCCTCACTTCCTTTCTAAGACAATTCTTTCTATTCCTCACTTCCTTTCTAAGACAATTCTTTCTATTCCTCACTTCCTTTCTAAGACAATCCTTTCAGGTTAAATGATCTCCAGTAAGACATTCTTCTTTCTAACTGATTATTCATACCTCAGTGCATCTACAGGTTTCAGTTCCGAGGCGTTCTTTGCAGGCACGAGACCTGCAATCAGACCCACAACTATGGAAACTAAGGTCGAAATAAAGGTAGCTTTAAAGCTGAGAGCAAATTCGAAGGGAGCATTCATTTTTAAAGAGATGAAGAAAAGAACTGCCTGCACTGCAACTGTGCCAATGAGAATACCTATGATCCCTCCTACAAGGCTGATCATTGCGGAATTGCAAAGAAAGATCAGCATTATATCCTGGTTTTTTGCTCCTATGGCTTTCATGATTCCGATCTCCTTAGTCTTCTCAAGGACAGACGTAAACATTGTATTCGCGATTCCTGTCGAACCTACAAGGAGAGAAATACCTGCAATAAACGCCAAGAAGGCAGTAAGACCGTTAATCATCGTTCTGGTACTCTCAATTACTTCTTTTTGAGAATTCACATAGAAGTCCTGGGTATCTTCAGTAACTCTTCTCGATAGCCTCATTTTGCGCTCGATCTCTTCAATGGCTGCTTCATAATCTGCATCTTTCTTGAGTTTGACCTCTATTGTGCTGTAGACATCTGCACTGTAATCATCCGTTTCTGTCTCAGAAAGATCCGTATTACTGGGAATGGAATATGTATCCTGGTAAGGCATATAGATACTGCTACCGAAAAGTCCTGAAAGACCTCCAAGAAGTCCACTACCCGTTGCCAGAATTCCAATTACCCTGTATGACTTGCCATTCAATAGAATTATCTCGTTAAGCCTGATCTCCCTCGTGAAAGTATTCTTTGCGAGCTCATTTGAAAGAACCACAACATTCCGATCTCCAGTTTCCAACATTCGGCCCTTCTCTACATCTTTATTTGAGATTTTAGACCAGACAGCTGGATCCACGCCTGTTATCCATACATGGGTACTCTCGCCCCCGAGATTCATTTCTGCGTCTTTGTCAACATTGACATTGATATATTCGATAGCTGGAATGCGGCGCAGGGTAAGTACATCCATATTTGTGAGTTGAGATTCCGTCACCTGCTCAAACTCGAGAGAGTTAGATGTACTGTCCTGAGTTTCCTCTTCATTTTCTTCGGTCTCGGTATTTGTCTCGAAATTATCTCCCGAAACATCTGAACTTCCGTCTGTATCTTCTGAACTCGCCACTACGAATTCTTCGTCGGTTACCTGGAAGGGAGTTGAGGCTACGATTGTGATGATATCACCCCCGAAACCTTCCAGAGTTTCAGTTACCTCTTTCTCGAAATATTCCCCTGTAGTGACAATCGCCATTACCGAGGCAATACCGATTATTATCCCTATTATAGTCAGCCAGCTTCTCAGCTTATTGGCTTTGACCATACTAAAAGCAATTTTTAAAATTTTTCCCGGTTTCATGGAACACAGACTCCATTTTCCGCGTTCTTCTGATTCACCTGTCCGGGTCATCGAACTTTATTTCGTTAAGTTCATCTTCCTGTGCATTCTTCATTTTGATCTTCTTTTGATGCTTTTTATAGATAACAGCGCCTGCTATACAGATGAGTATAGCTAATCCAATATACTTCAGTGATGAGCTAGAATTACCCCCTTCTGATTCATAAGACTCGGCTGATGGGGTAAAAGACGAGGAATAAAGGGATAGCTCCTTTTCCACGTTCTGTCTGATCCCGTCATTTGAAGTGTAGCTAATTTCAAATTTAATAGGGAGTTCTTTCTCCATAGCTGCCGGCTTCAGGTCGAAATCGGCAATTGTAGTGTCTCCCTTTTGCAGGTTTCCAACAACTACTGAGTTACTGCTGCCGTCTGTGATAGTCCAGTTTGCCTGTAAGGGGACAGATATTTTGACTGAGTTTGCCGCGTTGTTTCCGATGTTTGAAACCGTAAAAGTGTAAGCTCCAGTAGGGCTTCTTTCCATGAATGCAACATCGAAATCCGTGGTGCCTCCGATATAGATTCCTGCCTTGCTTTTGATCTCTTTTCGCTTCTGATTTTCTACAGTGCCCGCTTCCGTGATAGTCTGGAGTTCTTCAATATCATCATAGGTGAGCACCATGTCCATCTTATACAGGCCTGGCTTTGTATTGACGTTTGTCAGGACTTCAAAGCTGACATTGGCAGTGTCTCCGACGTCAATCAGGTTAATGTGCTTAACATTGCTCGAACCCACAGGCAGGATTACGTCATTAGTACAGTCCCAAGAAAACATCGCGTTCTTCAGGGGAGAATTTCCTACATTTTTTATACCAAAAACAAGATTGGTTTTCTGTCCTGGTACCATTTTTTCGACGCTGATATATTCGATTTCAGCGTTTGATTCGCTATCAACTTCTATATCAAAGTCTTTTGTGAGAGTAGTCCTGCTTTTGTCCTTAGTTGTGTACATATATACTTTCAGAGGATATTTGCCTTCATTGACGTTATTTTCAAGCCCGAGCTTGAATTTTACGACCTTCTGGCGGGTATCTTCATAACGTTTTCCCAGAGTGCCTATATTCTTTACAAGTGGCTCACCGGTAAGAGCTTCGAAAGGGTATTCTGGCTTGATTTCAATAACACAATTCTCCAGGTCCTCATATCCCGTATTCTGGATCGAAAGCCTGATTTCAAGGATCTCTCCTGGTTTTACAGGATCTGGATCCTGGTTGAGCAGGTCTAGAGCTAAGCCTTTATCAAGGCCCGAACTAATGGAAGTACTCTCATCTTCAGTGCTCTCGTCTTCTGAAGTATCTTCGGCCAGAACCGGTTGAACGCAGAAGAAAAACAGCAAGAGCAAGCAAATAAAACCTGTAAGTTTAAAACCCATCTCAATTCCTCATTTTTTACTTATGTCATAACTCTAAAGAGTGTCCAAAAAGGTTTTATCGGGCGCATATGGTCCGAATAGAGTTTGGTATGATTTGAATACTGAAATAATCCAAATAATCTGAAATAATCCAAATAATCTGAAATGATCATAGTTAAACCCAGTGTCTTTAATTAGTCTTAGTAGTTATAATTTAGTCTTAGCGCCTTTAAATTAGTCTGAATAATCAAAACTTAGCTTGAGTATGATTTGAACCTATTCTAAAAATGATCCATAGTTTTATCTCTCAGATTTCGGTCTCCAGCATCCTATGTTGAGTTTCTGGATCAAGTTTTTTCTCATTTGTCTCATCCTTGATGATTTTTCCATCCTTTAGTTCGATGTGCCTGTTTGCGTATTTTGCAAGGTGCAGGTCATGCGTAACCATAACTATTGTTTTGCCTTCGTCTTTCCACAGTCGGTATAGAATTCCCAGTAATTCCTTTCCTGTAACACTGTCCAGAGCTCCTGTTGGTTCGTCTGCGAGGATGAGTTCAGGGTTACAGGCAAGGGCTCTTGCAATCGAGACTCTTTGTTGCTGGCCACCTGAAAGTTGAGAAGGCTTATGCTGAATTTTATCCGAAAGACCTAAAAGCGCAAGCATTTTCTTTGCTCGTCTTTCTGCCATTCGGTCGTCAATTTCCTGGATTTCCAGGGGCAAAAGCACATTTTCAAGAGCCGTCATTCCAGGAATCAGGTTGTACTGCTGGAAAACAAATCCAATTGTCCTGCCCCTCAGAACTGCAAGGTCCGATTCTTCAAGGCGGGCTATATTTCGGCCTTTCAGGAAAATCTGACCTTTTGTAGGGGTATCCAGGCAGCCCACTAGGTTCATCATTGTAGATTTCCCGCTTCCAGAGGGCCCGACTATTGCAACAAACTCTCCTTTTCTGAATATCACGTTCACAGCTTTCAGAGCATTGACCTGAACTTCTCCCATTTGATAAATTTTCCAGACATTCTGAAAGGATATAAGTGTATTTTCCATGTTTTCTCCTATAAAACTTATTAAACTAATAATAATTACTTATTTAAAAGTTTATTCTTCCTTGAATATTATTAAAAATATTATGTGTATATATAAAAAGTTAAGATAAAATATACTAATATATTGGAAAAAAACATAAACGTTGACATAAATGTTGACATAGATATTGACATAGATATTGACATAGATATTGACATAGATATTGACAGAGATATTGACATAGATATTGACATAGATATTGACATAGATATTGACATAGATATTGACAGAGATATTGACAGAGCCTATCCCAAAACCTATTTTATTCTAAATCATCCTGAGTTTTCGGGATCATTTTAGTTATTAGGCATTCAATTGACTGTTCCAAATACAAGGTTCACAAATCAAATTTTGAGTTTCAGGATAGGCTCACATAAATATGGAATAGAAATGTATTTTTTAGAAGCTCATTTGAAATCCGTATCTTCAAAAATAAATAACTCGTCGATTGTGGCGTTCAGGCATCTTGAGATCCGGTATGCAAGCTTTAGTGAAGGATTGTATTTTCCTTTTTCAAGAAAAACGATGGTTTCTCTCCTGACCCCTACCATTTTTGCAAGGGCCTCCTGAGTAAGGTCATGTCTGGCTCGGAATTCCTTGATCCTTGTTTTCATTATGTAACCTCAGACATCCTTATTCAACATCACTTTTTTGCATGAAATACCACCTGAAGATATTTGCTGAAATGACCATAAAGATAAGAAGTATACCAAGTACGCTTCCAGCAGTAAACTCAACCAATTTGAAGTAGTTTGCCAAATAGAACACTGAAATGAGTACCAATGTCAGAAGCCAGGAATAAGTAATCCCGTAAGCTGCTAGTTTTTTTGTCCTTTCATCTCTGTCTGGAAAGTCACCCTGCCTGAAGAGTCTAAAGGCTGTCAGAACAAAGAGGACTAGCCCCATAATGATCAGAAAACTTGAAAACGAGGTTTCATTTTTATAAAAAATTGCTGATACTATTCCAGCAAGCAGAAGAATAACTCCTAAAGCAAGCTTGTACATATATATCTTTTTGATATTTTTCATAGTTCTCCCTTTGAATAATCTTAATATTGAGAAGCGTCGTCTAGTGGAATCTACTTTATTTAACGCTGCCAAGGTATTGTTCCTTATTTACAACATATTATTAGATATTGATAACTTTTAATTAGATTTATACAACATTTAGTTAGATTTATTTAACATAGGTTAGATCCATATAACATATACTAATATTTAAAGTTTGTCAAAAACGAAGTCTTAGCTCTGAGTCAAAATCAAAATTACTATTATCTATTACTTTTTTATGAAAATGTTCCTCTCATTTTTGACCTGCTGGGCTATCCTGATAAAGTTACAAGGCACAATAAAAAGAATAAGCACAATAAAAAGAATAAGCACAATAAAAAGAACAATATTTGTGAGCTGTTCAGAGCTATAGAAGACCCGGATACAAAGTCACTTATTTCGATATAACCAGAAGATATCTCGGAAGATTTGAGACAAGAAACAGCTGAAGTGACTCAAAAACACAAACGTCTTATAAGACAGGAGATTCCTTAAAAAGGTAGAAAATTTTTAAATAGAGGTTCTGGAGCAGATTAGAATGACCCTTGTTATAGCTTTTATCGGAAAAAACGGTGCCGTAATGACCGGAGACCTGCGGGAAATAACATTCGAAGGAGAGAAGCCGAATAGAGAAAAGCTTGAAAAAGAGCTTTACAACGGGACAATAGTCACGGATGACGAGCTCGCAAAAAAAGCCCGAGCATTCGGGGTCGGCATAACTGTTACGGACTGCAAAAGCAAGATCTCGGAAAGAGAAGGCATTTTAATAGGAGAAGTTTCCTCAATTGAAGGCGGGGTCACCAAAAAAAGAAGGCTGTACGCCTCAGCCGGAAACTACGCAATTGCAGAGCTCAAGGATTCCAAGATAACATTAATCTCGCACGCAAAGGGAAGTAACCTGATCATTCTCGGAAATGATTTCACGAAGCAGGTAGCCAATAAATGCTTCAAAGACAACTGGACGAAGAAAAGCACTTTTCAGGATGCCATAAAAATTCTCATGCTCTGTATGGAAACCGCAGCCAGGAAAACTGCTTCTGTTAGCAAACAGTTCTTTTTGATTCAGACTACATCAAATGTTGATGTTTTAAAAATTGTGGAAAAGGACCGAAACAACTGAAAAAGCAGAAGAAATAACCGAAAAACTGAGAAGGTAGAATAGATAGCTGGAAAAGTAGAATCGATAGCTGAAAAATAATAAGATAGAATGAGTAGCTAAAAAACAGAATAAGAAGGTAATAAATTGAATAAATAGCTGATAAAGAAATAGCTAATAAAGAAATAGCTGATAAAGAAATAGCTGACAAAAGCAAAATGATTCTCTGCCAGACCTTTTTCCTGCTTTTTTGCTTATTCACCCGCAAAAAGCTCAACAAATTCGAATTTTGTCACATCAAACAGGCCTTTGTCTCCCAATTTAAGTTCAGGAATTACCAGAAGCGACATAAATGAAAGTGTCATAAAAGGCGACATAAGCGAAGTTCCCAGTTTCCGAGCTTCTTCATTTAATTGTTCGTACCTTACAGCTACTTCTTTTCCGTCCAGAGTGCTCATGAGGCCTGAAACCTCCAGTGGAAGATCAATAAGATTGTCTGCGGTTCCAACAACGATTCCTCCCCGGTTTTCCACCAGCCTGTTGACGGCTCCAACTATATCCTCGTCCGTTGCTCCGACTGCAATTATATTATGACTGTCATGGGCAATGCTGCTAGCAATAGCTCCTTTTTTCAGGCCTATATTTTTAATGAAACCGATCTGGACAGGGTCATCAGCATACCTGCTCAGAACAACCATTTTCAAAATATCCCTGGCAGGATCTGAAATCAGATTTCCGTTTTCTACTTTTGGAAGTGCCAATTCCTGGCCTGTGACCAGTTCTCCGTCCTGGGCAACTATTACTCGGATTTTTTTCATTTGTTCCCCGTTATTCCCGGAAGCAGGCATAGCCAGTTTTACATCATCAACTGAGATTTTATTTCTGTTAAAGACATTTTTTGCAGGAGCTTGTTCAACTGAAAAAAGAACCTTTCCGTCATTGTAAACGCAACTTCCGTCAATAAAAGTCTTCAGCACATTGAACGCTTTCAGGTCGTCAACAATAATAAAATCGGCAGGATCTCCCTCACGCAGCAGCCCGACATTAAGTCCGTAATGTTCCACAGGATTGATAACCGCTGCCCTTATGAGGTTATAAATATCAAGTCCTTTTTCCTGCCCGCGTCTGAGAAGCTTGTCGATATGCCCTTCATATATCAAAGTATCAGGATGGGAATCATCGGTGCAGAGCATGACTGATTCGGGATATTCGTCTATCAATTTATACAGTGTATCGAAATTTCTAGCTGAACTTCCTTCTCGGATAAGTATGTTCATCCCGAGCTTTATTTTCTCAACCGCTTCTTCATAAGCAAAAGATTCATGATCTGTTGAAATTCCTGCGCCCACGTATTTCTGGAGATCGGTTCCATTCAAACCGGGAGCATGCCCGTCTATATTTTTGCCGTACTTTTTAGCGGATTCCAGTTTGGCTATTACCTCAGGGAATTCCATAACCACCCCAGGGAAGTTCATCATCTCAGAAAGGTAATGAAGATCTTCCCTTGCCAGCAATCTGTCAACAGCCTCCGCATCCAGCACCGCTCCTGCGGATTCAAAAGGCGTGGCTGGCACACAGGATGGTACTCCGAAAAAGACCTTCAGAGGAGCTTTTCTGGCATCCTCAAGCATGTAATCAATGCCTTCTTCTCCCATGACGTTTGCAATCTCATGAGGGTCGCTAACAACTGCAACCGTACCTCTTGCAACCGCCATCCGGGCAAAAACCGAAGGCACGGTCATCGAACTTTCGATATGCACATGGGCATCTACAAGCCCTGGAAGGATATACTGTTCAATATCGTGCTCTTTCTCCTCAATACTGATGATCTTCCCGTGTTCAACGGCAATTTCACCTTTGAACTTCCGCCTGTAAATGGCATCGACAATAATTCCCTGGTACGTTTGCATGGTGATTCATTGCAGCCACAAATTTATAAATATTTTCAAATAAGCTGATGTTGAACTGTGTTGATGTTTTAAAAGCTATGAAAATAGATGGAAACGGTGAAAATAAGAAACCTGATAGCGAATAGTGTAATTGGTAGTGAAAAGTGTAATCGATAGTGAAAAGTGTAATCGATAGTGAAAAGTGTAATCGATAGTGAAAAGTGTAATCGATAGTGAAAAGTGTAATCGATAGTGAAAAGTGTAATCGATAGTGAAAAGTGTAATCGATAGTGAAAAGTGTAATCGATAGTGAAAAGTGTAATCGATAGTGAAAAGTGTAATCAATTGAGTTTTTAAAATATTAATAAAAAGTGTTAATTTATATATGAAATATAAATATGAAGTATTATTTGTGAATGAAATATAAATAGAATACAAAAGTACAATAATACATGGGAAAAAGTCATACAGAGATAAAAGGGCTGAAAATTCGGAAAATGAGTCGCGATGAAGCCGAATTTGCTATCCAAATGGCAGCCGGCGAAGGATGGAACCCTGGCATCCATGACGGGGAAATTTTTTATGAAACTGATCCGGACGGTTTTTTTATTGCAGAAGTTGAAGGAGATACCATAGGCTGTTCCTCTGCTGTCGCATATGACGATTTCTTTAGTTTTTTTGGTCTCTATGTGGTTAAACCCGAATTCAGGGAAAAAGGAATTGGGATGAAATTAACTGAAAAATCTCTGGAATATCTGGGGAACAGGAATATAGGACTTGATGGAGTATTGGAAAACGAAAAGAAGTACCAGGAGTTTATGAAGTTCAAGTCCTTTTACAGCAACCTGCGATTTGAAGGAATTGGAGGAGGAAAAGTTCCGGATAGACTTGTGAAAATCTCAGACATCCCATTTGAAAGCCTGCTTGAGTACGACAGGGGAATGTTTCCGGCTCCAAGGTCTACTTTTCTGGAAAAATGGATTAAACAACCTGATTCTTATGCCTTTGCAGCCGTCGAAACCGGAAAACTGAAAGGATACGGCGTTATAAGGAAGTGCCAGAGTGGATACAAAATAGGCCCTCTTTTCGCAGATGACGCGATAACGGCAGAAGAAATATTTCTAGCTCTCAAGGCCTCTGTTCCGGATGAAGCCATATATCTGGATGTTCCGGAGCCAAACAAAAAAGCAATGGAAATTGCAAATAAATATGGAATGACTGTAATGTTCAAAACTATCCGGATGTACAGCCGGGAAGAGCCTGATATAAATATCGAAAAGGTTTACGGGGTCACTACTTTCGAACTCGGGTGAAGGTATCTAATGTTGGCCTGTGAAAATGGAACCAATATTATTTTCAAAGAAGTGGGTCTGGAACTTTAGGTATTCCAATCCACGGAGCAAATTTATTATAGGTTCTACCAAGCTTTTGTGCATATTCTATGCCTTTTTCAGTTCCTTTTATTACCTTGTTATAGTCAGAATCAGGATCGTTCAATTCTTCAAGTATTCTTCTTACCTTATTAAGAGGTTTATTCAATTTATCCGTATCACTATTTGCACTTACTTCATCTAAACTATCCTGAATCTCATCCAATTCACTTCCAAGCTCAGGATTTAAGGTCTTAATTTCCTTTTTCAGCTTATTAAATTCCTTTTGAATTTCCGGCAAATCTATCTTTAAATCGATATTGACATCTACACTAATATTTGTTCTTTGTTCGGCTTTAATAGTTGAGAGTGATTTTGACTGAGCTTCAGCTTTTTGGGTGATTACAAAAATTGGTCTATTGCCATAAAGTTCATAATCATACTCTCTAAGTCTTTCTTCTTTTCTACTGTATCCATCTAATAATAGTGAAACAGGTACAGACTTAAAACTTTTATAACATATTAAGTTCCCTAGATTGGCGACTTCGGCTTTTAATAAATCTTCGTATAAGTATCTTTGAGGGCAATTTTCTGAACAGTTACATGGGATTTGTTTACTGACTTTTATCTTTTTTATAGAAGCGTTTATCTCATCTAGATGGCTACAAATAGCTCCGAGAACCCATCTTTTATTGTTACCTTTTATTCTGATTTCGATTTGTCTTTCATCTGGCTTCATCTTTACAAGAGCACTAGAATTTTGGAATTTCAATACTGCTCCCTCTCTCCAGCAGAGAGGCATTCCATTCTCTTTTATCACGAGATTCTCATGCATGCGCACGATAAAACGAGTAATTATGCCGGAAGGCAAAAAGTAGTCATAACAATAATAGAAGCAAAGATCATCTTCCTTATTCCACTCAAAATTATCGGGCTCATTTTTAGGTAATAATTCAGGAATAAGATAGTTGCTCTTATCTGGAAGTTCATATGAAAGCTCAAATTTATTCATTAATTCCATAAGTTGGGGATGAACAGAAGGCGGATACGTTTTCGTATTCCATATTTGGCTCAATTCACTTTGTGGCAGTGCACCTTCATTATCGAGAACAGATTTTGTGGACAAGATTTTATAAAATGCTCCTGTAGCCCATTCAGGTTTTAATATTACAATATTCTTTAGTGTTAATCTATCTTTAAAATGAAGAGTTACTCCCAAATCATTCAAATAATCATCTAATACAGTTATATTCTTTTCATCTAAACCTTCGGATTTGCAAATATCGTAAAATCTATAATAGTTAATCCAATTTTCATTAAGATCTTCCAATTTTTGTCTTACTTTAAACCATGAATCCACCCACTTAGCCTTCATTAAAGGTAGATCCCAGGCAGTTTCACTAATTTTTTCTTTTAAAATGGAGATTCCTTTACCATCTTTACTATCAATTTTTAGGTAATCGACAATTTGAGGAAATTTGTTTTTCAAATCTTTCAGGTTAAGATCGTCATTACTCTCATTCATTTTGCTCATTACAAGTATTACAGGGCTGTCTTCTCCAAAAGCTTCAATCGTGTGCAACCAGTAGTAAATATTATCATAATCCTTTGTTTTTCGGGCATTCCATAAAAGTAGATAAAGCGAACGTTTTGTCAGGAAAAACTGGTGAGTTGCGTGATATATTTCCTGTCCTCCAAAATCCCATATATTTAGCTTGATTTCACTATTTCCTGAATCTGGAGCAGGAATTTTCCATTTTGATATATTTATTCCTTCAGTAATTTTAGAATCTTCCAAAAAGTTATCATAAATCAACCTGTAAGCGAGACAAGTTTTTCCAACTTCCCCATTACCAACTAATACTAGCTTAGCTTCATTATTTTCAGTAGTTTTTGATTGATTAAGATAGGTAAAAATAGCTTCCAACCCTCTTGAAACAATTTCTGGAGGGGGTGAAGTTAAGGGATTGGCAGATAAATTAAGAGTTATAAGGTTTTTAAGTTCTGAAATTTCCGGTGGCAGTATAGTTAACTTATTATTATCTATGTAAAGTGTTTTAAGGTTTTCAAGTTTTCCTATTTCTGGTGGAAGTTCTATTAGCTGATTACGATATAAGGAAAGTGTCTCAAGATTTTTAAGATTTCCAATTTCTGATGGCAGTTGGGTCAGCTTGTTCTTATTTAGTGCAAGTATTGAAAGGTTTTTAAGTTCTCCAATTTCTGGTGGAAGCTGTGTCAGCTGATTGCAATATATGTAAAGTGTCTCAAGATTTTTAAGCTTTCCAATTTCTGGAGGTATTTGGGTTAGTTTGTTATTAAATAATGTAAGCGCTGTAAGGTTTTTAAGTTCTTTAATTTCCGGTGGCAGTTGAGTCAGCTGATTATCGTATAAGTTAAGAATTGTAAGATTTTTAAGTCTTCCAATTTCTGATGGCAACTGGATAAGCTGATTCCCAGATAAATCAAGTGTTTTAAGGTTTTTAAGTTCTCCAATCTCTTGTGGCAGTATAGTGAGGGTATTCTCAGATAAATCAAGCATGGTAAGGTTTTTAAGTTCTCCAATTTCTTGTGGTACTTGTGTTAGCTGATTCCCAGATAAATTAAGGTTTGTAAGGTTTTTTTCCTTAGCCACACTAATAAGCTGTACAACTCTTTCATTTGTCATGAGTCTGCTCCATTTATATCATACTTGACATAATATTTAGGAGGTTCAATTCCTTTTCTGAGTATTACTGTTTAACTCTAATATCTTTTTCTTTTTTTCGAATCTCACCATTAAGGGACAACTCTCTCACAGTCATTTTGAAAATAAGTTCGTTGCTTTCTGAAAATCTAGCTGAAACCTCAAACCCCAATTAACAATTAATACAACTTATACAATTATTCTCTTCATGTCCCCCAAAGCCAGATGGCAGTTCTGGATAGACCGCGGAGGCACGTTTACTGATATCGTAGCCCGCAACCCTGATGGAAAACTGATTACTCACAAACTTCTTTCCGATGATCCGTGTCATTATAAAGATGCAGCTATGC
Organism: Methanosarcina barkeri str. Wiesmoor; assembly: GCF_000969985.1. GTDB lineage: Archaea > Halobacteriota > Methanosarcinia > Methanosarcinales > Methanosarcinaceae > Methanosarcina > Methanosarcina barkeri_B. The sequence continues at coordinate 1,733,780 of NZ_CP009526.1, read as the reverse complement.
ACGGTATCCGGCAGATTCTCAGACTGCCTGGAAATGCGCCGCTACCTGCTGAAATCATAGAATCCGTTAAAATGGGAACAACAGTCGGCACAAATGCTCTGCTTGAACGGAAAGGGGAACGAACTGTTCTTGTCATAAACAGGGGGTTCGGGGATGCTTTAAGAATCGGATACCAGAACCGTCCGGATATTTTTGCTCAGAAGATCGAACTTCCGGAACAGCTTTATGAAAGAATTATTGAGGTTTCCGGAAGAGTCGGAGCCGACGGAAAAGAGCTTTTGCCTCTTGACCTTGAAAATGCAAAAAAATCACTTGAAGCAGCTTTCAAAGCTGGTATTCAGTCGGCTGCAATCGTACTTATGCATGCGTACAGGTATCCTGAGCATGAACTCAAACTTGGCAGGCTTGCCAGAGAAATCGGTTTTACGCAGGTGTCCCTCTCCCATCAGGCAAGCCCGTTAATTAAACTTGTAAGCAGAGGGGAAACAACCGTAGTGGATGCATATCTCTCTCCTGTGCTCCGCAGGTACGTTAATATGGTACAGGAATCCCTGAAAGAAGGAAGGGGAGGAAAGGAAAGTGGAGATAGGACAGAAAAAGAAAGTGGAGATGGGACAGAAAAAGAAAGCAGGGATGGAATAGAAAAAGAAAATGGAAATGGGACAATAAATGATCGCGGGGACAGAAAAGAGAATGAAGTTAAAAGAAGTCCCAGGCTTATGTTCATGCAGTCCAGCGGAGGACTTACGGACGCGGAAACTTTTCAGGGCAAGGACTGTATCCTTTCCGGTCCTGCCGGTGGGATCGTTGGAGCAGTTGCAACCTCGGAAATGGCAGGGGCAAGAAAAATAATCACTTTCGATATGGGAGGCACATCCACGGATGTAGCCCAGTACAGCGGGGAATACGAGCGCAGTCTTGAAACCGAGATTGCAGGAGTACGCCTGCGTTCGCCTATGATGCGTATCCATACGGTTGCAGCAGGCGGAGGTTCCATACTTCACTACGAGGGAGGCAGGTTCAGGGTAGGCCCTGATTCTGCTGGTTCAGACCCTGGACCGATGTGTTATCGAAAAGGTGGACCGCTTGCGGTTACCGACTGCAATGTCATGCTTGGAAAACTGCAGCCTGAGTTTTTCCCCAGAATTTTTGGGCCCAATGCTGACCAGCCCCTTGACTCCGAACTTGTGCGCAGAAAATTCGAAGAGCTTGCAGAAAAGGTTTCAGACAAAGGCAAAACCAAAGGCAAAACCAAAGGCGATATCCGGACACCTGAGCAAGTAGCCGAAGGCTTCCTTTCGGTTGCGGTTGAAAATATGGCAAATGCTATCAAGAAAATCTCGGTCCAGAGGGGATACAACATAAAAGAATATACCCTCTGCTGCTTTGGAGGAGCTGCTGCCCAGCATGCCTGCAGGGTTGCAGACAGCCTTGGGATCAAAAGCATTTTCATTCATCCGTATGCAGGTGTGCTTTCGGCATACGGCATGGGACTTGCAGATCAGAGGCTTATAAAAGAGCGCTATATAGGCAGCGAGCTCTCGGACACGCTGGTAGAGAGTTTGAAAACAGTGTTTTCCGGGCTTGAGCATGAAGGTCGCCTGCTCATGCGTGAACAGGGCGTTCAGGAAGCCAAAATTACTGCACTTTATAAGGTACATATGCGTTACGCAGGATCGGATACGCAGCTTGTTATTGATTTTGCGGATACGGCTGCTCTCAGGAAGGGTTTTGAGGATGCCCACAGGAAGCGATTCGGATTTGTAATGGAAGGCAAAGCCATGGTTGTCGAAGCAGCTTCCGTAGAGACCGTAGGAGTTAATGAAAGGGTTCTGGACCCTGTGCTGGAAAAGGAAGAGAATCCTGTTTTCTCTCCTGTCGCTGCGGTGCGTATGTACAGCAATGGCGAGTTTCATGATACTCCGGTTTTTCAGAGGGACGAGCTCAAGCCCGGAAGCCATGTAAGCGGCCCGGCAGTGCTCATAGAGAAAAACACAACCATTGTGCTCGAACCCGGCTGGGAAGGCACGATTACTGAACGCAACCACCTTCTCCTTAAACGCGAAATTCCACTCCCAACCCATACAGCCATAGGAACTGATGTTGATCCTGTAATGCTCGAGATTTTCAATAATAGATTTATGTCAGTTGCTGAGCAAATGGGTTTTACCCTGCAGAACACGGCCCACTCGGTAAACATAAAGGAGAGGCTAGATTTCTCCTGTGCACTTTTTGACAGTGACGGAAACCTGGTAGCTAATGCCCCTCATATCCCTGTGCATCTTGGTTCAATGGGAGAATGTGTAAAAGCACTTATCCAGACGCAGTTACAGAAAATGCGTGCAGGGGATGTATATTTGATCAATTCCCCTTACCACGGAGGAACCCACCTCCCGGATATCACAGTTGTTACCCCGATGTTTGGAAACTCCGGGAGAATCCTGTTTTACCTGGCTTCAAGAGGTCATCATGCCGATGTTGGAGGGATCAGCCCAGGGTCTATGCCTCCAAATAGCAGGACAATTGCTGAAGAAGGGGTATTGAGCGAGGGCATGAAAATCGTGGAACAGGGCCATTTCTGTGAAGAAAGGCTGAAGACATGGCTGGGCTCGGGAAAATATCCTGCAAGAAACCCTGACCAGAACCTTGCGGATATCCGAGCACAGGTTGCAGCAAATGAAAAAGGCTTATCCGAAATGCACAGGATGGTTGAAGAATTTTCCCTTAAAACAGTTGAAGCTTACATGGAACATGTGCAGGATAATGCCGAGGAAGAGGTCAGAAGGGTTATTGACAGGCTTAAAGACGGGGAATTTACTTATGCACTCGATGACGGGAACGTAATTAAAGTGAAGGTTACAATTGACCGCAAAAACCGGAGTGCTATAATTGATTTTACAGGTACTTCTTCACAGCTTTCAAATAATTTCAATGCTCCCGCATCGGTTTGCATAGCTGCTGTACTTTACGCTTTCAGAACGCTTGTAAAAAGCGATATTCCCCTTAATGCGGGCTGCCTAAGGCCGCTTGAGATTATTATTCCCGAGGGTTCCCTGCTAAGGCCAGAAACTCCTGCTGCAGTTGTGGCAGGTAACGTTGAAACTTCGCAGTACATTGTTGATGCTCTTTTCGGAGCTCTTGGCACGCTTGCGGCTTCCCAGGGTACGATGAACAATTTTACCTTCGGAAACCCCGATTTCCAGTATTATGAGACCATTTGCGGAGGTTCAGGGGCCGGCCCAGGTTTTTCAGGAACAGATGCTGTGCACACTCATATGACCAATTCCAGGATCACCGACCCTGAAATTCTTGAAACAAGATTTCCGGTTTTACTTGAGGAATTTTCCATCCGGGAAGGAAGCGGTGGAGACGGCAAATTCAGAGGTGGAAACGGGGTTGTCCGAAAGCTCAGGTTCCTGATAGACATGAATGCTGCCATTCTTTCAAGCCACAGGAAATTCCCGCCTTTCGGGCTCAAAGGCGGACTGCCTGCAAAATGCGGAAGAAACGCAATTGTCCGCAGGGACGGCAGTGTTATTGAAATTGGAGGCCAGGCCGAAGTTGAGCTGAAGGCCGGGGAACTTTTTGTAATCGAGACGCCGGGCGGCGGGGGGTATGGCGAGAAGGAAGACTAAAAACCCATCATATAAAATTAAATAAAAAGAAATAAAAGGGTGCTCCCTCATTAATTAATTGATATTTTGATTATCAGCAAATATTGGAAGCGAAATTCTACACGAAAATGGAACTTTAGAACAGAAAGAAACAGTCTGTTGCTTTTATCAACAATCAGAATCCGTAGACATATTCCTTTAAAACTACAAATGAATCCGTTTTTTGACTCTGACTACTTCCGTGAACAAAAATAAATTAAGTTTCCGGAAAGGTTACTCCTTTTGAAAAAAACTGCTGCCTGATACAGAAAAGGTTATCTAACGCTTGAGCCGGATTCATTGAAAAGTGCACATCCGGTTCTTAGAAGAGGAAGAGCGAGTAATCGCTCTTTCTTATTTGACATTTTATCTAAGATGCATAGTAAATTCTAATTTAAGATGCATAGGTTTTAAGGAAAAAGCTTATACAAAAATTAGGGATCAAAATTACAGAAATTTAGGCACGCTGCCTTCACGGCAGTGTACCAAAAGTTATGGATATTCGGACTCTGCATGTTATGCATAGTTTTTGTGCTAAAATCTATGATATCACACTGTTAAATTGACATTTGTAGCTTTGAAAAACTCTATCATTTTAACTGATTTTCGGTGAAGTATAGGTATATGATACACTATTGCTCTTTCCATTTTCAGAGTTTACTGTTACTTGAACAGTTCCGCTTCCTTTCGGGGCAGGTACAACAATCTTAGTACCACCTTGAATTGAGTAATAACTGGCTTTTTTCCCTCCAAAATAGACACCTGTTGCTCCATAAAAACCTGTTCCAGTTATAGTTACCTGTTCACCACTTGGTCCTTTTGAAGGTGAGATACTACTGATAGCAGGTGCATTTTGATTTCCAGATCCAAGTTCGATTGTTTTTGCCTTATTCCCTATCGTTACTACATATTTGCCTGCGGGCAATGCAGAAGTGTCATAATTAAATTCGAAATTTCCGTTTGAGTCAGCTGTTATAGTCTGAGATGCCGTAACTGTAAGTTTTACGGAAGAGGCTTTACTCAGAGCATCGCCACTAATAAGAATTTTGTAAGTTAAAGGAGGAACATGTCCTTGAGAAATGGTTGCAGTTCCACCGGATGCATCAGAAGACAGTTTGATCCAGATCAGTTTCTTTACGCTTACGTCAAGGTTCTCCACTCCCTTACCTGTGACAGTAAAAAGGTTATTTTTACCGTACGGGATCCTTATTTCTTCAAGTAAATACTGATACCTGCCTTCGGTAACAGGGAGCTCTTTTTTAAATGAAATATCAGCTCCGAGCTCCTCTTCCGGAGAAGCTGTGCCTGTTAGTTTCAGAGTATCTCCAACATTCGGATGTGAGGGAGAAATATCCCAGTTAGTCTTAGCTATTGCTGGAGAAGTTAGTAAACCAAAAAGAAGAAGTGTTAATAGCAAACAGGCAAAAAAACGCTCACTTTTTGGTCTTGCAGGTTTTATTTCGCTTGCATGAGTTCTATTTGTCAATCGAATTTTCATAAAAATCCTCCTATTAAACGGGTTAGTATTAAAAAATAACAAAATTTTCCGTTACCAGGCAGTGTTATTAAGAATCCTCTATAAACAATTACTAAAATTATTCCAACCACAAAATTCCCGAAATTCATTGGCAATATATCATAAAGTGGAGTTTTTTGATACCCTAAATAAAAAAATAGAAAGAAATGGGGGGGCAATAATTGTTAATAAACCATAGCAGCTTGGCTCTTCGTTGTTTTGTGTGGATATCCTCATAATATTCTCATAAAAATCAATACGTTCTTAAATTGAAAAACATCTGTCTCCTATATTTTTGCTTATTTATTCATAAAATATGAAAGTAATCTATTTAATATTTATGCAAAACTTACAATGAGCTCACCGAATTGAATGAATTGTAAAACAAGTTTAACAAACTGAATCTGTCGTTTTTCTAAACTCAATAATTACACAGCATACAGGAATGCAAATTTTTTCTTCGATTACTGGACAGAAAATGTAAAAAATGTATAAGAAACACATAGGCAATAGGAATTTACAGAATTTTTGCTACCCTGCAGAAAAAAGTAAAAAGTTAAAAGATTGAAAGTTAAAAAATTGGTTACTATTCAGGTACCCTAAAATGAGTCGAATAACACCGATTTTGGTCCTAGGGATCTGTCTAATAAGTGATTCATATCAAAATTTAAAATGGTATCAGTTGGCCTTAGTATACAAAATCGACTGAAATGTATTATAAATACCAAAAACTCTAAATTACGGCTTTTGATGCTGATTTATGGTACCTGAATAGTTACATAAATTGAAAGTTAAAAAGTTATACACGAAAAAGAAATAGCCTGAAATAAGTTAAAAGTTGGCTTATTTCAGAAGGTAGCCTGTTTTTATCCTATATTTCAATTTTATCTTATAATTCTGTAAGTATATTCATAGTTTCCGCCAGGTTTTCCGTCTTCATTTCCATCCAGAGCAATACCGCGCTCATCCATTATGAATCCTGATCCGGTTTCGCTCCCAAGTAAAGTAATTGTTATTTCGGCACCTGATTCGTCTATAGGATATTCGCCATGAGGACGGAACATCAACATTCTGGATCCTGTGTCCAGTAATCCGTCTACAGGCTCTTTTGATGCAGAACTTCTAACTATTACGGTTTCTTTCGTAATGGTTGCATTGTTCATAGGCGTATCGAACTCGACCCAGATAGGATAATCATGCCTGAAAGCAAAGGTCTGCCTGTCAGGATAGATGGATTTTACCTTCGGAGGAGTGTGTTTGTGCTTGAAAGGAATGGAAAAAGATTTTAAAGCTTCTGGAAGGAAACTGTTGCAGCACATGTGTTTTTTAACGGTATGTATGACGGCAGTTCCTGCGAGTACACCCAGCATGAGTTTACACCATTTATTCATTTTATGCAGGTCTATACCCTCCCTCCAGGCTCATTCTACTTTGATTTTATGACCCCTCTTTTTAGCAGCACGCCTTTTAATAGCGTATAAAAGTGTTGCGCCTGCAAGAACACCAAGAATTATTTTACCCATTTTCATTGAAGGCCTCCCCCTGCCTTTTTCAGCTTCTTCTGCTTCGCTAAGCATCATTTCTTCCGGTTCAAATTCGGCTTCTACTTCCTTTTCAAGTCTCTCTGACCGGAGTTTATTCAGGAGATACGCGCCAAGAGCTAACTTAGCATATTTACGTAATATTCCTTTTTTCCCTGGAGATTTTACTGACTTCATTTTCTTCATGATATATGCACTGAGCAATAGCTTACCGTATTTGTTTATATATTTCAATCTTGCACCCCCACAATTTTCCCTTACCAGATAAGCCCCTTGTAGCAATTTCGTCCGGAAAAGGGAGTAATGAATTGATACTCTTATATGTTATCCTATGGCTCACATATTATTTAACGGCAACTATACAAGATATTTAATAATTTTTAACTGAATGCCGGTTTGTATGACTGTCAGATGCCCGGCGAAAAAAAACCGGAAATAATTGAAAATGGTGCAGCAACCCTCATTGAAAAACTGTCCTTAAGACTCTGAAGAGAATACATATTTAGAAACAGTAAAGAAGATAGACTTTCTATGAATTTAGCGACATATATGGTCCATGCATGGGTACGGATAACCCCATGTATAAGTACAGATAAGTTCCAGGGGGCAGATAAGTTCCAGGGCAGATAAGTTCTGTGTACAGGTATAGATGAAATCATTATGAAAAGTGTGGTATGGAAATACGTGCATAAAAATGGCATACTGTTGCAGATATAAGAAAAGACTTCGAATTTTTACAGAAACTTTCCCTGATTATAGAAATACAAGCTGATAGGTCACGAAAGCATTTTGTACTATCGAAACGAAAAATAAAACATGAAACAATCAATAGGAGCAAAGCCACTTGCATTTCCGACTCCAACCTGGGTTGTCGGTACCTATGACATGAATGGAAAGCCAAATGCCATGACTGTAGCCTGGGGAGGAATCTGCTGTTCGAACCCTCCATGTGTCAGCGTATCCTTAAGAAAAGCGACTTACAGCTATGCCAACATCATGGAAAACAGGGCATTTACTGTCAGTATCCCTTCAGAAGCTTATGTAAAACAAGCGGATCACTTTGGAATCGCAAGCGGAAGGGATGAAGATAAATTTGAGACCGCCTGCCTGACGCCGGTAAGAAGTGAGCTTGTGCCTGCTCCTTATGTGGGTGAGTTTCCTTTTGTTCTTGAGTGCAAACTTCTGCATAACTTCGAGATCGGGCTTCATACCCTGTTTGTAGGAGAAATCCTGGATATCAAAGCCGACGAATCCGTGCTCGATGAAAAAGGAAATCCTGAGATTGAAAAAATTAGACCTGTTATATACAGCCCGGGGGATAGAAGCTATTATGGCGTAGGGTGTAATCTTGGAAAAGCTTTTTCGATAGGGAAAGAGTGCTGAGGGAAAAAGTCATAAAGGACCCCATAATCGATAAATGCTATAAAATGTAAAAAATATGTTTGTCCACAGGTCACTTTATTAACAGACTAAATAGGTTAATACTGAGGGTTACTAACAGACTAGAACGGTTAATACTTGAGGGCTAATGCCTGTCATCTAACCTGTATTTTTCCGCAAACGCCTTTATGATTTTCCAAACACTTTTATTCTTTTCCTAATGCCGTTATGTTTCCTCAAACACTTTTATTCTTTTCCTAATGCCGTTATGTTCCCCCAAACACTTTACTCTTTTCTGAATGCTTTTTTCGCTATCATTCTCCATCCCTTATGGTCTTTGCCCTCAAATTTTTCCTTCACGGCTTCGAGCAGGGAAGGAATATCCAGGTGCTGTGGGCATTTTTCAGCGCACTGTCCGCACTGGACGCACTGGGAGGCATACCCTGCTGCATCCCCTCTTATTATTCCCCCTGGCTTTGCCGCATACATAAGTTTTGCTTCTTTTTCATTACCTGACAGGTAAAAGTTATCGTAGATCTCAAAACAGCCAGGAATATCGACGCCTGAAGGGCAGGGTATACAATATCTACAGCCCGTACAACCGGTTTTCATAAGTTTCCTGTATTTTTGTTCCGCTTTTTTTATAAGCTGCAGTTCGGCTTCAGTCAGAGAGTTTGGATAGGCTTCAGATGCGGTTTTCAGGTTTTCTTCAATATGAGACTCTTCATTCATGCCTGAAAGCACAACTGTAACCTCGGGCCGGTTCCAGATCCAGCGAAGGGCCCATTCGGCTGGAGTGCGCTTTACAGGAGCTTCATTCCAGATCTCCTGTACTTCAGGAGGTACGGGATTTGTCAGCTTGCCTCCTCGCAGGGGTTCCATGATAATAATACCCAGGTTTTTTGAAGCAGCATACTCAAGCCCTTCCGTTCCTGCCTGATTCTTTTCATCGAGGAAATTATATTGAATCTGACAGAAAGTCCAGGGATATGCATCTACAATCCGTTTGAAATCCCCTGCCGATCCGTGGAAGGAGAAACCTGCATTTATAATTCGGCCGTCAGCTTTTGCCCTATCAAGAAAATTCAGCACTTCAAGCTTTTCCATTTTGTCCCATAAAAGTCCTACAAGCCCGTGAACAAGGTAATAATCGATATGGTCAGTCCTGAGCCTTTCAAGTTGGGCATTCAGGATACTGTCCATATCCTTTCTACTATTTATTGTCCAGGAAGGAAGTTTTGTAGCAAGTTTAATTTTTTCTCTATATCCATCTGCAAGAGCCCGCCCAAGGAAAGGCTCACTTTCTCCCATGTGATACGGCCAGGCCGTGTCGACATAGTTTACTCCGTGATCAATTGCATATCTAACTTGCCGGGTAGCCCTTTCTTCATCTATCATTCCGTCCCTGGCTGCAAGGCGCATACATCCGAATCCCAGTATTGAAAGTCCATCTCCGTTCTTTGGAATTTTTCTGTAAAGCATTTCCATTACCCTCCTGTTTTAAGCTTTTTCATCGTTTTAAGGGTTTCTACGCCCGAATTGCACTTCATCACTCGAGTTTCGTTACCCGAGTCCTGTCACCCGAATTCCGTCTCGAGAGGACAGATACGCTTCGCTGCCTGAATTTCGTCTAAGGGGGACAGCACCCTTTTCGCTCACTTCGTTCGCTCAAGAGGGGTAACTTCTTACAAAAGTATGAATTTAGCTTCGGAGGACAACCAGAGTTGAGTTTTAAGAGAACAAGGCCTTTTTGCCATATTCAAAAATTCGGTAGTGTGCCATTCTTAATGTGCTGTGTGCCATTCTTAATCCTAGATTCGGCAGGTAAACATATAAGTTAATAATAATTAATTTCCATATCTTTTTCTTGATCTTCCATTGCAGATAAAAACAATAGTAGAAGAGTTGAATCTTCAATAAAACGTACAAGATTCTTAGGTCACCTTGGTCTCATTTCTGGAGTTTTCTGAGAGCTTGAAGTTGACAAACTGATCGATGAGAAACTTTCTAAAGAACGAGATCACAAAGTTCCTCATCCCGTCTGCATCCTTGCCATAGTACCTAATGGTCTTAGTTTCATAGGGCAACGTCTGTACCTTTTTCCTGATTATTTCAGGAATATTTCTACAGAAAGATTATTTGGAGAAAGCGTCACACGAGAAGACCTGAATCAAGACGTTATCGTAGAAACTCTTGATAGAATAATCGTAAAGTATGGTCCTGCAAAACTGTTTACGGAAATCATGCTTCACATCAATGATAATGGTTCTCTGCCTAATGATTTCTTCAATTGCCGAATGGAAATTAAGGACAAAATTACAAGAAGAAAACGAAACGGTTCCAGATCAAAAAGGGAAACCAACAAAAAGACCAACAATGAGAGGGATATTTTTCAAGTTTCAGAGAATTACAGAACTTATAACGCAGTAAAAAAGGAAAACAAAGTAAGAAATTCTAAATATGGAAGAGATTAACTGGAAGAAAGAGATTAACTGGAAGACATTGAGTCTCATGGAAGAAAGAGATTAACCGGAAGACATTGAGCCTCATGGAAAAAAATATGAAAATATATTTAGTTGAGTTAACCTGCCAAATACAGGTTAAATTATAAAATTTCAAAACTAGTTTTGTAGTTAGAAATCCAATTGAATATTTTTAAATTAGAAATTTTAGAAAGTAATTATAATTTTTAGGCAAACTCCTATTTTTTTTGTATTTGATTATTATAAAATAAAATAGTTATTATATTCTACAATAAACTTGTTGAATTTTAAAACATTCCTGGTAATAATCATAAACTTTCTCTTTTACAATTGAACCTCAGGTAATTTTGCTATTAATGTATTAAAATTCAATATTCAACATGTTTTAAGTATTGCCTTTTATATTATTTATGGAGCTTATCCCAAAACCAGCTTTATACTTAAAATTGATAGAAGTTTCAGAACAATTCCCTGTGATCAAAACGTGATCAAAAACTCATTGATTATTCTGAATTCCAGATTCGGAGAAGTAGTTTTGAGTTATGGGATAGGCTCATGCATTACTTAAAAACAGATAGCATAGATTTTTGAAAAAAAAATATCAACTAAATCAATGGAAAGATTGCTTGAATTGTTAGGTAGGCATCTGAAAGATTGCTTGAATTGTTAGGTAGGTATTGAAAAAAAATAGTTAAAGATTCAAAGAGAAAGTATTTCAGGATAAAATAAAGAACAACAGAAAAAGAAGAAAAATATAAACCAAAGACTAAAAATGGTGCTAAAAACTCCAAGGCACGTATCTAAGAGGACAATAATATGGAAAGTTCATCTCAGGATGTAATCAAAGGAGTAAAGAAGCTTAAATGGGTTGAAGAAGCCATATTTTTTACAATTGAAAGAGAATAAGAAGCAAAGGAGTTTTATTATCAAAAGTAACTTTAATAGAAAATCAAAGAACTAAAAAATTATATAAATATTTAGAAAATGAAGAATCAAAGCATCTTGGCTACCTTGAAAAATACCGTGACACAAAAAAACTGCCATTAGTCAATACAGATATACCTAGCAGTCAGTCTTTCATTCCTGAATTTGATCCAATAAGAACAAAAGGGGATGAAATCAATTTGGGAGATACAGGTATTTTTCTTGCAGCTATGAGACATGAGAGAAAAAGTGAAGATTTTTATTTAAAACTAGCAAGTTATGAATTAATTGACAATTATCTAGATTATGTTACCAATTTCCGCATGCAGACCTGATAAAAGGAAGTTTGAGTAATATGAACACAAAAGAAGAAATCAGTGGAGTTGTTGAGCTCTCCAGAGGAGTTTACTGGGTAGGAGCAATTGACTGGAACGGCAGAGATTTTCATGGGTTTACTACTCCTGGGGGAACAACATATAACTCATACCTTGTAATTGGGAAAAAAACTGCCCTTATCGATACTGTAAAAGCTCCTTTTGCAGAAGAGATGCTTGGACGAATCAGTAAGATAATTGACCCTTCAAAGCTTGACTATATCGTAGTAAACCATATGGAACCAGATCATTCCGGTTCCCTGGCAGAGCTTAAGAAGCAAACGAACGCAAAAATTATAATTACAAAAAAAGGACTCGATATCCTCAACGGTTACTTCAGAGAAGCAGGTAGTGAGAAATGGGATATTGAAACTGTTAAGACAGGTGACCAGTTAGACCTTGGAGGTAAGACTCTTATCTTTCTGGAAGCTACAATGCTTCACTGGCCTGACAGCATGGAGACTTTCCTGAAAGAAGATAGAATCCTTTTCTCAAATGACGGTTTCGGGCAGCATATAGCTACCTCAAAAAGATATGATTTTGAAGTAGGAAACGTGCTTCCAGAAGCAGCTGAGTACTATGCGAATATCCTTATGCCTTTCCACATCGCTCTTCTTCGCTATTTCAAGTTAATAGAAGAAATGAAAATAGAACCTCTACAGATAGCGCCTTCTCATGGAATCATCTGGAAACAGGACCTCGAAAAGATCCTTGCAGAATATAAAGCCTGGGCTAATGGGGAAGTAAAAGAAAAAGTGCTCGTCATATATGATACTATGTGGAACAGCACGGAAATAATGGCAAAAGAGATTACAGAAGCAATCTGGGCTACCGGTGTTAAAGTAAAAATGCTTAACCTGCGTAAAAATGCTAGAAGTCTCATTATGAAAGAGATGCTTGACGCGGCTGCCTTTGCAGTGGGTTCCCCAACTCTTAATAATGGAGTTTTTCCAACCGTTGGCGACTTTTTAATATATACTAAAGGTCTTCGTCCGCAAAAGAAAAAAGCTATAGCATTTGGGTCTTATGGATGGGGAGGCGGAGCAGTAAAAATCATAGAACAGGAATTAAAAAATACAGGAGTCGATGTGCTCGAACCCGGGCTTCAGGTAAGATATAGGCCGTCTGAAGAAGATCTGGAAAAGTGCAGAGAAATTGGAAAACGGCTTGCCGATGTTGCAAAAAAGCAATAAAAATTAATTTATCTTAATTTTGTTTTTTAACATTAGTCAATGTGAACTACGTCTCCCTTAATTCTTCGCCTTTCGGCTCAGTTTCGGGGGAGAAGCTTCCTGGTTCATTTCTTTCTCTTTTGAGAACAAGTCCCCAAGCCCTTCCCCGCGTTCTGCAGATGTCAAATAACTATAGGACTTACGCAATTAATGACATCGACTACATTAATCTCCTCATCGCGGATTCTAACGTTTTTACTTGCACTGAAGCTGCTAGATATTATCCAAACGTAGCTAATGCACCTTCTCATGACGCTTTTACTCGTTGTCTTCAAAGGCAACCTCAAGACACGAAATCACTATGGGAAGAAAAAAGAATGTCATTTCCTTACAAGGTTATAAAGTAATCGTTTGGTAAATCCTGACAACAAAGGAAATGTGTCACTTGAAACAGTAGTTATTCCTCCAAAAGGACGTGTGGTTCACCTCAAAGCATATGGATTTGTAAAGGTGTTTCGAATAGTTTCAAAAGATGGAGACATGCAACACTGGGTTACAGATATGCAGGAGATAGATGAACCATATGGATGAATCAAAACGTGAGAAATTGGCAAAGAAGTCGTGGAAAATTGAGGAATATCATAGAGGAATAAAGCAATTATGTGGTGTCGAAAAATGTCAGGCAAGAAAGGAAGAGTCACAAAGAGCACATATAAAGTTATCACTAAGAGCTTTTCTTAGACTGGAATTACAAAGAATAAAAAGTGGAATATCATGGTTTGAAAGTGCTATGAAAAGTGAAAGAGTGGCAGTGACGGAATATTGAAGGAATCCTCAATACACGTTAAATTAATTCGTATACTTTTAGAGTTAGTAAAAAAGATATGTGAAAGGCCAACTGTGTAACTCCTAGGATATTGTAAGAGCAAAGGAGGAGGTACATTATTTGCTTGAGGTTCAGGATATTCCCATCTCTGAAACTGCAGAAATTGTAAGAAATGTGGAGGGGGTACAGGCTCTTGAAGTTCAGAATGGAATTCTATACATCCATACCAAAATGAAGCTCCGTACAGAAATTGCAAAAGCTGTCAAGAAGGCAAGTGTCACGGTATCCATGTTCGAAGAAGAGGAAATGAATTTGCAGAAACTGTTCCTGCAGAAACTGTTCCTCAAAATTATTGAAGGAATATAAGAAGGAATATAATATAGAGTAAATACATCTGAAATGTTTAAAAGTCAAACGGAGTTTAAAAAACCGAAAAAGCTCAAAATTAACACATGGTATAACTTATATCCAAGATACCAAACGATTTTCCATATTAAGTATTACGGCTGAAAAATAAAAGCAGAGATTAAACATCTAATTTGATAGTTTGATGATCTGGCTAAAAACTTTGTATTTTATATAGAGTGTGTTAGTATTAAATTATGGAGTTCAAATATCTCTGAAAAACCAATTTGAAATCCAAATGTCCAGAGGCTTAACTAAATCAACTTTGAAAAGATATAAGGTTTTACTTAATCCTGTCTCTGGAGTTAAATCTCGGGGTGAAAAGAAATGACAACAAGAGAACACTTAGAAATAGTGTACTCTTGTTGCATTTCTGCTGATAAATATCGAAATTGCCATAGCTTATGAAGAGAGTCACTATAGTACTGTTTCCACAATTACTATTCCATGAGAAGTTATGACTATTTTAGAGAGTACACAAAAAGTTCCTTGATCGGAAACTGGTGACGCTTTATGCAGAAGGAGCTGAAGATGTGTACAGTGTCCAGATAATACATTTTATACAACAATGATCTGGTTAAAAACTTAAATTGAAATCATTGCGGAAAGCAATTTTCCTACCAGTTAGTTGCTGGTCTAGACACTTAAATAATTTAACTAAAATTTTATAGAGATGGCTGACTTGCTCTTCTCTTCTTCAATTTTATAAGCGAAAACAGCTCAAAAATAATAGAATTTCTGCTTTATTTATTGAGCTCATCCCAAAACTTAAAATTTGCTTTTTGAGCCTTGTATTTTGAATAATCAATCAAGCTCAAGATCATGAAAACGATTCTGAAAATTCCCAACTATTGATAATATAGTGGCTTTTGGGATAGGCTCATTAAGTAAGGAATCTTCATAAATTATCATCATCTTCGTAACAATTATATATAATTTGCACTGATTAAACTTGGATCAAGGTATCAATTTTAGGTATTGTGTTAGAAATCGTGAATTAATTTCTATTTTAAAATCGATAGCATACAGGCAAGAAAAATCTGAACCTATGATCAGGGGAGAAGGATTAAATGTTCAATAAACAGATCACACTAACACTGATGTTCATTGCTCTAGTTTGCATATCTTTTCACCCAGTTTCTGCAAACGATAGCTTAAACCAGACAAATGTAAGCGTAGTTTCTGACTTGAATCAGACAGTAGGCAAAGACATCATGAGTCTTGTCGATACGAATCGCCTTGATATCGGGAATAAACCTGTTTTTGATATAATCTGGAGCCCTGACGGCAGCCATATGCTAATTGATGTGTTTGTCAGTGCATATCCAAAAGGAAAACCTCAGTTAGGTGGTGTAGAGGCACTGTATGCAGCAAATGCAGATGGATCCGGAATAACGCGTCTTGCAAGATCAGAAATGACTTCCAGCAATGGTGGGAAAGCAATTACTCCTCCTTTATGGAGCCAATCTGGTGATTATTTTGCATATATGGAGTTAGTAGAAGGAAGCGGGTATAAGATAAAATCTGCCAGTCTTTTCTTCATGTCAAAAGATCTAAACCTCATTCAAAAGGTAGAATTAGATTCAAAAATGATAGGATTCGAAACTGGTTTATCTAACTTTAAATGGTCTCCAAAAGAAAATAAAATGGCTTTACTAGTGTCTGGAAAAATTATAATTTACGATTTAGATGAAAAAAATGATTTCAATTTTAGCATACCGGGTGATAATGTAGAAATAACTGATATGGAATGGTCTCCGGATGGTAAGAAAATCGTATTTTCAAAAAACAGCCATGATATTATCACCTTAGATCTTGAAAAAAAAGCACTTAATCAGGTTTATTCTGCAGAGCATGTTGGAATGTATGATGAAAAATGGAGTACGGATAGTAAAAAATTAATTTTCTATGAGATTAAAACATCAGAAAAAGTCGACGATGTCAGTTACGATGTGTACCTTGTGGATGAAAATGTAGAGAAGCCTGTAAAAATTACAACTTTTACTTCGGGTTCGTCAAGGGTGATACAATGGTATCCAGACAGCGAAAGGATTTTGGTTAAAAAATGTTCTGATGATTCATATGCACTGTATTCACTCTCGATAACCGGAAAGATGAAAAAAATCATCGAGAAGGATAGAGATATCGATGGGATGGTGGCATCTAATGGTTATATCTCTACGGTCAGTCTCAATCCCAACTCTACGACTCCACCTTATACAAAAACGTATGACATATTTTTGCATAACGAATCAGATGAATTGACAATCGAAAATGTGTCCTATTACTCGTGGGAAGGTACAGACGTACTATTTGCTACGGATTATAAGTTATCGGTACTAAACACCAGCACGCATGATACTTGGGACATACCACTACCATTGAAGAATTTTGATAGACTCAGTTTGGATCCATCTGGACACTTCATTGTTGTAGATAATATTATTTTCGAAATACATGAACAAGGTACCCACACACAAATATCTGCCGAAAATTACACAAACAGTACTGCATCCGAAACGGTGATAATCAAAAAAGATATGGACGAGCATTCAAGAGTAAATACCACTGAAGATACCAATGCAAACACTTATGGATTACCTGGATTTACTGCAATCATTGTATTTATGGGGATATTAATCGCATTCGTCTGCATACATGTAAAAAAAATAATGTGAGGGTCAATTGTGGAAAAATATCGGAATATGTTTGTGATTGCCCAGAAAGAATTTGCAGACAATATATGGAGCCCAAGGTTCGCAATACTTATGTTTATGTTCACAACTATTATTTTTTCTTTAAGTTATGATTCTGGAATTGGGCCACAAGGGAATGCCATAACCAGAGGTTATCTTGATATCTCTCAAATTGTTTCCCTCTTCTTGCCATTTATGGGAATTGCACTTGGTTTCGATGCAATTAGCAAAGAGAGAGAATCCGGGTCTTTGAATGTGCTTCTGACACATCCAATATACAGGGATAATATCATTGCTGGAAAAACACTTGGAGCAATGATTACACTAATTCTGGTAGTATTTATATCAATTTTCACAGTTCTCGGAACAATACTTTTGGCATCAGGAACCGAGTTAAGTTCACCAATTCTAAACCGATTGGTAATCTTTGCAATTCTTACATACTTATATCTATCAATATTTCTGTCACTTGGCATACTTAGTTCGATTGTGACAAAAAATGCCACAAAATCACTGGTATACAACATAGCGATCTGGGTTGTGTTATGTATTGTATTTGGTATGATTTGTGCTACAACTGTTTCTATTGTAACCGATCATAAACCCACAGATTTAGACAATAATGAGCGTTTTCTAAAACTTAATGCAGATATTCAAAAATTGACGCCAGCACATCATTATGCTATGGCGGTAAGTGGTAGACCTGGTTTGAGTTGGTTGGGTGTTTCGAGTGAGAAACCAAGCGTGAAAGGGATATTTGACATGGAATATACGCTGGAGCAGTGGTGGAATGAACTCTGGACAAATGTTCTAATTTTAATTATTACTCCTATTTTTTTAATTATAATAGCATTTATAATGTTTTTGCGCCAGGATGTATCAAAGGACATGGGGTAACTCGAATGAAAAATAATAATGTTTTTGTGGTTGCTCAAAAAGAGGCTGCTGACCATCTTCAAGATGCCGGATTTTTGGTGTTGCTTGCGACATATACAGTAATAGTATTTGCCTCTACCTATATGCTTGGTTCCATGATGATCGGTTCCATGGTGTATGGCGAGAATTCAGTTCTCCTGAGTAGTATTCATGTCAGAATGATATCCCAATTTACCCCATTGGTTGGAATAGCTTTGGGATTCGATGCAGTTGTCAGAGAACAGAAATCCGGATCACTGAATGTGTTATTAACTCATCCAATATTCAGGGATAATATTCTTGCAGGGAAATTAATTGGATCAGCGTTATTGATGGCTGCTATAATTATATTTTCGGTTTTTGTATCTGTAGGAACACTCTTGATCTTCTATGGAGTCGAGATCGGATATACGGAACTAATCAGAATAGCTGTGTTCACCATTCTTACATTTTTCTATGCGGTGACATTTTTGGGAATTGCAATTCTCGTCTCAACGATAGTAAAAAACTCCACTGATTCACTAATCAGCAACATTATTATATGGATTTTTATCTGCATACTATTTGGTGCAATTCTTAAGACAGTTGTTGCCATATTGACAGGTCAAACATCGAATGAAGGTATATTGATCACACAACTTTTGAATATATCACCAATACATCACTATGGAGAGGCTGTAATTGGCAGAACTGATTTGAGTTTTATGGGAGTTAACGTAGAACCAATCATTGGAGGGATTTTTGATACTAAATATACTCTCACTCAGTGCTTAACAGAATTCTGGATGAATATTGTAGTGCTGATAACGACTCCGGTTGTATTGTTTATAATAGCTTTCATCACATTTCTCAGGAAAGACATTACTCTGTAAAGTGATAAAATGGTATACAAAAAACTGAATTTTATTTCAAAGTATGTACCTCTTTGAGAGCACAATAGGCGGTATTACTCCATTATTGTGAACTCTACAGAGGAACCACAGTCAGTTTGCGGGATTCAAGTGATTGGATCCTTAATCATCCTGATAGCTGCACATCAAACTTGTGAGGAAGGATATGAATGCCTAGTGAGAGAAAAGAAGGGTATAAATCCCTGATGAAAGAGAGAATTTCCTCCCGAAAGTGCATACAATGCCTTATTAAAGTCCAGTAACCTGCACTCAGTGGGATCGCAAGTAATGTGGGCCTCAACAGTGGAACTCTTCGCTATCATCTTAATATTCTCGAAGCACAAAATATGACTAAAGCTCACAATAATTGCGTAAAACATATATTTTATCCCAAATATCAAAAAATTATTCATATTAACATTGCAGAAAAATGAAATCATGAATTAAGCATCATCTTAATAGTTTAATTATTTGGTTAAAAACTTTGCAGTTTATATAAAAGGAACTAGTAGTAATTTATGGGGTTCAAACTCTCCATTAAGGATCCATGTGAACTCCATATGTCCTTAGTCAGGGCTATCAATCTCGGAAGCGACGTAGATTAGTGCAAAGCGAATACGGCTTATAATAATAGTATAGACGTGGTGATAGATAGCCCTGCATAATGATTATGTCTCTGGACAAGCAGAAAATTCAGGTGGGTACCCGATAACAAGAACCAGTCTAAGATATAGTGAAGCTGAAACACATTTTGTTATTAGTCCGCCTGTTTATATCAAACTTCGAGAAAGAAACCCGAAAGAAGTTACTCTAAAGGCTTTTATAAGTATATAAGATATTTACGATCTTATTCTGAAACTGAAGATAGAAAATATCCTTGCTACTTTCCTTTTTAAATTTAATTTGACAGAAGTATACATTTTATAATGTGTAAATTGGTTTCAGGCTTCTGTTTTCTTCATACAATTCAAATTTATCTTTTGTGTTTATTTATTTTTGACATATTTCATTTTGCCACAAGTTGATGTGTCAATTCAATGTGTTTTTGTAAGAATATACTGAATTAATTAATAGAATCTGTCAAATTCGGGTTTTAAAAGAAATTCTTGACAAAAGGAACATTTATACCTTTTTTCAGGTAATTTTTAAATTTCGTAGCAAATTATTATATAATATCATGCTGGTAGTTTTAAAGTATATCAGAAACTATATATGTCTGAATATATAATTCTTTTTTGGATGTTACTATGAAAGTCTATAAAGTGTTGATTTTATGCGTTATTATAGGATTGATGGCTATTCCTGCGGTTTCTGCCGAAAAATGATACTCAGGAAACTCGAATAATGAAGTTATTTTAGATTCTAATGGAAAAGATTACATTGTTAGTCCCTGGATAGAAAACTCTTTTGATACAAAGAATTCCATTTCTTTCTAAGGTCAACCCAATCAATAAGCCAGGGACATACTATAACTCACAATGTAAAATAGGTTCAGGAGTGAATTATCTCGAAGTAAATTTGAAATGGGGAGATACAAGTGATTCCCTGACTCTTAGTGTTTATACCCCCTCTGGAAGCAAACTCGGAACTTACCACGATAGCTCTGATGGAAGCACAAATGGTAGGATACGCATTAATATAAATCCCTCCCAGGGATATGTGCAACAAGGAACCTGAAAGTTTAAAGTTTATGGGGAATCGGTTAGTGGAAAACAGAGCTACAAATTTGGTGGCGCATTGCATTAATTATAGGAGACTCTGTCTCCTTTGCTTTTTATCTTTGTATTTAATAGTAACAGCTGAGGCTACGGAGTATGTTGTAAGTCCTGCTCCAAACGATGAATTTGGGGTGTCCGTAGCTGGAGAAGAAGTAACACAAGTTAGAGACTTTACAGTATACTGGCAGTTTTTGCTCTGGCTGGCTGCAATGCAAATTTTATCAATAATAGACGTATTGCTGCACCTTGCAAAGCTTATTTTCGTGGTACTAGGATTCAAGATTAAAGGGCAAGCAAATGAACCTGGTAGCTCCAGCCAATCTAAAGTTTATGACTATATTAAAACTAGACCTGGAACATACATTAGTGATATTGTAAATAAATTAAATTTAAATCGGGGAGCAGTCAAATATCATATAAAAAATCTTAAAGCTCAAAACAAAATCGAAGCCTATAAAGATGGAGGAAAAGTAAGATATTTCGAAAACAATTTCAGTTATGATAACGAAGAAAAAATAATCATCTCTGCCCTTCAAAACGTAACAAGTAAAAAAATAGTCTTAGAAATAAGAAATGGTCAGTGTACTACAAATATAGCTCTTGCACAGGAAATTGGAGTTTCGAGGGCTACTATTAGCTGGTACATTAAGAACCTTAAAGACATAGGGATAGTTCAGGAAACAAAAAAAGGAAGAAATATAATTTATAGAGTAAATCCTTCTTATGAAAACTTTATTGAAAAATACAAGTAAAATAACCGGGATTGACTTTTAATATATTGGTTATTAAAAGCCGTTAAAGTCTATTCCAATTTCACAACAACTCTTTTTTAGTTCAGGCATCCTCCATAATATAACTTTTCTTGAAATGCTTGATTTATTCGTGGTATTACTGCTCCCGAGCTTTATGCAGCAACCAGATTCCTATTATGCAAACAAACAGCTGTAAAAACGAAAAGGAAGGTGATTGCTTGCTTGTTTCTTTATTCTCAGTAACCTGTGATGTGTTGGTGAAATCTGGTTCATCGATTTGGACTTTATCAAAGGTGCCAGATTTTTTGCTCCCGAACATTTTCGTTACAGTTATATTAGTCCACATAGAAGAAGAGTTTTGATTGTTTAAATCGACCAGAAAGTCTTCCCAATCAGTTTTATAAAGGTAATAAGACTCAATCGTAAATTGTTTTCCATCAGGTCTCCACCTTCGGAGCATATCGAATCTACCCCTTGTTGTGGGTGTCACCTGAGTGAGACTAGAACCATTGCAATTAACAATAAACAAAGGGGCAGCAATGCTTGAATATCTAGAGTCATTCGCACTTTCAAGAATTTTATCAGTTTCATTTTCATAAAATTTTCCGGTATCTGGGTTAAGGGCAGAAGCAAATACAATAAAATCACTGGATGGACTTATTGAATAAATTGAAAAACGATCAATTTTGTCTGAATTATACCAGGAATGAGCTGGTGTCGGTCCGAAATTAGTGATAAAGGACAAATTGGTCCCGTCAATATCAATTGAATACAGCTTGTTTTTGTTTTCAACGAATAATATTTTCTTCCCATCAGGGAACCATTGGGGTTCACTGGCATTACCTTCATACAAAAGACGCTTATTGTTTTCGTCTCCTTCTACAATATACAGATTCCTGTTCTGATTTACCAGCAAAAGAGAACCATTTGGCTGCCAATATTCTTTTGTCAAGAGGTTGGTATCTTCTGGATTGTCTCCATCATAATAAGAAATGTTTCCTTTTAAATTCGAACCATCGGTATTAGAGATATAAGTCTGTGAATCGAAGCTGCCCTGTAACCCTGAAGCGAATATTATTTTTTTCCTATCAGGGCTGAGTGAAAAAACACAGTATTTTTCATCTTTATTCTCCGGTTGGAAAGTCTGAATTAAATCACCGCCCTCACTGAGAAGCTCTACATTTCCTTCATCTTTAACAATAAAGATTTTATCAGAGCCATACCAGGCAGGCTGTGGATATGTAGCTGAAGAAAGTTCACGGGCATTTGTGCCATTTCTGTTTGCTACATATACTTCAGTAGAAGCATTTTCGGGTTTTTGCCATTCAAATACAATTTTACTAGAATCAGGACTCCATTTCAGATTCCTTTGAAAACCAATATCCCCAAGGTTCTCTAATATCTTTGAAAGATCGGCATAGTTAGTCCCTACACCCCTTAAATTCGTACCGTCTGGGTTGCAAAAGATATAACAATTACCAGCCCCTGTTGGTCCATATCCTGAAACTTCAAAGCATATCTTGTCACCAGAAGGAATCCACTTTGCCTGCAATATGCCATCGGTATCCAGGCCATGAACTCCATAATCAATTTCTCCAAATGTACGGGAATTTGTATCTAATAAATAATGTCTAACGATATTAGTTGAAGGAGGAACCCATTTAGAATAAGTTACAAGCAGATATTGCCCATCAGGACTCCATTCTGTTGAAATTGTCATGAATCCTTTTTCTATCTGGAGAATTTTATTAAGCGGTGTAACATTAAAACTTAGATCTTCCGATGTTGAGTTTGCTGATGCTATATTTGTAACAAGTAACAATGAAAATAAGATAAATATTGTGAGAATATTTCTTAACATTTGAATTACCCCCAAAATTTAGAAAGTTTGCCTAAAATCATGAAAAAATGAACCTATTATATTCTGCTCATATCGTTTGTCTGAGAATTCTTTTTGCGCAATTGTTAAAACTCTGTCTTTGTCCACAATATCATGTATCCCGGGATTTATGCAGCAGCCAGACTCCCATTAGACAGACAAATAATTCGAAAAATATAAAGGAAGGAGATTGTTTACTTGTTTCTTTATTCTCAGTAACCTGCGATGTGTTTGTAGAGTTGGACTCACTATTTTGAGCTTTACCAACAGTAGCAGGTTCCTCTCTTCCTATAATTTTCTTTACAGGCATATTCGTCCACATAGAAGAAGAGTTACGAGCTTCCAATTCAATTAAACAACTACCCTCATCACCCTGCTGAGGATAATCGGATAATTGTATTGGGTCAGTAGTAAACTGCTTCCCATTTGGACTCCATTCTCCAAACATCTCATATAGGCCCTTTATTGTAGGTGTCACCTGAGTGAGGTTGGAACCATCCGAATTAACAATGAATAGGGGAACAGCAATATTTTGACGCGTTGAGGGATCAGGCTCAGATTCAATAATTTTACCGGTATCAGGATAAAGAGCAGAAGTAAAAGCTATTATATTTCCAGATGGACTTATCGAAAATTGTTTGGCTTCTTTATAAAGGCTCCAGAAATAAGAAGTGGTCAGTCCAAAATTAGTGATAAATGTTAGGTTGGTTCCGTCAACATTGATTGAATACAGCTTGTTTTTATTTGTAACGAATAATATTTTCTTACCATCAGGGAACCATTGGGGATTGGTAGCGTTGCCTTCATACAAAAGACGCTTGTTGTTTTCATTTCCTTCTACAATATAGAGACTCCCGTCCTGATTTACTAGCAGAAGTGAACCGTTTGGTTGCCAATATTCTTTTGTTAAGATATGCTCATCAGTATCACCATAATGCGAAACGTTTCCTCTCAATTTCGAACCGTCAGTGTTAGAGATATAAGTTTGTAAATTGTGGCTACCTGGTAATCCTGAAACGAATATTATTTTTCTCTTATCAGGACTGACTGAAAATACACAGTACTGTTCGTTTTTATTTTCTGGATGGAATGTCTGAATTGAGTCACCATTATCATCGATAAGCTCTACAATTCCCTTATGGGAGAGAATAAAAACTTTGGTAGAGTCATACCAGACAGGCTGTGAAGCTTCTGATCGAATTTCATGAGTATTTGTTCCATTTCCATTTGAAATATATACCCCACTAAAAATATTCTCAGGTTTTTGCCATTCAAACGCAATTTTACTGGAATCGGGACTCCATTTCAGATTATTCTGAAAACCCATACTTCCAAGATTCTCTATCACATCTGAAAGACTTGTATAATTGGTCCCTAGACCCCTTAAATTCGTACCATCTGGATTACATACGATAAAACAACTACCAGAATCTGTAGGGCCAGCAAACTTTAAGATTCGGAAATATATTCTATCTCCAGAAGGAGACCATTCTACCTTAGATACGGAATAACTACTAAATTCTTTAATTCCATAATTGATTTCCCCAAAAGTATGGGAATTTGTGTCTAAAAGATAATGTTTGTAAATACTATTTGAACGAGAAATCAATTTGGAACAGGTTACCAGTAAGTAATGCCCATCAGGACTCCATGCTGTTGAACTTACTACAAAACCACCTTCTGTCTGGAGAATTTTATCAAGCGATGTAACATTAAAATTTATATCTTCAGATGTCGAGTTTGCTGATGCTATATTTGTAACAAGTAACAATGAAAATAGGATAAATATTGTGAGGATGTTTCTTAACATTTGAATTTCCTCCATATATTTAGAAAGTTTGCCTAAAATCATGAAAAATGAACCTATATTCTGCTCATATCTGTTCATATCGTTTGTCCGAAAATTCCTTTTGCGCCAGTATTAGAACTCTGTCTTTGTTCACAATATCACATGTCTCTGCTTTTATGTAACAACCAGATTCCTATTATGCAAACAAACGGTTGTATAAACATAAAGGAAGGGGATTGCTTGATTATTTCTTGACTCTCAGCAATCTGTGATGTATTTTTGGGATATGGTTCATTGATCTGGACTTTATCAACGATGCCAGATTCTTCACTCTTTACAGGCAAACTCTTCCAGGTTGACGAAGAGTTTTTAGTATCCAATTTTACCAGAGAACTATTCCCATGACCATTGCTATATTTCGTGGATCCGATAGTGAATTGCTTACCATCGGGGCTCCAGTTTATGCATGTATCAAATATTCCTTTTACTGCAGGTGTCACTTGAGTTAGATTAGAACCATTGGAATTTATAATAAACAAAGGAGCGGCAATCTCAATATTAAAAATGTTATTGTCTTCGATCATTTTTCCAGTGGATGAGTCAAATGCAGACATAAAAGCTATAGTGTTCCCGGATGGACTTATTGAAAAATGCTGACCTTCGTTGAAATATTTCCATGTATAGGAGTAAGTAGGTCCGAAACTGGTGATAAATGATAGATTGGTTCCATCAATATCGATTGAATACAGCTTGTTTCCATTTTCAACGAACAGTATTTTCTTCCCATCTGGGAACCACTGGGATTCGCTTGCATTGCCTTTATATAAAAGACGCTTATTATTTTCGTCTCCTTCAACAATATACAGATTTCTGTTCTGATTTACCAGAAGAAGAGAACCGTTTGGCTGCCAGGACTCGTTTGCCCAGAGATTTTCATTATAAGAGATATTTCCTTTTAAATTCGAACCATCAATATTAGAGACGTATGTCTGTAAATTGTAGCTGTCTGATGACCCTACTGCAAACATGATTTTTTTTCTGTTAGGGCTAAGTGAAAAAGCGCAGTATCGTTCATCTTTGTTCTCAGGTTGAAACGTCTGAATCAAATCGCCTTCATCATTGGCAAGCACTACAGTTCCTTCATCTTTAACAATAAAGACTTTATCAGAGTCGTACAAGGCAGGCTGTGGATACGTTGCTGATAGAAGTTCGCTGATAATTGTCCCCTTTCCATCTGCTATATATACTCCAGGAGAGTGATTTCCTGGTTTTTCCCATTCAAATACGATTTTATTGGAATCTTGATTCCAGTTAAGATTCCTCTGAAAACCAATACTCCCAAGATTCTTTATTATGTATGAAAGATCAGTATAATTGGTCCCAATACACCTCAAATTCGTGCCATCAGGATTGCAAATGATATAACAATGACCAGAATTTGTTTCTTCAATCCTTGAAACTCCGAAATATATCTTGTCACCTGATGGGGTCCATTTTGCTTGCAATATTCCGTTGGTATCAGACCCATTAATTCCATAATTTATTTCTCCGAAAGTGTGAGAATTCGTATCTAATAAGTAATGCTTAACGATATAATTTAAAGGTGAATTCATTTTGGAACAGGTTACAAGCAAATACTGTCCATCAGGACTCCATTCTGTTGATGTTACTACGAATCCATCTTCTATCTGGAGAATTTTATTAAGCGGTGTAACATTAAAACTTAGATCTTCCGATGTTGAGTTTGCTGATGCTATATTTGTAGCAAGTAACAATGAAAATAAGATAAATATTGTGAAAACATTTCTTAACATTTGAATCTCCATCCTAAGCTTTGGAAGCTAACTTCAAAAATTGAAAAAATAAAAGTTGAAAAATAACTCATTCTGGTATTTGAATCAGAATGAAAAACAATCTTTAAACTGATGTCTCTTAAACCAAAATCTGCTTCCTTGGAAACACTTTCCTTCAGTATGTTATGTCCTTTTTCAAAAAGGCAAGCACTGAGCCTATAAGCAAGATGAAGGGTAGCACGAAAAGATATGCCAGGTTGGGCCAGAACTCCCATGCCCAGGCTCCCAATGTATAGCGTGTGTCAAATATTCCACCTATTCCAGAAGTCATTCCTGTACCAGTACTTTTGATTCCCACAGCAGTTGAAGTAAAATGATAATCAGGTAAGAAGTTCTTTATGATTTGAGTCTGACCATTTGCTGTATTGAGATCTTCAGAAAAAGCATAACTTACAACAAAGACTAATTTGGCAAGCAATATCGTTATGATAAGCCAGAAAATAAGGTTGAACATAAGGGAATTATTTGATTTTTTTGCTATTGTCGAAATCATTATAGAGATTGCAAGGAAGATTAAAGAATAAAAAAAAGTCAAAATCACGAATATCTCAATCCTTGTGATTTGCTGTATCGTAACTGGAACTCCTGAAGCCATAAGCATGACTCCAGTTGCCAGATTAATGGAAAAGAAGAGCACCAGCAAGATACACAAGCCTGATCCCAGGATTTTTCCAAGAATTATATTATCCCTGAACACGGGATGTGTCAATAAAACATTCATAGAACTGGATTTTATTTCTTTGACGATTGCATCAAAACCCAGTACTATACCCATAACTGGTGCAAAACGGCCGACAACCTCTGCTACCCCTTCAAACCCACTCATCAAATCAGGACTGCCAAGAACATTCAAAGTATATTCAACTTCTGTCCCCTGTACATACGACCAGGTAATGACAACCAGCATGAAGGTGGCTGTAAATAAAAGGAATACAGGACTTTTTAGATGGTCAGTAAACTCTTTTTGGGCTATTACTTCGACATTTGAGATATTTTCCACATTTTTCCCTCCTTAAATATCATCTCTCAAAAATGAAATGTATGAAGCTGCCAGAAACAGAAATGGGAGAACTAACAAAATTATCACGTTTTGCCAGTAATATCCAAGCAGGTAAGGTAATGTATACTGAGTATCCAGAAATCCATGTACTTCAGACTGAACATTGAACCCTCCATAAAAACTCAAATCTTGGGTTCCAACAATTACCTCAGCAAAATGATGCAAAGGTGAGATATTATAAAATAAGGATGCTGTAGAAGCAAATTCTTTTGTCATATCAAACAGTGTTTGACCTGATGCGAAAGATGCCAGCGTTATTATAGTGGGCCCAAGGGCAAAACACATATTGATCCAGACAAAAACCCCAAAGGTAAGGGATTCAATTTCTGTTTTACACCAGACTGAAGTAAAAAGCCCAAATGTGGCAAAAAGTAAAAGATAAAGAAAGGTAAATATCCCGAAAATAAACAGTCGCAAGAGAGAATCAAACTCAGCGATTTTTCCGGAAATAACAAAATCCGAAGCTGCAATTATTGTCAGGGAAAAAAATACTACAAGAGCAAGGGTCATTGAAATCCCCAGAAATTTGCCTGTAATAATATTATCCCTGAAAACCGGTTGCGTCAATAAAACACTGAGGCTTTTGCTATTTTTTTCTTTAATTATCCCGTCATACCCAAGGGCTATACCTATTAACGGAAAAAATACTGCAATAACCTGGACAACGTCCCCAAAATTATCTCCACCGGCACGATTTTGCAAATATGCAAGTATAGTGCCCGTAAAGATAGCTAGCAGTATAATAAAACTGGGTTCGTACAATTTGTCTGAGAATTCTTTTTGCGCAATTGTTAAAACGCTGTCTTTATTCACTGAATCACAACTCCTTACTTTTATGCAATAACCAGATCCCCATTAGACAGATAAACAATTGCAAAAACGTAAAGGAAGGAGATTGACTGCTTGTTTTCTTATTCTCGACAACTTGCGACGACGTGTTGATGGAATCTGGTTCATTGATCTGGACTTTATCAACGGTACCAGATTCTTCGCTCTTGATAATTTCCTTTACAGGCAACCTCTTCCAGATTGACGAAGAGTTTTCAGAATCCAATATTACTAGAGAGTTATTCACATGGTTCCACCCTGGATCCATATATATAGTGGACCCGATTGTGAATTGCTTTCCATCAGGGCTCCAGTTTATGCATGTATCGTATCTTCCCTTTACTGCAGGCGTCACCTGAGTGAGATTCGAGCCCTCGGAATTAACAATGAACAAAGGAGCAGCAATATTAAGATTAACAATATTATAGTTTTCAATAGCTTTTCCAGTGGCTGAGTCAAAAGCAGACATAAAAGCTATGATTTTTCCTGATGGACTTATTGAAAAGTGCTGACCTCCATCAAAATATTTCCATGTATTGGATGAAGTCTGTCCGAAATTAGTGATAAAAGTTATATTGGTTCCATCAATATCGATTGAATACAGCTTGTTTCCATTTTCAACAAAAAGAATTTTCTTCCCATCTGGGAACCACTGGGATTCGCTGGCATTGCCTTTATATAAAAGACGCTTATTATTTTCGTCTCCTTCAACAATATACAGATTTCTGTTCTGATTTACCAGAAGAAGAGAACCGTTTGGCTGCCAGGATTCGTTTGCCCAGAGATTTTCATTATAAGAGATATTTCCTTTTAAATTCGAACCATCAATATTAGAGACGTATGTCTGTAAATTGTAGCTGTCTGATGACCCTGCTGCAAACATGATTTTTTTTCTGTCAGGGCTAAGTGAAAAAGCGCAGTATCGTTCATCTTTGTTCTCAGGTTGAAACGTCTGAATCAAATCGCCTTCATCATTGGCAAGCACTACAGTTCCTTCATCTTTAACAATAAAGACTTTATCAGAGTCGTACAAGGCAGGCTGTGGATACGTTGCTGATAGAAGTTCGCTGATAATTGTCCCCTTTCCATCTGCTATATATACTCCAGGAGAGTGATTTCCTGGTTTTTCCCATTCAAATACGATTTTATTGGAATCTTGATTCCAGTTAAGATTCCTCTGAAAACCAATACTCCCAAGATTCTTTATTATGTATGAAAGATCAGTATAATTGGTCCCAATACACCTCAAATTCGTGCCATCAGGATTGCAAATGATATAACAATGACCAGAATTTGTTTCTTCAATCCTTGAAACTCCGAAATATATCTTGTCACCTGATGGGGTCCATTTTGCTTGCAATATTCCGTTGGTATCAGACCCATTAATTCCATAATTTATTTCTCCGAAAGTGTGAGAATTCGTATCTAATAAGTAATGCTTAACGATATAATTTAAAGGTGAATTCATTTTGGAACAGGTTACAAGCAAATACTGTCCATCAGGACTCCATTCTGTTGATGTTACTACGAATCCATCTTCTATCTGGAGAATTTCATCAATCTGTGTGACATTAAGACTTAGATCTTCCGATGTCGAGTTTGCTGATGCTATATTTGTAGCAAATAATAATAAAAATATAATTATTATATTTGTTTTTAACATCCTTAATCACCGTCCAAATTTAGAATGTTGTCCTGTAATCTGAAAAAAAATTGACCATTCTGGTGCGAATACCAGAATGGAAAGTTATCTTAACTCTCAATACCTTCGTACAGTAAAAGTATAGTCACCAATGCCCTTTGGAGTCATAACAACGTATACTGGGGCGTGATTCAGGTAAGTATCAGGGCAGTCGTTATTACCACTACTTACACGCTGCATAAAGGGATGTGGATAATTGCCTTCGTACATCTCTGCTACTGCACCACGTGCAAGTGAACTTCCATCTAGGTACAACTTGACATTTACACTAGAAGCAGCGTTACTTTCGCGCCAGTAATCAGCAACATCTAGTCCGCCTAAAGATCCACTAACTGAGTTGTACCCAGGGCCTAATTTGAAAAGAGCTGCTCTTCCCCATGTATCTCCTGCTTCATGATTTTCTTGATTTGCTGCCGCAACACCCACAAGCATGACACACGCTATGAACGCTATCATTAAACTAGCTTTTATGTTCATTTTAGCTAACACCTCTCAAATTTTGTTTACCGAGAGGTAAAATCCGCAAGTATTAAGTAATTTTAAAACTATGCAGATTTATCTCTTTTATGGGTTGGAGTTCGATCTCTCTTTTCGCGTCCGGTTGAACTCCATAAATTGCTACTTTTTTACATCAATATTAATTTTGTGTCCAAAGTCTCTAACAATCCTGGAAAAAACTCGGATTATGATAAATTTTCTTATAATTTTAATCAACGTATGAATTGTTAGAGACTTTGGACATAAAATATATAAATAACAAAAGTTTTCTGGAAATTGATAGGTATTTTCAGGATGAGGTAGAGTTTTGGGAATAGTAGTCAACCTTACTAGTTGAGAAAAAAATCAATGACTTAAAATAGCTAAGCTTTGAAGTTCCACTTACGACCCCGCCAATTTTTCCTGATCACTATATGTATGATATTTCTTGGGAAGGATATAAGTGCCTGAAAATAAAGCGAAATTCCTCCTTGTACTACTCATATTATTTTCTCTCATGCCCTTTCCGGCCAGAGCAGACTTTTCCAATCTTGCAGTCTTAAACGAAATCAGTGGCAAGGTTGCAAAGCCTGGAGACCTGGTGGAGTTCAGCTTTACCGTAGAAAAGGGATACAATACTTCTGAAAGCACATCAGTTACATTTTTCATAGAGAAAGTCCCCGAAAACTGGACTGCAGGTATCTATGCAGATGGCACTCAGGTAAGCCAGATTACTCTACCCGAAGAAGCTGATGAACAGGAATTGACTCTTAAGGTAAGAGTTCCTGAAAATGCAAAGGATGGATCATATCCTGTAAAAATAGGTTTACGACCTTATGGAGAAAGTATCAGAAATTATGATAAGATGTATCAAGAATTTACAGTAACGGTTGACAGGAATGCAATGTCTAACCTGGAAATTTATTCTGATATTCCTGGAAAAAAAACCCATCCTGGAATTCCTGTCAGTTTTGGGGCTACTATAGAAAACAAATATAAAAGTAGGGCAAATTTTCAGATTTATCTTGTTTCAAAACCCAAAAAATGGGGAGTTAACTTGCTTTCAACGGATGGAGCCAGGATTACCAGGTTAGGAGTCCCCGGAGAAGGAAGTCAGCAATTTAGTGTTACCGTAAATCCTCCAATCAATGCAACCAGAGGAGATTATGAAATTTTAGTGGCAGCATGTCCTGAAAAAAGCAATCAGAGTGTACTCTTGCCTCTAAGTGTAACAATAAATCCTGAGATGGCAAAGAATGAGGATTTGAGTGCATACGTAGAGTTTAATTCCAGCATTGTTGGACTTGCAATTAGGCCTGAAAAGACTGCAGAATTTGCAGTTTCCTTGAGAAGCAGGTATGATCAGCCACTTAAACTGAATCTTAAAGTTTTGAGCCAGCCTGAAGGCTGGAACACGGAATTTGTCACTGACGATGACGAAGACGGAAGGCTTTCTTCCGTTATGCTTGCTGCAGGTGAAGAACAGTTTTTCACTGTTAAGGTCAAGCCCTTCCAGAATGCTACAAGTGGACTTTATCCAATCACAGTTGCAGCAGTAAGTGGAGATCGGACTGTTTCTAGGCAGCTTGAAATAAATATCAATAATGATCTCGAAAATGCAGAACTGCTTAAAGTTGATTCAACCCCTACTGAATTAACATTGAATCCTGGCGGCTCATCTGAAGTCAGGGTTAAAGTAGAGAATAGAAGAAATGATCCTCTTGAAGATGTTACTCTTGAAATTAACGAAGTAACCGGAATCACAAGTCAGATCCAGGGCTTTGGAACGATAGAAGAACTGGAAGCAGGAGAGTCCAAAACCATACCTGTGCAGATTACTGCAAACGCCAATGCAGGTTCTGGAGTTAAGGAAATTTTCATCAGGGCAAAGAGTGACGATATTGTGAGCTCTGAGAAAAGTATCAAGGTGAATATTGAAAAATCATCAAGTAGCGGGCTTCTTGGCATAGCTCTTCTGGGCTTTGCAATCATTGTGCTTGTTTTTGTAGTACGTAAATTCGGAAGGCGGTGAATATGGAATCAATGAATATGGAATCAATAGACATGGAATCAATAAGCAAATCGGCAGGAATGAGAGTAGCGGGTATGGAATCAATAGGCATAGAATCAACAGGTATGGAATCAACAGGTATGGAATCAACAGGTATGGAATCAACAGGTATGGAATCAATGAGCACTGAATTAGGGCAAAGCGGGATTGTACATAAAACAGGTGAATTTGCAATAGAAACTATTCATTTGAGTAAATTTTTTGGAAAGGAAAACCAAATTCGCGCAGTGGATAACCTAAATCTGCAGGTGAGAAAAGGAGAGGTCTTCGGTTTTGTGGGTCCTAACGGAGCTGGCAAGACCACAACTATGAAAATGCTTATTGGTTTGCTTGAGCCAAGCGAAGGAAGCGGAAAGGTTGCAGGTTTCGATATCATCCGTGAGGTAATAAATATAAGAGAACAGACAGGAGTCCTTCCCGAACCTGCCGGTTTTTATGATAATCTCACTGCAAGGCAGAACCTGCGTTTTTATGCAAAGCTCTATAATATCGAACCCGATGTTCGGGAAAAAAGGATTGTAAATTTACTTGAAACTGTAGGTCTTACCCGTGCCATTGACCAGAAAACAGGCGGTTTTTCCACAGGCATGCGAAAGCGTTTTGGGCTTGCCCAGGCTTTGATCAACGAACCCTCAGTCCTTTTCCTTGACGAGCCAACAAGTGGTATTGACCCTCTTGGCGCTCAGATGATGAGGGACCTTATAAAAGACCTGAACCGAAGTAAAGGAGTTACCGTTTTTCTGAGTTCGCATTCTATGGAAGAAGTTGAAGAGATCTGCGACCGCATAGCAATAATTGCAAGAGGAAAACTTCTGGCAGTAGGGTCTGTGGAGGATTTGCGAGATATTGTAAGAGCAAAGGAAGGTGTGAATTATTTGCTTGAGGTTCAGGATATTCCCATCTCTGAAACTGCAGAAATCGTAAGAAATGTGGAGGGGGTACAGGCTCTTGAAGTTCGGAATGAAGTTCTATACATCCATACCAAAATGAAGCTCCGTACAGAAATTGCAAAAGCTGTCAAGAAGGCAGGTGGTACGGTATCCATGTTCGAAGAAGAGGAAATGAATCTGCAAAAGCTGTTCCTCAAAATTATAGAAGGAATATAATATAGAGTAAATACATCTGAAATGTTTAAAAGTAAAACGGAGTTTAAAAAACCGAAACAGCTCAAAATTCACACACGGTATAACTTATATCCAAGATACCAAACGATTTTCCATATTAAGTATTACTGCTGAAAAATAAAATTAGAGATTAAACATCTAATTTGATAGTTTAATGATCTGGCTAAAAACTTTGTATTTTATATAGAGTGTGTTAGTATTAAATTATGGAGTTCAAATATCTGAAAAACCAATTTGAAATCCAAATGTCCAGAGACTTAATTAAGTTAGCTTTGAAAAAATTTAAGGTTTACTTAATACTGTTTCTGGAGTTAAATCTCGGGGTGAAAAGAAATGACAACAAGAGAACACTTAGAAATAGTGAACTCTTGTTGTATTTCTGCTGGTAAATATTGAGATCGCTATGTCTTTTGGATAGAGTCGCGAGAGAGTCGCTATACTGTGTCTACAATCTGTGTCTACAATTACTGTTCCATGAGAAAGTACTGTTTTGGCGAGTAAACAAAAAGTTCTATGATCGGAAACTGGTGAAGCTTTATGCAGAAGGAGCTAAAGATGTGTACAGTGATCAGATAATACATTATATAGGGTCCTCTTAAATCCACTATCAAATTGAATATTATCTCTCTTTTTTCATTAATTAAGGTAATTAATGGCTTTCTCAAAAAACAGATTTACTTATTGTTTAAACTCAGATTAAAACCATAAAAAATCGTAAATTTAATTGAAGAGGACGTAAAATACTCTGTAGATATGTTATGAAAGCTCCGCTTATATTACAGAAATCGAAAGTGTGAGAAGTTTTTAAAATCAGTTAAATATTTGCTTAAAATGAAATTTATATGAAATTCTTAGAAAGTATGAACCAAAACAGTTTACCTATTTTGTTTTTGAGCTATTGAATGATTTGTGCCTTTAGAGAAAGAGTGGGTCGCTATGAAAATAAAGAAACAAGCATTTCCTCGATTAAAAGAATATCTTAATATAGACTCCTTCCAGGGATATATGGAACAAGGAACCTGAAAGTTTAAAGTTTATGGGGAATCGGTTAGTGGAAAACAGAGCTACAAATTTGGTGGCGCATTGCATTAATTATAGGAGACTCTGTCTCCTTTGCTTTTTATCCTTGTTTTTAATAGTAACAGCTGAGGCTACAGAATATATTGTAAGCCCAGCTCTAGGTGATCAAGCTGGAGCTTCAATTAATGGAGAAAAGGTAGTAAAACTTGAGGATACTGTTATACCCTACTGGCAGTTTTTGCTCTGGTTAGCTGCGATGCAAATTTTATCAATAATAGACGTAATTCTGTACTTTACAAAACTTATTTTCGTGGTACTAGGATTTCGAGTTGTGGACCATCCAAGTACTGTTGGGACTCTAAAGAGAAAACACATATATGTTTTCATCAAAGCTTGTCCAGGGACGTGTATCAGCGAGATTGCAAGCGATATGAGTCTGAGTAGGGGAAATCTTCGCTATCATCTCAATATTCTCGAAGCAGAAAATCTGATTGAATCCCGCAGTGATTGCGGAAAGATCCGGTATTTCCAGAATAATTCTACATACGGTGAGGAAGAAAAACTGGTTATTTCCGTTCTTCAAAATGAGATGACCCGAAAGATAATTTATAAGATATTAAAGGAAGAATGCAACACCAACGGAAATCTTGCCCGGACAACAGGAATTTCCAAAGGTGCAATTACCTGGTATATGAAGCAGTTGAATGAATCAGGTCTTGTTAAAGAAGATAAGATGGGAAAGAATACAATATACAGTATAAATCCTATTTATCGGGATGAAATTGAAAAACATATTTGAAATTCTTTTAAAAATAGTCTTACTTCAGGATAAAACATTAAAAAACAGCTCAGATAAATAAATGAATTTTTAAAAAATTGGTTTTGCAAGTAAAAAACCCAAAATGTCTAATATAGTATATATTTCACTTTTGAGTATAACCTATATTCAGAATACCAAACGGTTTGTCATATAAAATATTATCGTTGAAAAATGAAATCACAGGTTAAACATTTGATTTGATAGTTTAATGATTTGGCTAAAAACTTTGTATTTTATATAGAGTGCGTTAGTATTAAATTATGGAGTTCAAACCTCTCAGAAAAACGAATTTGAACTCTAAATGTCCAGCGGCTTAATTAAGTTAACTTTGAATAAATTCAAGGTTTACTTAATCCTGTTTCTGGAGTTAAATCACGGGGTGAAAAGGAATGACAACAAGAATACACTTAGAAATAGTGTACTCTTGTTGCGTTTCTGCTGACAAATATTGAGACTACTATGTCTTCTGGAAAGAGTCGTTATAGTACTGTGTCTACAATTACTGTCCCATAAAGGAATTATTACTGTTTTGGAGGGTACACAAAGAATCAGGATAATTAAATTGAAGGTTACATTGCACCTTCCTTTGAATTTTTGGAGACCATTTTTTAAAGTGATAGATATGAAAATTAAAGTTTATTTTTCAGTGGTGTTTGTTTATCTAATATTAATTGCAGGCACCGTAGAAGCAGCTACGGTCACAGTGAGCAAAAATGGTGAAGCGAATTACACAATAATTCAGGAAGCTATCAATAATGTAAAAGATGGCGATACAATTCTTGTTTACAGTGGAAACTTCACGGAAAATGTGATTGTTAATAAATCTGTGTCCATAAAATCTAACTCTGGCAATCCAGATGATACCATAATTCAGGCTTCCAATCCTGGAGAACATATCTTCAATGTGACTGAGGATGACGTAACTATCAGTGGCTTTAAAATTACTGGTGCCAGTAACATTGTTACATCTCCAACCGCCGGAGTACATCTCGAAGGAGTTAATAACAGCATTATTAATAACAACAAATTATCAAACAACGTAATCGGTATAGATCTCCAGAGTTCCGATCATAACATGCTAAGCAAGAACACTGTTTCTGATAATGAGAGAGGCATTAGTCTTACAAATTCTAACGGCAATGATCTCATCAATAATGATGCTTTTAACAACCGATTTGGCATCTACTTTTGGGGTTCCAAAAATAATATTTTGAGTTATAATAATGCAAGTTCGAACGAAGAAGACGGTATCTGGATTGAAGATGGCAGTAATAACAACACACTGAGAAATAACATGGTCTCAAATAGTAATGATGACGGTATTCTACTTACTGAATCCAGCAATAATAACACAATGTCAGGTAACAATGTAACTTTGAGCCTTGTTGGAGTTCAAATAACTGATTCCAACAATAATACGGTCAAAAATAATTTCATATCAAACAACAGCCGTATTGGAATTTCAATAATAAGGAATTCCAGTAATAATACAGTTAAAGATAATTTCCTATCAAATAACAGTGAAAGTATCGTAACGGAAAGCTCTACCAACCAAATCTACAATAACAAAATTAAGGAAGGAAAAATCCATGATACGAACGCTTCACAGATAGCATTTATCTGTCCTTTCCTGACAGTTGTTATATTTGGAATAGCAGTTATATTCTTGAGAAAAGAGTAGTTTTTGGTGAGAGCATGGGCAGAAAATTAGCAAACCTAGTTATTACTTTTTTAATCTTAGTTTTACTTTCGGAAACCGTATTTGCCCATGATTACCATGTACTTTCTTCTGATTTTCATGAAATTAATGGAACAACCTACTTTCCGCATTATTTTTTCACATATAATATTTTTCGTATTTTTCTCCCATCAATCTCAGCACTTTAATTGTTTCTTCATCCAGATTTAATACCTTTTTTATCCTCTTTCCCTCAATTTCGATCTCTAACTCCGTTATTCTCCTGAACTGAAAGAATACCCATTTCATTGTTGGAGTCTGTGTTTTCTTCTTTACTTGGTTTCTAATAGCTTCTTTTGTTTCCTCCAATCTTGTTCTCAGTTTCCATTCAGCTATTGAATACAATAACAAACACAGAACCATTACCATTGCAAGTGCTTCTATTCTGGACTCTTTTTTCAGGTACACCTCAGACACTCTGAAACTCTTATCTTTAAGGAACCTGAACCCTCTTTCAACTGTTCCCTGTTCTTTATAGTACTTTAGGAGTTGATCTGGAGTCAACTCCAGATCATTGGTTGCAAGAATGAACCTTCCTAACTTTGCTCTTTTTTCCTGTACTTTCTCCTGGTCGTGTTTTATCTCTGCTTCTATCAGGTAAAAAGTCTGTACATCTTCACCTTTCCTTGGTCTTCCTTTCTTGTTTCCAAGTCTGTGTGACTTAGTTTTTATTTCAAGTTTCTGGAATTCATACAGTTCATTCTCTTTCAACCATTGTTCAGCAGCCATTCTTGCGTCTGCTTCACAAGCAAACTCATGATTAGAAAGCTTTTTAAGAGACTTTTCTGCTGCTTCAAGCTCTTTGAGAATCTTTTCATCAAATTTCTTCTCTTCCTTCTTTTTCATTTCCTCTGAACAGAATACAACCCATAACTGTTCTACTCCACCATAACAGGATTTTACAGCAGAACAAGAATAACGTTCATCAGAGCATGTTTCCAGAATTAAGTCTGTCATCAATAATTCCTTTGATTCATTGATGGTTGCAGGTACTCTCGAGATGAAAAAAGCGTTAGTTCCTATCTCTTTGACATTATCTTCAGTATAAAATGCACTGTCTGCAATATGGTAGACTCTCTGATCAAGATTCAGGTTCTGTGTTACTTCCTTTATGGTTTTGATGAGAACTTTCTTATCGGAACTGTTACCATCTAACGCTCTCACAAACAGAGGAATTCTTTTCTGATCAGTAACCATAGAAATAGAAAAACGAAGTAAATCGACTCTCTTATCTTTAGGATGACCATAAGTAATGTTGATAGTTTTGCCGTTATCATCATTTTTATAGTCACCATAAACACTGAAATTTGTAGTATCTGAATGACAAAAACGAGGATTAATAGGAACGTGTTTCATAGCTTGCAGAATTATATGATTGAAGATTTCGGTTGCTCCATATTCCTGGATTTTGTCCAGAGTTCTGCCAAAAACGTCATCATTA
The DNA here is from genome assembly GCF_000969985.1 of Methanosarcina barkeri str. Wiesmoor. Lineage (GTDB taxonomy): Archaea > Halobacteriota > Methanosarcinia > Methanosarcinales > Methanosarcinaceae > Methanosarcina > Methanosarcina barkeri_B. Next base: position 1,694,733 of record NZ_CP009526.1, on the reverse strand, counting down.
AGGTGTTCTGGGAGAACACCTTCTCCCAGTAACCTTTCAGTGGGCAAGTTTTCAAAGAAAGCAGGAAATAGGTAAAGACGACGTTCAGTAAATCCTAAACCGTTAATGCACATTGCCTTAAGAACAGTAGAATGAGAAATGTTATGACCACTTTTCTTAGGAAGAAGAGTGTCAATCAAATCTGAAATTTCAAGTTCGTCAAATATGCCAGCAATAAGGCCATAATGACCAAGATGAGTTGTGGATTCAGAGATGGGAGAGAGAGTCATCAAGGGGAAATTGGATGAGATTTTATAAAAAGTAAGTACATGATTTGAAAAATATCAAATCCAGAAAATTTACTGCGGAAAGTGCGGAACAAGTAGTTGTCCAGAAAAAATTGTATACAATATTTCGTACTCTGGCTGGAATGATAGTCCGGACAAAACAAGTTCCCTGCTCTCAAAATTAAGTGAAGAACCTCTATCAGTTCCTCTTGACATTTCCCAAACAAGAATCGAAAACTCAACCCGGATCATATCTTCTTTTGGGGAAAGAAAAATAGGAAGCAAAAACGCTGCCGAAGCTTCTCTATTCATAAAAAATGAGATGGAAAACGCAGGTCTGCATGTCTCTCTTGATAATTTTTCCGTGAGGGTACGCACAAGGAATTTCAATTACTGGAATGTGAGTGGCGCAAACGTTGTGGGAGTTAAAGAGGGAAATGTCCTTAAAAATGAGATTATTCTCGTAACTGCACATTATGATTCAAGAATAATTGTACCTCCTAAACCCGGTCTACGAGGTTTTTTTGATTCCAGGGTCAAAAGGCCCTATCTCTGGCCGATCTGGTCCGATACTTACGTTTGCGAATCGGCCAACGGAACAGGAGTGGATGATAATGCAGGTGGAGTTGCCTGCATGCTTGAACTTGCAAAAACATTGCAGAATAAGTCATTAAACAGGACAATATATTTCATTGCCTTTTCCGGAGAAGAGTCTAATCTTCTTGGCAGCCAGGCATGGGTTGAAGCCCATCCTGAGCTGAAAGACAATATTGTTGCAGTTGTTAATCTCGACTGCGTAGGAAACGAACCTCTTTGCGTATGCTATCTTCCCCAGTATGCCTGGCTTAAAGATATTTTTGAAAATGAAGCAAGAAATTCGGGGGTTAGAATTCAATCTGCACTTATAGAAAGAGGAGATCATGAAATCTTTTGGGAAAACCACATTCCTGCAGTAGTCCTTTGCCACCACAATTACAAAAGTCATGATAATTTCCACGAATTGAGTGATACAGTTGATAATATCGATTTTTCGGTTATCAGGAATGCAAGTACTCTGGCTGCAAGAAGTGTTATTTATCTGGCAGATCCAGATGAGAATCAGGCTCCTCTTGTTAATGTTTCCAATCCGGAGATTTCAGAAGCCTCATTTGAACTCATCTATAACGTCTCCGACCCCGAAAGTACTGTGGAAGTCTTTTTTGACAATCAGAGCCTGGGAAATCTCCAATCAGGCAGGACTTTTTCGCTTCCGGTAGGAGGACATACTATCAAGGTTCTGGCAACCGACCGTTATGGAAATAGAGGCACCGAGAGCATAAATGTTGTAAATAAGGAAAAACAAAGCAGAAGTTCTGAACCTCCTCATCAGGAAATAGAGAGCTCTGAGAATGAGGTATCATATGTAATCGGTTATCTAGAAAATTCCGTGGACTCAAACAAAACTCTTTATTATTATCTGGATGATTTCGGGCCTCTGGATCCCGAGAATCTTTTTGTTCTCACCCCTGGTAGTCATAATTTAAAAATATGGTTTGAAAATGAAAACGGAACTCTGTTCATGGAGAATAAAACTTCTGATTTTAGAAAATATTCCATGGAACGAGTCCAGGTAGATAACCCATTCATGGATCGTAGAAATCCTCTTATCTTTGTCTCAGGTGTAGTTGCAATTTTGGCTGCTTTTGCGTTTTATGGGAAGTGGATAAAAAAGAGATTTTCGGGTCCAAAGGTCTCTGAAGATGAAAAAAAATAGGAGATATAATATATCGAATAAGGCACAAAATGAACCAGATAGCTCTAACACATCAGCAGATTGCCCAGCCTGTTCGCTAAGTTCCGAGTACGATAAATATTCAGACGCGAAAGTGGAAACTATAGAACTGTCAGAAAAAGAACAGAAAAAAGCTATAGCACAGGCATTATCAGATAAAAGTGTCTTTAAGCTGAAAGACGAATTGACAAAATCAGGCTATATCTTCTCTATTGAAGAAATTAACGTATCAAGGACGACTACAACAACAGAAAATGAAACAGTAACAACTACACTTGTAGGGATACCATTTAATGGCACAGATGAAAATGAATCTGCTATAATTGTATTTGCTTCCAATGAACTTGGAAGTGCTGTTGTGGCAGGTGTTCGAAGTGGTGGTGAAATTACAATGTTGCAGTACGATTCTGTTACAGATCAAGTGCAAATAAGAGGAGCAGCTTGTGAATTCTGCATGTGGGCTGCTCAAAGTATATGTAATTGGAGCTCAAGTGAAATCTGTCAAGAGGCGAAGGTATGTTAAACCCCATCTTTATTTTTAGTTCTATTTTCTTAGTTTTCTTAGTAGCTTCATCAGTTACTCGTATCATAATAATGACTTATTACCCACAGTACACTTATTTTGCACATGTACTGTCTACGTTTTTGATTTCTATAGGCACAGGTTTTTCAATCCCCTTCATAATTATGAGATATATTTCACTTCCCCCCACAATCAGTCCAGAGATAAAAAAATGGATCAAAATTGGGCTTATTATTCTGATTTTTGTATCAACATTTCTGGAAACTTATTACGGATCTATGCCTCAAACTCAATGATAAATATATGTAATCGATAAATTTTTACTAAAACTTAATTAAAAATTTTAAAAATGGAAGACATATAAATGTAAATGAATTTGCAATGTTAAGATTACAGAAGTTTGTAAATGCAACTTTGAGTAAAAACTCAAAAAGAGATGGTGTGCCAATTTTTCTGTAAAATCATAAATATCAAGAAGTTATTGAGTAGAGAATTCCATATCGGAAGATCAATTATCTACATAGTACGTAAAAACTTGACTTCAAATTTACAGCAAATTCGAGACACTGCCTTTTTTAAATTTAGTAGTAAATTATTATATAATAAAACACTGGTCGTTTTATAATATTAACAGAAACTATATATATCTGTGTTTATAATCTTTTTTTTGGTGTTACTATGAAAACCTGTAATGTGTTGATTTTATGCGTTATTATAGGATTGATGACTATTCCTGCGGTTTCCGCTGAAAAACAAGACTCCGAAAATGCTAACACAAAAGTTATTTTAGATTCTACTGGACAAGATTACATTGTTAGTCCCTGGGTGGAAAATTCTTCTGATACAGAGAATTGTATCTCTTCTTTACGGTCAACTCAATATATAAGCCAGGGGCAGACTATAACACACTATGTGGGCGTAGGCTCAGGAGTAAATTATCTTGAGGTAGATCTGAATTGGGGAGACACAAGTGATTCTCTGACTCTCAGCGTTTACACCCCATCAGGAAGCAAAGTAGGAACTTACCGTGATAATTATGATGGAAGCGTAAATGGCAGGATATGCCTCGATATATATCCTTCTCAGGGATATGTAGAACAGGGAACTTGGCAATTTAAAGTATATGGAGAATCGGTTAGTGGAAGCCAAAGTTACACGCTTAATATCTACCAGCGTTAAGCTTCAAAAAAAGCTTACCATTTTCTTATTATTTTTTCTGTTAACAGCAACAGCTGGAGCTACGGAATATATAGTAAGCCCAGCTCCAGGTGACCAGGTCGGAGTTTCGATTGACGGAGAAGAGGTAGTACAACTTAAGGACTTTACAGTCTACTGGCAGTTCTTGCTCTGGCTGGCTGCGATGCAAATCTTATCAATAATAGACGTATTGCTGTACTTTACAAAACTCATTTTCGTGGTACTAGGATTCAAAATTGTAGATACAGAAAATGTACTAGATAATCTTAATCGGTCCAGTATTTATACGTATATCAAGACTAAACCGGGAGCATGCATTAGTGAAATTGTAGAAAAAACAGGCTTAGGCAGAGGAAAAGTAAGGCATCATATAACTATTCTGGCAGTTCAGAACAAAATTGAAGTCCATAAAGATGGCGGAAAGATTAGGTATTTCGAAAATAATTCCACTTATGATGAAGAAGAAATAAAAATTATTTCTGCTCTTCAAAACATAACAAATCAAAGAATAGTTTCAGAAATACAAAATGGAAAATGTAATACAAACTCAGCTCTTGCACATGAAATCGGAGTTTCCAGAGCTACAATTAGCTGGTATATGAGAACTCTTAAAGAAGTAGAACTCATAAATGAAGAAAGAAAAGGAAAAAACATCATTTATAGAATAAACCCTTCTTATGAAAATTTGATTGAAAAATATGGATAAAATAACCTTGAATCCAGTTTTAAAAATACCGACTATCAAAAAGTTTCTGAAAAAGTCTGCTTCAATCTCTCGACATCCTTTTTTAATTAATCAGATATTGTTTTTCCAGTCTACTTATTGTGGTAAAAAGACATCGATGACAAAGTTTTAAAACTAGATGAACTCTTAAAGTCCGATTTTGCCGTAGAAAAATTCAATATCTCAAAAACATACCAGCCATTTTTTAGCAAAAAGCCTGATCACTAGCTGTATACTTTGAATAATTGACGTTGAACTATTCTATATATAACTTTCGACCAATTTCTCTAACTGTTTTTTGTAGCTCATTTTAGATCTGTAAAGATTCCCTGATCTCTGATAGTTAGAGAAATTGGCCGGAAAACTTATAAAGGATTCTCTAAAACTGAATAAGTGGGAATGTTTGCAGAGTTCAGTGAAGTTTGAGAACGATCCTGAACCCTGCATACCCGAAGGCATGGAGTATATTACTTTTTAACTATTTTAAAGTTTGCTTCGTGCCTCTTGAATAAAAGTGAAGAGGTGGAATAGATTGAAATTAAACAGCAAAATTAGACGAATCAGCGGGCTTTTCATGATGATGCTCGTTGTAAGTATGATGCTGGTTACGCCTGCAATGGCGTGTCCTGCGGGGACATCTTGCAATTTTACTGCAAGTGGAATTGAAAAGAAAGAAATAACAGGAATGGAAAAGTACGAAAAAATTGCTTTTGCTCTAAATCTTAAAGATGTTCAAAAACTTTCAGGAAGTCCTTCTGCCACAGACTTGAAACAAATTGAAGATGGTGCTAAAGTTTATTCCCTAGAAAAAACACTGGAAGATGGGTCTGTAGATAATGTGACAGGAGTTATATTGCCAGTGGAAGTTATTGCTAAGGATAATGTCTCTGTTCAAATATCCAATGTTTTTGTAATATGGAGTGATGAAAAACCTGCACAAGTAATGAGTGCTACACAAATTTTTGAAGATAAAACATTGAACGAATTAACTTTAAGTAGAGTAGGTGACGATGGGGAAATTCTCAATACACAAATTGTGAGCAAAGGGGCTATAATTGGAGATGTCAATGCAGACTTCTTCACCACTAGTACAAAAGATGGTTACTGGAGCTGTGTTGCGCAGGCGATTATCGATGACTGTCTTTGCTCAGTTTTAGGTATTGTTTGCCCTCCTGGAACGCCCTCAATATGTGACGTTTGTTTAACAGTGCTTGCGCCTTGTTACTATATGCCTTCGATTCCAACTTGTTCACCAGCTGCACTTTGCATGGGTCTTGAAATAGCAGTTGTACTGGCAAAGTGTTATTGATGTGGCATATACAAAGTTCAGTCTGAACTGAAAAATACTTAATGTTTATTAGAGGTTTTCACCTCTTATTTTTTATGAGGAGAGAAAATGGTACCAAAAAAGAGTTTATTCCTTGTTTTTGCAATAATTGTTTTTGCAATTTTTTATTATGGTTTTGAAGAAAGAGTGAACTCAGAATCGGTCTCTAAAAACTTGATCAATAAACAACAAGAGATATCTGATATATCTTATGATGAAAAATTAACTATGTTTATAGGAAATGAATCTATAACCACTGAATCTAGTTTTTTAATCAAAAAGCCCAATATGTATAAAAGAGTCGATCGGGTAAATTCTTCTACATGTTTAACAATTGGTTCAGATGGAACACTGACATGGGAATATGATCCAATTAAAAACAAAACATGGTTAATGAATAACACCTCACAGAATCCTTTACAGTTCATTCCAACCTATAGTGAATTTATTGACCCTATATCAGATAATTGTACTATCAATTACAAAGGTAGTGAATATTTAGGAAAAGTCAAAACTTATAAACTCGAAGTAATTTCAAGTAAACTAAGCGAATCCAAAGGCTGGCATCGTTTTTTATGGATTGATCCCAAAATCTGGATGCCGCTAAAGATCCAAAGTTATAACGGTGACAAACTTCTGATGACACTAGAATATGAGAATTATTCTATAAATTCAGGCATAAAAGATACTGAATTTAAATTTAAACCTCTAGAAGGTACTGAGGTGGTCAATATATGAATATAGATTATATTGTAAAAGAAGAATTATTACGTTCATTCCCAGTATTAGTTGTTAGTTTTTTAATAATTGGGCTACTAAATAGGGAAGGATATATTCCGCTAGGGATGTCAGGGGTATTTATTCTTTCCCTCTTTATTACAGCTATCCATTTCTCTTTTATGGTCTGGTATAGAAAAAAGGAACAAATTGATAACAATAATTTTTTCGTTATAATTAACCATATTTTGAGTTCAAAGTCTCATGACGAAAAAATCACAGAGGTCTATAAAGATGAAGAAACTAAAATTTCGTCATCAATTCGAGAACATATGGGTCTTCTACTCGTTACAATACTTTTGTATGTCGCCTATCTTTATGCTTCTTTAGTTTATAATATGGATCAGATATACTGGATTTTGCTTTTATTATTTATCGGAGTCTCACTCTCAAAGATCATATATGGTGAAAGGAAAGCAAATCAAAAAGATCCTATAAGATTGCTGGTTTTCTACGTAATCGCATGTACCTTCATTTTTGTACGTTACCTTGTTCTTGATTATCCTATTCTTCCTATTTTGAAAGGAAGTATAATTCTTGGAATATTACTGATATTTTTGGTTCTAGGAATAAAATGGTTGCAGCGCAAACAGAATTCAGATAATTGAGTTTCCTATTATCGACATACACAGATTCGTGAAAATAAAAGATGTACTTATAGGGATTCTCATGAAAAATATTTCTCATATAATAGCTCTCCTGACTATAATTTATTTATCTCTTATTTTTATACCGACGGCGTATGCAAATCCAATCACAATTCAGTATTTTCATCAAAAAGGTTGTCATGATTGTGAAATAGCCGATCCTATTGTCGATCGAATAGAAGTTCAATATAACAATAGCATCATGATAACACGAATTGATACCAGCACTGCTGATGGCTTCAATCAATGGAACAAATATGGTTTTCTTGAAGTTCCGGCTATTGTGATAAACAATGAAACAAAAATTCCTAAAGAAGAAATTACTGAAGAGAAGCTAAACACATCAATCAACAAATACTTTTTGGAAGAGGGAAAGAATACTGAAAATTCCACAGAAAAGATGCCGGAAAAAGAACAGGATAATGGATATATTAATACAAATCTGAATTTGCCATTTGCCTATTCACTCGGCCTTTTTGCAGGTTTTTCACCTTGTTTAATGGCTATACTAGGGTTTCTTTTAAGTTTTACTGCAGGAACATGCAGTAGCACAAAAAACGGTATGGTACGTGCAGTAATATTTGGATTGGGACTGGTGAGTTCCTACATAGTTTTAGGTCTGTGTTTGCTCTCTTTTAAGAAATCAATTCCCAGTTTGGAAAGTTTTTCCTATATTACAGGCATAATTATAATTCTTATTGGGTTAAACCTCATGGGAATTTTAAAATCACCTGTTGCTCTGGATAACTATTTTCAGAACTCTGCTCGGAGATATACGGGTACTCTGGGTGGAATTTTTTTCCTTGGGATATTATTTTCTTTTGTAAAAGTTCCTTGCACTGCTCCAATGCTCCTTGTTCTGCTCAATAAAACCATCACTAGTGGAACAGCAAATAATCTGATCCTGTTACTTGCTTTTAGCGCTGGAGTATTGACACCTTTTATCGGAATTGGCTTGATAGGAGGTTATACTCTATCTAAACAAATTCGTTCATATAAAATATACTTGAAAAAAATCAGTGGATTTGTGCTTATATTACTTGGTTTATGGATAATGTTTTAAGCTTAATTTTGAAAAATTCATAAATAATTACAAATGTCTTCAAGATTATTAGTTTTACAATATTTAAAAAAGAATGAACTGTTGAAAGATGAGTAATATGACAACAATGAAAAAATTTAGCTCAATATTTGTTCTGACTTTCATAGTTGTAGCCCTCTTTGCTTCAGGCTGCACGGAAAAAAACATGAGTGCAGAACAAATTGCAGCCCAGATGATGGATAAAGAGAACAATACTCGAGATTATTCATATACAATGCACGTGACCTCTTACTTTGGAGGAGAAACCAAAGAATCAGAATCCAAAACTATGTTCAAAAAGCCTAATCTGATTAAAAGTATTGTAACAGAACCTGGTAAAGAAAATCAAACTATAATCGTTTCAGATGGGAAAACTGTGTGGAGTTACATCCCAGATACAAATACGGTTACAAAAATGAAAATTTCCAAAGCTTCTGAACTTACGAAAAATGATTATACCAATATTATAGATGATTTCCTGAACGATACTAATGTAACAGTACTTAGAGTTGAGAATGTAGATGGAAGAAAAACTTATCTGCTGGAAACAACTCCGAAAGAAAACGATGGAGAGTACATGCTTATATACAAAACAAAAATTTGGGTAGATCAGGAAACATGGATGCCTCTCAGGTATGAGACATATAACGGCGATGGAAATCGAACCATGAAATTGGAAATTCAAGACCTTAAAGTTAACACAGGGCTTCCAGATTCGGAATTTAAATTTGAGGTCCCAGAAGGCGCAAAAATAGTAGACTTAGGAGAAATTAAGCCTCCTGAAAAATTGAGCCTTGAAGAAGCCAGAAATGAAGTCAGTTTTAAGATCCTTACTCCGGAGTATCTGCCTGAAGGCTATGAATTCAATAATTCAATGGTCTACAACAACAGCCAATTTTCTCCTGAAAACCAGAGTTTTGAAACCGTTGAAATTACGTACACAAAAGACGAAGCCTTTATAAGTCTTGCAGAAACCGTCTCTATGAACCAGTCATCCGATTCTACAATTATGGATAGAGGTGAGGATATTCAGATTAACGGGATAGAAGGAAAATATCTTTCGATGGGGAAAACGAAACTTTTGATGTGGAAGTTAGGAAAGGTTAATCTAAGTCTTTGTGCTTCCCTGGAAAAAGACGAAATGATGAAAATCGCAGAATCAATTTCAGAAAAAGCATAAAATTCGTGATACTCAGGAGAACCAGAATTAGAAACGGGGAACAAGAATTAGAAACAGAATACAAAAAGTAGAAATGGAATACAAAAAGTAGAAACAGAATACAAAAAGTAGAAATAGATAACAATAGAAACTGTGATTTGAATTGTTACACGGATAAAAAGTGATAACAATTTTCTTTCTTTTTCTGTTCACTTGAGCTTAACACTTAATCTTTTTTGAATTCAGTTTTATGAAAACTGAATTTTTTGATGTGGAATAGTGGAATAGTATGCTGAAGATTCTGTAAAATCACAGTATCAATAATTCTTCTACAAGGAAGTAGAGTATATAAAGGCAAAGTAGGAAAACTAAGGATAGAGATATCTCTAGTGAAATAATGACAATGAAACACTATCAAGCAATAACAAAAGAAACGCAGCGAAATAAAAAAGAGAAATAATACGAAAATTGTTTAAGCCCGCCCGCAGGCGGGAAACTTGAGTTATTGAGATTTACTCTGCCGGAGCTTCCGCTGGAGCTTCTGCTGGGGCTTCGAGACCGAGAAGAGCTTTTATGGATTTGCTCCCATACTCAACGACTTTTGCATTTATCTGGACAATGTCAGGAGCAACTTCCTTGCCGCGGACCATCTTTCTCCTGCGCTGCCCTGGATGTTTAGGGGTATAGCCAACACCGACTGCCATCAGGATTCTCTGTCTTCTGGGACCTAGAAGGTCAGGTTTCATAACAAAACCGCTGCCATCACAACCGCCAGTTATCTTTACTTTGTAACCGGACAGGCCGAAAACAGCACCATCAACAACGTCGCCTATTGACTTTCCGATTAATGCGTTTGCTTCAGCGTCTTTTACATCAATCTGGTAAGCACGCCCTTCCTTTGGGTCAGAAACTACAACTTTGAAATTAGCCATGTGAAATTCTCCAATATCAAATTTACTTTTAATAATTCCTTTACCTTGCCTCTTCATCCGAAACTTTACTCGGATTTTCCTGAATCTTTACCTGAACCTTCCGTGCATTCTGAACATAATTTCTGAATATAATTATACACTTATAAGCATTATTTTGCCCAGAAAGGATTATCTTTTCTTTTCAGGGAAAGAAAAATATCAAGAGTTTCCTTTTCATCGGTTGAAAGGGAATCGTATATCTCGTGCTCAAGAACTTTGGCATGCCTCTCAGGCACGTTGACGTAGAGCACGTCCTCCTCTTTGATCTGCCTGCCTACGGTTGCACCTTCAATTGCCATTGCAACCTCTTTGCCTACTCCTGCAGACGGGATATTCTCTCCTTCGATCTGCAGGCCTTTGATCTTACCTACAACGTTTCCGTTCTCAAGCATCACATCGGCATTTGTCCGCACGACTCCGCCAAGCACTCTTATGCCGACAACTGCGGGTTTACTCTGGCGGAATATGCAGCCAGGAAGGATTTTGAATTTTCCCGGACGGATTATTGTTTCGAAAATCCTCTTTTCAGCCTGCTCCTGCTGCTCTTTTACATATTTCTGGTAATCTTCAACCAGGCGGTAAATCACGTCACTTGTGAATACCTTCACAGTGCTTTCCTGCAGGAAATCTCTGGCGTCAGGGTGAACTTTGACATTGAAACCTATAATCACCGAATAAAGTGGGTCTTCAACTGTCGAAGCCTCAATTGCGTCCCGGTGTGAGATATCTCCTACTTCGGCTTTCCTGATGGAGACCTCATCTTTCTGGAACTCATGGACAAGAGCTTCAAGGGAGCCGAGCGTATCCGCTTTGATCATAATTCCGACCGCACCAGTATCAATCCTGACTTCATCGATCTCGGATTTTATCTGGTCTACAATCTCGTCAAGAGTATCTTCGTTAGCAACCCTTATTGGAGAACCTGCAAGTGCACCTTCGAGCCCTGGAGCTGAAATCTTTACTCCAACTGCAGCAGTAACCTTGTTTACCTGCTTGAACTTGCTCTCATAACGCATCTCAGAAAGTTCCCTTGGCTTTAAGAGAGCACGAACCTTTGTCTGGATTGGTTTTCCCAGACTTCCAATAACAACAGTATCGCCCTTTTTCAGAGTACCGTCATAAAGGATAACATCCAGGGTCGCACCAAGCCCTTTTTCTTCCTTGACCTCAAGCACAGTGCCGACTCCGGGACCTTTGGCACTGTAATGCAGGTTTGCTTCAAGGAATTTCTGAGCCAGACCTAGAAGTACCATCAGGACATCAGGAATTCCTTCGCCTGTCATGGCACTTACAGGCACTACACCCAGGGTTTTCTGGAAGTTTGTGACCCTATCATACCGTTCTGCTGCAAAGCCCTGGTTGTATAACTCTCCGATTACCTCGTAGAGCTTTGTCTCAAGCCGGGCCTGGACGTCTTCAGACTGTTTTTTGAAAGTGACCGCAAAAGGCAGGTCTTTTTGTGAAACCCAGCCGCCAATCCTGTCAATCTTATTCGCAACAACAACAAAAGGAGTTTTGAACCGCTTTAAGATCTGCAGGCTTTCGTAGGTCTGAGGTTTGAAACCTTCGTTTATATCCACTACAACGATTGCAAGATCGGCAAGAGCGCCTCCCCTGCTTCTTAGTGTTGTAAAGGCATGATGTCCAGGTGTATCAATAAAGAGCAGTCCTGGCACTATGAACCTATCCCGAAGCCTTGGGTCTCCAAGCTTGTTGATAATTACATCTATTGGAACTTCAGTTGCCCCGATATGCTGGGTGATAGCGCCGGCTTCTCCACTGACAATTGCAGTACCCCTGATCTTGTCCAGTAGAGTCGTTTTCCCGTGGTCGACGTGCCCCATCACGCAGACTATAGGAGTCCTCAAATTTTTCTTGTCGGCCATATGCAAAACCTCTCTCATTCCCGCGTCTTATTTGCTGCAGGTCCAGAAGGGTCCGGGTTTACCCTGACGGACCCAAATTGCAGGTCGGATAAACAAAGGCCCTGAATCGTGTCCTGAAGTTTCAGAAACGCGAAAAGGCTTTGATGCACCTGCTTTATTCGTACAGACAGACCTCGTCAATCCTGGAATAGTTCCCGATTTCGGAGTCCTTAAAGTGAATTGCAATTTCCCTTGCAGCAGCTTCTGGGGAATCGGAAGCATGAACTACATTTCTGCCTACATCCAGAGCAAAATCCCCACGGACTGTTCCGGGAGCTGCATCTACAGGATTTGTAGCCCCGTTTATAGCCCTCATAACTCTAATTGCATCTTTTCCTTCAACTACCATTGAAACTGAAGGTCCCGACGTTATGAATCCGACAAGGCCGGGGAAAAATGGCTTGGCTGCATGTTCACTGTAATGCTCTTTTGCAGTGGCTTCACTGATGACGTTCATTCTGAGGGCAACGATTTTCAGGCCCCGCTTCTCGATTCTGGAGATTATCTCTCCTACCAGCCCGCGCTGGACTCCGTCAGGCTTTACCATAACGTATGTCTGTTCCATGTGCACACCTTAATAATCCGAACAAATAAACTGACAATTCTTATGCTTTCTTCAACTGGATTTTGCCTTTTTCAGTCCATTCGGTACGCCTTGGAAGCCTACCCAGGTTGAAGTTACTCATACACTTGGAAGAGTGAATGTAGTAGGTAGAACCGTCTTTCTTGACGTAGAGCTTACCGGTTCCGGGCTCCAGCATCTTTCCGCAGAAATAGCATTTTCTCTGTTCCATTATCTCACCGCTTTCTTATCTGGTGGTCAGTTTCTTTGCTTCTCTTGAGGTTTCAAGAAGCATCAGGATGTCACCTACGCGGACCGGGCCCACGCAGTTTCTTGTAATTACACGGCCTTTATCCCTGCCTTCCAGAACCCTGCACTGGATCTGACTGGCTTCACCATGCATACCTGTATTCCCGATAACGTCAATAACCTCAGCAGCAAAACCGCCGGTTATGTTTTCATCAGCCATAATTAGCACCTCATGTTATCAGGATTATTTAAGGGCTTCAAGTTTCTGGGCAATGTCCTGGACCATTTCACCTGCTTTTCCTGCATCTACGATTGCGACAGTTGCGCAGGACACACCAAGCCCACTGGCTGCACCGAGTTCCTTCTGGTTTTTGATGAAGATGTAAGGTGCTTTCTTTTCTTCGGAAAGTGGAGCTATGTGAGCAATAATTTCGGCAGGCTCGATATCTTCTGCAATAAGGACGAGCTTCGCATTGCCTCTTTCGATTGCTTTTGTGGCTTCATTGGTGCCCTTTTTAATCTTTCCAGTGTCTCTGGCAAGCTCAAGAGCTTCAAGTGCTTTGTTTGTAAGTTCTTCTGGAACGTCGAATTTAGCTAATTGTGCCATATAAGATTCTCCTTCGAAATTGCGAGTCTCGCAATTTTTCATCAATCATTGGTTTTTTAACACACATCTGTCAACATTGAAATCAAATATTAAATCGAAATAGTATAGACTTCAATGCGGAGAGTAAATGAGTTGAAATATAGATACTGCTAGCTAAATGCTGCAGATCGAACCTTAGAAGTACATGATCACCTATAAACTTTCTGCTTGAAAACGTGAGTCATAAACCAAAAGCAGAAGTAAAATAATAAGAAATTCGTATATATAAAGCTATTTTCAGTTACGAGATAAAAATGAACTAATACGTCATGGTTATAAGGAATGTAAGAAATTTTGATTTCATGGACGCAATTTACTATGAAGCTCATAAAAATCTCTATATAAACCTTACAAACCGCTGCAGTGCAGACTGCGTCTTTTGCATCCGTAATTTTGCAGACGGGGTTTACGGATATGACCTGAGGCTTTCAAGAGAACCGACAACAGAGGAAGTTATCGGAGCCCTTGAAGGACTGGACCTTTCAAAATACAGAGAAATCGTATTCACAGGCCTTGGAGAGCCAACCATCAGGCTTGATGTGGTGCTAGCAGTAACCCGCTGGCTGAAAAGCCGGAATATTCGAGTAAGGCTAGATACTAATGGACAGGCAGCCCTGATAAATCCGGGAAGAGATGTAGTCTCAGAACTGAAAACCGCAGGGTTAGACTCTGTTTCCGTAAGTTTGAATGCCGAGTCCGAAGAAAAGTATAACAAACTCTGCAGACCGATTCATAAAAATGCTTATTCTGCAGTACTTGATTTTGTTAAGAAAGCAAAGAAGGCAGGAATCAGTACAAGGGTTACAGTAGTTAATATACCCGAAATTGACCTGGAAAAATGTAGAAAGCTTGCAGAGGAGCTTGATTCGAGCTTCCACATAAGGACTTTATCCGAAGCTGCAAGCAAAGAAATCTGAAAGCTGTCAAAGGTAAATTATTTGATAAAGTAGTACTAATATGACCATTTCTATTAATATGATTAGAATTAGCAGGAGATAACAAGTAGATCATACTGCTACGAATACGAGTATAAAAACGAAAACAATCTATACTAAATAAATTGTATATTTTACTGAGTAAACTATAGTTATTACTGAGTAAACTATAGTTATTACTGAGTAAACTATATTTTTGTATGATTCAACATAAGAAAAAGCAATATGTCTATTTTTAAACGATTTTATTTTAAAGACAATTTCATAAAATAACTGTTTCAAATTTTAGATTAACACAAAAACTCTTTTTGAGTTTTTTATGTTTTTTCGTTATTCAATCTTATTATAAGAATAGAAAAAGTAATAGTTAAGATTTTCCTTTTTTATTTAAGGGTTTAACTCTAATGCGTGAAGTCCCACTTCCTCAACAGCTTCCATTGAGAACCGGCAGGTGGCAGGTGGGAAATGAAAGCCGTCAATTTCAAAGAATATTCTTTAACAAAAATTATTTATTTTCCTTATTCAGAATTACCAATGCAAAAACATTGTGATGTCAGCTTCTCAATATATAGTAATATAGTAATCTTCTCTACAATTAATAAAGCTGGAGGTTTAAGCCTCCAGGGCTAATATTTCAGGTGTCCTCGTTTTCGTATTAATTTCCAGGCCTGTATTTTTCATCATCAAGGTTCTCAAAGTCCTCCAGGTTTTCCTCTCCAGTCCGTTTTTTAAAGGCTCGATTTTTCAGATAGATCGCTACTATTAAAACTGCCAGTAAAAGGAATATTGGATATTTAAAGAAATTAAGCAGTCCCGAAAGCCTTAATGAACCTTTTGTAGAAGTTGAACTCTCTGCAGCAGGATAGTTTTCACTTTTTATATCACCCGACATTTTACCTGAGGAGGCTGAAGCAATCTCAACTACATTTTCAATGCCTCCCGTTGTTGCCATGCTTTCTTTTAAAGGCAGCCCGAGCCCTTCTCCTGAAAGGAAACGAGCATCTCTGAATATCTGTGCAAAAACCGTGGAGTTCCGCTCAAAAAGATACGCTGCTCCGTCATCACTTGCTGCAGCAAGGGTTGAGCTATCGAGAGAAACGGACACACTATTAATATTTCCTCCGCAACTGTAATTCCATAACTCTTTCCCATCCAGATCTAGCACGTAAAGCGTATCGTCCCAGCTTCCGGCTGCAATAAATGACGAATCCGGCGAAATTGTAACAGAGTAGATGTCGTCTTTTGCCCTGTAGTCCCAGAGTTTTGTTCCTGTGCTGTTAAACAGGTAGATTTTATCGTCAAAGCTTCCTGCTGCCAAATACGAACCGTTGTTTGTCAGGGAAACGCTGCTGATCCAGTAAGCAGGGTTGTGTATCCAGGAAAAATCCCCTTTATGGTTAAGGAAATATACATTATAATTGGAGCCTCCGGCGGCCACATAACGAGCCTGTGGAGTAATGCACACACAATTGATTACACTGCCTGTCTTTTGTTCCCAGATTTTATTTCCTTCTCTGTCAAAGAGGTAAATACAATAATTAGAACCTCCGGCTGTAACGTAAGAGCCTTCTCTGGAGAGGGCTATACTGCGGACAGAGTCACCGGAATCAAAATTCCATAACAACCTGCCTTCTTTATTAAAAAAATAAATTTTGCCGTCATCACTGCCTGCTGCTACATATGAACCATCGGAAGAGACTACAACACAATTCACACTGCCCCCTGTTTCGTAACTCCAGAGTAATTTTCCTTCCCTGTTAAAAAAGTATATATTCTTATCGTTACTTCCTGCAACTACGCCAGTCCCTTCGGGAGAGATTGATACAGTGTAGACAATATCTCCAGTAGTATAATTCCAGAGTTTCTTCCCCTCAGAATTAAAAAGAGAAACATCATGATTAAAATCCCCAACTGCAAGATAATTTCCTCTGGAAGAAAGAGAAACCGTATTAACTATACATCCTGTTTCACATTTACAAAACAGGTCAAAAGCTCTGAGTTCCGAAAGATTTACGTCCCCACTGTCCGGGATAACAGGATCTGCAGCTCCCAAATCTGTAGATAGAAGGAGGAACAGACCCAGTGCTATAAATAACCATATTCCCACTGACTGTCTCATAGTTTATACTTTAGGAGTTTATTCAACATGAATTTTTTGTAAAAGTTTTGCGTTAGAAAAGGAGAAAAAGAACGACTACTAATATTGAAATCTGATTCAGTTGAACCTTCAAGGTCTACATTGAAAATATTTTCGTTTTTATCAAACTGGCTTTTGATTCCAACTGTATGTTCCTCAGAAATCTAGTTCTTGGGATTATCTTCAAATCTAACAATACACCAGACGAACTTATTAATCTGAAGATGATTTTTCTTTAGTATTGCAAGAAAATTTTTACCATGGATAGCTTTTTCTGCTACAGGACATATAATGAGTTTATCCCAAAACTTGAAATTTGCTTTTTGGACCTTGTATTTTGAATAATCAATAAAGATCATGATCATGGTAACAATTCTGAAAATTCCCAATGATCAAGAATAAAGTAGCTTTTGGGATAGGCTCAATGTAATCGTCTTTTGCAAAATAATATAATAAGGGATCAGTCCAATTTTCATCTTTATTCAATCCTTCTCCTACTACATCCGGCATTTTATCTTTTTTTACTTTTATGTAATGTTTGTAACCTCTATTATCCCAATTGTAAATTAAATTATAAGTTGGCAAGTTATATTTTTCAAGAATAGCTCTAACTTCCAATTCAGTAGTCCCATCTTTAAATTGAATAATCAAGCCAGGTATTTGTTCATAGGTCGGCACTTGCTCATAAGTTGATCCTTATTTCATAATTTGATCTTTGTTTCATAGTTTGACCCCGATGTATAATTTGGCGACTTTGCAAACAATCCCCAAAATATTACAAGAATTAGAAAAACAATAAGAGCAGCAGTTTCTTTGTTTGTTTTAATCATATTCACCACACATTAAAAATAAGGATTTTTTAGCCTCACATATACCCGATGTACTTCTGAACCACAAGCTTCACCATATTGCTGCCCAGAGACCTCAGGAGACAGGATTAGTAAGCGTAAATATACGCAGCTAACATAATCGTGTCTCTTAAGGATATCTTATGGAGTTCAAATGTACTTCACAGGCACAGTTAAACTTTGTAAACTATCTTTTACCAATTTAATATAAATTTTTGGGAGAAAGACCCGACTATATACCTTTTTTTATATTCAATTTCTGTAATTGTCTCCTAATCTTTGATTATTTGAGAGCTCTTACACAGAAAAGTAGAGAAAACTCAATTAAAAAATCGGAAACACGGAAAGCACGGAGAAATAAGTAGTAAGGGTGTGGTTCTTCCGTATCTTCCGTGCTTTCCGTTGTTTATCTTCTCGTTTGAAATATAAGCGGCTTAACAATTAATTTCACTTTCAAGTATTATTTACACTTATTGTTCGTGTTTATATGTGTATATATTTCCTGGGTTGACTATAATCTTGTATCAGTGGATAACCAAAAACTATAAAACCGAAAATTGAAGCTAAAAACCCGAGCTCTCAGACCTTTTCAGCCAGGAAAACAAGAGATCCTTTTTTAGTGCCATTTCCAGAATAGTTTGTCGGGACTTTAAGTTCAATTTCCAGAGCTTTACTTGTATTGTTTTCAATCACTTCAGAAAAGTCTGGCCAGAAACGGGAAGAAATATAGATCCCTTCAGAAAAAACTGTATCTGAGGGATCACTAACCTCAGCGGAAATCCTGACATTACCTTTTCCTGTGTTCCTTATCGTCAAAACCTGTGGTTTACTTACCTGTTCTGTTGACTGCCCGGAGAGCATGGTTCCTAAATTAAGGGTATCTCTGTCAATTTCAATGAAAATGTCCGAGGTATTATTTGGTTCAGGCATTCCGATTGTGACCTCAAGATCCACACCGGTTACGAAAGGAGGTCTGGCAAGTGGAAGATAATCGAAATCGCTTCCATTAATCTGGAATGGTAAATCGCAGATCCCATCCGAGTTTGAATCATTTGAGACCTGAGAGAAGCCGGTCCCTTCCGGATTCGCCCAGAAATTTCCTCCCATGCTTGGTCCTCCTACGATGTTTGTCCCTGGCGACTGTGTAGTATTCCAGATATTTCCTTTAGTATTTTCGGCTTTAACATTTACGCGATTATTGAAGTAATTGTTATAAATGCGGTTATCTGCACTGTAGTCCAGCAGGTAAATGCCAGATTCGTTACTCGTTGTTATTGTATTGTTAGACAGCTCATTGTCGTGGCAGTCCTCTCTTAGAAAAATGCCTGTGCTTCCGTTTGAAATCGTGTTATTATAAACTCTGGAATCGAAGACGAAAGTTAGATAAATCCCTTTCTCGCAGCCTAGAATCAGGTTGTCACGCAGGACGGTCCTTGCCTGAACGTCATAGATGTCAATTCCATTACTGCAGTTTATAATTTCATTTCTTGAGACAAGATTGTTTCCACCACAACAGGCAATACTTATTCCTTCACCGTTTGAAACCCTGTTCTGGAACATTATATTATCCCAGCAGTGGGCCCCAATAATGAGGTTACTCTCTTCAATAGCATTATTTATTAGCAGGTTTTCGCCGCACCCTTCGTCAAGCCAGATGCCGTTGCGGAAAAAAGTATTCTTCAAGACTGTACTATTCTTGGAATCCTGCAGATAAACCCCGTACCTATTTTCGAAAAATATGTTATTCTCGACTGTGCAGTTGTTAACCTGCTCAAGGCAAATCCCTGCTGAGGGACAACCAAACCCATCCCATTGGTATGTAGGCTTATCTGGCTCTGAACTGAAAGCCTGCTCAGGATCGGCACTCTCAAAATCACTGGAATTATTGAAGCCACTGGAATCATTGCCCATTTCGGAAACGTTTGAAAAACCTGAAACATTAGAGATGCTGGAGACAGAGACGTTGGAAACTTCCCCTGACCCGGTTATATTGAAGCCGCTGACAGTTACATTATCGGCTTTAATCTGAAACACACTGGAATTTTCATCCCTCGTCCTTATAAGCACATTTTCAGGGTTCTCAAACTCCGAACTGATATTTATACCTGAAACATTGACAACAATATTCTCCTGATATTCCCCGGCTTTCACGATAACTATATCTCCGGACGTAGAGTTATTTACTGCAGCCTGGATCGAGTTTCCAGGCTCTACATAAATGACCTCTGCACTTCCGACGCCTGCCGAAAGTAAAAATAAAATAACAATCAGCACGGCATTTAACCTCCGCCTGCTGCTACAATCTCCGATAAGTACAATTCTCAGAACCAACCCCCCAGAAACTTTACATAGCCCCTCCGGCTTAGAATACAATAACTTTAACAATAACTTTAAGCCGACAGTTATTGTTTGTAATGAAGATAATTTGTTAATATACAGATGAAATCAATAATTTATATATTAACTGTTTCCTTGTTTTTAAATATCTCTTTG
The DNA here is from genome assembly GCF_000969985.1 of Methanosarcina barkeri str. Wiesmoor. Lineage (GTDB taxonomy): Archaea > Halobacteriota > Methanosarcinia > Methanosarcinales > Methanosarcinaceae > Methanosarcina > Methanosarcina barkeri_B. The sequence goes on along the minus strand of NZ_CP009526.1, from coordinate 1,674,495 downwards.
TTTCTACACGAAACCCGAGCCTGTAAATAGAAAAACCTTACAAGTAGATATAAATTGAACCTCAAAAGTTATAACCATAAAAAGAAAACAAAGCAGGACCTGGTTTAACCGAAATTTAACTTTAACAGGAGATAAGTATGAGGAAAATTGCTCTTACAAAAAAGATAGAAGACACCGCTTTTAAAATGAACGCGGATTTTATTGGGATTGCAGATGCAGCTTGCTTTGAAAACCCGGAATATACAGGAAACAAACCTCAGGACGTGATGGCAGGCGTTCAATCAGTTATAGTTCTGGGAGTTGGCATACCAAGAGGAGCTTTTGAGACACTTCCAGCCGGGCGGGCAGAATATACCAATACTCTTATGGCAGCAACTGCAACCCTTCGAATAGTCGCTTTTCAAATTGCAAAACTTATTGAGAAGGAAGGATACAAAGCAACTATTGTGCCTACAGAGGGAAGTGAGTTTGGATACTGGTATGCTGACCGCGAGACACTTAAAGCAAATCTGTCTATCAAATATGCCGCATACCATGCAGGACTGGGAAATTTCGGCATGAATCACCTCCTTATTACAAATGACTTCGGCCCCAGAGTTAGAATGACCGCAATACTGACCGATGCCCCACTAGATAAAGAAGAAAAGGGTACCTTACTACCGTTTATCAACGAAAAATGCAGCAACTGCATGAAATGCATTGAAGTATGCCCGGCTGGCGCTATCTCTCGGGATGGAAAAATTGACAGGCAGAAGTGCGCACAGTACATGTTTAATGTACTGGGAGGTCTGCGTTGTGGGCTCTGTGTTAAAGTCTGTCCACAGTAAACTTGCTTGTGGTTTACCAACATTACTTTTAGTAATTTTGGGACTAAAGAGATACGTTTAATCGAGAGGGTAGCGAAGGGTAGATTTTGAGTGAAAGCAACCGATAAGATAATTCGGAAACTGAACTTAATGTGTCTCCCGGTAGGCTACCTTAAATCAATTGATACCGAAAACATCCAACATATGTTGAAAATCAGTTAATGCAAACTTACTTAAATAGATTCAGAGTTTACGGTCAATACCTTTTCAATCATTTTGAGATTATTTGGAAAAAAGCCATTATTATGTTCTTGTTTGTAAGATGTTAAGCCAAATACTTTGACAAATTCAAGTTATTTTAATACTTTTTGCTGTCACAACTTACTAAAACTTTCTACTGTTGCGGTTCTCATATGTATAATTAGAATTTAGATTTAATTAGAATTATAATTAGATATAGAATTATAGATTCTATTAAAGCTCCAATAATTATCGCTATAAGAAGTGGTAAATCAGGTTGACCAATCACATTTATATAATTCAAAATAAAGAAAAAGGCAAAGCAAGCGATAAATAATATCTCATAACTTGATTTTTTCATCATAATAAGTTGTCCTGTACAGTAAGAGTTCCAGAGCCATTCTTTATCCTCGGAAATTCGGCTGATGATCCAAAACTCATATTCAAAGAACCAATTTTGAGTGTTGGGATAAGTTCAGTTACAGAATAGTAAGCTCCGTAATTTCCATTTTGATCGCACGATAAATAAACCTTAACGTAATAGTTCTGAACGGTTAAGCTGTTACCTTTGTATCCAAAACCATAATGGAAGTTCCCCTGGCTATAAACTTCTGCAGTACTATTGGAAATGATGTCCTCACCTTCTTTCCAGTTAGAAATCTGCCAGAGATTGAAAGGCATATTATGTACATACCATGAATCTACATGATAAGGTTGTACAGATTTATTATCATACCTGAAATACCCTTTTGTGTAGATAGTAAACAATTTCCAACCAAAAGAATTGTATTCACTTACAGAAGATATTAGAAGAGGAGTATAAAGTAAATTATTCTCGGACTGTAAGTTCATCTCATTTTCTTTATTAACTGGTTGAACCGTATTATTGTTAACTTTCAAATTCTCAATTAAAAAATGACCCCGATTAGTAAAAGTTATGTTTGATCCATCTTCCAGTTGATATGTTCTTGAATTACTTTTGCCTGGAACATTATTGTCTTCCTGTGTTGAAATATCGTCTGTCGTTATTGAAATATTGTCTTCCGGTATTGAAATATTGTCGTTGTTTGCTTTACAATAATTAGCAATCACATAGTCTGCAGCCAGGTTTTTTGTATTAGAATTTAGTGCATCTATTAGACCTTGCTCTATTTCAGAAGGCTTAACATTCGTTGCTAAACTATCTTGTGCACTTGCAGTCGGCACAAATACCATGCATAGAAGTAATATTGTTAAAAGCAAACTTTCTATTCGAAATTTCTTCTTTTTTATCGTTTAAATTACTCCTATGTGCTTTACCAAGAAGCAAGTTTAAGAATCTTAAACATTCCCAAAGCTAACATAATCATGCCTTTTAAAGCCTGTTTTACAGAATTGGGGTGATTACAGAATTGGGGTGATTACTGGATTAGAGCAATTTTGGAAATTAGATTTAAACCCTACAAACATCTTGTTAAAAGTTTATAAATTTTCTGTGTAAACTCTCAAGCTATTCAATTTTCATACTTATATAGAGTCTGTGATTATTTCCTGATCTTTGATGATTTGATTATTGAATAGGAGGCATATATATGAGCGAATTACTAACTAATATCACGAAAGTGATGTGAATGAACAGCATAAATATGACAATTAGGCAAGCAATAGAATTTGGCACAAAAGCACATGCTGATCAACTTGATGATGCAGGAAATAATTATTTTATGGCCCATTGTTGGCAGGTCTATGAAATTATTAAAATACTTTACCCCGAGGACTTTGAACTTCAGGCGGCTTCTCTACTTCACGACACGTTAGAATACACCGACACAACATATAAAAATTTAGTTACTACTTTTGGCGAAGATGTCGCTAATCTCGTTCGTGAAGTCACACATGAAAGAAAAGAAGATGATACAGGATGGTATTTCCCTCATTTGCATTCTATACGCGGAGTCGTCTTAAAATTTGCTGACCGCACTTCTAATTTGTCCCGAATGGAAGGTGTATGGGACGCTGAAAAGATTGAAAAGTACATCAAAAAATCGAAATTCTGGCAGTCCGAAGATATATAAAAACACATAGCTAAATTATTTTAGTTATGTATATTTTCTCTTTTTTCAGGCTTCTTTATGAAATATTTGAGTTTTCAGCATTATAGAAATCCTCTAAAATAACAAATTTCATTAGTATAAACCCAAATGCTGAAATTTTCTTCAGTAATTTTTAGAATTTCACAGTTGACTTTGATATCTTTCTTCAAAATACACCACGGTGGAAATACACCACGGTGGAAATACTTAAAAAAGGACTATTGAATAGGAGATCTAAAACGATCTCCTCTTCTATTATTAGCTTTTCGCAAAAGTAAGTTATAAGTACATTAACGCTATATACCGCCTCTATATATTTTGTACAATTGAAGAATTTTCCCCCTTTTACTATAAAGTAGAGCATGTGCCAAAGACAGATAATACAAGCAATAGAAGCTTGTGTTTTACTTATTAGGGAGAATCTCACTATGAAATTGAAGTATACTAAACTCCAGCTTGCTTTGGAAACTATAGGACTTCTATTTTTAGTCGGGATGATCGTTTTTATTTACACTCAGTGGGATCAAATTCCTCAACAAGTTCCTATGCACTATAATGCACTGGGTGAAATCGATAGCTGGGGAAGTAAATATCAAACCTTTATTTTACCAACCATAGGTATTTTGCTTTATATCTTCATTACTGTAGTATCTTTTTTTCCACAGATTTGGAATGTTCCTGTTCAAATAACAGATGAAAACAAAGAAGCTGTGTACCTCAGTACAAAGAATCTAATTATATTCATTAAAGTTGAGATCTTAGCTATATTCTTTTACCTAAATTATCATACTGTAACTGCACAGCCTTTATCAACCATTTTTTTACCTATTTTTATGATAATCATATTTGGCACAGTAATATTCTTCATCGTACGGACCATTCGATTAGGAAATGAAAAAAAGCATAACCGTGAATTATGAGCACACTCAATTCCTTCGAAGGACACTTGAGTTGTTGATCAATTAGAAATTAAAGTTTCTCTAAAATTCGGATTTGAGAATGTTGGTACCAGTGATAAGTCAGAAGTTATTTCACAAGTTATTTCACAAGAGCATACATACAATAATCAAAAAAATTACCATTTTTATAGACACCTTTCTTCATTATGCCCTCTAAAACAAATCCGGCTTTTTCAAGAGCTTTTCTTGAGCCGATATTTTGTGCATAAGGCTCTGCAAATATCCGGACAATATCATACTGTTCAAAAGCTGTCCGACAAAGTTGTTTTATTGCTTCGCTCATTATTCCCCTGCCCCAAAAAGGTTCACCAAGCCAGTATGCAATTTCTGCATTCTTACAATAAACATCGCTTTTAAGGAATAATGCAATGCACCCTGCAGTTTCTCCGTTCACAACAATTGCTCTGCAACACTGTTGTGTTTCATCGTTACAGCTAAAGCTTTCTACAGTTTTTCTGCAGTCATCTAAAGTGGAGGGAAAAGAATCTCTCATGTTTTTTGCAATTTTTGTATTGTGGGAATACTTGAAAAAGCTTTCAACATCGGTTTTGTTCCACTTTCGCAATTCAAAATTCATTTTGACAACATCCGGCAAATATACATAATCAGTTTATACAGATATAAGAAAATTACTTATTAAAAGTCTGAAAGACTTTAATAAATTTGCTTTTTATGCTGTAAAATTCGTATCAAGATTCACAAAGTAAATAGGGTCCTTCCAAATCAGTACTAAAACTAAGGGTATACAGTGATTATTTTGGATAATAGGTATGCATTTAGAGTTTCCCCAATTAAGGTAAACTCTAAAAATCAATTTTTTAGATAAATAATTTATAATACTCTTTTAAATCAAGAAGAAAGCGAGATAAATACTTTATTCTTTTACAATTTATGTTTGTTTATAAATAAGGCATCTGATGTCATTTTCATCCATACAAAATTCAATGCTAAAAGTAAGGAAAAAATCAACGTTTAATTTACCAATTAAAGTACTTAAATCATTTAAACAGCAAATAGATCCTTTAATGGATGTACTTTAACGGGGGGAGAGCTGATACCATATTTAATTGGGCAAATAAGATATAATATCCCTTAAAAAACTACTCATTTTTCAAGGGGTCTAAATTCATTTATTACTGAACGTAATTGTCGGACAGCCTTTTTATGGTGGAGTGGCCATCCGCAATTTGATTCAGTTGTTGCAAAATTCACCTTATTTTTGAGAGGAGGGGTCGAAATGTGAATCTCAATACAAATTATGATAATATAACCAGTCGGCTAGTCCATCTGAGATAGGCTTCACAAAGTTTTCTCTCACCTCCTCTCCTGTGATACGTAAATCTACCTGACCTTGTGTAGCATAATACACAACAGGAGCGATTCGTGTATCTTCCAAGAAAGCGTTTGAAGCAGTGGCATAAAAATCGGTAGTAAATTCATTGTAAACATCTCCCAGTTTATCAGGATTTTCTAGCAACCAATTTATTGATTCATCCCTTTCCTGAGAATTAAACCATACGTTGGCCATTTCTTTTGGGGTTATACCTGCATCGAAAGCAGCTTGTAGTAAATTAATAGGAGTTGCAATTTTGTCTGCATAATCCAGTAGATCGTTATTTTGATTTAAAAAAGCCCCTTCCCAAAGGTTAAGCTGTCCTGTCGTGGCAATCTCTGGTCTTCCAAGAACTACTAACGATTCAAGATACAAAGGCATAATGTCAGTAGCTAAATTTAATAAATCTGAAAACGTATCTCTTTGATTGGAACTTCTACTATTTACCTTATCTCCACAATAACCAGTTAGATCGACTAGATTTACCGGGTTATTTGTTGTATACACATAACGATTGATGCTCTGCGTAGTTACCCTTCTACCTTTGATTACATCCTTGGTAATAAACCTTCCAACACTAGGGTCATAATACCTTGCCCTAAGATAAATCAGCCCAGTTTCATCATCCATTTGTTCCCCTGTGAAACGGAATTCATTGTCAACTGTACCTATTTCCTTCTGTACCTGTCCGAAAGCATCATACAAGTAAGTATTTTTAATTATTCCTTTGCTGTCGCTGAGACTGCGTACACTTCCCAGTCCATCATAATGGTAATAGTATTCTGCGTTTTCAGAATTGGTCATGGAAATAAGGTCTGTTCCATAAGTGTAGCAGGTTGTGTTTTTTGTATCTGATTCGGTGAGCACCTGGGGTAAAGCGCTGTTGATGTCCAATACATATTTGGTGGACTGTGCGTTCTCGCCGTTTATTGTCGTTTTTATGATGCGGTTTCCGTCTCCATCATATTCAAAATTATACGAAGATTTTGGAGTATTAGTGTTACTTACGAATTCGGAAACATTTTTTAATCTATTTGCCTCATCATAACTGTAAGACATAAACTGTGTTGAGTTTACTCTCTTTTTTATTAGATTTCCTTTTTTGTCATATGAATAAGAGATATTCCCTGATTGCAAAAGTTGATCAGCAGCATCATATTTGTAACTAATAGTCGAGCCGATCCCGTCAACATTTGTAGTCATGCTAATTCTATTGCCCATAGAGTCATATTTGTAACTTACAGTCTTGTTAGAAGGATAATCGACTTTGGTTAAGCGATAGAGCTTATCATATCCATATGTAGTAGTCAAAAGCTGTGACTCTTTTAACTCTGAATCTCCAGACTCGACCCCTTCCGCAAGTTGCTCATCAACTTTTAAACGATTGCCTGCAGCATCCAGGGTGTACTTATAACTTGAAACAACCTGAGTTGTGTTTTTATTAATTAATTCAACCAATCTGTTGGCTTTATCATAGGAATATTCTGTCTTTACCCCATTAGGAGTGTTCATAGTTTTCAAATTACCATTTTTAGCATAAGAATAACTTGTAATATGACCATCCGAATCAATTACACCTATTAACCTATTGACAGCATCATAAGAATAAGAAGTCGTCTTGCCATCAGGATACGTCATTTTAACGCGATTCCCAACTTTATTATACGTGTAGCTCACTTTTTGGCCATCGGGGTTGAGAACACTAAGCAAGCGATTCAGTTTATCGTACTTATATGCAGTTGTTCCATGGCTATCTTTCATCGTCAAGCGATTCCCTACGGCATCATAGTTGTAACTCACTTTTTGATCATCAGGGTAGGAAACCTTTGTTAGGCGATTTAAAACATCATAACCGTAAGAAGTGGTCTTCCCATCTTCATCAGTAGAACTAATTTTGTTTCCAACCGCATCATATTTGTTACGTGCAGTTCTTCCCAATGGATCAGTAATAGAAACTTGACGATCTAATGAATCATAACCATAGTCTGTTTTATGCCCTTTTGCATCTGTTGTGGAGATCAGATTTCCTACGGCGTCATAGGTGTACCTAACTACTCCACCCATTGCATCCGTTACTTTAACTAACCGATTTAAAGAGTCGTAAGAATATTTTGTTAATCTCCAATTTGCATCAGTAGAACTAATTTTGTTTCCAACCGCATCATATTTGTTACGTGTAGTTTTCCCTAATGCATTAGTAATAGAGACTTGGCGATTTAGGGAATCGTAGCCATAGTTTGTTTTACGCCCATTTGCATCTGTTGTGGAGATCAGATTTCCTACAGCATCATAGTTGTACCTAACTACTCCACCCATTGCATCCGTTACTTTAACTAACTGATTTAAGGAGTTGTAAGAATACCTTGTTGACTTTCCATATGCATTAGTAATACTAATTTTATTGCCAACCGCATCATATTTGTTACGTGTAGTTTTCCTTAATGCATCAGTAACAGAGACCTGGCGATTTAGGGAATCGTAACCGTAGTTTATTTTATGCCCATTTTCATCTGTTGTGGAGATCAGATTTCCAACAGCATCATAGTTGTACCTAACTACTTTACCCATTGCATTCGTTACTTTAACTAACTGATTTAAGGAGTTGTAAGAATACCTTGTTGACTTTCCATATGCATTAGTAATACTAATTTTATTGCCAATCGCATCATATTTGTTACGTGTAGTTTTCCCTAATGCATTAGTAACAGAGACCTGGCGATTTAGTGGATCGTAATCATAGCTTGTTTTATGCCCTTTTGCGTCTGTCGTGGAAACCAGATTGCCAACGGCATCATATTTGTACCTAACTACTCCACCCATTGCATTCGTTACTTTAACTAACTGATTTAAAGAGTCGTAAGAATACTTTGTTAATCTACCTTCAGCATCTGTAAAACTAATTTTATTTCCAGCAGCATCGTATTTGTTACTTGTAGTTTGTCCCATAGGATCGGTGATGCTTAGGAGATTGTCAAGGGCATCATACTGAAATGTATATCTATTACCTTTTGCATCAGTTTTGGTAGTTACTCTGCCTACAGTATCATAAGTAAAGGCTGAAGTTTTTCCATTAGCATCAGTGATTGTAATTTGATCACCGTTATTGTTATAACTAAAAGTTGCGGTTTTTTTGTTGGAGTCAGTCTCGCCTATAACTTGCCCATATTTGTCATAACTGAAAACAGTCTCATGGCCAAGAGCGTCTATACTCTTAATAAGATTGCTATTATCATCGTATTCAAAAGAGGTTTTATGCCTCAACTCATCAGTCTGGCTAATCAGATTATTTTTTGAGTCATAAGTCATTGATTTACTGTAGCCCAAGGGATTAGTTGTCTTAATGATATTGCCATTGGCGTCGTAGGCAAGTTTGGTAGTCTTACTGTTTTCGTTAGTAACACTAATCCTGTTACCGTTTTCGTCATAGGCATAAGAAATCGTATATCCTAATTGATTAGTTTCATTCAGTTCCCAGAAATGTTCATCGAATGAATAAGTTTTATTCTTGCCAAATGGATCCGTTTCAGTAGTCTTTCGATTTTCTGAGTCGTAATTAAAGGTATAAGTTGCATTGAGAGAATTACTCTGGCTGATTACATGCCCTTTCTCATCATAGGTATTTTTCATGGGATGGTTTCCTCGAGGATCAGTTATCGAGGTCATCCAGTGATTTTCATCATATGTATAACTCAATTTTCCGCCTATCGGGTTCTTACACTGTATCAAATTGCCCTGATCATCATAGGAATAACTCCAAACCCTGCCCATTGGATCAGTAATTGAGATAATGTGACCATTGTGATCATAAGCTAAAATCAGTTCTCTTCCGGAAGCGTCAGTCACTTTAGTAAGTTGTTCGCCAGTATATGTGAAATTAATTTGGTTACCATTCTTATCTACTATATTGACCAGTTTACCTTCAGAGGAAAAGTTATACTTAGTTTGGTCTTTCTTGGTTAAAGTGTAAGTCTCATCCGAATTTTTGATTAAATCATCAAAAACACTCAAAGGCCGAGAATAAGTACCATCTGGATTTAGAATATATGTGTCAGTGTGACCATCTCCTCCCAAAACAGTTACATTACCGTTATTATCAACAGTTAAATTCATGTTATAATTGAATGTCCAGCCAGAACCGAAGAGCCCACTGCGATTATCCATAGAATTATAGGAACGAGAAACTGTCAGAGGTAAGCCACGACCAGGAATAGACAAATCTTGATATTGGTAGAAATAGCTGCCAGTTCCCAAATTTACTGGTTCTTTGGAATAAGCCCCATTTGGATTGGAACTTGGAGAACCATAAGTAGAGCTTGGAATATCACTCTTAGGCGGCACTGGCTCAGGATTCTGAATATCTGTCTTTAAAATAACAAGTCCATTTCTCTCATCAGCTACATAGACATAACTATCTTGAGTGCAAGAATTGGATGCTACACCAGCAGTGCCATAATGACCTACAACTATTGGCGAGGAAGGATTAGTGATATCAACAGCGTAAAGACCATCAAACCAACTTACATATGCACAGTTATCTGATATACTAATGCCTTCAGCAGGAACAGAAATCTTACCTGCAAGCGTTGGTGAGGAACGATTTGTGACATCAACAACTAAAATCCCATTCCAGCCATTGACCATGTTGGCTATATATGCATAATTACCTGCTACAGCAATATCAAATGTAATTGCACCAGTAATATACTTGCCTACAAGTTTAGGTGAAGAAGTATTTGTGATATCAACTATAATGAGACCAGCGTTATCGGCTATGTAGGCGTAATCACCTTCCACGGCAATACCGGTCACAATATCACCAACATCATACTTGCTTATCAGTTTTGGTAACAAGGGATTCGCGACGTCTACAATTGCAATACCACCGTTATAGGCTATATAAGCATAAGTGCCTACTATATCTATATCTGTAGAATAAAACGAGTAACCGGTATAACAACTGCTCGCAAATTTGAGGGAAGATAAATTTGAAATATCGACAATCACAAGTTTGTTATCTCCGCTAGCCAAGTATGCATAATTGCCTGATACTGCAACGGCATATGTAGTCCCACTATTATAATACCTGTCTGCAAATCTTGGCAAAGATGGATCTGTAATGTCGATAACCGAAAGACCCTTTGATTCGTCAGCTACGTATGCATAATTGCCCGATACTGCAACATCACGCGCTCCACCGATGGAATTGTAGCTGCTTAAAAGCGTTGGGGACGATTTATCTGCTATGCTTATAATAGCAAGACCTGTTTGGTCATTAATTACATAAGCTTGGTTGCCAGAAAGCGTAACATAATCCGAAGACCCTGTCGCATACTTTCCCACTAATTTTGGAGAAGAAACATTAGTGATGTCTAGGACTGTGAACCCATTGTCTCCACTATTTGCATTGGCTATATACGCATAATTGTCTGATACTGCAATACCAGTTGGACGTGCATCAGTGGGATTGTAACTCCCCACAAGTGTTGGAGATGAAAGATTACTGATATCAATTATAGCAAGACCGTTATCACCACTGGTTGCATAGGCGTAATTGCTTGATATTGCGACCTGAACCACATTTATAGTATCAAACATAGCTATACGTGTTGGCGACGATTGATTACTTATATCAACAATGTGAAGGCCATAGTTTCTGAAAGGCACATAGGCATAGTTGCCTGATATGATAATATCAGACGTATAACTTGCAGGATAAGTATTATAAGTATACCTCCCTACTAATGTTGGCATTGACGGGTTGGAAATATCCAAAGCGACAAAACCCCTAAGACAGCTAACATAAGCGTAATTCCCCGATACTGTAACACCGCTAGCCAAACTGTTGGTCAAACTATAGCTACCTACGATTTTTGGCAATGATGGATTAGAAATATCCACAATCACTAGACTGATGTTTTCCGTTATATAGGCATAGTTGCCTGATATAGCGATGTCACCTACCAAGCCTGAAATAGCTACTTTTCCCACTTCTTTTGGCTTATTAACATCCTTAATGTCCAATACAACAAAGTCCTGACCTTCTCCAACATATGCATAATTTTCAGCCACGGCAACATTACTAATCCAACCACCTGTGTGACCCACGAAACTCATGTTAGTATTTTCTGCTGCCGAAATTCCTGTAATCATCATCAAAAAAACAATAAATATAAATGAGCAAATGATTTGCCTACTTATTTTCATTAAATCTACACCCCTGCCTTCAAATTCTAACCATCTCAGTTTTGGATTCTCAAACCAATAATTCGCTGAAACCTCTTATTCAAGATTCATTCCGAAAACCACACCTATTTTTCCCGTTAAACCATGAATTCTATGGAACCAAATTCCTTTCCCTACCTCGCCTTTGCATCCTGGTATTTTGGGAACCATGCCTACAGTATACATATAAAAAACATGTATATAATTAATAAAAAATATACAACAGTTTAAACACAAGAAAAACATATAAAACTTTCTATTTTTTTATTAGATATGTTTAAAAAACATTTTTTTAAAAGTTCTTTTGACTTCTTTATAAAAATAACCTTTTAAAATACTGACGTAAGAATTGGTATGATAGAGATGTTTTGTAAAAACATGAGCGAAAGAACAGTCTCAATATAGGAAAATAAAAATAGTGTCCGGAATGAGTAAATTCAATGAAATGTCTTCATAGAAGCACCTAGATCAAAAAATAAGAAAAATAAAGCCGCAAAATGCAGCTTTACTCAAATTCAATGCTCAGGAACGTTCCCATGCCCGTGTTCACAAACCGAACCCTCAATCTGCTCTCTTTTGAACCTGATATAAGTCTCATTGATAGAATCCAGGCATTTTGTGCAGACATTTACCTTTTTTATTACGACTCCCTTTGAAAAATCGGGAATCTGAATTTCCACAGGGTAAACCCTGCCTTTTTTACCGCACAGAACGCATTTGTTTCTTCTGCAGGAGATTTCGTCTTTATTGATGCTTAAATAGGTTTCCTGTGCGGAATCGAGACAGGCCTCACAGAGACCTTTCCAGATACCCTCAGGATAGGCGAATTTGAGGCGGGAACGGAAAACCCGGACAGGAATAACGCTCGGGAGTGCACGTCCGCAAAGATCACAATCTGTCATATCTCATATCTCCTTAGATGAGTACCTTTGCTGCTTCCATTGCCCACTGCAAGAAAGGTTCAGGCCAGAGTCCCATTACAAGCACGCCGGCTGTTGCAAGCAGGAGAGCTGCTGCATATGGGAAAGGCAAGCCGATCTTTTTGCCTTTAGGGGGAAGGAAGTACATGTACCTTACAAGCCTTGCATAATAGAACAATGAAAGGGCACTGTTCAGAATTGCAATTACCGCAAGCCAGGTCATGCCTGCCTGAATGGTTGAAGAGAAGAGCACGAACTTGGCCATGAAACCGGAAGTCAGTGGGATCCCTGCAAGGGCAAAGACGAAAACCGTCATGCAAAGAGCTACCAGCGGCATTCTCTTTCCAAGGCCCCTGAAGTTGTCCAGGTGGTCTGGAACCTGCAGGTCCCCTGTTCTTTGGGTAGTTATCATCCAGACAACTGCGCCGGCTGCAATAAAAGCTCCTCCTTTCATAAAGGCATGGGCAAGGGTATAGAAGATTCCACCTGTAAGAGCCATAGGGGTCATTACCACAAAAGCCATTGCAATGTATCCTGCCTGAGCCAGAGAAGAGTAAGCAAGCATGCGTTTTACACTGGTCTGGGAGACTGCAACCACGTTTCCGAAGGTCATGGTTACGACTGCAAGGATTGTGAAAGCAAACTGCCAGTCAGGCTGGAGTGCAGCAAGCGCCAGGATGAAAACCCTGAAAGCTGCCACAAACCCCATTTTCTTCGACCCGGCTGCAAGCAGGGAAGAGACAACTGAAGGTGAACCCTGATATGTATCCGGAGCCCACATATGGAAAGGTACAAGAGCCATCTTGAAGCCGAAACCTGCAATTAGCAGCACGACTGCAACAAGCCCTATAGGGTTTTCTGCCAGGAGGGAGACATTTTCAGCAATCATTGGAATGCTGGTAGTGCCTGTTGCTCCATACACAAAAGAGATCCCAAACAGCATAAGCGCTGAAGAAACCGCACCCATCATAAAGTACTTCATGGCTCCTTCAAGGGACCTTGGGTTTTGTTTCTCAAAACCTGCAAGGGCATAGGTAGCAAAGCTTGCCAGCTCAAAGGCACAGAAGAGCAGAATAAAGTCGTTTGAAGAGGCAACAACCATCATCCCGAGGGTTGCGAAAAGCACCAGGGAATAAAACTCTTCGGTGTGGTCACTGTTTTCATTATACTTGATTGAAGCAATTGAAACAATCAGTGCAACTACCAGGAAGACCAGTTTGAAGAACTGGGAAAGGGCGTCAATGCTGACAGTGCCGTAGAACATCGTAGCTTCGGTCCCGAAACTCTGTATCGTCAGGACCAGAGCTGCAAGGATTCCAAGAGTTGCCAGGTAACCCAGCACATTCTTAGTCCGGGAAGACATGAAAACCCCTATAAACAGTATAATCAGACCGGTTGCAGCGATTGCAATTTCAGGTGCAAGAAACATTAAATTTTCCATTTTTTACACCCCCAGAGCAGCCGCAAGGCTTACTATTGCTTCCGAATTCGTGATCATCATATTAAGCACTGGATTCGGGTTCCAGCCGAAATATACCACAAGCAGTGCAATTACTGCCATGGAAAAGACCTGAAGAGAGTTAATGTCCCTGACATCTCCGAGTTTCTCGTTATAAACTCCAAACATTGCCCTCTGCATTGCCCAGAGGTGGTAGCCTGCAGTAATCACTATTGCCAGAAGGGCAAGCAAGACAAATCCAGGCAGATTGACATAGCTGAAGGCCAGCACCAGGAACTCGGCAATAAAGCCAGTCAACCCTGGCAGGCCAAGGGATGCCATAAACCCTAGCATCATAAGTACAGCCAGCGTCGGCATCTTCTTTGCAAGCCCGCCAAGATTATTTATTATCCTTGTTCCCGTGCTGGTCTGGATCGCTCCTGCGGACATGAACATGATACTCATTATAAGCCCGTGGGAAAACTGCTGGAACATAGCACCTGAAACCGAAAGGGCGACAAAGCCTGCCGAACCCAATAAAACATATCCCATATGGCTTAAACTGGAATACGCTATCATACGCTTGAGGTCTTTCTGTCTCAGAGCCAGAAGCGCCCCGTACAATATGCTGAAAGCTCCAAGCAGGCCCAGAATAGTAATCATAAGCTCAGGGTTACCAGTATTCGGAAGCATCGGAAGTGAAATTCTGAAAAGCCCGTATCCTCCTATCTTGAGCAGAATAAAGAGCACACTACCTGCAGTCGGGGCTTCGGTATAAGCATCCGGAAGCCAGGAATGGAAGGGGAAAGTTGGCAGCTTTGCCAGGAACCCGAAAATGATTGAGAGGAAGATTGCATTCCTTAACAGGCCGGACCCTAAGAACTGGAACTGTCCAACCAGCTCCCTTATGTCAAAGGTAGGAACCCCGGTCTGCTGCCAGGAGGCATAGAAAAGCCCGAAGATCCCAAGAAGCATTACCAGAGAGGCAACATGCGTATAGATAAAGAATTTATAAGACGCATGGGCCCGCTTTTCTCCTCCCCAGATGTTTACCATGAAGAAGAGAGGAATCAGAGTAAGCTCCCAGAAGATATAGAAGACCACGAAATCAAGGGCTACGAAGACTCCTATAACTGCAGCCTGCATGGTCAGGATCAGCCCATAAAACCTGTTCGAGTCTTCTCTTTCTTCCTTCCAGCTATAAAGGATCAGGAACGGGATAACTATTGCATTCAGGAGGATAAGAGGCATGGAGATGCCGTCAATACCAACCGAATATTTGACTCCTAGCAAGGGAATCCAGTCTATCGATTCAAAGAACTGCATGGCAGCCGTACTGCTGTCAAAGTTCAGGTAGGCATACAGGGTAAGACCAAGAGTCGCAAGGGACCCTAAAAAAGCCAGTCCTGCAGCCTGTTCTTTCGTTTTTGTGAAAAAGGTCACTGCTGCGAAAATCAGCGGCACCAGAATCAACAGTGATGCAACCGGCAGCATCAGAGTACCTCCATTATTAACTTAACAAGTATTATCAGCAGGCTCACACCCGCAATTACTACAATTGCATAAGTCTGGACAACTCCGGTCTGGACTCTCCGGAGTTCCTCACTTACACCGACTGTAAGAATTCCGATTCCTTCCACGATACTATCAATGATCACATCAAGCACCTGAGAAAGGAGAGCAATGACTCCGTATACGATTCCAAGTGAGAAGAACTCAGTATAAATTTTATGCTGGTAATAGCGCTTGTAAAGCAACCTGTAAACCGGATTCTTCATGGAAGCAAGCGGCCCGAGTTTAATTATCCTCAGATAATAGATCACAAAGGCAACTGCAAGGCCTGCAACGGCGACTATCATCGGAAGCCACTGGACAAAGAGAGATTCGCTCCCCGCTGTCCCTACAAGCTCGTTTCGGCCTAAGGCTGCAAGGCCTCCTATGTTAAGATTCACGAAGCCGTTTGCAAATGTTTCTTCAAGGAAATTCATAAACCCTGTTTTTGTCAGCCCCCCAAACACAAGGGAAAAGATTGCCAGAATTGAGAGGGGGATTGTCATAATAGCGGGGGACTCATGTCCGTGGTAGTCACTTCTCGGCTTCCCTGTAAAGGTCATGAAGATCAGCCTAAAGATGTAAATAGAAGTGAGGAGTGCAGCCGCAATTGAGAATGCATAGGGAATCCAGTTGTTGCTGTTCTCTCCAAAGAGATAGGCGGCTTCAATAATCGCATCCTTTGAGAAGAAACCGCTTGTTCCTATTGAGGTCCCTGGTATTCCGAAGCCTGCCAGAGCCAGGGCTGCAATTGCCATAGTAGCAGCCGTAACTGGCATTACCTTTCTTACGCCTCCGAGTTCTCTCATGTCCTGGGTGCCTACTGCATGGATTACGCTGCCTGCACAGAGGAAAAGAAGAGCCTTAAAGAAAGCATGGTTGATCAGGTGGAAGAGAGAAATGCCTATTGCTTCAAGCCCGATTGCCGAACCGAGGCCAAGGCCAAGCATCATGTATCCAAGCTGGCTTATGGTCGAGTAAGCAAGCACACGCTTGAGATCGTTCATTACGATTCCCATCGTGCCTGCAAAAAGTGCGGTAAATCCTCCAAGATAAGCAACTACCATGAGGGAGTCAGGGGCTGCAATAAACATGGGGAAGGTTCTTGCGACCAGGTAGACACCGGCAGTAACCATTGTCGCAGCATGGATAAGGGCAGAAACCGTTGTCGGACCTTCCATTGCGTCAGGCAGCCATACATGCAGCGGGAACTGCCCGGACTTTCCTACAGCTCCTCCGAAGAAGAGCAGGGTGATGATGGTAAGGTGACTTACTTCAAAACCGAAAATGTTTGTCTGAAGCGCAGACAGTTGTGGAATGTAACTGAAGATTTCGTCAAAACGGAGCAGGTATGTCCCGTCCTGAAACCCGCCTGCAAGTTTCAGGATATCGGAGGTCAGTACAATTATCCCTGTAAGGAACATCACATCTCCTATCCTGGTTGTCAGGAAAGCCTTCTTGGCAGCCGCTGCAGCCGAGGGCCTTTCGAACCAGAAGCCAATTAAAAGATAAGAACAGAGCCCTACAAGTTCCCAGGAAACAAAGAGCTGAAGGATGTTGTCCGAAAGCACCAGGGAAAGCATTGCTGCGGTAAAGAGTGCGGTTTCTGCAAAATACCTGGCTTCTCCTGGGTCACCGGACATATAGCTAACTGCATAGATATGGATCAACAGGCTCACAAAAGAGACCATTGACAGCATTACTGCAGCCAGGGGATCAATCAACACTCCTATGTTGAGCACTGCAAACCAGGGATAGGACTGGCTTATAACCTCGTCTGGGTTTGCCAGCAGCCTGAGAGTAATCATTAAAGAGATTACGAAGGAGGCGGCAATTGCCAGTATAGGAACAATGGCGCCACCTGATGGCATTTTCCTGCCAAAAAAGAAGGTGATCACAAAAGCCAGTGCCGGAAGCAGGGGAATTAAAAATGCGAATTCTTCCAAAGCCGTTTTTACCACCTCAGGCTCTTGAGCTCATTAAGGTTGATCTTATCGTGCATTCTGTAGATTGCCATGAGGATTGCAAAACCGACTGCTGCTTCGGCAGCTGCAAGGGCAATTGAGAATACGGCAAAAACCTGCCCGTTTAGGGTATCCGTGTAGCTGGAGAAAGCTACCAGGTTCAGGTTTGCGGAGTTGAGCATGAGCTCAATGCACATAATCATTCTGATGCCGTTTTTATGTGTCATTACACCATAGAGTCCTATTGAAAACAGCAGGGCTGCAAGCCCCAGGTAAAAGATTAAAGGAATCATTGGTTGCTCTCCCTTTTTGCCAGGTAAAAGATTAAAGGAATCATTGGTTGCTCTCCCTTTTTGCCAGGTAAAAGATTAAAGGAATCATTGGTCGCTCTCCCTTTTTGCCAGGTAAAAGATTAAAGGAATCATCGGTTGCCCTCCCCTTTTGCCAGGTAAATTGCTCCTATGAGGGAGGCGAGCAGGACAATTGAAAGGACTTCAAAAGGCGCTACATACTGAGTAAAGATCAGCATGCCAATGCCCTCTATATTACTCTGGTCAGCCGGGCTTTGGGGGAGTTCGGAAACCGTATTCCAGGAAGTCCCAAAAGCCCCGATTACCACAATAGCTGTAAAGAGCAAAACTACGAGAAAGGCTAAAGGTCGGTTAATCCTCACCGGGTTCACCTCCTATCTCGTGCTTTGTTAGCATAACCGCAAAGAGGATGAGCACTCCGATTGCTCCGATGTAAACCAGTACCTGAATGATTCCAAGGAACTGGGCATTCAAAAGGATGTAGAGAGCTGCAATTCCAAACATGCACATGATCAGGGCAAGCCCAGCCCGGACAATATCTTTTGCAGTTACCACGAAGACTGCAAAGAATACTGTAGAGATGGCAAGAACCCAGAAGACAGCCATTTTTAGAGCTTCTCCTATTGTTTCAAGTTCTATCATTTCTCGTCACCTTCCTCAAGATCGACTTCCCTTGCAAGTTTTTCAGGGGTTATGAGCAGGTCTTTGTGCTTCCATTTTACGAGACCTTTAGCATATTCCTTGCCGCTTGAAAGCGCACCTTTCGGGCACTGGTCAATACAGAGCCCGCAGAAAAGGCAGTGTCCGATGTCAATCTGAGGGAACCAGCGTTGTTTTGTGCTACCTGGTGCAATCGGGGCTTTTACGATTTTGATTGCGGCATTGGGACAGGTATTGGCACAGATGCCACAGCCTATGCATTTACTTTTATCAAGTATCTGAAGCCCCCTGAACCGGTCGGAAAGCTCGCTCTGTTTTTCCGGGTACATCCTGGTTACGGGAGGCCTTGTGATGTTTCTAATTGCATATTTAATGTTTTTAAGGACCATGATTCATGCCCCCAGGTAGAGTCCGAGCCCTACAGCCCAGACAAGATTTAAAAGGGCAAGAGGAAGCAGTTTTTTCCAGCTCAGGTCAACAACCTGGTCAATCCTGAACCTTGGGACAGCCCATCTGAGCCCTATAATTACCATAAGTACAAAGACAACTTTTACAATCAGGAATCCTGTTGGAACAATAATGCCAAAGAAGGAGTTGTTTGCAATAAAGCCTGGTACGTTCCAGCCTCCAAGGAAGAGAAGGGCTACAAGGAAAGAACCAAGGATCATGTGGATGTACTCGGCAAAGAAACCAAGCCCAAAACGCATTCCACAGTATTCCGTAATCCACCCTGCTATCAATTCTTCTTCGGACTCGTTCTGGTCAAAGGGGAGTCTTCCCATATCAGCCATAAGTGATACAAAGAATACAAAACATCCAAGGGGCTGGAGGAAAATATTCCAGTGCAGGCCCTGCGCAGTCGAAATGTCTACTATATTAAGCGAACCTGTCATAGCAGCTACACTTATGACAGTTATTCCAAGAGGTACTTCATATCCTACCATTCGAGCAAAGTTTCGAAAAGCTCCTAGCAGAGAATATTTGTTATTTGAGCCGTAAGCCACCATGAAAATTCCGAAAATGGATAATGCGGATACCGCTTCGATGTAAAGCACGCTAATGTCCATCTGGGTGACCGCAAGCGGGTATTCGACCCCATTAATAAAGACCGCGCCCACAGGAAGAGCAACAAGCATAAGGAAAACCGAACCAAGCATGAAAATATTAGCATTATTAAAAAGTAAACTGTCAGCATTCAGCGGCTTTAAGTCTTCTTTTGTAAAAAGTTTGATTGCATCGGCTACAAGCTGCAGAAGCCCATATTTTCCTACGCGGCAGGGGCCCATCCTGGTTTGGATGTCAGCAGAAAGCTTCCGTTCAAGCCAGACAGCTCCCATTGCTCCCATGAAAATAACTCCAATCAGAACAAGGCCAACTATTCCACGGACCCAGGGAATTAAAGGAGTTATATATTCAGGAATTACTACTGTCATCAGAATCACCTGTCCGCTTCACTGGTACACCCGTCCATACTGCCCGAGATTGCTGCCACATCTGCAACAGTCGTGCCTATTATAAGGGGAGGTAGAGCTTGCAGGGTAGGATAGTAAGGTCCTCTAATCTTTACTCTGTATGGCTTGTCCGAACCGTCGGAAATCATGTACATTCCCATTTCCCCTCTTGGGTCTTCCACCCTGTAGAATACCTCACCAGCAGGAACTCTCATCACAGGGGTTCTCCTGCCGTACAGGGAACCTTCAGGGAAGAGAGGGCCGCTTGGAATCTGGTCGAAGCACTGTTCCAGGATATAGATACTTTCTCTGATCTCGTTAATCCTGACCTGGACTCTTGCAAAACAGTCTCCTGCGGTTTCAGTGCAGACTTTGAAGTCAAGGTCTTTATAGACCAGATAAGGCTCGTTTTTCCGGATGTCAAAAGGCACACCGGTTGCACGCAAAGGAGGCCCTGAGACTCCAAGATTCTTTGCGACATCAGCAGTCAGGACACCAACTCCAACAGTCCTTTCCCTGTAGATCCTGTCCGTATGGAACATTTCTTCAAAATCGTCAACTGATTTTTTGAGGTTGTTGAGGACAGAGAGTGCTTTTTCTTTAAACCCATCCGGAAGGTCGTCGCGTACTCCTCCAAACTTAAGATAACTATGAGTAATTCTGGCTCCTGTGATCATATCAATCAGGCTCAGGACTTCTTCTCTTTCCCTGATCGTGTACATGAACATGGAGACAAAACCAATGAATTCCCCAAACTCTCCCATACCCAGCAGATGACTCTGAATTCTTGTAAGCTCGTCAAGAATAACCCTGATATATTGAGACCTTTCAGGCGGTTCGATGCCAAGTAATTTCTCGGTACAACCTACAAAACATTCTTCATTTACAAGGGCTACAAGATAGCAGATCCTGTCCACGATTGTGATTCCCTGGAGGTACGTCTTATTCTCCAGAATCTTTTCAATACCTTTATGAATGAAACCCAGTTCTATGTCAGCATCCACGACTGTTTCCCCTTTCAACCTCAGGTTTAGCCTGAATGGGCCGGGTTGCATGGGATGTTGAGGGCCCAGGTGTACAATCATCTCATTTGGTTCAAGCTTTTCTTCCATTTCTCACCCTCACACCAGATTTCTGGCCGTCTTATTCGGAAAGCCCTCGTAATCTTTTCTGAGTGGCCATTCTCCAAGCATATCTTCGGGAAGTATAAGTGGCTTCAGGTTAGGGTGGTTTTTAAATAGAATCCCGAAAAGTTCGTAAGTTTCTCTTTCATACCAGTTTGCATTCCAGTACACCGATACAATAGACTCGATTTCCGGATTTTCCCTTGGAAGTTTGGCCTTAAGTGTCAGAACCACAGGATGGTTATATGATGCTATATGATAGACTACCTCAAGCTCA
The DNA here is from genome assembly GCF_000969985.1 of Methanosarcina barkeri str. Wiesmoor. GTDB lineage: Archaea > Halobacteriota > Methanosarcinia > Methanosarcinales > Methanosarcinaceae > Methanosarcina > Methanosarcina barkeri_B. The sequence continues at coordinate 1,653,167 of NZ_CP009526.1, read as the reverse complement.
TTCCTTTTTATGTAGTCTACTCCGCAGACTGAGCAGAGATGGTCAAATTGAAGGGAATCCTTGAGGTACTGACAGACTTCTTTCGTCTTCTCCTTTTCCACATATGCCCTGGCACGGATTTCAGACTCGGCAGTTGTTTCGGAGATTGCCTCAGGAAATGCACCTGTTAATGACTTGAGAATTTCTGTGACATCCATAATTTTCCCTCGAATAACTCTGAAATTTCAAAAGAACCTCAGTAATCTTAATACTCCGAGCCCAGGTCTTTTTTGGCTTTGATTTTTTCCTGTAGTTCCACAAATCCCTGAAGCATTGCTTCTGGCCTTGGAGGACATCCTGGAACGAAGACATCAATTGGAAATATTTCATCAATATTCTGGACTGTGCTGTATGATTCATAAAACGGGCCGCCACTAATTGAACAGTCTCCGAAAGCGATGACCCATTTCGGAGAAGGCATCTGTTCCCAGAGTCTTTTTAAAGCAGGCAGGTACTTCTTTGTCACGTAGCCACTTATGAGCATGACATCAGCCTGTCTAGGAGAGTTTCTCGGAATGATCCCAAAGCGGTCCGTATCATAGTGAGCACAACCCATGGCAATCATCTCGACTCCGCAACAGCCCATTGGCTGGGTCATAAACCATAGAGAATTTTTCCTTCCCCAGTTGATTATATCCTGAACCTTAGTTTTCTTGAGAAATTCACTGATCGCATTGCTTGTTGTTGTGATAACTCCAGGAATTTCTTCTTCCGAAGTTTCATAGGGTTTACTCGTTTTTTTCTCCTTCACTTCACCCATGTAAGGGCCCCCTTCTTCCAGAGATAAATATATCCGAAGAGCAGTATAAAAATAAAGGCAAACATCTCAACCACTGCAAGAGAGGTGATCCCATGCCCCTTATAGACTGTAACCCATGGGTAAAGGAAAAGCACCTCTATATCAAAGAGCACAAAAGCGATCGCATAAAGATAATACTCAACATTGAACTGGATCCTTGCAGTTCCTGTGGGAACCGAACCCGACTCATATGTCGTGTATTTGCCGGCTGCCTTGCTCCTTGGACTCAGTTGCTTTACCATAAACATTGTCATTGGAGGCATAATAAGTGCCACGACAAGGAATATTGCAACTGGTATGTAGCTATCAATTATTTCAGACATTAATATCACCTATTAAAGTGCAGCAACCTGAAATTGCAGCATTACATGACATGAATTTTGGGTTTTCGGACAAAAAACTGCGTCCAAGCAACCGGGTTAGGAAAATTGCTTTCGGTCCAGACACAGGTCCTTTTGGAAATGCCTGAATTCACAGATCCTTAATTTCAATAAAAGTATCCCTGTATACAGACATTTGCTTTTGGGCTTTGAATATTTAGATTTCTTTGCCCGGAATTATACGATAGTTGCCAGAAGTTCAGGAAAATTCCTGCTTCAGGCAGCTTAGGTCCAATCGAGTGAGATTAATATAGATAATAATTATAATTGCTTAAAATTACAGAACTCCATAATAATTGCTGCAAACGAGAGGAGTTACTTATCGCTATTTGCTAGATAATTAATAATATATAAATATTAAGTTCAAATAATTAAAATCTGTTTTTGGAATATGGATCTATTTTAAAAATATAGATAAAGTTATGGTCCGTTTGCGGAATTATATAAGTTATGTATATGTTATTCTCCTCCAGTTCCCCAAACATAAATAATATTATTTATAATATATATAAGTAAGCGTCATATAAACACAATAAGTATATATATACATTAATTATTTTAGATTGAATAAAACATTCATATATAATAACATAAATAATCATGAGAAATTTTCAGAATAAAAGGTTTTTCATACCTCGCATGAAATAAAAATAATAAAGAATTAATAAAAATTGGGCAATCCTGCTGCAGAATCTGGGATGGAAGCCCACTTGTATATTTTACGAGATATGAACAAAATAAATAGCAAAATCACCAGTGAAGCAGTATAAATATAGTTGGCAGAAAAGAAATCAAATTGCGTGCGGCCACCCCACCCTAAAGGATGGGGTATGCTTCGGGCCTCCCGCCCGGTTTCTGGGGAATAGTTAAGTATCCATTTACAAGACTTCCTTGATGCAGAGTTTCATTACCAACTTATGTAACCATGAGACTAAGAAACCTACTTTACAAAGAAGCAACGGTACAGAGGTTTAAACGAAACCAAAAAGAGGCGAGGGTTCACTTCATCCCCAATCTAAAGAATAGGGTATTCGTGACCCTCTGCGCTCCCGTAGTAATAAATTACAAATTATCAAGTACAACAAATTGCCGCATTCACGACAAAGAGAATAGTATGCTTCTTAGTATGACCCTGAGAACACACTGTACCAATACATTATAATAAGTCTTTTCATGATAGAAAAACTGGTGGAATCGCATGAAGATTAATGACAATTGTGTAGGGTGCGGCCAATGTGCTTCTTTTTGCAAAAAAGGAGCAATCGAGGTAAAAGGAAAGGCACGAGCTACTGACGCCTGCGTAGACTGCGGAATCTGCGTCCTCTACTGCCCTGTTAAGGCTATAGAGGTGGTGTCATGAAAGCGATTGTGATTGGTGCAGGACTCGGAGGACTCTTGAGTGCGGCCAGACTCTCAAAAGCAGGATACCAGGTAGACGTTTTTGAAATGCTTCCCATCACAGGAGGAAGGTTTACAAATCTCCCTTACAAAGGATTCCAGCTTTCGAGCGGAGCTTTCCATATCCTGCCCCATGGACCTGCAGGCCCTCTAGCTAAGTTTCTCAACGAAGTCGGAGCCGATGTAAAGATCGTGAGGTCAGATATTACAACTGTACGCGTGCCCCTGAAAAAAGGCAGCAAGGATTACGAAAAAGGCTTCAAAGACATTTCTTTTACTGATTTTTCTACACTTCTCTCGCATAAAGACCGATTGAAGATCGCTCTTCTCATAGTGAGCACGCGAAAGAACCGCCCGGCAGGAAGCAGTTTGCAGGCATGGATCAGGTCCCAGTTTAAGGACGAATGGCTTGTGAAATTTGCCGATGCTTTCTGCGGCTGGGCATTGAGCCTAAGAAGTGACGAAGTTCCTGTGGAAGAAGTTTTTGAAATAATTGAAAACATGTACAGATTCGGCGGCCCAGGAGTTCCCATAGGTGGATGCAAAGGGATTATCGATGCTCTGGAAAGTGTGATTGCTGCACACGACGGGAAGATTCATACCAATACCGAGGTTTCAAAAATCCTTGTGGAAAACGGAAAAGCCGCAGGCGTACTTGTTGGTGAGGAAGTCCATAAAGCAGACCTGGTCATCAGCAATTTAGGGCATGCTGCAACGGCATGTCTTTGCGAGGAGGCCCTTTCAGGTGAGAAAGCTTCAGAATACCTCAGAAGACTTGAAGCCCTGAAGCCTTCTGCCGGCATAAAGATTTGTCTTGCTGCAGACGAGCCACTTGTAGGGCATTCGGGTGTTCTTCTAACCCCATATGCAAAAAGAGTTAATGGGATAAACGAGGTTACGCAGATCGATCCGAAACTTGCTCCACCTGGCAAACATCTTACAATGTCTCATCAGTACGTAGCTCCTGAGAACGTGAAAAATCTCGAAGCTGAAATTGAATTCGGGCTTCAAGATCTTAAAGAACTCTTTCCCAACAAAAAATACGAGGTACTGCTTATACAGTCATACCACGACAACTGGCCGGTAAACAGGGCAGCATCAGGCACAGATCCTGGTAATGAAACTCCTGTCCCCGGACTTTATGTTGTAGGGGATGGAGCCAAAGGAAAAGGTGGCATTGAAGTCGAAGGTGTAGCTCTCGGTGTAGTTGCTACTATGAATAAAATTTTAGGTTGAAATCCCAGAAAAAAACCCAGCAGGTGTTTTATTATTCCACCAAAAAATCCCAACTTTGTGACTTATTCGAAAAACGTTTTCGTTCCTGTGACCAACATTTGCAGGAACCGTTGTGGTTACTGCGGTTTTCGGCGGGAGCCAGGACAACCAGGTGCCAGGCTCATGAAGCCCGAAGAAATTCTTCCTGTGCTTGAAAACGGGGCAAAGGCAGGATGTACCGAAGCCCTTTTCACCTTCGGGGAGTATGCAGAGGAAGTTTCGGAGTACAGGAAATGGCTTAAAAAACTCGGTTATTCTTCCACGCTTGAATACCTTCTTTTTCTCTGTGAGGCTTCAATCGATATTGGAATCCTTCCTCATACGAATGCAGGAATTATGACGCGCACGGAGCTGAAGGCTTTAAAGCCTTTGAACGCAAGCATGGGGCTTATGCTTGAGAGCACGGCAACCCTGGATGCCCATAAGGACTGTCCAGGCAAACTTCCCGAACTCAGGCTTAATACCATTCGGGAAGCAGGAAAACTCCAGATTCCCTATACTACCGGCCTTCTTATAGGAATTGGGGAGATAAGGGAAGACAGAATTGAGTCCCTTGAAGCTATTGCAGGCCTCCATAGGGAATACGGGCACATTCAGGAAGTTATTATTCAGAACTTTGCCCCAAAGCCCGGAACACCCATGGAGAATTTTCCTGCGCCCTCAATAGAAGAAATAATTGACACTATCTGCCTGGCCAGGCAGATTCTTCCTTCTGACATAGCAGTACAGGTTGCCCCAAACCTTATAGACCCAAAAGCCCTTATCGCAAAAGGAGTAACTGACCTGGGAGGCATATCTCCACTGACAATTGACTGGATTAATCCGGAAGCTGAATGGCCAGATATAAAGGAATTGCAAAGGAAACTAAGTCCTATTTTACTCAAAGAACGCCTGCCAATTTACCCTCAGTATGTAAGAAAAAAATGGTACTCGGACAGGATAGGCGGGCTTATAGAACAACTCTCTGATACCGACGGTTACAGGAAAAAGCCCTGAACAGAGGGCATGCGGAGGAATTGAAAAATGAACAACAGGATTCCCGAAGATCTCATAGAACGCGCATACCAGGGGAAGAGTACAAAAGAAGATGGGCTCCTGCTCCTGGAGGTACCTCCTTTCGAACTATTCAGGTTTGCGGACGAACTCCGGTCCCTTACGGCAGGGGATACGGTTACTTACGTAGTAAACCGAAACATAAACTTCACAAGCCGCTGTGTGGGCACCTGCGGGTTCTGTGCATTCAGGACAAACGATGGAAAAGTCCTCAGCATAGAAGAAATTATGGAAAAGGTTAGAGAAGCTGAGAAGGCAAAAGCTACCGAAGTTTGTATCCAGGGAGGTCTTCTCCCTGATGTGGGCCTGGACTTTTACCAGGAAATTGCAGAATCCATAAAAGCCGAATTTCCGGAAATGCATATTCACGCTTTTTCCCCAATGGAGGTTTACCATGCTTCTCATATCAGTGGTATAAAGGTAAGTGAAGCCCTTTCAAAGCTGAAGCGAAGCGGGCTTGATACAATGCCCGGAACTGCAGCCGAAATTCTCTCTGACCGTGTCAGGAAAATTATCTGCCCTTCAAAACTCAGGACTGCGGAATGGATTGAAGTAGTCACACAGGCACATGCTGCAGGAATTCCTACTACTGCAACCATGATGTACGGACATGTCGAAACTCCTGAAGAAAGAATTGAGCACATCCTGACTATCAGGGAAATTCAGAAGGAGACCGGAGGAATTACCGAATTTGTGCCTTTGCCTTTTATGCCTTATAATAATCCTGTTGGGGAAAAAATAATTCGAGAGGGCAGGTATGCTACTCCGGGCCTCGATGACCTGAAAATCTACGCTATTTCACGTATTCTTCTTCACGGACATGTAGATAATATTCAGGCAAGCTGGGTAAAACTGGGTAAGAAGCTTTCCCAGTTTGCTCTCCAATGCGGTGCAAATGACCTTGGAGGTACACTTATGGAAGAGAGTATTTCCAGATTGGCAGGAGCTCCTAATGGAGAAAGTATTTCTGTTGAAGAACTGGAATGGATGATCTACGGAGCCGGAAGAGTTCCAAAAGAGAGAACAACCCTTTACAAAGGAGTACGTGAACTGGCTTCCAGGAACCCTGGAAGGATTACAGGGTGTGGAGCCTCAGAATAAGCTGGATAGTAAAATAACACTCAGGGAAATGATGGAATTTTAAAAAGGATGATCGGATGTACACGAAAAAACCGACAATTCCAGAAGATGTAATTGAAAGGGCCTACAGGGGAAAATGTACTAAAGAGGATGCCCTCCTCCTGCTTGAAGGAAATCCTTTTGAGCTGTTTGAGCTCGCCAATGATCTGCGCGCCAGTACAGTAGGCGATGCAGTCAGCTATGTGGTGAACAGGAATATCTATATCACAAACAAATGTGTTGGAAACTGCGGGTTCTGTGCCTACAGGACAGAGAAAGGGTATATCCTGAGCGTTGAAGAGATACTGGAAAAAGCAGGAGAAGCGAGAAAAGCCGGAGCTGTGGAGGTATGCATCCAGGGTGGCTATATCCCGGAAGCCGATATAGAGTTTTATCTTGAGATTATAGAGTCAGTAAAAGCCGAATTCCCTGACCTGTGTATTCATGCCCTGTCCCCTATGGAAGTAAATTACGCAGCAGGACTCTCAGGCATGTCAGTTGAAGAAGCCCTGCACAGACTTAAAAAAAGTGGGCTTGATTCCCTTACAGGGACTTCGGCCGAGATCCTTTCCGACAGGGTAAGAAAGATTATCTGCCCTGGAAAAATCAATACCCAACAGTGGATTGACACCATAACTGCAGCACATAAAGCAGGGATTTCTACCAATTCCACTATTATGTACGGACATGTTGAAACCCTTGAAGAACGCCTGGACCATGTCTTTATTATCCGTGAAATCCAAAAAGAGACAGGCGGGTTTACGGAACTTATCCCGATGGCCTTTTTGCCTTACAATAATCCTATAGGGGAAAAGATGATTGCATCCGGGAAATTCTCGACCACAGGGCTTGAAGATCTTCAGCTCATAGCTATTTCCCGTGTAATTTTGCATACTTACGTTAAAAATATTCAGGCCACGTGGGTAAAGTTAGGAAAGAAACTTGCTCAGGTAGCCTTGCAGTGCGGAGCAAACGACCTGGGAGGCACGCTTATGGAAGACCAGATCTCCACAGCGTCAGGAGGCAGTAACGGAGAATATGTATCTCCTGCCGAGTTTGAATGGATGATAAAAGGGGCAGGAAGAACTCCTATGCAGCGGGATACTCTGTACCGGAAAGTGGAGCCAGTTATTGCTAATAGAGTAGAACCCCTTCCCGGTTTAGGAAAGACAAAGATAGGCAGCAGAGATTAACCTCCCGAGTCCCGTCACCCGAGTCCCGTCTCGGGAGGACGGCATGCACCCAGTTGGGCACCCGAGTTTAAACTCGGGAGCGCTGTCCGTTTCACTCACTTCGTTCGCTCAAGCGGACTAATTTAGAATTTGGAATTTGGAAATTAGAACGTAGAATGTAGATTTAGAATATAGAAAAATTGAGTTTTTCCTGAGAGGGCGAATTTTGCAAAGTTACTTTTTCCTGTGCGCCCTTCTCAGTGTGGTTAACGATTTTATGTAAGTCAGAGAGGTTGAAATTACTGCAAGCCGGAACTAGAAAGAAAACGAGTTTATCTTTCCGGGACGCGGGGGTTTTATGCTTCTTCATATAAATTTCAGTGAATTAAGTTAATATTCATTATATTTATTTTCAAACTTAGATTTTCAGGAGTCAAGATGAAAGCTGTAATCCCCTATAAAAAATCCAGTGCAAAATCAAGATTGTCCCCTGTCCTGACTCGGGAAGAGAGAGAAGAGTTTGTGGACCTGATGTTGAATCAGGTGATAGATACACTTAAGGAAGCCGGAGTGGGAACAATCGACATTCTTAGTCCTTCTATGTACGGGCTTGAGAATATGACGAAAGCCAATGTACTTCTGGACAAAAATGACCTGAACGAAGCCCTTAACGGGTACCTTGAGCAGGCTGAGGAGCCGGTTATTATTGTTATGGCTGATCTTCCCCTTTTATCTCCAGACCATGTTAAAGGGATAACTTCAACAAAAGAAGACGTTTGTATCGTCCCGGGAAAAGGTGGAGGTACAAATGCACTATTTATCAAAAACCCTTCCTGCTACAGAGTCAGGTACTATGGCTCGAGTTTTCTGACACACTGCTCGATTGCAGAAAAAACAGGACAGAGTGTTGAGGTATATGATTCTTTTTTTGCGGGTACTGATATTGATGAGCCCGAAGATCTGGTTGAACTGCTTATACATGGAAGCGGAGCTGCAAAAGAATATATCAGCAAAAAGTTCAGACTTGAGATGAGCAGAGGAAGGGTCGGACTGGTTCATATTTAGGAACAGCTTTCCTGACTAGAATCACATATATTTGTTTGTAAATTCAAGATTGACTAATCAATCAGTAACTTTAAATAAGTAATGTGCCTTTAAGCTATGAATAAAAAACTCAATGATTCATTGAGATTAATAGTTTTAATCTTGGATAGTGAAGTAAGGATATACAGAATCAGCAAAAATCTGGGTGGGCTATTTTCAGAAGAGGCGAGCCTGTGAGATCTTTTACATCTGGAGAAAGAGAGATCATAAGAAATAAAATCATAGATCGGGGTAAAGAATGCTTTGCCATATACGGAATAAAGAAAACGAGCATTGAAGATCTTACCAGAGATCTTGGAATTTCAAAAAGTTCTTTCTACTCTTTCTTTAATAGCAAAGAGGATCTTTTTCTACATATATATAAGAAAGAGCGAGAGGCCTTAAAGGACAACTTATTAGAAAATTCCTTCCTGAAATACAGGAAGGAACCTGATAAAGCGATAAGAGCTTATCTTCATTGTTTACTGGATATTGCTAATAAACACCCAGTCTGGAGAAAAGTTTACATTGAAAAAGAGCACCTTGAGTTGACAATTTCCCAGTCTTCAGAGGAAGAAATCAAAAATATTCGTAGAGAAAACGTGGAAATGATTCTACCCTTTTTTGAAGAATGGGCAGCTGCCGGTCTTCTAATAGACAAAAATACCAGGATTCTTGCTGAAACCACATATGCGGTTATTTCCCTCGTTCATTTCAGGAATGAAATTGAAGATGAGGATTTTCAGGATATAATGGATATTCTTATTGATCTTCTGGCAGAAAATATAATAAAAAAGTAAATATAAAAATAGTGATTGGATTAAATAGTGAAAGGTTACCTGAGAAGGAAGGCCTTTTCAAAAAAACAAATCATCTCCATACTATATTTAGGGGAGTGTATTAATGAAACATATAAAGTCTGTTTGTCCAGAATGCAAAAAAGTTCTTGATTCCACTATATTTGAAGAAAACGGCAAGATAATGCTGAAAAAAACTTGTCCAGAACACGGGACCTTCACGGATGTTTACTGGTCGGACAGCAAGCTATACTACAGGTTCAGGCGCTATTCTTACGTCGGTAATGGAGTTTCAAACAGTAATGAAACTCTTTCTTCCGATGGCTGTCCCTGGGACTGCGGAATTTGTTCCGGGCACAAAACAGGGACTTTGCTTGCAAACATCGACGTTACCAATCGTTGTAATCTCAATTGTCCGGTGTGCTTTGCTAATGCCAAAGCAAGTGGATTTATATATGAACCGGACTTTGAACAGATAAAAGAAATGATGCTTACTCTCCGAAATCAAGAACCTGTTCCCTGCTATGCCGTCCAATTTGCCGGAGGAGAGCCTACAGTCCGGGAAGACCTTCCGGAAATTATCGAAACAGCTCAAGAACTTGGGTTTTCACAGATCCAGATTGCAACTAATGGTGTCAGACTCGCAAAAAGCCAGGAATACTGTGAAGCTTTAAGGACCGCAGGGCTTCATACTGTATATCTATCCTTTGACGGAGTCTCAAAGGAACCATACATGGAGACCCGAGGATTTAATGCCCTTCCTGTAAAACAAAAGGCTCTTGAAAATTGCAGGCAGACCGGCCTGAGTAGTGTTGTGCTCGTGCCCACCCTGATAAAAGGTGTTAATGATCATCAGGTTGGAGATATTGTCCGCTTTGCGGTTAAAAATGAGGACGTGGTTAGAGGTGTAAACTTCCAGCCAGTAGCGTTTGCAGGCCGCATTGATCAGGCCATGCGAAAAGAACAGAGAATAACAATTCCCGATCTAATATCACTTTTGGAAGAACAAACCGAAGGAGAGATTCCCAGCTCAGCCTGGTATCCTGCATCTGCTGCAGTTCCCATAATCCGATTCGTAAGTGCGGTACGAAAAGTTCCGCTCCCCGAGTTTACAATTCACCCGATCTGTGGGGCTGCCACATATGTTTTTGAAGAGGAAGGAAAGGTAATTCCAATAAATGAATTTGTGGATGTTGATGGGTTCCTTGAGTTCCTTGAGAACGTTACTCCCGAATTTGAGGGGCAAGGTTCTAACGTAACGAAACTTGCAAAAGTTCTTTATAATATCCCGCGCTACATTGATGAAGCCAGAAGCCCAAAGGATCTTAAGATAATCTCCCTGATAACTAATTTTCTTAAAAATGGTACAAGAGAGCATGCTGCCCAATTTCATCGAAAATCACTTTTCCTCGGAGCTATGCACTTTCAGGACCTTTACAACCTGGATCTGGAAAGGGTTGAACGCTGCGGAATCCACTATGCCACCCCTGATGGCAGAATAATTCCCTTCTGCACTTATAATAATTTTCACAGAGAAGGAGTAGAAGCAAAGTATTCAAAACAATATAGGAAAAATATGGAGTTTGAGAAGAAAACCCTGAACGTTAAGGAAAGAGGAGCAGCTTGATCTCTCCTCTACAAAGAAAAGCATGATAATTTTTATTAAAAGGCAAAGATATAATTTATGGTGGTGTAATACAAAATATTTATATTAGAGAAAAAATTAACTGAAAGAAATTTTTATACCGAATACATTGGTCCAATAGAGACAATAACTTTAACTGGACAAATACATTAATTGTAAAAACTATTCGGAAGAGTAACCATACAAAATGGGTAAATCTAAATTCGAATATGATCTTTCTGAGGAAACATATAGGAATGATGAATACAGGTATGAAAAATATACCTCAGAAAGTCAAAAAAATATTCATCGGCAGAAGTATAAAACTTTAAAAATATAATTAGTAAAATAAAACTTTCAGGACTCTATTGAAGTTGTCAGTAGAAATAATGTGGCATTATACTGTCAAGCTTTTAGGTCCATGTCACATTAATTACAAGAAAGAGGATATCTGCTGGTTAAATATTATATAATTTACTTTTAAAAGGTACAGGTGAGCTGGTGAGCCTTAAGATAAATAGATATAAGTGTGGATACTGTGGTGCCTGTGTGGGAGTCTGCCCTAAGGGAGCACTCGAACTTGTAGAGACCTGGGTCGAAGTAGACGAAAGTACGTGCATTACATGCGGGATATGCGGTCGCATCTGCCCTGTAGGAGCAATTGAGGTAATGAAATGAAGGACATGTATGATGTTTTAGTGATAGGTGCGGGTCCTGCAGGTTCTATTGCCGCCAGAACCGCAGCCGAAAAAGGGCTGGATGTACTTTTAATCGAGAAACGCCAGGAGATAGGTGACCCTGTACGCTGTGCTGAAGGCGTGAACAAAGCATATCTCAAAAAATACGTGGAAATTGACAAGAGATGGATTTGTGCTGACCTTAGTGCTTCCCATATTTACGCGCCGGACGGTACAAAGATAGAGATGGCAGAAGAACTCTCTGGTGGAGAAGTAGGTTACGTCCTTGAAAGAAAAGTATTTGACCGGGCTCTTGCAGAAAAGGCTGCCGAAGCCGGAGCGGAAGTTAGGGTGAAAACCAGAGCCACTGGCCTTATCATTGAAGACGACTTTGTCAAAGGAGCTAGGCTCATGCATCTCGGAAAAGAGTATGATGTGCGGGCCAAGATAGTAATAGGTGCTGACGGGGTCGAATCAAAGGTAGGCAGATGGGCAGGCATCGATACTTCCTTAAAGCCGATAGACATAGAGACCTGCGCCCAATACCTGATAGCTGGAGCGAACATAGACCAGCACCACTGCGAATTTTACATAGGTAATGAAATTGCACCTTGCGGCTATATATGGGTCTTTCCGAAAGGCGATGGAAAAGCCAATGTAGGGATCGGAGTTCTCGGGAGCAAGACTGGAAAATTCAAACCAAGGCCTGTAGACTATCTTAACAAGTTTCTGGAAAATAAATTTCCCGATGCCAGGATAGTCGAGATGGTTTTCGGAGGAGTTCCGGTTTCGGGTAGCATTGAGAAAACTTCCACTAACGGGTTGATGCTAATAGGAGACGCTGCCCGCCAATCCGACCCTATCACAGGCGGAGGAATTCTTAACGCAATGAATGCTGGAAAGATGGCAGGAGAAGCTGCATATGCAGCTATATCCGCAGGAGATGTCTCCCTCGAAAAACTCGAAGAAGTTTATGAGAAACCGTGGAGAGCAACCCTGGGGCACGATATCGACATGAGCCTTATAGTAAAGAATTGCTTTATCAATCTAAGCGATGAAGACCTGAATTCGCTTGCTCATTCCCTAGAAAAGGTGAAATTTGAAAGAATGAGCCTTCTTGACCTGTTACAGGCTCTCTTTAAAGCCGATAAAAAACTTCTATGGGACCTTCGAGTACTTTTCAAAGATGCCGCAAAAGAAGTGGTAAAGAATAAGACATAACCTAGAAGAAATTTGATGCAGTGTAAGATGTAACGCCTGGAAACCCAGGCACCTTCCACTTATTAGACTTCTTTTTTATTCTGCCTTTAAGAAATTTCCATATCAGAAGTCATCAAACTTTTTTTCCTTGACGATCTCTTTTCTCATAAAAGTAAACTGACATGAATTAGCCTTAACTTAGATTTTTAGACCCCTTGAAAAATGATTAGTTTTTTAAGGGATATTAAACTTTATTTGCCCAATTAAATATAGTGTCAGCCCTCCCCCAGTTAAGGTACATTCATTAAATGATCTATTTGCTGTTTAAATGACTTAAATACTTTAATTGTTAAATTAAACGTTGATTTATCCTTACTTTTAACATTGAATTTTGTATGGATGAAAATGACATCAGATGCCTTATTTATAAATAAACATAAATTGTAAAAGAATAAAGTATTTATCTCAATTTTTTCTTGATTTAAAAGAGTATTATAGATTATTTATCTAAAAAATTGATTTTTAGACTGTACCTTAATTGGGGGAACTCTAAATGCATACTTATCATCTAAAATAAGTATTGTATGCCCTTAGTTTTAGTACTGATTTGGAAGGACCCTATAGATTTTAGAATCTGAACAAATAACCGCCAAAGCCATCGAAAAACTTAACCCTGCCGATAAACCCGCGAAAAGTACGAAAAATACGAAGAGCTGTGCACACGTATACAAATCAAAGTCAGTAAAATATCTGTCCCATGGCAGTCCTTTTGGCTCAGTATATTTACTATTCCATCCTCATAGCTCAGCTCAGCATCTTCATTATAATTCAGCCCTCTTGAGCGACTGAAGTAAGCGAAAAGGGCTTCGTACTGTTGCGATTACATCGCAACTCCCAGAAAATCTACGATTTTTTGTAATTCCGAAGCGAAACTCGGGTGATTCAACCCTCTTGAGCAAACGAAGTGAGCGAAACAAGGGCACCGTCCTCCATCGGACGGTTACTTGCTCCAGAACTCTGGCGTAAAGAGTAAAATTACAGTATAGACTTCAAGCCTACCGATCCACATATTTGCAATCAGGACCAGTTTACCCAGAGCGGGAACAGAATCAAAACTACTCATTGGACCTACGACATTCAGACCTGGCCCTATATTACCAAGCGTAGCTATGGACGCGGTAAATGAAGTTATAATATCCATTCCCAAAACCGAGAGAATCAGGGTACTTAAGAGAAAGACAAGCAGATATATGACAACAAATGAAACGATAGAATTGACAATCTCATCGGACACATTTTTATTGTTAAATTTAACGGCTCTTATGGCTCTCGGATGAATGACCTTGAATAACTCCGCTCGACTATACCTGAGGAGGATAAGGATACGTACAACTTTCATGCCTCCACCTGTAGAACCGGCGCAGCCTCCGATAAACATTACCAGTATAAGTACCATTTTGGCAGAATCGGACCAGAGATTAAAATCTGCTGTAGCGAACCCTGTAGTTGTTATAATTGAAACGATCTGAAAAATGGCAAATCTAAAGGAGTTAAAAATTCCTGTGCCCATATCCCGCCAGAGTAGAATAGCAAGAAGCCCAGTTGCTGAAAGGACCAGGCCTGTATAGAAACGAAATTCGTCGTCTTTAAGAAGAAACTTTTTGTCTATGTAAATTGCCCGATAGTGAAGCGCAAAGTTTGCACCGGCAACGAACATGAAAAATGTTATTATGAACTCAATAAGAGGGCTGTTAAAAGCTTCAACGCTCAGAGAGTAATTGGAAAAACCTCCACATGCCATTGTAGTAAAAGTATGGTTAACGGCATCATAAAGGGAGACTCCTGCAAGCAGGAGGACAATAACCTGAAGAAAGGAAATTGCAAAGTAAACTACCCAGAGAATTCTTGCAGTCTCCTTTATTCTTGGCTTTAGTTTGTCCTCAGTAGGCCCAGGCGCTTCGGCACGAAAAAGCTGGCGGCCTGCAACCCCAAGTTTGGGCAGAATCGCGATGAAAAGCACAATAATACCCATTCCCCCAAGCCACTGAATCATGCCTCTCCAGAAAAGGATGCCTTTTGGATGGCTTTCTATATCAGTAAGAATTGTTGAACCTGTAGTCGTAAATCCGGACATGGATTCAAAGACAGCGTTTAAAGGAGAAATCCCGTCCAGCATGAAAGGAATTGCCCCGAAAACAGCAGCTGCAAGCCAGCCCAGGGCAACGATTGCAAAGCCTTCCTTGCGCATCCATTCCTCTTCAGTTTTATAGGAAAGCAGGAGAAAACCTGTAAGTGTGGTTATGAGAATCGAAACCAGAAATGGAGTTAAACTCTCTCCATAATAATATGCAACTCCGAGAGGGACTATCATAATTAGTCCCAGGAGCCTTAGTAAGCCACCAAGTACATATAAAACAACTCTAAAATTCATGTGGGCCCTCGATTTTAAAACTGATAGACCCTTTTGAATTTTATATATATATCTTTTACTTAAAAAATTTCTCCACCGCCGAAACAGCGGAAGAAAGAGCAAAAACTATTACCTGATCTCCTTCCCGAATTACAGAGTCTCCTCTAGGTATGATGATATCATCATTATGAACGACAGTGGTGACTATTGCATCTTTAGGGAATTTGACCTTTTCGAGGGATTTTCCTATGATTTTTGAGTACCTTGAAGTAGTGTACTCGATAATTTCTGCCTTTTCGCCTTCCAGCATGGTAAGCTTTTCGATACCTTTTCCCATTGTAAGCTTAAGGACTTCGTTTACAGTTGCTTCCCTGGGACTGACTGCCATATCAATTCCGATCATTTCAAAAAGAGGAACATAGTCAGGGCGGTCAGCTCTTGCGATCACTTTCTTTGCCCCCATTTGCTTTGCCAGAAGCGAGCACAGAAGATTTTTTTCGTCATTGTCCGTAACTGCGAGCACGACATCCATATCTTCGATATTCTCTTCCCTGAGCAGGTTGACATCAGTGCCGTCCCCATTTAAAATAAGGGCATTTTCCAGCACCTCGGCCACTTCTATACAGCGGCTCTTTTTGTACTCGATAATCTTAAGGTCTGCATTCTCATCTTTGTCTATCAATTCGGCAAGATAAAATCCCACAATACCGCAGCCTATGAGGAGAATCCTATTTCTGTGAGGCTCCACATTCCCGAAAACGCGGCCAAGTTCTTCCAGAGCTCTGGGCTTGCCTACAACTACCATATGGTCGTTTGCGTCAATGACGTCGTCCCCATGAGGAATAACGATTTCCTGCTTCCTGAAGATTGCACTTACAATGCAGGAATCATCAAGCTTGAGATCCTGAATCTGCTTTCCTATAAGCTTGCTGTCAGGACGGATGGCAAATTCCATCATCTGAACTTTTCCTCCAGCAAAGACCTCCGTATCTATAGCTGATGGGCTCGAAAGGACCTCGGCAACCTCCGAGGCGAGAGCAAGTTCAGGACAGATCATTATATCGACTCCAACCTGAGATCTTGAGGTAACAGGCACATCGATATAATCAGGGTTGCTAACCCTTGCAATTGTTTTTGTTTCTTTCCATCCGGAATGAGATCTTATGATCAGTTTTGCAGTCATGCAGGCAACGATGTTAACTTCATCAATTCCTGTGACAGCCACTAAAATATCCGCATCGTGAATAATATTGGCGAGAATATCAGCATTTGCACCATTTCCTTCAAGAACCTGGACATCGAGTTCATCTGCCTTTCGTGCGACTTCCTCCTTTTTTTCAACAACGATTACGTCGTGCGTGGCGGAAAGAAACTTTGCAATATGATATCCTACCTCGCCTGCTCCTATCACTATTGCTTTCATAAGGTTCCCTCGAAAAAAAGCTTGATTCTAGATAGTTTAACCTGCTTAAGTATTCTTTGGAAAAGAAAACTTAAACGAGCATATTCTAAGGAGCATCCTTTCTATAGAGAAATAAAGGTTCAGAGTGTTTTAGACATGTATTTTATATGACGAAATGTAAAACCCCCTGAGTCTTTAGCTCAGGGGATATAAGCATCAACTTCTCCTTTATTCTTTTCATTATTCTTTAACTTCATACAGACCATCGGATAATTTAATACTAGATTAAGGCATGTGAAAACCAAGCAACTTTTAGTCAAGAGTCTGCCATCAGGCTCAGCAGGTCGTAGAAAAACCTTCGATTCTAGCTTGTAACTACGTAAGTAACTACGTAAAGCCGAAACGAGCGAAAGAGCGAGACTCAGTACGGATGGTTCAGCCGGAATTAAAGCCTTTGGAGATGCCGATAGTCATCTATGAATTAGGAAGCCGCTAAGTCTTTAGCTTAGTGGCAGTTCATCAAGATTGGGAAACAAAACCATATTTTTTCAGTATATCCTGTCCTTCTTTCCCGGTTACGAAATCAATGAACTTCTGAGATTCTTCTTTATGTTCGGAAGAAGAAATCACAGCTATCGGATACTTAACAGGAATACTAACAGGCACGGTTGTAATGATTCTGACAGTCCCTGGTTCTGCAGTTTTTGCGTCGCTTGTGTATACGAACCCTGCGTCAACTTCTCCTCTTTCCACGTATGTGAGTACCTGTTTGACATCTTCAGCAAATACCATCTTATTTTCGAGCTGACTCCACAAACCCGCCTCAGTCAATGCTGTACGTGTATAATTTCCAACAGGGACCGTATCAGGATTTCCAACGCCGAGTCTCTTAACTTCAGGGTCAGCCAGATCTTTTACTCCAGTGATATTAAGAGCACTGTTTTCAGGGACAATAAGCACAAGTGAATTTTGAGCAAAGTCTTTTCTTGAATTGTTTACGATAAGTGATTCATTTGCAAGCATATTCATTTGAGCCTCATCAGCTGAAGCAAAAACATCGACAGGAGCTCCTCCTTCAATCTGCCTGCGCAGGTTACCCGAACTTGCAAAATTAAGGTTTACATTCGTTCCAGGGTTTTCTTTCTCAAACTGGTATTTAATATTCGTAAAAGCTTCTGTAAGGCTGGCAGCCGCAGAAACAGTTATAACTTCAGACCCTGCTGCACCTGGAGTTGCTGGAGTCACCGTTGTATTTGGAGCTTCACCTTTCTGACCAGCGCATCCTATTGCAAGAGATGCACTTAACAATACTAACAGAATTATCAGTTCTTTTCTCATTATTTCACCCCCACATGACACAAGCTTGACCCCCACATGATACAAGCTTGTGTGTAAATAGAGAACTTATGTGGATATAGAACTTATGTGGTTGAATTGAAAAATCAATAGCATTAAACCCCTACTGTATAAAACACTAAACACGTGTATAAAACACTAAACAGGTAACAACGCTGAATGTGCTTGATTTTTTACATCAAGTGCGAATCAAGATTCTGGACGACGCCCTGATAAGTTAAAACAATTGAAGGAAGAAACCCTGATAAGTTAAAACAATTGAAGGAAGAAACCCTAATAAGTTAAAACAATTGAAAAACGAAAGCTATTGGAAGAAGTAAGAGCGCACCGTTGCGGTGTATTACCAGTGTAAAATACTACTGTTAAAAGAATGATATTCAGACATTTGTTTAAGGTTTTGCATTTCCCTATAGCAAGATATCATAGATCTCATCTAAACTTTTACAGTAGTTTTGATAGTTGTGAGTGTTCTCTTTTCTTACCAGTATTGCTTTAATTCCTGCATTTATTGCCCCTTCGACATCTGCAATGTAACTATCACCAATCATTGTTACTTCACTAGTATCTTCAAGTTTGTCAAGCACTCTCCTGTACATCTGGATATTTGGCTTTTCATACCCTAAATGTGCTGACGAATATACCTGAATGAAATACTTATTTATTCCTAAATCTCTAACCAGACTGGATAATTCAGGTACATGATTTGAGACTATTATATTTTCATAGTCTTTACTTATCGCTCTTTCTAAACAGGGAATTGTATCATCATAAAGATGCCATTTTGTAGTATCTAAGTATTTTATTTTTATTTGACCTGCAATTTCGGATGATAATCTTTCATTAATCCCAAGTTGATGTATTATTTTAGAAAAGTGCAATGTCATGTAATCCCACCATTGGATTCCTCCAAAAAACTCTTCGTGAGATATTTCCGGAGTGTGCCAGGGAAATCCTCTGGTAAGAAGTGGACGAATATCCTCAAGTCTAATGCTGCTGTATCCATGTTCCTGTAATAGATCGTATATAGTTTGCCCCCACATTCCATCCCGATATGCCAATGTATTATCAAAGTCCCACAGAAGATATTTTTTCTGCATTGTAATTATTCCTGTTCTATCCTGAAATGGTTTCGCATATTCTATAAGAACTAAAATACGAACTTTTATTAAAGGTTCGTTTTTTTGGCTATAAGAGTGTAAACCCAGCTGTTATACATCATATCAGAATTTTCTTGATTCCTTCGATAAACTTTCATCAAATGCAAAAATTCTATGATAAACACATAGGCATTTTTCTCGGAGTCTGCAGACATCGAGAAAAATAAGTGTTTAGGCCGAGTGGTGAGAACGGTTACCTTTTCTAATTGTGAAGGTTTTAACTGATTTTGTAAAAAATCTAGATTTTATGCAACAGAACCCTTCATATAAATATCCGTGGTAGTGTGTCAATTTTTATGTAAAATCAAAAATATTAATAAATTAGTCGTTGGAGAATCCAACATCGAAAGAACTGAATTATGATCAGTATACAAAAATTTGACTCTGAATTTACAGAAAATTCGATACACTGCCATATCCTAATTATCTATAGTCATTAGGTTAATTAATGCAACATTTCATTAGATAATGCTGTTTTTTTTGTTGCAGCAATTATGAGCGTTATTATATTCATCATCATTTTGTGAAAGCCATTCCTGAACGCTTGCCTCCAAACGCACAGCTTTAAAGCCATGAGCTCTTAATATCTCCACTGCTTCTACAGACAGTAAGCAGCAACGACCACGGCAATAAGCAACAATTTCTTGATTTATAGGTAAAGTAGCTAAATGCTTTTCCAAATCTTCGAGAGGAATAGAATTAGCTCCTGGAATGTGCATCATCTCATATTCTTCTTTCGGCCTTACATCAATTAAAGTCACATTGCCTTCTTTCATTCTGACAATGAGTTCACTCATTTTTATTTGTTCTATATTATCTCTGTTAGTGTAAATTTCCTCCCGAAGCTTTTGAAGTTCCGTAATACGCTTTTCGGCTAAAAGCTGTAAAGATAAGATGAAATTCGCCACCTTTCGATCTGCCAATTTGTAATATGAGTAAACTCCACGCTTCTCATACTCTACCAACCTGGATTCAAGCAGAGTTTGCAGATGCTGGGATGTATTTGCAACACTCATATCCGTTTCACGGGCGATTGTTTCGACCGTTTTGGATCCCTGCATCAAAATGTCCAATATCTCCAGTCTTCGAGGACTTGAAATAGCCTTTCCGATTCTGGCGAGCTGCGCATAAACGCTATCTTTAAACACACGGGTTTCTTTTTCCATAAAAACTTCCTGATTCATCTCGTTTTTTTATCTGTTCTAAGTCGTAATTCATCGTTATGCTTAAATACAATTTTACCATATGATTTAAATATTCAATTGATCAATTGAATATTTAAATTCTACAGGTCCTAAATGGGATGCTGCCATCAGATTCTAAATATCGTACGCTAAGATTTTACTATCTGAAATCTAGACAAGTACGAAATTTAGGATTTTCTAGTTGCGCCCTAAATGAGATAGATTTACAGTTGGATACGGAATTAATTAATCTAATAGGATGAGCTTATGACAGCAACATTTGACCCTTCTGTAACTGGTATATTTGTTTTTGGGCTACTAGCAGGTATCTGCCCATGTAATAGCGTGTTATGCTTAGGATTAATAGGTTACCTTACAAGCGGAAAAACAAACTTATCACTTTTGAACATACTTAAACTAGTTTTCTCATTTTCAATAGGCACTGTGCTAGTACTATTGCCGCTTGGATTTATTGCTGGATACATTGGTAAATATATATTGTTTTTAAATAGTGCAATCGCTTGGGCAATTGGTGGTATATTAATGATTGCAATGGGATTACAACTATTACATGTTTACAAACCACCAATACGAAGCATGTACAATTTTTTTAAATTACCTAACTCTTACACAATAATGGGAGCATTCTTACTTGGGCTTTCTTTTGGGGCAATTACAATAGGTAGAGGTGCTCCGATGCTAATAATTGTATTAACTTATATAGGATTGTATCAAACGCCGCTTCAAGGGACACTTACTATGTTAATATACGCTATTGGTCTAAGTATTCCTCTTATGGTGATCAGCTCTATTGGTGGTTCAATAGGTAAAAAAATTAAGGAAACCACCAGAATGAGTGGTGACCTCATGGATAGAGTAATAGGAGTATCAATTATAATAATCGGCCTTTATTTCCTATATCTAGCCACGCAATAAATCAACTCTTTGTCAATTTGAGTAAATAATTTAAAGTCATTTTACAAATGTGACATATAAGATACGAGAAGAAATTTAGATCCTACCCACATTAAAAAATATATTATAGAATCTTCAGATAGGGTCTCAAAGTTAGGGACTTTTCTGGCTCGTGGTAGTCTACAGGAACTAAGATAAATTTTCAGCATGCACTGAAACCAGTCAAATGGTCAGCCCTCGAAGATTGTACAGTATCTTTTTTTCACAATTCTCGAAATTATTTTAGGATAAAACAGCATTTTAATACTCCTTTTTTTTTCCACAATTCTCTTTATGAGTGCCAGAATTCCCTTGTAAAGAGTACAAGCACGGTATAAACCTCTAGCCTGCCTACCCACATATTACTGATAAGAATAATTTTGCCTAGCAGTGGGATTGATTCAAAATTTGCCATAGGCCCGACAATGTTAAAACCAGGACCTATATTTCCGAGAGTCGTTATCGAAGCTGTAACCGAGCTTACCATATCAACTCCCAGTAGTGTTAGAAGCACTGTACCTACAACAAAAACTCCTATATAAAGCACAACAAAAGAGAGAATTGACTGTAAAATGTCTTCCGGTACTGCTTTATTATTTAACCGGATAGACCTGACGAGTCGAGGATGAACAAATTTGAAGAGTTCTCTCCTTGCATATTTTAACATCAACAGAAAACGTACAACCTTCATGCCACCGCCTGTAGAACCCGCACAGCCTCCGATAAACATGACTGAAAGAACCAGAATTTTTGCTGAGTCCTTCCACATATTAAAATCCGTTGAAGCAAAGCCAGTGGCTGTCATAACAGAGGTTATCTGAAATATGGCATAACGAAAAGAATTGAATGGAGAGAATCCCATATCTTTGAATAGAACCAGTGTAAGTAAACCCGTGAAACCGAGGATAAAAAAAGAATAGGCCTTGAATTCCTCGTCTCGAAAGAGAGCAAACTTATTGACACGAATCACCCGGTAATAAAGAGCAAAGTTAGCCCCAGCAATAAACATGAAAAATGTGAGAATAAATTCAATAATAGGACTGTGAAAAGCTTCTATTCCTGCATTATAAGTAGAAAATCCCCCACAAGCCATACAGGCAAAAGAATGATTGAGAGCATCGTAAAGGGACATTCCACCCAGAAATAGAGCCACAACTTCAAGAGCAGAGATAAGAATGTAGAGCGTCCATAGAATCCTTGCAGTTTCCCGGATTCTTGGCTTCAGTTTATCTTCAGTAGGACCTGGAGCCTCAGCCCTGAACAGCTGACGGCCGGCAACTCCGAGCTTTGGCAGAACTGCTATGAAAAGTACAATGATTCCCATGCCTCCAAGCCAGGCGGTAAAAGACCGCCAGAAAAGAAGTCCTCTTGAATAGCTCTCTATATTCGTAAGAATTGAAGAACCCGTTGAAGTAAAACCCGACATTGATTCAAAAACTGCATCAATAAAAGAAACTCCTTCAAAAAGAAAAGGAATAGCCCCGAAAATAGCTGCTGCAAGCCAGCTCAAAGCCACAATGGCAAGGGCCTCTTTTTGCTGCCAATCCTCACGACCTTTGAATCGCATGAGAAGCAAGCCAGAAACAAGTGTTATGAAAAAGGAAACAATAAAGGGGACAAGAGGTTCCCGGTAGTAAAAGGCTACTAAAAGGGGAACAAGCATTGTAAATGCCAGAAGGAAAAGAATTTTTCCTAATGCATTAAAGACTGCGCTGTTATCTATAAGAAACCACCTTCCTCCCAAAGATTATCTAAAAAATTTTTCTATTTCTGACATTGCAGAAGCCATGGAAAAGATAACCACTCTATCCTGATCTTGAACGACGAAGTCCCCTCTAGGGACTATGGTGTCTTTCCCACGAACTACCATATTAATAAGAGCTCCCCTTGGGAATTTTACCTTATTTAAAGGTTTTCCGACAATTTTTGAGCTCTTGGAAGCCGTATACTCTATGATTTCCGCCTTTTCGCCTTCAATGGTCGCCAGGGTTTGTATTCCTCTACCCATTGTAAGCTTAAGTACCTCGTTTACAGTAGCTTCCCTGGGACTGACTGCCAGGTCTATGCCAACCATTTCAAAGAGGGGCAGGTAGTCAGAGCGGTCAGCCCTGGCAATCACTTTCTTTGCACCCAGTTGCTTTCCAAGAAGAGCACACAAGAGATTTTTCTCATCGCTGTCCGTAACCGAGATAATAACGTCCATGTTCTCAATGCCTTCCTCCCTGAGTAGACTGATGTCAGTGCCGTCTCCATTTAAAATAAGAGCATTTTCAAGCATCTCTGCCACTTCTATGCAGCGGCTCTTTTTGTACTCGATAATTTTAAGGTCGGCATTTTCGTCTTTGTCTATCAGTTTGGCGAGATA
Organism: Methanosarcina barkeri str. Wiesmoor; assembly: GCF_000969985.1. Taxonomy (GTDB): domain Archaea; phylum Halobacteriota; class Methanosarcinia; order Methanosarcinales; family Methanosarcinaceae; genus Methanosarcina; species Methanosarcina barkeri_B. The sequence goes on along the minus strand of NZ_CP009526.1, from coordinate 1,629,723 downwards.
AAATCCTACAATACCACAGCCTATGAGAAGAATTCTGTTTTTGTGGGGTACCTGGCTCCCTAAACTATTGCCTAGCCCTTCCATAGATTCAGGCTTACCCACAACTACCATATGGTCGTTTGCGCTAATTAGGTCGTTTCCATGAGGAATAATTATTTCATGCCCTCGAAAAATCGCACTAACAATGCAACAGTCAGCAAGCTTGAGGTCCTGAATCTGCTTTCCTACAAGTTTGCTTTCGGGCCTTATTGCAAACTCAGTCATCCGGACTTTTCCATCGGCAAACATTTCGGCACTTATCGCGGATGGACTTGACAGAATCTCAGCAACTTCGGAGGCAAGTGAAAGTTCAGGACAGATCATGAGATCGACTCCAACCTGAGCCCTTGAGGTTACAGGCGAATCAATATAATCCGGGTTGCTGACTCTGGCAATAGTTTTAGTTTCCTTCCATCCAGGCTTTCCTCGGGTAATCAGCTTGGCGGTCATGCAGGCTACAATGTTAACCTCATCTATGCCGGTCACAGCTACAAGCAAATCAGTATCTTGAAGAATATTTGATAGGATCTCAGCATTTGCCCCATTTCCTTCGATAACAAGAACATCAAGTTCGTCTGCCCGTTTTGATGCTTCTTCATTATTTTCAATAATTATTACATCATTTTTGGGGGAAAGAGCCTTTGCGATGTGATAACCTACTTCCCCTCCACCAATAATTATAACCTTCATAGCACACCTTCAGAAAACTGTTTTTAACTAACCTTAAAATACGAAACCTGGCGGACAAAAAGCAACAGGCACGAGATAAGTAAGATAGAAAAATTAAATAAATATAAAAAGTTAAGAACACCCAGATAATACAAAACTGTGAAACGCGGCCCAATAAACTGTTTGTGATAAAATTAATCAGCGTGTTGACCATCTCTAGATGTTAAATGTTTTGCAAACAGAGTTTGTAAGATCCAGGATCTTGTAAATACAACTGGAATATAACCGCGGTTAAAATTCTAAACTTAAACAATTATATAAATGTTTTCAAACTTTTGCAGCAAAAAAACAAATACCAAGTGAAAGAGTCCCAGGAAGAAGAAAAGGAAGAAGAAAAGGAAGAAGAAAAGGAAGAAGAAAAGGAAGAAGAAAAGGAAGAAGAAAAGGAAGAAGAAAAGGAAGAAGAAAAGGAAGAAGAAAAGGAAGAAGAAAAGGAAGAAGAAAAGGAAGAAGAAAAGGAAGAAGAAAAGGAAGAAGAAAAGGAAGAAGAAAAGGAAGAAGAAAAGGAAGAAGAAAAGGAAGAAGAAAAGGAAGAAGAAAAGGAAGAAAAGAATGGAAATAAAGATAAAGAACTAATTATAAATATTAATAAGGAAACATTAAATATTAACGTGAAACTAGAGCATTAAATACAAAATTATAATTGTTACAAAGAAAAAAGATGCCTCTAAAAAGGTTAAAATGCAGCTAAAAGCTGCTTTTAACCTTCAAAGGCATCCTTTACTTTCTCAAAAAAACCTTTGCTTTTTCGGGATTTTTCTGTGGATTTCTCGTTCCTGTCCTTTTCATCTTCATTTGGGTTTTTGCCGTTGCTCAAGGCCTCAAACTGGCGGAGAAGCTCTTTTTGTTCGTGAGTAAGTTTTTTCGGAGTCTTGATTACAACCCTGACGAGCTGATCGCCTTTTCTACTCCCGTGAAGGCGCTGAATTCCTTTATCTTTAAGCCTGAATACGGAATGGGTCTGGGTTCCTGCAGGAATATTCATCTTGACTTTCCCGTGAAGGGTATCGACCATTATATCCGTACCGAGTGCAGCCTGGGCAAAAGAGATAGGAAGCTCGGAAATTACATCGTAATCGACCCTCTTAAAGTAAGGGTGTTCCATCACATGAAGCACGACATAGAGATCTCCAGATGGAGCTCCTGGTTCTCCTGAATCTCCTTCTCCGCTGAGCCGCAGGTTCATGCCTGAATCGGCTCCGGCAGGAACGTTTACTGTGATTTTTCTTGTATTTCGGACTCTACCTGTACCGCTGCATACCGGGCAGGGAGACTCAATAACCTGACCCCTGCCGTGACAGGTGTTACAGGTTGTGGTGCTTACAAACTGCATACCCAGTCCGGAGCGAGTTGTGCGGATTTGACCTGTGCCGCCGCATGTGGGACAGCGCTTAGGGCTTGTTCCAGGTTTGGCTCCGGTTCCGGAACAGTTAGAACATCTTTCCGTTCTAGGGATATCGATATCTTTACGGACTCCAAAGGCTGCCTCTTCAAAGGTGATATAAAGGTCATACTGGAGATCGGACCCTCTCCTTGGACCCATAGGACCTCGTCTGCCACCCCCGCCAAAAAACATTTCGAATATATCTCCGAAGCCGCCGAAATCCGCACCACGGAAGATATCTTCTGCGCTATATTGCCCGTTTATTCCGGCATGTCCGAAACGGTCGTACTGAGCGCGTTTCTCATCATCTGAAAGAACGGCATAAGCCTCAGAGATCTCCTTGAACTTTTCCTCAGCTCCTGGTTCTTTATTCCTGTCAGGATGGTACTTTAGCGCAAGTTTTCGATAGGTTTTCTTTATATCCTCGGATGAGGCATCTTTGGATAATCCGAGAATATCATAATAATCACGTGTTGTGGCCATCAGGATTCCCTGTTATTTTAAAAAAGATAAAGTTCCGGAGCCTGCAAAGCCAGGTTTCCGGTAAGGCCTGAGAATCTCCAGGCCTGTTTCTCATTACCTTGGTTTTTATTTATTTACGCTTTTCGTCGTCAACTACCTCATAATCGGCATCAACGACTGTCTCATCAGGACCTTGTGCATCATGGCTTCCTGCTTCACCTTCAGCCTGCTGGGCTTGCTGAGCCTGCTGCTGGGCTTTCTGGTACATTGCAGTGGAAATTGGGTATACGGCTTCCTGAAGAGCTTCGGTTTTTGATTTAATATCTTCGCTGTCCTTACCTTCAAGAGCTTTCTTAAGGTCGTCGATTGCGGCAGTTACCTTTGACTTCTGGTCTTCGGTTGCCGCATCTCCGGCTTCCTTCAAAGTCTTTTCCGCAGCATTGATCAGGGCTTCGGCATTGTTCCTGGTTTCGACATCTTCTTTGCGCTTTTTGTCTTCTTCAGCATGCAATTCCGCGTCTTTGACCATGCGATCGATTTCGTCATCCGAGAGACCACCCGGCTTCTGGATGGAAATGGACTGTTCCTTACCGGTTCCGAGGTCTTTTGCACCTACATGCAGGATTCCGTTTGCGTCGATATCAAATGTAACTTCAATCTGCGGGATGCCTCTTGGAGCTGGTGGTATACCGTCCAGAGTAAAGCGACCGAGAGTCTTGTTTTCGGAAGCAACTCCTCTTTCTCCCTGAAGGACATGAATCTCTACTGAAGGCTGGTTATCAGCAGCAGTTGAGAAAACCTGACTTTTCTTGGTAGGAATTGTCGTGTTTCTCGGGATAAGTGGGGTTGCTATACCTCCGAGCGTTTCTATTCCGAGAGTCAGAGGAGTGACATCAAGCAGCAGGACATCTTTGACTTCGCCACCGAGCACACCGGCCTGGATGGCTGCTCCAATTGCAACGGCTTCATCAGGGTTGATGTTCTTGTAGGGCTTTTTGCCTGTAAAGTTTTCCACAAGCTCGACTACTGCAGGCATCCTTGTGGCACCTCCGACGAGAATCACTTTGTCAAGATCATTTGGAGTAAGCTTTGCATCGCTGAGAGCCTGGCGCATAGATACAAGGGTCTTTTCAAGGAGGTCCTCAGTCATCTTCTGGAACTGAGCTCTTGTCAGGTCAATATCAAGGTGCTTTGGTTCTCCGTCCGCACCAACTGTTAGGAAGGGAAGGTTGATATTTGTACTTGCAACTCCAGACAGCTCGATCTTGGCTTTTTCCGCAGCATCAGTTAAACGCTGGAGTACAGCCTTGTCTTTGGAGAGGTCGATTCCCTCGATTTTCCTGAACTCAGCAAGTAAGTAATTAACTATACGCTGGTCGAAGTCATCTCCTCCAAGGCGAGTGTCACCACTTGTAGATTTCACCTCAAAGACTCCGCCTCCGAGTTCGAGAATAGATACATCAAAGGTTCCGCCACCCAGGTCATAAACAAGAATTTTTTGTTCTATATCTCCCTTATCGAGACCATAAGCCAGGGATGCGGAAGTTGGTTCATTGATAATTCTCAGGACATCAAGGCCTGCAATTGCCCCTGCGTCCTTTGTAGCCTGTCTCTGGGCGTCATTGAAATAAGCAGGAACCGTGATAACAGCCTGTTTGATAGTCTCTCCAAGATAAGCTTCTGCATCGGTCTTGAGCTTCTGAAGAATCATTGCAGAAATTTCCTGCGGCTTATACTGTGTTCCCTGAAGAGTCACCGTGTAATTGGCATCTCCCATATGCCTTTTAATGGAATAAACAGTATTTTCAGGATTCGAAATGGCCTGCCTCTTTGCAACCTGTCCTACAAGTTTCTCTCCTTTTTTGGAAAATCCGACCACTGATGGGGTTGTTCTGGCGCCTTCGGCATTTGGAATCACGACAGCTTCTCCGCCTTCCATTACTGCCATGCATGAGTTCGTAGTACCAAGGTCAATACCAAGTATTTTTGCCATGTTTTATCCTCACTAAATTATCTGGTTAAATTATTCGACTACAGTTTTTAATTCGATCACAATGTTAAATAAAATACTTAAATAAATTAATAAGTTTAAATAAATTAATAAGTTAAATTATTTATTGAGTTATCTGGTAAATTTATAGTAAAACTATTCATAATTATGTTCAGTTTAATTATGTTCAGTTTAATTATGTTCAGTTTAATTATGTTCAGTTTAATTATGTTCAGCTTAATTAGAGAGTAAGCATGCCTGAATTCAGGAGTAAGATTTTTCTCCTTTATTTCTCGGCTTCATCAGGATTTCTGGCCACTGAGACCATAGCAGGCCTGATAACTTTAGAGTTAAGAGCATACCCGGTTTTGTAAACATCTACTATAGTATTGTCCGGGACTTCGGAGGTCTCGATATGGTGAACTGCCTCGTGCCTGTGAGGGTCAAATTCACTGGCTTTTTCACTTTCGATTTTCTCAAGCCCGTATTTTTCGAGGATTGAAAAAAACTGCCTTGAAAGCTGTTCTATTCCGCTGACGATTGAGCTCATGTCTTCTGCGGTTTTTGCAGATTTAAGGGCGCGATCGAAATTATCCGTTACTTCAACAAAGTCAAGAAGTACCTGCTCAAGTACAGCTTTCCGGTTTTCCTCCATCTGGCGGGCGGTCCGTTTTTTGAAATTGTCAAAGTCGGCTGCAAGTCGATAATACTTCTCCATGAGAACTTGTTTCTCCTCCTGGCACTTGACCTCAGGACTTTTCTCAGCTTCCGAACTGGCAGAAGCCTCTTCGGGGTTTTCCCGTGCTTTATTAACCTCTTCCGCCGAAGAACCAGAATTTTGGGCTTCAGAATTTTCAGCCCCAGCCTTGGTATCTTCTTTAGAATTCTTATTTCCATCTTTATTGAATATTTTCATTCGTCGAACCCCATCAAGTAAGTATAACGGTTTCGCTCGTCCTGATCTGTGATTGTTTGTAATTCTATAAATAGTTTTCGTGTGTTTGGGGATACACATCACCCAAGAAAGCGAAGAAAAAGAAAAATCAGTAAAAGTGGTTTTGAAGTTTATCGAAAAGTGTTTTGAGCATTACTACGCTTGCAATCATGGAAGCCGCGACTGCTGAAATAACCTGATCCCATCCGATGGCTGAAATTCCTCCTCCCAGTGCAAACTGTACGCCGCCTACAAGCGACACAAAAACAAAGGAAAATCCAAAGCCTGCAAGAGCTCCTCCAACAAGGGAACTCAGGGTGTCAAGTCCATGTTTTTCGTAAAAAACCATGCCTGCAATAAACATTACAGCAAAGATTAAAAGTACAACTGCGGAGGGCAATGGACTTTCTTTTGTGGAAAAAACCTCAAAGAGCCCAAGACCCATATCAACCAGAAATATACCCATGAAAACCGCAATAGCAAGAGTTTTGACAAATGGGTTTTCAAAGATCGACTGAGAATTTGGGTTTATACTGTTAATATTACCAGGTACCTTTATGTTTTTCAACGTTTAACTTTATGGTATAAACTGTATAATTTATATAAACTTTTACATACTCAATTTCATTTTTAGCAAGGCTTTTCAAAAAAATTGCTTGAGTGAAAACCCCAGCAAAAAGTCTTAGTCGGCGTGATCACAACCCTTTTCAAAAAAGTGTTGACCGAAAACTCCAGCAAAAGATCTTAGTCGGCGTGATCAAATGGAGCAACGATTGATCACGCCGTTTTCCGGGTTTTTCGGTCAAGCCTTTTTTGAAAAGGGTTGCGCTCAAGCAATTTTTGAAAAGGATTGCGCTCAAGCAGTTTTTCAAAAGGATTGGAACAAAAAGTAATAAATAAGTTCCCGAGTTTTTCCTTTCCGATGAAAATCCTGATTGCAGAATTTGCTGTTGGCACGGACATTGAAAAGTCTCTTATTCCGGAGGGAGCTGCCATGCTAAAAACTCTCTCGGAAAGCTTTGTTCGTCTTGGGCATGAGGTATACTACCCTTCAGCAGGTACGAAAATCTGCGCAGGCACGTGCATCGAATCTACAGCTGAAAATTTCATGCAGGTAATTGAGAGAAAAGCAAAAGACTGTGATGCAGGGCTGATTATTGCACCTGATTCCATGCTTCCCGAGTTGAATAAAGTCCTTGAAGAAAATACCGTAAACCTGGGATGTTCACCTCAGTCGGCAGCCTGCTGTGCTGATAAGCTGATGTGCACGGAAATTCTGACGAAAGCCGGAATTAAAGCCCCCAAGATCGCAAAAAAAGCTGAAGAAGGCAAAAAGTATGTTACAAAGCCCAGGTTCGGCTGCGGTGCAGAGACGACATGCCTAGTCACGGAGTTTGAGAACAATGAAGAATTTATTGCAAGCGAGTATGTTGAAGGAAAAACTCTGAGCGTAAGCCTTATCGCAGGAAAAAAACCGCTTCCTCTTACCGTAAACTGCCAGTTTATAGAGTTTGGCGAGAAAGAGATTAAAACCAGAGAACATGAGAAAGCCGCATCTTCCGGCATAAAATACAATGGAAGCCTTACTCCTTATCAGACTCCAAGGAGAGATGAACTCTATGAAACCGCGATCTCCACAGTTAAATGCCTGGACTGTTTCGGATATGTGGGTGTAGACATCATACTTGCTGATCTTCCGTATGTAGTAGATGTAAACCCCAGACCTACAGCCTCGCTTTTCGGCATTAGCCGCGTTATGCGAGAGGAAATTGGAGACCTACTTTTGAGAAATAAATTTGGAGAACTTCCGGACTCTATACATACTGAAGGAGAATACCGCTTTTCAAAGGATGCATTGGGCGAGCTTTTCGGAAGAGCTTGAAAGGTATAGGAAACAGATTGAAAAGCCAGAAGCTTGGAAGATAGAGAATAGATTGAAAAGCTAGCGGCTTGGAAGATAGAGAATAAATTGAAAAAACATGATAAAGGGCTCAAAAATGAATTCTAAAATTATCGGGCTTGATATTGGAGGAGCGAATACTAAACTTGCCTCCTCGGACGGAACTATTGTAGAACTGCACTATTTGCCTCTCTGGAAGAATACACGGCTTCCGGAAGTTTTAAAGGAAATCGCACAGCAGCTGCAACCCGAAAAAGTCGCAATTGTTATGACCGGTGAACTTGCAGATTGCTTTGAGGACAAGGAACAGGGAATCCGCTTTATAAAGTCATGTGTTGATTCTGCCTTTGGGCTCTCAAAAGTGTCTTATATAAACAGTCTGGGAAGGTTCCAGAGTGAAACTGACGATATGAGGGAACTTGCTGCTGCCAATTGGGCGGCTTCAGCCAGGTTGATAGGAGAAGATATAGGAGACTGTGTTTTTGTGGATGTGGGAAGTACCACAAGCGATATTATCCCTATTCTATCAGGCGAACATAAAGCCGGCCTTACTGACTTTGAGCGGCTGGTCAGAAGCGAACTCGTGTATGCAGGCACCCTCCGGACAAACCTTTCTGCACTTCTCGAAAAAGTAAAGCTTGAAAGAGGTTGGTGCAGGACAGCTTCCGAACTCTTTGCTACAACTGCAGACGCTTATCTTCTGCTCGGAAAAATTGATGAAAGCATGTATACATGCGAGACTGCTGACGGAGCAGGCAGAAGCAAAACCGACGCTATGCGCAGACTTGCAAGACTGGTATGTGCGGACCTTTCTGAAATCCGGGAGGAAGAAATCTACGAAATCGCTAACCAGGTAAAGGAAAAGCAGATCTCTGTCCTGGCTGAGGCAATTTCCGAGGTTGCGGAAAAGAACAAACTTAAAAGAATCGCAGCTGCAGGTCTTGGAGAATTTCTGATAAAGGAAGCTGCAGAAAGGCTTGGTTTCGAATATATATCAGTATCTGAACACTGGGGGAAAGAGATTTCAAAAGTTTTTCCGGCATATGCGGCTGCCAGGCTGCTTGCCTGCAAGCCTTTTTAAAAACAACCCTTTTGAAAAAAGGCTTGACCGAAAACTCCAGCGACAACGTGGTCTGCGTGATCACAACCCTTTGAAAAAAGGCTTGACCGAAAACTCCAGCAACGTTTGAATTTGATAAACTTATCCCCGAACCCTATCGGTGTGATCACAACCCTTTTGAAAAAAGGCTTGACCGAAAACTCCAGCAGCAACGTGGTCTGCGTGATCACAACCCTTTTGAAAAAAGGCTTGACCAAAAAAACCATTGCTAAATCTAAACTTCATGAGGCGTGATCAAACGGCTCAGCAGTTTGTGTCACAAGCCTTCTTAAAAAAGGCTTGAGCGAAAATTTCAGTAATGACGAGATCAACATCGTAACAGTTTTTGTGGCTCAACGGTTGCCTAAAAGGAAACATATGAGAGTGGTAATTAAAATAGGAGGAAGCCTTATCAAAGAGGCTCCCGAGCTTGTAGATAGGCTTGTAAAGGAATTTGGCTCAGGAAGCCCGATTCCAGAGGAAGCGCATGCATCTGAAGGACTTCCTTGTTCCGTTCTAATAGTACCCGGAGGAGGCGTTTTTGCTGATGCTGTGAGGAAAACTGATGAGAACTTTTCCCTGAGTGAGGATGCTGCGCACTGGATGGCTATAATGGGTATGGAACAGTATGCCTGCTATCTTAAGGATAAAAGCCGCGCACTGGGCATAGATTCAATAGCCAATCTGCCTCAGGGTGTGTCTGTTCTTTTTCCATACAGACTCTTAAGAACGGAGGATCCTCTGCCTCATAGCTGGGATGTGACCTCGGATACTATCGCGGCCTGGGTTGCAAAGCAGATTGGGGCAACTTTAATAAAGGCCACAGATGTGGACGGTATATTCAGAAATGGGAAATTAGTCAGGGAAATTTCTGCTGTCAGCTATAGAGGAAGTCGCGAAAGCTGTATTGATTTTGCCCTACCGGGATTTCTCCTGAAAAACCGAATGGAGTGCCTGATCATAAACGGAAAATTTTCAGATAGAGTAATTCATGCTGTATATGGGAAGTCTGTGCTCGGTACTGTGGTAAAGGGGAATATTTAAATCGTATATCGTATATGACTAGGGCAGAAGCAAAGCGTGTCCAAAAGCATTAATTAAATTCAGTTCATTAAATCTGCTAATGTTAACAAAGGTGCCCGGAAAAGCAGAAGCTCGATGCTTAAGGAAGGCGCCTGATTCACCGGCAACTCATTACAAAATTTACTATTTGAAGTAAATATTAAGGAGAAAAAAAATGTCAGCACAAAAAGTTGAGTACTGTACCTCATGCGGAATTCGCCTCGTGGAAAAGGGTTATGTAAAGTTTCCCTGCCCGCAGTGCGGATCAGAAATCGGAAGATGTGGAAGCTGCAGACAGCAGGGTAACGTATACACTTGCCCCAAGTGCGGATACAAAGCACCCTGATTCGGCAATAATCCCGAACCAGATTTATGCCGAAAATGTAAATGAAATAAAACTCGGTCAAAAAGATCAGATAAAAGTATAAGAGGAATCAGAATGGGTGACGTTGCAGCAAAGATTAAAATTATGCCAGAAAGCGTTGATACTGACCTTGGAGAGCTGAAAGAAAAGATAAAGGGCGTAATTCCAGCAGGGGCCGACCTTCACGGAGATATTGTTGAAGAGCCTATCGCTTTTGGTTTGAAGGCTCTGATTGTAACATTAATCGTTAATGATGAAGAAGGCGGAACTGAGCCTGCAGAAGAAGCCTTTGCAAAAGTTTCCGGCGTTGAAAACGTCCAGGTTGTGGATGTCTATCGTATTTAAAAGGAGAAAAGACCCGGACAATGTGTCCGGAAAAACCATCTTTCATATTCTCCTTTCTTCAAAAGGGCTCGTAGATCAGGGGAAGATCGTTACGTTCGCAACGTAAAGGCCGCGGGTTCAAATCCCGCCGAGTCCATTAAAAACTTTTAATAATCCCGATTAATACTATTTTTTTAAGTTTATTTTTTACAATAATCGTCACTTTCAATAGCTAGGTGTAATCCAGCAACTTTTAGGTTTCCTTTAGAGCATCTCTTTCTTAAATATATAAATAGATTTTATAAATTAGATTACAAGAAAGAAACGGTTACATTTTTGAGACAAACTGCCCAAAAATATAAACAGTAGTCAATGCCCATGTCAGGTCTAGAAAGAGCTCATTCCAAAACCTAGTTTTATTCTCAAAAATCAGTAAAGTTTCAGAACTATTTTTCCATAATCTGAAACTCGATTAACTATTCAGAATATGATATTCATAGAAGCAATTTTGAGTTTTGGGATCCGCTCAATGAAAGTTTTTATGCTTCATGCATGCGTCAACAACTTATGATATTCCTAATAAGGTTTTTCAACAGAACTGCGAAGGGCAGCCGGGCTATACATGGGCATTTCTGTGCTGTCTCCAGCGACCTTACCGCATGTATGAGTTTAAGACCAACCTGTGGTTCGTATTTTGTGCATACGATTGCTTTCATTTACGTGTCTCCCTTTTTGCCCTGTAATTTTTGCATGATCTACCGTACAACCTTGTAGTCGCTGCCCTTTTCCTTCGAGCTTCTAATTACAAGCATTGTTATGTTTTCATTCTCCTTTAATCCAAAAGCGATTTCACCCACTCCGGCTTCTTCAAGAGTGCACATCCCCCGTTCGATTCCATGAGCTTATCGCGATTCTCTCTCAGTGCTTTAAATAGCTTAGAATTGAGAGCCTCTTTCAGCGGCATGTCCAGAATGCTGCATTCAGAGTACGGGGCGAAAGGACAAGGCTCGACGTCTCCAAAAGCGCTGACGTGGAGGAAGCCTCTTCCGGAGGACAGGCAGCCTCCAAAGGCTTTCTCATCACCTGGAAACCCGATATAAACGCCCGGCTGGCTTGCCCTAAAAGCAGCTATTTTAGCCAGGATTTCATCCCATTGTGCATCTGTAACTACCCAGTCCTCCGTACCTTTCATGACAGGGTTATACTCGACATAGATAAACGCTTTGCAGCCGTGTTCTCGCATGAGCCGAATGAAGCTCTCGTCTGTGACGGTTTCGTAGTTTGACTGGGTGACAGTGAGCGATATACCAAAGAAGATGCCTCTTTCATGGAGCTTCACCATGTCTTTTATCAACCGACCGTAAACACCGGCGCCCCTGCGCAAATCCGTTATGTTCTCGTGGCCTTCCATGCTGAGTATCGGGATGACGTGTCTTTGTACCTTGAACTGCCCCAGCACGGCATCGTCGATGAGTGTACCGTTTGTGAATAAGGTAAAGATCATATCCGGGAAGTTTTTAGTAACATCGAATATGTCCGGCCTGGTCAATGGCTCTCCACCTACTATTAATACAATGGAAACGCCCAGTTCACTCGCCTGCCGTAGTACGCTCGTCAGACTGGCTGTGCCCATTTCAGGTTTTTGTTCGCGGGGGACAAGCCGTGAGTAGCAGCCCACACAGTGCAAATTACATTTGTTGGTAACGCTGAGTATTATCACTGGAGGCACATGGAGCCCCTTCTCCTCGTTTTTCTGCCTGATTGAGGCCGCCTTTTTCTGTGCCATCGAGACCCTGACGAAAAAGGCAGCCATGGCAGGGTTCTTCAGAGAGACGCTCAGCGCATCGCTGAATATGCTCTTGATGAGATCGTTGACCATGCGATTGAGATCGTTATTATTTTCCATAAGAAATCACCATTAAACGCCGGTATTCTCTTTACAAGTAGAATATCCATTCTTGGCCATCAGCCGATCTCTGTCCTGGCTGATTGTTGTTTCTTTACATTCATTAAGCAAAAATATTGCTTGCCATTTTAATTCCTTAAGAAGAATCTATCTATATAGTCTATCTATAGTATGTTTAATTCGCTAGCAAACTTGTTGCTAAAGGCCAGATACTGCTCTAGGAAATCTGCAATAAGAACTGCAGCGTTCTCTTATTCCAACAAAGGGGTTGTGAAATGCGTGAACAAACTGCGGTGAAAGGCGCATAGTTCGTTTCTGGGAGGTGAGGAATGAAAATCTTTCCTTCCTATTCGACAGAGGCAGCCTGTAGAGCCAACCAAGTCGTTAAAAGCCAAGTAGTTAATAGGACCCCGAGCCCACTTAAAAACTTTAATATCCAACCAACACTACAATTTTTTAAATTTTTTTATATGTATCATTACTTTGTAAAAGTAAGTAGTAGCCAGAAACTTTCCTTTTTCTCTCAGAATATCCTTTTCGCTCAATTAAATAAAGTACTTAAAGAGTCTATTTTTTCCAGTTTCAAGCCCAACTCTGGACGGATAAGCTCATGATGCCTTATGATAACCCCATATATTTAAAGACAGATCTACCATTAGATCTGTCAGGGTCTCCTCGCTTATGAGAGGTACACTGTAGAGATAGATCACATCGAAGATGAGAATGCTTTTTATCGTGATTCCCCAGTACATAAAGACTTCCAGAGGATTTTTGTCGCCTATATCAATGCCATTGAAACGGCAAAAAAATTCGGACGCGGCTTTATAGTCTATGATATCTGTTTTTTTGATTTCATCAATGATTTCACTATCGGACAGCGAGGCCATGATCAACGCCCTTACCAAAGGACTGTTATCTTTGTAAAATTGTTGCATATTTTTAATTACATCTCTTATGTAACCGGGAAAATCGTTAAAATCAATATTTTCTGACTGCTTTAGCAACAATAGCTCATCTGTATACTGATTCCCAATCTCCTTAAGAATGTCAAACTTGCCTCCTGGGAAATACTTATAGATAAGCCCTATACTCACATCGGCCGCTTCAGCTATGTTCCTTATGGTTACTTTTCCGTAACCTCTTTTCTCGATCAGCATGCATGTGGCATCCTGGATGGAGATAATTTTTGCCTTTTTGTCCCTTTTGACACTTTTTCTATTTTCTTGAACAATCTCGTTCTCCTGCATATGATATCTCCTAAGTGAACAATATTCAAAACGTCTATTAATAAGTTGTATGCATTAATACTCCAGGTGAACAATGTTCAGAAATCTTTATTAATAAGTTGTATGCATTAATGCTCCAGGTGAACAATGTTCAAAAATCTTATTAATAAGTTGTATGCATTAAATATTAATAGAATTTTATACACAGTCCAGGAATAATTCAAAGTCTAAATTTAAAAGCAGTTCAACAATTTTTATAATAATACTTTTTAATAATTGTTATAATACAGAACCGGGGTAAAAGACAATGAAAGCTGCACTTTTCTTACTTACTTTTTACCTTATATCAGTTTTTCCGGCCTCTGCATCCGAGAATTCTCACACTGGAGAAACGAGTACAGTCCATATAGCTGATCTTTATAGTGATCTTAAGTCCTTTGATGTAACCCTCTACTCGGACCAACCAGAAAACAACTTGAGTCTTGAGGTGCTTCTTGTCAGACCCGTGGGAACAAAAGAGAAAACACTTGACAGACAGGTATTTTCAGTTGATAGTATTCCTGCAAATAAACAGGTAATGAAGGTTGGTTTCTGGAATATAGGAAGTTCCGAACGTGGAGCTTATAAAATAAAGGCCAGGCTTCTTGAAGGAAACAAGGATCTCTCAGAGGCTGAATATAATTTTGCTTATGGCACCAATTCTGCTTCAAGAATTCAGGTCAATGACCTGGTTGCTAACTCCCAGGGAATCAGCGTTGCACTTTCTCCAAAAGAAGCCTCACTTTTTGATATCGAATATATGCTTGTAAATGGTTCGGATGTCGTTTATACAACAAAAGCTGAAAAATTATCACTTACCAGCATTCCAGATATTTTTTCCGCTCCCTGGGGTACACTTCTTGAAAACAATAAAGAGTATACTGGAAGAATAAAGGTTCAGGTTTATTCCCCTGAAAAGGAGGTTATAAGCTCAGCCGAGCGGTTTACTGCCAGAGACGATGCAGAAATTACTGATATCTACAAAGACGAGACTGGAGCAAGTGCAACTGTTTATGGGCGTTCTCAGGTGCCTTTTGAAGGGAGCCTGGTTTTTTCGGTATACAAATTGAACTCAAATTCTGAAAAAGGGAATACAAATCTTATTGAATCTGTCCAGCAAAAAGTTCCAGTGTTGCTGAATAATGATGACGAAACCGTTGAAGTAGCCTGGAATCACAGACTTCTGGAAGGGATCTACAGGCTTGAGATCGAACTTCTGGGAAACGACGGTGACATTATTGAGCACAGAGAAACCGTTATCGAATCCGAGATCTCCCAGAATTCCAGCATTAGCCTGGTAAATAATACAACTTCAGAAACAGAAGCTTCAAGTGAAAACGGAATCCCAGGTTTTTCTGCGGCAGCTTTAGTTTCAGGGCTTGCTGCAATTTATATCCTTTTCAGAAATAAAATTTGAACCAGATCGAAGGCTGTGAGTCCCATGCGTTATGAACTCTTTATCGCGCTCAGGCAGATTAGGGCAAGAAAATTCCAGACAATTCTTTCAGTTGGAGCTATAGCTCTTGCTGTGATGGTACTTACTGTTTCCCAGGCTCTTATGGTTGGTTTTACTGGCGAGCTCTATGATACTACAGTAGATAAACTTCCTCAGGTCTCGGTGTCTCCGCAGGAAGGTGAAGATTACATTTATCTTTACAGGACTCTTATTGATGAAATCGGCAAAACCGAAGGTGTTACTGCAGTTTCTCCGTTTCTTACGGGAAAAGCTTCCTTCAAGTTCAAGACAAATTCCCTTAACGCCGAGCTGAAAGGCGTTCTCCCTCTACAGGAAAACGATATCAGCGCTATTGAAGCTGATATGGTTGAAGGAGATTTCAGGGAGCTTGAATATTCGAGAAATACGGTTGTAATTGGCTCGAAACTGGCAGATAAGCTTGAGGTTAATCCTGGAGACTCGGTTGATGTCTCTTTTCCCAATGCAAATCCTCTATCCCTGAGAGTAGTTGGGATCTTCCATACTGGCTCCCCTCTGGATGAATCCCTTACTTATACATCTCTGGATACTGCTCAGGAGTTTTACAATGTTCCGGATGTGATTAACGGTCTTTCTGTCAGGCTTGAGGATTTTAACAGGGACAGAGAGGTTGCTGCTAAGATAGAAAAGACCGGCTATAAGGCAAAAGGATGGACTGAAACCAATCCTGAAATCCTTAGGACGATCGCCGTTGAAAGCACTTCCAATAATGTAGTCCTTGGTCTGATTGTAGTTATTGCTTCTTTTGGAGTGGTTAGCGCTCTGAATCTTTCAGTTATCGGTGCTACAAGCCAGATCGGTATGCTCCGGGCTATGGGAGCTACTATTTCCAGTATAAGGACAATCTTTGTACTTCAAAGTAGTATTCTGGGTTTGCTAGGTGCTCTTATCGGGACTCTTACAGGAGTTGTAATATCTCTGGGATTAGGCCAGTACGAAATGCCAGCTGCTTCCTCAGAACTTTACGGCGGCATGGCGACCATTCCCATTATAGTCCGAACTGGAGATATTCTGGTCATTATTCTTGCAGTTTTTCTGCTGAATCTTATTGCTGGGATTTACCCTGCTCAGCAGGCAGCTAAACTCGACCCTGTGAAGGCTATCAGTTCAAAGTAAGTACAGATTTAAGATTATTCCCGGGTTTCTTTCAGATTAAATTATTAAATTTAATAAAATATTTTAATAGATTGAATATTCTGGAAATTATGAGATTCCCAACTGACTAAAAACCCTAAGATGTATCATCTCCAGGAGCTTGTTCAGATGTATGAATTGAAAATAGCTTTGAGGCAAGTTTTTTCCAGAAAACGGCAAACCTTTTTTGCCATACTTGCAGTTGCCCTCGCCGTAGCCGTAATTACGGTAATGATGGCGATGCTTTCTGGCTTTCAAGGAGAGCTTATAAAGTCCAGTACTGAGAACAGTCCCCATATTGTTATCAATCCTCAGGATGAAAAAGACGGGTTCATTCATCTTTACAAATCCAATTCGGCCCTGATTATGGAAAAAGAAGGAGTTATAGCAGTGTCTCCCAAATATCTGGGTCAGGCAGCCCTGGAATATAAGGATAATGCAGAGGCTATTTCACTTCAGGGGATTGAACCTGAGGCTGAAGATAAGGTTATGAGAGTAAGCAAGGATATGATAGAAGGAAGCTTTCTATCGCTTACCCATACAAGGCACGGAATAGTACTTGGAGATAAACTTGCGGAAAATCTTGGGGTTCAGCCTGGGGACCGGGTAGATGCGGTGTTTCCTGGCTCAAAAACAACTTCTTTTAAGGTTATAGGTCTGATTCACACAGGAACTGAGGCAGATGAAGTAACAGCCTATGCAAGGCTGGACTCGGTACAGGATTTCTTCAATGAACCCGGAGTTGTAAGCACAATAGGGGTCAGGGTCTCAGACCCTTACCAGGCTGACATTATAGCAAGTTCAATTGAAAGAGAAACCGAGCTTAACGCAGTAAGCTGGATAGAAGCAAATGCAGAAATCCTTAATCTTCTAAACACTCAGAAGGTTTTCGTAAACGTTTTCTACATCCTTATTTACGGGATTGCTGGTTTCGGGATTGCAAATACTCTGATTACCATTGTTGCCCAGCGAACCCGAGAAATAGGCATCTTAAAAGCTATGGGAGCCTCTCAAAAAAGCATAATGATTGTTTTTCTTTTCCAGTCTGTAATTCTCGGAGCTATGGGATTGGTTTTGGGTACTATTCTGGGTTATATTGCAACCATTACTCTGCAGAGTTATAAAATCGCAGTTCCTCAGGAGATGTATTTCGGGCTCCAGACACTTCCTCTTGAAGTCGAACCTCTCAACTTCGTATATGCTGCTTTCTTTGCTTTCATAATCAACATAATCTCAGGTATTTACCCTGCAAGGAAAGCTGCAAAGCTTGACCCTGTAAAAGCCATAGAAAGTGCCTGATATGGTCACTTTTCATGGGTGTAAAAAAGCTGTTGCGGCCTGATTTTAGTGTACAATTTATTTATAAATTTAAGATTGCTCACCTAATAATCACCTAATAATCACCTAATAATCACCTAATAATCACCTAATAATCACCTAATAATCACCTAATAAAATTTGAGAATTTGCGCAGTTAAAATCAAAAAGAGTCAATAAAACCCTGACTGTAAGAGTCAATAAAACCCCGACTGTTTAAATTTCAATAACTTTGATGAGGCGTGGAAAAAGTATGACAGAAGAAAGCCCAATAATCGAGCTTAAAAATCTTACAAAAACCTATCAAAACGGGATGGAATTCCGTGCTCTTGATAATGCAAATCTGAAAATAAAAAAGGGGGAATTCGTTGCAATTGTCGGGCCATCAGGTTCAGGCAAAAGTACACTTATGCATTTAATAGGCCTGCTGGATACTCCAAGCTCAGGTACTCTACTGATAGACAGAAATAATGTAACAAATATGTCTGACAAAGAACGTTCTGAGATAAGGAACAGGATGCTTGGTTTTGTCTTCCAGTACCATCATTTGCTCCCTGATTTTACAGCCCTGGAAAATGTAATGATACCACTTTTAATTGCTGGAAAAAAGAGGAAAGAAGCAAAGGAAACTGCCGAAAAACTCCTGAAAGAAGTCGGACTTGAAGATAGAATGGATCACAAACCCGGTGAACTTTCAGGAGGGCAGAATCAACGAGTTGCAATAGCAAGAGCGTTAAGCTGTTCCCCTGCAATTGTACTGGGGGACGAACCTACAGGCAACCTTGATACAAAAACAGGTGACATGATCTACGAGCTGCTGAGACAGCTGAATAAGGAGTATAATCAGACATTTATTGTAGTTACTCATAACGATGATATGGCTTTAAAAGCTGATAGAATCATCAGGCTTGTTGATGGGAAAATTACGGTTCAGTAAAGAAAAAACAGAAAATTGACATTGGTTTTTACAAACAGTGTTACCCTGAGAGCCAGAATTAATCAATCAGAAGGAGAAGGCAATTGAAGCGCCAGGAGAAAAAAGAAACAATGAGTCTGGTAATGAGCAACATTATGTATGAATTATTTTGAAGGCGAAATTATGTGATACTGAGACGAAGTAATATCCGATAGCAATTATAGCAATTAGTATTGCTATAAGAAGTATCAGTCTATTTGTTTGTTTTGAAAATTGCATGTGCATTTTCCCCATATCTTTTGAATATAAGGAATGCTAGTTATAAAAATATTACTATTGTCCGTATAAATTATGGATGGAAAATGTCGGTTGGTGTCAAATTCTTGAGTCCAATTCTTGATTCTGTAACCAACAGACATATAACTTTGTTCAAGACTACTTTAGTTAAAAAAGTTTGACGTTAATTTTTGCTTTACGGATGCGCAGGTTCAAAAAGATATCAATCAAAAAAATTGAAATCCATGAAAAGCAATTGAAATCCTAAAAAAGCGCTTTAAAATGATTAGAAAGAACCTGGAAGAGTTTTATTCCTTTTACTGTAGCTCCCGATACAGTAACTCCGAAAATATCTCATTAGTATATCGTTCGGATTAGGACATCTTCCAGGCAATTCTTTACTCACATACCCTACCAGTTATTTCCCATTGTGTTGATCCATCCGTTTTTTACCGTCGTCTAAATCTGTTCTCTTTGATCAGTTTGTTTTGACCTATTCTCTTCAGTTTACAATCTATAATTATCCCTAAACTTATTTAAAATAAATTATATGAAAAATTGCTTGCAAACAAAAAATATTCCTATGTAAAATGTTTTTTTAACAGACAACAATTTAATATTAATTATGATTTTATTATATACTGAGCTTTTTTAAAAATATAACATAGAGTTTTTTCCATAAAAAGCAACTGTAATTAACTTTAAATCAAATTTTTAATCCATAAAAATTGATAAAAATTAATAAAGGCAATTCTTAAAAATCATAGATAGTAAACTCACAAATTGTAAAATTTTATAAAAGTTGTTTTAAAATTAAATTTTTCTCTCATTTTTTGCCACTAAAATATAGGAGCATTTAAATTAAAGATAGCCTCCTTCAGGTTGAGGATGTTTGAAGTAAACCGACAATATTCTGGCAGATATTCAGAAAAAAATGTATCCTCGCATACTGGCAGATATTCAAAAAAATGTATCCCCACATACTCTACTTAAACCTATCTAATTTTGAATAACTCGTGGAACTTCTAAAAATTCCAATAATTGCATATAACTTTTTAAATGGTGAATACATATGAATCCATATTAATTTTATAAGTTGAAAAACTTACGCAGTTGAACTGAAGAATCAACAGCATCAGACAGATAACTGTTTAAAATCGGACTCGAACCTACAGTCTTTGACATAATTTATTTTGTTCCTCAAGTGCGTAAGTCCTAAGTTGGAGATACTAAGAAATGTTGAACTAAAGGAATAAAAACATAAAGTAAAAAATCCTCGTAAGATGCTGTTAGCCTGGATTTCAATCAAGATATTGATACCCGTTCTTGTAAACTGGAAAATATGCAAATAAAAAATGGAGGACTGGAAGTCATTAAAAATAGCGATTTACTCGAGAAAGCAGAAAAAATACCAGAAAGATGTAAAGAAATAATTATAGAGGAGCTTTCTCCAACAACTCCTAATATTTTCCTGAGACTAGGAAAAGAAGGAACAGTTCTCTGTGCAAACAAGGCAGCTAATGCTCTTCTCAAATACTGGGATATAAAAGAAGGGGAAAAGGTTCCTCAGGAGTTAAGACACAATATAAGAAGAGTTCTCACACAGGAAACTCCGGAAAATCTTGAGATTCAGGCCGGAAAAACAACATATGTTGCAGTACTCTACCCTTTTCCGGAAAACAAGTATGTAAATCTTGAGGGATTTAACATAAGTCTCAGACTCCTTACCGAAGAAAAACTTAGTAAAAAGGAAAAACAATACCTGTCCCTTAGTAACCTCAGCAGGTTATCCATAACATGTAAAAACGTTCAGGCGATTCTGGAAGAAAGCGCTCTGATTATTGCTAAGGGCCTTGATACAGAATTTACCAGGATTCTGGAACTCAAGCTTGATGGAACCTTCATTATGAGGGCAGGATATGGCTGGAAAGGCGAAGCCATGGACAGTGTTATCATAAAAGAAAAGGATCAGGCAGAATATACCCTTGTTTTGGGAAGACCGATTATCCAGGAAGGTATCGAAAACGAAACCCGCTTTGAATGCATTGAATTTCTCAGGCAATATGGCATAGCCAGCGGAGTAACAGTCCTGATAGGAAGTATAAATAAGCCTTTTGTGGTAGTGGAAGTTTACAGCCGAGAAAAGAAAGAATTCACTGAAGATGATATATATTTCCTGGATTCTGCCGCTTTTTTGTTGTCTGAGATAATAAAACACCTGCATGCCGAGGAAGAACTTCAGATTCATCAGCAAGAACTGGAAGAACTTGTCGAAAAAAAGACCCTTGCGTACATGGAAGCAAATGAGAAACTTGTACATGAAGTAATAGAAAGAAGAAAAATTGAGAATAAACTTCAGAACAATGTGCAGTTTCTGGAAACTCTGCTTGATAATATCCCAAGCCCTGTTTTCCAGAGGGATCTGAATGAAACATATGTAAACTGTAATGAGAGCTTCGCCAGGCAGATTATGGGACTTCCCAAGGAAGAGGTTATAGGAAGTTCTTTCCTTGAGTTTCACAAAAGAGTTCCAAAAGAGCTTGCAGAAATATATCTTAAGGATGAAACGAGCCTTATTGAAGAAAAGGGAAGCAACTATTACGAAACAAAGGTGATCTGTGCTGACGGTGTGCACAGGGATTTCCTTTTCCACAAGACCACCTATCAGGACAGATCAGGGAAAGTAGCCGGTATTGTCGGAATAATGCATGATATAACTCAGCGTAAAGCAGCTGAAAAAACCTTCAGGAAAAGTGAAGAGAGATATCGGATCGCTGCCGAGCAGACCGGGCAGCTTGTTTACGATTATGATCTCGATTCAGGGAAGATTGACTGGGCAGGAGCCATATCAAAGCTTACGGGTTACAGTTCTGAGGATTTCAAACAGGTAGACATCAAAGACTGGATCACACGTATCCATGAAGACGATCAGGAAAGAGCATGGAAAAACCATCAGCACTGTATGAAAACCGGGGGAAAATATCTTGAAGAATACAGGTTCAAAAAGAAGGACGGGAGTTACTTCCATGCTGAAGACAGCGGGATTTACTTTTTAGGTGAAAAAGGTCAAACATACAGGGCTGTCGGAGTAATAAAAGATATAACTGAAAGAAAACTTGCCGGTGAAGTTCTTGAGATAAATGAGGAACGTTATAGGGCAGTTGCAGTACAGACCGGGCAGCTCATCTATGATTATGATGTGAAAAGTAATTGCAGCTCGTGGGTAGGCGCAATTGAGGAACTTACAGGATATAGCTTTGAAGAGTTTCAGGGTCTCACTCCTGAACTCTGGGCTGATCACGTCCATCCTGAAGACAGGAAAAAAGCTGGAAAAGCCCATGAAAGTTGTATGAATAATGGAGAAAAATACATTGAAGAATACCGATTCCGTAGAAAGGATGGTAACTATTTTCCTGTAGAAGACAGCGGCGTTTACCTGAAAGATGAAAGCAAGGGAATATACAGGGTTCTTGGGGTCATTAAAGACATTACAGAGAGAAAGAAGGCAACTGAAAGAGTCCAGAAAAGTGAGGAAAGGTATAGGATTGTTACAGAACAGACAGGCCAGATAGTATACGATTATGATAGGCTCACAGGTAAAATAGAATGGTCGGGAGCCATTAAAGAGCTTACTCAGTATAGCCTGGAAGAGTTCCAGAATTTTAACATGAAGGCCTGGGAAGTACATATTCATCCCGAAGATCGCAAAGAGATAATTGAACAGCTTGAAAAATACAGAGAGAGAGGAAATAGATTCGTTATCGAGTATAGATTCCAAAGGAAAGACGGAACATATCTGTATTTTGAAGACAGCAGGATTTTCCTGAAAGATGGTCAGGGACACTCTTACAGAGATATCGGGGTAATGAAAGATATTACAGGGCTAAAACTTGCATCGAAAAAACTGAAAGAAAGTGAAGAGCGGTACAGATTCTTTATGAAAAATTATAGGGGTATAGCCTTCCAGGGAAATCTGGATTTCAAACTCATTCTTTTGGAAGGAAGTGTAGAGGAAATTACAGGATATCGGAGAGAAGATTTCATCTCAGGAAAAGTAAACTGGCGCCAGATTGTTCTTCCTGAAGACTGGGAAAAACTCGTTAAAAGTAATAAAAGATTAAAGAATGATGCACTACTTTTCATAGAGCATGAATATCGTATAAGGCACAGGGATGGAAAAATAAAATGGGTTCGTGAGATTGTCCAGAATATTTCGGACCCTGCAGGCAAGAAAAGAATCCTGCATGGTGCGGTTTATGATATAACCGGGCAAAAAGAAGCTGAAGAATCTCTGAGGAAAATAGAAGAAATCCGTAAAAAAGAAATCCATCACCGCATAAAGAACAATCTTCAGGTTATTTCCAGCCTTCTGGAACTCCAGGCTGAAAAATTCAGCGAAAAGGAAGTACTTGAAGCTTTCCGTGAAAGCCAGAATCGGGTTGCCACCATGGCTATAATCCATGAAGAGTTGTACAGGTCAAGAAATAGCGAAGTCCTCGATTTTTCGGAATATCTTCAAAAATTGACTGCAGATCTTCTTCGCTCATACAGTGTCGGAGGCGATGTAAGGATGCAACTGGATGTTGAAGAAACCTTTATTGGAATGGACACGGCAGTCCCTCTGGGAATAATTATTAATGAGCTTGTATCCAATTCCTTGAAACATGCTTTTCCTCAGGACAGAAAAGGAGAAATCCGAATAAAACTTTGCAAGGCTGAAGAGAATGTAAAGAATAAAAGTATAAGTAATATCACTAATAATATTGGTGCAAAGAGCTCAATTAATAAAAGTAGTCAATATTCACTGGTAGTTTCGGACAATGGGTTGGGTTTTCCGGAAGGTCTTGATTTCAGAAACACTAGTTCTTTGGGTCTACAGCTTGTAAACATTCTTGTTGAACAACTGGAAGGCACAATTGAACTTCAAAAAGATTCAGGGACCACCTTCAAAATATTATTTAGGGAAAACAACTGATTATCTGGAGGCTCATCCAATATCAAAGGGGAGATACGATGAAAAAAGCAAAAATTCTGGTTGTCGAAGACCAGAATATAGTGGCTCTTAATATCAGAAACAAACTGAAAAATCTTGGTTATACCGTGCCAGGCACTGCATCCACAGGAGAGGAAGCAATAAGAAAAGCAGAGTTGACGAATGCAGACCTTGTTTTGATGGATATCATGTTAAAAGGTGAAATGGACGGGATTGAGGCTGCCCGTGAAATTAAAAACCGGCTCAGGATTCCAGTACTATATCTTACCGCCTATACTGATGACGAAACTCTTGAGAGGGCAAAAACAACAGAGCCTGCAGGATATATCTCAAAACCTTTTAAAGAAGAGGATCTGCATAGCAATATCGAAATGGCACTTCACAAGCACAGAGCCAAAAAAAAAGAAGCTGAAAAAGAAGCTGGAAAAGAAAATGAAATGACTCCTGAGTAAATGTTTCACTACATGCCTGGACCTGTAAGACCTCGATAAAAGCCTAGAGTGAATCCTTACTTGACACAGTGAATTTGAAAATCAGAAAAAAGTAAATAAGAAAGGAGTAAATCAGAAAAAAGTAAAATTGAGATTGGAGAAAATAAGCAAAGAGAATAACCTCAGCCACTGGTAAAAAAATACTCTAAGCTCTTTTATAAATGACAAAGGCACTATTTTGATTTACCTGTAATATTGAAATTAAGAAAGCTTTTTCTTCAAAACGGTTTCTTTCACTAAAAACATCTTATTTACCTGTTTTGAATCAGTGAAACCCACTAAAAGCTGAAAGTATTCCAACGCTTATTCTTTAGAGGCTGTCTTAATATTAAATACTACATGCAACTATATTATTCGTTGGCCTTGAAACAAATTAAAAGAATTTCTATTCTTCGTGATTTATCTGATCGGGAATGGAAAATAATTAATCCCGATTTCTCAAATTCCAGGACGAATAAAGGTAGAATAAAAGGTAAAATGCGCGTTCATCCTTATCGAGCAATCTTGAATACCATCTTCTTCTTGAATGTCATCTTCTATTTGTTACTTTCTGGTTATGCCTGGCGGACGTTACCCCACGAATTTCCACCTTAGAAAAACCGTCTACCACTATTTCCATCTTTGGTGACTTACTGGATTTTGGGAACGCATAAACGCTTCACTAAGAACTGAACCTGAATTTCTGCAGATATCCATTCAATTTTTACAAGTTTTCTTGAGATCGTTTTTTTTGAAAATTGCCCTGCTTATTCAAGCATGTGTTTTTGAAATATATTACACTTTCCAATTTTGTGCCTTCATTGAAAGATTCTAACCTCTATTTCCGGAAGGTTCAGTTGAGAGAATCTGAGATGAAAACAACTGGATTTTCTGACCAGGAAACGGATACTCTAACCAAAGAAGCAAAATATAATAAGAAGAATTCTGTTTTATCTGGGTATTTATCACAGAGATGGGAGATGGAACGAACAGCAACGACGGTAGAAGCCCAAATCTGTGATAAATAAATTATTTTACACAGTTCAACTTAAAAAATCCTTCGGTTAACAAGGCTTTATATAAATTAAATTTGAATTTGAGTCAAATTTTTAATATTAGTTATTCTTTTATTATTTACGATTGTACATGAAATTGTATTGATATTCAATTTCAAGTTATTCGTTAAATAATCAGGTAACGTTTTTATATTGATTACCTTGGCTCAGCTGTTTATAAAGAAAAGTACCACATTTTGAGAAGGCTCATGAGTTCCATTCTATCTGAGTCTTTGCAACTGTTGCCCTGGAAACTTTAAAAGTTGTGTTCTTGCTTATTTTGTACTAATTCCAGTGGTAAAATTGTAGGAAGTACTCAGTGAAATACATAGGTTTTGATACAAAAGCACAGCATCAGTAAAAATGATAAATTCTGCTTTTTGTGATGAAGAGAAACATATGCAAAAAATCATACTTATATAGAATTTTTGGCATGCTGCCACAAAAAATAAGTCCAAAGTATAAAATTCAGTTTCTGTAGAAATCCTCTGTTCAATCGCTGAAATATAACTTTGTAGCTCTGGTTATAAGTATTTGGTAATTTCTAAATTACAGGATTTCTACAAAAGCCGAGAATATGCCTACGTCATTTCCTTACACATAATGAGGATAATTAGCTGACCAGGTTGCAGAATCAGTTACAACTACAACTGGACATCCAGCATTTACCCATGCTGTGAGGCCGCCTTGAATGTTATATACTCTCTTGTAACCGGCATCTGCTATCATTTGACTTGCGGCGCTACCCCGTTTCCCGGTATAGCAGTAAACAACGATTTTTGTGTTTTTGTTTTTTGGCAGTTCATTCATCCGGTTAGGCAGTAACTGGTCGTCTGACAAATTAACAGGATCATGTGATGGCACATTTTTTAATGGTATTAATGTCGCGCCCTCAATATGAGAATAGCTATACTCTGCAGGCGTACGAACGTCCAGAAGGAATACTCCCTTATCTTCGAGTATGCTTTTAGCTTGACAAGCCGTAACATTTTCATATCCAGCTGTGACAGTACAACCAATCTTAGGTACTGCTCCTGCGATTCCCGGGACAATTATGAGAAGCGCAATAAGAATTGCAGCAAAACCTGATAAGTATTGTTTATTCAAGCCTATTCCTCCACTAATACAATCTTTATTTTTTCTTTAAGCTTTAGGGAAAATATAAGGCCTTAAAACATTTTGAAACAACACGTTGTATAACGTTTTATTTCTTAAAATACCGCCAAATTTAGATTTTTCTTAAAAATACTTTTTATTTTGTATAAAATTCAATTTTATTTTTAAAAAAATTGTAAAATCCACAGAGTGGACGAGTAACAGCTTTCGTAAACGTTTTTGAAACCTTCTATTACGAAGTAAAAGAAGATTATAACTGGAAATTGCCTTCATGATATTAAATGGTTTGGTTTACGGTTCAGAGAGCAAGAACTTACATTATAAGAGATATTACCCTCTAAAAAATCATTTTTGAAGGAATTTTAAACTTTAAATGTTTATAGACTTCAATTAGACTCTAATTTCAGTTAATACCGAGAAAAAGTGTTTATGGAACTTAAAAATGTTTTAAGAAGAAAAATAAGATATTAGTTTCTGCAAAAAATATCCTCAGAACAAAGAAAATAACGAGTTGTTCTTTTCTCTTTTTAATTTAAGCTTAAAATTGTTCAGATCTACAAAGTAAACCTTAGATCTTACAAATATTCCGTGTAATCATTTCCATGTTTTTAGGTTTGTTTCACCCGCATAAAAGCAAAAAGAGATTGAATTAACGTGGGCTATAGAACGTATAATTCTATATTTTTTGATCTACGAAGTTGAAGATTTTTATATTTCACCTGTAGCTTTGAGGAGAGGGGATTTTTTCTTGCCTTTTTAGGTAAAAGAATACTGGATTACTACAAACATATATAAACAAGAAGGAATAGCTACAGGAAACATAGCACAAACTTTGGCTTTGTAGAGATCCTCAGAAACAACTAATTTCTGTGAATTTGAGCGAATAAGATGATTATTTTATTTATTTGTTTTTCAGCCTATTGAAGTTAATTTTGAGAAGTTTTCTATGAAACCCAAAATTTGAAAAAAACGAGGCTTAATGCCTATTTTCAGGAGAATATCAGAGTTGGTAAACTTTAAAATGATTAAAAGATATTTTGTTTTAGTAGCCGGATTGTTTTTTATGGGATTAGGAGTAGACCTAATCACAAAATCAAACTTGGGGACGTCTCCAATTGCAAGCGTCTCATATGTACTTAGTTTGATATTTCCTCTTACATTTGGAGTAACCACTTTTTT
The DNA here is from genome assembly GCF_000969985.1 of Methanosarcina barkeri str. Wiesmoor. Lineage (GTDB taxonomy): Archaea > Halobacteriota > Methanosarcinia > Methanosarcinales > Methanosarcinaceae > Methanosarcina > Methanosarcina barkeri_B. The sequence continues at coordinate 1,602,314 of NZ_CP009526.1, read as the reverse complement.
AGTAAGCTTCCTGTTCATACTTATTCAAATATTGATACTAAAAACAGATTTTCCAAAGGAGCAATATCTTCAGGTACTGGTAGGTCCGATTTTTGGTTTCTTCATAGATTTTGGAATGAAAATATTTTCTTTCGTAGATTCAAAATTTTATTCTCAAGAAATCATTCTTCTACTGCTTGGTTGCATTCTTCTTGCTTTAGGAATACATTTGGAAGTTATTGCCAATGTAATCATAAACCCTGGTGAAGGCCTGGTGAAAACAATTGCTAATAAAACGAAAAAAGAGTTCGGGAATATAAAAATTATGTTTGATTGTACACTGGTTCTAACTGCAATTGTCATCTCACTTTTTGCTTTTAGAAGTATAAATGGATTGGGAGAAGGAACAATTATTTCTGCTATACTTGTAGGACACATTACAAAGATAATTAGAAATATTTCTCAAAATTTCAATATTGGGAAGTTACTTGTTAATTAAAAATATAAAGGTGAAATCTTGAACCAATTCATTTTGTTGGTCGTGCATTAGTAGGCGGTTAATATTTTGTGTTTGATTATTTTTCCTACATTCCGCAGTATTTTTTCGAAAATCAATATTTTTCCTGATAGCGTTTTTTGGACAGGTGCAAATAATTTGGATTTTTAGTGGTATTTGGTGAAAATTGAATGATATCGTTTTTTGCCTCTAAATCCACCACATAGTTGCTTTTACCTATTACATAAAAGTCCAATAAATCCATGTTTGATTGAAAATCAATAGCAGTAAAAATATGAATTTACGAAAATTTACTGCGGAAAGTGGGTTTTTGCTCGTTGAGTTTGTTTTCTAGGCTTATCTGCTTACAGGTAATTGAGTGTACATAAAGCAGAAAATGAGAGCGAAAAGCGAATGTGTGAGTACTCTAGTGTCGAGTCAAACATAAAATGTCGTATAAAACCTGTTTGACAGTTTGATTTTTATGTGGGAAGATTGTTTTCATATCCGTTGGAATGATAAGTAATATTATTTCAACAAATTTTTGCCCATTTTTTACGATTCTATTTGACAGATGATTTTCTATCTCTTGATGGCCATTTTTGTGATTTTTGACCAAATTTTTGGTATAGAATTTGACAGATAGCATGAATCTCAGATAAAATATAGATACTATCCAAAAAGTCAGGTCCAAAAGTGCTAAAATGGGATAAAAATCCTACTAATTTACCTTATAGTGATTGTGAAGCTGGAAAATCAGAGGCAATTTGACAAAATTTATGGATACTGTCAATTGATTTTTGACAAAAAATTGAAGCCTCTCACTAAATTTAATTTATACTGTCAAACTACGGATAAAATTGATTGCAATTATTTGGGATCATTGAATCCTTGATGATTGATTCGACACTAGTGCTTCGATCCCAAAATCGATTCCTTATTTCTCGGAAAAATCCTATCTTCGGATCTATTCTAAAACCAAGTTTTATGAACCTATTTCAGAATCGCAGTACTAAGGCCCCTTCACAGAACAACCTATGCATATTCCCGTCGGACTTTATGATTTTCACTATCATGGTCTCAGTCAGAGTTACAATAAATTATAAGTTGTATAGGTTATTTCGTTGCGGACACTAAAAGTATGTTTATAAATATAATATAAGTGCAAATAACAGAATATAAAAACTTTAATATGTCTTGTACAAAATAGAACCCGGTGAATATACGAAATGGCTGGAAATGCATTTTGCCGTGCTTGTGGTGCTGAGATATTAGACGAAACTGAGATATGTCCCAAATGTGGAGTCAGACAAAAACCAGCTCAAGTTAAGAATCCGGGATTAGCGGCTGTAGCTTCGTTTTTTTGGGTTGGATTAGGTCAAATATACAACGGACAGATAGGAAAAGGGCTATTATTTATGGTTATTGAAGGTATTAATATATTATTACTTTTTGTTGTAATCGGATTTATAACACTTCCTATATTCTGGGCATATGCTATTTATGATGCTTATAAAACAGCAGAGAAAATCAATAATAATACTGTTTAATTATGCAGGCCGTCTCAAAACTATATTTGATTCTACAATTGGATAAATTACTTCATTATGAGATTAACTCATATTTGAATTCGGAATGATTTTCTATCTGAATTTAAGTAAAAATATCGAGTATCCAACTGGAATAAATTAGCAAAGTTTTGAGACAGCCTCAAAAGAGCTGTCTTATCCCGTTTCTTAACAAACTTTCTCAATAATCTCTTCCAGCGTCAGAAGTTCCTGTTCTCCTGAAACCATATCTCTCAGAGTCAGTTTTCCGACTTCAAGTTCTTTTTCCCCGACTATAACCACGTAATCGGCGTTGATGGTATTTGCATAGGAAAGCTGGGCTTTGAAATTACGCTGCATGAGATCTACATGGACTGGCACGTACTTCCTTAATTTATTTGCAAAACCTATTGCTTTCAGGTGAAGATCGGGTTTCGAGATCAGCATAAGGGTTTTAGGAGCAGGGGGGGTGAGAGGACAGATTTCCATAATCCGGTCAAAACCTATTCCGAAGCCGGTTGAAGGCACGTCTCCGCCTCCGAAAAGCTTGATAAGCTGGTAAGAACCTCCACCACAGACCTGTTTCTGAGCTCCGAGGCCCTCGGCATAGACCTCAAAAACCATGCCTGTATAGTAATCAAGCCCGCGTGCAATCCCGAAGTCAAGAGAGTAATCGACTCCGTATGCGTCGAGAAGCTTAAGGGTTTTTTCAAAGCTTACAAGCTCAGGGATATTTCCTACGATTTTTATTACCTCTGGGAGGATACGCTTGCCTTCCAGTTTTATCAGGTGGAAAAGGTCGGACTTGAGCTGTTCTTCGGCTCCTATTTCTTCAAGCAGGGCTTCAAGGCCGGCGTACTCTTTTTTATCCACAAGCCGCATGACCTTGCTCACAATTTCGGGTTCAAGCCCGCTCAAGAGCGTACGTATGACCGCAAGGTTTCCGAGCTTCATGTCGCCCTTCACTCCGGCGGCTTTTAACATGGCATCGGCAAGGGCAATAACCTCGGCATCGGAATCAGGTTTTCCGCTTCCTATAAGTTCAACCCCGAACTGCCAGAACTCCCTGAAACGGCCTTTCTGGGGACGCTCATAGCGGAAACAGTTTTCGAAGTAGAACAATTTTAAAGGCTTCGGGAAAGGCTGAAGTTCGTTTATATACAGGCGCATGACAGGAGCAGTAAGCTCGGGCCTGAGGGTCATTTCCCTGCCGCCTTTGTCCGTAAAATTGTAGAGTTCCCCTATGATCCCTTCCCCTGATTTAAGGGTGAAAAGGTCCAGATGTTCAAACGTGGGCGTAATGATTTCACTGTAGCCCCATTTGCGGGCAACATCTCGCATAACACTTTCCACGTATCTTCTCCGGGCAGTATCGGCAGGTAAAAAGTCCCGGGTCCCTCTTGGTCTATTAACTGTCATTTTTAAATGCACCTGATAATCAAATTTAAAACAATTATTTTAAGGCTTAATTTAGAGTTTTTACTTTAAGGTATAATTTTACTTTAAGGTATAATTTGGAGCTTTTTAGCGCCTCTGGACTGTACTAGTTAAAAGCAATCTATTTTACTTTTTCGATGCTAGCTAAAGCCACCAAAAAAATAACAGCTTAAATACAAAACTAATATATTTCTCTTGTAAAATAAAGTAGAATGGATTCCAGAAGCCGAAGTTTTCGCAATCAAACAATTGTAAAGCAAATAAAGGCAAGCTTACGTTGAATAATATAATAAGCAGATTAATATACATGATTCACACTAAATATTTGCGATTACCGTGTCCGAGCAAAGAAGTGTACCTTTAAGGAAACATCTACTGGACCTGAAGCCCTGCAGGCATGGAGGGTTAGTTCAGGAAACATCTGAAACTTATGGGATTCCTGAAAGTGAAATTATTGACTTCAGTGCAAACTTTAATCCTCTGGGAAACCCTTTTGAGCATCCAGAAAGCGGATTGAACTTTGATGAGATTCTTAATACTGGTTTTAAGAAACTTACCGAATATCCTGACAACAGGTATCCTGAGTTTCGAGAAGCTGCTGCAAAGTTCGTAGGGCTTGGAGTAGGCCCAAAGAATATCATTCCGGGTAACGGTTCAACGGAAATTATCAGACTTGTAGTGGAATGCGTAGTTGAAAAAGGAGATACTGTCCTTCTACCCTGGCCCACTTTCGGAGAATACGAAATGCAGTGCCGGATTATGGGAGCAGAACTGCAGTATCCAAGCCAGGACGAAGTCGAAACACTTCCTGACGAGCTTCTGGAAAAAGCAAAAATCCTGTTCATCTGCAACCCCAATAACCCGACAGGGAAACTCCGTACCCGAAAAGAAATCAAGGCTCTTGCAGAACGCTGCACGCAGCACAAAACCCTTCTTTTTGTGGACGAAGCTTTTATAGAGCTTTCAGACCCTTCGCAGAGTGTTGCAGACCTTACAGTAAACAATAATTACGTTTTTGTCATGCGTTCCCTTACAAAGGACTTTGCAATCCCGGGAATCCGGATGGGCTTCGGAATAGCTTCCCCTGAAGTGGCTGAAATCCTGGATACAGCCAGGCTTTCCTGGAACCTCGGAACCGTGGCAGACGCTGTAGCAACTTCCCTTCTTAATATTGAAGGCGGGATTGAAAACCCATACCTGAAAAAAGCGAGGGACATGATCAGGGAAGAAGGAGAGGTTTTTAAAGCTAAACTCGATAGTATAAGAGGTTTTAAAGCTGGAGAAGTGAATGTAAACTTTATCCTGGTTGATATCAGCAAATTCATGCTTGATTCAACGGAATTAACTGCACGTATGGCAGCTCGTGGAGTTCTTATAAGGGACTGTTTTTCCCTCCACGGCCTTGGAAAGGATTACATAAGGCTTGCAGTCCGGACTGCCGAAGAAAACGACAGGCTAATTACTGCAGTCGGGGATGTAATTACCGAGTGGGGTAGAGAACAGGCAAAACAAGAACTGAAGAATGTGATCGAAAAGGCTTCTGAAGAAGGCATTGGAGGCAGGAAAACCTGTGAATATTATCCCTGCCACTTTAAAGGCCAGAACTGTACCTTCTGCTTCTGTCCGTTCTATCCCTGTGAAGACGAGCGCACAGGAGGAAAATGGATCCAGAGCTCAAGAGGCGGAAAAATCTGGAGCTGTGTTGACTGTCATCTGGTTCACAAGACAGAAACTGCACAGAAAATCCTTGACTGCCTTATGCAGGAAGGAGATACGGACGAACTCGTAAAAGTTGCCTGGAAGAAAGTGATGGAGCCTATCCTATGATTGTACCAGACAGCGGGCATCTTGCTCTGGTACTTTTGCTTGCAGCCGCTATAGACATAGTTTTTGGGGAGCCGCCTGCTGCCGTACACCCTGTCGTGTGGATAGGAAAATTAATCAATGTTTTAAAAAATGCAGCTCCTCAGACCCACAGGAAAGCCTATGGAGTTGCAATGGCTTTTTGCTGTGTTTTTTTTGCAGCTTTTCTGGGTTACTCCGTGCTTTACATTGCAGCCCTTCCGGGAATTCCCAGGGTGCTTGCCCTTCTTATAGAGGCATATTTCCTGAAAGCCACCTTTGCTGTTAACTGCCTGCTCGGCCCTGCAAAGGAGATTTATGGGCATCTCGAAGCAAACAGGCTTGAGAATGTCCGGGAACTACTCCCAATATATGTAAGCCGGAACACTTCAAAACTTACCAGAACTCAGATGTCTTCCGCAGTTATCGAATCCGTATCCGAAAACTATGTTGACGGCATCCTGAGCCCCATTTTTTATTATACCCTTTTTGGGGAATTCGGGCTTGTGGCGGCATATGCATTTAAAGCCATAAGTACTCTGGATTCAATGGTTGGGTACAAAACCGAACCCTACAGGGAACTTGGTTACTTCTCAGCGAAAGCCGATGACGTATTGAACTGGATCCCTGCCCGCATCTCCGTTATATTCATTCTCGCAGCAGCTTTTACAGTGTCGCTGCTCTCGAAAAAACAGGGAAAAACTTCTCCCCTTAACAGCATAAAGAGTGCTCTTGAAGACGGAATGAAAACTCCGTCTCCCAATTCCGGCTATCCCATGGCAGCTACTGCAGGAGCGCTCGGAGTCAAACTTGAAAAACCCGATACTTATATACTTGGGGCTTTATATCCCCCGACCGAAGTAAAGGATATAAAAAGGGTATCCCAATTAATAGCAATTGCTTCAGGCTTCTCGCTTGCTGCCTGTGCGGCAATAATTCAGTTAGCAGGGATATACCTGTATCCGTGACCCTTCCTTTGCCTGCAAGAGCCTGATTCCTGAGATAATCCAAATCCTTCATGGGAATACGGGTTTTGAGAAAAGCCAGTGTATAGCGTTAAAGATTTTCGAAAGCTAATAAAACCATTTTTTAACACCCCGAAGTGATCATATGAAGTTATCCGATATTGAGGAAAGAGACCTGAAAAAAGGGCAGCCTGAGAAAATAGAAGAAAAAGCTACAGTCAACATCCTCGATGTCCTTGCTGAAGAAGGCATCAGTGTTCAGGACCTTGCTGATACAGCTTTGGAAATGTATGTTCCCCATCCAGGGCTTGAGACCAGAGAGAAAGCCGACGCTTTATTTAAAAGGGAACTTAAGTACGCACTTTCAGATCCAAACCTCTGCCTTCTAATCTACTCCGGGATCTTGCTGGAGCGAGAAGGTAGGGCAGGAACCCTTCCGAACCTCAGCAAAAGTTCTTATGAAAAGGACCTTACTTTTATAATTGCGGATGAAGTGCTCGGCACAAGTATTGCAACCTATATAAGCGGTTCCAAGGGAGCTTTTGAATTTGTCAGGTTTGACAAACAGAAGCCTGGAATCCTTGCAAAGCTCGGGCCTTTTATGGATGACGTTATCGGGGGCCTTATAGGAGGCGTGTCTTCCAATATGTATTCAAGAGGTATGGCAGAATTTGTAGGAAAGGACTGAAAGAAGGAAAGGATTGAAAAACAGGCGGTGCACGATGAATTCATATTTGCTTGCTTTTAAATCTGGGTTTGGCTTCCTGTCCACCATCCCTGTGGGAATCAGCATGGAAGGAATCGACGAACTCATGAAGAAAATCTACTTTTATCCCGTAGTGGGAGCCGTACTCGGGCTTCTCATAGGGGCAGTTGCATTCATAGGGCAGGTAATATTTCCTGGTCCTGTGCTTGCAGCCCTTCTAATGGGATTCATATATTATATTACAGGTTTTAATCACCTTGATGGTATCACGGATATCGGGGACGGTTTTATGGCCCACGGGTCACTTGAGAAAAAAATCAAGGCCCTGAAAGACACGACCATCGGGACAGGAGGCGTGTCCTTCTGTATTCTCTTATTACTTACTCTGTATGGTTCGATAAGGGCAGTACAGCAAGAAGGTTCCGCCGTTTTTGGGTCTAACCTTCCGGTTTTAATGTTTGAATCAATGTTTATTGCAGAGGTCAGTGCAAAACAGTCCATGCTAACTATTGCTGCCTTTGGAAAGCCCATACCTCCACGGGAAAAACAGGCTTATCCTGGCTTGGGAGCTATGACTATAAACGGAGCAACCAGAAAGAACTTTCTGATTGGATTTGTATTCGGAGCCATCGTTTGCTTTCTGCCTTTTGGGTGGATAGGACTGTTGCCTTATCTGGGAGCCTGCCTGGTGGCTCTGGTGATTCTTAACCGAAGCTATGCTCATTTCGGAGGATTAAATGGCGACGGAATTGGTACTGCTAACGAAATTGGTCGGGTAACTGCACTCATAATTCTCGCAGTTCTCCTGCAACTTTCATTAAACGGATACATGGGAGGTTTTAAATGGACGCTATTGTAATGGCAGGGGGGTTTGGACAGAGGCTTGGAATGGGGGAAAAGCCCTGTGTTGAACTGCTTGGAAAACCACTTATCGCTTACGTGATAGATACCCTCAGGGCCTCAGAAAATATAGACAGGGTTTTCGTAGCGGTTTCACCTGTTACCCCCAGGACAGAAATTATGATCCAGGAACGCTACAAAGGAGAAGTTCGAGTAATCAGGACTTTTGGCGGAAACTATGTAGGGGATATGATCCATGCAGTCGAAACCGCAGAAACCGTTGGGCCTGTAATGATTATTATGTCAGACCTTCCCCTTATAAACTCTGAACTTATCGATTCTGTAATCGAGAAATATAAGGAAGAAGGAAAGCCGGCGCTTTCGGTATATGTTCCTATCAATGTCTGTAAAGGAGCCGGAATCAGGCCGGATACGGTCTTTAACAAAGATGGAAAGCTGATAGTACCTGCCGGAATTAATATTCTAGACAGTTCTCAAATCCGAAAAGAACAGGAAGATTTTAATCTAATACTTGATAATCCCAAACTAGCAATAAACGTAAATACTGTTGAGGATTTGCAGCACTGCAAGGAGATGCTGCAGGGCCAAGACTAAAAAACTTATAGAGGTGTCATAGATTCTATCTGTAAAAAACCTGGTGTTGAGCCGCGATGGGAAGAAAATCCTGCGAGGGGTCAATCTTGAGGTAGGCGACCGGGAAATTCACAGCATTATCGGTGCAAACGGTGCAGGAAAAAGTACCCTTGCCTATACCCTGATGGGACTCCAGGGTTATGAACACGAGGAAGGCAGCCTCATCTTTAATGGGGAAGATATTTCAAAACTTTCAATAACTGAACGTGCAAGAAAAGGCATTACTCTTGCCTGGCAGGAACCCGCCCGCTTTGAAGGGCTGAAAGTCAGAGATTACCTGGCAATCGGGGCAAAAGGCAATGGAGGCGTTACCGAAGAAGAGCTGAAAGAGGCCCTGAGGAAAGTAGATCTTAAACCTGAAAAATACCTGTACAGGGAAGTTGGAGAGGCGCTCAGTGGAGGCGAAAGAAAACGCATAGAGCTTGCATCCATAATTACAATGAGGCCAAAGCTTGCTATTCTCGACGAACCCGATTCCGGAATTGATGTCGTTTCCTTAAAGGAAATCGTAAACCTGATACAAACTTTTAAAGAAAACGGCTCCTCAGTACTTGTAATTACACACAGAAAGGAAATCGCAGCCGCTTCCGATAAAGCATCCCTGATGTGCGAAGGGGTTATCCTCAGGAGCGGAGACCCTCTGGAAATCAGTGAATTTTTCAAAAACAGGTGCATACCTTGCGATAGCAGGATATCCCCACAAAAGGCGGCCTGAAAAATGACTCAGATAACTCTTAATACACTTTCCAGCGAAACCAAAGATATGGACGCAGCCTATTCGGCAGCCGGAGGAGATGCTGCAGTCCTGCATAATCATGAGCTTGCAAGTCTTGTGATAAGTGGAAATAAAGTGCTTAATGCAAACGGGATAGAAGGAATTGTGCTCGAACCCCAGGAGACAGAACATGGGGTGGACGTTAAACTGACCATTAAGAAAGGGTACAAAATTCCACTTCCCGTCCACCTTTGCTTCGGGCTTATTCATGAAGACGGGCTCCAGGAAATAAATATGAATTTTATAGCCGAAGAAGACTCGGCTGTTGAACTCGTCGCTCACTGTACATTTCCCAATGCTGTAAAGATCATTCATAGAATGGATGCTCAAATGCATGTAGGAAAAAATGCCTCCCTAAAATATACTGAAACGCACTTCCATGGTCCCCACGGAGGAATTCAGGTAATCCCAAAGTCCCATATAAGAATAGAGGAAGGAGGCAGCTACTACACAAATTTCTCACTTGTCTCGGGCAGGGTAGGGTATCTGGAATTCGACTACGATGTGGAAGCTGAAAAAGACTCTGTCTGTGAAATGGTTACCAAAGTCTATGGGAAAAAGGATGACAAAATAAAAATCCTGGAAAAAGTATCCCTCAATGGGGAAAATGCCAGAAGTGTGATCAAAAGTCGACTGGCCATTACCGAAGATGCGGAGTCGGAGTTCAGGGGAATTACTGAAGGTCACGCCCCAAGATCAAGGGGGCACGTAGACTGCATGGAGGTTCTTCAGGGCAATGCAAAAGCCGAAGCTGTTCCCATTGTACGTGTCGATAATCCTCTGGCCAAAGTAACTCACGAAGCTGCAATTGGATGTGTGGATAAAAAAGAAGTCGAAACTCTTATGGCCCGTGGTCTTGAAGAAGACGATGCTATTGATACTATTGTAAAGGGAATGCTGGCCTGAAGCCTCTTATTCCCTTTTACAGGCCACCAATTATGTGTACCAGTAAGGAAATTCAGGAAGTTTTCCCGGAAATTAACAAAAGGGAACCAAAATTTAGTTTGAGTAAGAGGTGGGAAAGTATTATTGGTGAAATTATTATATTTGAGAAAAAATATTCAGAAAAAAACCTGCAACTTATTACCGGAAAAAAAGATATATCTTCGCACTACCAGGATATTCCTGAAGAAATGCTGCTTTTAAGTGAAGTTATAGAAGACCCCCTCAAACTCCCTTACTTGCTGGAAGCTTTCTATACTGCGCCGATTAAGAATGAAAAAGCATTTCACTTCGCACTCGTAAGAGTCCAGGTTGACTCTGACCTCAGGATGCATGAGGATATCCAGAAATACCAGCAAAGGAAGTATGTAGCCGAAACCCTGGAAAAGCTGCTCTATGGAGAGCTTATGCTCTCTGTAGGAGAAAACTCAGGCATAGAAGGGGATTAATTGCTTTACTTATTTTTTTATAGCTTTTTGTAATAAAACCTTCGGTTCTTCATTAATTTTAGATTAAATTTTAGAAAATCCTTTGATTTTTCATTGGTTTTATACAAAAGATTATTAAGTTCATGATGGAAAAATTCATGATGGAAAAATTCATAATGGAAAAATTCATGATGGAAAAGTATATGATGGAAGAGTATATGCTAAAAATGAATCTTTTCCATTAATGTTACACCGATACTACAATGTTGCAGGATATGAAATAAACATTGAAGAATTATTAATTAAGATCAACTTTTCTCCTCGAAAGCTAACGAGCTTTAATACTTTCACCAGAAAAATCCTTAGGATATTCTATTGAGGATAGCTGTTACGAGTATAGCTGTTACCGAGTAAATATTTTTTAGCACGGAAATGCTGCCATCTGCAAGTACTTTCATTGGTTGTGCATTTTGTTCAATGAATATCATGTTCGTTTTCTTTGTCGTTTTCTTTGGAAACTTCTTCATTCTGAAAGTTTTTAAATTTTGGTTATAGATTAAAAGAAAACCAGAAATATGATCTACAATAATTCTGTTAATTCCAGTGAGCAATGGCCCTCTGAAAAATCTGAAAATGGCTTCAAAAATCCAGATTTAGACTTAAATTCTGAAGGCTACAAGGTTATCTTCGAGGTGTATGCTCCAAGCACATCTACAAGAAGTATGTTCCAAGCACATCTGCAGAAAGTTAGTTCATGAATAGAAACTTTTTCATTTTCTATTATTTTTGGTTCAGAAAATAAATTTTAATTTCCTAAATCTCTGTTTTTGAAACTCTTAGATTATATAAAAACTCAGATTAGTATAAAAATTCAAATATATACTGTAAAGAATGAATTCATTTATTATCAAGCTTTCCAGTTAATAGAAGAAAAATTATTATCTTTTAACTTACAAGTATTCTACATAATTCTGTAAAGTATTCTTTATCTTGTCATCTTTAGAATTACACATGGTTGCAATAATCAACTTAACCCAAAAACTCTGGCTTCAATGAATTGCTATATTATTTTTATAAAGTCGGTTAAGTTTCAAGGTTATTCAAAACTCAACAAATTTAAATGATCCATATAATGGCGGTCTAAAATGAAAGGAAAGAATTGTAATAGAGAACTTAGGAGGCGAACCTTAAATAAAGTTTTGGGGATGGCGGTACTTGCTTTTTTAATGTTAGTGAGCATAGCAGGCGCCGCGCCATTTGCATACATTACAAATGCAGAGAGTAACAGTGTCTCTGTAATTGACACAGCCACAAACAAAGTTACAGCTGCAATACCTGTAGGGTCCAATCCTATGGGAGTTGTAATTAATCCGAACGGGACAAGGGTTTACGTAGGAAATGTCCTTAGTAATGATGTATCTGTAATCGACACGGCAACAAATAATGTTATAACCACAGTGAGTGTAGGAAATTCACCCCAGGGGGTTGCAGTTAGCCCTAACGGAAATAAAGTATATGTAACAAACCGATATAGCAACAATGTTTCTGTGATTGATACCACCGCAAATACTGTTGTAAGCACAGTGAATACAGGAAAGTACCCTGAAGGAGTAGCGGTAAGTCCAGATGGAAAAAAAATATATGTAACAAATTACGCGGACAATACTGTCTCTATAATTGACACTGCCACGAAAGCTATTATAACCACGGTATCCGTAGGAAAAGGTCCTAAAGAAATTGTGGTCACACCAGACGGGAACAGGGTGTACGTGGTAAACTACGATGGCAGGAGTATCTCCATAATTGACACGGCAACAAACAGTGTTACAAACACGGTGAAGCTTGGGGGAACTCCCTTTGGAGTCGCAGTCAATCCAGATGGAAAAAAGGTGTATGTGACCAATAACGCTGAACATTTCAGTACTGTATCGGTAATTGACACGGCAACAAACAAAATTATATCCACGATACCTGTAGGCCCCGATCCTGTGGGAATTTCAGTCACACCGGATGGAAAAAAAGTATATGTAGCAATCAATTTCTATAACACTGTCTCTGTAATTGACACTGCTACTAACGCTGTTACAGCCACGATGCTTGTAGGAAACAGCCCTTACGCTTCAGGCCAGTTTATAGGTTCTATCCCAATACAACCAGTTTATCCCTTAGCGAACTTCAGCAGCAATATCACATCAGATTATGTTTTCCTTTCTGTACCTGTGCAGTTTACAGATCTCTCAAAAAATGCAACTAAATGGGTCTGGGACTTTGGAGACGGGTCTGGTTCAACAAAGCAGAATCCCACGCATACCTATTCTACAACAGGAATTTATACTGTTAGCCTGAAGGTAAACAATTCAAACGGTACAGATTCAAAACTTGCTACAGTAAATGTTGTACCAAAAGGTTCTCCTGCACCTTCATATGCATTTATTACAAATCTCAACAGCAACACTGTTTCTGTAATTAACACAGGAAACAATACTCTTACAGCCACAGTGCCCGTAGGGACCGAGCCTTTTGGAGCTGCAGTTAACCCGGATGGAACAAAAGTATATGTGACAAATACCAAGTATGGCGAGAGGGGTACGGTTTCTGTAATTGACACAGCAACAAACAAGGTTACAGCTATTGTGGATGTAGGCCATAAATATAGTCCCTGTGGAATTGCAGTCACACCGGACGGAAAAAAACTATACGTGGCGGATCGTGATATCAAAGCTGTCTCTATAATTGATACATCTACAAACACTGTTACAGCCACCGTGCCTGTAGGAGTTAATCCACTAGGGGTTGCAATCACAACGGATGGAAAAAAAGTATATATAACGAACCGTTATAGCAACACTGTTTCTGTAATTGATACCAGTACAAATAATGTTATATCGACTGTGGAAGTTGGATCTGGCCCCTGTGGAGTTACAATTAACCCGATGGGAACAGAACTATATGTGACGAATTGTGAAAGCAATACTATTTCTATAATTGAAATAAGTTCAAATACTGTTACATCCACAGTACCTGTAGGGGAATGGCCTATGGGGATTGCAGTAACTCCTGATGGAAAAAAGGTATATGTGGTAAATGAAGGCAGCAACAACGTATCGGTAATCGATACCGCAACAAAAACTGTTATAGCGACTGTGAAAGTCAGAAAAAGCCCTTACGGAATTGCAATCACTCCTGATGGAAAAAAGGTATATGTAGCAAACTCCGGTAATAGCGATAATCTCGGAAACACTGCCTCTATAATTGACACTGCTACAGACAGAGTTACAGCCACAGTAAACACAGGTTTCCGTCCTATTGCTTTCGGTCAATTTATTGGTCCTCTTCCAGCACAACCAGTTTATCCTGTTGCAAACTTCAGCAGCAATGTCACATCCGGTTACGCTCCTCTTTCAGTCAAGTTTACGGATTTCTCGATGAATGCGGATGGTTGGAGCTGGGACTTTGGAGACAAATCCACTTCGACACAGCAGAATCCAGCACACACTTACTCCAGGGCAGGGAATTACAATGTAACGCTTACAGTAAACAATAAAAACGGTACTGATTCGAAAATTGCCACAGTAACTGTTCTGGCACATCCAGGATTTTCTGCCTCCCCAACTTCAGGAAAATCGGCACTTGGCGTTAGTTTTACTGACCAGAGCACAGGATCGCCAGCCTCATGGAAATGGACTTTTGGAGATGGAACTTATTCAACGGAAAAGAACCCTGTGCATACATATCGAAAGTCAGGAAAATATTCAGTTACGTTGACATTGAACGAAACTGGAAACAAGACTGCAGTAACAAAATCCAGCTATATAACTGTTTCAAACGGGTATGAAGCTCCCATTGCTGCTTTCTCTGCATCTCAGGTTTCAGGAAAAGCACCTCTTACTGTTAGTTTTACTGATCAGAGTACCGGATCGCCAACCTCAAGGAAGTGGACTTTTGGAGACGGTACATATTCAACCGGGAAGAACCCTGTACATACATACAGCAAAGCAGGATTATATTCTGTTACATTAGCAGTAAGTAATGCAGATGGTAGTAATACATTAACAAAAACCGGCTATGTTGCTGTTTCAAACGTTTTAAATCCACCTGTCCCCAGCTTTTCTGCATCCCTTACTTCAGGAAAAGCACCTTTAGCGGTTGATTTTTCTGGCAAGGGCACAGGATCACCAACTTCATGGAAATGGTCTTTCGGAGATGGGAATACTTCAACAGAAAAGAATCCTGTGCACACATTCAACAAATCAGGACTTTATTCTGTAACATTGAGAGCAAGTAATGAAAAAGGCAGTAATGCCTTGACAAAAACCGGCTGTATTGCTGTATCAAGCACATTAAATATTCCTGTTTCCAAATTCACTGCGTCCCCTACTTCAGGAAAAGTGCCTTTTACAGTTAGTTTTACTGACCAGAGCACAGGATCGCCAACTAAATGGAAATGGATTTTTGGAGATGGAACTAATTCAACCGAAAAAAATCCGGTACATACATACAATGAATCAGGGCTTTACCCTGTTAAATTGACAGTGAGTAATGCAAATGGTAGTAATGCCTTGACAAAAACCGGTTATATTGCTGTCGTCTCAAACGTTTTAAACAACACAACTGTTTCCAAATTTTCAGCTTCCCCAACTTCAGGAAAAACACCTCTTACTGTTAGTTTTACTGACCAGAGCATAGGGTCACCAGCTGCATGGAAATGGACTTTTGGAGATGGAACTAATTCAACCGAAAAGAATCCGGTACACACATACAATAAATCAGGAAATTATACTGTTGCTTTGACGACGACTAATGAGGAAGGCAGTGATAAGGTGCAAAAATCAAACTGTATAAATGTAACTCCTGTAAACGGTAGTGTGGTATCGAGCCCAGGGTATATTGTTCCTGTCACCGCCTTTTCAGCAACTCCAACTGTAGGAAGTATGCCTCTTAAGGTTAGTTTTACTGACCAGAGCACAGGCTTTCCAACTTCATGGACATGGAATTTTGGGGATCGGAACACTTCAAAAGAGAAAAATCCTGTACACACATACAATAAATCCGGTAGATACGCAGTTACATTGACAACAAGTAACGCGAACGGCAGTAATACTTTGACAAAATCCAGCTATATTTATGTATCAAACGTTTTATCTCCTCCTGTCACTGGTTACTTTGCATCCCCTGCTTCAGGAAATATGCCTCTTAAGGTAATTTTTACTGACCAGAGCACAGGGTCACCAATGGCATGGAGATGGACTTTTGGAGATGGGAACACTTCAAAAGAGAAAAATCCGGTACATAAATACAATAAGTCCGGACGATATACTGTTACATTGACAGCAAGTAATGCAAATGGTAGTAATACCTTGACAAAATCAGGTCATGTTGTTGTGTCAAGCGTTTTAGCTGCTCCTGTTGCCAGCTTCTCTGCGTCTCCTACTTTAGGAAAAGCCCCACTTACTGTTAGTTTTACGGACCAGAGTACAGGGTCGCCAACTAAATGGAAATGGGCTTTCGGAGACGGGAATACTTCAACAGAAAAGAATCCTGTGCATACATATAATAAATCAGGGCTATATTCTGTTACATTGACAGCAAGTAATGCAAACGGCAGTAATACCTTGACAAAAACCGACTACATTGCTGTCTCAGGTGTTTTAACTGCTCCTGTTGCCGGTTTCTCTGCGTCCCCACTTTCAGGAAAAGTGCCTTTTACGGTTAGTTTTACTGATCAGAGTACCGGATCACCAACCTCATGGAGATGGATTTTTGGAGATAGGAACACTTCTACAGAGATGAATCCTGTGCACACATACAATAAATCAGGACTATATTCTGTTACATTGACAGCAAGTAATGCAAACGGCAGTAATGCACTGATAAAAACCGGCTATATTGCGGTTTCAAACTCCCTTGACGCTGCTTTTTCTGCATCTCCAACTTCAGGATCTGTACCGCTTAATGTCAGTTTTACTGACAATAGCACCGGATCACCAACTTCATGGAGATGGGCCTTTGGAGATGGAAATACTTCAACCGAAAAGAATCCTGTACATATGTACAACAAAACAGGACGATATACTGTTAGTTTAACCGTAGATAATTTAGAAAGCAGCAGTACTGAAACCAGAACCAGATACATTATAGTTAGTAATTGAGTATCTTAGATAGAAGTACAGGGACAAAAAACAATATGCTTTAACCTGGATATGCAGTTAAAAAACAGAAGGCAAAAACATCTCTAAGAAATATATAAATTAATAATTAAAAAAATGAAAGAGTAATAAGCAAATAGAAAAAATGTAAATATTCAAGAGTAGGACTTGCCCTCAATAGAGGAAAGAATGATTCAGGAAGCTCCTCCCTCGAACCTGAGCCATAAGATGAAGGATTCAGGGAAGAGCAATTCACAGAAGATACCAGTCAGCATCATCAACAGAAAGATCTTCTTTAAGACCTACTTTTCTCTTTGGAAGCTTAAGAGCATCCGTAATCGCGTCTGAAAAGTCCTGAAGGTACTCTCTTGAGGAAAGGCTGTTATAAATAAAAGGCTTATCTGGCTGAATCATCTTCTGAATCGTTGATTCTCTCGGCACGATGTCAACTTCTACGTCAACCATTTCTACGGCTTTTTCCATTGCAGTTCGGAAATCCCCAATACAGTAAGCTATTCTGTGTTTGTAATTATCCCTTGTTTTTTCAAGATAAGCAGCAAGTCTTTCACTTTCCATTTTTATGAAATCTCGCTTGATCTTTGCCACGTTGCATTTACCCATCATAAAGCTGTAATGCATGAATGGGTATTGCGTATCAAGTTCCCGTGGGGTAATTCCACAGGTTCCGAAGGTTACTATATGTACATCTTCAGGTTTTGCAATCCCGAAGATTATTCGATCGAATTTTTTGTGAGAGGGACTTTCATGATAGGGTTTCCTTTTGGCACAGGGAACAAAAATACATAGTTCCCTATAAGGAGCTTCGTATTCGTTCAGGACCCATTCATTAGCCCTTATCATATCCGGGTGATAAATTACCCTATCAGTGTCAAGAGGTTCTTTAGAACGCTCATCTTCAGGAATAATGGGTTTCATAAACTTCAAGCTAATTGAGCCTGGAAATTATATATATAGTTAACTAACTTCGGTAGCTGCAGGGTTTTATGAGTTTGGGAAATGTTTTCAAAAATTGAATTGGGCGTGAGTAAACTAATCAAAGGAAACTCAAAAGTAATTAAAAATAATTAAAAATAAGTAAAAGTAATCAAAAATAAGTAAAAGTAATCAAAAATAAGTAAATAAGCAAATAAGACAACGAGTTCCATCGAACTTTAGGGAATAAAGCAAATAATGAAGAATCGGTTAACAAAGAGACCCAAATAAATTAAGATTCGATGGAAATTTTGAAAAGTGACGGGAGAGCACTTGCTGAGTTTACTGCTTTAACCTGTCCACAAAGTCTTCCATTCTGTCTAACGCTTTTCTGATATCATTTATGGATGCTGCGTAGGCGCAGCGAAGGAAGCCCTCACCTGCCTCTCCAAAGGCATCTCCGGGGATTGCAACGACTTTCTTTTCATCCAGAAGGCGTTCTGCAAACTCAGAGGAAGAGAGTCCGGTATTTCCTACATAGGGGAAAGCGTAAAATGCTCCTTTAGGGTTGCAGCATTCAAGCCCTATCCTGTTAAAGCCTCTGACAATAAAGTGCCTGCGCCGGTCATATTCCCGGACCATCCGCTCCATTTCATCTTTACCGTGACGGAGTGCTTCAATTGCTCCAATTTGAGCTGTTATGGGAGCACAGAGCATGGAATATTGATGGATCATCATCATTGAATGTATAATCTCAGGAGAACCCATTGCAAAACCGAGCCTGAGCCCTGTCATTGCATAAGCCTTGGAAAACCCGTTAAGCATAACAGTCCGTTCTTTCATGCCATCAAGGGAAGATAACGGAACGTGTTTGCCTTCATAGGTAAGGCACTCGTAAACTTCGTCCGAGATAACAAATAGATCATTCTCCACAACCAGGTCAGCAATATCCTCGAGGCCTTCCTTTGACATGATCGCTCCTGTAGGATTGTTAGGGAAGTTGAGAATTATTGCTTTCGTCTTGTCCGTGATTGCAGGTTTGAGGGCTTCTGCAGTCAGGCTAAACTCATCATCCCTGTGGGTGGAAACGATAACCGGCTTACCTCCTGCAAGAACAACAGAAGGTAAATATGCCACATATGAAGGCTGGACGATAATAACCTCATCACCAGGGTTGACCACCGTCCTTACTGCTATATCCAGAGCTTCACTCACCCCTGTTGTGATGAGTATCTCGGATGAAGGATCATAATCCAGACCATAGCGCCTGTAATAAGTTCTGGTAAGTTCGTCTCTGAGCTCAGGAAGCCCGTAATTTGATGTATATGAGGTTTGCCCTTTTTCCAGAGAATGAATACACATCTCACGGATATGCCATGGAGTTATAAAGTCAGGCTCTCCTACACCAAGGGAGATTACATCCTCAAGTCCGGAAACCAGATCAAAAAAACGGCGTATTCCCGAAGGAGGAATTTCTTTCACAACGTCGGCAACAAACTTAGAAGGATCACATGAAGGTCTCAAGCAAAACACCCTGTAAAAATCATATAAGTATTGTGAACTTTAAAATCGGATAGGGATATCAGGTTCTGAACCGGCTCGTATCAAAATGATACCGGTAGCCTTTGAATCGTTTCAGGTTCATGAAGGATGACCCCATCTTCTTTATACGTTTTCAGTACGAAGTGGGTTGAAGTGCTCTGTACCTGATCAAGGGTTGCAATTTTCTCTGCTACGAAAAAAGCCACGTCCTTCATCGATTTTCCTCGGACAGTAAGGGATATGTCGTAATTTCCAGATAAGAGCCTAACTGACCTGACTTCCGGAAACTTGTAGATTCTTTCTGCAATTGCCTGATAGCCCTGATTGCGCTCGAGAGTAACCTTCAGCTCAATAACGGCATAAACATCGTTTTCCCCGACCAGATCCCAATCAACGATGGTTTTGTAGTGCCGGATAACTCCCGTCTCTTCAAGTTTTGCAATCGTCTGGGAAACATCCTGTGCAGACATATCTGTAAGGGATGCTATTTCTTCTGGACTCGTTCGTGCATCATTCTCAAGAATTTCCAGTATATGTCGAATCTTTTCATCCATGTTGGTCACCGGCACAGAGGTAAGGGGATTTTATAAGCAATCCCCATCTCGGGGGTAAATTAAATTTAATTTATTCAATTAATACAGCATTTACAACTCCGTCTTGCCCTGGTCTGCTTGTAACTTTAGCAGTTCCAAGAGGAGTCCTTATTACTGAGCCTTTTGTCAGAATGTTACGCCTGATATAGTGCTTGTTTGCAATGTTGTCGAGAACTGTTTCAATGGGAGCAGAGGTGGTTTTCCCATCTTTGGGATTGGTTATGTTTGCAACATCGCACTGAAGAAGTCTTACCTTCCTGTTGCCTCCCATAGTGTGAACATTTTTCCTCTTTATTTCACTTATACGGGTTTCTGCAGACTCACGGCCCATTTCAAACTTGCGCTTTCCGCGAGCATTAATAACTTTCCCACCGGTCACTTTTCTTCTGGAGCTACCTTGCCATCTCATTTTAAAACCTCATCGTGTATCGAAATTATAATCAATGCTTATCTTTAATGATTATTTATGTATTTTTCTATTGTAATTCTGTACTTTCCGATTGTAAATATACTGTAATCCTGATTATCCTGATCTGGTGATCGCTTCAGGGCATAAGCATACTTACCGCTTATTGCTCTGATTATATATTAATTATATTAGCAGGAGTACATAATTAGCATATTTGCTATGGACTAATCAATACAAATAGAATCGTATAAGAACTTTACGATCAGGCAGCCAGAATAAAACTCAATTTTACATCCTGCCTGTATCCGTAAAAGGAGATTTGATTTGAGAGTTGTAAATACAGATACAGGGGTGTAAGTATAGCTACAGACTCGGAAATAAAAATCTGATGGCAAGTTCACAAACGCAGGTAAAGAGAAAAAAGGCATATTCTAGAAATTATATAAATATGGTGAATGAATTTAAGAATGAATTTAAGAATGAATCTAAGGTAAGTAATCTAACGGTAAGTAATCTAAGGTAAGTAATCTAAGGTAAGTAATCTAAGGTAAGTAATCTAAGGTAAGTAATCTAAGGTAAATAAATCCAAAGTCATTGGTCGTCGGTTAAGGAATTTTTTTGCCTGAAAGCTATCGATTTTGTATTAAAATCCGACCTTAAATTTTGGCCTCTTTATATGAAATCGATACCCTGTTTCAGTTCATCATTTATTAAAATATTTGGAAAATATTGGGGAAATTGAGGCAATTTATCACGATTCCTCACTTAACCGAAGATGCATGAATCCAAAGTGAATGGATTTGAGGTAAATAAATTTAAGGTGAATATCTAAGATGAATAAATCTGTTGCAAGTTAAAGTTGAAATATTAATTTCCAATTTAAATTCTTAATGCTAAAAAAAGACCCGATGTTTCAGGAGAAACAACAAGGAGAGAAAATAATGGTTACAGAGATTTCATTGAATACAATATGTGGACATAAGACAAAGATAATTGCCACTAAAGAGGGAAAGAGCACGCACATACATATTAAGTCCACATGCAAAAAACTTCGAAAATGGGGTACACATTTTGATATGGAAATGAAAGACTTTATGGGAGGGCCAGAAAACATTCTTAGCCAGAAATCAGCTGAATCACCCCTTACACCTACTTGTCTTGTCCCGGCAGCAGTAATGAACGCTTGCTGGCTCGAAAATGGCATGATTTCGAAGAATCTTGCTCGAGAAATGGGAAAGATGGAAATTATCTTTGATAAATTGGAGTAAATTTCCCGTACTCCAAACAACTCAGATATTTCCTTTGGAAATATCCACAGTACTGAAAAAAATCAGCTGAAAATGATAGTACTGTGAGAAACTACCTGTATACATATAAACTCGGGAATACTTATATCGGATCTTATCATGTATTATTTGTCTGTAACTGGCAAGAATTTGCCCGTAACTGAGAAGACAACTCTTAAACTTTTTAGGAATATTTTGATCAAAAATTGTCATGTCTTATTTGCCCAGAACTAGAATTTGCCCAGAACTAGACAACTAGACAAACGACTTTTGACAACGCTTACGAAACACTAAAACAGTATTGCTATCTTGGAAGTAACAAAAGTTTCAAAACCCGAGGCGAGAGCATGGATGTAAAAGAGATAAATAAATATGGACAAGAACTTGTAGACTGCCTGAAACTGAAGACTTCTCCTGTTGCAGTAAAGCTGATCCCGAAAGGAGGGGAAATTCCTGAAGGAATGAAAGAAGTAGATGAAGCTATGAGGCACTGCCAGCTGGTTGACAGAGTGAGAAGAACAGGCGAAGAGTTCTATACCCTTGTCGAAGACCAGATGTGTAAAGGTGGCGCTGGCGCAATGGGCCTTGGCGAAATGCCTCCAAAAGTCGCAAGTGGAGAATTTTATTTTAATAAACTCAAACAGTTCAGCACCCAGGGCGCTGCAAGGCGTACCCTTGAAAGAGTTCCCAAGCTTCCCCCAAAATCAACAGAAGCTATCCTGTACTCTCCTCTGGAAAAAGCCACTTTTATCCCCGATGTTGTTGTGATTATCGGTAATCCTAAACAAATAATGCTACTTACGCAGGCTGCAATGTACAAAACCGGAGGCAGGGTCGAAGCGAGTTTTGCAGGAAAGCAGAGTCTGTGCTCCGACGGGGTTGTGAATGTATACAAAGAAGGCAAAATCGGAGTCACAGTCGGCTGCAGTGGCAGCAGAACATACTCCAAAATCGCAGACGAAGAAATGATTATGGGAATTCCCATTGAACTCCTGGCTGATGTAGCCACCGGCCTCAAGGAAATTTGCCCAAAGTAAGTTGCGAAAAGCGAATCTGTTTTAAATAAAAATTTATTCATTTTCAAGCCCTTTCAAGATGTTTCCAAAAAAAATCGTGAAAGGGCTTGTCAAATATAGAGGCAAAAACTTTTGTATATATCTAACCCCAAAACAACTTAACTTCCATCTTTTTTGAACAAATACTAACTTTTTTTCGTTATTTAAGGCGTAATTCAGAATAAAACAATGGAAAAACAATCCTGAACCGTAAATTAATCCATTAAAGAGGATCAAGATTCAAAACCATAAATTAGTCTTTTTGAGTGAAGCGTAGCAAAAGGGCAACTTATTCCCGAGACGCAATTAGGGTGTAGTGAAACTCGGTTTGTGGAGTGTAGTGAAACTCGGTTTGTGGAAAAGGATAAGTTCTTTAAATGCTAGTGCCAAAAGCTTGCGCTTTAGTTAGCCAATCTCCTTGTAAAATATCTCCTTTTGCTGATACACTGGTAGCTATTAAGATACCCCTGTCTTCCCATTTCATATAATCTGCCGTATGCTTGTAGGTATCTATAGCACCGCTGAAAAACCGTTTGTCATCGCACGCTCCGCACATAATCAAAGCAGATTCCGTTATTTTCAGAGATTTTTTACGGCTATTCACACAGTAGGCACAAAACCTGTCAATTACAGCTTTTAATTGTGCAGAAATCCCAAAGAAATATAACGGGGAAACTAGTACAAGCATATCTGCATTCTCGAGTAGTGGTTCAATTTCCTCCATGTCGTCACATTGAACACAGGCCCTATCCTTTGTCCAACACATAATACAGGCCTTACATCCATTAACATTGAGTTTTGCCACTTCTAGTTTATTTACTGTATGTCCCTTTTCCTGTGCTCCTTTCATAAAGGCATCTGCTAACATATCGCTATTTCCGTTCTTCCGTGGACTACCAGTAAGTATCAGTATATTTTTAGTCATTATGCATCATCTCCAAAAAATTAGTTTTATCTTTTTCTGTAATTTTGCGTTTCACCCTACAAGGATTGCCAACAGCGATTACATTGGCCGGAATATCCTTTGTTACTACACTTCCAGAACCAATGACGACGTTATCATCAATGATAACACCCGGATTCACAATAGCACCACCACCAAGCCAAACATTATCGCCTATAAAAATAGGGGTGGCATATTCTAACTGGTAATTCCGTATATCGGAATGTACGGGATGTCCTGCAGTAAAAAGACTCACATTGGGTGCGATAAAAGCGTTGTCACCGATGGTAACTTTAGCGCAGTCGATAATTGTGCAATTATAATTGGCGTAAAAATTCTCTCCTATGGAGATATTGTATCCATAATCGCAGCGAAAGGGTGGTTCAATAATGAAGTTTTTGCCCGTTTTGCCAAAGAGTCTTTGAATGATTTTGTTTCGTTGCTCAATTTTACTTGGATGAAGAGAATTAAATTCAAAAATCAATTCTTTTGCAGCCTGACGTTCTGCGACTAGTTCTTCCCCAAAAGCTCTATACGGTTTGCCTGCTAGCATTTTTTCTTTCTCTCTCATTTTAAATTCCATATATACTTCGATAAATTGACGATACCACTTTAAGTTTTATGATTGTAGTAGGAAGCAGCCATCCCGTATGGGCTTTACATTATGTTTTTGATGTATATATTTTGGATATATATTTTGGAGTAGGCTTTTTAGATATAATTACAAAACAGAACTATAAATGTTGAACAATTTTTCACACTGAAACAAATTGTCTGTTGAAGTAATTGTCTTGTGTTTATTACAGTATTTGATATAAAAGCTTTAATACAAAAAGCGTAAGAACTATTTTTTGTTTTTCAACTGTTCTAATGGTTATTTTCTTTCTGAATAAAGGAACAGACATCTGAGGCGCAATTTTGATAGCTAAACGGCGACAGAACTTAACCTGAAAACCAGATTAATTATCTTGAACCTATTTCTTTATCAAGTGAAAGTTTAGCTTCCCCGAAAAAGTAGAACTAAGAACACTGGAAAAAATAACAAGTTTTTTTAAATATAATACTTGGAGAATTTTTGACTATGTTCCAAAATCTAGTGATTTTTGCATTTCTTGATTGAAAATCTTAATCCGCAAGAAAAATCCGGTTTTCATCAACATCAATATTCGGCATCTAAATACTTCAATCCCTAAATTGTATTTCAAGGATTGGGACCAATTACAAAATCTAGTGATTTTTAATTTTATGTTCATCACTGGATTTTGATACTGAGTCAGAATTTTTATTTATCTAATATGGCATACTACTATCACTTTTGCTACGTATATATATTACTTTAGCTCAAGATAGGAAGGACAGCCCAGAATGAATTCCATAATTTTTGCTACGTATAACATGTTACTGAAAGGCTTCACTGCATGCTGGAAAATAGAGTTTTGAAACTTCGCATGAGTTAGTCCTCTCGAGTAAGCAAAGTAAGCAAACCGGTTCCATGCTCAAGACACGAAATTTGGGGAACACTAAAGAGCGCAAACTGCTGAAAGGAGCACTGTCTTCCCGAGACAGAACTTGGGCTATAGAGCCACAAATCTACCAAGACGGGAATCAATTATATACTAAAAGAGAAAAGAGAAGAAAAATGACCTATTACATAGCAGACTCAGCTGTTTTTATAATGGGAAACTGTGACCTGGACAGTTCCCTCATAATTACCGTTCCTTCGGTTACGGAAGAATTGAAAAGTAGGGACTCCGCACTTCGTTTTGATCTTGCAAAAGAAGGAGGGTTACGTGTGGAATGGCCAGATCCCGAAATGGTAAAAGAGGTTCGGGAAATGGCTGAGCACACGCGTGACTCCGAAGAGCTCTCAAAAACGGACCTTGAAATCCTCGCAAAAGCTCTTGAATATAAAGACAGGGGCATATTGCTTACGGACGATTATGCAGTCCAGAACGTTGCTGTGCAGCTTGGAATTCAGGTTAAACCCATTGCCCAGAAAAAAATAAAGGATATTATTATCTGGCAAAAGCAGTGTATAGGCTGTAAAAAAACTTTTGACAAAGGGGATGTCTGCCCTATCTGTGGTTCCCCCCTTAAAAAGAAAAGGAAAAAAAGTAGAAAAGAAAAGAGTTATTTTTGAGCTGAAGAAAAAGATATAATGCTTGATAATGTAATAGTGTCTTTAATTGAGAGAATGTACATTTGAATATAGTTTTCCAGGCAGTATTCGAGGCAAACATTGTGAATAAGTTGCAAAATGTGCCAAAAAAGTGCCGAAAAATGTGCCGAAAAATACAGCCAGATAAAAATTCAGGTGGGAATGGAGGCATGAAGAACATAGAAGATTTAATCCAGAAAGCTGTGGAATTGCAGAGTAACGGGCTTGTAACCGGCCAGATTGCCGATGAACTCAATGTTTCAAGGGAAACGGTTACCTGGCTTTTAACCCGTTCGAAAAAAGAAGTAGCAGCCCCCGCTCCAAAGGATATTTCCGTAAACTGGAGCAACATAGGAAAAAGTGCTACACGACTCCACTACATCTCACTTGCGCTTTGCGACATGGTGCTTGAGACTCTGGAAGAAACAAACGCCGAAGTCGACGTTGTTGTCGGTGTCGCTGCAAGCGGCATTCCCCTAGCAAGCATGATGGCAAATGAACTGGGAGCTGATTTTGCCCTGTATCATTCCCGTAAAGGACAGGATGTAGTCCAGCCAGGTCAAAAAGGAACAATAAGTAGAAACTTCGGAGGCGTTGCCGGCAAGAACTGTGTGATCGTAGACGATGTTATTACCACCGGTTCTACAACTATGGAAGTCATTGAGCAGCTTCGGGAAATGGGCGCAAAGCCAAGAGCTGTAGCAGTTCTCGTAGATAAAAAAGGCGCAGATATGATTGCTAATGTCCCGATCCGGTCTCTTGTAAGGATTGTACGCCTGGACTAAAAAGCAAAGCAAGGATAAACTGTTAATTACTTTTTTGTATGGGAGCCTTTCCAAGTGAAAGGTTTCCCAGAACTTGCAGTATTTTTTAAAATTAGTGTTTAATTAAGATTGTCTTTATTATTTTATGAAAAATAGTCTGAGGAGTCATTTCAAAGGAACTTTATGTAAAAATTAGAACCTTTTAACCCACTTTCCGCAGTAAATTTACGTAAATTCATATTTTTACTGCTATCGATTTTCAATCAAATGTAGATTTATTGGACTTTTATGCAGTAGGTAAAAGCAACGATGTGGTGTATTTAGAGACCAAAAATGATATCATTCAATTTTCACCAAATACCATTAAAAATCCAAATTATTTACTCTGTTCCAAAAACGCTATCAGGAAAAATATTGATTTTCAAAAAATACTGCGGAATGTAGGTTTTAAATAAACATGTTTTAAGATTATAACTTTTTGAGAATAATTTATTCAGAAACCCAATTTCTTAAAAATAGACTATTTAAGAATAGAATTTTTCTATCCAGAATAGAAGCAAAGGAAGGAAAGAGGCTATTAAAGCCCTTTAATATTCAACCTCGGTGGCTGCTATCTTTTCGGCAAGCCTTGATAACACCTCAGTTCTCATTCCTTCTACAAATTTGATACTGCCTACAACCAGATGTCCTCCTCCGCTGACACCTGCACCTTTCATTTCTTCCCTGAGTTCCCTGACGATTTTCGGAATATTCATGAGCACACCCTTTGAACGGATGACCGCAAAGTCAGGGCCGTATCCAATGGTTACCACGGGTTTATCCGGATATTTTTTGGTAAGCACGTCATGAACTTCTCCTGAAGTCTTTCCTGGTGGCGGGAAGGTGAATTTCTGGGCGTAGTTTTCAACGTCTATCACGTTCATGATGGTTCCATTTGCCAGTTTTTGGGACTTTACATTAAAGAGGCAGGTCTCAAGCTGGTCCTGGATCATGGTATTTGCCTGTTCGCATAGCAGGGAAACAAGGTTTTTATGGGTTTCATGATCTCCAAGGTCCAGAATATCATCGATAAGGCCCTTTCCACTACTGAATTTCAGCCAGAACTGTTCGTAGTCCAGGGCCAGAGCCATTTCCTTCAACTCTTCAAGAGTATAACGGTCCGAGACAAGAGAGATATACCTTTCAGCTTCCGGAGCTTCTGAACGGTCTCCGACTGCTGAAACCGCTGGGAGATGTTTTATTGTATCGCTAATGTCGGGATTAATCATACGAGCGACTTCAGCACAGAGCATTCCGGCAGTGACTCCGAAATCCCCTCCTACATGCGCAGGATTTACATGCCCTATCAGGTACTGGTCAACAATCTCATCCGGATGATGGTGGTCGATAACAAGCATATCGATTCCATAGACTTTGGCCTGCCGCATTGAAGGTACGTCTTCTTCTGTTGATCCGTTGTCTACGAGAATTATAAGCGGCATTTTCTGCCCATGTCTGGAAAGGTCTTCAAGCGCAAACGAAATATCCCTCGTAACATCGGCAAGTTCATAAAAAGGAGCTTTGGACGGAGCACGCTTGTAGAAATAATATTCCGCATCCATTCCCCCAATTTCCGTAATAAGGGGCAGGATCGCCCTTTCAATTGCAATTGCCGAAGTAATGCCATCAGCATCGGCATGATGCCTTAGAATAATCGGGGTTGAATGGAGAATAGCTTTTTTGATTTCTTTGGCAACATGGAGCATCCTGGGTTTAAGTTTCTCCATAATCTCGCTTTGGACAAGGAAAGGAATATCCGCAGGAGATGCCTTTTCATCAATTACTCTCTCAACTCTGCCCTTGACAACTGCTTCCTTCTCTCCTGTCAGCAATTTCATGCTCATGACCTCGATCTGGATCTGGTCATCTCGCAGAGTCACTTCTCCGGTAATGGAAACAATCATTCCTACATCAATATGCGGATAGGACCTTTTCCCTGCACTCTCAAAGGCTGCACAGGGCACAAAGCCTCCCTCATCGCTAATTGTGAAAATCGTGGGCCCGCTGGTCTGCTTTACCTGAATTACCTCTCCTTCGATTCTGAGGAGCTTGCCTTTCATACTGGAGTCGATTTCAGCTGAATTCTTGAGTGGAAGCTCCTTTTCAAGCTCGACAGTTTCGTATTTTTTAATGGTTTTAGGTATCAGATCCAGCTTTCCTCCGGCCTTGATGCTTTTTACCAGAACAATCACGGAATCCCCTACTTCAGGAGAAACAACGATATTGCTAGAGTGCATAAGTCCTCTTACATGAGGATTAAAGTCGACAAAGACCCCAAAAGAAGCTTTACTGCTCACTACCCCGTGGTAAAGTTTTCCTGCTTCCACGTCCTTAAGGTCGCAGGACTCGTCAAGAGCATAAACATACTGAGAATGGGAACAGGAATCACATACTTCTTCATCGGGGTCCTGAGGGTTCTCGATACGTGCTCCACAAACCTTGCATGTGTATATCTTTCCAAGACCATTACAGGTTTTACAGGGAGTTGTTACTTCAATACTTCCAGTACCTTTACATTTCTCACATGCAGCACCATTTTTTAAAATGCTGTCAAGATTTTTTTCTGACATTTTCATGAAATCAATTGATTTTGATTTACCTTTGCCCTTACACTGAGGGCAGATTTCAGTTGAAACAACTTCATAGCCACGCCCGTGGCAGTCTGGACATTCCTTAATCATTAATATCAACACCAATGGTTCTTCCGAACCTGCGTTTTCTTGACCTACTGTTTGCGGCTCAGAACGCGTTTCTGAACCTGACAGTGTTTCTCGTTCTTATTGTCAGCTTTTAAGTATGCCGATCTAACTCTGCGGCCTTATCAGGACCAAAAATCAATATCATTCTGTTTCTTTTTCCCTTTTAACTCACTTTTTCCTGTTTTATATTTTCTATGTTCCAAATATAAGTGTTTTCAGAGACAACTATTTATCAGAATAGGTCTCTCGCAGTTTCTTCATAATTTCATCCAATCAGGAATCTGCATTTTTGACATTTATTTCCTTCTCCGATATCGCTCAAAATCTGAAAAGTGAATTCAATTGAGAATATAGAGAAGGAAGTAATAATAAATAATAATACAATAATATAGCTTTTCAGATGTTTGTAGAGTTCAGGATACAAAATTTTTGAATTATGAATACTTACTTTATAGAAAGATTATTATTGATTGTCTGAATATAATAATAATAGTAATAATAGTACAATAATATGGCTATTCAGATGTTTGTAGAGTTCTGGGTACAAACTTTTTGAATTATGAATACTTACTTTATAGAAAGATTATTATTGATTGTCTGAATAATGAATACCTAGTTATTATTAAGTCTAATTTAAATATTAATGGAATGAGAGGTCACAAAAATTATGAGTATCTTTACCAGTCAAATCTACATTCCTGTATTATTGGTTGTAATATTAATACTCTCACAATCAATAAAAATGGTTAACGAATATGAGAGAGTAGTTATTTTTAGGTTGGGCCGCCTCAGTGATGTAAAAGGTCCCGGGATTTTTCTGATTATCCCAATTGTCGATAGAGCTTTGAAAATAGATCTGAGAGTTGTTGCAATCGATGTACCCAAGCAGGCCGTAATTACCAGAGATAACGTCACGGTTGAAGTAGATGCGGTTGTTTATTATAAGGTCATAGAGCCTGGAGCTGCCATAACGCAGGTTGAAAATTACATGTTTGCAACTTCTACCCTTTCACAGACTACTCTGAGAGACGTTATGGGACAGATGGAACTTGATGAATTGCTTTCGGAAAGAGAAAATATTAATAAGCAAATTCAGGAGCTTCTGGACAAGTATACCGATCCCTGGGGTATTAAGGTTACAGGAGTTACAATTAGAGATGTCTCCCTGCCTGATACGATGAAGAGAGCAATTGCCAAACAGGCTGAAGCTGAAAGAGAAAAACGTGCCAGGATTATCCTTGCGGAAGGAGAATCTCAGGCTGCGCAAAAAATGAGAGAAGCTGCAACTTCCTATGAAGGAGTATCTGCAGCAATCAAATTGAGAGAACTGCAAACATTAGCCGAGATTTCCAGGGAAAAGAACCTCATAGTAGTTACCCAGTCCCAGGCTTTTGAATCCGGAAATATAGCGGCTTTATCTACATCTATTGCCGAAAGAAAAGAGCAGCAAAGGCAAAAATAAGCATAAAAAGGATTAAAATCAGCAAAAAGAACTGAAATAAATGGATGAGCAAGAAAAGGCCGATAACCATGTCTGTAAAAAGAGGTCCACATCTCTTCTTTATTTTATTCCTGTGTTTCGTCCTCATAGCCGTTTCTATGCCATCTGGGGATGCAGGACCTCAACAGAAAGTACTTGTGCTTGAAGTATCCGAGGCCATTACACCAGCTTCAGATGATATTATAGCAGATGCGATAGAAAAAGCTGAAAATGAAAATTTTGAGGCTCTTGTAATTAGCTTGAATACTCCAGGCGGAGGCCTGGATGAAACTCAAACAATCATAAGCGCAATTGAGAATGCGAGCGTGCCTGTTATCGGGTATGTGCCTGAAAGTGGTAAAGCCTGGTCAGCCGGGACTCTCATCCTCATGGGAACAGATATTGCTGCAATGGCGCCTTTCACGGTTATAGGATCGGCTCAGCCCGTTCAGGTGTCTATAGAGGGAACAAAACCCATAACAGATGAGAAAATAATAAATGCCCTTGTCAAATTTTCGGTTGCAACAGCCGGTAAGCACGGTAGAAACGAGACTTTTGCAGAAGAAGTCATAACGAAAAATAAAAATCTCGACGCACAAGAAGCCCTACAGACTGGCGTAATAGAATATGTAGCTCCTTCTATTCCGAATTTGCTGACACAGATTGACGGGCAGGAGATAAAAGGAAAAGTCCTGCAAACCGAAAATGCAGGGATAGAAAACTATGAACCTCCATTTTCTCTCTCCCTTTTAGGACTCATTTCAAACCCGATTATCTCTTCCCTTCTTTTGACCCTGGGAATTTATGGGCTAATTTTTGGAATCTCAAGTCCGGGAGCCGGAGCAGAAATTTTTGGACTCATTTCAATCGCACTCGGGTTGATGGGAACAGGCTTTGATATCAATATAGGGGCAATTTTCCTCATTCTCTTAGGAATAGGACTTCTGATTATTGAAATTAAAGTACCTGGTTTTGGGATATTCGGGGTTGCGGGTCTAATCAGCCTCGTAATAGGAAGTATACTCCTTGTACCTATGGGAAGCGAAAATATTTACACTCCCGAATTTCGAAAGGTTCTTGCCCTGACGGTTGTTGCCCCTACGGTTGTTTTCGGATTGTTCCTGGTTTTTGCAATCTACAAAGTAACAGAGAGCAGAAAGAAAAAACCGGTTATTGGAGAGTTTATAGGGGAAACTGCCGAAACAATAGATCCTTTAGGGCCTCAAAAGACAGGTTTTGTCCGCTATAAAGGAGAATACTGGAAAGCTCGTTCAGAAGAGGAAATTGAACCAAATGTAGAGGTAGAAATCACTGGAAAAGTAAGGGAAACCCTTTTAGTAAAACGAAAAATGTAATTATTCCCTTTTTCCCAGCTCAATTTCTTTTTTCTTTTACCTTAGATTGCAAAGTTACTAATTTCAGGATTTAACCTGATTCATCCAATTTTCGCTAAAGTCTTTTAAAAAAGTCTTTCAATTTTACCTTAGATTACGCAATTTTACTAATTTTCGCTAAAGCCTTTTTTAAAAGGCTTTTTTAAAATGTTTTTGATTTTACCTTAGATTACGCAACTTTACTAATTTTCGCTAAAGCCTTTTTTCAAAAGGCTTTATTTACTTCTTATTTTTTCGAGGACTTTTTGTTTCTTTTCAATAGCTTCAAGCGCAGCCTTATCAATTGCTGCTCTCATTTCTTCAAAACCTCTGGGATTTCCTTCTCCATGAACTTTTTTAACTGGTGTATATGCCGACTCTCTAAACCTTGGCGTGAAGTCCTGGCATTCGCCATTTAAGAATATTTCAGCTCCATTTCCTTCCTCAACATGTCCTATGACATCAATTTTAATATCTGCAGCTCTGACAGTATCAAGGATTTCATCAGCATATGCAGGAGGAACAATTATGAGCAGGGCGTCGAGAGAAACTCCAAGGTAGTCGATTTTCAGGCTTTCAAGCATTGAAAGCACCTTTGGGTTCACAAGAGCCCTTAGCTTTTCTTCTTCAAAGACCAGTTTTATCCTTGCGGTCTTTGAGATTTCCTTGGCATCGCCCCTGATCCCACCATTCGTAACATCAGTCATCGAATGGACTTTCTTATGCAGCCCAGACTGCAACAGGGCCTCACAGGCTTCCAGGAAACGAATATTAATGGTTTCCTCAACAACATCATGCATCCCATAGTAAAGCGCAGTTGTGGAAACCGTGCCTCCACCTGCGCCTTCGGTCATAAGGATAAGGTCTCCTGCTTCGGTTCGGTTCCGCGATGTAAGAGAAGAAGTTATGCCTACAGCTCCAACCCCGCCTGTCATGCGTTCACCTATGACCATGTCCCCGCCGATTCGAAGCGTGCTTCCTGTAATAAGAGGTATTCCGGTAAGTTCCGAGACCGTGGTTATTCCTGCAATATGGTCGAAGATCTTTGCTACATCTCCGTCGTCTGCTACATGAATATCGGAGAGCATTGCCAGAGGTCGAGCTCCCATAGCATATATATCGCGCAGAGCTGCCCGAGCTACATGAAAACCCGAGAGAAAAGGAAAATCGCTCAGGCGAGAATGAAGCCCGTCAATCGTGACCACGAGGTAGTCTTCGCCAATTTTGACAACTCCAGAATCGTCTAGCTGGGAGCTATCCACAACAGCCCCTGTCTTGCCTATAACTTCTCCAAGCTTGGAATGAACGTAAAAATCTCCTGTACCCCTGGAACCTACCCCGAATTCTCCCATTGAAACTCCTGAGAAAGTGGGGCTTAACACATCTCCTTTCACATCAAGTGTTGCTTTTGCCTCACAAACGACCGCAGCTGCGATCTCATTAGCCTTCTCTGGGCTTATATGCTTAATCTCAAGAATTCTGGAAGCAAGCTTTGTTTCAAGCCCTGCTTCGTTTGAAGGGTTCTCCCTGAGAGCCCGTTTTGCGTAGCCTTCTATATCCATAGTAACCATCTCTTGCAGATCTTTCTGCCCTGAAAGTTGTACAGGACAGAATAGTTTGGCATTCAAGTATTAATCCATTTATTTTAGGTATTCTGTTGATTTCAGATACTTTAGTGTAAAGTGCACAGGAATCAGAAGTAAATAACCAGAAAAAATGAAAAAATAAATATAGAGCCCAAGGGAAAATTCCTTTGAGAAATCCTTTCAGCACATGTCTACAAAGTTTTTCAGAATCTTCAACCCGATAGCTCCACTTTTTTCAGGGTGGAACTGGGTACCCATAACATTGCCTTTAGAATTTACGACAGAAGCTGAAAAGTCCAGCCCATAATTGCAGGACGCAAGGGTGTTTTCAGATGCTGTGTCCACATAGAAAGAGTGGACGAAGTATACGAAAGAGTTGTCAGGAATCCCTTCAAACAGAGGGTGGTCCTGCTTGATTTTGATATTGTTCCAGCCAATATGAGGCACCTTTAGTTCGGATTTTGGAAAGCGCAGCACCTTTCCGGAAATAAGGTCAAGCCCGTCAGTAAGCTTTCCTTCCTCCGAAGAACTCATGAGAACCTGTTGTCCAAGACAGATCCCGAGCATCGGCTTGCCTGACCTTGCGTATTCTTCTATAGTCCCTTTGATGGGGTCAAGGCACTTCATCGCGTCCACAAAAGCGCCGACCCCCGGGAGAATTAAACCGTCTGCGGCAAGAATTTCCTCAGGATCCCCTGAGATTGCGGGACTTGATCCGACGTGTTCAAGCCCTTTTTGAACACTGCGGAGGTTTCCAAGCCCGTAATCGAGAATCACAATTCTTTTCATAGCTTTAACAAACTAAGTTAAGATAGATTAACTTTACGCATAACGAAAAGTACAGCACGAAGATCATTGAAGAACAGAAGAAAACCAATTAAAAGAAAGATAGAATATGAAAAGAAAAAATTAGACAAAATATAAAGGGATTATAAAATCTTTTGCAGTTAAGACCTCCCCGCAGGAAGGCTATAAGAGCTATTCTCCCTTTCAAAAGTCACCTTGTATTTGCCACAATGTATACATTCATAGCGTTTTTCGAGCACTGTTGGCAAAAAGAACAATGCCCCACTTTTCCGCTTCCATTCATGCAGTCCTAAAAAACACAAGAAACTACGGTTACGATCCGATTCGTCTGAGTCGTCAGAGCATTCTTGAGCCAAAAAACTGTTTCTCCTCGTTTCTGATTGTTAAATTTATTCTACAATAATAAGTAAATTATGGTTAAAAGAACTATATAAATACATAGTTTTTATGGAAAATACTAAGAAGTTCTGCTATTAAAAAACATGCCTGACTAAAAATAAACGAGTAAATCCATATTATCAAAATGTTAATAGAATTTAATTGTAATAATTTAGCAAAGTTTTTAATGGGATAAAATGTGCAGAAATCTAGATTGGTCAGACATGACGAGAAAGCCATGGAACTCCCGATCAATATCGTGGTTATGTTATAATTCATACTACAAGACTGATCTAGAATTATATTTCAGATTTGAATATATACGGGAAAATTCCAGTAAATTATTTTTGAAATATATACGTTTTGACAATTATTAGGTTACATCAAGTTTTGGGATGAGCTCTTAATAGATTATACAATCGAGAGGAGTATAGCATAAAGTATGGAAGAATAAACAGTCGCTACATAACTGGATATATAGGCTGTTTGGTTATCGTTTTAACTTTTCTTTGCCCAGATAATTGCACGAGTAGTTTTAGTACTCATAGGATTTTTTCCGTAATCACCATAAAGGTTTACAATTTCCCAACCGTATTTATCGAGCCAACCTTTCACTTGAGAAAATGTTGGAAAATGTTTGATTGATATCGTTTCAAATGTAAACGTTTCACTACCTTTTGGTGTGATTTCGTAGCGACGGGAACTTTTGTCTATACGTGTTTCATTGCTGTAGTCACCGCTAATGACAATATATTTTCCGTATGTTCCGATATCGTCAATGCCTTCAAAACAAACCCATTTCTCATTATTTTCTGAAGACTGTTCTGGTCTTTCATAACAATCAAAGTTCAAATACATATGGCCGTTTTGTTTTACACTTTCTGATGCTTTCTTAATAAAAAGCTCTTGAGCTTGTTCATAAGGCATTTCTGATTCAATATTCAAAAGAATATTTCCAGCTAAAATGATAACATCAAAGTTATTTCCCCAGTCTTCCAAGATAGCATCTGCTTGATAGAAAGATATATTTGATAGACTTTTTGCCCGGGCTGAAATTTTCTCAAGCATAAATTTATCAGAATCAAATCCTGTTACCTTGTGTCCCGCTTTAGCCAATGGTACTGTTATTCTCCCTCCACCACAAGCAACATCTAGAATATTTTTAGGCTCAATTCCAACAATCGAAAGAATAAAATTTACTTCGTCTGCTTGAATAACCTGTTTTTCATAGATATCAGCATACCAGTGTTTTCTAAAAAAAGTCTTATTCAAAGTTCTGGTGCTCCTTTATTAATTAGTTGATATTTTTAATGTTCCTGTTATTTAGTAATTACGTTAATGTCCATTTCCTTTTCGTGATTCTGGGGCAGTGTGCCTGTTTTTCTGTAAAATTTTCTCTATACCCCTTATTCTTCTTTTTTGATTACTGCTCCATCACTATATGCCTATTTTCTGTAATCCAGTCTTCATTTATATCAATGAGTATTGAGACTACCAGTCTCAATACTCATTCCTTGTTTGGGAATGCTCCCACAACTTTGCTTCTTCTTTTTATCTCCTTGTTAGTTCTCTCCATCATATTCGTTGTCCTTATTTTCAAAGGGAAATTCACAGAATTGGGGCTTTAACAATTCAAGGTCTCCATATTTAGTAAGGAGAGTTCGGGATTTGTAGCCGTGTCTACTGGCTTTCCGTGAAGCAGTACGCTCATAACGTTGTGCACCAGATTGGAGGAGGGCTTCCTCCTCCATGACAAGGTTTAAAAACCAGGTAATTAACTGGCGAATTCCATCTTCCTGATCGACAAGAGAATCTTTTATGAATGAGAATAGATTAACCATTGACTCTGCTTCCTATTTTTTGTGGTGAAGAAAAAGGATACAGAGTCAATCATATTTTACAGAACTTTCACTACACTGCCATTTAGGCTTATTATGATGAAAATATAAAAGAAAACTCAATCACATTTTACGAAAATCACGGTTATATTGCACTCTTTAGCTACTGCTAGAGTTCAATTGATTGATATGAATACTAACGAAAAACTTTCAAGCATTGCGCACGCTTTTGTTTTTGATTTAGATTGGCAATTGGAACACGGAGTCTCCAGGAAAAAAGAAGATCAGCAAAATACAGAAAGTTCAAAAAAATGCTTGATAGAGTAAAAGATCTAGATCTAGATCTAGATCTAGATAATCGCAGATATGTGTTTTGTATGCCTCAAATCAGAAGGCAGGAAAGTCTCGATTAATCCTTTTAAAGTGCTCACCGGGACTTAATATTTTTATATTAATTTAAGTAAGTACAAGCCTACAGGGAACAAAAAAGCAAATAAAACAATAATGGTAACAAAAAAACGACACCTGGCAAACCCCTGTCAACTATTCTATATATGCCAAGAGTGAGCTTTACAAAAGTAACAAAACAAAGAAAAGAATCAAATTTGTGAAGATTTACTGCACGCTCGCCGTTATACGTGTTCATCCTGTGCGCGTCAAGTGGCAGATAGGTTCCGCTTCGCTACACTATGTCTGATTCTTTCCGTGTTCGGGTATATACAGGCTATCTAGCTCTTCGAGAGAGCCCTCCGGGTGACGTAAGGAACCGAAGTTAATACACCATTACCTACGTAAAATATACTCCGTATGTAAAAATATACTCTATATGTGAAATGGGCCACACTCAAGTGTTTCTAGCCTTCTCCAGAGGTCTGCAAGTGTTACTATCTTACAGGCTTCAGTTGTATACTATGAGCTAATCTTTCTTTTTAAACTCAGAGACATATTCAGGTCCAGGCTTTCAAGGATCCGATTTATAACATCGATTTTCTGCCAGGCTTCCATTCTTCGCTTGTTCTAAATCTTCAAGAGATATTACAGAACTGTAGCAAAATATTAATAATGTCTTGTGTTAATAACTTAATAAAATTATTGAGAGTGGTGAACATATGAAGAAATTTAAATTTATCAGACATGATGAGAAAGCCATGGAACTCCCGATCAATATTGTGGTTATGCTCGTTGTCGGGATGGTTGCCCTTGCAACACTCATTTCGATCATGCCGACCCCGACAAAGGACATGTCGGTATTTGTGGAATCTGCAGGGCTTAGTGTAAGCACCCTTGAGGACGGAAACTCAATAATAGTGGAGGCCAGTACTGCAGAAAACCCTTTTGACATAACCGCAGTTGTAAAGGTAACTGACAACGACGGAAATCCTGTAAGGAATGCAAACGTTATTTTGAGGGGGCTTGGTGGAGCAGCATCAAGTACTACGGATGCTGACGGGATTGCTACCCTAACAACGCCTGATAATGCAAAAGTTAGTCTTGACCCTAACCAGAATGAAGGAACAATGGACCTGAAAATTGTAGCCGACGGTTTTTATGACTACGAGAAAAAAGATGCTGTAATGATCATCAAGACCAGGTGATTGTGCATCTTCCAAAAGTAAAACTGAAAGGAGGGGCCGTACATGCTGCGTGAAAAATTCAAACACGACGAAGCAGGAACTCTGGGGCTTCCAATAAGGATTGTCGTGCTTACGGTTGTGGGTCTTATAGGATTTTGCACGATTCTTACAGCCCTTAGCAATGCCCCTACTCCTCCAAAACCTATGTATGCTACAGCAAATATGAGTGTACTTTCCTTACCGTCCACTGAGGGAGGCAGTAATACGGAAACAAACCTGAGCTTGCCTGTAAAAGTGTTTGACAGCGAGAATCGCGGTATAGGGGACGCAAATGTGATTGCCTGGAGTCCGGATAGGAAGAAAGCCTATTCAGGGGTTACAGATCTCGAAGGAAATGTAATATTGAAAATTTCTAATCCCGGACTGCCTCCGGGAAAAGCTGAAGGGTATATTAAGATAAAAGTAATGAGAGAAGGATACAGAGATTTCACCAGCGATTATTTTCTGAAGGTGATTCGGAGCTGAATTACTCTGGATATATTTATGCTGAAGAAGTCTGAGGCAAAAAGGATACTGAATCTTATTTTTGCATCATTTCTCCTTGCTTTCTGTTCTCTGTACTTTCTGTTCTCTGTATTTTCATGCTTGTTACGTTGCGATAATTCCTACCCGGTATGCCAAATTTAGGTATGTGTTTCCTCTACTGTTGCAAGATCACCTTTGTTAATATTATTAACTGAACTGTGAGCCTCGTACACATACCTTTGTCCCCTCATTGCCGACAGCACTGCAGCTATGCCACAGAGTACAGCTCCGATTATTAAAGAAATCCGCAGCGCTGGCATGAATGCCTGCTGTAATGTCTGCGGGAACCAGTAGTTACTTGCCAGTGTGGTCACGATTTGAATGGGATATTCGTGACCCTCTGCACTCCCGTAGTAATAAACTGTTTAACAAACGTATCTTAATTGGGGAAGGACTGACACTACATTTAATTGGGCAAATAAGGATTAATATCCATTAAAAAACTAATCATCTTTCAAGGGTCTATAAAATATGCAATTCGATCTTATAGTTATCTGCTTTGTTTATATAAAATACAATTCAGTTACTTATACAAATTATACGTGTGTGATCCAATTTTCACAGGTATAGGTTGTAGTTCAGACGTCATTATAGTACATGGGAGCTTCACTAGTAAGGTTTTGTAGGTTATTAAAACGTCAAGGCTTCCATTAGAGTTAGATTCTGTATATTCCACCAAAGAGATCTTCGCAATTAATAATGTTGCAAAAACTCCCAATAACCACTCACTACAGGAACTAAAATTGCAAGAACTCCGCAAAAACTAGGCCTACATATGAATCTCCCATCATCTCTAATAAAACGTTATCTTTTGGACCAAAGTGAAAGTGAATACCACTGTCATCGATCCCGTAATAAGAATCTTTACCAAACGATTGATAATCCCTTAATAATCAATTGATATTTCCTCTAGTACTCACGAATTCGCTTTTCGCTCTCATTTTCTGCTTTGTGTACACTTAATTTCCTGTATGCAGGTAAGCTTAGAAAACAGATGTAACTTGAGCAAAAACACTCAAACACAAAATATCAACCATCTACTAATATACGACCCAAAATTTGTTGTTTAAAGTAATAAAAATTAGTAAACTCAAAAATTTTGTTCCTATTAAAAATTCGTCATCTATGGCGTATTTTTGTTTAACTTATTGAAATATAGTAAAATGTATTTTTATCTTAGGGAAGTATTTCATAAATATATATCTTAGTTAATATCTATAATTATACCTTTCTTTTTTATTGATATCTGGGGGATACTCGCGGCAGGTAGGACTATATAAACTTTCCGTGCAAACTCTCAAACAATCAAAGATCAGAAAGCATTTACTAACTCAAAGGAATGCTAAAAACAATCAGTTTGATAATTTACACAGAAAACTTATAAAGGATTTAATAAAAAAGAGTTTATAGAGTTCAGAAGTGCTTTCCAGGTACCGCCCGAACTCCATAAAGTATGCATAAGAGTCAGTAAGTATGTTAGCTTTGCGTATATTTAAGCTTGTCTGATTCTGCCTCCTAGGGGAAAATAACTAGGAGTGAAATAAATGAATCCAGAAGGATTTAACAATTCCGAGTTCTTGGTCAAGCGCTTTAACTGCATCTACAAATACGTGGAACAATGCAGGTGCAAATTCACATTAACTGACGATGGAAAAGCTATAAGACCTGATGAAACTGTTAGTCAGGAAGAGTTACTGAGTACAATCTAAAAGTAATTTAACTATTCAAGTAGCCTTCGAAGGCTACACAATTTTTTAGGATTAATAAGTTGAATATGAGATTAATCCTTTTATCTTTTACAATAAGGAATGGGAGAATTTTGATGAAACGATTGAGTTCATTTTCCATGTTATTATTTACATTCGTTCTACTTTTTTTGACTTTAAATCTAGCAGTAGCTTCATTTGCTTCAGAAGCATTAGAAATCCCGTACCAGGTAAACAACTCTGACCGTATAGTTATTGGTACAGTAAGTAAGGTTGATATGTTTCGTGACCATACAATTGCTACAATTACAGTTAGCGAGTGGCTTTATAACCCCCTGCCTACAGAAACTATAGAAGTGAGATCCGAAAGGGGAACTAATATAAAGACCGAAGTCGAAGTTGAGTTCATCCAGAACGAGTCAGTTCTCTTGATGCTGAATGATGTGGATCTCAATAAACAACTTTTCCGTGTTGGTATCGGCGTTCCAGGAAAACACCCTGTTTCAGATAGGGATGCAGTAATCGAGGAGTTGAAAGCTCAGGGTAAATGGCAAGGAGAAGGTCAGGCCGGAAATAAGACGAACGAAACTGAAACTATAGAAAATACACAAACAGCAAGCAAGCAGGAAGGAAAATCCAATGATACTAAATTAAAAAGTACTCCCTTTATAAGCTCTTTCTGGGTACTTGCAGCAGTGCTTGGGGCAGTCATGTATGTAAGAAAGAGGAAGTAACAATTGCGCTACGTGTGCAGGCCTTATTGATTCATCATGTCCCCTCTCCAAGCAAGGGCGAAACTATACATCTTCACCAGCCCACAACTTTCATTTAGAGCCTATCCGAAAAGTCAAAAGTGATATGTTATAAAAATTGCAATAAACCCGTATATCCGAGTATCCGTTCATACTGAGCTCTTTGGGCTGCTTCTGATATGTACCAACATGTAAACGCAATAGTATCGATGCAAATTTTTCTTATTTTCTGCAGTGGCCACCCGATATCTGCCCACTTCGTGAGCATTCGGGCGTTGAGGAAGTTTTCAGATGTTCGAATTAAGTATGTTCGAAAAACTTGTCTGAATTTTTAGTAAGAAAATTAGTTTCATAATTAATCAATAACTCACGAACGCGACCAGAACAATCTCTTTACCAAAAATGTTAAAAATATTTATAAACAGTTATAATTGCGATCTCTGGTGTATCTTTACTATAGTTTGAATCAAATTCTGGGCAGTTGGCTGAGTAGAAGACGTCTCCTTACTCTTACTTTTTATTCAGTTCTCGGAGGTTACCTGCTGGATATAATCTCATGTTTTCTACCCGGGATATACACCAATAATTTTGCGCTTCTTCTGGTGTCCCTTGCCCCTTCTTACTGTTGTAGGTCTTATAGGATTTTGCGCAGTTCTCTCGGCCCTTAGCAATGCCCCTACTCCTCCAAAACCTATGTATGCTACAGCAGATATGAGTGTACTTTCCTTACCGTCCACTGAGGGAGGCAGTAATACGGAAACAAACCTGAGCTTGCCTGTAAAAGTGTTTGACAGCGAGAATCGCGGTATAGGGGACGCAAATGTGATTGCCTGGAGTCCGGATAGGAAGAAAGCCTATTCAGGGGTTACAGATCTCGAAGGAAATGTAATATTGAAAATTTTGAATCCCGGACTGCCTCCGGGAAAAGCTGAAGGATACATTAAGATAAAAGTAATGAGAGAAGGATACAGAGATTTCACCAGCGATTATTTACTGAGGTGCTTCGGAGCTGAATTACCCTGGACAGATTTGATGCTGGAAGAGTCTGAGGCAAGAAGGATACTGGATCTTGCTTCTGCATT
The DNA here is from genome assembly GCF_000969985.1 of Methanosarcina barkeri str. Wiesmoor. Classification (GTDB taxonomy): domain Archaea; phylum Halobacteriota; class Methanosarcinia; order Methanosarcinales; family Methanosarcinaceae; genus Methanosarcina; species Methanosarcina barkeri_B. The sequence goes on along the minus strand of NZ_CP009526.1, from coordinate 1,559,975 downwards.
ATTTCTCCGTACTTCCTGTTCTCCGTATTTTCTGTTCTCCGTATTCTCTTTTTATTTATGCTTATTACAGCAATAATCCTATCCAGTATGCCAAAAATTAGGAATGCGTTTCTTCTACTGTTGCGAGATCACCTTTGTTAACATTACTAACCGAGCTGTGAGCCTCGTACACATACCTTTGTCCCCTCATTGCCGACAGCACGGCAGCTATACCACAGAGTACAGCTCCGATTATGAACGAAATCCGCAGCGCTGGCATGAATGCCTGCTGTAATGTCTGTGGGAACCAGTAGTTACTTGTCAGTGTGGTCACGATTTGTTGCGGTATTGAGCCAACAATACTCGAATTCATAGAGCTCAGAACTGAATCCATAGGGTTGTAGCCCAGGAAAGCAGAGAACAAAGCGTTGGTCGGTGACATACTGGCTAGATAACTGGAGAGCTGCTGCACAGCAGGGATAACCTGTTCAGACCCAAAGCTAGCTAACGAGGCATGAATAGCGCCCGGGAAAGCTTTTTGAATTCCCACAATCACGACGGTGAAGAATACGGACATACTCAGGGTACTGGCTGAATTCGCCAATGTGGACAACATGCCCGACGCGACACCCCGATTCTGAGGCGGCACAGAATTCATTATCGATGAGCTGTTAGGAGAGGCAAACATACCATTACCAATACCCATGAAGAAAATTAGTATTCCTAGTTCCCAGTAGTCGAAGTTATAGGGAAGCAGCGAGAGCCCGACAAAGGCAAATGTAACGATAGTCATCCCGGTAGTGGCGATCCATCTAGGCCCATATTTGTCCGAGAGTATCCCGGAAATCGGGCCCATGATCATAAAGCCGAGAGTCATAGGCAACATATAGATACCTGCCCATAACGGCGTGTCCTCAAAGCGGTAACCATGGAGTGGCAGCCAGATACCCTGTAGCAGAAGAATAAGCATGAACATGGCACCACCTCGCGCAATAGCCGCAGTAAAACTGGCGAGACATCCGTAGGCAAAAGCCCTGATCTTGAAAAACTCCAGCTTGAACATTGGGTTCTTCACCTTGCTCTCGACAAACGGGAAAGCAATCAGCAATGCGATTCCTACACCTAAAGCTGTCATTACCCAGGGGTTGTTCCAGCCCATTGCATCGGTGATACCATCATGCTCGTACGGCATCAGGGCATAAGTGACACCTATCAAAAGTGAGGTCAGCCCGCCGACAAAAAGTAAGTTTCCTACAATATCGAGATTGGTCTTGGATGCCCTGAACGAAATATCCTTCATCTTCCAGTAGGACCATACTGTTCCAAGAACCGCAAATGGAATGTTGACCAGGAACACATAGCGCCAGTTGTATGTCGCCAGTACACCACCCAGCAGCAAGCCAATGAACTGACCTGACATGAATGCGACCATATTTATGCCGAGAGCCTTTCCCCTCTCACTGACCGGAAACGCATCTGTAATAATAGCTGAGCCGTTTGCTATAGTGAATGCACTGCCTACAGCCTGTATGAGCCTGAAAATAACTAGCTCAAGAGCACCAACACTGCCTGTGCCAGGCGTTAGATAGAGCAGGGTTGAACCGATAGCGAATATCAGGAATCCCAGACGGAACAATTTTACCCGACCATACATGTCTGCTAGCCGACCAATAGTGAGGAGCAGTGTAGCCGTTACCAGGCCAAAACCCATCAGGAGCCACAGCAAGTACTGGAATGCACCTGGAGCCATTGGGTTCATCTGGATTCCCTTGAATATTGCGGGCAGAGAGATCAGGATAATGCTACCGTTAATAGAGCCCATTAATGATGCAAGGGTCACATTAAACAGTGCAACCCATTTGTATGCAATACTCTTCCCATTGTGAGTTTCACTCAATTTTATTACCTTCTGTTTTTCTCTTTTTCGTCTTCTTGATTCTGGAAATCACAGTCGTGCGCCGTCTCAGATTTCTGTCTAACATCATGGGCATTGCCGATCTTCCCTTCGGCATCACTGTTATCGTTACCTTCAATCACATTGTTAACGATCCGGGACATTTCGTTCAGGAGTTCCAGTTTTTCCTGTGTCATGCGGTCCAGTCCTTTTACTCCCTTGGGGGTGATCGTGTATACTTTCCTGCGTTCGATCCCCTCGCTCTGGATGAAACCTTTTGACTCAAGTTTTTCCAGGATTGGGTAAATAGAGCCTGCACTTGGAATCCAGCGCCCGTTTGAGCGGAGCTCGACCGTTTTGATGATGTCATAACCATGAGTAGGTTTCTCTTTAATAATTTTCAGTACGATATACTTGAGAAAAGCCCGCCTGATTTCTGTACACATTTTATTATTATTATCGATGCTTTCTTCCATGTTTCGTACCCCGATATATCGGCAAGTGATATAGCGGTGGATAATATAATATTTATATCTTTTTGGTAACTATTAATCATCAAAATTAGTTAGACCGTATTAGTTTTGAAGTAATAGATATGCCAGATAACTAATGATGAAAAAAGAAAAAGTAGGATCATTTGATACTTATTAGAGATGATCAATTCGTTGAAATTTACCAGTTAAATCTTACTAAAGGAAGTTATTGGTGTGGTCTTACCAGGACTGAATAGTTACATTATTTTTTGGTTCACTGTAAGATATGCTTTAGTCTCACAGAAAAGAGATAATAGGCTGGGAACAGCATTAAGGTACTCTGGATATACAATCAACTAAATAATTGGGAACGATACATTTATGGGTCTTCTCTCTGGAGCTCATCTCTGGGTATTCTTCTGGTTTCTCTCGAAATGAAGTAAATATTGAAGTAAATATTGAAGTAAATATTGAAGTAAATATTGAAGTAGATCTTTACGGTAGAGACTATATTTTCATAACTTGTCTGTATTTCATAACTTGTCTGTTTTTCATAACTTGTCTGTATTTCATAACTTGTTTATATTTCATAACTTGTCTGTCAGTACTTTCTTCCTGCGGTTGGCCATGTAAAACTTCATAAAAACGGCTCCTGCCATCAATACGGCAAGCACGATGGAGAAATAAGGAGATTTTATGACATCCCATCTACCTGACCAGACAAGGAATCCAGTAAGGAAAAGTGCGGAAGACCCGGCAATTCCTGAAATCTCAAAAGGAATTTTCATAGAGCCGAGAGTAAGCCTGTTTTGGTTTTCGAGAATTTCTACACGGGACTCAAGTTCCTTTATATATTCACTTTTTGCATCTTGCTGAACCTTGAGGTTACGGAACTCCATATCCAGTTTTTCGATTTCGGGTTTAAGGTTGTTATGGGTAAAATTCGAAAGCTCGGATAAAGCCGAATGAAGGGAACGGAGACCTTCGGAGAGGCTTGAAAAAACCTCATTTATGCTCTTGATTTTATAATCGGCTCCAGACATCTCGGAGGAATTTTCCCCGGAAAATGTAGAAAAATTCGAAGGCCCGCCTGGAGGAAGTACTGAACTGACTTCAAAATTTGAAATATTTCCTTCCGAAACTGAAGGAACTATATCCGAAAAAAAAGAATTTCCACGAATAGAAGCTTCAGGAGAAACCGAGGGAACCTGTGGAAAAATTGAGGAGTGCAAAGCAGTATTTCCTGCATTCTCCCCTGGAAAAAGTCCTGAGAAATCTCCTGAGAAAACTCTGCCAGTTTGCAGTTCAGGAGAAGTTTCCATAGAAAGGCGTCTCTCGACTGCCCGGAGACGTTTTTCAAAACTTCTTATGCTCTGATCAAAAACCTCAATTCTTCCCTGCAAATCCTCCCTAATTTCTGGATCTGCCTGATGTAATTTATTCAATCGACCATTACCCCCATAATTTGTACTAAAGAATCAGGTTCGAGACTATATAAAATTTTTGAGGTTCATATGTTGTTAAGATTAATAAAACAAAGCCAGAACCAGAAAAGAAGAATGACAAAAGGAAAGTATGAAAAAGGAACGAAAATTGAAGAATAAAAGAAAAGAGGAAAAATCATAATAACATAGGAAAACTGAACGTGAAAAAAAGAATAATAACAAAAAAAAGGAAAAATAAAGCATAATATAGGAAAATTGAAAGTGAAAATAGAATAAGAACGTAATAGAAGGAAAAAATAGTTTGAAAGGAATTAATAGAGAGATTAAAAATGAGGTAGTCCCTCAATAATCAGCTGATATTTTCCAGAGTACTCACACATTCGCTTTTCGCTCTTTTCTTTCTCATTTTTTGCTTTGTATACGCTCAATTTCCAGTAGGCAGGTAGGCTTAGAAAACATATATGACTGAGTAAAAATACTCAAACACAAAATATCAACCATCTACTAATGCACGACCAGGATTTGAAATATGCCCGAAATTTATAATTTATATTTGCTTATACTATATACCTATTTTTTGAGGAGTAGAATGAACCTGAAAACTCAATATGATTGTTTAAACATTGACTGGAATCGTGTATCTGAAATATTAAAAGAAGTTAATATGGCATCTTTTGAAGGAGATGTGCATAAGAAGTGCTTTGAAAATAGCCATACTGTTATATTTGTTTTTGATAACGAGAAACTAATTGGTTTTGGGCGTGCAATTTCAGATGGAGTATATCAAGCTGCAATTTATGATGTAGCAGTAATGCCTGAGTATCAGGGTAAAAAGGTAGGCAGTCTAATTGTTGAACACATTTTGAACTCAATTCCGCAATGTAATTTTATATTATACGCTTCACCTGGAAAAGAACCGTTTTATGAGAAACTAAACTTTAAAAAAATGAAAACAGGAATGGCTTTATTTCGAGATCCAGAAATGATGCAGAAGATAGGTTTTACTGAATAAATCAAAGTAAATCGAACTGACATCTCAAATGTTCTATCAAGCCTGTTATTTAGCATGAAAATACATGAGGATATCTCTCTCATGTGCTCTCTTCATCCTCTTTTCACAACATTGCAATTATTTTCATTGGTCATCGGTTAAGGATTTATTTCCTTCTTCTGTTACTCTTTTTGAATCCACTTTTTCATTTATTACTCAAACCATTCATCTCTAAACCTTTCTCTGTTTACATGAGGATCTAATGCTTGACTTTCATATACGCTCATTATCGTTTCAAAAGTTCTTTGAATTCCACATCTATGCAGAATTACTGTCAATAAATCTGATGCATTCTCTGCAAATATTGTACTCCAACGTAACTGCGTATATCTAGCCATTTTTTCAGGATGAGTTGTTGATTTTCTGACAAGAGAATAGATTCTTCTGCTAACGATTAGTGTCAATATTGCTGTCCAGATTAGAGCTTCAATTACCTGCACATTCTTTGTTTCAAGAACGTCCAGCGAGTATTTGCTTTTCAATTCCTTAAACAACAGTTCTATGTCCCATCTTGCCCCATATAAGTTTGCAATGTCTTTTGCATTCAAAATATCTTTATGAATATTTGTGATGTAAATGTGGTATTTTTCATCCTCATCGTTATATACGGCAACAAGACGTACAATCATCTCGTCCTGTTTTTGCTTGCCTTTATACTCTCTTCTTTTGAATTCTATTTTTACAACTGCATCAATATCTTTTCCAGAAAGTTGCTTAATACATTCACTAACAGGTTTTCCAGCGAACTCTTTGCTTTTTGTCTTAGAAAGTCCCTCTTCAATAGAAACAAGAATAGGGTCCATATTCTTCCTAATCCTTGAGACAAAATATCCCCCATTTTCTTCAACTCTTGCAAACATTTGAGTTTTGTAGAAACCAAGATCAACAAGGAGAATATGGTCTTTGATCCAGGTACCTATTTTTAATGTCTTTATTTCAGCTGTTTTTTCAGAGTACAGAGCAATGGTTCTAGGTCCGTTAGCAATTGCACTTACCATAACTCCAACTTTTACTCCTGCAGCTACTGTTCTTGATCTTGCTGCAGGAAACCTGTCTGCTAACGAGGAATGGAGACGAACAATTGTGATGTCCTGAATGACAACATCTTGGAAGGTTTCGAGTTTCTTGCTAAGTTTCCTACCAGGTTCTTTTGCAAGCTCTTCCATGCCATGAATTACACACTGGTGAAGAAACTCAACAAGTTCTGGAGTAAAACGATAGTACCAGCTGCTATCACTTATGGTTTTTTGTGACTCAGTTTCATATTCTCGTTTTAAACTGGCAAGTGTACGCTGCAAGCGTACACCAAAACTGAGAGTTAAAACCCAAAAGATAATGACAGGGTCAATTTTACGTTCACGTACTATAAGACCAGTTTCTTTGGCAGTTTGCCTTAACCACTCTTCGGGAAATATTTCCCGAAGAGAGTCTTCAAGAGTAGGTGGGGGACAAGGAGACATAGATACAGAGATATTTAAATTATTAATATAAAAAACACATACAAGAGAGGGAATTTAATGCTTAACCGATGACGCATGCAATTATTTTATTAATTATTTTGATACTTTCAGATAAGTAAAAATAAAAAAGTAAAAATAAAAAAGTAAAAATAAAAAAGTTTAGATCATTCTGATTTCAATTGTTTCCCCCTTATCCTGAGCTTCCATAATATCGGATGCAAGGTCTGAGTTCGCCCTGAGTTTCACGTCTCCATGCCGGCTTACAGTTGCACTGAAAAGGTACTGGTCTTCGAGATATATTTCTACATCTTTTCCTGCAAGTTCCGGCGCACCAAGAATAAGGTGCTTTTTATCTCTTTCAATGAAAGGATGAACGGAAGAAACAGCAGGCATCTCTTCAAAGCTGGTTTTCCTTCGTTTCTCTCGAGGAGCTCTGCTTTCAGCTCCATACTTCCGGCCTTTTGCAGCTCTTGTGGCTTCGACCTCAAGTTCTCTTACGTCGATATGCAGGCCAAGAACATTTTCGATCCGGTCAATGACATTCCCGCCTTTGCCAATAACTTTTCGCACTTCTTCTTCCCGGACCTTTACGATTGCACTGTCGTCTGAAGTCACTTCAACTTCAACCGGGCCGGAGGCATACTTACCAATAACATTTCTTATTTCCTCTCCAGCAAGCTTCCAGGCAGGTTTCCTTAGCTCGGTAGAAGGCCCTACTGGCATAACAACAATCTGTTCCCCATAGGTATATATCTCATATTCGACTCTTCGTGTCTCAAAATCGGCAATGACGATTACCGGCCTTGCAAGATCCTGTTCGGTCATTCCATGAGGAACTTTGACAGTAAACTCAAGTACCAGAACCTTTGCTACTTCTCCTTTATCAATGAAAATAACGGTGTCCACTACCTGGGGAATTACGCCCAGTTCAACCCTTCCGATCAGGCGTTGAATCGCATCCACTGCCCTGGTTGCATGCACTACCCCGATCATTCCCACACCTGCAAGCCGCATATCCGCAAAAATTAGGAAATCGCTGGTTTTCCGGACTTCATCATAGATTGTATAATCCGGCCTGACCAGAAGCAAAAGGTCTGCAGTATTTTCCATTCTGCCATTCAGAGGTGAATACTGGGTGATTTCAGGAGGCACCTGGAGGTCTCTTGGGGATTCCATCGTTTTAACTACTTGCCCGTGATCATTCAGGTATCGAGCAACCCCGGCGGCAAAAGTAGATTTTCCGGCTCCGGGAGGACCGGCAATAAGAATACCACGCTGACTCACAATCCGCTCTTTGAGTTTATCGCTCAGTCGGTAGTGTTCAAGGTCCACAACCACAGTTGGTCTCACAACTGTAATTTCCATATCATCGGAAAAAGGTGGGTGAGCAATTGCAATTCGCATATTCCGGATCTGCAGAACCGTAGCTCCACTTGAAGACATCTCGATAAAAGATTCGGGGTCCAGCCTGGCCCTTTCAATAAGTTCTCTCGAGATACTAGAAAGTTCCGCAGAAGTTGCAGGTTCATCTCGAATCTTTACGTAATGTATATCCCCTACAGATCCCTTTTTGGCCATAGGAGAGACTCCATTTTTAAGATGAACGGACATCGTATCGTCAGTAAAAAAATGTTCTACTTTAAGAGGCGGAAGTTCGGATGGTTTCAGGACTGTAGGATGTATGTACTCGACATCAAGCCCTTTTGCTTTAGCTATAAGTGACTGTACCCTGTCTTCGCTTAAAAACAGCCCACCTACCTCAATAGCCGTACTTCGGATAAGGGCATCTACCCTGCCCTCTTTAGAAAGTTTGATTTCTTCAAGAGTAGGCTGAACCCCACTGAATTGAAGAAGGATTTCGTCCCTCTTTGCCAGCTTGCGGAGTTCCAGAAGCTCTTCAAGCCCTTTAAACCCTATTTCCCTGCCCTTATTTGCCTGGGCTTCAAGTTCCGAGACCACAGCTTCGGGAATAATGATCTCAGCACCCCTGAAATCCCCACTTCTAATACGGGACGAAAGCCTCCCGTCAATAATCACGCTTGTGTCCGGAATGATTCTCCATATCCGCTTCTCATCAGCCATATAAATGGATATAGAGCCGGGAAGTATATAATATAACTCTTTAATTATTCAATGTAATGTATGTGTATAATTAAGGATTTTAAAAAAAAAGTAATAAAAATTAGATACAATAATATTACCGTTTGAAGGTCCGGAATGTAATATCAGTTTTTACATCAGTTGTTACATTTCGAACCTCGTCATAACTCCATGAAGTTCGTCAGTAGGGAGCTTGTAAAACTGGACAAAGGAAGGCGATACCTTTTTAATTATGGAAAAGATTCTCCAGATTATATTTTTAGTAAAGATATCTTCTACTCCGTAGAAGATGGTTTTTTCACCAATTCCCTGGTCTTTAAGGATCTTTTCAACATTAACAATCTCCATATATCCGGCTCGTATCTCTAAAATTTTTAACCCTTTTGCCGGTTCTTTTGTGAACGAGGTTTCTATTCCGAAAGGACTGTCTGACTTGATAATGGAAATAAAAATGTTGTTTTCGTAAATGATGTTGTTTTTAAACATTACATGGGAAATATACTGGGGAATTCTTTCGATATCGCGTGTAAAGAAGAGGGCAGTTCCCATGATTTTATTTTGAGTAGCATAAACTTGTTTGTATTTTTCAAGAAAATCTTTGGACTTCATGAGCTTCATCAGTTTATACAGCTTCTTTTGTCCCGACGTATATATGAGTATAAGAGAGAGGATGAAAAGTGCTATGATGACTGACCAGTAACCTCCGTGAGGGATTTTATAGCTATTTGAGAGAAGGAACACCACATCAATGAACGTTATAAATAGCGAAATAAGAGCTTTGGTTATGTTTTTTCTGTGATAAAATATAGAAGTCATCATTATGCCCGTAATAGACATAGTTCCTGTAACTGCAAGGCCATATGCAGCTGCAAGTTTGCTTGATTCTTTGAATATAAGCATCATAAATAATACAGAAACGAGGAGTAACCAGTTTACGGTACTTATGTAGATTTGAGACTTAAATACCCCGGAGGTGTAATCAATCTTCAACATCGGTATTATCCGAGTAGTTATTCCCTGATATACTATAGAGAACATGCCACTGATCATAGCCTGAGAAGCGATAATTGTAGCTACGACACTGAGTAGAAGGAATGGGATATAAAGTATGTTTGCCTGCTGATTTATCATCTCAAACAAAAAATTTGTCGAACCCGGGTTTCGGATAAGAAATGCACCCTGCCCGAGATAATTCAAAACCAATGCTAGAAATACAAATCTCCAGGCTTTTAAGATAGGCTCTCTTCCCAGGTGTCCCATATCAGCATATAATGCTTCACCCCCTGTAGCACACAGGATGACTTCGGATAGTACAAAAAATCCTATAATCCCATTGTCCAGAAGGAACCTGATAGCATAATAAGGATTGATGGCTTTGAGTACTTCTGGGGTATAGAAAATAGAGGCGATGCCTGAGAATCCAATAGTTGCAAACCATAGAACCATTATAGGCCCAAAAACCCATGTAATTTTTTCTATTCCCTTGCTCTGAACTGAAAAAAGTGCTATTGCAATTGCAGCAGAAATAAGTATAATAGTGCTCTGGCCTATGTTTTCGAACTGAGGAATGATTCGCAAGCCTTCGACTGCGCTCAGAATACTTATTGCAGGGGTAATTACCCCATCTCCCATGAGGAAAGATGTTCCTATATAAGCTAACAATGTAACAAAAGCTACGTTTCTACTTGACTTGAGCAGAGGAACAAGTATTTCTTTTAAGACTATTGTACCCCCTTCCCCTTTTTTACCCAGACTCATTGCAAGCCAGGCGTATTCCACAGTCACAAGTATGATAAGTGTCCAGATAATTAAAGATAAAACTCCTATTATGTGAGTGTGTGTAGGTCTTGTTAGAAGGAAAATAACAGTCAAAGTATAAATGGGACTTGTTCCAATATCTCCAAAAACAAGACCCATAGACTTTACTACTTCTCTGAACTCTGACTTGGAAAACATAATATTCACCTTTTTGTTTCAGAAATTTGCACAAAGATAATATTTGAAATAAAAGTTTCACGCGTTAAGCCTAGAGCGATAAATCGTGATTTTTTCTGTCCATAAGAAAAAAGGAAACTGATTATTTTTAAAACTTTGATTTTTAAATATTACTGTCTTCATATTGTTTTCGTCTCTTATATGTAGTCAATAAGTCTAACAGTAAATAGCGGTTCAATGAAAGATGGTTTTGAGTATTACTTTTTTATATATAAAACTCATGACCCTCTCCATATAAATGAAAATTCCACATCTCAGAATTCCACATCTCAGACCTTGTCATAACTTAGGTAAGTTTTTTAGTGTGAAGTTTATAGAACTGAGCAAAAGAAGACGACCGTTTTTTTTAATTATAGGACAGTTTTTTAATTATAAGATAGTTTTTTAATTATAGGACAGTTTTTTAATTACAAGAAAGTTTTTTAATTACAATATTGATCTATTGAGATACCATCTCAAACAGGATATTTATTGAATAAAGGTTTCTAATAAGGGATGTTTCCTGTTCAAGATAATTAACAGGTACTAACGAAAAAAAACGCAAGTTTCTATAGTTTTAACCCGGCACGAAATCAGAGAAACTTGTTCCTTTTAAATCCCATTTGAATAAAAAATGAGACTGGTCTGGTACGTAAGGAAATGTTAAAAGCAGAAGAAAACAGAAAAGAACAGACAAAGTACACTTAATTTTAAAGGCAAGGGGAGAAAAACGGCGGAAGATAATGAACACTGGACCATTAATCGGAAGCGAGGAGGCTGACGAATACTCATGGGACGAGAGGGGAGAAAAAGAAGAAGTCCTTCAAAAAAGTACAGAAGGAGTGAGTATTCTCCTCGGTGATCCCAGAAAAGCCGTTGTCAAGCTCTCAATTCCCATAATAGTTGCCATGTCTGTTCAGACGATATACAGCTTTACTGATACCTTCTGGGTTTCCGGACTTGGAGCTGATGCCCTGGCTGCTGTTGGATTTGCTTTTCCATTTTATGTAATCCAGATGGCACTTACCGGCGGGTTAGGGGTTGGAGGAGGAGCTGCAATTTCTCGACGCATAGGAGCCAGGGATAAAGCAGGTGCGGATAATGTTGCAGTTCATGCCTTCGTGATAATGCTCATCCTCACAGTTGCTCTTACTGCTCTTGGACTTGCATTTATAAAGGAGCTTTTCATGTACAGCGGAGCCGGAAAAACAACCGAACTCGGAGTCCAGTACGCCAGGGTGATTTTTGCAGGCAGTTTTATTTTTTTCTTTACAAATATTGCGAATTCAATCCTGAGAAGTGAAGGAGATTCAAAAAGAGCTATGAGATCCATGGTTCTTGGCTCAGGCCTTAATATAGTGCTTGACCCCATTTTTATATACATTCTGGGGCTTGGAATTGCAGGGGCAGCCCTGGCTACAGTTATTTCTTTTGCCAGTTCGGGACTGCTGATGTTCTACTGGTTTTTTATTAAAAAAGATACCTATGTTTCTTTCAGGTTTCGTTCTTTCAAATTCGACAAATCAATTATCAGGGATATTTTCCGGGTAGGAATTCCCTCATCTATAGAGCAGTTTGCTCTGGCGCTGACTGCCCTTATAATGAACTTTGTTATCGCAACCGTTGGCAGTACGGACGGAGTTGCAGTTTACGCTACAGCCTGGAGAGTAACAAGTATTGCAGTTGCTCCCATTATAGGAATTTCAATCGCTGTAGTCTCGATCAGTGGGGCCGCTTTTGGAGAAAAAAATTTTAAAAAAGCACAGAATACCCTTATCTATGCAATTGAGGTCGGTTTTTTCGTAGAAACAATAATTGCCGCTGTAGTGTACCTTTTTGCTCAAGATATTGCTGCTGTCTTTACACATACCGAAAATGCAGCCCATATCGCTCCTGAGCTGACAAGACTCCTTAAAATTATGACGATTTTCTATCCAGTCATCACTTTCGGAATGCTCTCAGGTTCTCTCTTCCAGGGTGCAGGAAAAGGCACAAACGCCCTTGCTGCCACTCTTCTGCGGAGCCTTGTTATGACTCTTTTATTTTCCTTACTTTTTGCATTCGGATTCGACTGGGGATTACTTGGAGTATGGTGGGGATTGGTTGTGGGCACTGTAATTGGTTCAGTGATTGCTTTTTTGTGGGTGCAGGTGTATTTGAAGTGTATGATAAAAGAGGAGGCGGTGGAAAGGAAGTGCTGAATGGAAAATGATCACTTATTCCTGCATGAGAATGACTTATCAAGTTTTTTCACAGCTTTTTTCTGTCGTATATTTGATTATCAAACATACAGGCCTCGCTGCTTTCCTTTATTCAGTGTCGTTCATTAGAATCTCGGTTTCCAAAGAATATCTTTTTTATAGACCTTGCTGCCTTCCGTTATTCGGTGTAGTTCATCAGAATCTCGGTTTCCAAAGAATATCTTTTTTTCAAGCTCATTTTTTATAATTAACTAAGGGGAAACAGAAAATAATTTGACCATATAGTGGCGGCTGATGCTTAAATATATTATGATTATCAAATCATAAAATATAAATAAACCCAGTTCCTTTTTAGTTTGAAATCTAACAGTAAGAAACTGACTAGTTAAATTAAAAATGGTCAATTCGGATGATGAGGATATTAAAATCCAGTCTGACTCTTAAAATCCAGTCTGACTCTTAAAATCCAGTCTGACTCAAGAAAATCAGTAAAGCCTGTTAGAACCAGCAGATTCAACTAAAACACCTCGCAAACAAATCTACTGGACAAGCAGCGTCTCGTAACACGATTTCTAATGGCTACTATTCTGTCTTTATCATCCGAATTATGACTGCAAGACCCCTGACTGTGATACCAATGAAGGAAGAAAAGATAAAAGAAACAGTAAAAATCCAGTTTGAGATAATTAATCTGTTTCAAAAAAATTTTGCTAAAATATTTCACAAACCAGGGGACAATCCGTATAACCTCAATAAAAATCAGAATCGAGCGATTATGATTATTGGGTCAATAGACAATATTATGCCCACAACCCTGGGAAAATGCCTTGATCTTCAGAAGGGAAGTTTAACAAGCATGATCGATGCTCTGGAAAGAGAAGGACTTGTCTGCAGGAAAAAAGACCCCCAGGACCGTAGAAAAACCCTTATTTCTCTCACCGAAAAAGGGAAAGCTTACAGGGAATGGTTTATAGGAAGACTTGAAGAAAATGTCTCCGAGATTCTCAGAAGGCTGGGTGAAGAGGATATCCTTGCATACAAGGAGAGCCTGCAAATAATACTTACAACACTGAAGAAGATTGATAATACTACCTGAACAAAAATAGTGCAGAGGACAATGGAATCAAACTTGCAAACTCAAGAAGCCGGAACTTACAGAAAATAAGGCAAAAATTTATGTCGGATTCCTGAGTTTGAATGAAGCTACAGCAAGTGAAATCCATGAATTTACCTATGTGGCAAGACTAAAAATCTGTTCTATTCTATTCTATTCTATTCTATTCTATTCTATTCTATTCTATTCTATTCTTTGCTGGAAATGTTAATATATACAAAATCTATGAAAGTTGAAAAAGGAACTCCTTCTTGTTTCAGAAGCATAGACTCGGAGAAACTGACCGAAAAGCTCAAAGTTGAGCTTCTTTTCTCTTAATGAAAAAATCTTAAAGTAACTCTATTCTATAGAGAACCAAAAACCTAATACTTTGAATTTGGAGCCTGTTTTTTAAAACTTTAAAGGTATGAAAGCTTTATAGTGGAGGGATATATTAAAATATAATAACTAGGTAATAAGCTGCCGTATTCCTATATATTTATTGATATAATTAAAAGAAAATAGAGTCAAAAGGTAGCAAAAATGAAGGAAATAGTTTCACAAAAACCCCTGGACCCAGTTCTACATGGTTTCCTCCTGCGAGATAGCAGGCCTGTACAGATTTCAAAAATCCTGAGCTTTCTGAAGTGTTTCCCGGAGAAGATCAAATCTGAAAAATAAAAGCTTAAGGCTCAATTACGAAGTAAACATACGAGTTTTATTTTGAAGTAAATATGAAAATACAATAAAAATATTAAAAATGGAAAATAATAATGAAAAAGTAAGAAAATTGGAATGGCAGAGAGCCAGATAAGATGGATTCTAAATCTAAATTGCAGTTCGGGTATTTGCGCAGTTACTCTTATTCTTATTTTACATTCTTATTTTACATTCTTATTTTACATTCTTATTTTACGTTGTTATAATCAATTCTGAGCAGCTGTCTCATTCAGAACGGATATCTGAGATAATCATCAGTAATAAACGCTTTTTTTTAATTTAAAGGCTTTAAACGTTTTCTTTTTGTCAGCTCTTTTCATTGTCACATAACTCTAAAGTTAAACTGCTGAATATACCGTACGCACCAGAGTAACTACATTTATAACCACATTTTTAAGACAAAAGTTGCTGTCATTTTTATTAAGAAAGCCATTTCCATAAAGGAAAAGCTAGATATTTGGTGAAGAGGATACTGGATAAATCTGACTGGATGATTATAAATGCAAAGTCAATGTATCCAATTTCATGCTTATAAATGAGTACTGGTACCGAGTCTACATTCAAATTGAGTCATGTTTCAAAGAGTTCAGTTGAGTCATTGCGTTACTCTAATGATAATAAAATGCAGATAGTACAACTAAGCTAGTAAAGTACGGGCACTGAGCAAAAATGAAGATGAATAAACATCAATTAATGGCCATACTCCTTGTAGCTATCTTAATAGCATTTATACCCCTTGTATCAGCTGCTCCTGCAGGAACATCTGAATCTACAGTAGTCGCAGCCGCAAAAAGCTGGATTGGAGTTAAATCCGTACATGGTGGCAACAGCCGATCTGGCATTGATTGCTCTCACTTAGTGTATCAAGTATACAAGCAAGCCGGAGCTAAAGACATTGTATTCCAAACCGTGCCTAATATGAAAAAAAATGCATATTATGTTACTACAACTTCTCCCACGCCTGGAGATGTAATTTTTTGGAAAAAAGACATTACTAAAAATAACAGAAATTACTGGCTTGTCAGTCATGTTGGAATATACATAGGAAATGGACAATTTATAGACACATCTTATGATACAAAAACAGTTACAACAGAAAGTGTTAGTGGCGTGTATAAAGAAGGATTGCCGTACTATGCTAGATGGGACTCTGGTGGAAGCGACGATACAGGTAACGATGACACAGGTAACGATGACACAGGTAACGATGACACAGGTAACGATGACACAGGTAACGATGACACAGGTAACGATGACACAAGTAACGATGTAAACTCACCGGTTGCTGCATTCTCTATGTCGCCTACCTCTGGAAAAGCCCCACTAAGCGTAGTATTTACTGACAAAAGTACAGATGCAACTTCCTGGTCCTGGAGTTTTGGAGACAGAAGTACTTCAGCAGAGAAAAACCCAAAGCATACATACTCTGAAGCTGGAAACTATAACGTTGTCTTGACTGTAAAAAATGAAAAGGGCTCAAACTCAAAGACTCAAAAAGTAATTGTTCAGAGCGAACCAACTCCAGAAAAAGTTTTTCCTACTGCAAATTTTAATACAGACATTGTCAGTGGCTCTGCTCCACTTTCTGTGCAATTTACAGATCGATCGCAGAATGCAAACGAATGGAATTGGAACTTTGGAGACGGAGCTACCTCAACAGAGCAGAATCCAGCGCATACCTATGTTTCAGCTGGAACTTATAAAGTTGTCCTGACCGCAAATAATGAAAATGGCTCGAGTTCTAAATCTCTAAGTATAAATGTAGAAAAAGAACCGGAACAAGAAAAAATCATTCCTGTAGCTAACTTTGATGCAGATACTACGAGTGGCTCTGCTCCACTTTCTGTGCAATTTACAGATCGATCGCAAAATGCAAACGAATGGAACTGGAATTTTGGAGATGGAACTACCTCAACCGAGCAAAACCCAGCTTATACCTATGTATCAGCCGGAAGCTATACTGTTGTCCTGACCGTAAATAATGAAAATGGCTCGAGATCAAAATCTCTAAGTATAACTGTAGAGGAAGAGCCGGATCAAGAAGAAATACTTCCTGTAGCGAACTTTGATGCAGATACCACGAGCGGCTATGCACCTCTCTCTGTGCAATTTACAGATCTATCGCAAAATGCAAACGAATGGTACTGGAACTTTGGAGATGGAGAAACCTCAACCGAGCAAAATCCAATGCACACTTATTCTTCTTCTGGAAACTATGAAGTCAACCTGACAGTAGTTAATGAAAACAAAACAGCCTCAACAATCAGTACAATAAACGTACTGGAAGAAAGCAATTCCAGCGACAATAACAGTGACACTATTAGTGAAAGTGATAGCAACAGCGAAAGCGATAGTAATAACGAAAGCAACAGTAACAGTGACAGCGACACTATTAGCAGCAGTGACAGTAACAACGAAATTGATAGTAGCAGTGATAGCGATAGTAGCAGTGATAGTGACAGCGACAGTAGCAGTGGTAGCAGTAGTGGAGGACACAGCCACAAGAGTGGAAGTAGCAGTGGTGGCGTTGGTGGATCCCCTGAACCAGCGAAGAACGTCCAGGTAAAAGAGACTGTACAGACCTTTATTGCCAGTGGAAATGATGTGAATTTTAATTTTATAAATAATGCAACCTGTGTTGAATCGATAACATTCAGATCAACAAAAACCGTAGGAAAGACCACTACAATAGTAGAGGAACTGAAAAATAAGTCGAGCCTGGTTTCCGAGCTTCCTGAAGGTATCGTCTACAAATCATTCAATATATGGGTTGGAAACGGTGGTTATGGCACCTCAAAGAATATTGAGAGTCCAACTGTCAATTTTAAAGTTAATACTTCATGGGTAGATGAGAGTAACATAAACAAGTCCTCAATTATACTTGACTGGTACGATGATGAGAAAAAAGAATGGATAGAACTGCCAGTAAGTCTAACAGGTGAAGATGATCAGTTCTTGCATTTCACAGCAAACGTACCTGGCTACTCTTCCTTCGCAATAACAGGTACAAAAGACGAAGGCAAAACAATAGCTGCAGAATCTGCTCAAAAAGCCACAAATAATACTACAGGCCGTAACGCAGGCAGTAATGAAGGCAGTAACGCAATTAGTAGTACAAGCAGTAACGCAAGCAATATTGCAAGCACTGTTGAAAATAAGATAGCCGAAGAAAGTAAAAATATTCCTGGATTTAGTATAATCAGCAGCGTTGTATGTCTATTCTGTATTTTTCTGTGTAGAAGTAAGAAAAGATAAAACAGAGTAAATTGTAGTAAGATCTTGAGGGTTATTGATCTAACCAGGCAAGCAAGTACATCTGTCTTTTATGATCAGGTTGGAAAAACTACCCTCCTGAGTACTATTTTTAGGTTCTCATATTTCCTGAGCTTTATTACAACGGGAGCGCAGAGGGTCACGAATTCTCCCTTCTTTACAGGCTGTCCAACAATTATTGGTAGTAATAAAAAGGTGCTAAAAAGAAAGCAAATAAGGCCTTAAATCAAAAAAGAAGGAATTCTTTTATTACCGAAAGTAATTGTCGGACAGCTTGTAGAGGAAGAGGGATATTAACCGCAACCAACCGGCGGGGGCTTTAACCCTTAAGCCGGCTATGCCTTGTCTGTTTGGTGTGGTGTGGCATATCCTCCTTTTGTGTTTGTCAGGTGAATTGCGACGCGCCTAAAGCACGGCGCAAGAGGGCTTAAGCCCTAACAAATAGAGGGCGGCAGGGCGTGTATTCACCCGCTCCCGCCCGCCTCCACCTTCTGACTTTTCTTAAATTATTTGGTGGCGGTGCTAAGCCGCACTACCGCTGAGCTGATATTTCTTCTTTTGCTTTGTTCTCTCATTCTTCTTGCCTGTCCGTGCTATGTCAACGATTTTGTACTCAAGTGATAACGCAAATTAAATACGGAGTCTTTAATAAAAACAAATTAATTTTTTAAATCGAAAAGGTTTTGATTAAGGTATTCCTATAACCAACTAATGGTTGAGGAGAAAAATCAATTGCTTGGGTACGCAGTTGATAGGCTCATAAAAGCCTTTAACCCTTATCGAAAAGAAGTCATGAATAGGTATCACTTTTGTAAATTAATGAACCTGCTTGACTCTAGACTACAAAAACAAGGCGTAGACATAAAATTGCCAGGTTATTGGTACAAATATGGTTTTTATACTGAAGAGAGATTACTAGATCAGGTACTTCCATATCCGTTTTCTGAAAATTGCATACTTGGCGAACTTATATATCCACCAACAATAACAGTAGATTTTAGTGGAAAGGTAGCAGTCAGGGAACAAGACATTATCTTAAAAACAATAAGTATTTTGCATGATCAGTACGGCTTTAAAGAAGGATATGGAGATTTAGCTAAGAAAGAGTCGTATGACATTAATTCCCCATATAAATTTAATACATTATTTCAGGAATACCTACTCATAACTAATAAAAATGTATCTCATGTAACTGAAAGTTTAAAAGATGATATTACCATAAAACTTGATGAGCTACTTTCTGAATTTCCAATTGATTCTTTTCCCGAGATTGCTTCTATACACTTTGATTGGGATGATACCACTCGGGTTGTGTTAGATTATGCTCCTGATGTTATAAAATTAAACTTAGTAAGACAGCTTCGTGACATATTTTGGGAAATATATCCAAAGCGGGTAAGAATTGACTGCAATCAAAATATTCCTGAGCATGTAATACGTCAGTGGAAATCAGCATATAAAGGCGAACTCAACGATGCAGAAGAAACTATTGAAAATATAAGAAATAAAGTATTAGACACATATTATACCCCTTCGGAAGACAACAAAGAATTTGTTAAATACTTAATGCAAGACATCTACAACATTCCCAACTCAGGTGTATAAATAATGGAACTTTTTTTGGATACAAATATTTTAGTTGGGTATGTTTTCAAAACAGATATGTTGAATTTCCAATCTGTTTATGTTATAAACAGTAGGTTCGATAAATACTCAAGCTGTAATGTAAAGCGAGAGCTTAAGAACGTATGTAAAGGAAAAGTCAACATTGCTAAAAGCGACATGGATGAAATACTTATAAAACTAAGTCGAAAAAAGGCTGCAGTAGATCATAAAAAATTGATGTCAATACTAAACAAGCACTATCTTAAGCCTTCAATTACAACTCTATGGGATGCTAAATTATCTACGCGAGACCCAAGAATTTTAAGTAATGAATTGAGGGGAATAATACGAACTTTTAATATAGAATACCGAAGAAATATTTCTTTAGTAGATGGATGCATTACTTTCGTTAATCGTGGAAATGAAAGATATGATGATGTCTGTTTAAAATTGAAAGAAACCGGTTTAAAGAGATCAAATAGTGCAGATTTTGAGATTATGTTAGATGCTCATCACGTAGGATTAACAAAAAGTAATGATCTTCATTTTATCACAGCAGATTGGGAAGACATAGTGAAAAGAAAAGACGCTATAGTTGCTTGCACATCTCTTAAAAATATAATTCTTTTGAAAGAATTCTCTAATTATTGTAAAATGCGTAGTTGATGTTTATATCGAGATCAATGTCAATGCACATTATTGAAGCTGTTTTTCCTGAAAGCGTTTACAGCACTTCATCCAGTATTTTCATACTGGTAAGTTTTCTAACTTCGCTCATTATTTTTCAGTGTCTCCCTGAACTGTCTTTTCATACTCTTTCTGAGACTTGCTACTTACTGCTTTTTTGTATTTTTCTTGATACTTTTTATCATTATGCATTTTTTTATGATGCTCTTTCAAATTTTCGCTATCTTGAGCCCACATTCCGCAGTATTTTTTCGAAAATCAATATTTTTCCTGATAGCGTTTTTGGAACAGACGCAAATAATTTGGATTTTTAGTGGCATTTGGTGAAAATTGAATGATATCGTTTTTTGTCTCTAAATACACCACATAGTTGCTTTTACCTACTACATAAAAGTCCAATAAATCCACGTTTGATTGAAAATCGATATCAGTAAGATATGAATATACGAAAATTTATTGCGGAAAGTGGGTTGAGGCATAAGCTGCCTTATTCAGTCATCTTAAAGTTCATCTGCAAGTGTTTTTAGGGCTTTCTTTCCAAGTTCTGCCTCTTGTTTTTCTACTTTTGAGGATACCGCTGTTTTCCATTTTTTCCTATACTCTTTATCCTTTTCAAGTCGTTTGTAATGGTTTCTAAGATTTTCACTGTCAGGCGCTATTTGTGTAATATTATACCTTTCTGCAACCTTTTCATAATTCATACCTGTGACTTTCCCCACTTTTTCTATTTGTTTTTCCTCTTCAAAAACAGGTTCAAACTCCTTTTTGATATCCTCCCTTTCCTGTTTAGCTCTTTTCAGTTCCTCCATGCATTCTTTAAGCTGCTTCAGTGCTTCATTCTCAAACCTGGTGCTGGTTACAGTCACGACCGCATAGATAACAATGCAGATTCCCATCTCAAAGCAGTACTGCTTGGAGCAAGCGAAGCCCTGCCTGTTTCGGCAGGAAAGCTTGAGCTCGGGACGTGGCAGAGAATCTTTTTTGCCGAAATGGACGGGCCGAGAAGCAGGACAGTTAATGTTACGCTTTTAAAGGCTTAACTAGATAACGAATAAACATAGAACAGAAAAAAAACTACGAGCGGATCAAAAAGAGTAGTGGAGAATCAAATAGACATTGATAATTCAAAAAGAGTAGTGGAAAATCAAATAGATAGTGAAAGAATTCACAAATACGGTGAAAATTCAAAAAGAATCGTAAAGAAAGTTCCTTACGAATCGACTTGGAAGAGCCGTTCAGGAACTTTCCTGGTTATTGTTAAAATCATCCAGACGTGTCTGCTTCCTTATGCAGTTTTCTCCAGGAATTTCGACAGGATACTCACCTGTAAGGCAGCCAAGGCACATGTCGCACTTATCGCGCCCAAGAGCCCTCATAAGTCCGTCAATACTTAGATATCCGAGTGAATCCGCATTAATAAGGCCTTCAACCTCTTTTACGGTCTTATAAGAGGCGATAAGTTCTTGCCTGGTGGCCATATCTATACCCAGATAACAGGGAGCAATAATTGCTGGACTTCCTATCCTTGCATGGATTTCTGAAGCACCTGCCCTGCGGACCATATCTATAATCCGCCTGGAGGTTGTACCACGGACAATACTGTCGTCAACCAGAACAACACGTTTGTCTTTAACATTATCCTGGATAGCATTCATTTTAAGCCGAACTGCGGTTTCACGCAGCTCTTGGCCAGGCAGGATAAATGTACGCCCTATATAACGGTTCTTCATCAAGCCTTCAAGGTATTTGGTGCCTGACTCCCTGGCGTAGCCGATTGCGGAAGTAATCCCAGAGTCCGGGACAGGTGAAACAACATCAGCCTCTACCGGATGTTCTCTGGCAAGCTCTCTCCCGATATTTTCCCGAACTTTGTAGACCAGTTTTCCGTCAATAATAGAATCGGGTCTTGCAAAATAAATGAACTCAAACACACAATGTGCGGGATGAGGCTCGTTTCCTATCTGGTAGCTCTCAAAGCTGTCGCCTGTAAAAACTATTACCTCACCTGGCCGTACATCCCTGATAAGGGTGCCGTTAAGGGTATCAAGGGCTACGCTTTCCGAGAATACTGCATATCCACCATCGACTTCCCCAAAGCAGAGCGGCTTAAGACCGAGAGGGTCACGCACAGCATACAGAACACCGCCGATATGGATAACCAGGGAATAGGAACCGACAAGCTTACGCATGACATTCCGGATTGATTCTATAGGGTCGTGTCTTATCAGTTCTTTTACAAGAAGGTGGCCAATAACTTCTGTATCGGACTCACTGATAAAGATACGGCCTTCACACTCCAGTTCATCCTTGAGCGTTCTGGCATTAACCAGGTTCCCGTTATGGGCAATTGCAACTGCTCCTCCTTTGAATTTCAGAACAAAGGGCTGGCAATTTTCGATTTTTGATCCTCCGGTGGTTGAGTAGCGGACATGCCCTACTCCTACATTTCCAACCAGGTGCCCAAGAGAATCTTTGTTATACACATCAGGGACGAGACCCATGCCTTTAATGGAATGAGAGGATGTACCATCATATACCATTATGCCAGTGGATTCCTGTCCTCTATGCTGGAGGGCATACAAGGCGTAATACAGCTTGAATGCGACAGTATTGGATTGCGGCCTATCGCCTGGTAGAATTATGCCTGCAACGCCACATTCTTCTTTCAATTTCGACCTCCGGTGAAGGTAAAAAATAGAGAAAGTGGAACAGACAGGCTTAATACTTGCACTTTGCCTGCCACTTGTAAGCTCTTATACGAGATGTTTTTCCAAAACCACATGAAGTACACTGTTTTGTATGCACGTTAAAAGAAACACTCCCACAGCGCCTGCATTTAGCATGTGTGCGTTTCTGCCTTTTTCCCATTGATGAAGTACCTTTACTCATTCCTAAATCTCCTGATAAAAATTAATTTGTTAGAGCAGTATTCGATAATCTGAAGCGATTCTATTCATCTGAATTTAATCTCTGCGGCCAGTCACAATAAGTCCTGGTGCTCCGAGGTTTAACGATAATAGATGAAGTGCTTGATATAGATTACGGAGATACATATACCACGTTGTCACCGCGAATAACGACACTGCCGAACTTGCTTACAACTTCTCCTTCTCTTAGCTCTTCAGCATTGTCAAGCACGAGGTTCATGTGAATATCGTATCCTTTCAGCTCGCCTCTAAACTCGCGTGCGCCTTTCAATCTAACGATTACAGGTGTGTCCAGTGCGTTGTTCAAAATATCCAGAGGTCGGTTTGCCATCCTTACAGTCCCCTTAAAACATTATAAATCAAGTCATTATCTATATCAATATAAATAGTTAATCCAGATTTAAATTGATCGCCGCGTCTTAAATATGATTATTTGCATCAAAGTCGCAAATACAATATATAAATGTATCGAAGCAATATACCATTTTTTAAGTTATCATATAGAAAAAAACCTGATATGAACGAGAATTTTCTACAAAATACCCTGGTATGAACGCGAAATGAACGAGAATTACTTCAGGACAGAGACAACCCTCCAGAAAAAAACAAAGGGTCACTTAAACCTGTTGAGAAGATTTTTTACAAATAATTCTATTAAAACTTACAAAAATCTTCCCGAAAGGCACAATATTAAATTAATTTCCCATTGCCAGAATATTAAATAAATTTCCCATTGCCAGAAGAAAAAGTTCCTGAAAGTAGCAGGAAAACGAATGAAAAAGAGAGAAATCCATGACCGAAAAAACCTTAAAAGTAAAAACCCCAATTGTTCTGACTATTGCAGGTTCGGATTCAGGGGGAGGAGCCGGAATTGCTGCGGACCTGAAGACTTTTGCCGCTCTTGGAGTACATGGAACCTGCGCTATTACATCGGTTACTGCACAGAATACCACTGGAGTGCTGAAAACCTTTGACCTCACTCCTGAAGCTGTCGCCAGCCAGATTGAAGCTGTCTGCACCGATATGGAGGTCGGGTGGGCAAAAAGTGGTATGCTTGCCTCATCGGAAATCGTAAGGGAAGTTGCAAAAGAAATCAGGAAATACGAGCTTTCCCTTGTGCTGGATCCTGTTATAGCTGCTGAAGCAGGAGGAAACCTGCTGCGAAAAGAAGCTATCTCTGTCCTTACCGAAGAACTGCTGCCCTTCTGCAAGGTTACGACGCCCAATGCATCCGAAGCAGGTGAGCTCGCTGGCATGGCTGTCAAAACCCCTGAGGACGCGAAAATCGCAGCCAGAAAAATTGCGGACCTGGGTGTCGAAGCTGTCATTGTTACAGGAGGACACCTGAATGCCACTGACTTGATTTATGAAGCTGATTCTGAGACTTTTACCCGTGTTCCGGGCACTTTTGTTAAAGGAGGAACACACGGCACGGGCTGCACTTACTCTGCGGCAGTGACTGCCTTCTTAGCCTCAGGAGAGAACCTGGAAGGAGCTGCAAGGAAAGCAAAGAAATTCGTTGAACAAGCAATCCTCAGGAGCAGGCCTGCAGGCAGGGGAGTAAGTCCTGTAAACCAGCTTGGAGTGGTTCTGGAGCAAAAAGAGCGCTATCTGGTATTAAGAGAATTAAAAGAAGCAGTTTCGATTCTTGAAGGCAGCCCTGATTTTTCAAAACTGATTCCCGAAGTAGGTTGTAACATAGGAATGGCTATTCTTGAAGCTGACAGCTACGAAGACGTTGCGGCCGTCGAAGGCAGGATAGTAAGGCACAGGGGACGTGCGGTTCCTGTAGGTTGTGTGGATTTTGGGGCCAGCCGACATGTAGCAAGGATTATTCTCGCGTCCCTTCGTTATGATCCTGAAGTTAGGGCAGCAATTAACGTAAAATACTCCAGGGAGGCACTTGCAGCCTGCATAGATATGAAACTTGAAATTTCCTCTTTTGACAGGGCTGAAGAACCAGAAAACTCCAGTACTATGGACTGGGGTACAGTCGAAGCAATCAAAAAGTACGGAAGTGTGCCGAAAATCATCTGTGATAAAGGAGGCCAGGGAAAAGAACCAATGATCCGCCTGCTCGGGAGATGTGCAACTGAAGTGGCAAAGCTTGCTGTGGAGCTTGCAGAAAAAATACAGTAAATCCGGTTAAGAATCAAGAATTTCAGTAATCTATAAGCCATCTTAAAATTAAGTGAAACTCTTAGAATGTCAAGTGAAACTCTTAGAATGTCAAGTGAAACTCTCAGAATGTCAAGTTAAATTCTCAGAATATAAAGTGAAACTTTTAGAATGTCAAGTGAAGATTTTTAGAATCAAACTTTTTTAGAATTGAGAAATTCTGACATTTTTTTTATTTGGTTCCTATTTCTGTTCTTTTTACTTTTATTTCTGTTCTCTTTACTTTTTTCCCGGTTTTTGCTTAGCTGTTTTTCCTTTTTTCGATTCCAGTTTCTGGCAGCCTTTCTTTTTTCAGGCCTTATTTTTGATAAGTAACTTTCCTTCAAACATCTTATTCCCAAAAGTACATAAATGGGATGTGAACTCCTTAAATGTAAAGTAAATAACAATTATATACGGCGAAGTACTAACTTGTGCATAAACGAATGACGGAGAAAACCTATGGAACAGACCAAGATTATCCTTGACGAGAATGAAATGCCTAAACAGTGGTATAACGTCCTTTCGGACTTATCTTCTCCTATCGAGCCGCCTCTTGATCCAAGAACCCGGGAGCCTATAAGCCCTGAAGCCCTTGAACCTATTTTTCCAAAAGGTCTTATCAAGCAGGAAATGAGCAGTGAAAGGTTTATTGATATCCCTGAAGAGATACTTGAAATTTACAGACTCTGGAGACCCAGTCCTCTTTACAGGGCTCACAGGCTGGAAAAACTTCTCAAAACCCCTGCAAAGATATACTATAAAAATGAAGGGGTAAGCCCCGCAGGCAGCCATAAGACAAATACCTCAATTGCCCAGGCCTACTATAATATGAAAGAAGGAACCGAGAGGATCACAACCGAAACAGGGGCAGGGCAGTGGGGAAGTGCATTGGCTCTTGCCTGCAATTATTTTGATCTCGAATGTAAAGTCTATATGGTCCGTTCCAGTTTTTACCAGAAACCTTACCGGAAATCCATGATAACAATCTGGGGAGGAAATGTTGTGCCCTCGCCAAGTGAAGATACCGAATTCGGGAGAAAGATTCTGAAGGAGCAGCCGGAAACACCGGGAAGCCTGGGAATAGCAATCAGTGAAGCCGTAGAGGATGCAATCGCACACGATAGCACTAAATATTCCCTTGGAAGCGTGCTCAACCATGTTATGCTCCACCAGACGATAATCGGGGCCGAATGCAAGAAGCAGCTTGAACAAGTTGAAACCTATCCTGATATAGTTATAGGCTGCTGCGGAGGAGGAAGCAACCTCGCGGGAATATCTCTTGAGTTTATTAAAGACAAGATTGAAGGAAAGAGGAATCCAAGAGTAATTGCAGTCGAGCCCTCAGCCTGCCCGTCCCTGACCAAAGGAGAATACAGGTACGACTTCGGAGACACTGCGGAAATGACCCCACTTCTTAAAATGTATACCCTGGGACACAAACATGTGCCTCCTGCCATCCACGCAGGCGGACTCCGTTACCATGGTGACTCCCCAATCATAAGTAAACTCTGTGATGAAGGGTTTATCGAAGCCGTTTCATATGATCAGTATCCTGTATTTGATGCCGCTGTGCAGTTCGCACGGACTGAAGGCATAGTCCCTGCTCCGGAATCCGCGCATGCTATCCGCTGTGCAATCGACGAAGCTATCAAATGCAAGCAAACCGGAGAAGAAAAAACAATTCTCTTCAACCTGAGTGGACACGGACATTTCGACATGAGTTCATATGACAAATATTTCAACAAAGAACTTGCCTGAAACAATTGAAAAATAAAAAAGTAAGTATAAAATTCAAACGGGATGCCTTAAAGGCATCCTACAATCAGTAAACTCATACCTCTCCGGCACTGCTGCATAGAGACGAAAGTCATTGTAAAAACTGAATCTGTATAAATATAGCCAAGAAAGTTTCGAGAGCACTCCATGAAACCTCAAGTTACCAACACTCCAGGATGGTTTTGCCTCAAGGATAGTTAAGAGTAATTAAAAATTAAATAATTAAGATTGAAAACATATTTGCTTGCATAAATTTATATAGAAAGAACTTTTCGTAAAAAAACAAGATTTTTTATGAAACGTTTTAATTTTTTAAAATTTTTCACTCGGTTGACTATATATAGTCCGATTTAGAAATCTGTCGCTTGATACTGAATTTGAACTAGCCCTTGAGCACAATTGTTGTACAGCAACCGTTGTGCCGCAACCATTGCTCCGTTTGATCACGCCGACTAAGGTGTTTTACTGGAGTTTTCGGTCAAGCCTTTTTTCAAAAGGGTTGTGATCACGCCGACTAAGGTGTTTTACTGGAGTTTTCGGTCAAGCCTTTTTTTAAAAGGGTTGCGGGCAAACAGTTTTTTAAAAAGGGTTGTGCTCACGCCGATAGGGTTTGGGGATACGACTTTCAAACTCAAATGTTGCCGTGTTTTTGATCAAACCTTTTTTGAAAAGATTTATAGACAAGCCTTTTTTCAAAAGGGTTGCACTACAGCCGTTGATCTGCAACCTTTGTGCCGGTTGATCACGCCGACTAAGATGTTTTACTGGGTTTTCGGTCAAGCCTTTTTTTAAAAGGGTTGCAGGCAAACCGTTTTTTTAAAAGGGTTGCAGGCAAACAGTTTTTTAAAAAGGGTTGTGATCACGCCGACTAAGGTGTTTTACTGGAGTTTTCGGTCAAGCCTTTTCTAAAAGAGCTTGCATGCAAGCAGTTTTTTGAAAAGGCTTTCGGGACTCGGACGGAGACTAATGTCTTACTCTAAATATTTCCTGTCCAAAATGTAAAAAACCATTTCAGGACTAAGTTTGCTCTCGTGCGCTACTTTCTCCGCAATTTTTTCATTGGGAATGCCTTCAGCTTTCATGCTTCTGATTTTTGAAATTACGGATTGGGGAACAGTATAATACTCATTAATGTCTTTCCTGTGTCCCCATACATCCCCTTCTATAAGCTGAACCTTTTGCATTTCCAGAAACATCTCTATAGCTCTTGAAACTGTCCTTATGTAGGACTTTGGAAGCTGAATTATCTCCAGTTTCGGACAGGTCTCAACAAGCAGAAAAATATCTTTATTTGACGGCCTGAATGCAAAGTGGACGATTTTTTCAGTTGGATTCAGTGCCAGAATTTCATTTCTTGAACTGATAACTCTTATTCTCATATAGATCCCCCGACCCAAAACGTAACTAAATAATCAATGAAATAAGTTACACTACTTTATTTAAATAATTTTCTTGTACACTCGTTGATTTTGTCCCGTTAATTTGAGAATACTTAAAAAGAAGTATGCGTAGAAAACAGAAAAGTACAGATTAGATGGAAGTTCCAATTCGGAATTCCATCTTAAAGAAGGGTTCAAACTTTGAAAGTTTTAGAAACATCAGACCCTTTTTAAAGGTTTTAGTTTTGACTTAGTTTATTTTAACTTATTTTATATTATTTTAACTCATTTTAGTTTATTTTAACTCATTTTAGCTTATTTTATATTATTTTTATTTTATGTCTATCAATTTCTGTTTGGAGATCTGTCCATGTACCCTTTTTCGAAGAGATATCCATTTATTCCTGTCCACCACCCTGCACAGGATAAGACTTGAAAAAGTCATATCCTGAAATATATCCAGAAGATGGAGAAAGAATTAACAGATTAATCCACAATTTTTTTGCTCAGGATATATAGGATCATATCCGAATTCAATTTACTTTCCCTGGAAAGCTTTTCAGCAATGACCTCATTAGTAAAGCGGTCGGCTTTTAATTCCTGAATTTTCTCCAGAACATTCTGAGAGACATTATAGTATTCGTTTATGTCTTTCCTGTGTCCCCATACATCGCCTTCCAGAAGATTTATCTTCTGCATCTCAAGAAACATTTCAATCGACTTGGAAACCGTCCTTCTGTAAGATTTAGGAAGCTGTATAGCTTCAATTTTCGGACATGTTTCTGCAAGCATGAATACATCTTTGTTAGACGGTCTGAAAGCAAGATGGATAACCCTTTCATTAGGGTTCAGGGTAGGAATTTCCTCCCGTGAACTAACTACTCTTATCTTCATACTATCCCCACTCCTTATTTAATAATTAGATTTTCATTTATTTAAAAATCAAATTTCGTTTACGCATTTACATTTTAAATACATATCGATTAGCCAATATATTATTTAGAGGGTTTATACCCAAAACGAGTTCTAATAGCATCAGCATGTGCCTGTAGACCCTCTTCCTCGGCTAATGCGATTACAGTTTCTTTTAGACTTTCAAGCCCACTCTTACTGATTCTCTGAATACTTGAGTATTTAATAAAATGGTTTATATTCAGACCAGAATAAACTCTGGCATATCCAGATGTGGGGAGCACGTGATTTGTACCTGAGGCATAATCCCCAACAGGGACAGGAGAATAGTTTCCTATAAAAATCGATCCTGCGTTTTTAATCCTGTCAAGTACAAAATCCGGGTCCGCTACCATTATCTCAAGGTGTTCGGGAGCAAATTTATTGCTAAAGCCAATACATTGTTCCAGGGAATCTGCAATAAGAATTGCGGCATTTTCAAGAGAAGATTTTATAATACTGCTTCTTGCAGCCTGTTCCGCCTGAACCAGAACCTCTCTTTTTACAGCTTCTGCCAGCGTATCCGAACCTGTGACGAGTATCGAAACCGAATTTGGATCGTGTTCGGATTGTGCAAGAATATCCGAGGCGACCATAACGGCATCTGCGGACTCATCTGCAATAATGAGTACTTCGCTTGGGCCGGCCGGAAAATCAATTTCTGCAACATCCCTGATCTGCATTTTGGCAGCTGTGACAAAAACATTTCCAGGCCCTACGATTTTATCCACCTTAGGAACTGTTTCAGTCCCATAAGCCATTGACCCTATAGCCTGCACACCTCCAAGCTTGAACACTTTGTCCGCCCCTGCAACCTTTGCAGCGGCAAGTGTAAGCGGGTGTACGGAGCCATCCGGCCTTGGAGGCGTACACACTATAACCTGCTCTACACCTGCAACCCTGGCAGGGATTACAGTCATGAGCACGGTTGAAGGATAGGATGCCCGCCCTCCTGGAGCATACGCACCTACACTTTCCAGAGGTGTTGCCTTTTGACCCAGCACGATCCCTGGTTTGAGTTCCATAAACCAGGTAGCTTTCGGAAGCTGAGCTTCATGGAAAGCCCGTATGTTTGCAGCTGCGGATTTAAGGTGATCCAGAAGTTCTGGACTTATGCCGGAAAGAGCCTGTTGAAATTCCTCCTCACTTACCCCAAAGTTTGCAAGTTCAACTTTATCGAACTTAGCCGTATATTCCCTGAGCGCGGAATCTCCTTTGGTACGCACATCCGAAAGCACGGTTGAAACGGTTTTTGCTACGTCCTCAAGCCCGGAACCCCGGGAGAGCAATTTCTGCATTTCAGCTTCCGAAACATCAGACAACTTTTTGAATAACATCATGACCATCTCTAAAAGAACCTGATAAAATCTGATACAGGTTGAAATCTGAAATTTGTATAAACTGACTACTCAAATCCAATATAAACTGACTACTCAAATCCAATATAAACTGACTACTCAAATCCAATATAAACTGACTACTCAAATCCAATATAAACTGACTACTCAAATCCAATATAAACTGACTACTCAGATCCAATATAAATCGACTCTACTACAAATTAGTAATCGGTAATCTGAGAACCGAATAAGAGGATAATTGATTAACTTGATACTCCGATTCAATTAAATCCCTGCTCTCATTTAATATTTTATCCCTTACTGAGCCCATTAATAGAGATAAACCGTAAAGAATACCTGATTTGTAAAATTAAAAGAAATGAGGCAGGTAAAATCAATAATCACTAATTGTTTTTTGCCCAGAATACGGACTTTTCTCAGGAGGTTCAGAAGCAATAATTCCAGAAGATGTCCCTCTACCCCTGATCTGCTTAAAAATCCGGTCTGCAATTTTCGGCCCAAGAAGAGCAGCAACTTTTTCAGGATCAACTTCTGCAAGCTCTGCAGAGGATTTGAAGCCTGCCTCATAGAGTTTCCTTGCTCTCACGCGCCCTATACCTCTGATATTGAGCAGATCTATAAGTTCAGGGGCTGCTCCGTAATGTATCCTCTTTTCAAGTTCTGCGGCTTCTCTTGCACCTTTGAGGTCAAGGAGCCCGGCAAGTTGAGAGGTGACGTGCATTATCCATTCCGCAATATCCGCAATTGAATGAATGTCACCTTCCCCAGTGCCGAACTTTAAGCAAATCTCGTTTTCAGATTTTTCATGGATCCAGTCAAGCAGAAGGAGGGAAGTCTTGACTTCCCCAAGGAACCATTCATATTCCGTAGTATCGAAGGGACTGGGCACCTTTACAAATTCACTCGCATGAGCCATTACATAATCGTTGATATCCTGATAATCATGGCTCCGCATGTAAAGCAGGCGCATGTCAGGTGTGCTGCACACCAGATGCAGCAGGGTAAGCTCACTCAGGCTCTTTGCCCCTTTCAGGCCCTTTGCAATCCTGGCAGCTGACAGGGGGTCGATATAGAGCCTTGAGACAAGTTTGCCGAAGCTTGTAGGGATGAGGGCATCGTCTTTCTCAAGCATCCCTTCCTGACGCAAAAAGTTAAGGCATTCGTTCACAACCGTAGAAAGCCCGAAGTTCGAGTACTGGAAAGCAAAAAATGTTGCCTCCAGAAAATCCATGAGTTCATCATATGTCCGCGCAAAACCGTTAGAGATCGTAGAGAGCACATGGGTCCTGAGAGCATTTTCGGTTCCGAGCTTGGACCAGATATCTTCGGCGTTGGCTTCGATATAGTTTTCAAAAAGGAAAACAAACTCCTTATATGATTTTGCAACAAGCACGGCTTCTCCGTACGGGTCAAGCCTCGGCCTGCCTGCCCTGCCTGCCATCTGTTTGTACTCGAGTACAGGAATAGGCTGCATTCCGTCTTCAGAAGAATAGCGCCGATAATTTCGGATAATCACACGCCGCGCAGGCAGGTTAAGCCCGGCTGCGAGAGTAGGAGTGCTGGAAATCAACTTTATCCTCCCAGCCCTGAAACCGTCCTCCACAAGTTCTCTTAAAGGCGTGGTGAGGCCTGCATGATGAAAAGCTGTTCCTGAACGAATACAGACTGCAAGGTTCGTTGAAGTATCGGTTTCACTGTTTTCAAGGATCTCGTCTGCAATTCCTGCAAGTGCATTCCTATCTTCTGCTGACAGAGTCTTTTTAACAGTTGAAGCTGCCTTTTTTGCAAAAGCCATGCAGTTTTTTCTGCTGCTTTCAAAAACCAGACACTGCCCATCTTTTTTGAGGGTATCCAGCGCAAGGTTCACGGCTTCGTCTTTTGTGGACTGCTCAACAGTTTTTTCCCTATCTTTGCAATAGAAAGTCCCATTAAAGAATACCCCTTCAAGAAGCTCAGTAGGCCTCCATTCACTTACTACAAGCTCGGCTTCCAGCCAGACTGCTAGTTCGTCGGCATTCCCGACAGTTGCAGATAATGCAAGGATCTGACAGGAAGGATTCATTTTCCGAAGCTTTGCAAGGGTAACCTCAAGCGTAGGGCCCCTATCCGGTGAGTCTATGAGATGAACCTCGTCTGCCACAACAACTGAAATTTCCTGCATCCAGACGGTCTCGTTTCTGAGAAGGGAATCGGTTTTCTCGGAGGTTGCAACAATAATGTCGTTTACTCCGAGTCCCTCGTCCCGCAGGTCATAGTCCCCTGTAGAGATCCCAACCCTTATTCCAAGTTCCGAAAACTCCCTAAACCGCCTGAATTTCTCGGAAGCAAGAGCTCTGAGAGGCACGATATAGAGCGCCTTTCCTCCTGCAAGGATGGATTTCAACATTGCAAGCTCGGCAAGGAGAGTCTTCCCTGAAGCTGTAGGGATTGCAGCAAGCAGGTTTCTTCCTTCAAGCAGACCTTTTTCCACGGCTTCGGCCTGAGGAGGATAAAGTTCCATAATTCCGGAATTGAGATAAAACTGCTTTACTTCATCGGGCAGATCGAGACTTTCTATCTTCATTGAAAATCAGAAACTCACACATTAGATAAAAAACTATTTTGGAATTGAATGCCAGTATCGAAAAAGTTGGTATCTGCAGAAACCTCTTCAAAAGTCTCTGCAAAAACTCTGATTCTCTATTAAGGGAACCTCAACTTTTTGTATTTTTCCAACTTTTATGATTTATCGGACATAACTTATTCAACATCACTTATTAAAGTAACTAATTCTGAATTTAATCACCTGCTGAGTTAATCACCTGCTGAGTAATAGTAATTTCCACTCTCTTTTTGTTCCCGATCAAGCCTTGAGCCCAGATTATTCACACGTGGACGCCTTGTTTCCTCGTCCCTGCGGAAGGTTATGCCCAGGTTTTTCAGGAATCTATTCATACCATCTTCCATGCTGAATGGGCCATGCGCTTCACCGTATACCGAAGGTTTGCCTTCAAAAACCACGAGTCTCTGGCTCAGCATATCTATCATGTAGATATCGTGGTCTACTACAAGGGCTGTCTTGTTGTTGTTTTCGGCAAAGCGGTTGAGGACTTTTGTGACCATGGAACGCTGTTCTACGTCCAGGTGAGCGCTGGGTTCGTCCAGGATATAGAGGTCGGCTTCCTGAGAAAGGCAGGCCGCAATCGCAACTCTTTGCAGTTCTCCACCACTAAGGTCTGTAAGCATGTTGTCATATATCTTATCAAGCTGGAGTGGGTTTGCAATCTCTACCTCATAGTAGCTGGTTCCAAAATGCTTTGAGATCCCGCGCAGGAAGTCCTGCACGCGAACAGGAATATCGGCTTTAATATACTGAGGCTTGTAAGATATTTTGACATCTATGCCCGGATCGCCCTCATCAGGTTTGATTTCCCCTGCAAGCACTTTTACGAAGGTTGACTTTCCTATCCCGTTAGGGCCCACTACTCCGAGCACCTCGCCTTCTCGAAGACTGCCGCCTGCGGCTTTCAGGGAGAAGCCGTCTCCAAATTTCTTTGAAAAACCATTAAAGGTAACCATAGACCTTAAGTGGTGGTCTTCTCTTGGAGGATGGACTTCAAACTTAATGGCTTCAGGCCGGATCCTTATATTTTCTTCAGGGAGATAGCCTTTGAGGTACTGGTTGATTCCCACCCTTACACTCTTCGGAAGAGTAACCACACCGAAACCTGCAGGCTCTCCGTAGGCAATGTGAATGACGTCTGCGAGCATGTCCAGGAGTGCAAGGTCATGCTCTACTACGAGTACAGTCCTGTCCTTTGAGATTTCCTGGATCAGGCGGGCGACGTTAATCCTCTGGTAGATGTCAAGGTAGGGGCTAATTTCGTCAAAGAAGTAGAACTGAGCATCCTTTGCAGCACATGCTGCTATTGCCACACGCTGCAGCTCTCCACCACTTAATTCCGAGATTTTCCTGTCAACTATGCTGTTTAAATCAAGATAGTCGATAAGCTCATCAAGGACTCCTCTTTCATCGGTATTTTCGAGCAGTTCGGAGGTTTTTCCTTTGAAAGCTTTAGGGATGAGGTCTACGTATTGGGGTTTCTGGGAAACCTTAACTTTCCCATCCACGACATCTTTGAAGTAGTCATAAAGTGCAGTTCCAGCATAGTGTTCAAGCACAGTATCCCAATCGCCTTTTTCCTGTCCGAAATTAGGGATCAAAGTTCCTGAAAGGATCTGGACGGACGTACTTTTTCCTATCCCATTAGGGCCAAGAATCCCTGTTACTTTTCCCACCCTGGGTACAGGCAGTCCGAAGAGGGCAAAACCATTTACTCCGTACCTGTGAGTAGGCTCTGTCAGAGTTTCAGGAAGCCCTATGATCATAATGGCTTTAAAAGGGCATTTGTGGACGCAAATTCCGCAACCCACACATAATTCTTCGGAAATTACGGGCTTTCCGTCTTCTTCAAAAACAATCGTTTCATCCCCTGTTCGAACCCTCGGACAGTATTTCTCGCACTCCTTACTACACTGTCTGGGCTGACACTTATCTTTATTAAGTATAGCAATTCTCATAATAGTCCCCGAAAATTACGTTTTTCTTTAAGTTGTCAAATAATATTAAATGAAGCGCTTGATATAATTTTCAAGCGTAACTAGAGCTTAGCAATGTAAATGTTTGCTATAGCAAAGAAGTAACCAGAGCTTAACAATGTAAATATTTGCTATAGCAAAGCATGATTCTCACAGCAGAGCAGTATGATAATGTAATGTCTAGTATGTTGAAAGCATATTTTACATATAAAGCATTATTTGAGAAAATATTGCACGTATAAAACAATTACTTGAGAAGATATTACACATATAAATAGCGATTACTTGAAAGGATACAAAAAGAAGCATAAATGCATTAGAAAGCAAGCTGTTGATTTAAACTCAACATTTCTCTCATTTTGTCTCCTTTTTGCTCTAACCACCATAAATCTATCTCAAACACTCAAAAACCACCTGAGTTCTCAGCTTTCTTTCCATGATCACATCAAAGTTGCGTCTCTTTGCTTCCTGAAAAGCATACTTTGAGACCCTGGAACCTGAAGTACGGCTGACTTTCAGATAGCAATGGAAACATCGTCAGTGAGCTTAATCTCTTCACCTATGTAAAATCTCTCGGTACCCTCATAGACACATACAAAATCAATATCATCTATAATAACCACTGCTTTCTTAGCCATATAAATTTCACCGGCCTCTTAAAAACACGTTTGCATATTAAGCCCTGGATGTATTCTGAATATAACACATAAATATTATATATCTAAAATATCAACCCAGGTCCTTATGAATGCAAAAATATCACGAAAGTTGTTCAAGAAAGCACTTATAGGTATTCCATTAGCACTGATAATTATTATAGTTCTCAGCGCTACTACCAATTCATTCCTATGCCACCAGGAGAGTAAAGACCTGGAGAACGCATATGGGCATCGAGTTCAAGTTGACGGAAAGAACATGTGTATAGATGTAGCGGGTAGCGGGGATCAGGTAGTTGTGCTCTTAAGCGGCTGGGGTTCCCCTTCCCCTGTCCTTGATCTGCGACCACTTGCTGCAAACTTAGATGATAAGTACACTGTGATAACAGCAGAATACTTTGGATATGGGCTTAGCGATGACACCAACAGTGACCGAAGTGTGGAGAACATTACATACGAACTGCACAGAGCCCTTAAGGAAATGGGTTATAATAATTACACTCTGATGGCACACTCCATATCAGGATTGTACGGATTATACTATGCTAATATGTATCCTAATGAAGTAAAATCCTTTGTCGGAATAGACACCAGTGTAGCGAATGAAGACGACCTGGAAGCATCCATGCAGGAAAGTCTAAGTTATGGAAATACGCTTCGTACATTGAATAAGCTTGGAATAATCAGACTTCTCTCAGTAATTGATCCTTCAAGTATAATACCTGAGGCATCTGGGTATCAGCGTTCAGAGGAAGAACAGGAACTTCTGCGAAAGATGTACCTGAACAGATTGCTATCTCAGAACGCTATGAACGAAATGGAAATGTTGGAAGAAAATTGCAACAAGCTCTCAGGTATGAAATTCCCAGATAATGTCCCTGTCCTCTTTTTTATATCCTCAGAAAATGTGGAAACAACATCAGGTTGGAAAGAGAAACACGTAGAGCAGTTCGGCAACAATGGGAAAAACAAACTGATAGTGCTCAATGGATCACACTACCTGTACAACGAGTATGCCCCAGAGATATGTAACACATTTAAAGAATGGGATTCTGCAGAACAGATTGATCAGAGTTAAGGGCAGTTAATGAACTAGTGTATCGATTCCAAGGTATTTGCATATTTTTACATCATAATTCCACCTGGAATCTTATCTTTTTCTTCAACTTTATACTTCCACATAAATATTACAGATTTTTCGTTAAGTAAATTTATATATTGATCAATCCTGCTTTTCAATTCCTCTAATGATTCCACTCTAATTGCCCTTAAAAAGTTTCTAGTCATTTTACCGAAGAAACTTTCAATAATATTTAACTATGATGCATGTTTTAGTGTGAATACGAACTTTAACTTTACTTTTTTCAAAGTACTTAGGTATTTATTAGTTTCATCTGATGTGTATATTATGTAGTTATCACGAATTACTACCATTTTTTATCCTGCCCACTTTCCTCAGATGTTCTCTCAATTTTCATAATTTTTTCTGCTATCGTTTTTTCTAAAAACTGCCTTGGTTGCTCAAACATGTGTTTTTGAAGCTCCTACAATTTTCGACCTTTTGCCTTCATTGAAAATTTC
The DNA here is from genome assembly GCF_000969985.1 of Methanosarcina barkeri str. Wiesmoor. Taxonomy (GTDB): domain Archaea; phylum Halobacteriota; class Methanosarcinia; order Methanosarcinales; family Methanosarcinaceae; genus Methanosarcina; species Methanosarcina barkeri_B. The sequence continues at coordinate 1,522,651 of NZ_CP009526.1, read as the reverse complement.
CAGCACAGATTTACGACGCTTCAGTTGAGACAATAACTGCATATTTTCGAATACTTCTCCAAAAACGATAACAAGAAAAATGTTATTTTTTGAAGATATCTGCGGAAAACAGATCACTAATCCCTTTGAGCATTTTACAAATCTTTAGCATTCAAGTTTCCATAAGGTGCAAGGTTTTCTTAAGGTAACTGAGAAAAGGTTTTTAATGAAATGAGAATAATAATCTGCATAAAAAAGTTTAGTGCGAGAGGTGCGATTCGAACGCACGAATTCCTACGAAACCAGGCTCTGAACCTGGCGCCTTTGACCTGGCTGGGCAACTCTCGCACGATGTAGCTTATGTTGCAGGAGCAATAGTAGTGCTCTTTGTTCTTATACTTTTTCCTTGAAAGCCCGTTCGGAGGACGAAATCCGCCTGAACTCCTATAATTATTTCCTTTTAGAAAACAAGGTTTAAGCAAGTTTTAACTCCGACTTAAAACCACATAAACCGAAAATCCTGGAGTATTTATAATGTATATAAAGTAGATTGAAATTGATGAAATATTCATTTCATCAATTTCAGGATAAGAGCTTTTTGCGCATGTAGGCGGTTTTCAGCCTCTTCAAAAATTACGGAATTCGGGCCGTCCATAACTTCATCCGTAATCTCAAGACCTCTACGGGCTGGCAGGCAGTGCATAACTATTACGTCCGGTTTTGCAACTCCAAGGAGTTCGGTATTGACCTGGAACGTGGCAAATTCCTTCAGGCGTTTCTCCTGCTCGGCTTCATCACCCATGGAGACCCAGACATCCGTATAAATGATATCCGCATCTTTTACAGCAACCTTCGGGTCATCCGTGACTGTAAACTTGCCTCCGAGGGATTTTGCCTTTTCAAGAAACTCGGGTTTAGGTTCGTATCCTTTCGGGCAGGCAACTGCGAATTCCATCCCCACAATCGCCGAGCCTAGCAGGGCTGAATTACAGACGTTGTTTCCGTCTCCTACCCAGGCGAACTTCAGGTCTTCGAATTTGTCCTTGTACTCCATTATGGTCATGAAGTCACCAAGGATCTGACAGGGGTGCTCCCGGTCCGAAAGCGCATTAATCACGGGTATGGTTGAGTATTTGGCCAATTTCTCTACGGTCTCGTGGCTCATAACTCTGGCCATGATTCCGTGAAGGTAACCTGAGAGAGTTCTGGCAGTGTCCTCAATAGTTTCGCCTCTACCTATCTGAATATCTCTGGAATTCAGGTAAAGGGAATGTCCACCGAAATCGGTCATTGCAACCTCAAAGGAAACCCTGGTTCTTGTGGAAGCTTTCTCAAAAATCATCCCCAGGCTTTTGTTTTTCAGGTACTCTGTAGGTTCTCCAGCTTTGCGTTTTTCTTTCAGGTCCATGGCCGATTCGAGGAGTTCATAAATCTCTTCTTTGGACAGGTCAGTTATCGAAAGTACATCCTTCTTCATCACTTCAACCCCGACTTACTCTAGCTGAATTTGCTTCATTCAAGCTGAATTTACTTCATTCAAGCTGAATTTACTTCATTCAAGCTGAGTTTCTCTTTTTTAACCGAACTTACTTCATTCTGGTTGAATTTTAGTTTATACTACTGCATAGTACTTATTTGCACGCCGTACTTTTGCAGGACATTTCAGGCAGTTAGCCTTATTTTCAGCAATTAGCCTTATTTTCAGCAATTAGCCTTATTTTCAGCAATTAGCCTTATTTTCAGCAATTAGCCTTATTTTCAGCAGTTAGTCTTATTTGTGGCAGTTAGCCTTATTTTCAGCAGTTAGCCTCTAAGTTCTTTCATATGGTCAATTCTCTTCTGGATAAGAGCGGCAGTCCCAATGTCTTTCCGGAAAAATAGCTTGCCATGGAGATTTTCAAGGGCATTCTGGGCAATTTTTTCGGCTGCAGCTATAGTTTCAGCAATTCCAATAACTGCAATTGCGCGGGAGCTGGTTGTGTAAACTTTTCCTTCTTTTTCGTAGACACTGGCATAATAAATGGACGCATCCCCTATGTCTTCTACAGTTACCTCGCTGTCTTTTTCAGGATTTTCAGGATAGCCAGCAGGAACTGCATATTTACAGACAGTTGCCTTCTTGCTAAAGCTTACAGGCAAATTTCCAAGGGTTCCTTTAACCACTGCAGACATGATATCCACAAAGTCTGTTTCAAGAAGAGATATCACGTTCATGGCTTCAGGATCACCGAATCGAGCATTGAATTCTACGACCTTGGGCCCGCTGGCTGTAAGAATGAACTGCCCATAGAGAATACCCTGATAACCGATCCCGGTTTCCTCAGAAAGAGCCTTTACGGTATCCTGCATAATCTTCTTTGCCTTCTCAAGGTCTTCAGGGAGCATAAAAGGCAGGATTTCTCCGGCATCAGTATATGAACCCATACCACCAGTATTGGGTCCGAGATCTCCTTCATAGGCTCTCTTGTGGTCCTGCACGGCAGGGAAGAAAACAAGGCTTTTTCCATCCACAAAGGCCTGAAGTGTAAATTCCTCTCCTATAAAGCGTTCCTCGATAACTACAGACCCTTTTTCAAGCAGCTCACTTGTGTAAGCTTTGGCGGCCTTGAGGTCAGGGAGCTGGTCTCCCATAACTTTTACGCCTTTACCTCCTGTAAGACCTGAAGGCTTGACTGCCACATCGCCCAGTTTTTCTATAAAATCGTGCGCAGGTTTTTCCTCTGTGAAAACTTCATATTCAGGGCAGCCTTCGATTCCATATTTTTTCATGAAATTTCTTGCCCAGGCTTTGTCAAACTCTATAATTGCACAGGATTTTTTAGGCCCTACAACCGGAATTCCGGCTTCCCATAGGGCATCTGCAACTCCTGCTGCAAGAGGGGCTTCAGGCCCTACAAAAGCCATTTCGATGTTTCTGGCTTTTGCGTATTCAACAACTTTTTCAACTTCGGTTTCCTTCTCAAGGAGAAAATCCTCACAAAGGGCAGCAATTCCGGGATTTTTTTTCGCCATTAACGCATAAAGAGAGGGATTATGCTTGCTTTTCTTGATTCCTTCGGCGATTGCGTGTTCCCTTCCGCCTCCGCCGATAAGCAAAATTTTCATTTTTATTCTCCTGGTTTTAAAAAAATACCTATTATGTTCAAGTATAAGTATGGTTTCAATATGTACTGATAATAAGGTGAAATATATGAGATGAGAAAAGGTAATGAATTTTCAGTTCTCAAAACCTTTCAATTCTACTTTATGCAGCTGTCTCTTTTATTGACAGTTTGTTGATAATTTATTGACAGTTTATTGATAATTTATTGACAGTTTATTGATAATTTATTACCAAATAATTTTAATTAGGAATATACTGAAGGACTTCCTAGTTCTCTATTTCTTCTAATAAATATCTTCTCATTGTCAGGTTTTAAACTTAGCTAAAAATCTTTCTTTTTAAGGCATGTTTTAATTTTTGCTCCATATTTTTCAGTGTTATCAGTATTTGCAGTATTTGCAGTATTTGCAGTATTTGCAGTGACCTAAAATCTTTTCTCTGACCAGGTATTCCAGGTTTTCTTAGAGGGATGAAGAACTCATACTTTTCCCTGAGACGAAAACCTAATTCTTATAAAGTAAAAAATGATTACCCTTGTTCAGGAGATAAAAACTGCGAGTCAAGATCATATAAAATCTTCCAAAAAGAATGTCCTGAAGTAGCAGCGAGTTTTAACGATCATATCGAAACCCAGAAAGCGTTGAAAGGCCTTGATGCTAAAACCGGAGCAGTTGATCAACATAGCATCCAGACTGCGAATCGAAACCTACGGGGCGTACAGATGCATGCAATGAGGGCAAAGAACGAGGGTGCAACCCATGAAGAAATTGTTGCTGCAGTGGTATTGAACCTTCATCACTCCGGTTTTGCTAACGTTCTTGAATGCCTTCCTGCAGCAATTGATGGATTTGAAGGCAAAATCTAAAAAGCTTCAGTACCGGAGGTGCCTCACACTTTATTTATTTTAAGAGATCGCTTGCACTCACAAGAGGAACAAGTTCCGTACCTGCCTCTTTTAAGTTTTCAATTGCTCCTTCTTCCCTGTCCACAACACTGATTACATATGTGACATTTGCTCCGGTTTCTCTGACAACCTCAATTGCGTTTCTGACCGATCCTCCACTTGTCGTGACATCTTCGAGCATTACAATCCTGTCTTCCGGTTTAAAGTCGCCTACAAACCTGCTTCTTGTACCATAGTCCTTTACAGATTTCCGGACTATAAGCAGGGGGAGTTCGGTTTCCATGGAAACCGCGGTTGCCAATGGCACACCTCCAAGTTCCACTCCTGCTATTATGTTCACGTCCATCTGTTTTATCCTGAATGCTGCCTGCCGTGCGATAAGTTTCAGGGTTTTAGGGTCAGTACTGGCTTTTTTGATGTCTATATAATATTTGCTCTTCTTTCCCGAGGCAAGTGTGAAATTTCCGTAGCGTACGGCTCCGCAAGCCTTGAGGGCTGCGATAAGTTCCTGTTTCTGATTCTCAATGTTATTTCCTGTTTCTAAATTTGTTTTGCTCATTCTCTCACCGTATTTGCAGCCTTATTAGCGCTATAAGTGCTTTATTAAAGTTCTTCCTGTACTGATTCTTATGAATTTCCGGTGTAATTTCACCAGGGTTCTTTTTTTACACCTATAAGGTATCCGATTATATTTGTTGTAAGATGGAGAAGAGGCGTTATTATAATAACGGTAAGCATGATTCCATGAGTGAAATTGCTCACAAACCACTCAGGGGCTACAAGGTATGTAAATACCCAGGCTCCCACCACAAAGTCAAGCTGGTCTACCAGAGGAAGGGATGCTCCTCTTTTCAGGCCCATCCTGCGCTTGAAAAAGCTCTTGAACATATCACCGAACAGAGCGCCGGAGGCGAGGGCGAGCACAACTATTAAAGCGCTTTTGTAATCAGGACCAAAGACAGGCATATTAATCCCCATAATTTCAAATCCTCTGGAACTCAGCCAGATCTCAATACATCCTGCAATAAACCCGCAAAATATACCTGAAAAGAGCCCTCTATAAGTCTTTCCGTCTCCAAGGATCCGTCTTCCGTCCTTATACGTCCTCCCCCCATCAATCGGTTTCCCACCACCGAAAACAGCTGCAAATGGGTTGGAAAGGTATGCTGGAAGCATCAACCAGAATGCTTTAATTATCAGCTCAATCGTTGTATCAACTCTTTATGTCAACTTTATCTTATTCATAAAACGAACTTAACTTTCTGGATATTACTGGACTCTTTACTCTCATTCATAATTTGTCCGTAGAACATACCAATAACCTGTGCTTGCTGCTTTACTTTTTTATATTCAACGACCAAAATTTCTTTATCAATCTGAATTGAAATGTTACCACGAAAAGCAAGGAAAACATAGAATAAAGGAAATAGGAACACAATTCTTCCACGCTTTCCGTGCTTTCTGTGGTTATAAAGTGAGTGCAAATACTTAATGTCAAGGTATAATTAAGTGCGGTTAAACATTGACTTGGTTAAACATTGACTTATTACTGCAGTTAAACATTGATTTATTAAATGCGGTTAAACATTGACTTGAAAATGAAATTAAATAATTGAATTCTATATTGAGCTTGAATAAGATCCCAATGTGCATATTTAATGGGCTTATGTAATTATTGACCCTATTTAATTGTACTTATTTTATTAAGTTTAAGTCTTAAATTACAGATAGGGATTGTGCTTCGTTTTTCCCTTCCAGTTTTAATTTTTACCTGGGATTTATTGTTTTTGATAATTTCCATATTTATAATATATGCTTAAACAACGCGTTTTTTGTAGAGAATAAGGGTCACGAAAAAGCGATACAAATTGGGTAAGAAAGATAAATAGCAACAAAATTCTAGGGTAGAAAGGGGTTCAAGACGAGAAAAGAAAGTATTTAACAATACTTCTTGTACAGTTTAGATAAAAATTGGTGTTGATCGGGGTGAATATAGATAAAAATTGGTGTTGATCGGGGTGAATAGTCCCCGGATCTTTTTACACGCTGTCTAGAAAAGAAAAACTTCTAAAGAAATTATTTTTTCCTCTTTTCCTTTGCAAGCTTCTTCTTGGCATCCTTGCTACCTGCAGAAGCCTGTTTTTCCAGCTCCTCAAGCTTTTGTCTTTTAGCGCTTTTCTTCTTCTCCAGATCTTTTTTAGACATTGCCATAATGTTTACCTTCATAAGTTTTAGTGAAGTTGCGATATCCGTACAGGCACTATTTATGTAAGATGCCTCAATAAATGTCGCATAATCTACCTTTTTCAATTTTAAAAGTATTTATCAGTTTCCAGCCAAATAAATCTTTTTGACAAAGTGTTAAGCTAGATTAAAGGTTTGAACTTCCCTTATACGATTAAAATATTTATAAAAAAGGAATTAAAGGTGATATATCCCATAAAATAAATTTTACCTGCTTTATCGCCCTTCTTTTTCATTTTTATAGTTTATCGTCCTTCTCTTTCCTTTCTATAGTTTATCGTCCTTCTCTTTCCTTTCTGTATTTGCACATTGCTGCGACGAGGCCATTGAATGGAGGAGACGGTCTTCCAGGCCGTGATCTGAACTCAGGATGGAACTGGGAACCAAAGAAGAAACGCTTGCCAGGAATCTCGGCAATTTCCATCCTGTTCTTGTTTTTGCCGGAAAAGACAATGCCATAAGACTCAAGTCTGTCAACAAACTCCGGGTTAACCTCATACCTGTGGCGGTGACGCTCGACAATGTAATTGGTCCCATAGATTTTAGCGGCAATAGAGCCTTCTGTAAGGATGGCTTCATAGTCTCCAAGGCGCATGGTTCCGCCCATTTCTGCAACACCGGTCTGCTCAGGTAGGAGATCAATCACAGGATAAGGGGAATCTTCATCAAATTCCGTACTGTTTGCTCCTTTGAGTTTAGCCACATTTCTGGCAAATTCGATGACTGCAAGCTGCATGCCCAGGCAGATCCCAAGGAAAGGAATATCATTTTCCCTGGCGAACTTAATCGCCATCATCTTGCCTTCTGTGCCGCGACCGCCAAAACCGCCCGGAATAAGAATCCCATCATACTGTATTAGCTTCTCAATCTCGGCTGGATTTTCTTCCAGGATTTCGGCTTCAACCATATTGACTTCAACCCTGCATCCGTTATCAATTCCTCCGTGCTTGACAGCTTCAAGGATGCTGAGGTAAGAGTCCTCAAGATTCGTATATTTTCCGACGATTGCAAGTTTAACCGTGTTGGTTGTAGAGTGCATCCTTGAGACCATCTTTTTCCATGCACCGTTTTCGACACTTGACTCCAGTTGCAGGTGTTTCATGAGCTGGGTGGTCAATCCCTGCTCTTCTATCTCAAGAGGCACTTCATAAATATCGTCGGCGTCGTGAGCGCTGATAACCAGCTCCTGGGGCACATCACAAAAGAGGGCAATCTTCTCTTTGGCACTTTCCTGAAGAGGAGACTTTGATCTTACAACGATTACTTCAGGACTGAGCCCAAGGGCACGGAGTTCCTTTACAGAATGCTGCGAAGGCTTGGTTTTTTGCTCACCCTGAAGGTCTTCCATAGCCAGGGTCACATGTATAAATGCGATATTTTCGGAAGGTTCTTCCCTGTGCATCTGGCGCACAGCCTCAAGGAAAGGCATGCTTTCAATATCCCCAACAGTTCCTCCGATTTCAATAAGACATATATCAGCCCCACTCCTGGCAGCGACCTTTCTGATCCTGCTTTTGATCTCATTTGTGACGTGGGGAATAATCTGAACGGTTTTTCCGAGGTAGTCTCCTCTTCTCTCTTTGGAAATTACTTCTAAGTAGATCTTGCCTGTGGTAAGATTATGGTCCCTTGTAAGTTCAGTATCAAGGAACCGCTCGTAATTCCCAAGATCCAGATCCACTTCCCCGCCGTCCTTGAGCACAAAAACTTCCCCATGCTGGTAGGGGCTCATGGTGCCCGCATCAATATTGATGTAAGGGTCGATCTTGATAGCCGTAACTTTATAACCTTTGTCTTTAAGGTTTCTGCCAATGGATGCGATGGTAATGCCTTTTCCAAGCCCGCTCATCACCCCACCGGTAACTATGATATACTTCATGGATAAGCTTCCTCATTATTTTTTTCCAATAGTGGTTTTAGACTACTAAAAGATATTATGCGGAGTTAGACAGGAAATAATCAAATTAGTAATGTATAAAAAATCTGTCATTAATCCTCTGGTACGAACACAATACCAATATCTTCATGATATAAAAATTACTCCCAACTTCTAAAAATGAACAGGCTCAAATAAGAAGTGAAAGTAAAAGAATAGACACGAATGAAAAAGAGTTCTTAAAGTAATGATTAAAGTGCCGGCGGACGGAAAAATCCTGAATGAGGGAGAATAAAGCACAGAAAAGTACAATTTCCTTGTCTTCAGGTGACCTCACAATTATAAATAATTATGAATATTCAAAATGGATTTTCACATGCTTTTCTCAGTTCTGAACCAGATGAATTCTTACTTATGCGCCTGAAGCGAATCCTCACTTTGGGTTCAGAAATGAATTCTGAGTTATAAATCTGGAGTTAATCTCAGTTATAAATCTGGAGTTAATCTCAGTTATAAATCTGGAGTTAATCTCAGTTATAAATCTGGAGTTAATCTCAGTTATAAACCTGAAGTTAATCTCAGTTATAAACTTGAAATGAGTTCTGACTTATTAACCTGAAAATCACAACTTTTAGCTATGAACTGAAAATGAATTGAGTGAGCATCAGGTTCAAAATGGGTATAAACTTAGGTTCACAACTGTAGTTCTCCTAAAAGGTTTAGCTCTCTTCTGCAATTTTTAGCAGAATATATATTATACAGGTCACAAAAAGTATTGAAAACAAAACCGACTGGGCAAAGCTGACTTTAAACTGCAGACTCGATGGCAGTATAAAGTAGAGGAAGAATAAACATACAAGTAATAAAAAACCTCCAAAAGCGATGTGAAAAGGAAGTTTTTCGTTTTCACTTACATTTTTTGGAATCTTTCTTTCTGTAGCTGAAAAGCTTCCTGTAAAGCTTCTGTGGATAAAAGATGAAAACTCGTCAAGCCCATTTATTGATTTTGGGTGAGAGAGTTTTATAGGTAGTGTAGTTGAGGATCTTTGAGAACTCAATTTTTCTTCCTGATTTCCTGCACGAGACTCGTCTTCGGAGTGTTCTTGCGGCTTAGGATCGATTTTTCCAAGCTGGACTGGAAAACCTTTCTTTCTTGAGCCATAACCCGCTGTAATATAGATCTGCCCTTTGGTAAGCACTCTGCCTTCTTGCGGGATTCTTGCAACTACAGAGACATATTCTTTCTGAAGCACATATGGATTGTCCCTCAGAAAAATGATCTGACCTTTCAGTTCGTCACTTACTGAAAAGTGAATATGCGTAGGAGACCCATGGTTTGTAATCAGGATCTCAAAGGTTTCTTCTCCGCCGGGAGACAGAGAAATCTCAACGCTTTCATTTTCAAACTCAATTGAGTTTATCTCTTGTCGGTTGATAATAACATTCTGGAATGTCTGCTGCAAGTTTAACCCTCACATCAGTTTCTAAGGTCAGGAGGAAGCAAATTTGGGATTCCCTCATCGACGGGGTAGTGCTCTTTGCATATAGGGCAGTAGAGGGTTCCAGATATGACCTCTTCTTTATTTTCTTCGACAACGTTCAAAACCAGATCGCCCTTACATACAGGGCAGGCCAAAATATCCATAAGATCTTTTTTCACCAAAATTCACCGTTAAAGTCGCTTTTCTAATAAGAGGAGACAAAGTTTAACATTTAATAAGGAAAGCTGATTGTTTTTAATCCTTGCTTTTTGTTCTGCGGATGTGAACTTTATCCCGTTACTTAACCGTATTCAATTCATCTTTCTATTTTAATGTAATCTATATATTTACAGGTACTTACGATTTGAAGTTTGTCCACTCTATCGAGTGTCATTCTTTGTATAAACTAATCTCAAGACTAATATTATAGTAGTGTTATAAATAAAAAATTATGATATTTTTACTTGGGTTACGGTATTCAAAAAAACTTATAATACTTTGAAAAAATTATGTATGAATTATAAGTTACCATTGACTCTATAAAACCCTCCACCATTATCATTGTCAACGCTTCAATTCTTGATTTATTTTTGAGGTACATCTTCGATACGCTAAATGTGTCACTTTTCAAAAATCTAAATCCTTTTTCTACTTTATCTTGTCCTTTGTAATACTTCAGCATCTCTTCAGGAGAAAGGTTGATATCATTACTTGCAAGAATGAAAAGCCCAATTTTTCCATTTTTTTAAAACAAAAGCTTCGTTAACTTTTATTATTCCATTAATCCTGTAATACGTCTTTAATTTTTCATCTTTCAAAGGTCTGCCTCTTTTACCTGCTTCACGTTTTTTAATGGTTTTCAAATCTATTTTCTCAAAAAAACTGAAGGAAAATCTGCAATCCATTTTTCTGCTGCTTTTAATGAATTTTCTACACAGAAAAAGTAATCTTCTGCCAGCTTTTTAAGCGACTTTTCTGCTTTTTCAAGCTTTTTTTCAAGCTTTCTTCTGATAGTTACCTATTTCTTTTCGTTCATTTTATGAGAGAGTAACAAAACCCACTTTTGTTTGACCCCACCATAATCCACAAAGGTTTGATAAAATGAGTATCTCTCGTCGCTTTTCAACGTTTTCAGGCTTAGATTTGCTGTTAGCAGTTCCTTTGCCTCATTAATTGTAGTGCAGGAACACGACTGATCCAGAATGACTTTCCTATATTCTTGATATTATTGTCTGTATAAAATGAACTATCAGCAACATAGTACACTTTACTTTCAGGGCTTAAAGCTGATTTAATAGACTTGATTGCTTCCAGAATTGTTTTTTTGTCTGAAGCATTCCTTGAATGTGTATTCATGAAAAGTGGTATGCCATGCTGATTAACAATCAGGCTCAGTACAAATTGTCTTAGGTTCCATCTTCCGTTTTGGGACTCCCAAAAGTAATATCAATAAACTCAATTTCTTTGTCTTCATAATCGCCATAAACGCTGACACTCGTAGTGTCAGCGTGTAAACAATGGACAGGAATAGGTAGACGGTTCATAATGTGAAGAGTGATTTCCGTAAATAGTTTTGCAGGACCATACTTTACGATTCTGTCAAGAGTTTCTCCAATAGCATATTGATTCAGGTCTTCTCGTGTGACACCGTCTCCAAAAAGTCTTTCTATAGAAATAGTCCTGAAAAAATCAGGAAAAAGGTACAGATGTTGTCCTATGAAACCAAGACCATTGAGTACCATGGCAAGGATGCAGACGGAGTGAGGAACCTTGTGATCTCGTTCTTTAGGAAGTTTCTCATCGACCAGTTTGTTAACTTCAAGGTCTCGGAAAACTCCAACAATAAAACCAAGGTGACCTAAGAATCTTGTACGTTTTATTGAGGAGTTGACTCTTCGACTGTTGTTTTTATCTGCCATGGAATATAAAGAAAAAAGATATGAATATTAATTATATTAACATATATGTTTACCTGCCGAAGCTAGGGGAATGGAATCGAGCCAGAATTTTTACAATCAAAGTAAGAGCAAAGAACACAACGCTTTCTATTTTTATTTCTACTGAGGCTTGTGGTATTGAGTTAAAAGGCGATAATAAGTGGACAACGTTGATTTATAATGTAAGTATGAATACAAAACAGTTTAAAATTTAAATACTTATGCCTTTTTAGAATTAGTATTCGCATCTGGAATAATAATGTCAACTATATTTCTGAGAACCCAAACTGTATTCTAAAAGATGAAATAATTGATAAAATTATTAATAGATATAATAAACAGATATTAATAGAATCATTGTTTACTAAAAATCCAATAATTGATATAATTACAGTAAATGCTAGAAATTTTATCGTACTGAAATATACTACAAATATTTTTTTAAATTGGGTGCTTTCTGTTGCTTTTTCTAATTTTTGTGATCCTGATAGAGACAGAATTACAGAAATACCAGTAATAATAAAACCCAGAAGAGTTCCACTAATAGTAGCTAACAATGAATAAAATTGAGATTTGTTAAAAAACATCCACTTGTGTACTTCTTCTGGAGACCATTTTAATTGAATTATAGCTATAGCTATTCCACTAATCAATAAAGAAATTATTAATTCATATGTTAGGAAATTCTTAGGATAGTTATCGGATAATGTTTCAGTCATTTATTTTTCGTTTCCAATTACACTATTTATCTCAGATTTTAATTCGTCATAAGATGATTCGATTGCATTATACATAGAGTTTTTGTCGACCGACCTATGTAACTCGTCTTTTTTATTTACTGGCTTTACTGAAAGCATATAATCTTGAAGTAAGTCAAACGTTTCCATTTTTCTAGTTTCTTCGTTTTTTGCATGAATTTTTAAAACTGATAAACTGGATAGCACTTCAGGAATGGGCAACCATTCTGATAATTTATCGAGCATAGATAATTTCATATTGTGTGACAAATTTAAAGTAATGTCTAAATCTTCCGTGTCATATGCTACTCTTTTAGCCTGTTCAAACATGCTATGAAGGTTTGCATTCAATTTTTCTGTAAGAATGATATTGTCACTTTGTATTTTCATGCGAAACTTTTTAATTTCCCCTATTTTTGAAATTTGCTCCATAAAATCGTGTCTCATAATCGGGATTAACTCCACCTCATCTACTAAACTAGGAACTTTAGATGGAATATAATTTTTTAAACAACTTATTCTTGGTCCGTAATAATTGTATTCAGCTCCCATTACATTATTAGAAAATATTACAAAATGAGTGCCTTCATATAATCCTACACCAGGAGGTAAATTTAAAGGATCTTGCACTCCTTTTTGTTCTGTCATGGGTAAATTCTTTGTTCTAACAGTACCTATGTTAGCTCTTAATGGTTGTTTTATAGGTTCAATATACATACATTGAGAATTTTCGTTTTCTAAATCTAAATAACGTTCTCCATTAGTAAATGGCAAAGTATTGATTTTTGAAAAAACTTTATCCGAAGTAACAACTTTACCAATTTTTTTCATAAGTATTCTATAAAAATATATTTTCTTATCAATAGTATCCATTCTCGTTTCCTTCTAACAATAGTCGACTTCAATTTGAGAAAGAGAACAATCATAGAACAAGCTACCAACATATGAATAGCGTAAAGGTAATCTCAAACAAATCGCCAATTAATAGTAAACTTATGAACATAAAAAAGTTTCTAAATAAATAGATAGTTTATTTTCAAAATATAAATTGACTCAACAAATAGAAGAGAAAACGACGCCTTATATCAAAAAACATGGCGATTTGTGTTGAGTAAGAAGGCGTCATTTCTATTACACAATTTTATATGGAAGATATAGATAAAACTTCAGTGACGAAAAAAATAAAATGAGTTGGAACAAGGTGAGATGATCTATGTATCTTGACGCAGTTGTTGTCGATATGCTAGCTCGTGACGGTACTATGAATAATTTTAATATAAAACCAAAATCCGAAACAGAGCGTGTGACTTTAGACAGACGGAGGGAAATCCATTCAGATGTCCCCAGCTATAAATTCGATTTAGGTGGAAATCATATATATAACTTTGATAAATGTACAATGGAACATTCAAAAACTTGTCTCCGGCTAGAAGTCCACGACAATGAATATTCATTTAAATTTGAACATATGGGAATTCCAATTGGGCCTAGCAAAGAAGGACGGGGAGGCATTTATAACTTAATTCTGGAACCTGGTTTAAGATTCACTGATTTCCATATAATCGATCCATTTGATAACACCCATGAGGACATTCGTAAGAAAAAAGAATTTAAATATGAGGTTATTTGGGATAAGAAGTATGAAGTTCAGCTAGTTGAAATGTATCTTCGGTCTAGGCACGGATCATTTTCGTTTATTTCATACGGTTCGTTTGTCTCCATAGGTGCTCCAGGGATGTATAATTTTGTAAAATCCTCTGAATACGATAAAGGAGTTATCAGCTTAACCGATCGTTATTATTTACTAAAAGAAAATGAACGAAAAATGTTGCTAGATTGTATCATCGAGAAAATTGGTCAATATGCGAAGATAGAACCAACGATTATTCCTGGGGTAAGCGTAAAAATCAACAAAATGTTGGAGGATTATCAAGGAAAACGTTTTGAGAAAAAAATAAAACGCGAAAAATAGAGCAACTCTGTTAATTTATTAAAATATAAAATTTTGATCGAGTTGATTCATGAAAATCTAAGATACAATATATTTAATATTTTTCTCCAAAACGCACATGATATTCTTCGAATAACAGGCACAAAGAAATGAAAGTACTTTTTACCCACCTTTTTTGACTATTGATCTCGTCATTACCTTTGGTATTAAGGTTGTCTTAACTATGGTTTTTCAAACCATACCTAAACTAATCAATGAATTTCCATACAAGGCTTAAATTTTGATAAGGAGCAAAAAATCAAAAGGAGCATTGGAAGCCAGTTTTGTTTTGTACTTTCATGCTAAATAATACTAAATTTCCTCAAACTCCTTAAACTCAGATCCCGAAAATACACACCCAATTTTTTGGAAGGTCATACTTCGTCAACTGCACAGAACTATAAATAACGTCCTTAATATAAAAGAAGTTAATTAACTAAATTCAAAACTGTTAAACATCTTATAATTAATTAAATTATGCATTTTGCATTTAAAGTCGATCATCTGCATTTAAAGTAGTGGATTTTGATGACTTTACGTGCAAAGCCCTCATGAGCACAATTTACTTATATAGTTAATCGGAAATAGGAATCCGCATTCCTTAAGTAAAACGAATAAAACGTAGAATGGAAGAGAACCAATTGATGAATAAAAAATCTCAAAAATTTGTTAATAAGTGACATTTAGACCGCCTCCATAAAATTATCTACACAGCTTATCTACACAATAGTAGAAACACAACTTAATAGAAACAAACTTGAAAATAATGAAACCATAAAATGAGGTCTAAAATGGAACACGAACTCGATGAAATTGAGAGATTAAATCGAGTTTAGAAAATGGGAAAGGAATAAACACAGAAAGAGTGAATTTGTCCCTAAGTAGTCCACAAACATATCAGCCAATCTATAAAGATATTCAAATGACTAAACAAATGTTTAAGTTAATCCTAAACTCGATTTATCTTTCAGAATTCGAGATTCAGGGTACCAATTATAGTCTTGGGACGAGCTTTATCTTAATATAATCGCGCTTTTTTAATAAAGTTTATAAAACAATAAAATTTGATAATCCTGAAGAATTTTTCCAAATTAGCCAGTTTTAAGATTAGACAGGGCTGGAAATCAAAAAATAAAAAATCAGCCAGGTAAAGTTGCTTCAGGATCACAGATTTAGGGACTAATTCTTCAAATCAGGGAGCTTGAACCGAAGTTTCGGATGGTTCCAGAAAGAATAGAGAAAACAAACACGATATTCTTTGAATAAAATGCACAACCAATGAAAATGCTTGCAGATGGCAGCATTTTCATGTTAAATGTGGGATATGAGATGAAGACGGAAATATATGAGAAAAGTATTGACCTTGCAAGTCAGAAAATGCTTCAGAAGGCCGAAAAAGAAGGCATTGAAACCGCCTGGGACAGGTATGAAAAACAACTGCCTCAATGCAGTTTCGGGCAGCTAGGAGTTTGCTGCCGGAATTGTAATATGGGTCCATGCAGGATAGATCCCTTCGGAGAGGGAGCTCAAAAGGGAATTTGCGGCGCTACTGCAGACATCATAGTTGCAAGGAATTTCCTTAGAATGATTGCCGCAGGTGCAGCAGCTCATTCCGACCATGCAAGAGACGCTGTTCTGACCTTTAAGAAAATGAGTGAAGGAGAAGCTGGAAGTTACGGGATAAAAGATGAAGCAAAACTGCTATCTCTTGCCTCGGAATATGGGATTTCCTCAGAGGGCAAAAACCTGGAGGAAGTCGCAGCCAAACTTGCTAACACACTGCTTCAGGAATTTGGAAAACAGGATGGACATCTCCAGTGTACCAGAAGAGTTCCGGAATCAAGGCTCAAGCTCTGGGCCGAGCTTGGAATAGAGCCCAGGGGGATTGACCGGGAAATCGTGGAATGCATGCACAGGACTCATATAGGTGTGGACAATGATGCGGTTCATATCCTGCTGCAAGGACTGCGCACAGGGCTTTCCGATGGTTGGGGAGGCTCGATGATAGCCACCGACGTCCAGGACATACTCTTTGGAGTTCCACAGCCTAGAAGAAGCACCGTTAATCTGGGGGTGCTGTCCAGAGACAAAGTAAATGTAATTGTCCACGGGCACGAACCTATTCTCTCAGAAATGATCGTGGAAGCTACAGAAAACCCCGAGCTCCTTAAACTTGCAGAGGAAAAGGGTGCAGCAGGCATCAACGTTGTAGGAATATGCTGTACTGGTAACGAGACCCTAATGCGTCATGGGATTCCCATAGCCGGAAATTTCCTTCAGCAGGAGCTGGCAGTAATTACAGGCGCTGTGGAAGCTATGGTTGTTGATGTCCAGTGTATCATGCCCTCGCTTGGAGAACTTACAGGCTGCTACCACACAAAGTTTATATCTACATCTCCAAAGGCCGATTTTCCCAACACCGTAAGAATGGAATTCCATGAGGACAGAGCTTATGAAACCGCAACAGAAATCGTAAGGACTGCCGTTGAAAACTTCCCTAACAGGGTTCCGGAAAAGGTTACCATACCTGAAGAAAAGCAGGAGTGCATGGCAGGCTTCAGTGCCGAGGCTATACTCAGTGCCCTTGGAGGAAGCCCTGATCCTCTCATTGAGGCGATAAAAGGCGGGGCTGTTCGGGGAATAGGGGCTGTTGTCGGCTGCAATAACATAAAAGTAAAGCACAACTACGGCCATGTCAACCTCGTTAAAGAACTGATCGAAAACAATGTGCTTGTGGTCACAACCGGCTGCAATGCAATTGCATGTGCCGAAGCAGGGCTTCTTCTGCCGGAAGCTTCCGAACTTGCAGGCGATGGTTTAAAAGCCGTCTGTAAGGCTTTGGGCATACCCCCTGTTCTGCACATGGGTTCCTGTGTTGATATCAGCCGTATCCTTGTGCTTTCAGCTGCGATTGCAAACCGCCTGGGTGTGGACATAAGTGATCTTCCAGCAGCAGGAGCAGCCCCTGAATGGATGAGCGAAAAGGCGGTTAGCATCGGGGCTTATGTGGTTTCATCCGGCGTATTTACCGTGCTCGGGACTATTCCGGCTGTTCTTGGAAGTCAGGCTGTTACGTCCCTTCTGACAGGAGGTTTGAACGACGTGGTCGGAGCAAGCTTTGCAGTTGAGCCTGATCCCTTTAAAGCTGCAGACCTGATGCTTGAGCACATTGACGAAAAAAGAAAGGCACTGGGCTTGAACTAAGAGATGATTTATAATGAAGGATTTAATGATTCGCCCCGAACGTTGCCTGGGGTGCCGCTCCTGTGAAATTGCGTGTGCTGTTGCCCATTCCGAAAGCAAGGTTCTCTTTTCGGCCATAGGAGAAAAACCAGCTCCGAAAAAGCGCATCAACCTGGAGTATATTCCTGACCTTGGAGTTTCTCTTCCCATTACCTGCCGTCACTGTGAGGATGCTCCCTGTGTTTCGGTTTGCCCTACGAAAGCTATCTGTCAGGATGAAAATGCCAGCATTGTAAGCTATGACCCGAACCTTTGCGTAGACTGCTGGCTCTGTTCTATGGTATGTTCCCGTTTTACTTCTTTATATCATATGATTCTTGTTATGGGCTGCTGGACCAGTTCCATGAATCACAATCGTAAGGTAATCAGCAGGCAAGCTGAAGCAGGGATAAAATGTGATCTCTGCGAGGGCAGAGATATGCCTGCCTGCGTCGAAGCCTGCCCGACACGTGCTATTATTCTCACCGAGGCGCACGAGATTTAAAAAGTTACTTTAGCTGAAGTTACTTTAGCTAAACTGCCGTGGAACTTGCAAGTAATAGGATCGTGATGGCGCATACAGTTTCAAGCAATTTGCCTATCTGCGCCATCGTTTCTTTCCTGAATGATACTTTATAAAGGATTATTGTCATATCAACAAATATAAGTTCAAAAGAAAATGGGAAGTAAGGTATGACTAACAGTTTTTACAGGAAGATAATGGTTGCAACCGACGGTTCGGAATCTGTCAGAAAAGCGGTCGAAACAGCAGTTGAAATAGCAAAAATAAGCGGAGCAAAATTGTATGCTGTGTACGTGATTGCTTCTGGAGGTCTTTCGATAATTTATCCAAAGGATATGGGATGGGAAAAGGCCATTCTAGAATACTTCAAGGCCGAAGGCAAAGAGGCCACGAATTATGTCGAAAACTCTGGGAAAACTGAAAATGTTGAGGTTGAATCCGTAATTCTGCAAGGAAGTCCTGCGAATGAGCTTGTCGATTTTGCAGAACAAAGCGATATTGACCTTATTGTCATGGGCACACTTGGAAAGACTGGAATTGAGAGGTTCTTGCTCGGGAGTGTGGCCGAAAACGTGGTAAGAAACTCAAAAAAACCAGTACTTGTAGTAAGAGGAGAAACTGTTTAAAAGAACAGATAAACATAAAAAGAGCAGATAAATATAAAAAAAGCAGATAAATATAAATTTAAAATTTTTCAGGGATGGAGTCCCAGACCTTTTCTGGAGACATTGATCACTTTTTTCTATGGAAATAACTACCAATGATAGGTCTTTTAATCAAAGTACTTGATTTTGCGCTTCCCATACTTGCAATGATTTTTGTGGGGCTTGTGGGTACAAGCGTACTTGTAGAACTCGGCCTGATGCAGAAATTTTCCAGGCTTGTAAGCCCTATCTTTGCCTACACTAACCTGCCCGATACCTGTGCTTCAGCTTTCCTGGTGTCAATAGGGTCTACGGTAGCTGCAAATAGCATGCTTTCCCAGGCAAAAAAAGAGAATTGCCTGGAGAACCGGGAGGTCTTACTCTGTTCAATGATGAATTCTACGCCTGTTTATTTTCGGGAACTTTTTACCTACCAGATTCCCATAGTCCTGCCTGCACTTGGCCTTGTGGTAGGGGGATTTTATTCTATTGTATTCGTAGTCACAGCAGTATTCAAAATCCTGGTAATTGCAATTGCAAGCAAACTGTTCCTTAAAAACAACCCCTGCAAAACCCCTGAACCGCAAAACAGAGAGAAAGTCTCCTTGAAAAGTGCAGTTAACCGAGCTTTCAGGAAAGAGTTTAAGATTTTTTTAAAAATTGCAGGAGTTTACATTATTGCAACTACAATTATTTTTATACTCCAGGAACAGGGATTTTTCGGAATTTTCAGTGTGCTTCCCCTTGCTGAATTTTTTAAAATTCCTCCAGGGTCGATTGTCCCGCTGACAAGCTATGTGGCTAGTCCAATCCTGGGGATCTCACTTCTAGGCCCTATGATTCACTCAGGGGAAATTACGAACATACAGGCAATGATTGTACTCATGCTTGGCAGTACGTTCATGCTCCCTATTTTCGCGCTTCGAAGCCAGCTTCCAAGAAAAATAGCGATTTTCGGGACTCAACTGGGCCTTCAGATTGTCATATACTCAATGGCAATAAGCGTGTTTGTAAGGCTCGCAATCCTGCTAGTACTTTTAAGTATCTCTCCATAATTTAGGGGCTATCAATGGGAGCCAGCGGTGCAAGAGCGTATCAGTACGGAAGCTATCGGTGCAGGAACAGCGGTACAGAAAATAGCAGTACAGAAGATAGCAGTGAAGGAATTGTCAGAAGAATATTTCTCTAAAAACGCGTGCTCCAAAAGTTGAAGAGAATATTCTATCAGAAAAAATTGGAGAAGAATAACTAAAAATTACTTGTATAAACTTAAGAAAGATATAAATAATAGGTTTGTGAACGGGGTTTTTTAGAGGAGGTTAAAATATGTTGGATATAATTATTGTCAATAATATTTGATTTGAGCTTACCCGTTCACCAACCCCCTGTGACGATTAAACCATATATAAGTGTTCTGGTATGCAAAAAAAGAATACCTTTTTGTGCCAGAATAGTCGAGGATAAATTCAACTTCAAGGACTTTTTGTCCTTATATAGCTAACAAACTGAATTAAAACAGTAAAATAATATTAAAACAATAAATCAATATCAAAACAATAAATCAATATCAAAACAATAAATCAATATCAAAACAATAAATCAATATCAAAACAATATTATTTTTTCTGTTGCATATCAGGGTTGAGGTAATCTTAATTGGTAAATAATAAAACATAACGAAAAAGTAATTTATATATGATTCTATATCAGTACTGGAAGATGTATTTTCCCGGTAAGTGTAAACAAACATATAAATGTCTACACAAGAGAGATTTTCCAAGGATGTAATAGAAAGCTTCAAAATAAGAGTTGTACAATGTAATTTAAAAATCGTAATGTAAAAATCCTAATATAAAAATTCATAGTGTTAATATTGGGGGATTTTAATTTGGAAAGCAAAAGTTACGACAAGATAATGATTGCAACCGACGGTTCGAGACAGGTAGAAAAGGCAATTGAGGCAGCAATTCAGCTTGCTAAGTTTACTGGAGCAAGACTCTACGCCGTATACGTAATTGCCTCAACGGGCTATACTCCGAGAAATTTCGGGTGGGAGGAGTCACTGAGAGAGATTCTCGAAGCTGAAGCGAAAAAAGCCGTTGCTTTTGTTGAAGAAGCGGGAAAAGGTTCAGGTGTTAATGTCGAACCTGTAATTCTTGAAGGTCATCCTGCAAACAGAATTATGGAATTTGCAGAACAGGAAGACATGGACCTTATAGTTATGGGTACACTTGGAAGAACCGGGTTTGACAGGTTCCTGCTGGGGAGTGTAGCTGAAAATGTAGTAAGGCATTCAAAAACGCCTGTGATGGTCGTAAAAGGTGAAACTGAAAAATGAAAAACCAGTATCTTTTTAAAATGAAATTTTTTTCCTGAAAATAGAAATCTCAATCCTTGTAGATTATTATCTGTTATAATAAACACCAAATATCTATTGTAATTAAGGAATATCAAATACCTACTGCAATCAGAGAATACCAAACGTCTATTATAATAAGGAAATGTCAAATATCTATTGTAATATGGAAATTCTAATATTATTAACGGGTAATAATATTTAGTATTGAAAAAAAGAAAAGCTTTTTTAATTCTAAGGCATGAAGTCCCCTTCCTCGACAGCTTCCAGTGAGAACCGGCTTGGGGACTTATTCCCAAAAAAGAAAGTAATGAATCAGGAAACTTCTCCCTCGGAACTAAGCCGAAAGGCGAAGAATTAAGGGAGAGGTAGTTCACCCTATAACACTCATATCTGCAACACGGATTGAAGGTGTAATTATTCCTCCGACTTTCCTGACATCAAAGCCTGCCCCTGTGATCTGTTTTAAGAGCTCGAAAGCATTACCCGAAATCATGAGGGATTTTATAGGTTTGTCAAGTGCTCCGTCTTTAATTGTGAAGGCATTTCTGGCTTCTATGGAGAAATCTCCTGAAATCGAGTTTGCCGTGTGGGCGCCGATTACTGTGTTTACGAAGATCCCGGACTGCGTATCAGCAATAACATCTGTCTGAGGATAATCAACGATAACATTCCTGAGCCCCACTGAAGGAGGGCTTGTGTAAGAAGACCTTGAACTATTTCCTGTACTCTTTACGCCTGCTTTTCCTGCAGTATAACTGTCATAAAGATAAGTTTCAAGCACACCTTTTCCAATCAAGGTGGTGCGCTGAGAAGGAACTCCCTCGTCATCCGAAGCCGATGTTTCGATTCCTGCTTCAATGAGCCCGTCATCGTAGATACTGAGTTCTGGCACTGCCAATTCTTCTCCCAGTTTGTCTATCAGGCCTGACCTTCCCTTCTGGACATTATCCGCATCAAATGAAGGGGAAAGCGCTTCTTCAATAATGTCTGCAATGGCAAACGGATGGAAGATCACATCAGTCTTTTGGGGTTCGACCTTTATTCCGCCATTGGACTTCAGTGCAAGCTCGGCTGCATTCTTTCCGAGGGCAAAGAAATCAATATCTAAAGAACGAGAAATCCCGAAGTCATAGGCTGTTGAAGCCTGCCCATTTACAGTAATGACATCCACAAAACCGGAAATTGCTGTTGATTCCTCTTCGATTTCTATGCCATTTGTGTTCAGGATAAGTTGCTTGCCCTTTGACCGAGTAAAACCTCCTGATGTTGGAAGCGTGCCTGGGACTTCTTTTGTGCCGTCAATAAGTGCCAGGGCATGCTCAATACAGGATTCAAGTTCAAGAGTATCGACTTTTTTATCGAAGATGCCCGAGACAGTGGGATATTTCCCGTTAGAAGGAAGACTTATCCAATCAGGGTCGCTTTCCCTGACCCTAGCTTCGGCAACTGCAACCTCAACAGCATTTTCGACTTGTGCTGCCGAATTTGTGCTGGCAAAGCCCACGGCTCCGTTTACTATTGCCCTGATTCCTATGCCTTCTGAAAAACGGTCTTTAGCATTCTCAAGGGCGTCTTTTCTAAAATTCACACCTGTTGAGTGATTTGCAGCGTAATAGATTTCAGCTTCTTCAGCCCCTGCCTTTTCTGCAAGCCTTAGGGCTTTTCTTGCAAGCTCGTACATCATGCACCTCCTACAAGGGCTTTTGAGATTGCAAGATGAGGAGAACCATCTGATACAGATACGAGCTGTCCGGCTTTTCCGCATCTGCCTGCAGTCATTTTCAGGTCATTGCCCACAAGGGCCACATGGTTGAGAATTTCAAGAGTTTTGCCGGAGAGAGAAACGTCCCTTACAAGTTCGGAGAGTTCTCCGTTCCTTATCAAGTACCCTTTTTCGGCATTGAACTGGAAAATTCCTTCACCGGTGTTTACCTGTCCTCCTCTTGAGCCTATAAGATACATCCCGTCTTTTACCTCTTCAAGCATCTCTTCAAACCTGGCATCACCGTTATCTATGAATGTATTGCTCATCCTTACAACAGGCATTGAATAGCCCTGAGCTCTGCAGTTCCCTGGAGTTCCTCCAAGTTTCGCTGCAGTTTCCCGGGAATGGAGATAGGAATTAAAAACCCCGTTCTTGATTATTTCTGTCTTTTTTGATTGTGCCCCTTCGGCATCAAAAGGATAGTATCCAAACTCGTGCAGGGTAGGGTCATCGATAATCGTAACAAGAGGAGATGCAATATGTTCCCCAATTCGGTTTTCAAGGATGGAGTCGCCCTCAAGGACAAGATCGGCTTCAGCTGCGTGTCCAACGGCTTCGTGGGCAAAGACACCAGCCAGTTCCTGGTCAAGGACCACAGGCATTTCTCCGCCTTTAGGGGTTTTCGCTTTGAGAAGTTCGATTGCGGTATTTCCTGCCTTGCCAGCAAGTTCCAGAACATTTTCTTTCTCAAAAACCTCATACCCATATCCAAAGCGGCTCTCCCTGCCTGCCTGATATACCCCATTTTCCGAAGCAACTGCCGAAACCGCAAAACCGACGTTCATAAGCTCATAAGCACCTTCAATTCCATCGGAACTCCTGTACCCAACTTTAAATTCGGATTCCAGGTACATTACCTTGGTACTGTTGATGCCCTTTACTTTTGCATGGGTTTCTATGCTTTTTAAAAGATCGACTTTTTCCTCGATAGAAACATCCCTTGGGTCGATTCTGACCTCAGGGAGATTCTTTACTTTTGGAGGATTTATGGCTGCAAGTTCCACGTCTTCCTTGGGAGTACTGGCATTCATAGAAATAGCAAGTTCTGAGGCCGCCTCGACACCCTGCTTGAGGTCGATTTCCCCTTCCACAGACGTATAGCCCCAGGAACCACCACAGAGAGCTCTTACACCGGCCCCCCGTGTGAAGTTTCTGGATAGTTCTTCAATCTTTCCGTTATCCAGAATAATTGAGGTGGAACTGCCCTCAATTACCCTGCAGTCATAAAATTTAATATCCTGCATAATAGTCATGATCAGTTCCTGCACCCAAAAAGGTTCTTAGCCTGTACGGAAGCAGGTGAAACCTCAGGAATGTCGAAGCTGAGCTTTGTAATGTTTCGCAATTTTTCGATAATTGAGTTCTTTTTCGGACCTACAAGGCTGTGTTCCATTACTTCCGCAATAGAGGAAACAGGGATGATCTGGATTTTTTCCTTGTATGCCTTTTCAATAAGAACATCTGCCTCGTTTGCTTTGGGGATAATTACTTTCTTAATGCCGGCCCGGGCTGCAGCCTCGATTTTATAGGTAACTCCACCTACAGGCAGGACATCTCCCCTGACTGAAAGCGAACCTGTCATTGCCACGGTCTGGTCTACAGGAATATTCTCAATGGCAGATATAACGGCTGTTGCAATGGAAACTGATGCACTGTCTCCTTCGACACCTTCATAGGTCCCTACAAACTGGATATGGACATCATGCCTAGATACATCCGTGCCTGTCATGTTTTTAATCACGGCAGAGACATTTAACACTGCTTCCTTTGCAATCGTCTTAAGCTTACCTGTTGCTATAATACGCCCTTCAGCTCCGGAAAGTGCAGGGGTGACTTCGGAGACTATAGGAAGTACAATTCCGGAATCTCCGCCCATGACTGCAAGCCCATTGACCCTGCCTACAGCAGAACCTTTTCTAAGGAAGGATTCGTAATCCTTGCGGTTTTCTAGATAACTATCTGCAAGCTGCTGTTCAATAGATCTTGCGATTCTTTTTGCTGCAAGTACGTGCTCGGCGGTTGTTAATGGAGCGCCTTCGGAATGGGCAATATCTCCTGCCACGCGTACAAGTCCACCAAGGTCACGAAGCTTTAGGGTAAGGTGTCCTTTTCTGCCTGCCCGCCTTCTGGCTTCCCGAACTACTTCTTCCACTGCACCTTCATCAAAGTGAGGAATATGCCCGTCCCGAACAACTTCCTGGGCAACGAAACGGACCATTTTCTTCCGGTTCTCAGGAGTATCTTCCATAGAATCCTGCATGTAAACTTCGTAACCGTAACCTTTTATTCTTGACCTGAGCGCAGGGTGCATCTTCTGCACAGCGTCGAGGTTTCCTGCAGATACCATAATAAAATCGCAGGGTACAGGCTCGGTCTTGACGAGAGCTCCTGAACTTCTCTCAGACTGCCCCGTAATCGGGTATTCTTTTTCCTGAAGTGCAGTCAGGAGACTCTGCTGGGATTCCAGCCTGAGAGTGTTGATTTCGTCAATAAAGAGCACACCTTTGTGGGCCTTGTGGATATCTCCAGCCTCTACTCTGTCATGAGCAGGAGTTTCAAGCCCGCCGGACTGGAATGGGTCGTGCCTCACATCTCCAAGCAGAGCTCCTGCGTGAGCTCCGGTTGCATCGATATAAGGTGCGTGCTCTTTGTCATAATTTGAAACCGCCAGCTTCGGGATCATCATTTCTTCTTTAGGCAGGAACTGGCGAGTTAACATGAGAATCATAATGCCTGCAATAATGCCCCATAGTAATTGACTAACAAAATAAGAGTAGATGATAATGCCCACAACAAAAAGCATCATGAGCATATTTCTGGCCTGGGCTTTCTTTCTGGCCTCCATCTTATGAGCCATGACGATTTCTCTGCCCTTTCCGGCGGGAACCTCCCTTATTTTAGGATTGTTAAGGTCTTCCATGTTAGGATACACAAGGATATCCTTAAGTTCTTCTTTTGGAAGAAGTTCTGCCATTGCTTTTGCAAGCAGAGATTTCCCTGTTCCTGGGGTTCCTATCATCATGATATGCCGTCTCTGACCGGCCGCTTTTTTTACGACTTCGACGGCATGTTCCTGGCCCAGCACCTGGTCGATAAGAAGTTTGGGTACGTCTATATTAGAAGTATTGTCAAATGAAAAGCCGATATCAACGTCTTCATACGCATCCTGATCGGACTCAGACTCGGCCTTAACTTGATTGGATTCGGGCTCGGTCATACCCCCACCGGACTCCTCCTTCTTCTGATCGGCCGCAGACGTATCTCCGTCCTGAACGAACTCGCCTATATTTTCAGCGGGTTCATCCATCTTCCCCGAAGACTTGTCTATGTTCTGATTATTATTATACACCATGGTTAGCTCACATATTAGAACGTTATTCAATAGACGTTACTGATCAATATATATACTTGACGTTATCGAAAAAATAATAACCTTTTAGTGATAAAATTATTGGCAAAAAGAGGATGCCACAATAATGAGTTCCTCAAGTTACTGTGACCCCACACATATATCTGCTAATTATATTAACTTACTCTATATATAATTAACCTGCCAGTGTATATATAATTTATAGAAATATTTTGATATCTATAATCTAGGGAAACTTTTTGTTGTTATACTATCTGCTAGATTTGCACATTTGGCTCTAAAATGTAATGGAATATTAATTCTCAAATCATTTTAGATAATTTCAACTCTTTTATGCTATTCCCCTATATATACATTGAGCATTATTCACTAATTCAGACCGAGCTACTTAGGAGCTGATTCAGATTTAGGAGCTGATTCAGAACTAGTGCTTCGATTCCAAAATCAATTTCTTATTTCCTGGAAAGATCCTTAATATTCAGATCTATAAAAAGTCACGTTTTATGAACCTACTTCAGAATCGGAGTACTAGTACATTGATTCCAAAGTATGTTAGGAATAATTTTTTGACAACCACTGAAAGCACGGAAGCCACGGAAATAAGTAGTAAAGGCGCGGCTCTTCCGTGCTTTCCGTGTTTTCCGTGGTTATAATGTCCAGATTGAATCACTCTGCGAATAGCTGCGTTTTCCGTGTTACATAATTCCATCTGACTTTAAAATAATATTTGCGTCACAAGCTGTAATTATTTTCTTATTATATATTTATTTGAGAATCGATGCACTAGTTCAGATCAGTTTAGATCCGTTCAAGGTCATTTCAGGCAGGTTTAGACCAGTTTAGATTAGTTTAGATTAGTTTAGATTAGTTTAGATTAGTTTAGATTAGTTTAGATTAGTTCAGATTAGTTCAGATTAGTTTAGATATTTTCGGATCAGTTCAGGCCTGTTAAGATCAGTTCAAAACTAACTTAGAGGTAATTAGAATTTAACTTTAAGCCATGTACTGCCGGCTGTCCATAAACCGATATCGACAGCTATTTAAAAAAACAAGAGGCATTTTTCTCTTATGTCCAGAAGCAAGGTAAGAAATCTTCTCCTTCTGAAGCAAATTCATAGTGCAGTAACCCAGATCAAAAAAGGCAAGCTGGATAAAGCTCTTGAAACCTTAAACAAAGCTGAAGACTCGGCAAGAAAAGCGAAAGCCACTGACGCAGTATATTATATTCTTTTTATGCGTGGGGGCATCTATTATACTGAGGCAAAATATGATGAAGCTCTCGAAACCTACGAAAAGGCGATTGATGCAGGTTCAGAACTCCTTAAAGCTAATCCTGAAAATCTCGACTACCAGCACTATATGGGCACAACCCTGAGCAATACCGGTAACCTGCTAAAAAGTAAAGGTGAAAAGCCACAGGCTGTCGAGTATTATACTCGGGCTCGGGAGATATATACAATTCTCCTGGAGAAAGAACCTGAAAACGTCGTTTTCCGATCTGCTGCCGGCGAGAACCTGAACAATTATGCAGCTCTCCTTATGGATATGGGTTCTTTTGAAGAAGCATGCGAAATTCTCAGTCAGGTGATTGAGCTTTATGAAAAGCTGCTTGAAGAAAAGCCCGACAACCCTGGCTATCAGGCCGAACTCGCAGTTGCGCTCAGCCGGCTTGGAAACTGCCTTATTCAGCAGGGGCCGGAAAAATGCGATACTGCAAAACAGAGCCTTGAAAAAGCTCTGGCCATACAGGAAAACATTCTCTCTCAGCAGCCTGAAGATAAGAATATTCAAGAAGCCATCGCTTTAACCCGGGAAAGACTTGAAAAACTGGAAACTCTGGAAGAGCAGGAAAAACCAGAAACCCTGGAAAAACTGGAAAATCAGGAAAACTTGGAGAATCCAGAAAAATTGGAAGAACAGGAAACCTTGAAGCACCCTGAAAACCTGGAGAATTTGGAAAGCCTGGAAGAACAGGAAAAGCCAGAAACTCTGGAAAACCTGGAGAATCCAGAAAAGCCGGAAAAGCCGGAAAAGCCAGAAACTTTGGAAAAGCTGGAGAATTCAGACAAGTCGGAAAATCCTTAAAATTTTGAAGGGTTTTAATCTCAAATTCGCCGAGAGAATCCTAGAGGGCAGCGTCATAGAGCCTCCAATCTCTTAAGGCTCGCAACAGTCTAACTAGTTTAACTTTTTACAAGTCATCTTTCGAAAACAGTAGCATATGTATATAAAGCAAAATCAGTAGACCTACAACGACTCCCGAGATGAACTGTAAAGTAAAGTATGAATAAACAACCAGCCCAAGCACGAAGAGAGTAATAAGAAAGTTTGCAAGCCGAACTTTCTTCCTCATCTGAGGATCTAGCGGAGTTCCTGCTTCTTTTTCATCCAGGGAACACTCACTGAAGTAACTTCTTTCCCTTTTCATGAGGAAATAAAGCCTCAGAATGAGAACATCAATAACTATACCCCAGAGAAGCTGTCCGATATAGAAGGTATAAAAGAGGATAGCTGCGAGAAAGATACTCACAAGCAGGAGGTATATTTTTTCTTTCTTTCTAAACTCAGGAATCTCGATTCTACCCTTCCCCCGAATCTCTATTTTATTTGTATTTCATTTCTCTGTTCACATTATTTACCTTTTCCCAGGTCCCTTTTTTAGAGATCAGTAAACATCAAATTTTTAGAAAACGTGGGTTAAAGTGAGATTCCTGATACCTGAATAAAAAGATCCTGAGTGCGAAAAACTAGTGTTTCGATTCCAAAATAGATTCCTTATTTCCTGGAAAAAATTCATGATCGTTGGATCGATTCAAAGTTCAATTTTTATGAACCTACTTAGGAATCGCAGTACTAGAATAACTCCATTTCAAGTGGGAGGAAATTAAGCGGTTTAAAATCTAATCCATAGCAACTGTAGTCAGCCGTCTTAGGCCAAATTTGTCCACGCGCCCACGGCGCGGCTTTTCCGCGTATGCAAAGAAAGAAAAGCAAATAATCTCTTATTTGTGCACTTTTTGTCATTATTTCATCGTAAAAAAACAAAATCTTTAAAATATCCTTAACTTATTCTTTTATTATGTTGGAGAGTTTGAGAGATTCAGCAGTAAACCACTTAAAAGAAGCTTTAGAGCTAATGCAAAAAAATCAAAATGAGGAAGCCTTAAAAGCACTTGAAAAAGCTGAAGAAGCCGCACGTCATGAGAAAACAAATGACATTTTTCTCTATGTTCAGACTTTAAAAGGACATCTAATGCAGGCAGTAGGGGCATATGAAGAAGCTCTGAATATTCATTCCCTTGCTTTAAAAATTGCTGAAGAACTTATCTCAACAGATCCTGATAACGAGCTTTACCAGTCAATCCTTCAGATGAACCTTGACGAAATTATTACTCTTGGAAATATTTTGTATAACACGGGACGTTTTCTTCAAGCAAAAAATTGCTATGAGCTACACCTTCAAATCTCTCAATACCTTCTCGCAACTGACCCCGAAAACGTATCTTACCAATCAGATGTAGCAATGACACTCAACAATTTAGGTGCCTTGCTTAAAAATATGGGGCGCATTGAAGAGGCTAAACAAAGGTACGAAAACTCACTCGAAATTTATGAAAACCTTCTCGCAACCGACCCCGAAAACGTATCTTACCAATCTTACGTAGGAACTACACTAAACAATTTAGGTGCCTTGCTTTCTGATATGGGGCGCATTGAAGAGGCGAAACAAAGGTACGAAAACTCACTCGAAATTTATGAAAACCTCCTCGCAACCGACCCCGAAAACGTATCTTACCAATCTTACGTAGGAACTACACTAAACAATTTAGGTGCCTTGCTTTCTGATATGGGGCGCATTGAAGAGGCGAAACAAAGGTACGAAAACGCACTTGAAATTTATGAAAACCTCCTCGCAACTGACCTCGAAAACGTATCTTACCAATCTTACGTAGGAACTACACTAAACAATTTAGGTTCTTTACTTTCTGATATGGGGCGCATTGAAGAGGCGAAACAAAGATACGAAAACGCACTCGAAATGAGGCAAAACCTCCTTGAACATGACCCCGAAAACGTATCTTACCAATCTTATGTAGGAACTACACTCAACAATTTAGGAAACTTGCTTTGGAATATGGGGCGCATTGGAGAGGCTAAACAAAGGTACGAAAAAGCACTCGAAATCTACTCCGAACCTATGCAATACCTGACGATAGGTAGAAAATCCCATTCGATAATGAAGCTTATTGAGTTAAATACAGAACAGGCAAAATCTGAAACCAATTCTCACCGCCAGATTAAGTATCTGGAAGAAGCTTACCAACTCTGCAAAAAGAATCAGGAATTTTTTAGCAAATATGGGCTGAAGCATGAAAAGAAGTTGGTGATGGAAGCAGGTCTCAGTGCTTATGTAGATTATGTTATAAAGGATATTAGAGAGGAAAAAGACTCGGAAAAAAGGGCAGAGGGATACGAAAAGGCGATTAAAGCAATTGAAAAGTTGGGGAAAATTGAGGATGACGAAGAAATTGAAAAAACTGCTTATTCTACTGTTTGTTATCTTGAAGGAAGAAAACTGGTCAACGAAGCCCTTGGCTCTGAGCAACCGGATCTGGAGTTAATCAAGCAAGCTACAAATCAGTTCAAGGACGCGAAGGAAACTTACAAAAAGACAAATGTTTGTTACTGCATTTATATTGGGTTGCTTAAAATCCTTGAAAATGTAGAGCTTTTTGAAGAGGAAAATGGCTCTAAAGCTAAAGAAATAATTAATCAAGTAATCGAAATCCTTCCCGAAAATATTGATCCAGGAATAAAAGGTGCATTTGAAGAAATTGCAAAAATATTTGATGAAAAGGACATAAAGAGCCGCAAAAAGCATCTGGAAGAATTTGACGGAAAAATAAGAGCTATTGAGTATAAAGCGCTTGAGAATTTGTTTGGGCGTGTTCAAAAGAAGCTCAAAGATTACATAGAGGAGCCTTTCAGCCCTAACCTTTTTTATAACAACTGGAAGCTCAGAATTACATTTGATGCCGAAAAGATAAAAGATAAATTGACCGTAAAAACAGCAAATACGATTATTTTCAACCGTGCACTGAGCAAGGAAGAAATTAAAGACAATGAAATTGAAATTGATTTTCTGGAAAGAAGGTATATTCCCAGTGGTGAAGATAGAATTATCTTTGAAACTCCAACCCAGAAACCAGTGATAAGAGATATTGATTACTCAGAAACAATAAGTAAAAATAAAAAAGCTCGAATCTTTTTGCATGATTGCTTCAACGGTGTCTGTACCGCAGGGGATTTGAAAGTTGCAGTTGTACAGTTAAGATACGATGTTTATGGTGAAGACTACGCAGTAAAAGTTCTGGAAAGTGAAGCCTATAAAAGAAAAGTAATGGCAATACTTGAGGCTGTCAAAGAAGAAGCTGATATTATTGTATTCCCTGAATTTTCGATACCTTTTGACTACCTCGAAGACATACAGAACTATGCTAATGAAACCGGGATAATTGTTTTCGCAGGTACACACTACGTTACGGAAGAAAATCTTGAAAAATATGAGAAATTGTTTGCTTCTGACTTTGGAGAAGAAGATTTCCGGAAGAATATCTGTCCTGTTGTAATACCTAACTCTAATATAATACACAGCGAAAAGATGTTTGGAGCAAAGGAAGAACGTGACCTATTTTTTCACAAAGGCATGAAACAGGGAAAATTGAACCATATTTTCAAGTTGCGGGATAATCTTAATCTTGGAGTTCTTATCTGCTTCGAATACCTCAATGACGAACTGAGACACCGCCTGATTTCTGCCTGTGATATAATTCTTGTACCTCAGACAAATCCCAAACCTTCAAGATTCTATGGTGTTGCAAAGAATGATCTAAACAGCCCCCTTTGTGCCGGAAATAAGGCGTTTTTAATGGCTAATGGTGTTTTTAGGATAGGAAAAACGAAAAAGGACGTTGAGAAATGGCTATCCGGTCTGGAAAATGAAATTGAGGGAGGATCATCCGGTGTTCTGCTAACTCTCGATAAAGACTCATATAAAATGCAGGATGAGGGAATAATCTCCCACGTTAAATACCAGAAAGAGCAGTTTATTCTACTGGCTACCATAAATACTCAATTTTCCGCTTCAAGAGACGTGCAAGCCGGACATGAGCCAATAAAAACATCGTTTATACATATTTTTGAAGAGAAAGAAATACGCCTCATCAAAAGCGAAAATATCACCAGAGAGAATACAGAAGAATTTTTGGCTCTGATAGGGGATATTAATTTTTGTAAAGACCGAAAAGAAATTAAAACTCTGATAGAAAAAAACAGCTCTCTAATTGAAAAATACTCACCGCTTATGCATGAAAATATTAAGAACCTGAATAATCTGGATTTTGAGGATATAAAGGAAAAATGCCGATGCATTCTTATTCCAGCTAGCTAAAGGGTATAAAAATTCTGTTCTGGTTTATTTCAATTCTCATTCTGCGATTTTAAATATTCACTTTTGTACAGGCCGCTCTCCTTCGTCGAGCGTGAAAAGCTCCCGTAAAGACGATACTGTCCAGTACTGGCTAATAAACGATCAATTTTGAATCATATCAAAGCTTTTTATGCTTTTTTACGTTCAGTAATATCCTGAACTGTTCCGTTCAGCCTAATCGGAATATTTTCATTATTACAAATAACTTTGATATCCTCGTGCAGTATACGCTCTACTCCATCAGGTCGGATTATTCTATATTCAGCGTCAAAGAACTTTTTATCTAAAGCTTGTTTGACTACTTCAACTAAATACTCACGCTCATCTGGATGTACACGGCTCAAAAACATATCGTAGGTGACGCCAAATTCTTGAGGCTTAAATCCGAAAATACGATAAACTTCATCAGACCAGCGTACTTCCCCGGTTTCAATGTTGCGACACCAATTTCCAATATGAGAAATTTCTTGAGCTTCAGTAAGACTTCTTTCCCTTTCTTCAGCATCCTTTAGATGTACTCTCAGATTCTGTATCTCATCTTTTAAGGCGTGGTTTTCATCTACTAGAGCCTGATAGGATATAGACTCCTGATTTGTAGTGTCTTTGTAACTCATGCATATATTTATGATGTAAAAAAATAAATATTTTTCCAATAAATTATCAAAAAGTCAATTTAAAAAATAAAAGTTTAATATTAATAAACAAATTAGAAATTTAATATTATATTAACTTTATATATAATAAAAAACAATCAGCAAATTTGTACTCATTCTGTATTTGCACTCATTCTGTATTTGTACTCATTCTGTATTTGTACTCATTCTATATTTGTACTCATTCTGTATTTGTACTCATTTTGTATTTGCACTCATTCTGTATTTGCACTCATTCTGTATTTGCACTCATTCTGTATTTGTACTCATTCTGTATTTGCACTCATTCTGTTATAGAAACCAAGTTCTTCACTGAAATGATAAGAAAAAATTAATTAAATTCTAAAGTAAAATACAGGCTTGAAGTCATTTTTTGTTTAACGAATTGATGTAGGGCTGTTGACATGCCTGATTTGCTTTTTCTTTTACTGAGAACTTCAATGTGAAATTAGTACCATTGTCCCTTTTCAGTTGAAGTTCTCCGTCTAACTGGTCTACAAGGATATTTACTAATTGCAGGCCAAGCGACTTGATATTTTCTAAATCCAGGTCTTCAGGAATTCCTATTCCGTTATCCGAAATTATCAGGCTGAATATTAAACTGTGCATTTCGTTACACTTTTCTTTATCCCTGAAAAAACGGACTTGAATTTCTCCTTCTTTTTTTTCAGTAAATGCATGCTTTAAGGAGTTAGAAATGAGTTCATTAACTATTATGCCCAATGGGACAGCAGTATCCATGTCAAGAAATGTGTTTTCTTCCAGATCCGTATTCAGGTGGATACTTTTGCCGCTAGTGCTGTAAGTCCTGAATAGATTTTCAGCTAACTTTTCTAGATAGGAAGAAAAGTCCAGTGAACAGGCTTCATCCCCTTTATAGAGTTCTTCATGGATAAGAGACATTGAAAATACACGGTTCTGGCTTTCACTGAAAGCTTTTCTAACCGATTCATCTTTGAACTTATCAGCCTGGAGGTCCAGCAGGGAAGAGATTACCTGTAAGTTATTTTTGATTCTATGATGAATTTCCTTTATCCGGGTCTTTTCGAGTTTTATCAGAGCTTCTTCTGCTTTTTTACGTTCAGTAATATCCTGAACTGTCCCATTCAGTCGAATTGGAGTATTCTCATTGTCACAAATAACTTTGATATCCTCGTGCAGTATACGCTCTACTCCATCAGGTCGGATTATTCTATATTCAGCGTCAAAGAACTTTTTATCTAAAGCTTGTTTGACTACTTCAACTAAATACTCACGCTCATCTGGATGTACACGGCTCAAAAACATATCGTAGGTGACGCCAAATTCTTGAGGCTTAAATCCAAAAATACGATAAACTTCATCAGACCAGCGTACTTCCCCGGTTTCAATATTGCGACACCAATTTCCAATATGAGCAAGCTCTTGAGCTTCAGCAAGACTTCGTTCATTTTCTTTTAATGAACTGTAAGCAATTTTCAGCTCTGCTGTGCGTTCTTTTATTTTTTCTTCTAAACTATTGTAGGCTTTTTTAAGGGCTTTTTCAGTTCGCTTGCAGTCGGTAATGTCCATAATCATGATCAATGACCCTGCGTATTTTCCTTGATCATCGAATAATGGACTGAAGGAAAGAATGCACCATAGATCTGATCCATCTTTTCGGGTGAACCGATAGTCAATTAAGCGGTTAACTTCCAAGCGGTTAACTTCCAAGCGGTTAACTTCCAAGCGGTTAACTTCCGGCATATACTCGCGCAGTCTATCCTCCATCCCTGTGCTAAACTCAGGGGATATGAACTTTTGAGGCGACCGTCCCAGGATCTCTTCTATACTATAGCCCAGCATTTCAGAGACTTTCTGGTTGACAAAAACTGTTCGATTGCTGTTATCAGTTAACCATATACCCTCCTGAGAGGTTTCCACAATCTGCCGATACTTTGCCTCACTTTCGCGTAATGCCTCCTCAGCTTGCTTGTGTTTGACAAGTTCTATTTTAAGATTCTCAATCAGGCGGAAATTTTCCAAGGTTAGTGATATAGATGACGCAAGCTGCGTCCCAAAACTAATATGGACGTCACTAAATGCAAAAGTAGATTTGTGAAAGTTGAAAAAGATCACACCGATAACTTCATCTCTGGTTATAAGAGGTACAACCAGTGCGGAACGAACGTTCCATTTCCTCATATAATCGCGATTTACCCTTTCATCATTAAAGGCATCGTTAATAGCGACCGGTTTTTTAGTTTTAGTTGCAAGTGCAATATGAGGTTCTTCCTCGTCATTCATTCCCAATCCAATCATATCTTCTGGAAAACCATGTGAATAGCTGAGAACCCAACGGGTGCCCTTTTTAAGAAAAATAGCGGCAGTCTCACTCCCAATTGCCCTGGCTGCTTCTGAAACAATTTTTTTCATAATCTCGTCGAAATCAAGGATTGAATGAATTGTCAGATTGATGGAGTTAAGTGACTCACGGAAAGTCTTACTCAACTCGCGCTCCGGACCCACTTTGCTGATTATAGAGCACTCAAGTTCTTCAGCTTCCTCTAGGTGTGCTCTCAGGCTCTGGATTTTATCTTTTAAGGCACGGTTTTCATCCATTAGTGCCTGATAGGATATGGGCTCCTGATCGTTAGTATTTTTAGGACTCATATTTTATATCGTCCACTTAATAATTGATTTCAGCTTGCCAATTGATTTTTCTTAGCAATTATTCCTTTTATTGTATACTTTTTTAACATTCCTGTCATTTTTTACACTAGCAATAAAATTTAAACTCATTACCTGAAATCGCCCAATTTTTGATTTTGCTTATTCTCTTCAGGCTCTTTTTTATGACGATATATATAGTACAATGAGAACGCACCATGGAAGTGCAGAGGGTCATTGTATACCCTGATCTTCAGGTTTAGGATAAAGTAATCCCTCACCTCTTTTTTTGTTTCATATAAATCTATGTGCCATTGCTTCTTGTAAAATAAGGTTTCTTGGTACCAGGTTACAGAAGTTGGCAATGGAACTTCGCACTAAGAAAGTCTTGTAAAAGGATACTAAGTTAATCCCAGAAAAGCAAGCAGGCGGTCTGAAACATACCTTGTACTTTAGTATGGGGCTACTGCACGCAAATTTATATTTCATGTATTGTTGCGAGTACTGAATAAAATACTAGAGTTTAAATTAATAGAATTAATTGTGTTCTTAATAATATATTAGGGTTTAAATTAATACAGAATTAATTGTGTTTACGTTAAAGTACTCATTGATTATGATATCATCAAGTTTGGAAGATAATGTGCAATGAATAGATTATAAAGTATTATGAGGCATAAAATAAATAAGTTTTCAATAAATTATGAAAATATAAAATTCTTTATTTAAATATTTATACACTTTACCATCTTTACTTGGAATAAAATTTTTGGTCGCGCCTCACTAACTGGTTAATACTTTATCTTTGAGTATTTTTGTTTATTTGCATCTACTTTTTAAGCTGCCCTGTGTACAGGAAATTGAATGTACATAAAGCAAAAAGTGAGAGCAAGATGTGAACGTATGAATATTCTGGAAACATCGACCAACTATTGGTGGACCCTCTAAACAATCAAAAAACGAAAAAAGGTAGAAAAAAGGTAGAAAAAAGTAATATCCGCTAAAAATCCTATATCCGCTAAAAATCCTATCTCAACTTCATTACGATGTAAACAGATCGAAAATATTTCCAAGCATACTGCTGTCAGCCTGATATAATTCGGTGTATTTGCAGCGCTTGCAGGTGATATGGGTAAATCTTTTGTTCTGGACATCGAAGATTTTGCTGAGAAAGCCGCCTGTAGTGCGGATCTCGCCGGTTTCGTAGGTGGTATTTCCGCATTTGGGGCAGATGAAATGAATATCTTTACTCATTTTATGGCCTCTTTATTCTTTTTTAGATAATCCAAAAGGTGGGATACCTTTAGTGTTGCGATATTTAATGGTGTTGCAAAGAGTCTAACTATCGCCCAGATCCCAATAAAAATAACATCGTTTCAGTTTTAAAGAAAAACAGGCCTGACAGAAAAAGATTTACAGGAAAGAGATATTAGAAAAAAGGATTATTACTAAATAAGAACCATGAAAACAAAACCGATAATTGTAATTGCCCTTCTAATCTCATCCATTCTACTAGCTGCTAGATTCGTCCCTGGAACCGGCGCAGATCAGTTCAAAGAAGGAAAATACATTCACGTTGACAATATGGTAATTCAGTTTGAGAAGACTAATGCGACCATTTACATAGACTACCATCTCAATCCCTTTGCTCAGGCATATATATCACTTTTTGGCAGCAAAAACCTGGAGCCCAAGATAAAGGAAATTTTCTCCGAATTTAAGGGAGTAAAGATTCAAACGATAGGAATATCAAGTGCCTCGCTCCAGGTACTAAACATTTCTAGAGAAGAGGCCGGAAACTACCTGTGTGATCCATATGAATTAGGGGTGCAGTCTGACGTTGTCACGTTTGTTTATCCTCCTAAAGGCAAGACAAGGAGTTATGAAAATGTAAAAGTCACTCCGCCGGTCTTTTATTAAGTAAAAGAGGCGAGCTATAAATTACCTGCTTAACTTTAATTACTAGTTTACTTTTGGTTTCTTCAATAGTCTCCTTTCGTTCTTTAATAGCCTGTTTTCGTTTTCCAATAGTCTTCTTTCGTCCTTCAATAATCTTCTTTCCGGCACTCCATTTTTCCTTTCCATTCCTCCGTCTTTGCTTTCCAGTTTATTTCTCGTTCCTTTGTTAATCCAATAAAGTGGTTCTCTTCTCATTCGTGGAGTTAAATTTCCCAATAAGACAACTAACTCAAAAATATAGCACAAAAAGAGAATTTTATCCGCATTTCAGGAATACATATTTAATTAGAAGCCTAATTTTCTGTGATAGCGATGGGAAACTTCAAACTGAAATGTCTTAAATGCGGAAGAGAGTACGGCCAGGAATACAGACTCACCTGTGAGAATGATAACGCCTTTTTACGGGCGGAGTACTCAGAAAAAAGACTGGTGTTAAGAAACCAGCCAGGTATTGGAAGGTTTCATTCCTGGCTCCCGGTCCAGGAAGAACTCACTACGGATGCAGGACCCATAACTTACAAAAGTGAAGCTTTTGCTAGAGAACTCGGGCTCTCTAACCTTTATATAGGATTCAGCGGGTACTGGCCTGAAAGAGGGGCTTTCATTAAAACCTGCAGTTTTAAAGAACTTGAAGCCCACCCAACCATGCAACTCCTGAAAGAGACCGGAGGAAAAGCCGTAGTCCTTGCCTCTGCAGGAAATACCGGTCGGGCCTTTGCGCACGTATCGGCTTTGACAGGAACTGATGTCTACATAGTTGTACCGGAATCCGGAGCTTCGAAGCTGTGGCTGCCTGAGGAGCCTACTGAATCTGTCCATCTCATCAGTATGAGTCCAGGAAACGATTACACTGACGCTATCAATCTCGCAGGCAGGATTGCAAAGCTGCCTGGTATGGTATCCGAAGGTGGAGCAAGAAATATCGCCAGAAGAGATGGAATGGGCACTGTGATGCTGGATGCAGCAGTAACTATAGGAAAAATGCCTGATCACTACTTCCAGGCAGTAGGAAGCGGTACAGGAGGAATTTCAGTATGGGAAGCTGCAATGCGTCTCAGAACCGATGGGCGGTTCGGGCAAAAACTCCCGAAACTCCAGCTTGCCCAGAACCTTCCTTTTGTTCCCATGTACAATGCCTGGCAGGAAAAAAGAAGAGAAATTATTCCCGAACTTGACATGAAGGATGCAAAGAAACAGGTAGAAGAAACCTATGCAACCGTGCTTACCAACCGTACTCCACCATATGGGGTTATGGGCGGGTTATACGATGCACTTACCGACACTGACGGAATAATGTACGCAATTACCAGAGAAGAAGCCCTTGAAGCTAAGGCTCTTTTCGAATCTCTTGAAGGAATCGACATTCTCCCTCCATCAGCAGTTGCAACAGCCTCCCTATTAAAAGCTGTGGAAGAAGGAAATGTTAGTAAGGATGAAACTATTCTTCTGAACCTTGCAGGCGGAGGATATAAACGCCTGAAAGAGGACTACACACTTTATCAGATCGAGCCGGTAGCTACTGCTAAAAATCCTGATATTTCCTTAGACGAGCTGAAGATCTAGATGAGCTGAAGATCTAGACAAGCCGAAGATCTGAGTCCAAAAAACTCCAAAAACCAGTAAAAAAATAAAGAAAGCTGAAGAGGCATGTGCATGGCAAATCCGGAAGAAGAAGTCATAGCAATAATGAAAAAGTCAGGTATCGACCTTGCCGCAACTCTGCCCTGCGACAGGATCAAAAACCTGCTTCCCCTGGTTTCGGAAAATTTTCCTGAAATCAAGTTAACGAGAGAAGAAAACGGCGTGGGCATTTGTGCCGGGTTTTATCTCGCAGGGGGAAAGCCCATGATGCTTATCCAGAGTACCGGGCTTGGAAATATGATTAATGCCCTAGAATCTCTGAACTTAATCTGCAGGATCCCCTTACCTGTTCTGGCAAGCTGGCGCGGGGTTTACGCTGAAGGCATCGAAGCCCAGGTTCCGCTTGGCGCCCATCTCCCTGCAATCCTTGAAGGAGCAGGCCTGGAATATTCAATAATTGACGAAGCCGAAAAGCTGCCTCTCCTTGAAACCGTAATAAAAGACGCTTTTGAGAACCTCAGGCCACATATAGCCCTGATTTCTCCGAAAGTTTGGGAAAGTTCGGATTGTTGTGCCTGGGAAGCGGCTGGACTGCCCGAAAAACCAGAGATTATGGAAAGAGCATGTAGTTTTAATCTTACAAGGGAAACCCTCAGGCCATTAATGCTCAGGAACGATGCGATTTGTGCAATTGCTTCTCAACTCGATGATGAAATTACGGTGACAAATCTGGGGGTTCCCTGCAAGGAACTTTATGCTTGCAGGGACAGAAAACTCAACTTTTATATGTTTGGTTCAATGGGGCTCGTCTCGTCGATAGGGTTTGGCCTTGCTCTTAGAACCGAGAAGACGGTTGTGACCTTTGACGGAGACGGCAGCCTGCTTATGAAT
Source organism: Methanosarcina barkeri str. Wiesmoor (assembly GCF_000969985.1). GTDB lineage: Archaea > Halobacteriota > Methanosarcinia > Methanosarcinales > Methanosarcinaceae > Methanosarcina > Methanosarcina barkeri_B. The sequence continues at coordinate 1,482,315 of NZ_CP009526.1, read as the reverse complement.
CCCAACGCCCTGCTCGAAATTGCCAGAGAAACTCCGAAGAACCTGATAGTTATCTGCCTTGACAATGGCGCCTATGGCTCCACAGGCTCGCAGGAAACCTGTGCTCTCCGCTATATTGACCTGGAAATTTTTGCAACTGCTTGCGGAATTCGAAATACGGCTAAGGTAAACAGTCCAGAGGAGTTAATAGAAGCTTTCAGGAAGTTTCGGGCCATGCAGGAACTTTCCTTTATCCATGTAATCCTGAAGCCTGGAAATACAAAAGCACCCAATATCCCCCTGAGCCCTGAAGAGGTTACAAAGCGCTTCAAAGAGGCTTTAAAAGCTTGAGGCCTGAAGAGGTTTAAAGCAAAGAGGTTCTGAAAACTGATATCTAAAAAACTGATATCTAAAAAACTGGTATCTAAAAAACTGGTATCTAAAAAACGGTCATGTACCTGGATTACAGGAATAGGCGAAGATGCGGGACGCATCTTCTTAACCTTACTAATTAACTCTATAGTGTCTTCTTACTACGTTTTCCTTCATGGTGAAAAAGAAACAGTCTTGCGTCACATTTAATTTTGCTGTAAGTGAGTAGACATCACCACACTCTTCAGAGCCTTCTTTAGTTACATTTTTTTGCTTTTTTATATATGGCCAGATTTCATCAACCTTTACTCTCTTAAGATTGAGATTTATGACGAAATAAGTTTTAACTTCTTTTGAATGATTTCCTGCATTTGTAAAAAAATACTGTATTAATTAGAAGAATCTGTCAAATTTGAGATATATTTAAAAATGGTAATTGTCCTACTCTCGGAAATGTTAGTTTGAGGATATTTCGCAGGATTATAAGGAATTATTTTTTTCCATCAACTGTAAACTAAATATAAATTATTTAAGTTTAATAAAAAATACTTTGTTTCTCATATGTAACTCAAAGCTCTATAAAATTTTATTAAATTGATAATTATTTAAAAAAGTTAATAAGTAATCAGGTATAGTCTTCTATAATGTCCAAAGGTGACAATTTAGAGATATTAGCAGAGAACCATTTTAAATGGTTATTTGAAGAAATGGATTTCCAGTTAATTGGTGTTCGAAGGCAAAATAGTGGCGCACAATTTGGATTCGATATTAAAGTTCAATTTTTTGATGATGATGATAACGTAAGGAATTTTTATTTTGAGTGTAAAGACTATTCATCTGATCTACATTTTAACTCTATCCTTAGAAAGATTTTTGAGTTAGATAGTTCTGCATACAGTCCTGATGCATTTATAGCAATATCCCCAAAGGTACAAATTTCAAACATAAATGATAACACACTAGAAAATATTAAAAACAAATTTAGGTTTCCTATTAGTTTATGGGATACAACTAATAATATTAAAGAATTATTCGCTCTTAATAATAAAATTTTTTATGAGTTATATGGATATAATTACTCAGACCTGATCGACAGCAATAAAGTAATAAGACGAACGAAATCATTGATTAACAGTTTGATAACTCAGAAAAAAGCTCGTGATCTGGGAAATAGAATAAAGATTCTCGATTCAAATCGAGATCCTAATGAAAAAGAAATTCTTCGAACTACTTTAGATTTAAAATTAAATGCAGTTCTTCCAGAAGAAAATAAAGTAAGACTGCGATATCATAAATATCGCTGTGATTATAAAGTTTACCTAGAAGAATTAGAAGATAATAACAATGAGTTGAGATCTGAAATCTTAGATTGGCAAGAGAATTTGAGGATCAAAGCAGATAGGTTGACAGATAAATTCAATACTTGTAATGAATATAATTCCCGAAAATTTTTCTATGATTTCTTTGATGAAGCAAAAGAAGATTTGGATATTTTCTTTAAAAATGGGAACTACACAGGAGACATCGAAAAATTACTTCATGGAATCATCTTTGAACTGGCTGCTGAATGCCCCCTTGATTGGAGAAAAAATGAATTCTGACATTGACTTTTTAATAAGTAGAATTGAAGAAAAAAACTTAAAAGTTAGTATCAATTTGGACAGACCTATATATAAACAGCCAGAAGATTCTATTGTTTACCGGGCTTGTAGAATACTCCTTATTCTAGGGATGGTAAATGTTGATAAGGGTATTAGTAAAGAATTAATTGCTTGTATAGATTTTATTTTGAGGAATAATGCTTATCAATCAAAGTTTATTTTTGAGTATTTCAAGAACAAAAAAGATTTTTTGAATAAATTGAGTTCATGGAAAAATCAAAAGAATATTGAAAATGATTATTACTTGATTCAATACAAAAGTGTTCCTTGGGATCTTAGATTTAACGACATGTTCCTATTCTTGTCAATTCGAGATTTTATTGAAACAAAAAAAACATCAAAAGCGGTAAAAATTAAAATTTTAAAAAAGGGTATGAAATTATCTGAAGAATTACAAAATATTTTTAAAGAAGAAACTGATTTCCTAAATTTATTTAATGGAAAGATTGAGGAAAGTAAAACTAAACAAATAATTACAGAAGTAATCCCAAAAACTTATTGGCGAGAAAATGAGAAACTTATTTATTAACAAGTTAGAGTACTCAATCCTGTGTGCCGATAATTCAAACTATGGGGCTCTAATTGAATTCAAAAAGGGTCTAAATATTATTTATGGGCCAAATTCTGTCGGCAAGAGTAGTATAATCACAGGTATTTTATATGGATTAGGAGCTGAGAAAAGCCTCGGTATATTTAAAAACAAAGATAATCCATTTAAACCTGAGTTTTATGACAAGATTGAAGGAAAAAAAATTATTGAATCTCATCTACTTTTAGAAATAAATAATTCAGATACAACTGTTACTATTAAACGGAATATCAAGGGAAAGAAAGATATTTGTACTGTAAAAGACTGTAATTTGGAGCAATTTCATTCCGTTAGTGATTCTAAGAATTATATCTTAGGTAATGGAACAATGGATGAATATGGATTTCAGAGATTTTTATTTAATTTTTTGAAATGGGAAATCGTTGAAGTTTTGGGATATGACGGAGACACTAAGAAGTTGTATTTTGAGAATTTAGTACCACTTTTTTTCATTGAACAAAAAGCTGGTTGGTCTCAAATACAAGCACGTCAGATTACTCGATACAATATAAGAGATGTAAAAAAAATATCTTTTGAATATTTGTTTGGTCTCGAAAAGTTCGATATACATCTGCTTGAACTACAGAAAAAAGAAATTAGTACCACGATCAAAAACTTAAAAGCAGAATTGGATTTTATAAAGAACCACATTCTTGCACAAGGAAATGCCACTGTTGATGATGGTAAACTTATAGTTGATAAAATTGGATTTGGCAGGTATGAAATAAATAATTTAATAAGTTGCTTGGAAGATCTCCTAAAAGAAAAAGAAGAAAAAATTAGAGTTATCTATGATAACAAGGATGCATTTGACTCTTCTGCAAACTCTAAAAGGGATAAATTAAGGCAAATTATAAATTCAAAGACTCTAATTTTGGAAAAAAAGAGAGATTTAATTAGAGAAATTAATAGTTATAAAAATTACATTGCAAAAATTGAAATTAACAAAAAAAAGAATAAGCAATTGGAACAAATTGAGAAAATTAATTTTGATTTGAATATTACCCGCTGTCCTGTTTGTGAGTCAAAATTAAATTTTAGCGACGAATTACATTGTAAATTGTGCAAATCAGAGATCAATAATAGTTCCACTGCAACCGAGAACTTATTATTTTTAGAAGATGAAAAGGCTTCTTTCGTTAAGATCTTAGAAACCCGAGAATTGGAACTAGAAAAAACGTTGCAGACTCTCCAGAATTTGAATTCGGATGAGGAACACTTAAAGAATATGTTAGATTTCCAAATGAAAACTTATCTTGGGCAAGAAATCCAAAATTTAAGAGATTTGGCTAGAGAAATAGATAAAATTTATTCTGAAATTTTGAATTATAAGAGCTTATTAGCAAAATGGAATAACTTGATTCCACTCCAAAATAAAATTGATAACAATGAAGACTATAAAATGCAAATTGAACAAAAAATAAAAGAGTACGAGAAATCAGTAACAGATACAGAAATTTTAGAAACAATAAAAAACTTTTTTATTTTAAATTCAAAAGATTTACACTTATTTACTGCAAACGATAGTTTAACACATGAAATACAACTCTATTCATCTGATAATTATACACCTTCTTTAGAAATTTATGATATTTCCAACATTAGCAGTTCAAGCGATTACATAAGGATAATTCTTAGTTATTATTTGGCTTTACTTCAAGCTTCTATAAAATTATCCTATGTAGATAGAATAAGATATCCTAATCTTTTAATTTTGGATGAGCCAAAACAACAAAATTTAGATGATAATGACATTAGAGCTTTCGTGAAGATTATAACAAAAATTCCAAATATTGATGAATGGCAAATTATTTTGACTACGTTTAACCCTAATGAAAAGGATTTACTTGCAAAATACATTAAATATGAAATGATAAATAAGAAAGACTTCTTGTTAAAAAAAATATAACAGTTATTGAAAAGTTCTGCGGAACTTCGCCGAAAAGAAAAAAGAGAAAAACATAAAGAATGAATAAATAAAAAATTACGTCAATGGTTTGGGACACGACCACCTAAAAAAACTGATATCTATAAAACAAGAATTACAAATTGTAAGAGTATTATATGAGAGAAAGATGAAAAAATACTGGATGATATACAGGACAGTTGTTGCTTTCTCTCACTTTTTTACTCGCTCAAAGATTTTTATAGCTTCTCAACTTAGAGCTTTTGCTTAGAAATTCCAATTTTTCACACCTGCTTTTTAGTCTTACTCTCTCCAGCTTATTTTTTCTACAGGCTCATTAAGCCTGAATCTTCCTGTGAGAATTTTCTTTTTGAGTTCTTCAGCAGCTATATTTGCTCTTGCACGATCGGATTGACGCAGGGTTATCTTAATGTCCCTGAGACAGCCTCCGGTTGCACACCTGACAGAACCCAGATTTGCACTGAATGCTTCTCCTCTGCACCTTGAGATACAGAGTCCGCAGTTAAAGCAAAATTCCGGATTGTGTACAGCTCCGTTTTCTCTCCGGCTTACCGCACCCATGGGACAGGCTTCGATTACAAGGCAATCCTTGCAATTAAGGCATTTTTCGGGCTCGTACTTAATATTCAGGTCCACGTTATCCCATACATCCCCATAGGTGATTTCACAGAGAGGAATTCGCCCTGCGAGATCTACCAGCTTGAGTGGGATTTCCTTATCCAGCTTCAGGATATTTTCCAGTATTCCTTCGTGAAGAATCGGGATAGGAACAGCCCATGTATTGATAATTTCAGGGCCGGCAGATGTTACAAATCCTCCCATGTACTCAGGGGTCATGTCATGCATATCCGCAAAACCCGTAAGGTTCGGATTATCCGGAGCGCTTCGAGTGCCAGCCCCAGTTACAAATCCGTCTGCTCCGTTGAGAAGTACCCTTGTCCCGATTCCTATAGTTTCAAGCTTGGGGTCGTTTTCAATTGGGTTTAACTCACCGCAACCGCAAAAGGTCATTTCCTTAAACTCACCTTCAAACGGCAGGGCGTGAAAGATGGTTTTGATAGGCTCTTTTCCAGGGTTTACAAACGCCCTATAATTCTTAAAGGCATGTCTTGTTGCATTGAGTTTCGCATAGGGAATCTCAGATAGTTGCGTTTCTACCGAGAAATGGCCTCCTTCACTGGTAGTCACATCAACTTTAATGTTTTTTCCTTCTACCATCTCCCTGAAAAGGTGTCCGCCTCCGTAGTTGGAATCAAACTTACTGTGAGCAGTTCCAAGTACTATCAGGTCCAAAATTCCAAGCCTTTCATTCGGGCAGGGACCAACAACTGCCGGCACACCGTTCAGCAGGACTTCAGACGCCTTAACAAATGAGTCAGGCTCTGAAACTTTGAACGAAAGTACGGCATAGGTTCCACTCATAATGCCACGTGTTGCAGTTGTTACAACATCCACATCTTCGAGCTTTATATCCTCCCCTGCCTGAATTCTCTCACTAATTTCCGTAACCGTAAGAACGATTGCGTCTCCGGCATCAATTTTATCCTGGATTTCTGGGATTGTCCGGGACGTCCCTGTGTTATCTAATGCTCCGTTCATGTTTCCCTCAACCGGGATATTGAGTTCATCCTATTTTAGGAGTAAGGATTGCCTGAGAATCATATACCATAGAGGAAAGAGTAAGCTTGAAATTGGCCGTTTTAGAGAATGGGATAGACTCAAAAGTTCTCTTCACTTCTTTTTGTTCTTTTTTCGTATGAGATTTTTAGTTTCTGGAAGGGTATGGATCTGCCGTGACCTGGAAAATATGTCCTGCAACTTGCAGCAATCAACCTCTGCCAGCTTTCTAGAAGTTCACGGATGTCGTTTGCAAAAGGAGGAAAGACACTCCAGGGCACGACATTGAAAAGCGTATCTCCTACGAATGCAGCGTCATTTCCAATCACAAGGCTTATCGAGCCTGCAGTATGTCCAGGTGTGGAAATGACTTTTGCACCAGGGATATATTTTCCAAGGTCATACTCGTTCCCTACTACTATATCAGGATTGACAGGCTGATATTTTGATTTAGAGACCATCAAGGAATTTCCAATTTCCGATATCATTTTTGAGAACCACATGGTACCTCTTGGAAAGGGAGTTATGCCCTTTTCCAGGCATCTTTTTTCTGATGCATGAACCAGAACTTTTGCTCCGCTCCGTTTTTTTATTTCGGCAAGGCAGCCTGTATGATCATAATGAGTGTGAGTGAGAATGATCAGAACTATATCCTGAAAAGCAAGGTTGTTCTGTTCTAGGGCATTTTGAATGTTTTTGATTTTGCCCGGACATCCTGCATCCACAAGAACCCCCATACCAGCTGAAACTATCAGATAAGAGTTTGAATGCCCCATTGGGATATTAATAACGGTGTAAGACTTCTCGCATTCTGGTCTTTTACTTTTCAAGCTCTCACGGCTTAGCCGCTTGTCTTCGCTGGAACTCATTCAGGTTTCCCCTAAAATCTGGAAAGAGTTTTGTTGCTCTTTTCATGTTTTGCATTGTATTGCCTTTTGCATTGAGCCTCTTGTGCCACCTTTTATATTGAGCCTCTTTTTGCTCATTGAGCTGCTTTTACTTTGAGCTACATTTTATTTCCTTTAACAGGTTTTGCTTTCTAGAGATTAATATGTGGTATTATTGACTTACTAAAGAACTATGTCCCACAAAAACAAATCAGAGAATTAAATTTGAAAAGTGATGTCTAAAGAATTTTTCAATGCTGATTGGAAAGCACACTCATTAAAAAGATTTATAATTAGAGCCCAAAAGAGAAAATCGGAAGTACACTGTACAAAGATTTCACATTTTTGAAGGTTGATTAGGTTAGAAAAAGTCTATACCACCCAAAACTTATATAAATGATGATGCGCACTATGGAGTTGCACTTTTGTACGAAAAACAGAAGCAACAAACTACTGGGCTCGTGGTCTAGACGGTTATGACGTCGCCTTGACATGGCGGAGGTCCTGAGTTCGAATCTCAGCGGGCCCACTAAAAAAAGTTCCGGAGATTTTTCCGGAAAGTGAAAAAATAAAACGAAAATCAGTTATCATTTAATATAAGTATACCTTAAGTTAACCTGCTTGCCCAGGTAGCTCAGTGGGAGAGCGCTGCCCTGAAGAGGCAGTTGTCCCCGGTTCGAATCCGGGTCTGGGCACCATCATAGGACATCAGTAGTGTAGCGGTCATCACCGGGCGTTGCCAACGCTCGAACCCGGGTTCGAATCCCGGCTGGTGTATAACTTTTTTAATGCAGTGCACCGGATAAGTATTTTCTGATGCAAAAATCACAAACAACATGGGCTCGTGGTCTAGACGGTTATGACGTCGCCTTGACATGGCGGAGGTCCTGAGTTCGAATCTCAGCGGGCCCACTAAAAAAAGTTCCGGAGATTTTTCCGGAAAGTGAAAAAATAAAATGAAAATCAGTTATCACTTAATATAAGCATACCTTAAATTAACCTGCTTGCCCAGGTAGCTCAGTGGGAGAGCGCTGCCCTGAAGAGGCAGTTGTCCCCGGTTCGAATCCGGGTCTGGGCACCATCATAGGACATCAGTAGTGTAGCGGTCATCACCGGGCGTTGCCAACGCTCGAACCCGGGTTCGAATCCCGGCTGGTGTATATTTAATTTAGTTCAATATTTAGAGGCACTTTTGAATAAGATAAGTTAAGAATAAGGTAGTTTTTCCAGTTTTTTCCTTTTCTCTTTTCGTTATCTGCTCTTTTTTTATCTGTTCTTTTTCATCTGTTCTTTCCTTATCTGTTATTTCCTTTGTCTTATTCTTTCCGTTGTCTCTTTCCTTTACCTGTCTTTATCTGCGACATTTTCCGGACCTACCTGATATTAATATTTTTTGCTTTAAGTTTGAAACATTTATTGTATTGACCAGATATCCGATAAAACTTTAGTTTCTGAGCAAATTTCTCCCATATTTGTCTCAATATTTCAGTTTCAAATCTTTTATTGTCAAGCTTCTGAATGATATCAGGTCCAATGTTAACCCATGGTTAAAACTTGAGTTCAGAGTTGATTATAGCTATAAGGTTTGAAATTTAGATATGTTAACCAAATTATTGTCAACCAAAACATTAATTAAAACATAAATTGATTATAATTATTGGATATACATCTCGAGAAGACAAAGAACAAGTCTGCTTGAAGAGATCTATACCAACTAAGTTGCAAACCTGAAAAATCGTAAGGAGATCTAAAATGCCAGGAAAGTTCCAGAAGAGAAATGCGGAAAGGAAAGGTATCAGAAAAGAATATGAACTGGAGCAGAAGTTAATAAAGGAAATCGTAGGCGAAATTCAGGTAAGCGGCGGTGGATCAATAGAGTGAGTAGAAAAGTACACATAACAATCCAGGCTGGAGAGATTTCTGAGCAGACCGTAGAAGTAGCTGAGAGCGCTACCTACGAAGACCTGCTTAATACTTTGGATATAAATCAGGAAACAGTACTTGTATTAAATGGAGGGAATGCTGTTCCCCTTGATGGAACAGTCAGTTCCGATAGACTTACAATTCTCAGAGTTGTCACAGGGGGCTGACCTGCCAACAAAAAGCAGAATCTCTCCTTTATTACAATTCTTTTTTCCACCTTTTTTGAAGTTCCCATATAGCGTTTACCACAGAGTTCCATATCATGAGACGGAGCCCTTTGTTCAAGAGGGCTAAATTAAGGAGAGAAACTGATTTTCAACTCGCCCAAGGAGGCAGATTTACCAACAAACCTTTTTAATAAGGTCTGATCGCAACTTTTTCTGAGAAATGCTTGACCAAAGGCCCTAAGTCGCGGAGTATAACTCTTTTTAAAAATGTTTAATCGAAGATTTTTATCCACGTTTGAGTTTGAGAATCTTATCCCCAACTCTATCGGCATGATCAAAAAACTTTTAAAAAAACTGCTTGCCCGCAACCCTTTTAAAAAAACTGCTTAACCGCAACCCTTTTAAAAAAACTGCTTGACCGCAACCCTTTTAAAAAAAGGCTTGACCGAAAAAATCAAGCAACAACGTGGTAGGCATGATCAAAAAACTTTTAAAAAAACGGTTTGCTCGCAACCCTTTTAAAAAAAGGCTTGACCGAAAAAATCCAGCAACAACGTGGTAGGCATGATCAAAACCCTTTTAAAAAAAGGCTTGACCGAAAAAATCCAGCAACAACGTGGTAGGCATGATCAAACAGCGTAACGGTTGATCTAAGACAGAACTACAGGGATGAGATGGAGTTAAAGGGATTTGTGAATAAATAGGAGCTTGAAGTAAAAAGGAAATTAAGCCGGGAAAAGAGCAAGAAAAAGTACAATTTAGGTAAAAGAGTCTGGAATGAGGTTCATTTTTAGTGCGAACGCCGAATAAATGCGCAGAAGAGGATCAGAAAAGTAGAAAATAGGAATGAAAAATGACTCGAAGAATTAAGGTTTTTGTTTCCATAATGGTCGAATTCCAGAGAAGGATTATCAGCCATTATGGAGCAAATTCGGTTTGAGAGTCTTCACTTTGAGGGAGTAAGAGGCACCTTTTTACTCATAACCTTCAGCTTCTTAATTGCTGAGATGGTCGCCTGAGATTCTTTGTAAATTTTGTCTTCGTAATAACTGATGATCTCGTCAACTGGAGCTGCAAGAGCATAGATCTTTATTGGGCGCCCTTTACCAGGTTTCTTTTCCGAACGAACGCTAACCCAGGACTGGTTGCGCATCAGCCTCATTGCAAGACTTACTTCTGGTTGTCTTAGTCCGGTACTGATTTCTATTTCACGGGATGAAGCCTCGTCAACATTCATAAGATATGCCATAGTTGTAGCGACATTTCTGGACATCCCAAGATTCCTTAACGTTTCAATAAAAATGTGGTCGTTTTCGTCCAGCACTTTAACTTCATAGTCTTTCATGATAACCCCTTCTATTTTATAATTTTATGGATGAGTTTGTCAGTTAAATAATATTAAGATAATTATATTTAGACCTTAAAGGAAGGCTGTTATAATTACTTTTCAAAACTGACGACAATCACTAAATATATACACTGTAGATATATTTATAAGGTAACCTATTTCGTTTTGAAATATTAAATGCAATAAAAAACGTTTTTACGCTATGTAGCGGATTGTTTCTGTTTTAAGCCCGGCAACCGGCCATTAAAAACAAATATTATATGTTTGTAACCGGCTACAAGAGCCTCATTTTGTCCGTTTTACGAGATTGATGGGAAGAACCTAACAGGTTGATTAATTAAACCTGTATAGGTATATAATTAGAAGGTTATTCATCTCTAACAATTAATAATGTACTCATACTATTTAAAGTTGTATATATTAAAAAGGAGTTGAAAAACTTTCAACTAGCCTTGGCATGAAGAACTACACTAAGTTTTTGACATACAAAATATATTATAATATTCTTTTCTATATAAAAAATTTCAGGTATCATATTGGAAATATTATAATTATACGGTTGTTGTATCCTGAAATTATTTCGTAGACTCAAAACCTTTTGGCAGTCCGATACGTGATACAGCAACAGACAACGCAAAATGTTAAACGTTTAGCAAATTCCAATTTCGTTTTGTACTTTAGAACGATCATGTAAAAGAAATAAATATGTAAAAGGCAGAAATCAGAAGTTGGAGTAAAATAATGGGTCACATGTATACGATATATAACTGCAATAACAGAAATTAAAAAAGCGAAATAATGTTGGGATAAAACATCTTTCTTTGATTTCATGCATTCAATCCCTCAACTCTGGACAATGATCCTGGAGGAAACATTTCAATTCGGAAACCGTTAGCAGCAGAGGGATATTAATTCCTTGTTTTCGAAGGTCCGAGCAAAGCCTTGAAAGGAGGGGTGGGATGATTCCAGCTTCATTTAATTTTTCCGTGTTCGAGAACACATTTGCTGTTGGCCCGTCCAGCAAGATTTTGCCTTGCTTCATCACGACAACCCTTTCAGCATACTCGGCTACAAGTTCCATGTCATGTGTTATGAGAATGACTGTTTTCCCAAGTTTGTTCAGTTCCTTAATCTTATCCAGGAACTTTGCGATGTGCCCTCTGTCCTGCCCTGTTGTCGGTTCGTCCAGAACAAGAAGGTCCGGCTCGAGAGCAAGAATAGAAGCTACTGCCAGGCGCTGTCGTTGCCCCCTCGAGAGAGAGTGAGGGTGCCTATCTTTATAAGCTGAAAGTTCCATTGTTTCCAGGGATTCGTTTACCAGTTTGTCAATTTCTTCTTTGGGAATACCCACGTTTTCGAGTCCAAAACGGACTTCTTTAGTTACACTGTCCATAAATATCTGCGAATCTGGATTCTGGAAAAGATACCCGACTTTCTTTGACAACTGAGCTGTCGAATACCCTTCTATGTCTTTTCCATTAAGCAGGATTCTTCCAAAAGAGGGTCTGTAAAACCCTATCAAGTGGCCTGCTAGAGTTGTCTTTCCAGCTCCGTTGTGCCCAAGAAGAGCAAGAAACTCTCCACTTTTGATATCCAGATTAATGTTTTTCAGGATTTCCGAACCATCTTCAAGCCTGTAGTAGAGGTTCTCTATCCGTACAAAGGGTAAGTATTCTTCTGAAGATAAAATAGAAATGGAAGTTTCAGGTTTTTGCCATCTATGGTTTTCAAGTTGCCTGGTAGCAGGCACTTGCAGAAGTTCAGCAAGTCGCTTCATAACGTTTTCATAGGACGGAACTATTGAAGCTTCATAATCCATTCCCAGCAGATGGGCAATTTCAGTGAGTTGAGGAGGGTAAATCCCGAGTTTTTTAAGTGTTACTTCTTTGCGGCATAGGATTTCAAAAGGTTTTCCGTCAAAGATAAGTCTGCCTTCTTCCATTACAAGCATACGATCTGCCATTTCAAAAACCGAGTCAAGTTTGTGTTCTATCAGGATAAGGGTTGTTTGCTTTTCTTCATTTAGTTTATTTAATAGTTCAAGCACCTCCTGGGTGCCTGCAGGGTCAAGATCCGATGTTGGCTCGTCAAGAACAAGGATCTCAGGCTCCATTGCTAGATTTCCTCCTATTGCAGTCCTCTGTTTTTCCCCTCCTGAGAGTGTGAAAATGAAATGATCCCTTAGCTTCTCCAGCCTAACTGCTTTGAGAGCTTTTTCTACTCGGGACAGTACTTCAATTATGGGCAAGCCCAAATTTTCAGGCCCAAAAGAAATATCTTCAGCTACTGTCATACGAAACAATTGGGTTTCGGGGTTCTGGAACACCATTCCAACTTCAAGAGCCAACTTCTTAATTTTTTCGTTTTTAAGATCCTTTCCCTGAAGCAGAACACGCCCGGAAAAACTTCCTCCTGATATTTCTGGAATTAGCCTGTTAAGGCAGCGGACAAGAGTACTTTTTCCACACCCGCTTGGACCCACAAGGAGCACAAATTCCCCTTTTTTAAGTTCAAGATTTATGTCCGAAAGTACCTGGGAATCTGAATGAGGGTAGCTGTATGTTAGGTTTTCAAGCTTAATATGCACAGTTGGCCTGGCAACTGAAACTTTCTCCAACATGGAATCCATACTATCTGTCTCTTCATTATACATTTAAGTTTAAATTTATTATGAAAAGTAAGAAATAGTTTGATTATAATATATTTTCGTATGAAGCATTTTTATGGAGAGTCCTTATTTGAAAAGCCTTTTTCGTTATGAACAAAAAGATAGCCTGCTCCACAGGCTTGACCCGAGAGTTAAACTGCTCTGGCTCTTTGGAATTTCGGTGCTAAGTGTTGTTTTCGGAACTCCTGATTTATTGGCAATATTATTCATATCAACTTTACCTTTCTGGTTTATATTAAAGCCCTCAAAAAGCAGGATAAAAGCAATGCTTATTATCTTCGGGAGTGTCCTGTTAAGCTTTACAATATCACAGGCTTTTTTTTATTATTGGGCCAAAGAGCCGTTGTTTACTCTTATTCCATCTTCTTTCCCACTGGTGGGACCTCTTACAGGAGGGATCTATTTCTATGCAGACGGAGCTATCTATGGACTGTATCAATCTTTCCGTGTTATGGCTTCTCTAAGTGCTGCTATGCTTGTTATTGCCACAACTCATCCCGGAATGCTCATCGATGCATTTGTTCGTTTTTTCGAAATTCGGATCGCAGGGAAACGTTATAGAATAGGCATTCCATACGAAATTGCATTTATGGTATCCTCTGCAGTCAGCTTTGCTCCTACAATGCTCGAAGAAAGCAGCATAATCCTCAATGCAATGCAGGCAAGAGGACTTGAGCTGAAAGGTGATATCCGTAGAAAAGCAAAAGCCCTGAAATATATCCTTGTTCCTCTCGTAGTTAATATACTCAGGGCAGGAAGAAAGCTTGCCATTGCTGCCGACACCCGAGGCTTTCGAGCAAACAAGCACAGGACCTACGTAAACGAACTCAAATTAAAAAGGAATGATTACATCTTTCTGATATATACAATCCTTTTAACGTCAGGTGGGCTTTATCTAAGCTACAAGGGTTTCGGGGGCACAGTACCTGTTTGATGAAGAATGTCTGAATAAAATGCCGATTCTATGATATAAGGGCATATGTTTCTTTCAACCTTTTTTCTGTCTATGCCCTGCAACCAATTTTCCTCCGATTAACAAGGCAAGGGCATACTCAAATCCAAATCCTGGAGTCTTGCTTGCCTCGGTTCCGGAATTCTCCTGAGTTTTACCTGTTTCCTCTGATTTTCCGGAAGTTTCTTCAGAGGCCTGTGCTGTTTCTTTTGCCTGTGGATCTTTTTCAATCACCAAGAAGGCCCCTGAAGGTACCACATAATCTCCTATAGCCTGGAAAAGGATGGAATTTTCTCCGGATTTCAGGTAGCCTGTGATATCCCTCATATCGGTATCAAGGTCAGGATAAGGTTCTCCATTGGTAATTCCGGGAAATTTTTGATCATTTACTAGGAGAGTATTATCATTCCAATTTCCGGACTGAGCAATCGTCCAGAGAGTTGCACTGCGGACAGGGAGTTGCAAGGTAGGCTTGAGCATTTCGCATATTGTCTCATTAGAGGTCGCATAATAAAGCGGGTTGCCGCTCTCATCTATCTGAGAATTGAGTTCATCAGCTCCTTCATTGATCCAGTATTCGATATCTTTTCCGTTAGAGTCCATATAAACTATTAGCAAACCTACACCGTCAATACAAACAAAAGATGCATCAGGGCCTATGTTTTCAACTTCAGTGCTATAAGTGCCCGAACCACTTACAAGATCTGTTACATTATAAGCCCAGGTGCCTGTGGGATAATCGTAGATACCCCAGCCTTTCCGGTCACTGTATTCTTTTTCAGGTGTAAGCTCGTTCCCGTTAAAGCTCAACTTCATCTCAGGGTACCTGCCCGTGACACCTTCTGCACTCCAGGTCCAGTAATTATAGAGCCTTGCGAATTTTACGGTCGCCCCTTCGGGCAGGTCGACATTATGTGTTACAGAATATACGTCTCCTGGATAGACCTTACCGCTGTAATAACTGCCCCCTACACTATAATAGAGATCTCCCTTAACTGTGTCATGGACATAGGTTTCAAGGGGTTTATCTGCTATATATCCATTTTTTTCGGGGGCCTGTGCCATGGCAGGTAAGGCAAGTAAACAGCATAATCCTGCCATAACGCAAAATATCTTTGCTAGACGGTGAAATATATTTCTCTCTTGACTGAGTTTTACTCTCCTTATTTTATGCTTACTTTTTACCTTATGCTTTTTAGTTACTTCCCGATTCTTTTTCGTATTATAATTCTTCTTTTGATCTCCTTTTTGTTCTACTTTTCTTGTCTTCATATTCTATCTTCCCACCTGCAAAATTTACCTATTGTTTCTACTATTCCGCATCTCCATGTTCCTTTTTCAGCTATCTTTACCATTCCAGTTTCACAGAGGTCTTGTTTGTCTACTAATTCTGCCAGGTGCTGGGTAAAGTCCTAGTCAAGCTCTTTCTTCTCATTCGTCTTCGCCAAATTTAAGACTCTATTGAAATACTTCAAAAACGGACTGGTCAGACGTTCTTCAAAATATAGACTTCGATCACAATGAGTGGAGGAGTAGATCTACATTTTCAGTGACTGTCTGTAACTCGCATCCATTTTTCGTAAATTGCTAAAAAATTTATTCAGGAAAATATTTCTTTTTGTACAATTGCAATTTTTACTCAGTACCTCCGGATAGTGAAAAAAGAGCGATACCAATCGCGAACTCTAACACTAACTAATTTATATGAAATATCGTTTAATTTTGTTCTCCAGATTCTCAAATGTTATAACTTATTAAATAAATCCTTAAATAATATAATTTGTTAAATAAATATTCAAATAGTATAATTTAGTAGATAGCTAATAAGTTAGAGTATATAATTTTTGTTAAAAAATTAGTAATTAATATGTTAATATAGCAATAATTATTGCGATTATTAGTTATTACTATCTATGTCAAAGTGAATCAAAGTGAAAATGAAAGTTTAAGAATTGAAAATAAAAATATTGATACTTTAACCAGCAAGCAACTTGATCATTAATTTTAATTTTATTTGAATGATTCTAAATAAGATTAAATTTCCATAATCGGATTTATTTATTGTTGAAAATATAATCTTTTTACAGTTTAATTTTGGACGAAAATATTCATTAATCTACAATTAAATTATGTTTTATTATAATATTTCATATAATAGAAGAAAGTAGTAATATTTAATAACCTTTAAGTTTTTGTAATTATTCAATTATGATGTGAAGTTTGCCATATTAATTTTACAAACTTAAAGGAATCTACCCCAAAGATCAGAGATTTGTTAGCTTCTCTCAAAGTTGAGATATTACTCTATTGTGAAAGTGAACGGCTATGAAAACAGAAATTTCAAAAATAATTATCTTGTTTGTCTTTTCGCTATCATTGCTAATTTCAATTCCTCTTACAGGAGCCAGCTACTCTTTTGAAGGTATACCCTTAACTCCAGATGCTCAGGGTACTTTCCAAGGAGAAGTTTACATAGACGGAGGACATGGACTTGCATTTCCTCCTTACTCCGAAAATTTTAGCGTTCCAGACGGCACTGTCCGCTGGGCTCGCCTGTATATCGGAGTTTGGGGAGGTACGGAAAATTACGAAGGATGGGTCCAGCCTGAGTTTAACGGGCAAAAGCTTGAGCAACTACCGCTTGCCGGGGTTAATGACGAAAGCAAAAACGTATACTGTGCAGGTCATGGTGTTTACTGGGTTTCCTATGATGTAAGTAATATCGCGAAAACCGGTGAAAATATTGTGAACGTCCTTACGAGCAAGGGCGAGCCCGGAAACAAGCTAGATGGAAGGGTCTACGGTGCGGTACTTGCCGCGGGATGTGAGAACGAAAAAGCACCTACAGTTTCCTACCAGCTCCTGAGCGGAAACGTAAATCTTCACGGGAAAGGCTGGAGCGGTACTCTGGCAAGTTCAAATGACGTGACAAAGGTCAATTTTAGCTGCGGACAGGTTTTGAGTAGCAAGGATACTGCAAATCTTTCGGTAGTATACCTTACAGGATCAAAAGGCCTGCCTGATTATCTTGAATTTAATGGAAAGATGCTTGGAACCTCGCCCCAGAACCTTTCTGAAAAGTATGGAGAAAAAGTTAGGGATATTGCTGATGAGACAAGTAATGATGCCTCTGGAGGTGAAGGGTCCTCTTCCAGGTATTTTGATATAGAAAATTTCGATGTGCTTGATTATCTGCAGACCAATAACTCAGCAGCCTTTGTGAGGGGAATTGACCTGGACGGGGACGGGGAAA
Organism: Methanosarcina barkeri str. Wiesmoor; assembly: GCF_000969985.1. GTDB lineage: Archaea > Halobacteriota > Methanosarcinia > Methanosarcinales > Methanosarcinaceae > Methanosarcina > Methanosarcina barkeri_B. The sequence goes on along the minus strand of NZ_CP009526.1, from coordinate 1,464,972 downwards.
TTGATGATCAGGAAGGAGAGGACTACCTGCATCCTGTCCTTGCAGCTCTGGTTCTAAGCTCAAAGGATACGGAATCTGTCCTCCCTGATCTCTATCCTGAGATGAATGTCTCAGAAAATGAGCTGGTTGATGGAACGCCGGCTAAAGTTTCCTTTACAATAAACAATCCTGGAGGAATCTGCGATCGGAATTGTACTATGAGTTTTCGGATAGATGGAAATGAGGTTTCAACTTTCCCAATCCAGATGACGGCATCAGGAGTGTACAGTTCTTCTTTTTCATGGCCTGCTGTCAAAGGAAAACACTTGCTTGAACTTTCTGTGAATCCGGAAAACAGTATCAAAGAGTCGAATAAGAAAAATAATGCTTGCGCATTAAACGTAAATGTTAAGTCAAAGCCAGAACTTTCGGTTTCTCTTGGGGACCCTGTGAAAATCGAGACAAAGAACGAAGCTGCATCTTCTTCTATAATTTTCCTTTCTTTCATCTCGATATTAGGATCCCGAAGAAAAAAATCGATTCTACTACTTTTACTTGCGGTACTTCTAATAATGGCTTTAAGTGGCTGTGTTGAGGAGTCTCATGCAACAGAGAAAACTGCCTACTCTATCCCGGTAAAGATTATTAATAATGGAGAAGCTTCAGCTCGGAACTTCGATGTAAATATCTCTCTTGATGGAAAAAGTGTCACTGTATTGAATATTCCGGAAATTGAAGGCCAAAAAGAAATCGTGAATGATATACGGATTGAAACCCTGAGCGGGGAACACACCCTTAAAGCGAAAGTCGATGAGCATAACCATATTATTGAGTCGGATGAGGATAACAATGAATTTGAAGCCAGTCGCAATTTTACTTAATCTCCTGCTGCTCACGGTTCCAGCTTCAGCTTCGTATGCCGGAGACAAACCTTTGCAGACAGTACTCCATGACGAACACTATGGAGGTCTCGATTTTTCTCTCGGGGATAGTAAATATAGCGGTGAGCTTGAATACAACAAAAGCTATATGGTTAACTTTAGTGTTAATCTTCCTGCAGAGGGTTCTGTTAAGGTTGCAAAAGCTTACGTTTACTGGGTCTGGAGTAAAAAAGATCTGGAAGGCATATATCCGCAATTCAATGCTTCCATTATAAATTCAGAAACTACTGCGCCCCTTCCTAAGGGACACATGTATACGGACACAAAGGGATTTGTGTCAAGATATGATTATTTCTCGGGGATGAACACATATGACCTTAGTGGGAAGATTTCCAAATCCGGAAATTATTCCATCTCACTGGTGAATACGGACAAAAACGGAAGTACCTTTTGCGTACAGGGTATCGGGCTTCTTCTCGTCTACGAAGACCCCAAATCACCAGCTATCGAATACTGGATTAATGAAGGCTGTGATATGCTGTATGCCGATTATGGGATTACTCCAGAAGTAGCAACAACAACCACTTATTTTAAAGGGGATATTGATCCCGATAATGTCACAGATGCACGTTTGATAACAGTTTCGCCTTCGGGAGGCTACAGTTCAGGCAGAGAAGCAAGGAATAAGCTTTTTTTTAATGAGGAGACTCGTAGTATTCCAGTTCTGGGAGATATCGTCCAGCTTCTGTTTGGAAGTGGTAAAGTCTGGGAGAACGTATACCAGACAAATGAGACTGTCCAGATTGCTCTGGACGAGAAGCCGGTAGCAGATTATCTGGAGCCAACTGAAAATTTTGCTAGTATTCAGGACAATGGGGACTATCTTCTGGCAACAAATGCAATACTTGTGCTTAAGTTTAAAGGGCCTGAATCCTCTGAAACAAAAGGTAGCTGATCTCTTGCAGGAAAGGAATGATAAATGAATATTGTTGAAACCAGAGACCTATCAAAGTTTTATACTTTTGGTTCCGGACTGCGTGTAGAAGCTCTCAGGGAAGTAAATGTTGAAATTAAAGAAGGGGAATTTGTTTCCTTCATGGGCGCTTCCGGATCCGGAAAGTCCACTCTGCTTAACATTATTGGCTGCCTTGATCAGCCTACTTCTGGCAGCGTTTTCATAGAAGATACCGAAGTTGACTACAGAAATTCATCCTATCTTGTCCGACTCCATAGACAGACGATAGGTTTTGTATTCCAGGCTTTCAATTTAATATCTACAATGGACGCCCTGGAAAATGTCTGCTATCCAATGCATTTTAATCGGATTAGCCGTTCCCAACAAAAGCAGAGAGCAACTGAACTTCTTGATCTTGTTGGACTTGGAGATAGAATACATCACCTGCCCTCGGAGTTATCTGGAGGAGAACAGCAAAGAGTAGCCATAGCCAGGGCTCTTGCGAATAATCCCAGACTTATTCTGGCCGACGAGCCCACTGGAAACCTTGATTCGGTTACCGGGAAAAAAATCACAGATCTTATGAAAGATATAAATAGAGAACAGAAGATTAGTTTTATCGTTGCAACCCACGCCTATGACATGGCCAGAGTTGCAGATAGGGTTGTGAAGTTAAGTGATGGTGAGCTTACTTCCTGAGAGTTTTAACTGGAGAAGCCTACATTATTGCTTCAAGACATTTGGAATTTTGTTTGAGAAAATCTCAAAATCTCTTAAAATCCTTAAAATTCTTAAACATACTTTGGCACCCTTTTCTTCAAAAGGGTTTCCCAAATTAATTCTTATCTCCAACTTTATATCTCCAACTTTATAGTTGATATGCTATGAAGTTCAAAGAGAGTAGAGTCATCTACTCTCATTTCTCATCCTTTAGATATCGAGTTTTACTCTACTTACTTTATCCATTCATCTTTTTACATTTAGCTCTCATTTTATACTTGCAGAGAGATGCTCGACTTTTTGTCATAATATTTGTTCCTTTATGCTCGACTTTTTGACATAACATTTGTTACTTTCGGACTGCTCGGAACTATAACTCCTGGGTTTAGCCCGATAACCCAGATTTTTACAGCCCTTGAAAACCATTGCTGCAAACCTTTGCTGGGTTCAGCCGCTTATAGGATGGATAAATGAAAGGTACCGCTGACTTTTCGTGAAAACAAGCAGTACACGAAAAAAATTATATATCGTTATGTTAAATTACATATGTAGCCAAAACACTACATATGGTGTAGTAACAGGCATTTACGGTTAATTACAGGTTACAAACAAAAGAAAAATATGAGTGAAGGTGTAAAAATGAGGAAATCAATTATAGCAATTCTTCTGGGAATACTGTTTATAGGGGTTTCCGGAGCAGCAGTAGTCAGTGCAGTTGCTTCGGATAATGCAGGGTCAAACTATGGTTCTGGGTCAATGAACAGGTGGGCTGCAAGGAACACGGATTCTGGCCCACGTTACGGCAACTTTTCCGATTGTCCTTACTTCAACTCAAATAGTACTGCGAAACTTGAGGTCAAGACTGTAGATGAAGCACTCGAAATTGCAAAGACAGAAATCGACAGCAACGTTTCCAAAGAGGACATTTCTCAGATGCGTCGCTGGTGGATTGTTTCCTATCAGGACGAGGACGGAGTTTACAAGCAGGCAAGAATTGATGCCGTCAGTGGTGAAGTGTTTACCGATTATCCCGTTTGCACAGGAGCGCAGACAGGAAACAGATACGGCAGAGGTCAGGGCTACTGCAGGGCATAAGCTTGTTGGGGATGATAGCGTTTCAATATAAATTAAGTATTGAAGCTATCCCTTAACACTATCCTTTTTATTTATTTATCAGGTTAATTCTTCGCGTTACAGGTTAATTCTGCGGTTTACGGTTAATTCTTCACGTTACAGGTCAATTCTACAACTTACGGTTAATTCTTCACGTTACAGGTCAATTCTTACAACTTACGGTTAATTCTTCACGTTACAGGTCAATTCTGCAATTTACGTTTAATTCTTCGAGTTACAGGTTAATTCTTCAAGTTGAAAGTTAATTTTTCAATTTATTGCCCTTTTATCAAAAATCTCTAATGGATTTTTATATTTGCAGTTACCTTTTTCCGGATATTCTTTTATATTTATGGTAGCAATATCTGAGAAAAAAGTCGGTAGAATAAGAAAAACCGATAATCTCAAGAATATCTGTTATTTTCGAGGTGGAAAGCTTGAATGGCATGGGATATGGCATAACTGGTTCCTTCTGGGGATTTTTCCTGAATCTTCTAATCATTCTTCTTATAGTAGGTGTGGCGGTAGTGCTGCTGAACAGATCCGGGTACACAGCTCCGAGGGATAATGAACGAATTATCAAAATGGAAAAAGATATCGAAGAAATCAAAAAAACAGTCGAAGATATAAAATCCAAGTTAGAAGAAATCTAAAGCTTTATGTCTGCTGCAGGCTCTGGAAATCTTCCAGGCCAGGTGCAACCAAAAGTATGCGAGGATATTCCGGATGGCAAAATCACTTCAACAAATCGTGGATATCGGCGAGGCCCTCTCTCATCCCGTAAGGCTTAAACTGCTTTACCTGCTGGCCGAAAGGGAGAGATATGTATACGAACTCGCCAAGGATCTGAATCTCTCAAGGCAGGTAGTAAACCTGCATTTAAAACGCCTGGAGAAAGCCGGATTTGTTGAAAGTGATCTCAGACTTGAAGATGATGATCTCAGGGCCAAGAAGTTTTATCGGTTAAAGGAGTTTGAGGTTTCTCTCGGGATGGAAGATTTAAAACGGATTTTCGAGTGAAGTCTGGATTCTACCTGATTTCTATATTTTTCGTGTTATTCAGTTTTTTCGTGTTATTCAGTTTTTACTGCCAATATGATCATACTGCCAGTATAATTATATAAGTCTCAGCTTTCTGAATTTCAGGCTCTGATAATTCTCAACAGAAATATATTCAAGTGCATCATAATACTTTTTGGGGATTGGTATGGTTGATGCGATTGGTGAGAGTCTGGAGCTTTCAGAGACTGTTCTCAAAGAAATACTCGATTTGTATAAGGCCATAAGGGAACTCTCTGATGAAGAGATCCTATCCTTCTCTTCGGACAGGCCCGAAAAACTGTTCATGAGGCTGGATGCTTTAATCACCCGGGATTTGGGAAGTGATGTAGTTTCTATTCTCCTGAATAAACAGGAACTGGAACCGATTTTCGTTCTCCTGAACCGGTTCAGAAATTTATATACGGTGAGGCTGGAAACCGGATATGCAAAAGAAATTCTTGCGAGCCAATCTCCCTGGGTAGTCCTTGAAGAATTTCCCTTTTACAAAAATTACCTCAGGCTGATCCAGACAGAATACGAAGGTTTCGGGCTAAAAGCCGGGGACAGGATTTTCTTCCTCGGGAGTGGCCCTCTTCCCCTGACGCTCATCGTTTTCTTCAAATATCATGCAGTAAATGGCACAGGAATAGAGCAGAACCCTGAAAGGGCAAGACTTTCAATAGAAACGCTTGATAAGCTCGGGCTTTCTAAAGACATCACCATAATTAATGGGAGTCACCTCTCCATGAACCCAATTGATTTCCTAGATCCTGCTACCGGAGTAAAGGCTTTCATTATAGCTGCCCAGGCTGGACCTAAAAAAGAAATTCTCGATTATTTACTAAAAGTAATACCGTCAGGCTGTAGGATTTCTTACAGAATTTACGAAAAAGGCTTAATGAAATTGCTAAACCGGGACTTTCTGCTTGATTTGCCAGACGGTTACAGGGAATATAAACGAATCCGGCCCGAACCTCCCGCATATAACACAGTCATTTTTCTAGAAAAAAAGATTAATTGCTCCGGAATTCCGGAGTAGTAACAGACTATTAACAGACTATTAAACAGATTATTTTTATAGATTATTTTTATAGATTATTTTTATAGATTATTTTTATAGATTATTAACCGTCTATTCTAACGGATTACTTCTCCCTTATCGGGACCTGAATTTCAGTCATAAGCTCTTCTTCAGGAACTTCTTCAGGGCTATTGAAATACAATTCTCTGTCAGGGCTCAAGGTTTCCAGGTTATTCTCTCTGGCATACGAGAAAATCTGGTTGTAACCAGCTTCGACTCCCGGATACGGGCCCCGGTAGACCACTGAGATAGCTCTTATAGCAGGCAGTGTTTTCACTTCCATTTTCGGGTCTTCGACTGAGATCCTGCCAGATACAGGCAGGGCGATCTCGATATCAGCCCCTATTTCTTTGTATTCTTCATCATGGCAGAGGAACATAACAGGACCTGTAACTTTTACACGGTTTCGCTGGTTTTCAGGGCTGCCGACACTTGTGCAGATTTCACCTATAAGTTTTCCAATAGTTGCCACAAAAGTTCCTTTTTCACGCTTGCTTATTACTCGCATCTCGGGTATTTCCTTTATAACGGGTTCTGTAATAGACATTTTGAATAACTCCATAACTTTTCCATTGTGTTTGCAGGCGCCCTGCAAGATCCCTTCGATCCTTTGCAGCTGTCCTATTTCCAGTCGAGTTTGCTCAAGTCTCTTCCTGAAGCCTGTTCCTATGTACTCGAAGTCTCCTTTGCTTTCCGCATCCAGAAACAGGGAAATTTCTTCCAAGGAAAATCCGAGGAAGCATAGAGTTTTAATTTTCATTCCCTGTTCCAGCTGGGAAACGGTATAGTACCTGTATCCCGTAAAAGGGTCCTTTGCTTCCGGAACAAGCAGCCCTTTCCGGTCATAGAGACGGAGTGCTTTTTGTGAGAGGCGAGTCATGAAAGAAAACTTACCGATTGGAATTTGATCTACTGACATCTTGCTCAATTCAGTAATCGCCCTGAAATTAGATAAACAACCTTACTTTTCCCTGGGGGAGACTTCCGCGTTAAGGTGGTAGAATGTATATGTATTTCCTCCTTGGAAAATCCAAGGACGTACAGGGTTTTGATTTTCATTCCCTGCTCCAACTGGAAAACGGTATAATATCTGTAGATTTTTGAGACCTGTAGATTTTTGCGAGAGACGGATCATGAAAGAAAACTTACCGATTGAAATCTAATCTACTGGTCTTTGATACATAAGAGTAATATATCTTTAAAATAATAAAAATAAGTGTGAAAGTTATAGAGTTAACCACAGACCCTATAATCATAGAATGGCTCCAAAATATAAATTCCAAACCTAACACGGAAAAAACTTTATAAAATCACGAACTGGAGATAGGAAGTCTTTTTTGTGATCTAAAGATCAAAATTGTTATCCAAAAATCAAGATTGTTGTCGAAAATCAAGATTGTTGTCTAAAAATCAAGATCATATTTTTTTGGTTCACCGCCATCGCCTAGATTGAAAATAAAATAAGAGTGGGGGCTCTGATCTGTCTCAATGGTAGTGCCGGTAACGGTGCTGACTACCGCTGCCGCTGGCAAGGTCATAGAAAAAACGAAAAAGGAGGACTTAGATAGATTGAAGAGAAACTATACGGAAAAAAGAATTTGAAGGTACCGGTGTCGATCGATATGAGGTACTTTTTCGGATGAAGCTATTGTGGAAATAAAAATCAATCACCTATTGAGATGTCTTTTGTGAGCTACGATGTTGTTTGATCGACTCACTGGACCTTCTAAATTAGAAATAAATCAAATCCGTTATATATTTTTTGGATATATACTATATAGAAGAATTTAAATTATGTATGCCACGCGTTGTTCATCTGTGACCCGGTTTGATTGCCTGAAAACCGTGGGCACTGGCTGTTTTATCCCAACATTATTTCGCTTTTTTAATTTCTCTTATTGCAGTTATATATCGTATGCAGATGACTCGCTGTTTTACTTCAACTTCTGATTTCTTTCTTTTACATATTTATTTCTTTTACATGATCGTTCTAAAGTACTAAAATGGAATTGGAATTTACTCAGTGTTTAGCTTTTTTAACCGTTTGCGTCACCTGTTGTTGTATCGCATATCGAACTCTCAAGTGTTTCTGAATATGCGAACTCATTTCAGGATACAATAAGATACGAGATTTACTGTTCCAGATACGAGATTCAAAAGTCAAATTTTGAGTTTCGAGATAGACTCGTTAATTAACCATCTTTTAATATAATAAATTCAATATAAATTTGCGTAGGGGATAGCTTTTTACTATTTTTTTCAGAAAGCACGTGGGCTAGAAGAAGAGAGGACATAGGGGAATGGGGGCATTATGGAAAAGGACTACGATATTATAATTATTGGAACTGGAACTGCGGGCAGAACCCTTGCGGATAAAGTGGCACATTCAGGATTAAAAATAGCTATTATCGACTCGGGAGAATATGGTGGGATTTCTCCTCCCAGAGGCTGTGATACAAAAAAGATGTTCACAGATCTCGCCGGGGTTACTGATTCAAATAATCGATTAATAGAGAAAGGTGTAGGGACAAATTATCCATTAAAAATTGACTGGCCTTCTCTTATTGAATTCAAAGGGAAAGTTACGAAAGAATGTCCTGGAAGAATTGAGAACCATTTTGTTGAAATGGGAATCGATACATACCACGGGAAAGCTTATTTTGAAAATCAAAACACAATCGTTGCCGGGGAAGACAAAATTAAAGGAGAATATATTTTTCTTGCTACAGGTTCAAAACCTAGAAAACTCAACATTTCCGGAGAAGAGTATGTTACCACAAGTGAAGAGTTTATGAAAACCGAAAAGCTCCCTGAAAGAATTATCTTTATCGGAGGCGGTCACATCTCCTTAGAGTTCGCTCATGTTGCACGAAGAGCCATGTCAGAGGTTACAATTCTGCACAGAAGTGAAAGGCTCCTGAGGCACTCTGATGTTGACATGGTGAATTTGCTTATAAAAGCGACCGAAGCCGCAGGAATTAAGATTCTTATGAATAAACCAGTAGCTTCAATCGAAAAAGACGCTAATGGCTTTCTGGTTAGAACTGGTTCCAAATCAGGAACCGAGTCAGAAACTCAGAGCTTCCGTGCGGATATGGTAATTCATGGAGCAGGCCGCGTTCCGAATATAGAGGAGCTTCATCTTGAGAAAGCCGGGATTAAGATTGAAAAGGGAGCTATTGTAGTCGATAAGTACATGAGAACCTCAAACCCTCGAATCTATGCAGGTGGAGACTGTACATCAGAGAGTCTGAAACTTAATTCTGTAGCAGCTCTTCAAGGAGAAGTTGCAGCAGCTAACATCCTTAACGAGAATAGTCTCGAAGTGGACTATACAGGTGTTCCAAGTGCAGTTCATGCAATACCTGTCCTAGCTTCAGTAGGAACCAGTGCCTCTAAAAACAGTGACAAATATAAAGTGATTTACCAGGACAGAAGCAACTGGTACACAACCCGAAAAGCAGGAATGGAGTTTGCAGCTTCAAAGGTAATTATTGATGAAGCAAATAACCGTATAGTGGGAGCTTATATCCTGGGTCCAAATGCTGAAGAAGCTATCAATATTTTCGCTGCTGTAATACGGCTTGGACTCAAAGCTTCGGACATAAAAAAACTGGTCTTTACTTATCCTACTACATGTTCGGACATTCGTTATATGTTGTAAATATTTTCCGACAGGACTTGATTCTTGAAGGTGAACTTCTTAGACATGATGGCGTCATTCAAAGCAACTACTTGAATGCTTTCTTCAAACCAAAAAGGCTTTTATTCTCTAAATCCAAATGCAAAAGAGATTAAGGCTTACGCAACGAACTGAAAACAACAGCATGAAATCGCAAAATCTCTAAGTTAATGTATTTGCGGCAGATTGGGGGATTTGCCGCAACCTATGGCATTTTTTGGCCTGAGGATAATGTAAACTACTTAAATGGCCGTCAATGGTGAGACAGACAAAACCGAGTAAATATAGCTTCACTATAATTCGAGTAAATATAGCCTCACTATAATCCGAGTAAATATACCTTCACTATATGCTTTATCATCAGAAAAAATCCGAGTAAATACACCTTCACTATAGTGCTTACATCAGGAAAAACTTGAGGCTTTTCTGGACCTATATCGAGATTATTACGGGGAAACTCTGCGAGTTCGATAAAATCAGATGTAAGGTGGGGAGCAAATTAGCCTCTGAGTTAGATCACTCCGTTTCTGATCTAAACAGGAACTGGACATCTAGAAAATATATTTAAGATAATATCTCTGGCAAAACTGATCAGAATAAAAAATGCGTTGAAAATACCTCTGCTAAACCAATCAGAGAAAAAAATGAATTGGACTAAAATTTAGAGATTTCCACTACATGTAAAGGGGGTACTATATGTCTCAGAAAATAACTGGAAAGGATTATTTGACGATGAGTGATGTCGTACTGGACAATAAAAGAGTACTTGTAAGGGTGGACTTTAACTCACCAATGGATGATAATGGAAACATCCTGGACGATAAGAAAATTAAGAGCCATTTGCCTACGTTGCAGTCCCTGGAGCACTCAAAAGTGGTCCTGATGTCTCATCAGGGTCGACCTGGAGATGAAGACTATACCACCCTGGAAGCCCATGCAAAGCTGGCAACAGAGCTTTTGGGTCGAGAAGTAACCTACGAGGATGATATATTCAGCTCATGCGCAAGGAATGCTATAAAATCCCTTGCCCAGGGAGAGATCCTGCTCCTTGAGAACACGCGTTTCAATGCCGAAGAGATCACGAACCGCCCGCCTGAGAAACAGGCTAAAAGCCAGATGGTCAAGAAGTTGTATCCACTATTTGATCTCTTTATAAACGATGCTTTTTCAGTTTCTCACAGATCTCAGTGTTCTGTGGTAGGGTTTACAGAAGTCTTGCCTAGCGTTGCTGGCATACTTATGGATAAGGAAATTACAGGCTTGGATAAAGCCTTGAAATGTCGTGAGCACCCAGCAATCTTCATACTGGGAGGAGCGAAAGCCAACGACTCCATAAAGGCGATTTCTAATATTCTCAAACGGGCTGGAGCTGATAAGATCCTTACCACAGGGGTAGTAGCTACAATATTTATGATGGCAATGGGCGTCGATGTAAGCGAGGTCAACAGGAAATTCATTGAAGATAAGAAATATATGGACCAGATTTCGATTGCTTCCAAGCTACTCAAGGATTACTCAGGCAAGATCATCGTGCCTCAGGATGTAGCGTTAAACAGTGGTGGAGAACGTCAAGAAGTCGAAGTGGACAAGATAAAAAAAGGAAATCTTCCAATAGCTGATATTGGCCGAGAGACCATCGAAAATTATTCCAAATATCTTAAGGAAGCAAAACTATGTGTTTTTCATGGCCCAACCGGTATTTTTGAACTAGATAATTTCAGGCTTGGTACGGATGAACTTCTTAAGGCTGCGGCTCAAGCAAGCTATTCTGTCGCAGGAGGAGGGCATACCTTAGATGCCATTGATCAACTCGGTCTGGGCTCTAAATTTTCTCATATAAGCATGGGTGGAGGTGCAAGTATAACCTATATCTCTGGCGAGCCCTTGCCAGGAATCACAGCTCTGAAAAAAAATGCATTCAGGTACCATCAAGGTTAAAAGGTCTATACAAGCTGTCTTTTTATATGTACGATTCACGACCTTGAAATGCGAAGAAGGCATAAACTCTATCAAAGCATAGAAAAGTCAATTATATTGTCAAATATCTGTCAATTCAAGCATGCCAACTCAGGTAGCTTGAAATTTTATTCCATTATTTCTCAATTCAACTGTGTGAATCAAACTTATATTTCCTCAAAGAACTCCTTGGTTACTTACTTTTATTTCTTCAAAGAACTCCTTGATTACTTACTTTTTAGACAATTAACTGATGCAAAAGGCTTTGTATTCTATGACATTTTATTTATTTATATCCAAATGCAAATGATTCAGGGCTTACGCAGTAAACTGAAAAAAATAGCATGAGATATTAGCGTGAGATATTAAAAAATTTTTTAATTATTGTATTGCAGCAGTTAACTCATGCTTTTTTGCTCTAAAATACGCAAGTCCTAAAGACACAAGATTATTAAACTTATTGAAAAGGGGGGCTTCAAATGAGAATGATGACACAGCAGAATCTCATCAATGCGTTTGGGGGAGAAAGTCAGGCATATATGAGGTATGCGCATTTCGCAAATCAAGCTGAAACCGAAAAACTTAACAATGTAGCTCGTTTGTTCCGCGCAATCGCTCATGCTGAATATGTACATGCAGGAGACCATTATAGAGAGTTAAAACACCTCGATGGGGGATTTGTCGCAAATAGTATGGCAGTTTTTGGACCGGGTGATACCAGGAAAAACCTTAAGCTGGCCATTGCTGGTGAAACATATGAAATCGAGGAAATGTATCCTGCATATATTGAAGTAGCAAAATTCCAAGAAGAAAAAGATGCACAAAGAAGTTTTGAATGGTCCTGGGGTACTGAAAAAATGCATAAGATGCTTTATGAAAAAGCTCTAGAATCGGTGAACTCAGGAAAAGATCCAGAATTAGGTCCTATTCAGGTTTGCGAGGTATGTGGATATACCCTTGAAGGAGATGCACCCGATGTATGTCCCATATGTGGCGCATTGAAAGAACAGTTTACAGCATTTGAATAAGAGCTAATCCGAAAATCAAAATGACCATTCGAAAAGTTATACATTGTCTGATACTTTGTCTACAAGATCGATTATGCGGTTTGTACATTATGCCGGTTTTATAAGTTATAGAACATGAACCAACATCTTTCGGATAGGATCTGATAGAAGATCTCACTTAGAATTTCCTGAACTGAACATAGAAGTTAGCAGTTAAACTGAGAACTTGATGTTGTTAACCTTTGACTGCCTGAGAAGCAAATTTGACCTCGCATCTATTGTGCCTGATTTTGGACATTAAGTGTGTAAGTCCTAAGATATGGTAATTAAAAGGACAGGATAACAATGGCTAAAGCAAAAATTGCGGTAAACGGTTACGGAACTATAGGAAAAAGGGTTGCAGACGCCGTTAGGGCTCAGGACGATATGGAAGTTGTCGGAATTTCCAAGACAAAACCGAATTATGAGGCAGCAGTGGCACATCGGCTAGGATATGACATATATGCCCCAGCTGCAAATCTCGAAGCTTTTGAGAAAGCAGGAATGCCAGCAGCTGGAAGTATTGAAGAGATGCTAGAGAAAGCTGACCTGGTTGTGGACTGCACTCCAGGGGGAATTGGGGAAAAAAATAAGCCTATTTATGAGAAAGTAGGGATAAAGGCAATCTGGCAGGGAGGAGAGAGTCACCCCATTGCGGGTTTTTCCTTTAATGCAGAGAGTAATTACGAACAGGCTGTAGGCCGCGACCTGACAAGAGTTGTCTCGTGTAATACTACAGCACTTTGCAGGGCTATTTCAACTATAGACAGAGAACTCGGAGTAAATAAGGTAAGAGCCAGTCTCTCAAGAAGGGCAGTTGATCCCAACGAAATTAAAAAAGGACCTGTTGATGCAATCGTACTTAACCCGGTTAAACTTCCGTCTCACCACGGACCGGACGTAAGGAGTGTGCTTCCACACATTAACATAACGACTGCAGCTATAAAAGTCCCAACGACTCTGATGCATGTGCACACTGTAAATATGGAAGTCAATAAGGATTGCACTGCAGAAGACGTTAAGAATATCTTTGGTTCTCAGTCCAGGATCCGTTTAGTAGGGCAGGGGATTACTTCAACAGCTGAGATAATTGAATTTGCACGGGATATTGGGCGCCCCAGACACGATATGTGGGAGCTCTGTATCTGGCCTGAATCTATTACAGTGACCGATAAAGAGCTTTACTTCTTCCATGCTGTCCATCAGGAGTCTATCGTCGTTCCAGAGAACGTGGATGCTATAAGAGCTATGATGGAACTTGAAAGCGACGGTGCAAAGTCAATTGAAAAGACAAATAAGGCTATTGGACTGTATAACAAGTAAGGTTGTGAGGATCAAAGTATCTATGAAGATTGAGTTTTTAAGGACTCTGGAGACTTCTGGAGATTTAATCTGAATCTCTTGAGTCCTATTATTAAAATTCAGGAGATTGTATTTGAAAACCAGGGATTTGTAAAAAATCTGTCTAAATCCGTCTAACTTAATTCCAGGTGGCTGAAAACAGCCAAACAAAGAAGTGTCTACTCATTTCAATTTAATGGAACTCGTTATTTCAGAAGACATCTACATAGCCTTAATATGATCTACGGAAAAAAATTCAACCGTGTAGTCCTATTCTGGATTTACCAAAAATTGAGAATCAGTAATGTAAAGTAAAAATGAGAGATGTCCACTAAATTTGAAGAGGATACCTCGTAAGTAAAACTCAAATAATCTAAAATATGCCCTTTTGAAGACGTTGTAAACACCTGCACCTTTCGATATTTGACATATTATGAGGAACTTTCGCTTCAGTGTCTGTATTATCTTAATTCCTCAATATAAAACTCATGAAGTAATACTTATTTCAGCATGTTGGATTTTAATGATAAAATCGCTTTCAATTTTCAAAAAAGATGTAATACGAGAACTTAAACTGGAAAATCAATTGCATAAGAAGTTTAACGGCTTAATAGTGGTCTATAATTGAACAATAGGTTATAATATACATGCATATGTTTTATTTTGCTTTTGAGGTGTATAAGTTCTAGTTGTATAAGTTCTAGGTACATAAGTTCTAGGTACATAAGTTCTATCTGGATTTATGAAGTAAGTTGGCTGACTTTAATATATTCATTTCCCTTGATGATATATAAGTGATTATTGTCCTATAATTTACATAAGAATGAAAAGGAAAGGGGAAAGGAAAGGGGAAAGGAAAAGAGAAAGGAAAGGAGAAAGGAAAGGGGAAAGGAAAGGAAAGGAGAAAGGAAAGGGGAGTTTGACATGAAAAATACTGTTTTCAGGAATATAATGGTCGCAACTGACGGTTCGGAACGAGTAAGAAAAGCAGTTTTTGCAGCAGTTGAAGTTGCAAAACTAAGCGAGGCAAGGCTTTATGCTGTGCATGTTATCGAACTGGGAGGTTATGATTCATTAATTCAGTCTAGAAATAAAGAATGGAATAAGGCAATTAAAGATCAGCTCATAGCAGAAGGTAAGGACGCAACAAGTTATGTTGAGAATGTCGGAAGAGCTGCAAACGTTAAGGTTGAATCTATAATTCTTGAAGGAAACCCTGCAGAAGAAATTGTCGATTTTGCAGAAGAAAACAACATTGATCTTATCGTAATAGGCACACAAGGAAGAACTGGAGTCCACAGATTTTTGATTGGAAGTGTAGCTGAAAATGTGATTAGACAATCTAATGTAAAAGTACTTGTCGTAAGGGGAGAAGCTATCGAAAAAGAAAAATAATTTTTCTAATAAGTTGTGAATCTGATTGTTTTATCTACCTTGACTTTGTCACATTTCCTTTTCACGTCAACCGTGAAGTCCTGATTTTTCCTTAATAAATTTAGTTTAATGAAACAAATAACAGATACCTTCATCAAGTCAAATAATATTTCTGTAAAAAAATACATTTCAGAGAAACATCTTGACTCCTGTTTTCAAACAAAAACTCATTGTGTTATTTTCCTGTATTGATTACCTTGATGTAAAAGGCTATTGTGGAATGTCTGAATACATGGTGAGAAGCTGGAATGCATGGCATCATCATATGGCATTGATTATGCTTGCAATGCTTATTCTGTTGTCGTACAAAATAAAATTTATGAAATTTCATAAAATTTCACTTCATGGTTTCATTTTGGTGATGAAGTTCCATAATCCATTGAAGATATTGAATGCGGGAAAGATTGCAAGAATATTTACATCCTCTTTGCCAGAGTAAAATCGTAAACTCTATAAGCTGGCTTTGAAAAATTTTCAGAGGAGCTTCTTTCCGGGTTCTATCAAGGATTTATATTCACAAACTTCTACAATTTTGATTGTTTTTTGTATTTTTTCCAAGATTTCTGAAGAGCCCTGAGTATTCTTTGGGTTATGTATGTATACTTATAATTCTGGGTGAAAGTTCAGTGAAAGTAGTGAAAGTAATTCTTTTTTGGCAAGAACTGTATTGAAAGGATTGAATTTGTTTTAAGGAGTTCTTGTCAAATTAATATCTATTTTTTCAGAGTGTATTTTAATAAAGTCTTTTTATTTTAAGTACATTTCGTAACACTCTTATATATTCAGATAATAACACCTACGTGTTGTTAATATCGTTATTCATATTACAGGTGGTTAGGTAGGCTAAATTCACAAAATAAGGAGTTCTGTGATGGAGAAAAAAAAGTTATTATTTTCTATTTTCTTGACAGCCCTGATTTTAATAACGGCGGGCTGCGCTAATAAGGACAGCCCTCAGGCCGGGACATCGGCTGAAAACGCTTCTGATCAGACCGGAACATTGGTTGAGAACCCTTCCGACGGATCAAAGTATGTGAATGTTGTTAATCTAAGCGGCGGGGATTATGGCTATCCACAGCCATTTTCGATATATCCGAGAGGTCCTGGGTCATCAAAAGTTGGAATGATCTTTGACAGTCTGTTCGAAAGGGATGAAAAAGGTATAATTCCCTGGCTGGCTGAAAGCTGGGATGCCAATTCAAATGGAACAGAATATACAGTTTATCTCCGTGACGGTGTCAACTGGAGCGATGGAGTGCCTTTTACGGCAAATGATGTTAAATTTACTTTTGATTATGAGCAGAAAAATGTACCCATATCAGGTGGAATTGAGTCCGGTATTATAGATAATGTTCAGGTCGTGAATTCCAGTACCGTCAAGTTCGTACTCACGCAGCCTGCTTCTCCATTTATTTATAAGGTCACGAGTTTCAAAATCATACCTGAGCATATCTATAAAAATGTCTCCGATCCTACCAGTTTCCTTGACCCAGAAGCAGTCATCGGTACTGGCCCGTTCATTCTTGATGAGTACAACAAAGAGCATGGAACATATCGGTTTGTAGTAAATGAGAATTTCTGGGGACCGGAACCTGCCGTTAAAGCCGTTGAATTTATTCCGGTCAGCGACTCATTAATAGCTTTTGAACAAGGACAAATAGATTTCACAAGTATATCGCCTGATACTCTTGACCGGTTCAAATCAGATTCTGATATAAGAATAGTCCAGCAGCCGGCTTTCTGGGGTTACCAGTTTTATTTCAATATGAAAAACTGTCCTGAGCTGAATGACAGTAGAATAAGGCAGGCCTTTGCTTACGCCATTGATCGCGATGAACTGGTGGAAAAGATCGCAAGAGGTGCAGGGAAAGCCGGTAAAATGGGCATACTCCCTGAAGACCATATCTGGTATAACTCTGACCAGCCGAAATATGACTACAATCCGGATAAAGCCCGAGCATTGCTTGAAGAAGCCGGATGGACTGACACAGATGGGGATGGGATACGTGATAAAAACGGGGAAAAACTGTCATATGTATTATCTCTTGGATCATCTGCTGCTGGCAATAGCGAAGTCCGTATCGGCGAACTTATAAAAGAGAGACTAAATGAAGTAGGAATTGACGTTCAGGTAAAAGCCCTTGAGAGCAAATCCCGTGATGCCAATCTAAAGAGCGGAGACTTTGAACTTGCGATCAGCGGCTTTGGCGGCTGGGGACAGGATGCAGATTATCTCCGTACAAGATACTGTGACACAGGTGCACAGTCAGGAAGTGTATCATCTGGAGCAGCAGTATTTGGTTACCACAACGATACCCTGAATGATCTTGGTGCTCAGGAATTACAGGAATTGAACGATGATAAACGGAAAGAAATAGTATACAATATGCAGACCGTGCTTGCTAATGATGTACCCGCAATACCGCTCTATTATACTACATCATATGATGTATGGCGCATTTCAAAATATGACGGCTGGATGAATAGGTACGATCACCATGCAAGAACACACAATATTCTTTCGTATTTAGAGAGGGATGGAATTGCAGCAAAAAGATAACATTGATAACCTGATCGACTGCTGGAAAAAAGCTACAACTAGTGGGATGCTCCAGGATGAGGGCAGGATGGCAGCGTTCTGGAACAAACGTTCTGGGAACTATGCCAATAACATTGAAAAAGATAACAGAAAGAAGAGAACCGATGAGATTCTCGAACTCCTTGAAGAAGCCGGATTTAATCCGGAAGGTTCCAGAGCCCTGGATATCGGGTGCGGACCCGGCACTCTCACTCTCCCTCTTTCAAAGCTTGGAGCAGAGGTGACAGCACTTGATATCTCATCAGGAATGCTTGACAGACTGAAAGATTCTGTAAAAAAAGAGTCTCTTCCGGTAGATATCGTTGAATGCTCCTGGTGGACCGCAGACATAGACGAGCTTGGGTTTCGGAATGAATTTGACCTGGTAATTGCATCCATGACCCCCGGAGTAAAGGATATCGAAAGTTTTGACAAAATGATGGCGTGCTCGAAAAATCTCTGTTATTACAGTAATTTTCTGAGAAGAGAAGAGGACAGGGCATATCGTGATATCAGGAGTTCGATACTTGGTGAAAAATCCGAGAATAACATGAACGGCATAATTTATCCATTCATGTATCTTTACCTCTCAGGCTACAAGCCATCGCTTCGGATCAACCATTCCGAATGGAAGGATGAACTAAACTGGAAAGAAACGGCAGAACAGACAATAGGGTTCATTGGACGGGACCGGGATTTTGATGATGAAACAAAGCAGAAAATAAGGGATTATTATCAAAATGCCTCTCCAGATGGAATCTACCGTTCTGAGTCTGATGTATATACCGGTATGATGGTTTGGGAAGTTAACGGCAGATGATTGGATAGTAAAGGGCAAGATGATTGGATGGTAAATGACAGGAATTCGTTTATCTTCAGGTTGTTATCGACAATTTTTGTAATTCTTGTCATTAATTTTTTTCTACCAAGGATGATGCCTGGAGATCCATTCTCAACAACTTCTGCAGATGAAGTAGGGGAAGATATTATTGTAATGACAGAGGAGCAGCGTCTTTATTACATAAACTATTACGGACTTGACAGGCCATTGCCTGAACAATTTTTAGCATATATGAAAAACCTGATGACTGGCGATCTTGGAAGGAGTATTTATTATAAAATGCCGGTCAGTGACGTAATAATGCTCCATCTTCCCTGGACTATGTTTATTGTCATGAGTGCTACAGTAATCAGTACAATCTCTGGTGTAGTTCTTGGAACACTTTCGGCAAAGAACCGGAAGAAGGGGAGTGATAGAATTATGATGACGGGTATGATTGCCTTTGCAGAAATTCCTTCCTTTCTGCTTGGCCTGATCCTTCTTCTGATTTTTAGTGTATATCTCAGGCTTTTTCCACTTGCAGGCGCTGTTACCCCCTTCGCAAACTATAATGGTCCTGCAGAGCAGATACTGGACATATCGTACCATGCCTTTCTGCCTGTTCTGACTCTATCACTTTCACAACTGACCGGCGTGTACCTGCTCACCAGAAATACACTGATTACAGTGATCACAAAGGATTACATCCGGACTGCCAGAGCCAAAGGTCTGGGTGAAAAAAGCGTTTGGATCCGGCATGCACTCCGAAATGCACTACTCCCGGTAGTGACAAGAACAGGTTTTACGATCGGCATAATGATGGGGGGTGTTGTACTGGTTGAGAATGTATTTTCTTATCCAGGCATAGGGATGACACTCAGAAGTGCTGTCGTCGGCCGGGATTATCCGCTTATTCAGGGTATTCTCCTGGTAATTGCAGTCTCCATACTTATCTGCAACCTTCTGGTTGACAAAATATACGGGAAACTTGATCCGAGGGTTGTGATATAATAAAGGATACTGCTGTCTCTGAAAATGCCGGAATACTCTCTTTTATTCAGGCTTTAAATATTAACAAAATTGCCAGAAACATAGCTAAGCCGTTCTCCAGGTTAAGTATTGAAGGTAAAATTGGTATCTTTGGTCTTATCTGTATTATTTTAATGGCAGTTTTTGCTCCTGTGATAACAAATTATCCTCCTCAGAAGATCTCAGGTGATTCACTCGAACCTCCTTGTCCCGAACACATACTTGGAACCGATGAACTCGGTATGGATATCTGGTCACAGATATGTTATGGTGCAAGAATGAGCCTTACAATAGGGCTTGCAGTAGCTTTTATAGCAGGTTTTGGAGGAGGAGCTATTGGAATACTGGCAGGATATATTGGAGGGCACGTTGATCAGGGCTTGATGAGAGTAATTGATGTTACAATGGCTCTTCCAAGCTTTCCTCTTCTGATCGTAATATCTGCTTTTCTTGGTCCAAGTATTCTTAACGTAATTCTTATACTTGTTATTTTCAGCTGGGCCAAACCTGCACGTATTGCACGTTCCCAGACCCTGTCACTAAAGAAGAACAACTATATTATTGCAGCCCGGAATTACGGCGCAAAGCCATTTTACCTGCTCCGGAAGCATATATTTCCTGAAGTTCTGCCTGTCCTGTTTGTGCTTGTCATCGGGATATCCTCACACGCAATCATAGCCGAAGCAGGACTTGCCTTCCTGGGCCTTGGAGATCCTACTTCCAAGAGCTGGGGAATGATGCTTAATCATGCAACCAGTTTCCGTTCGATATATTTTACACCCTACTGGCAATGGTGGTTATTGCCTCCGTTGTTTATGCTCATTTTCCTCCTGATCTGTCTTGCGTTCATAAGCAGAGATATGGAAAGGATACTCGATCCAAAATTAAAGATAAAAAAAGGCTTCTGATCATGAGTCTGCTTAAAATCAATGATTTTAAATGCCACTATCTGACCGATATTCCTGGGCTTAAGGGAAGCGAGTTCAAGCATCTGGGAACTGAAATGCAGATGATTTTCCAGAATCCGAAATCTTCCCTTAACCCCAGGATGAAAATCTACGGTTCCATTGCCGAACTTT
Source organism: Methanosarcina barkeri str. Wiesmoor (assembly GCF_000969985.1). Taxonomy (GTDB): domain Archaea; phylum Halobacteriota; class Methanosarcinia; order Methanosarcinales; family Methanosarcinaceae; genus Methanosarcina; species Methanosarcina barkeri_B. Next base: position 1,444,237 of record NZ_CP009526.1, on the reverse strand, counting down.
TAAGGCTACATAGGCTCTGCGAAAGGGATGAAGAAAAAGCATGATATGGAAGTCGTAGAGTAGATGAGCGATGGGATATGGTTATGGAAGAGGGAAAATAATTAATTTCAGATGATTTCTCATGGTTTCTATGATTTCCAATTGATTTCCGATTAACTTCCAATAAACTTCCAATTGATTTCCAATTGGTTTACGAAAAGAAAGCGTAAAAGGAGATTGAACATGAAAGTAAAGAACGAGCTAATGGATACTCCGGCTGTGGGTGTAGACCGTTTAGTCAAGACCATGGAAAACTCGACCAGGGGACTGAAAGAGTACAGGTTGATCTTTACAGCTCTTGAACTTGAGGTGTTTGAAGCTCTGAAAACCCCCCTTCAGGCAGGTGAACTTGCCGAAAAAATGGGGCTCGATCCGGTGTTAGTTCCCCATTTCTGCGAAGCTCTTGTCAATCTCGGGCTTTTGGACAGGTTTGAGGAGATCGTTGAGGAAGAGAGGAAGGAAAAAGAGGGAGAAGAAAAAGCTGAAAAAAGCACGTTTTTGCCCCGGTATGTGAATTCGGAACTTACCGCTACATATCTCCTTAAGGAAAGTCAGTTTTCCCAGCAGCAATACCTTTCCGAAATGTCCAGGAACGCTGCACTCTGGGCCCGTTTGCCCGAGCTTATGAAGAATGGGCCTGTAGTTGTCGATAAAGGTCCTTTTTTCTGGGAGATTATCAGTTGCATGGCTGAAAACACCCGCTGTGGACTGCTTCAGGAAACCGTCAGGAAGGTTATGGAAAACGTTGATTTAGGAAAGGTTCGAAAACTCCTGGACATGGGAGGAGGGCACGGGCTCTATTCTATTGCTTTTGCTAAAATGAACGAGCAGCTAAAAGCTTTTGTATTTGACCTTCCCCAGGTAACCATAAAGACAAAGCAATACATTGAAAAATACGGGGCTTTCAATGTGGACGTAATTCCCGGTGACTTCTTTAAAGAGGAACTCGGCACCGGGTACGACCTTATATTTTCATCCTTTAACCCTGGCGGCAAGGCCCCCGAACTTATCCCTAAAATTGCTTCAGCCCTGAATGATGGTGGGGTTTTCGTAACCCTGCAGGTCCCGGATGAAAATACGAAATCAGATCCTCTCTTCAGCCTGGACTGGAACCTTTGGACCTTTGAAGACACAAAGAAAGGTGGTACAGGATACTGCTTTGAAAATAGCGTGCCCTTCAACGAATATATCGGGATGCTGGGAAACTACGGACTTGAAGTCTTCAGGACCCTGGACATGAAAGAGGGGTCAAGAATGGTTTTTGCAAAAAAAGCAGGAGTGAACTCCGGAGCGGATGAACAGGAGTGAGAGCCTGATATTGAGTGGATTATTGAGAGGGAAAAAAGTCAGGGAAGAAAAAGGGTTATGATTATGAGTCTGCTTAAAATCAATGATCTTAAATGCCACTATCTAACTGACGTTGATACCATTAAGGCTGTTGACGGTATTTCTTTTGAGATTGAAGAAGGAGAAATTCTGGGCATTGTCGGAGAATCCGGCAGTGGCAAGACCACCGTTGCCCTCGGGATTATGGGGCTTTTGCCGGAAAATACAGCTATTTCCGGAGAAATTTTTTACAGGGATGAGCTAATCTCCTCTTTGCCTGAATCTGAAATGGACAAATTCAGATGGAATGATATTGCAATAGTTTTTCAGAATAGCCTTGAGGTGTTGAACCCTGTTATGAAAGTGGGCGTTCAAGTAAGAGAACCGATGATAAGGCACTTTGATATCAGTCCTGAGAAAGCACAGAGTAAATGTGCTGATCTGTTCAGGACGGTTGGCCTTGATCCTAAATGGATGGATTCATATCCGCATCAGCTTTCCGGAGGTATGAGGCAGAGGGTTCTTCTGGCAATGGCTCTTTCATGCGACCCGAAATTGCTGATTCTCGATGAAGTTACTTCTGCTCTTGATGCATTTACCCGAAAGGAAATCAGGGACCTTCTTATCGACCTTCAGAAGAAGAACGGGTATACGATGTTAATGATCTCTCATGATATCACTTTTGTGTCTTCTGTTGCGTCCAGAATTGCTGTTATGTATTCAGGAAGGGTTGTTGAAACAGGACCTGTAAGGGATATTCTCGTATCTCCCCGTCATCCTTATACAAGGGGCCTTGTCCACTCGACCCCGGATATTTTTGTTTATAAGGATTTATGGGGAATTCCGGGCGATGTACCTGCAGGGGATGGATTTAAGGGCTGTCCTTTCAGCCCGAGATGTACACAAAAAATCGATATCTGCAGTAAAGTTTCCCCGGTTCTGACGCCGATAGGAGATGGAAGGGAAATTGCATGCCATAGAGGGGGAATAGCAGACGTTCTGGAAGCCAGAAACTTGAGTTTCAGCTATCGTCTGCCTAATGGAGAATATCTTCAGGCAGTTGAGAATGTTAATCTGGAAGTGAGGGAAGGAGAGGTTCTTGCAATTGTTGGTCAGACCGGTTCAGGAAAGTCAACGCTTGCACATATCCTTGCAAACGTAATAAGGTCCGAGCGCGGAGAAGTATTGTTTATGGGTGGGAATGTTGGTGAAGGAAATTATGGAAGCAGGTTCAACGGCATTCAGATAGTATTTCAGGACCCATTCAATTCAACCAGCAATAGGTTTACTGTGCTTGATGCAATCAAAGAGCCTCTTTATATCAATAAGATCGGGTCCAATGGAGATAGACTGCAAATGGTTAAAGGTGCCCTTGAACTTGTTCGTCTTCCCAGTACTGACAATTTCCTCAGCAAATATTGCGGGGAACTCAGCGGCGGGCAAAGGCAGAGGGTTGCACTTGCAAGAGCAATGGTTATGGAGCCGAAACTTCTTATTGCCGATGAGATAACGTCGGCTCTGGATGTTTCAACCTCTGCAAATATATTGCGTCTTTTAAAGGGCCTTCAGAACAGGAGAGGATTTGCAATGATATATATTTCACATGATCTCTCCCTGACACTGAAGATTGCTGACAGGATAGCCGTTATGAATTCCGGAAAGATTGTAGAGATGGGGAATTCCCACGATGTTATGCTTTCACCTTCTGATGAGTATACAAAAAGGCTTGTGGGTTCAAGAATAGGACTGTGCTGTCATACTCATTAAGCATCATGATCTTTTTTAAAATTCGTAAATCATCACTGTTTATTTTTTGTTAGTGAAAGGTGAATTTCTGATGTGCGAATTTCTGATAATTGTTCAAAAATCCTGGTTTGAAAGTTTTGTTCAGGTTTGAAGGTTTTGTTTAGATTTGAATATTTTGTTCAGGTTTGAAGGTCTTGTTTAACATGAGTGCAATAATCGTTAAAGAGTTGACAAAAAAATTCGGAGAATTTACTGCCGTTGACAGTGTCTCATTTTCGGTTGAACCCGGAGAGCTTTTTGGGCTTTTAGGCCCTAACGGTGCGGGAAAGACGACTATAATCAATATGCTGACGACTCTTCTTCTTCCGACTGCAGGTGGCGCTGAAATCGCAGGATATGATCTTAGAAGGGATCCTGATTCGATCAGGAATAATATCGGAATAATATTTCAGGATCCTTCACTTGATATAGGGCTTACCGGGAGGGAAAATCTTGAATTTCATGCCATGATGTACAACATTCGTTCAGATGAGCGGAAAAAAAGAATCCAGGAAGTGCTTGATGTTGTGGGACTGGCTGACAAAGCTGAGATTCTTGTTGAAAATTATTCTGGTGGAATGAAGAGGCGGCTTGAAATTGCAAGGGGGCTTATTCATTATCCAAAAGTTTTGTTTCTGGATGAGCCTACTCTCGGGCTTGATGCACAGACCCGGAGATCAATATGGGAATATATCGGAAACCTGAATCGAAATTATGGGACATGCGTCATCCTGACTACCCATTATATGGAAGAAGCTGATTTCCTCTGTGATCGCATTGCGATAATTGATCATGGAAAGATAATTGCACTCGATACTCCATCAGGTCTGAAGAACCGTCTACTGGGAGATTGTGTCAGCCTGACTATTGATGGAAAGGTTGCTCTCATAGCGACTGCTCTTGGGGAGAAAGAATGGGTAAGGGAAGTTGTTCCTGATGGAAAAACGCTTGATCTCATTCTATCGGATTATGAGAAAAACATACCTGACATTTTTCAGACCGCCTCCAACCTGGGTGTCGGGATCAGTTCGATAAATTTCAGCAAGCCAAGCCTTGAGGATGTTTTCCTCCGCCTTACAGGTTCAATAATACGAGAACAAGAAGGCAGCAGGCAGTCAGCCAGGCGGGACCGGATGAGAAGGAGGATGCTCAGATGATTCAGGGAAGAGTTATATATGTTCTCTGGCGGCGTGAGATTATAAAGTATTTCAGGGTCAGGTCCAGGATAGCGGGTGCAATTGGCATGCCGGCTTTTATGCTGATCTTTCAGGGTATGGGCTTTAGAAGAGTGGAATTTCCAGGTCTGCCTGCGTCAATAGGATATTTTCAGTATCTTGTACCGGGTATTATCGGGATGACTCTTCTTTTTACGGCTGCTTATGCAGGTATGAGTGTCATAATGGACAAGCAATTTGGATTTTTAAAAGAGGTTATGGTGACTCCCGCAAGCAGAGTCTCTATTGTTCTTGGAATGATCTCCGGAAGCGCAACCACATCAATCATTCAGGCACTTATTATTATGTTGATGTCTGTATTACTTGGTTTTAAACTGCCTTTAATTCATGAGGTTCTGTTCTCTATCGTGATAATGGTTCTCATATCTATGATCTTTATAAACATAGGGTTAATTTTGTCATCCTTATTGAAAGATTTTCATGGATTTAGCACGGTTATTAATTTTATTGCATTCCCTCTGTTTCTTTTATCTGGAGCTTTATTTCCGGTTTCAAATTTGCCGGCTCCGATAAGGATTCTATCTTATTTTGATCCGCTGACATATGGTGTTGATGCCTTGCGAGGAATATTGATTGATCATTGTGAATTTTCAATTGTTCTGAATATATCTATTCTTTTAACGCTGTCGGTTTTGATGGTCTGTGCCAGCAGTTATTTCTTCCGGAGGGCAGAGATAATATAGACACATTTTTATTACATCGGGAGCACAGAGAGTCACGAATACTCTATTCTTTACAGGCTGTCCAGCAATTATTGGTAGTAATAAAAAAGTGCTAAAAAGAAAGCAAATAAGACCTTTAAATCAAAAAAGAAGGAATTCTTTTATTACCGAAGGTAATTGTCGGACAGGCTTGTAAGAGATTGTAAGAGATTGTAAGAGATTGTAAGAGAGCGTCGTAAAAGTTCAAGATTGCCTATAACTTGGTCAATTTTCACGGCATAACTATTAAATTATTTACTCTGTTATAAATATATAGAATTGAAGCTCGATGGCTATGCATGATTGATTAGAAACTCCAGACCTTTACGACTCTCTCATCACTATATCCAAAATTTAATATATCCCTTAACACAGTTAAGATATGAAGTCCCTACCAATCTTTTTAATACTCATTTTCTTTCTCACGTCTACTGCTTCTGCAACAGTTACTGTATTCCCAACCCCTCTTGGTGCAGGAAATCCTCCAGCAACAGCCCGGGTAAACTGCTCCTGCGGGAATAGTTATATTGATTATACAGCGGTAGCCGTTTCAAGTGATCCACGAACAGTACAATTTAAGGATCTATCAAAAGGTAATGAGACATATGTCAGATGGAACTTTGGAGATGGAACCTCTCTCGAAGGTACAAATATTACTCCATCACTAAAAAATCCAGTACATACGTTTCCAAAGAATGGCTATTATATTAGTTGTATGACCACCAGGAATAGTTGTTGTGGTCAGAAGTTATGGGTTCATATGACTATTATTATTACTGACGAAAACACTACAGTACCTTTTAAAACTCCAGTTGCTACTTTTTCGGCAGCTCCAACCTCAGGAGACGCTCCGCTAAAGGTTCAGTTTACTGACAAAAGTACACCATTTCCATATACTGATAAGAATACAGGAATTTCAACTTCATGGAAATGGAGGTTTGGAGATAGCACATATTCAACAGTTCAATATCCTGCACACACTTACAGTAAAGCAGGGAACTATACTGTCAGCTTAACAGTAAAGAATGCTGTGGGCAGCGACACTAAAACAATAAAGAACTATATTGTTGCAAACAAGTTGAAAGCTCCAGTTGCTGCTTTTTCGGCCTTCCCAACTTCAGGAAAAGCTCCATTAAATGTTGCCTTTATTGACAAGAGCACAGGATCACCAGCTTCATGGAAATGGAGCTTTGGAGACGGATCAAGTTCATTCGCTCAGAATCCGACTCATAAGTATTCAAAAGCAGGAATATATACTGTTAACTTGACAGTAAAGAATGCTAAAGGCAAGAACACGGTAACAAAAACACAATATATAAAAGTGATAACAAAACCGGTTGCTGCATTCTCTGCATCCCTAACTTTAGGAAAAGTACCTTTAACTGTAAAATTTACTGACACAAGTACAGGAATCCCGACGAAATGGCAATGGAGTTTTGGAGACGGGTCAAAGTCATTCGTTCAGAATCCAAAGCATAAGTATTCAAAAGCAGGGAAATATACCGTTAGCTTAACTGTAAAGAATGATAAAGGCAGTAATACAGTAACAAAAACAGAATATATAAAAGTAATAACAAAACCTATTGCTTCATTCTCCGCCTCCCCAACTTCAGGGAAAGCACCATTAAATGTTGCCTTTACTGACACAAGTACAGGAACCCCGGCTAAATGGAAATGGACTTTTGGAGACGGAGCAAAGTCATTCGCTCAGAATCCAAAGCATAAGTATTCAAAAGCAGGAAGATATACCGTTAGCTTAACTGTAAAGAATGATAAGGGCAGTAATACGATAACAAAAACAGAATATATAAAAGTAATAACAAAACCTGTTGCTTCATTCTCCGCGTCCCCAACTTCAGGGAAAGCACCATTAAATGTTGCTTTTACTGACACAAGTACAGGAACCCCGGCTAAATGGAAATGGACTTTTGGAGACGGAGCAAAGTCATTCGTTCAGAATCCAAAGCATAAGTATTCAAAAGCAGGGAACTATACTATCAGCTTAACAGTAAAGAATGCTAAGGGCAGTGACACTAAAACTAGATCTGATTATATCGTAGTATCCTGAAAATGAATACCTTAAATTGAAAAACATGTAGAACTTACGCAGTTGAACTGAGAAATCAATAGTACCAAACCCTCAACTGTCTAAATCGTTCCCCTATTCGCAACGTTGATTGTGGTTGATTTTGTACTTCAAGTGCGTAAGTCCTACAATAAAACGGAGACTTTTTATTTTTGGAACTCGAGAAAATATCATTTTTGCACCACAACCTGAATTTCTGCACCAATTGACTGCCATTTTTGAACCTTCACTTCAGCCTGGACAAAATCGTATAATTGCCCAGAGCCATTAAGAAGATCTTCGATGAAATGATAGTAGAAATTGATAGTAGAAATTGATAGTAGAAAAGGATAGTAGAAACTAAAAAATTATCGTAAACAGATGCCAATGAGGTAAAATGCAAATCTAACCTCTGCATTTGAATCTATTTTCTCAATCTCTCTCAATCTCCACATGACTACCATCGCAGAACGGTTTATTTCTGGATTTTCCGCACCTGCAGAGAGTGACTCGATTCCTGATCTCGTACTGTTTGCCGTCGGCAGATTTTATCGGGATGCCGCCACGTACCCAGAGAGGACCTTGCTCGCCTTGGTGAGGCCCTTCCTCGACAACAATAGATTTTTCAAGCTCAGGCTCAATTGTTTTTCCTGTGGCATTGTCAATGATTACCAACCTGCCTGAAGGGCAGTTACATGCTTCTTCTATAGCAATGTCTCGAGCTTCCGGGTTTTCGGGTTGCTGGACAAGGTTCCATATTTTCCCTGCCCGTGTACAGAATCCTGCGTGGACACATAGATGCTTATTGTCAATAAGAGTCAGCAAAGGGCCAGTGATAACATTAGCACCTTCGCTAAAGGGCTCAAAGTCTCCTGCCTCGGTTCCATCAAAATGGATCTTTGAATGTGTCCCATCACAGAAGGGCTTATTCCCTGACTGACCACATCGGCACAGAGCATACCGGTCCCTTATAGGGTATTTTTTGACTTCGCGCCATATTAGACGGTCAGTGTCTTCATCTTTGCAAATCTCCCAGGTCATAAGGGGAACTCTACCGGTCACCATATATGGACCGTTCTTAAACACAGCAATCTTCATGGAGTCATTGGATATTTTTGACTTTTTTTCCACTTCTTTGATCATCTTGCAGCCTCCTCTGTGTCTGAGTTTCTCAAAACTTTCTATGGCAGGATCACCAATCATTTTCAATATCTTCAAAAAAGATTGTGAAGATTTTTCATCTTCATGGCAAGAAGAAAATCATAAACTTATAGATTAGCTAACTTATGGATTAGCTAACTTATGAATTAAGCTTTAAGCGGGATCAAAGCAGTTTCTGTCCTGGCTCGGTCCCAGCCCCGGGTTTGCACTCATAAACATCAGTAATTTTCAGAACTGCAAGGGCTTTTCCAGGGAACCTGTCTCCTTTGCTTTTGACCATTTTATACATCTTCTCATAGTCTTCCCCTTCGGTCTTGATCTCAATATCTCCTTTTATCTGGTAGCAGCCTTTGATTTCCGGACCCCATACATAGATCGCTCCCCTGGGGTTTTCATCAAGATTGTTGCGAGTTTTATTAAAATAATTGTCTGCGATCCAGATTGTTTCTCCATCTTCCTGTAGATCACACATGCCTATTGGTATGACATTTGGTTCTCCACCTTTAGATGCAGTTGCAAATGGAAAAATTTTCATCTTTGCAAAGTCTTCCTTCATTTCGTCAGTTAATTTTACCATTTATTTCACCACTTATTGAATTGGTTTTTATTAATATGGTTACAATCCTTATATAACTTTGAATGACTCAAAAAAATAGAAAAGTTTATGATTTCGATTTTGCGTTTTATCTCAAGAAAAGAGGCGAAAACTAATAGAAAAATTGAAATTCACGGATATGTTTGAAAGTCAGGTCAAAGAAATAGTTCACCCTTTACCCAAAGTTCATCAAATTTTGTCTTGAATCGCTTTGCATATGATTCATCATATATTCTTGTCATACCGAGATTTCTACTCATATTGAACTGGTCTTCAACATCGAGCAGGGTTATCTTGGAATCAATGATTGAAAAATTGTATTCGGTTTCTAAAATTCTTACTTCCAACAGATCCTTAAAATAGCGTTTAAATGACAGATCTTCTATTGAATCAATAAGCTCTTTTAATGATGGTAGTAATTGTGATCCCGGATCCAAAATTTTAACTTTTATGCCACGCTGTACTAAACTCAAATAAGCTTTGCTAAATGTGGATACTGAGGCATCATATAGCTCCGATCTTTCAGGCTTGTACTTAATATGAATTACAACACATATTTCATGCTCGATTTTCTCGAAAGATGAAGTCACCATTTCATTTAGTTCATTATTACGAAAGCAGTCAGGCCAGAAGACAGTTTCAACATTTTGTGGTGAATTGTCGTTGCAAAGTTCCCTTTCGATTTCATCAAATGTTTCTTTGAGCACTTTGAGCTCATTGAGTGTTTCTTCCTCTTTTCTTTTATACATGAATTTAAATGCGTTTTTGGGATCAACCACACGGTATCTCTGTGGCCGAGACGGTTGGATTTCAACAAGCTCATAATTTTTGAGGGCTTTGAGAACCTCGTAGATCTTCCCTATAGGGACTTTCGATGCATGTGATAATTTACTTGCTTCCATAGAATCTTGTTTTAGAAGTGTTAGGTAAACTGAACTCTCATACTTGTTCAATCCAATTTTTGCAAGTAATTTTTCATTCATCTTTTCACTACTTTTCAGTTTATTGTAGAGTAAAACGGTTATCTTTCTGAATGATATTAAGACTACTGTTTAAGCATATGAAAGGTTCTAGCATATGAAAGTGAAGTTGTTAAGTTAAAGGCTACGCTGACTGAATACATTCGTTCAAATAAAAGAACGATATGTGACAAAGGTTACATTGAACCTATGAAAGAATAAGTAACAAACTCCATGAAATAATATGGGATAGATTAACTAAAAGTGGTCAAGATGATGTTTACAAAAAGTAACAAATATGATTTTGATTTTGTTAAAGAAAACATGATGGGACCAAACTCAATGAAGATTCTTGAAGAAGTGTCCGAGTCTCTGAAGCTTGAGAAAGGCATGAGAATACTTGACCTTGGCTGTGGGAGAGGGCTGACCTCAATATTCCTAGCAAAAGAATATGATGTTACAGTTTTTGCCACTGATCTCTGGATAAGTGCAACAGATAACTATGGGAGAATTAAGTCAATGGGACTGGAAGATAAAATAATACCAATACACACAGAAGCCCATGATTTGCCGTTTGCAAATGAATTTTTTGATGCTGCTATCTGTATAGATGCCTATAATTTTTTCGGAGCTGAAAAAGATTATCTGAAGAATCATTTTGCTCCGCTTGTAAAAAAAGGAGGAAAAATTGCAGTTGCAGTTCCTGGATTGAAAAAGGATTTTACAAACGGAGTTCCGGAAGAACTACAGCCTTACTGGTTTGATGATATGAATCTTTACTCCTGTGACTGGTGGTATAATTTATGGAAAACTTCCGATCTGGTAAATATTCAGGAGTGTAAAGAGTTAAATTGTTTTGAAGAAGCATGGAAAGACTGGCTTATGTGTGACAATGACTTTGCTCGTAGAGATATAGGAATGATGGAAGCTGAAGGTGGAAACTACTTTAATCTGGTTTCAATCATAGCTACAAAGTTATGATTCAAAATCTGTTGAGGAGCTCACGACCTGGCCTAAAAATCTTGTACTTATATATTTACAAGATGTGAGAAGGAAATTAAAGTGGAGACTTTGCTAATGAATTTTACAATAACTTATCTGATGAGGATAAGCTCCTGTATTCTGAAATAGCAGATTTAGCTATTGAGCTCGGTTATAAGCCAAAGCAAGAAAGTATTTCCAAAATATGAGATCAAACAAAGATCATATCTTGGAGTTGTAACGTTAGCAGCAATAATCAGATTAAATTAAATTTTTGATAGGCTCATCAAATTATTATCTTTTTTTGTAACTATTCAGCCTATCAAAACAAGTCTGTAGATAGTGATTCTACTAAAACTGAATAATCCGAAAAATAACTTATGAACAATGAAAAATGTAGTCAATCACCAGCAATCAAAGAAAATCAATTGACAGAAATTTGTCTATTGAATTTTGATAAAGATGACTATTGATGTTGTTTTATCGGAGCTGAATAGTTACCTTTTTCTATCGTTCTATGCATTTTTAAATATCTTGTCCAAGAAATACTGGTGAATCCGCAAATCCTCGGTTAACTCCGGATGGAAAGCAAGAGCCAGCACATTTCCCTGCTCTGCAGCAATAATCAGGTCATCAAGCCTGGAAAGCACGCGAACCTCAGGCCCGCAGCTTACGATTCCGGGAGCCCTTATAAACACGCCGGTAAAAGGAGAATCAAGGATTTCGACCTCAAGTTCGGCTTCAAAAGAATCTCTCTGCCTTCCGAAAGCATTTCTGTTGACCTTTGTATCCATAATTCCGAGCAATTCCTGGCTGGTTTTCTCAACCTGCTCGTCGCCTTCCTTTGAAAGCACAATCAAACCTGCACAGGTTCCAAGAATTGGAACTCCTCTTGCAGACGCATCCTTTATTTCCTCTGCAATCCCCTCGCGGGCAAGCAACCTGCAAAGTGTGGTACTCTCCCCGCCAGGAATCACAATTCCGCCGCACTCCGGGATAACACCCTTATGCTTTACCGCAACTACCTCTGCACTCATCCCTCTTTCCTTGAGTGCCCTCCTCAAAGCATCAATATGCTCAGAAACCGCTCCTTGAATAGCGATTACACCTATTTTCATGAAAAACACCATTTTCCAGAATCAATTCATTATCTGTTAATCCGAAAATAAAAAATTTAATTGATTTATTCTTACAGGCTCGTAATAAATAATCCATTTTTAAAAATCAATTTTTAGCTCGCCTGAACGAAGCTAAATGCCAATTCTTCTAAAATCCCCGCTCAAGCGAGTTAAAAAGTAATCTTATTGTTCATAAATTATTCCGCTTGAGGGAGCGTAGCGACCGAAACGGAAGCGTGCTGTTGCGATTACATCGCAACTCCCAGAAAATCTATGATTTTCTGTGCTCCCGAAGTGCAATTCTGGGTTACCAACCGCGTTCCTGAAGGGCTTCCTGTTCAGGAATCGTGTCTGCGCTGATGCCTTTCATACCGGCACCTACACCTTTTGAGATCTCTGCAAGCTTTGCAGGGTTGTCAAAGTTGTTTACGGCTTCAACAACGGCTTTTGCCATTTTCTCAGGGTTTTCAGCTTTGAAAATACCTGAACCTACAAAGACCCCGTCTGCACCAAGGCGCATCATAAGAGCGGCATCTGCAGGGGTCGCAACTCCGCCGGCTGCAAAGTTTACCACAGGCAGACGCTGCATTTTTGAGGTTTCAACTACAAGTTCAATCGGAGCTTCGATTTCCCTTGAAACCATAATCAACTCTTCTTTAGTCTTCCCGGCAAGGGCACGGATTTCACCCTGAATCTGCTTCATGTGCTTAACTGCCTGGCTGACATCTCCGGTTCCAGCCTCTCCTTTAGTTCGGATCATGGCTGCCCCTTCGTTAATTCTCCTTAGGGCTTCTCCAAGGTTTCTGGCACCGCAGACAAAAGGCACGGTGAACTGCATTTTGTCTATGTGGAAGTAGGGGTCAGCAGGGGTCAGGACTTCGGATTCGTCCACCATGTCAACACCCAGAGCTTCTAAAATTTCGGCTTCGACAAAGTGCCCGATCCTGGCTTTTGCCATTACAGGAATTGTAACCGTATCAATAATCTGCTGGACAATCTCAGGGTCGGCCATCCGGGCAACCCCACCCGCTTTTCTGATATCCGCAGGAACAGCCTGGAGGGCCATAACAGCAACTGCTCCGGCTTCTTCTGCGATCCTGGCCTGCTCCGGGTTTGTAACATCCATGATTACACCCCCTTTCTGCATTCTTGCAAAGCCCCTTTTGATAAGTTCGGTCCCATGTCTTAATTGTTCAAAGTCCATGAATGTCATCCTCTCTGTCTTGATATGATTATAAGATTCTATGCAGTGGGAAACCCTTTCCACGATGAAATAACTCTTGGGTCTTTTCCACTGATTGCAACCGATAGGTTGTGGTTTTCAGTTAGTTATTTCTCCAGTGAATTGTGAATACGCTCAATAGTCAAAAGCATTATTTAAGTTATTCCTTATGAATAAATACAAAGTAAGTCATATATAATAACTTAATATTTTCCATTAACAATAGATGTTTCTTACACCTGTATGGTTTATTCTGCTCCTTTAGATAATGCAGTACAGAGCCTTAATGCGATTTATTATTCTATCTCTATATGCTTGCCTGAGGTTAATTAGCACTATTTCTGTCTTCATATAATATATATGATCTCCTTCAGGTTCTTAGATATATAGTTTTCCAGGGATATAAGGCAAGAAAGATTTGAAAAACACTCAAAATAAGTCCCTGAGCAAACCCATTTGATTTCGTTTAATTCTAAAGATTTCAGCCAGGTCTTGACAAACACTGCATGAGAATATAGTTATAAGATATATCGGGCTCATTAAATAGGGACTATTTTTTAGGGGGGTAGCTTCTGGATTTCAGAGCTTACTGATTTATATTGGTAGGTGGAATTCGAATTGGGAAGGCTGAATTAGGCAGGCAACGTCTGAGGGTAACTTTCTTATGTGCTTTCTTGTTCGCTCTCTTATTCTACTTCCTGCATATACTCAGATGGGCAAGGGAGAGAGTATAAGTTCTGGAATGAACCCAAGAATCCGAGAATTCACGGTATATCTTCTGCGTTTACGGTTTTAAAGGGGCCGGTAAATCCGGTCCTTGAAGATTTTTAATAAATTCTTCGGGTTTTTAAAATTGAATATCTATTCCATTCCATTCCATTCCATTCCTTTTTAATGAATTTTTACTCCATTCCGTTCCCCGGCTGCTTAAGAGTTCCTTTTTGGCTGCTTAAGAGTTCCCTTTCTTTTCTATACAGGTTGAGCTTTGTGCAGACGACTACGGACACCCAGATTGTAGATGCAGGTATGAAAGCTTTCAAGAATTCAATGAGTTTAAGACTGAAATAGGCTACAGTTTTGATATTATCGAACCCTATATTAAGAATAAATCTGGAGATTCCGAACAGCAGAAGTGCAATAAATATCCTCAAGACTCTCTGTTCGACACTTCCCGCATCATCAGGGAGGCCTCTTCGTATAATCAAAACATATGCCGCATTCGTGCCAAGGAAAAAACCCGCTGCTTCTGCACTTATCATAGATGAAGCTATAAGAACGAGAGGGATAACAAACAGGAAGAAATACAAAATAAGGTTCTTACGCTTGAGTGCAAATTCAAAATTCTCCTTCTTGAAAAAATCATCTTTCAGGGAGCTTTTGAGAAAGAGAGTAAAAGCAGTCAGGAAAAATAAACCTATAATAGCCCCTCCCAAAATGTCTCCCAGAAAATGCCTTCCCAGGTACATTCTCGATAAGGCTACAAGCAATACCATAGCAGGAGCCATCATTTTGATTTTCTGGCTGTTGAATATCGTGGAACTTCCTCCCCATAGTGCAGTCGTAATTGCAACATGCCCGGAAGGAAAACCGAAAGATGAAGGGGTAAGCGTTTCTTGAAGGCGGAAAGTTTCAAGCACTTTTTTGTCAGGAAGTTTCAACACCCCTTCAGGTCCACTCCCATTGAAAGGAGATGTGTTTTTCACTCCATATTCAAGGTTAATGACTCTATTGTCTACATAATCCGGCCTCGGAAAGGCAATTATTGTCTTAATGATTTCGGTAATCAGCCCTGTCCAGATTAAAAGCTGGAACAGAAGAAAACCTTTCCGGAAATTAATCCCGAAAGTTACGATAACCACTATGGCAACTAAAAAAGCCGACGATCCCATTGAAGTTATTAGAATCATGAGGGATGTAAGCCAATTGTTTCCAAGGGATTGGAGATAGAGTATAGGTTCAGTCTGGAACAAGGACTTTAACTCCTGATAAAGTATTTGCCTGCAGATATACTCGGTTTTATCCAAAAAATCTCGAGCTAAACTGGATATCTAGAATTAGTAAGAAATTTAGATTTATTCATATTATTAAGTTTATGAAAGTGTATTCTGTAAAACTATTTTAAATTTGTATTGTTTTGTACCTGCGTATAACTAGAATTCTCTTCAGGGCAGGATAATTATTTTTAAAGTTTACTGAGTAAAATTACTTTTGTCATTACTTTTGTCATTACTTTTGTCATTACTTTTGTCATTACTTTTGTCATTATTCTTGTCATTACTTTTGTCATTACTTTTGTCATTATTCTTGTCATTATTCTTGTCATTACTTTTGTCATTACTTTTGTCATATTACTTTTGTTAGATTACTGTTTTATCTTATGAACTCTGGGTGTTCCAGCTTAAAGTTACTAATAGAGAACCGCTTTTCAGGACACTTTTCTTCGCATCTTCTGCAGGTAGTACCAAGACATCTTGCAGTATTGATCCTGAAACTTTCGCATTCTCTTGAAAGAGCTTCTCCCGGACATTCTTTCAAACAGGTATCACAACCACTGCACTTGATGGTAGCGATAAAGTCCAGTTTAGACTCCATGATCTTCAGGCATTTTCCAAGTTCGTGGATATCTTCATTCGATTTTCTTTCAATAAGGCTTTCCTGAAATTTTTGTGGGATAGGCTGGATACCGGATCTTTCAAGATTTGCGTTATACTTTTCAAGTGGCATTCCTTCATTCCAAAGAGCTATTTCCTGGACGTAAATGGATGCAAAGGTTGGGGACGAGGCAAACATTATATGATTTGAAAGGACCGATTCTTTCATTTCATTGAGATATGAGAGATAGTCGGGATTAAGGGCAAGGTCTTTTGCAAGTTCCAGGGAAGTGTTTCCGCACTGGACAATCCGTTTCGGGGTTGCGGGCACAATGCCTGTAAAGCGGGCTTTTATAGGATCTACATACGTTCCGCTTGCCCCGCACATATACATTGTTTCCAGATCTTCGTATGCTATCCCTGCCTCATGCATCAGGGTCAGGTGGCCTGCTCTCAGGGCTCCGAAGGCTTTTCCGGCTTCTACTACATCTTTCTCCGTAAACGTAATTTCCTTTCCAAGCCGAATTATATCGCCTTCAATATGAGGAGGCTTTATTATGCCAGTTACAAGTCCTGCATACATAAGGGCAATTACCCCCGTGCCTGTAATTCCCTTTGCAGGATATCCGATGGTTTTAAAAGTTCTGTTGCGCAGGTCTATTCTTGGTCCTTCTACCAGCCTGAGTTTTTCGTCAAGAACAAGCGATTGCCAGCCTCCGGAAAGCTTCAGGTCGGCAATTGCTCCAGGCGTTGCCAGCATTCCTTTGCTGATCTGCTGTCCTTCGATAACAGGGCCTGCAGCAGCCGATCCTGTGTATATTCTGTTTCCTACCTTCAGGGCCATCTCGGCATTTGTCCCATAATCCGTAACCATACATGCCTCGGGAGTATCTAGAAACCCACTCTTTACCATCATGGCAAGGGCATCGGCTCCGATTTCATGCTTTACTGAAGGTGGGATAACCACATCAACATCTGCACAAAGTCCTATTTCGTTTCCTGAGACCATGTGCCCGTTCCTTTCTGGAAGTTTTACATTTATTTTCTCGAGGGCATTTTTTCCCGCAAATGCAAGGTCTCGTATTTCTATTCCTTCGAATAGCGACAATTGGATAGGATTCCCACAAACAGCTACACGCTTGAGATTTTCTGGCTTAAGGTTCTTTATCAGGGAATTGACGGCTGAGATAAGAATTTCATGGGCTATACCCTGCCCATAATTAATCGCAAAGTCCATATGGTCAACAACATTTGCGCCCGGAAGTGGGTTTCTGGATAAAATTGCAGTCCTGAGGACAGAGGAGTCCATAAGATTCAGTAGCTGAGCTCTAATTCCACTGGTACCGATATCGATATTTATTGCCTGATCCATACTTTATCCCAGGATTTTTTTGAGGTGTTTGTTCATCCTTTCCCAGTTTATGCTTCCTTATTTTTCTTGTTTCTTCGTTTTTCTTTCTGATGCTTGTTTTCACTTTCCAGCATTCCTTCATTTGTGATCTTAGAGTATTTATTTCCCATTTAAAGTTAAATAAAAAAGTTTATATTAAATAATACAAATAAAAAAGAAAAATAATAATAAAGAGAGCTAATAATAAAGAGAACTAAAAGTAAAGTAGAATCAGTAAAGTTCCTCACGGGCTTCTTTCCAGCTCTTTCCTGCACAGATCTTTTTTGCTATTTTTACCGCGTCAAGTGGGGTTTTTCCATATACTGAGTTACTAAAAGTCTCGACGAAATTCCTATCGATTGCAGCCCCGCCACAGGCTACGGGAACGTCCTCAGAGTAAAGGATTTCTGCAAGGTCTTTAATGCCTCCTTTGGTTGTACTCATAAGGGTTGTCCCAGTAACAAGGTCAGCATTTGTTGCCTTTACGGCTTTAACGGCTTCTTCCACCGTTACATCACTTCCCATATCAACTACTTCGAAACCATTTGCCCTGAGAATAGCGACTACAATGTTCTTGCCTATGTCATGCACATCCCCTTCAATAACGAGGGATACAACCTTCCCCTGGTAGGGGACTTCTCCTATCCTTTCCTGGCAGAGTCCCACCCCTCCAATAAGGGCTTCATTTGCCAGCAGGATTTCAGGTACGTAGCTTTCCCCGATGTCATAAAGCTCACACACAGTATGTATTCCGGGCATAAGGGCATTTAAGACTAGGTCCGTAGGATCTCTTCCTTCTGCAAGCAGGGCAGTTGTGAGTTTTACGGTTTCGGCTCTATTTCCCGTGATTACGGCTTCTGCAATGGCTGCGTATTCGGGATTTTTTGGCCTGTTCTGCTTCTTTATCTGGTTGGCGGGGGCCATTTCTTTGCTCCGATCTACAGAGTCTACCCCGAGGCCTATCATGATCCCTTCATCAATGAGTCTTTTAAATTTTGCAGGTTCTTTTTCTTTCATCTCGAATATCTTTTGAACTGCAACGTCTATGTGCCTGATCATTCCTTCATCCCACCCAACACGTTTTCTCTCATATTCTTTCCAATACCGATTCCAATCTGCCTGATAAGGTCTTCCACATCATCACATTTCGGGATTTGTGTCTCTTTACAAGCCCTGACATATGCCCTGAGATTTTCGAGGGAGGTTCCAAATGAGAGTCCACACGAAGTCCCAACAATATCAGCTCCCTGCAGGATGCATTCCCTTGTTCTGTTATAAACCTGTTCGGGGGTGCCGTTTGGCATAAGATCTATAACATCCAGGCTTCCGAGGATGGACATTTCATTGCCCACTACCTGACGGCAATACGAGACCGGAACGGCATCGAAGGAGAAGCAGTCAATTCCACTCTGTTTTATGTAGGGCAGAAGTTTACTTGTATCTCCGCAGATGTGCAAGATCTGGGGACAGCTGATTTCCTTTGCTATTCTTTTGTGGGCAGGAAGTACGAATTCTCTGTACGTTTCCGCAGAAATCAGGTCCCCGGAAGCCGAAGGGTCGGCGAGGAAGACGATGTGTGCTCCATAAATAGTCTGCAGCTTCCCGTAAGCTATCACGAAATCTGTTGCTGCCTCAATGAAGGCATGTGCTTTTTCTGGAGCGGTCTTTGTCCACTTTGCCATGTTTTCGACGCCTGCTATATGACTTGCTATCGTAAAAGGAGATGTAAGTAGTGGGATAACAGGAAGCATGCCGTCATAGCGCGTCCTCAGTTCCTCAATCGCTCCGAGCACTACCGGAATTCTTCCGGCTTCTTCCAGATTGTCAGGCCAGGTTACATTGGAGGGATCGGTATAAGCAGGACCTATTACGGGAGGTCTGTCCGGTTTGTCCCAGTCAAGTTTACACCCCAGAACCTCCGCTTCGAGAGAAATGTCAAACTGGGGACGTGCAGCCTCTATACCACAAACTTCATAGGGAGCGGCTGCAAGGTCTGCCATCATCTTGCTGTCAAAGTGGGCTTTTGGCCAGGAAGCATTGCATATCTGCATCAGTTCAGTTGTAGTCTGAGCGAGGGGATTCGCTGGGGGTACGTAATCAACCCTACCTCCAAGCACTGCTGCCATAACTCTTCGGGTTGGAGTCATTTCACTTACCATGTATATATCTCCTTTTAATTATTAATATGAATATTTGGATATTTAACTGAATGCAGTTAGCATAATAAGGAAAAATATATATATTTCTCAAATTCAACTATGTAAATTATAGATAATAGTTGAGTTATTTTGCTCGAAACCCTTAAATTTCACACCAGGGAGCAAATGGCTTGCTTGACGCTTAGATAGATGACAAAAAGAGCCCAGAAACACCAGAGAGCAAAAGGCTTGCTTGACGCTTAGACAGATGATAAAACGAACCCAGAAGTACATAGTCAATATTCAAGTTGAAAAATAATATTAGAAGTTTATATCGCAGATATATAGAGAATTCACATCAAAAATGTATTGTGAACATACATAGTGAACTCCCTGATTTTTTCACTGATGTCGGGCTAATATAAAGATCAGGCTTTCAAAGTTATCCACAACTTTCCGTACTCTGGGAAAAAAACATTGAAGCTGCACGATATTTCCTGGTGGATATGGTTTTTCAGGGGGTAAATGAATTTATGAACAAATTAATCTTATTTTTTCATATAGTATGCCTTCTTGGCTCTTTGGGGATTAAAGCTTCCTCTTGTTCTGACTCTCGAGCTTCGGAAGCTATAGGAAGCACTTGCAATGAAACTCAAAGCTCATATTTAGGAGCTTGATTTCTATACTTTTGCTTTCTATGTTCTTGCTTTCTATGCTTTTTCTTCCTATGTTCTTACTTTTTATAGATTATTTTTATAGATTATTTTTATAGATTATTTTTTATCATCTTCAAAAGTAAGTACAACTTTGCAACCCCTGAACACGATTTTTTTAAAAAGAATAAATATATCTTCAATTCTTTACATCATTTATTATAAAAATTAAACATAAAAATATTCCTTAAGGAATCCAGGATCATGGTAAATGTAATTTCCCATTTTGGAGTAGGGCTTCTCATTGCTTTAGCTTTAGGCCTGAAGGGGAATAAACTGAAAGTCGTAGCTTTATTATCCGTGCTTCCTGATCTGGATTTTATCCTGTATTCGATCTTTATCTATGCCAATAATGGCCTGAGCCCTGCGGTAAGAAACCAGCTTTTCTATCTGATCGGGCACAGAGAGTTCATGCACTCTATCCTTTTCATTGTTCTGATTACGTGTATTCTTTGGTTTAAGACAAAGGATTGGCTTTTTACGGTAGGGGGGTTCCAGTCTCTTTTCTTTCACTCTTACCTGGATTATGTTACAAGCTGGAAAATGCGTCCCCTCTACCCGTTCAGTACGGATGCTTCCATTATGAGTGCGGTTTATTTCTTTGACCCTATGTTAAACCTGCTGCCTCTCTTGCCTCCATTCATTGTAATTATAGTAAACTTGAGCCACACAAGAAAAAAGAATGGAAGAATAAAGAGACTTTGCACCTTCATATCAAACGTTGATGATAAGCTCTATGCCTCGCTTATTCTTTTGTTACTTGTCTGGCTTACCGTCATACCGGTCTCAAAAGCTTTTCTTATCAACCATATCTCCTGTGCAGAGGAAGCCGAAATAAGCTACCAGAATACCTATCCAGAATCCACAAATAAGTTCCTGACTGCGTATTCATATAATTCAACTCATTATAGAGTCCTGGAAATAAGTTATCGTTCAGGTATCGAGAAAAGTATGTACGTTGAAAAATTGTCCGCATACGGAAATATCTCTGATGCTGCCACTTATGTTAAAAGAGCAGAGAACTTATACAGGGCAGGTGTTCCCCAGGAAATCGATTATCCGGTCTACTCGGTTTCCGGAACAAGCGATTCTGTAACGGTTATTCTCAGTGATGCCAGAAACCCATACATCGAAGATATAGCTTATTTTAAGTCATCTTATAGGTTTGTTTTTGACAGGAAAAACATAGAGAAATACGAAGTATATGCAAGTATGCATGGTAGCCAGGAGGAGAGATTAGGCATGAACTGGTTTGGATGAACTTTTAAATGACAAAACAGAACATTTTTGCGTTGGAAATCCTCTGAAAAACCACGCTTGGTCTCTTTCGTTACGGCAGCCAATAAAAGATTCTTTTTTTCATAATTTATCAGTTGTTTTATATAATATAAGTTAAATATTATGGGGCGCTATAGTGCCAAGAAATTTGTTATCCTGAGTTTTTTGAATACAATTTATGACAACCCGAAAGTCAAAACAAATTTCAATAATACGGAACATAAATTCATGGTAAATACACTATCTCATCTTGGAATCGGCCTGCTTCTCGCCTATGCTCTGGGCCTTAAAGGAAGGAAGAAGCTGATTTTACTATTTCTTTCTATACTCCCTGACCTTGACTATTTTACGTATTCAATATTTACGCTCATCAGCGGCAGCGTAAGCCACGAGGCGAGAAACCAGTTATTCTACCTGCTTGGCCACAGGGAGCTTACGCATTCGATATTTTTTGCATTTCTTGTCGCACTTTTCATCTGGGTTAAAACTAAAGACCGGCGCTTTACATTAGGTGGATTTCAGGCCGTTTTCCTCCATATCTTAGTCGATTACACTACAAGCGCAAAAATGAGCCCTTTCTATCCGTTCAGCACAGATGAATCAGCCCTCAGGGCTATTTATCCCTTAGACCCAATTCTCAATTTTCTTCCACTGCTGCCTCTTTTCATAGTGGCAGGAGAATACGTTAAAAACAGGAACAAATGGAAAATTGGGAACAAAGTCAACTTGAAAATTGACAGAAGGAGTATTAAAACAATAGATGCCTGGAGCAGGAAGCTGAATGGGCTAACCAGTTTCCATGGTTTTGTAAACAGGAACGAGAGAAAACTCTATGCCTCCGTAATTTTAGTTCTCATTCTCTGGACTACTGTGTTTCCGATTGCGAAAATCTTTCTGATCAATTACGTCTCCGATAATGAAGAAACCAGAATAAGCTACAAAAACACCTATCCGATATCTATCGGCAAATTCCTTGCAGTATATCCGTATAGCAATACCCATTATAAGCTTCTGGAGATCAGCTATTGGTCAGGAATCAAAAAAAGCTTTTACGTTGAAAAAGTATCTGTAACCGGCGAGGTCCCTGACGCTCAGGCCTATGCCGAAAAAGCCAGAAAACTTTACAGTGCTTCAGTCCCCCAGGCAATCGATTATCCTGTGTATTCGGTTTCCGAAGATAATGGACTTATAACCGTAATTCTTAGCGATGCCAGAAATCCTTATGTTGACAAGTGGCCTTATTTCGATACGGTTTACAGGTTCGTTTTTGACAGGAAAAGCGGAGAATATGAGGCATATGAAAGCCATTACGGAAGACCGGAAAAGAAACTTGGTAAAAACTATTTTGAGTAACTATTGAGTAATTAAAATAAAATCCAAGTTCTTTTGACTCAGTTCCAAAATTTAGTGATAAAAATAAGGTAACATCACCGATATTATATAATTTTAGAATTATATATTGATGTTACGGCACAACAATGGAGTTCCGTTGCAAAAATTTTTATCTCGCGCTTTAAGGCTATAACTAATACCTTTATGCACTGTTTTTCCAAGTGATGAGAATGATTAACTTTCCTAATTGTGAAGTTTTTCACTGATTTTGTAAATAACCAGATTTTTGCAACAGAACCATACTGGGTCTCACCATTTACACGCAGTTTCAAGTTAGCTTTGCATTTTGGACATGTTTTTAAATATTTTAATAAAATACTTTGTTTTTACCTATTATTTAATTATATATTGTTGGTAGTTGCTTTATAGTTGGTATTAAAATATTCCTAGAACGAAGGAACGTATCAATGTCTGTAGGATCAAAAGATGGAACAGACCCATTTGTTTGACTCCATGTTGTATTTTCTGGAGTTATGTTGTCAGTAGAACCGTTCATTGAGCTCCATGTTATATTACTCCATGTTATATTTTCAGTTGTTTTGTTCTCAATTGGTTCATTCCAATTCCAGTTTGTGGAGTTAAATGCCGCAAATGAAATCTGTATTGACGCCACAAAAAACAGAACCCCAATAAATAGAGATGTTGCTCTTATTCCTTTATATTTACCCATACTTTGAACTCCCATATAGCTAGATTATAGTCTAAATCAAGAGATTTAGAAGCTAGATGCCGTACTATTATATTAATAGCCCCACATAATTTTATGTTGGCTGATTTAAGTATTATAGACTAAACTATATAACAAAAACGGAAACATGAATTCTAAAAAGATAGTCTTTCTTATAGTAATTAAGTAATGTAATAATTAATTAAGTATTATGAAAATTATTATATACAAATATCCAAACATCTTATTTTACGATAAGTAGATATACAGGATTATTTGTAGGCTAATATGTTTTACAAGTTCTATCAAATTGGTTCTGTTGTAAAAATATCAGAATAAGCATGTAAATATATGGATGATGAACAAAAGTCAAAATATCCGAGGAAAATGTATCAATATTAGAATTTATGCGATTGAAGCATTTTTCTATAAGTTATATTAAAACACTTTCTTCAAGACTCAGTTTCAAAATCTAGTGACAAAATAAGCGTAACATCACTACATAGATCTATTTACAATTATGTAATGATATTACGGCACAACAACAGTACCATTATAATGATAAAGTCAATTCAGAGTTTGATCAAAAAGCAGCAAATATCTTAGCTACATCCAACTTCCCATAGATGTCTTCAAAAAAATAACATTGTTCTTGTCATCGTTTTTGGAGAATTATTTGAAAATCTGCAGTTATTGTCTCAACTTAAGCTTCGTAAATTTGTGCCGGAAATATTCAATCAAGGCAAAAAGTTGAAAATTGGGAGAGATTTCAAAAACACATGTTTGAGCAACTGGGCAGCTTTCAGAAAAAAACGATAGCAGGAAAAATTGTGAAAATTGGCAGGACATCTGCGGAAAGTGGGATTGTGGAACTATGTCGTTTTTTCCAATAAAAATAATTTTGTTAATGACTATATGAAATTTCACTAACTAAATGAAATTTCATCGTTTAAACGAAATTTTCTTATTAAATTGAATATTTCGACTACTTTTAAAATAAAAAAGTAGTCGAAAAATTTAATCGCAATGGGAAAATATGTGAGAAAAAGCTTTTTGATTATTTCCTCATTTTCCTGAAGTATTTGTCGATTTCTTCCCAATCGACTATATTCCAGAAAGCCTCTATGAATTTTGCCCTGTCATTGCGGTAATCAATATAGTAAGCGTGTTCCCAGGTATCCAGATCCATAATAATCGGATAGTCAGGGACAAGATTTACATTATGCTTTTCTATCTGCATGATCATGAGCCTTTCAGTATCTTTACAGTAGGTTAATACCGCCCATCCTGATCCTTCCACACTTGATGCTACCTGGGAAAATTCCTTTTTAAACCTGTCAAAGCTTCCGAAATCTTCTTTGATGACTTCAGACAATTCTCCGACAGGCTCTTTGCTTGAATTGCTTGCAGGAGTCATCTCCCACCAGAAATAATCGTGAAGGACATGCCCGGCCAGATTAAAAGAAAAGGCTTTTGCAGTTGCTTTATAATCAAAGTCAGTTCCTTCTTTCCTTGCTTTATCCATCATTTCTATAGCTGCATTTGCATTAGTCACATAAGCCTGATGGTGCTTGTCATGATGTAACTTGAGCTGCTCTTCAGAAATATAAGGTGCCAGGTCTCCATATCCAAATTTTAAAGGTGGTAATTTGTACAATTCTTTGGCCATATTTATCTACTCCTTTTATTAAGTTTTTTATGAGCTATTGGCTTTGCAAAATTTTGTTCTGGAATATGGATTTAAATGTGGATCTATACTCTCCAGTCAAAAGATCACACTATAAAATGATCCCACTACAAATCCTGCCCCGCTAAACACTTTTCCCCTTATTTATATTACAGGAAGCTGTTTAAATTACTCTGTCGTGAACAATTTTATTCCTGAACATTATTTCTTTCTGTAAAGCACTCTGCTCTGTAAAGCATTCTGCTTTGAATCTTTTCAAACACATATTGAATTGCGTCTGGCAATTCAAAGTGTAAGACATAATTATCATCAAACTATTTAAAGGTAAAAGATACAAACTATAGATATTTTTGAAGAAATGTATTCAGGATCTCCAACAAAGCTTTGATGTATTAACAATAATATCAGAAGTCACAATAAAAATAAAAGTACAGTAGAGGCAGGAGCGAAGTTAAAGACTAAATAAAGATAAAAATTAGTTGAGGAAGAAAGCAAATGGTAAATTCACTTTCCCATCTGGGAATCGGCCTTCTGATTGCCCTGGCTCTCGGCTTTAAAGGAAAAAAGCGAAATGCTCTCGGGTTCCTGGCAATTCTTCCTGACCTGGATTTTATTCCATACATTCTGTTTGCTCTCATCAGCGGCAGCGTAAGCCACGAGGTTCGAAACCAGCTTTTCTACCTGCTTGGCCACAGGGAATTTCTGCACTCAATCCTCTTCATTCTTCTTGTCACGCTTTTTATCTGGATTAAAACAAAAGACCGCCTGTTTACAGCCGCCGGGTTTGCAGCTATATTTTCCCACGTCTACCTTGACTACGCAACAAGCTGGAAAATGCGTCCGATCTATCCGTTCAGTACCGAGACATCCACTCTCGGAGCCATTTATTTCTTCGATCCGCTGGCGAATATTCTTCCTCTGCTTCCCGTTTTCGTATTACTTGTGGCATACATGAAAGGCCACGGAAAATGGAATGGGAAGTTTAATAACTTCTGTACCTTTGTCACGAAAAATCGGAGCAAACTCTATCCTGCCCTTTTAATTGTGCTTGTAATCTGGCTTGCAGTCCTTCCGGTGACAAAACTACTTCTTGTGAATTATATTTCCAGCGTGGAAGACGCGAAAATCAGCTATCAGGACACCTATCCTTCTTCTGTAGGGAAGTTCATTTCCGCTTATTCGTATAACTCCACCCATTACAAGATTATGGAAGTTAGCTACTGGTCAGGGATCGAAAAAAGAGATTATATTGAAAAAATCAACGTGAACGGCGCAGTTCCCGATGCCTCCACCTATGTTGAAAGAGTCGGAAAACTCTACAGCACAACCGTTCCTCAGGAAATCGATTATCCTGTTTACAGCGTTTCGGAAAAAAACGATTCGGTGGCTGTTACGCTGAGCGATGCAAGAGATAAATATGTTAAGCACTGGGCTTATTTCAAAACGGTTTACAGGTTTATTTTTGATGCGGAGAGCGGAGGGTATGTGGCTTATGCGAGCGAACAGGGGGAGAGGGAAGAGAGATTAGAGAAAAACTGGTTTGGGTAATATTCTCAATATTTTTCCGCCGAATTACAAATCTTATAATGATACTCATTTTAGTATAATCTTAAATTATTTTTTGTTAGTCCCATATGACCCCTACAAAAGTTAGAATGAGTATAATAAAGTCTTATTTGATTGTATAGAGATTTGATTTCTTTATACACTGATTTAGGTGGAACTATTGAGATTGGTCCTCTTGAATAAACACCACGGTCTTTGCAACGATATCGTGGAAGGTTTGCTTTTTTGAAGTAAAAAAAATTGGCAGAAATCCTGTAAAGAATGGAATTGCAGCGAGAATTTTTAGAATAAAGCGCATTGTTGCCTGCTTAAAGGAAATCCTGTTTCCGTTGAGGTCAGTAACAATAATGTTCACAGCTTGCTTGCCCACAGTTGACTTCAATATTGAACTCTCTTGAAAGACAAAATAAGCCCACATCGTGAGAAAGAACAGAATGTAGAAAAGGGTTTCATCCAGGGTTTCTGTAATTAGCTCTAAAAACATGAAAAGGAAAATAATTACAAAAAAATCGATCATTGAGGCTATAAGCCTCCTGCAAATGCCGGAGTATGGTTGCATTCAGTACTCTCCAATTTAATTTATACAGACGCGGTGATGAATAATAAAGTTAACTCTTTAAATAAAGTATAGAATTAAAAATGTTGAAAGTATGGAACGTGAAATCAAAACAGATTCGACGAATATGTAATTGAGAAGTAAAACCGATAATAAAAAAGAATGTTGAGAAGATATTTATTCTCACAGGGAAGATTCTTACCTTCTCATATGTGACTTTGTTACTTTTATTACATTACCTTTATTCGATTTTATTTTTTCTTTGAGATGGGAATTTCAATCTTATCCCCCAGTTTCTTTACATCGGTCTTGATATCTGAGGCAAGCTTTTTTGCACTATCGCCGGTTGTATCAACCAGTTTTTCAACCTTTGCAGTGATGCTCTTTACCTCGTCCTTTACATCAATTGATTTTATTTCCCCCGAAATGGATTTTATTTCAGTATTTATATTCTTCGCAAGTTTGGAGGCTTCGCCCCCTGTTTTTTTGGCAAGAATATCAATGTCGCTCCCAAGCTTTCCAACTTTCTCCTGTATTCTGCTCTTTTTTCCAGCTTCGGTTTCTTTACTTTCGCTTTCCATTGGTTGTGCCATATAAACCCCTTTTCATTTTGGATAAAGATAACGGATTTCTCTCTGAAAGAGAACCTGTTTTTATAGATATCTACTTATGAGTTTTCAAAATTATAAAAGTATCTTTAAAAGTTATTTATGAATTGCTTAATGAATCACTTAATGAATTTGCTTGATGAATTACTTAATGGATCGCTTAATGAATTACTTAATGAATTGCTTACCTAACAAATCGCTTAATGAATCGCTTAATGAATTGCTTAATGAATCGCTTAATGAATTGCTTACCTAACGAATCGCTTAATGAATCGCTTAATGAATTGCTTACTTAATGAATCGTTTAATGAATTGCTTACTTAATGAATCGTTTAATTGTTTTATAAGAAACAGGAAAAATTCTCACGCCAAAAATAAGTTTTGAAAATAAATTACGTTACGATACAAGCTTATAAAGTATAAATTAAAATAGTATGCTTGTAAAAAGTAAAGCAACTTAACTGATTAAAAGAGTTTATGTAAAACTCCGGCAGGAACGATATAAGAGCCAAATCAGGATATCGTATTCATGAAAAACCAGCTCTCTGCGATAGAGTAAGCCATTGAAAGCTATAGAGGATATATGCAGACCTTAGTTATATGCATAGACAGAGACAACGATCTGGGCGAAAAAGCAAAACTCGAAACCCCAATAGTAGGACGGGAGGCAAATGTTCAGGCTGCCGTCGCACTTGGGATCGCAGACCCGGAGGATTCTGATACCAACACTATCTTCGGTGGAATCAGGATTCTTGATGAATTACGGGCAAAAGGAACTGATGCTGAGATAGTTTCTTTTGCAGGAGATAAAAATGTTGGAGTGATCTCAGACCAGAAAATTTCCGAGCAGCTTGAAACATTTCTCAATATGTATGACGTGCAGCGGGCGGTATTCGTCTCGGATGGGGCAGAGGACGAAACGCTTGTGCCTATTGTCCAATCCCGTATGAGAATTGACTCCGTAAAAAGAATCGTAATAATGCAGAGCCAGAATCTGGAAAGTACTTACTATATCCTGAAACATGTTTTTAGCGACCCAAAAATCTCCCAGACTTTCTTTGTACCTTTAGGGCTTGCTTTTCTCATTTATGCAATATTTTTGCTTGCAGATTATCCCGATGGTGCAGTTATAGGAATTCTTGCAGCTGTAGGGCTTTACATGTTGTACAGGGGTTTTGGACTGGACGATCTTGTCGCTCTTGAAAAAGAAAAGCTCTGGGACGCTTTTCTTGAACAGAGAATGGTTTTTATCAGCTATACGGCTTCCCTGCTTACACTCCTTGTAGCAACTGTGTACGGAACTATGGAAGTATGGAAGCTTTACTCGGCAGATGGGGTATGGTATCAAGGGATCCTTACGCTTGTCTCAGTATTCATCAATGCTTCAGTCTGGTGGTATGCAGGAGCCATGCTGCTTGCCGACCTTGGTAAAATCTTCGATTTAAAGATGGAAAATAAGCCCATTTATAAAAATATCGCGATTTCTTTATTTGTGATCGCAACAGGGCTGCTCTTCTGGGGCGCAAGTACATACATTTTAGCGACGGCTTCCCTTTCGGAAGGCATTACTAATGATGCATCCATTGCTCTACAGTACTTTGTGTATTCGGTCGCAGTTGCGATTCTTATTTCTCTTGCAGGCATAAAATACAGCGTATCAAACCAGGCCTCCGAAAACGAAGAGAAAGGAAGAGATAAAAGAAGGAAAAAACTCGCCTGACCGCAGGCGACCTGCCAGAATATTTGAAGCTCGAAGGGGTTAACAAAATCGAAAACGGGGGGTAACAGTAAAAACCGTCAGGAAGATAACAAAATGGAAAAAATACCTGAAAACGTTGAAATTGCAGTGCTCGGTGGTGTCGGTTTTAACTCTTACCAGGAATTTGAAAGCCAGTTAGTAAACACACCATATGGAGAAGTTACGGTTTATCTTACTACTGTAAGAGGGAAAAAAGTTGTAGTAATCCCCAGGCATGCGGGAGAAAACCATATTCCTCCTCACAGGATTAATTACAGGGCCAATATCTGGGCTGTATATTCTATTGGAGCAAAACGTGTAATTTCCACAAATTCCGTAGGGTCAATGCGAGGGCATCCGGTGGGCAGCTTTGTAGTACTTGACGATTTCATAGATTTTACCCGGAACCGGCCTTCTACCTTCTATGATGACAGAACCGCACACGTCGATGTATCTGAGCCCTACTGCCCTGAGATAAGGATAGCCCTTAGAGACGCTCTGGAAAAACAGGGACTACCCTATACCGAAGGAATTTATGCCTGTACGGAGGGCCCGCGTTTTGAGACCAGGGCCGAAATCCGCATGATGAGCCAATTTGCAGATGTTGTAGGCATGACCGGTGTACCTGAAGTGGGCCTTGCAAAAGAACTCAGCCTCTGTTACGCTTCTCTTGCTATAGTCACAAATCAGGCATGTGGAATGACCACACAGAAATTAACTGCAGACGAAGTTACCGAGGTTGTGGGAAAAGCTCAGGACGCAATCTTTGAGATTATTTCGGATACGATAGAAAAGATTCCAGAAACTCGAAACTGCAGGTGCAGATTTGCTAAGGACGGAGCCTGCTTGTGAATTACCCCATGAACTAAGGACTCAGGGTTTTACGCTTCTTCCTATAAACCGTAATTGAATATACAACAGGAAAATCACTTTTATGGAGATAAAATTTTTATTCCTGTATTTTCGATTAATGTTTCCATTAAATATTTTCATTAAATACTTTCTTGACATCATTTTTCAATAATTTCTTGTCCAAATAATCTCAAAAATAATCTCCTAAATATCGTGTTCAATAATGTCATCGACATTCAATTTCTCTTAAAATAATCCACAAAATATTGTATTCGTTGGTATCAGTATTCATTTGACATTCAATAATTTAATTTATATAATAAATAAGTGATAAAATATTTATATAATAGTGCCCATAAGATGAGGTTGCAAATGAAATAATAGATATGAAATAATAGATATAATAGATTCAAATAAAATTAAATAGATATAAATAAAATTTAGCGAATTTAAATAAATTTTAATAGACGTGAATGGAATTTAACAAGCTTGAATAGAATTTAATAGACTCGAATAGACTTTCACCTGTAAATGCAAATTATGCTGTCAGAAGTTAAGAAGACAGCAGAATGTTGGTTTTTCAAACTTCAAAATTTAAATTTTAAAGGGAAATTTACAGGTTTTGAAGGGAAGCTTACTTATACCACTCATATATCAGGATAAAAAATCATGCTTTGGGTCCTAGGTTACGCTGAAAAATCGAAGATAAGAATTATGGCTATAAAGGACCGGATGAAACAGCCGCTTTATATGGCCGAACTCCTCATAAAAGATAGTTACAAAGGGCCTCGCCCTCTTAAAATCAGGCTTTT
Organism: Methanosarcina barkeri str. Wiesmoor; assembly: GCF_000969985.1. Classification (GTDB taxonomy): domain Archaea; phylum Halobacteriota; class Methanosarcinia; order Methanosarcinales; family Methanosarcinaceae; genus Methanosarcina; species Methanosarcina barkeri_B. Next base: position 1,413,062 of record NZ_CP009526.1, on the reverse strand, counting down.
TACCGGCAAAAAAAAAGAAGAATTCATTCCACCACAGCAGTTTATAGAGCTTCTGCGCAGTGCAAACCGAATAATGCTTGCAGAAGGAGGAGATCCTGCAAATGAGGCTGCTTTTCTGGAAATGCTTAAAGGATTTCAACTTAATGCGGACAAAGTAAAAATCTGTAAACACTGCTGGATAAAGAAGCGCTTCAACTTTGTAAACAGTAAATCCATCAAATACAATAACGAACTCATCTGCCTGGACTGTGCAAAAGAGGAACTTTTGCGTGCAGTCCGTTCGGCTGGTGCGCCGTATGGGGAAAAATCCATAGATTTCCTGGAGCAGGTGCTCTCAAAAACCCGAGACCTTGACAGGACTATCCGGATGCTGAGCCCTGAAAGGCTGGACCCTGAGTTCACACGCTACGATACTATAAGAACAAATCCATCCAGTACTACAGTTAGAGTAAAAAGCCTGCCTCTTCAAAAGAAATTCAAGAAAATGCTGCTCGAGAAATCCGAGACCCTGCTGCCTGTGCAAGCATTATCAATAGAATCCGGGCTCCTAGAAGGAAAAAACCAGTTTGTAGTCTCAGCAACAGCAACCGGAAAGACCCTTATAGGGGAGATGGCAGGGATCCAGAACCTCTTTAATAAAAAAGGAAAAATGCTCTACCTCGTTCCTCTGGTTGCACTTGCAAACCAGAAGTATGATCAGTTCAAAGAACGCTATTCAAAACTTGGGTTCACCACATCCATAAAGATCGGGGCAATTCTCATAAAAACGTCTCAGCGCGTGAAGATGCAGACTAGCCCGGGTGCGGATATCATTGTAGGGACTTACGAAGGCATAGACCATATGCTTCGGTCGGGAAATGCCGATTTTCTGGGCAAAATCGGAACTGTGGTAGTGGACGAAGTACATACTCTCGAAGACCAGGAGAGGGGCCACAGGTTGGACGGGCTTATTGGGAGACTAAGGTACGTGGCACCCGAAGCTCAATTCATCTATCTATCTGCAACCGTTGCAAATCCCGAAGGCTATGCAAAGAAACTCGGAGCCCGGCTTGTCCGTTACGAGCACAGACCGGTTCCTATTGACAGGCATCTTCTTTTCTGTCAGGAAAACGAAAAGGCAAAATTGATTTCCCAGCTTGCGAAAGAAGAATATTCAATGTTATCTTCAAAAAAGCACAGGGGCCAGACAATTGTCTTTACAAACTCCCGTCGAAACTGTCATAAACTTGCAGGAGCCCTTTCGATTCGGGCAGCACCCTATCATGCCGGGCTTTCCCAGTATGAAAGGAAGAAAGTTGAAACTCGCTTTGCAAAAGGAGAACTTCCGGTAATTGTGACCACGGCTGCCCTTGCGGCTGGGGTGGATTTTCCGGCTTCCCAGGTGATCTTTGAATCCCTGGCAATGGGAATAGACTGGATTTCAGTCCAGGATTTTCTGCAGATGAGCGGAAGGGCAGGGAGGCCTGACTACCATGATAGGGGAGTTGTTGTGCTGATGCCTGTGCCTGGAAAATCATATTCAGGTTCCCAGTCCGATACCGAAGAAGAGGTTGCAATTAAACTACTCCAGGGAGAAATGCTCTCAGCAGGCGTAAAATATGGAGAAGCCGAACAGCTTGAGGAAGTGCTTGCATCGGTTGCAGTCACCTCCTCGGTGCAGGACCTTAGAATGATCCACAACCAGATGTTTGGAGGCTACGACCTGAATAAATTGATTCTGCGCCTTCAAAGCTACCGTTTTGTGGAAAGAAAAGGAAACCGAATAACGCTTACGCGTTTTGGAAAAATTATTGCAGCTCATTTCCTTCCTGTATCGAAAGCTTTTCTGATTCGGGATGCAGTGCTTGGAGAGAATGAACCCCTGAAGATCGCAACCAACCTGGAGTTTTTTGATGCAGCGTATTTCAAATATACTAACCAGATCGGAAGCTCCCTGCATGTGAATATGCCTTCAAGGATTTTTCAGGGAGCTACACTTGATATAATCTTTGACGGGGAGTCTCTTTCCCAGCTTGATGCAAAAATCCAGGAACTCCTGTTAAACTTTGCTTCGGACTTTTTAACCTGTAAATGCAAAGATTCACCTTACTGCGGCTGCGCAGAACAGAAGTTTTCGGAAAAAATAATTAAGCTGCGTACAGAAGCTCTTGAGCCTGCACAGATAATAAAGAAACTTGAAAACAAGTACGGGATCTCGGCCTATCAGGGTGACGTTTTCGGGTACCTGGACAACGCAGTCAGAAACCTTGACGCCGTGGAACTTATAGCAAAAGTACACTCTAAAAAGGGAGTTGCAGAAGAAGCAAAAAAGCTTAAAAAGAAAGTTCAGGGTTAAAAGATCAAAAACGTTTTTGCAGATAACATTGTATAATGAGTTAAAATGTTCCTGCTTACGTGGGAATGCTTTGTTTATATGAGAGGATTAACCGGTTTTTTAAGAGCCGGTCAGTATAATGAGATCAAAATCTGATCAGATACTCTGAGAGTAAAAATAGAGGTAATTTCATGACCGAGGATGTTGAATCCAGGGAAAATATCGAAAGAGCAGCTTCTAAAAAGACTAAGAAAGGCATTAAAATCGAGTTTGTGAAGCCTGAGAATTTCAGGCAGATATATGCTATAGGAGCTGCAGGTGGGCACAGCCCCTATGATTTCAGGATTGGTTTTTATAATGACACTCCAAAATTGTTAGGAGATGCCTCGGAATCAAGGGTTATCCAGAGACGTGTAGAAACCGAAGTGATACTTTCTCCGGTAGCTGCACTTGAGCTTTCCCGCTGGCTGACCCAGCATATAAATGAATACGAATCCGTTTTCGGGCCCATTGCAAGAGCAATCCCGAGACCAAAAAAGGAGTCTGCAAAGCTTGTTGACGAAAGTACTGATCTCCAGGGTTACATCTAACCCATTATGTTTGAATTTGAGTGAACCTTATCCCCAAACCTTATCAGCGTGATCACAAGCCTTTTCAAAAAAGGCTTGACCGAAAACAACAGCAAGAACGTGGTCGGCGTGATCAAACGGCGCAACGGTTGTGTTTGAGTTTGAGGAAACTATCCCCTAACCCTATCGGCGTGATCACAAGCCTTTTCAAAAAAGGCTTGACCGAAAAACCAGAATAATATGGTTGGCGTGATCAAACGGCGCAACGGTTGCGACACAACAGTTGCTGGTAAACCGGAAAATTTGAAATGCACCTTATAGGAGGAGCTATTTGATCCAGGGGTCATTTCAGAGCTCCTGGAGATCGATGGTTATATATCTCTGTAAAGGGTATGTAGTTTTCAGTTTTCTTAAAAGCCGGTGGAGTGACGATATGAAGAAATTTCTCAGTCGCTAACATGAAGCGGTTGATACAGGCAGCAAGTAAACCGCAGGTATGGATGCGGTTCTGATGCGACTTGTTCCTCACTGGCTTGGGACGTAAAAACAGAAGCGAGTAAGGGGAGAATTCAGAATAAATCAGCGAGGGTTTAAATTTGTTCCCAAATAAAAAAGTTCAGAAAATTGTTGGATCAAGAATCCAGGTAGAAATGAAAGGCGATCTTAATCTGCTTGAAGGCACTCTTAAGAGCGTGGACGACTATATGAACCTTCATCTCGTGGACACCATGGAGATCGTAAAAGGAGAAAAAGTTCGTTCCCTTGGCTCAGTAGTACTTCGTGGCAATAACATTATACTGATCACTCCTATCGAAGAATAAAACTTCATAAGGAACTCTATTAGTGTGGAATCATGGATCTTGAAGAAGAAGCCTATAATATAATAAAAAGACATAAAGAAGGCGTTTTCCAGAACGTCATCTGGAAAGAGCTGAATATTGACAGCAGAAAATGTTCCAGAATCATAAAAAAGCTTCTGGATAAAGACCTTATTGTACGAGAGGTTGGAGTCTCAAACGGAGCAAGAACATACCTACTGAAAGCAAAAGAAGAGGTTAAGGAAAAATATGACCTCCTGCTTGCAGGAGAGTTGTTTTCGGCCTGTACAGGCTGCACTGGCGACTGTCAACCCGAATACTGCGGAAGACTCAGCGAATGGATTGGCAACCTCATACAAGAAGAGGAAAGATCGGAAGAGACGGAAAGATCGGAAGAGACCGGTGAAATAAAAGCCGATGCCAAAAATGAGGAAGAAGTTGAAGAAGAAATGTGAAAAGAAAATTTTCGAGCTCAACAGCCAATAGCATTCTCAAAGACAGTTTTCAGTCAAGCCTTTTTTAAAAAGGCTTGTATAATTTCCGAATTCAACAGTTAATAACATTTTAAAAGGCATCTGCAGCCGCTAACTATATATAGAAAAACCCCCTATTGAGGAACCCCCTTCAATAAGGGGAAAAATAAGATACAATAGAAGCTCCGGTAGTGTAGTCCGGCCAATCATTCCGGCCTTTCGAGCCGAAGACTCGGGTTCGAATCCCGGCCGGAGCACCATACTTTCCTATTGAAACTAAAAGAATTGTATTTATGAATTATTAGTTTTCTGCTTCTTAGTAGTGTATTTATGAATTTTTAGTTTTTCTGTTTCTTAGTAGTGTATTTATGAATTTTTAGTTTTCTGTTTCTTAGTAGCCGGCTTTTACAGTTTTTGTTTCATGATGTTGGTTACTTTCTCTGTTTTTTAATGTATCTGATTTCATAAGTAGTTCTATGATGACTTTTGGTTTATTCTGAGTTCATGTTTATTTTTTATCCAGGCGGATGTACAGATGTAAATGGCTGGGTCAAGTGTAACGACACATATTACTTTGATATCGGGAAAGTGAACATTACCAGAAAGCCTGCATGGATAATGCTACAGGTCTTTTCTACGTGAACGTAGCTGAGGAACCTGATGCTATTGATCTCATTAACACACAGTTAGGTGGAAATGATGCCTGGGTATTTGACTACCTGAATGCACTGAAAGCTTATAACTCAGAATACTACGAGGACCCACATTATTTCTGGCAGTATGATAATAAAGGCAACAAGCTAATCCAGGTTCACTTCTATCCTGTAAAATAAACGTCCTTACCAATTACTTATTTTAGTTATTAAGTTTGACATTGAGTCTATCCCATAACTCATAACTTTATTTTTGAATGTCGTATTTGGAACAACCAATCAAACATCTGATCACGGAAAATGATCCTAAAAACTTCTGATGACTTAGAACAAAAAAGTTTTGGGATAGGCTCATTCTATTTTAAAACTAAAGTCTTTATTTATTCGAATTCATCAGGTAAAAAATCTTAACCTATTAACCATTCTAGAATAAAATCATCTTTTTATGTTAGTACTATCGACAAACTACTAAAAATGTTTACAAAAACTTTCCCCATCAAGGGACAGTTTTATATATTATTTAAGTATATTGAAGGTCTCGCTGTGAGATGCAATGTGCTCCGGTAGTGTAGTCCGGCCAATCATTCCGGCCTTTCGAGCCGAAGACTCGGGTTCGAATCCCGGCCGGAGCACCAAATTTAATTTCTTACACCGAATTTCTTTTCTATAGCGATTTTTCTGCAGTGATTCATGAATTTTCTATAACGGTTTTGATATAGTGATTTATGATTTTTCTATAATCATTTTGCTATAGTGATTTATGATTTTTCTATATTCTAAAAAGAATGAAAACATTTCTTCTGAAAAAAGTCCTGATGTTTGGTCTTCCTCGCTCTTATTTTCTTCCGTTTATGAAGAACTTGATTCCACAGATTCCACACTCCTTTTTACAGGCTTGAAAAGTTTCATAAACTCATGCACATCCTGCGGAAAATCCGTACTTATGGAAAGCCCTATTTTTTTTGCCTCGCCGGCTGATAAGGGTGTGCTGTGAATCATTTCTCCGCTGACCAGTTTTTCAACCACTTCATCTAGCCTACTTTCCCCAGCCGGCCCTGGCTGGATTTTGCCTTCAAGAAGCTCTTTTGCAACATTTCTGGTGAATTTGAGGGCTTTTCTTGAGACATCACTCATAACAAGGGTGGTATCATCGGCTTTTTCTTTTTTTGTTTCTGCAGCATATATCCAGGAGGGAGCAGGGTACATCCCACGAATAAAATCTCCTATCTGGGGATCAATTGGCCCGATAACTGCATCTCTGTCCATCACGATTTCATTTGCTGCAAGGGCGATAATTGTGCCTCCTGACATCGAGTAGTGCGGGATAATAACTTTAGTGTTTTTCGAGTGCCGCCGTAGGGCACGTGCAATCTGGATGCTAGAATGAAGCTGTCCGCCTGGCGTGTGCAGAATCAGCTCAAGAGGGTAGTCTTTGTATTTTCTTATCCAGCGCAGGATCTGCTCGGCGTCTTCCTCATCTATGTACTGATAAGCTGGTATCCCGAAAAGAGAGATTGCCTCCCGCCTGTGAATCATAGTGAGCACCTTGCAGCCGTGGCTTTTTTCCATAGCTTTTAGTTTTGCCATGCGCCGCAACCGGATTTGTTTTAGCTGCGACTGCGGGTAGATTACTGCATAGAGAAACAGAAGTACAAATAAAAGGGACATTAAATCCCAGAGACTAATTGTCGTGCTGTCAAGCGTAACCAGAATATTCCCCCAAAAGCTTCCCGCGGGCACCTTTAAAGCTAATTTTGACCACTAGGTCAAAAGGTAAAATAAAAGGAACTGAAACAACCCTCGGACTTAATCCTATGATAAATTGTCTTGCAGGTTTTTAATTTTTGGCTCCCTACTGCAGAAAAAAGCCTCATCCAGGGAGTAAAGGAAAGTCCCTGAAAAAGAACAGAAATTCTGCAAGAGTTTATAGAGAAATTATCCTGAGCCCGAGAATCCCTGAGAATATAAGAATAATACAGAAACCCCTTGCAAAGTCCATGGGTTCATTAAAGAGCAGGAAACCAAGAATCGTAGTGCCGATAATCCCGATTCCGGTCCAAACTGCATAGCTGGTTCCTATTGGCAGAGTCTTTAGGGACTGGGAAAGAAAATAAAAGCTAAGGAACATGCACACGATGGTAAGGACGCTTGGATAAAGCTTCGTGAAACCTTCTGTATATTTCAGCCCGATTGCCCAGGCTGCTTCAAAAAGACCTGCGATAAAAAGGAAGACCCATTCCATTTTCGTTTCCAACCTGCTTATGTAAATTTTAAGAGTTACCGTGAGAGATAGCAGTCAAGAAGTGTAAACAGCCTTTGTCTTCTTATAACCTTGCTTGCGAAGAGAGCCTGGAAAAGCTTATCCCCTTCTAAAAAATACAATAATGAATGGTAAAATCAGATTTAAGAAACCAGCAAAAACAGAAGTTAAAAATCAAAAATTATAAGTCTGGACTGAAAAATCGGAACTGAAAAATCGGAACTGAAAAATCGGAACTGAAAAATCGGAACTGAAAAATCAGAACTAAAAATCAGAACCGGATATTAGAATTGAAACTCTGAAGAAACGGACAATAAGACTTTAATCCATGTGGAATAATATTCCAGTATGGCAGCCCCGAAGTACCTGAAACACTACTTCAAGGTGCAGAGAGATGAAATGCCTGCCTTTTTTAAGATAACCGAAAGAATTCCAGTCCAGTTTGATCCAGGCATGAAGCTTGAAGAGCTCAGGAAAATTCATAGTAATGAGCTTGAAGAGTACCGAAAAATCAAAGAAGACCTTGAACTAGAAGCCGCTGAAGCCCTTGGCTATAAAGATGAAAATGACAGGCTGGCATTTTTTACCAAAAACTTCCTGGAACTTCCAAAAGCCAGCCCCTCTCTTCTTGACCTTAAGGTCGAGATTACGGACAGAATGCTTTCGAACTGCCAGTGCTGCGGGTGGCGCTGTGAAGTTGACAGGAAAGCCGGTGAAAAAGGCTTCTGCAGACTAGCCGACACTTCCAATTACGCTTCTGAGTTCCTGCACATGGGAGAGGAGCCTGAGCTTGTGCCTTCTCATACGATTTTTCTTACAGGTTGTGCTTTTGCCTGCGTTTACTGCCAGAATTGGGATATCTCAACTAATCCTGAATCTGGGACTCGGATCGAACCCAGGAAACTTGCAAAGCTTATCGACCTTCGGAGAATGCACGGGGCCAGAAACGTGAATTTCGTTACCCCGACTCCGCATGCGCATACCGTCCTGAAGATAGTCCGGGAAATCTCTGTAAACACTCCTGTGATCTGGAACTCAAATATGTATCATTCTCCAGAAGTTGCAGAGATCCTTGAAGGGGTTGTGGATGTTTACCTGGGAGATTTTAAGTACGGAAACAATGCATGCGCCCGGAAATATTCAAAAATAAAAAATTACCTGGAAATCGTGCAGCCCAATTTTGAATTTGCTTACGCAACCGCAGAAGTCCTCCTTCGACACCTGGTCCTTCCGGGCCACCTGGAATGTTGCACAAGACCTATTGCCGAATGGGTTGCAAAACATATTCCGCAAATAAGATTTAACCTCATGTTCCAGTACAGACCGTGCTACCGGGCTATGGAATATCCAGAGATTGGACGCCGCCTGACTCCGGAAGAAGAGACTAAAGCGATCGAGATTGTAAAAGAGGAAGGGATTGAAGATTTACTGGTCTGATGATAAAATAATACTGGTCTGATCACAACATATTAGAGATATTTACTTGTCTGATAATAAGATAATGCTGACCTGATTACAACACAATATTATATATAGATAGATATAATTATACATGGATAGGCATACTTAGGCATACTTAGATACAGTTAGATAAAGTTAGACATAGTTAGATAAGGTTAGATAAAGTCGGCCCATTATTGCACGAGATTTAATTCTTAGCTCATTTCCGCTTAAGTTCGAAACATTATTGCATGATACTTATATTCGTAGTACATTGATTGTACATAGCGCATCTCAAAGCCGTTTTTGTTTGCAATTTTCTGGATTTTATAAGGATTATGGGTAAAACCATAAATGTTTCTCGGACGGTTTTTTAAAGTTGCCAGAACTGAAGTCTGAAAATCGCAACCTACCCTGTATAAAGCTTTTAAAAGCCCTGCATTCGGCGCAAATACTCCTAGTTTCCACAATGGGTATAGGCGTGGATCCAGTATGTCAAAAAATACTATTTTACCGCCTGTACTGAGATATTCTGATGACTTAGCAATAAAGTCATCAATTTCTTGAAACGTTAAGTATTGGACTACTCCAGCTGCAGTTATTCGATCAAAATTTGAGTCCAGGTTTTCCCAGAGTGTTTCATGGTCAGCAAGTATAAGGTCAATATTATTACATTTTCTTTCACTGATCCTCTTACTTGCTTCTCCAAGCATGGACGGGGAAAAATCTACTCCTAAAAGCTGTTCATATTCAGGAGCATAGTAAGTCAGGAGTTCTGCAGAGCCACACCCGAAGTCAAGCAGTGTTTTGCCTCCTTCAAGGTGAAATAGTTTTTCCCTTGCTTCCATAGCAAGAAACTCCTCAGATGAATATCTATGGCCTCCGTGTGTCTTATCCTTAAAAAAGCCTTCCCAGACATTCTTTGGCTTCGTATGCGTTTTTTCCATCTTATTTCTACTTTCTACTTCCATACTTCCTTCCCCCTACTATAATTCGTTACCTAGTATAATTTTTTTAGTTAATATAATTTTTATTTATAATTTAATAAATATATTATTTATTAATTATACTAATTCGTAATGAAGTAACCAGAGACTTCCAGTTAATTTATTAATATAGAAAAATAGCGTATTCTGTTTTCTTCCAGAAAGAATCTCCAGGTCCCCTTATATTAAGGACAGTACACTATTTTCTTCACTCCCCCATTAATACTCATATTTTAGATAATAAAATATATACTTGATCTCTGGAAAGATAATGTCACTGAAGAATTCTAAGCTGGGGATCTACAAACAGTACAAATTTATGTAACTCCTTTAGTATCAAAGATATTTCAAAGTTTATTATTTTCTTTTAAAGGATAAGAATGCTCTTAAAAATTTTAATATAGATATCATCATTTCTTTTAATGTTTCCTTTATATTTTTAATATCTTATTATATACTTTTAGAAAATTATATATATAAGAAATAGGAAATAACTTACCGTTTTCCTAGAAAAGGAGAAGAAAAACGTCAGTTACTTTAAGATAAAAAAGGGACAGAAAAAAATGGCAGATACAGAAGGCTTACTCCTTGAGATTACTGATGCGGTAATCTCCTGTAAAAAGGAAAAAGTAATCGAAACTGTAGGAAAAGCGAAGTTAAAGCTCCCTCCTGAAGAGATCATAGAAAAAGGGCTTTCAGCAGGCATGAACCAGGTAGGAACCCTTTTTGAGAGAGGGAAACTTTTCCTGCCCCATGTGATGATGGCAGCCGATGCAATGACTGCCGGGGTAAAGCTGCTTGAAGAAGATTTACCAGCAGGCACACAGGAAAAGAAACTGGGAGTTATCGTAAACGGAACCGTCGAAGGCGACGTCCACGATATTGGCAAGTCAATAGTCTCTACTATGCTCCAATCTTCTGGCTTTGAAGTACATGATCTTGGCAGGGATGTGCCTACAAGGAACTTCATCGAAAAGGCAAAGGAAGTCAATGCTGATATGATCGGAATTTCAGCCCTTATGACAACTACCCTTCAGGGGCAGAGGGATGTAATTGAACTCCTCAAGGAAGAAGGTCTCAGGAGCAAAGTAAAGGTTATGGTAGGTGGAGCCCCTGCAACCCAGTCCTGGGCTGACAAAATCGGTGCAGACTGCTACGCCGAAAACGCAAGCGAAGCTGTGGCAAAAGCAAAGGAATTGCTGTTCTGAACTTGAGTTTTAGCTGCTGAACTTGAATTCTATCTGAACTAACTATCTAAACTGAATCTATCAGAAGGATGGAGGCGAAAAAATGGCAACTGAATACGCTTTGAGAATGGGAGACGGGAAACGTGTCTTCCTTACCAAAGAAAAAATAATGGCGGAGATCGAGGCCGGAACTGCAAATGCTGCCGACCTTGGTGATATTCCTGCTCTGAATGACAATGAAATGGACAAGCTTGCAGAGATCCTTATGATGCCTGGCAAGACCGTTAGTGTCGAACAGGGTATGGAAATTCCTGTAACACACGATATCGGCACTATCAGGCTTGATGGTGATCAGGGGAACAGTGGAGTTGGCATTCCTTCAAGCCGTTTAGTGGGCTGCATGATGCACGAGCGTGCTTTTGGTGCCGACACGATGGAACTCGGGCACATTGATTACAGTTTCAAGCCGGTAAAACCTGTCGTATCAAACGAGTGTCAGGCAATGGAAGTTTGCCAGCAGAACATGATCATTCCACTGTTTTACGGAGCAATGCCCAATATGGGACTTTATTATACTCCTGACGGGCCTTTTGAGAATCCTGGGGACCTTATGAAGCTATTCAAGATTGATAAAGCAAAAGAATCTATGGAACACGCTGCAGAACACCTTACCAGAGACACGGTCTGGGTTATGCAGAAACTTTTTGCTTCAGGGGCCGATGGAGTTAACTTTGATACAACCGGCGCAGCAGGCGACGGAGATATGTACGGCACACTTTATGCAATCCAGGCTCTTAGAAAAGAGTTCCCTGATATGTATATTGAAGCCGGAATGGCTGGCGAGATGGTACTCGGTATGCATGGAGAATTGGAATATGATGGAGTGCGGCTCGCAGGTTCATGGCCGCATGAACAGGCTCCGCTTATTGCAAAAGCCGGAGCAAATGTTTTCGGGCCAGTATGCAACACAAATACCAGTAAGACCTCAGCCTGGAACCTTGCTCGTGCAGTTACTTTCATCAAGGCTGCAGTAGAAGCTTCTCCAATTCCCTGTCACGTAAATATGGGTATGGGGGTCGGCGGAATTCCGATGCTTGAAACTCCTCCTATTGATGCAGTTACAAGGGCCAGCAAGGCAATGGTCGAAATTGCAGGTGTCGACGGCATATAGATCGGAGTCGGCGACCCGATGGGTATGCCGATTTCCCATATAATGGCTTCAGGTATGACTGGAATTAGAGCTGCAGGTGACCTTGTTGCAAGAATGGAGTTCTCGAAAAATATGCGCATAGGCGAGGCAAAAGAGTACGTCGCAAAGAAACTTGGCGTCGACAAGATGGACCTCGTAGACGAGCACGTTATGCGCGAGCTGCGTGAAGAACTCGATATTGGTATTATAACGTCAGTACCAGGCGCGGCAAAAGGTATTGCTGCAAAGATGAACATCGAAAAGTTGCTCGATATTAAAATTAATTCCTGCAATCTCTTCAGAAAGCAGATTGCCTGAAAAAAGGAGTTTGAAAAAGGCGATTTTATGAGCAGTGACAATTATCCTTCCCATCCTCAGACCCACCCTCAAACTGACCTGAAGCCAGCAGGAGATTGCAGCAGGGCACACTGCGAGCCAAAGGAGCTTGAAAGAAGTATTGACTGGAAGCAAGGGCTTGCAATAGCTCTTGGCGTTCCTTTGTTAATCCTACCGTCAATAGGTTACTTTACAGGCTATGTCTGGGCTTTTTCAATAATATTATGGGGCCTGACTATTTTACTCGGCTTTATCCAGAACCTCGCATTCGGAGAGCTTGCAACGGTTTTTCCTAAGGCTTCAGGTTTGCCAGGTTATACCCAAACCGTTTTTGGCTCAAATTCAAATAAAATTAATCAAGGAAAATTTAAGTTTGGTAAATTCATAGGTGGTTTCAGCGCCTGGAGTTACTGGTTCGGCTGGAGTCCTGTGCTTGCAATTTATGCTATCCTGATAGGGGATTACCTTCAGGGCTTGATACCAGCTCTTGATGTAATTCCCAAGACTTTTCTTTCCTTATTGGTAGGTGGATTTATTTTTGGATCTCTTGCAGTTATAAATTCAAAAGGACTCAAGAATGGAGCAAGAGCAGGGTACATCTTAGCGATAGTCTCTTTGATTCCTCTTATGGTTATTACACTTGCTCCGTTTCTCACAGGAGACTTTCATACTGCTAATATCACAGGCTCATGGTTCCCTGTTGACTGGACCTGGGACCTGCAGCATGTACTCATCATTTTCGGGCTTTTCGCAATGGCAGAATGGAGTGCCTGTGCCTGGGAAACAGCAGCAATTTACGGGCCAGAATACAAGAACCCTAATACTGATACTCCAAAAGCACTACTAGTCTGCGGAGGAATTTGTCTCGTGCTTTATATACTGGTTCAGACATCTGTAATAGGTACTCTTGGAGTTGATCAAGTAATTGCCCAGCCTGTGTCTCCTATGCTTCCTCTTGCAAATCTTTCTCTAGGCGCTCTTGGGGCTTCCATCTCGATAATAATGCTTATCGGAGCCATGCTACTGATTATCCAGACTGCGTTTCTCTCCTCAGCAAGGTCAATTTATTCAATGTCAATTCAAGGCAATCTTCCTGCATTTCTAAGCAAACTGAACGCCCACGGACACCCGATGAATGCAATGGCTGCAGATGCCATGTTCAATATGTGTTTAATCCTTTTGGGAAATCCTACTGCAATTCTTGCAGCTTCTGCAATAGGGTATATATGTGCTAACGGAATCAGTCTCTATACGTATTTCAAGGTAAGGAATGACCCTGAGTTCTCAAAGTTAGAAAGACCCTTTAAAGCCCCACGCGGCTGGAAAAACGTAGCAATGGCAACGGCAATTTTGAATGTTCCCTTCTTTCTGATAGGGATAATTTACCTCAATAGCCTTGAATTAGGCTGGGCTACTACAGGGGTAGGTTTTTTCGTGCTTTGTCTCTACATCCCGCTCTGGTTTTATTCCCAGAGAGAAGCAAAAGAAGGAAAAGCTGCGGAAAAAGATGCCATTCTTGGTGAAATTTCAGTGTAAGAAACTTAAGTATGAAATAAGAATCGAAGTGGCGAAATACAAACAGAAACCTCAGAATAAAAGGAACCTGAACTACTCCCTTAAGACTTTCTGATTTCGGAAAAAATCCCGAATAGAAAATTAAGTCCGGAATATTCACGTTCCGGTTTCTTTTCATTTTTTACCCTTTGTTACGTATTTCCGCACAGGTTCGGGAGTTATTATAACGTTTTACATGAGTGTCGCCTTTTTGCTCTTTGTTTTCTTTATTCCAGCATCCATTTCCACACTGATTTAACCATGATTATTTTTTTTCCGCCTTTGCTGTCAACTATAATGGTCTCTTCTTCGTCCATTGTCAGAATAAGCCCCTCTTCAAGGCCGTACTCATCAAGAGCTTCCATAAGCCCCAGAATTTCTCTTTCCTTCACTGCAGGGTTTCCGAAGCAAACCGAGATCTGAATTGCAGCTGAAACTTTCTGGCTGCCTTTTTCCTTAATGATAAAATCACATTCTCTTTTGTTCCGGAAGTAGAATACCTGTTTTTCCCTTCTCAGCAGTTCAAGGAACACAAGGTTCTCAAATCTCAGCCCAAGGCTGTCAGGGTAACCGGGATATACTGCCTTGAAAAGTCCGGTATCGCCTGCATAAATCTTACAGGGACTTTCTTTTTCCTTCCCACTTTCCTGGAGTCTGTTGAGCTTTGGGACCCGATAGAGCAAGAAAATGTCTTCTAGATAGTCCAGATAAGTGTCTATGAGTTCCTCACTTTCAATTCCACTTACTTTTTTTAGGGTATCGGGGGAGTATTCCGAAGCCATGTTCGAAATCAGGAATATGGCTAACTTTTTTAACTTCTGAATATCATACCCCGCTGCAGCCCCTTTTTGCAGCTCTTCTTCAAAATATTTTCGGGATAGACTTATGTCATCTTTTTTGATTACATCCGGAAAACCACCGTTTTCAAAATACTGGAAAAACATACATAACAGTTCATCACTGCTTGCAAGCGTTAGAAAGTTCGGCTCTGCTATTATATTACCTTTAATCTGCAGATATTCCCTAAAAGAGAACGGGAAAAGCCTTAAAATTTTACATCTACCTGAAAATCTGGAAGAAAACTCATTTATTAATTTTGATCTCGATGAAGTTAGATAAATTTCTGCTCCCTGTCTGTGAAGCCTGTCAACCCAATTCTCCCAGCCCTGTAGATTCTGGATTTCATCAAAAAAGTAGAAAATCCTTCCTGCTCCGTCTTCAGTTTCTTTTTTGCGGATTTCGGCTGCAGTCTCCTCAATAGCCTGTAAATCTCCAGATCCCAGCTCCTGTACCTGACTCTCTTCAAAATCAATATAAATTTTTACTCCAACCAGGTTACTGGCAACCTGACTCATGAAGGTGGTTTTACCTGCATGAGTGGGTCCAGAGATGAGTTTAATTTCACTGTCTCCTACGGAACAGCAGGGGAAAATATCTCTGGAGATTAAATCTGGGGCATTTTGAAAAAAATTATGATGACCGCAGATCATAGATAGGGGCTCTAATTTTTGTCTGTTGTCAAAATTTTGCATGTTATCAAAATAATTTGTGAAACGAAAATATATAGTTTTTCTGGCGCTAATAAGTCCTTAATCCACTAATAACCTGAGAACATAAAATTGGAAAATTTACAAAATAAAGTCGATTCTTGCAGGCTCGGGAAATTAAAATTATTCATTAGCGGAGAGCGCTTTCTATTATTGCCCGTGTAATAAAGGTGTCAATTTAATGGGATTAAAAAAAATTAATAGAAACATATAAATAATTGAGTTAGTATGACCCATTTATAAATAAGAATCAGATCAGCAGGTAAAGATTAGAGTTTCTTTTTTAAGTTTTTCAGGAATTTCATTTATTTTTTGGTTCATAAACTGTTTTTGTCTTCCCGCAGCGCATACATACAAAATACTTTTCTCTCACATTTGAAGCATAAATATTCAAGCCACCGCTTCTTTTCCATTTATGCAGACCTATAAGGCATAAAATATTTTTTCTTTTAGACTTTCCGGAAACCTGATATGGAGCTCTGGAGCTCACTAATTTCACTCCTGCCTGTCTTCTGGAATTAAAAATGAATCGGGTATATAAATAAGATAAAAATAGCTCTCATCTGATATAGGGATTTTTATCTCTCTGTGCTAATGAAACCTTCCACAACAATAAACCGGTATCGCTTTTATTGCTCAGGGATGAAAAAATCCTAAAAATGTTCTTATTTCAGTCTTGGACTGGATATAAAGAAACCCAATATTATTTGGTTTGCCTTTACTGTTGTATCAATTTACAATTGTTGAATGAAGACATGACAATTTTATCCCTACATCTCCTGTTGTAAATTGCCATTTGACTTTTGTATTTCTGTTGTGCCTGAAATTTTGCCATGCCAACACTTCTTTCTCAACAGCTTAGAGAATTAAAAAAGGCCGCTTTTTAAGAAGTGATTACTAATTGAGACGAAAATAAAAGTAGAGTCACCAGTCCAGAGAGCAATAAATTGGAAAACCCATGCTTCACGCTTTGAACAGATGACTATGATACTTTTTCTGTTACTGCACTCAAACTGAATAATTGTTTATAGGTTACTTCTTTGCTTAATCAGAAACAGAACTTAACGAAGAAGCAAACCTTTTCATAGTACCAGCAAACTCTTGAATAGTAAAAGCTGAAGACCATGTTCATTCCCTCCACTACTTTTTATATATATTTATTTTGTCTTTATTTTTTGGCTAGTTTTATTAATTTTTGAGAAACTAATCATGTTTTTTGAATTCGTAAATAATTATTATTTCTAATTTGTTTTATTATACGGCACTCCTAACAATTAAATTTCATGATATCTTTTGGAGCCTATCTTAATTTTAAGATTGACATCACTAAATTTTAATTGCTAGTGAGTATATTAAACATATAGTTTTAGTTTATATAAAGCATATAGAATAAATTTTACTTACAATTAAATAGTCCTGGAAAATCTGGGCAAATTTCACGGAAAAATATATGCAGACTTATTCATTCAATTTATATCGTGGAGTTGTTTCAAAAATATCAATAAAAAAGGTATTAAATATTCTTTTTTTCTATTTAAGATAAATATAAAATTTATTATGGTAAACTAAGAATAATTAGTTGATTAAATATAAATATAATCCATAAAATAGATTAATTTACTAAATTAAATTGAAAAATTACTTTAAATTCAAACTATAATACTTCATATTTTTAATTTAAATGAAAATTTTTTTTCTAAAAATATAAAAGTAGGATTTATTCAAAGGATACATATTTGGGATTTTCTTAACTTCCTGCACTTTAACCATCCTTAAGAAGAACTTTTTGTTTTAAAGTCCCCAACATTCCAATTAATTCTTTCGCTTACTTCAACTTCTTTTTCTTAACCAGGTTCACTCTCGAATCCTCAAAATCAAATACAGCAAGTTTAACAGTTTTTGCGGGAAACTCCTTTGCGATAAAAACTCATCGGTTTTCCTAAAGGAATCCTCCAAAATTGTAGACTTTACCTAAAGGCTTTATCCGGGTAGTTGCGATAAAGAGCTGGAAGTGAGCACGTGTTCGAGCTTATAAATAGTATCCTGATGTCAGGGTCAGAATTGACGAACGATGCTCACAGGCAGGTATCTCTTGTCGAGTTCTCTTCAGAATTGCTGTTGAGTCAGTACAAATGACCTCAGCACAATACCCATATCCATTAGTATGGCAGCGGCTCCATCGGCTGCAATTACCGCAAAATCCAAAAATTGATTTCCGAAAGGTCACTCCCGAGCCCTGGAGCGCGTCCGCAGACAAAGACAGGATTTTCGGAAACCATTGCTTTGAGTTCAGAAAAGCTGACCGTGTTTTCTTCTGTCGACATGCCGGAAAGGAAGAGAGTTACCTTTTCATCATCTATTCGGTTGAACCTGAAGTCCTCAAGTATTCGTTCGTAAATCGGTTCCCAGGTAGCAAAATCCATATGAATCAATACCTACTCAGGTTTCATTCCTCAGTCGCAGAGTTGAATTTTTACAAGTACAAAAACATGTTTACAGTTAGAATTGCCAGAATCCAGCCTATGAGACGCCGGTAAATAACACTCAAGTAAGATTGATATTGAGAATAAACAGATAGATAGAAATAAAACCCAATATTCCAGTAAAAAGGAAGATTCAGAAGAAAGTTATATTTAATGTTTAATATTTAATATTTAATATTTAATGTTTAATATTTAATGTTTAATATTTAATAAAATTAAATAAAATATATAGAACACAGTAAAAATAATGTTCTCTGTTGTCAAAAAGAAGTTTGGAGAAATACTGAGGGCAAAGAAGCTCTATAACCAAGTATAAAATAAAAATTAAATTATTGACCTATGATATAAACAAAAAAGTGACAGAAATATTCTGCATCAAATTAAGAATTTCTACAGAGCCGAAATATTCATATTAAAGTCGACAGCTTTCAAAAAAACGTATTATAATTATCTCCATGATGTAACAATCTCTCTGAATTTCCTTTTGCCCATTCTTTACAGAGTCTACATTTTAAAGGCCAATGTTTGAAATATTCTAAATGTGATAAAGATTCTTTATGAAGATACATTAATAATTTCCTCTATCTTTCGTATGTTTATTATATTTTATCTGGCACTCTACATAGCCACCAGTTGAAGATAAAATGAATCTAAGGGCTTATTCATTATATGTTTAAAAGGTGGTCATGAGACAATTTGTCAAAAGTTAAGCAATTACCCGCTTCGCAGGCAATTGCTTAACTCTTTCTCATGCACCCTTTTTCACTTGGCTACATTATGCGCTGAGTTACGTGTAAAAGCTACAACATGAACTTGATTCACATCTTAAAATGAACGGTGATGCAAGTACACATCTACTGCTCACTGTGGAATACTCCAACGCAACTAAATTAGTCGGATTTTTTATTGCCTTTTATTAAGTTAGGTTATTTTATCCAAATATCCAGTTAAATAGATCCATAGTTTGTGATCCAGCACCTGAAATTTGGGTTGCTATGATAAATTGGTTTAATATATTGATATTAATAGGTATATAGATAAAAGCCATTGTAATTTCCTCCTCTTTTCATGTATTCTAATATCCTATGTGTTCCTTAGAGAAATGAGTTCACAGCCACCAGTGTCATGAAAATTTAATTATTAATTATCTAATGAGCTCAAAATCAGTGTACTCTGATGAGAAGCTACTAAGATAATGCTCAACAATTAAATTGCCAAGACACTAGTTTAAGATAACATGAACTCCAAAAATATTCGCCCATTGTTATATTTGTTCAATTATTGCCTGTTATCAAGTTAGGTTCATTTTATCCAAATATCAAGCTAAATAAGTTTAATAGATCTGTAACTTGTGACCCAGCAAATGAAGCTTGGGCTGCTGTGATAAATTGGTTTGCTATACCAATATCAATAGGCATATCGATTAAAGCCATTATACTTCCCTCCTCTTTTGATGTATCCTAGTGTCAATTATGTATTCCTTAAAGAAATGGGTCCACAACCACTAGTTCAAGACAAGATAAATTCAAGGAACATTGTCCATTATACTTGTTCATTAATTTGCACCTTGTTATCCTAAAATTGTACAACCTCATTTCTATTATCAGGGACTTATTTAGGACTTGCATGATTGAAAGAGAAGCACGCAAGTCCTAATTTTTAAATTCTTTCCGTTTTTATCATTTTCGTTACAAGGTTAATACTTAAAATACCAGGACGTTAACTCCAACAGCAATCTGATCTGCCGTGCCGCCAGATATCTGCCTAATTGCAACCATCTGTCTAATAATATCGAACATTGTACCATTTCCCCCCTTTTCAGTTTATTCCTTGTAGATTTTTTCTTACTTTTTGAGAAATACATGCATATAATTTCCCTACCAACTTCATCCTACGACTTATGTGATACTCAATAGCAATTACTTTTAAAATTGTTTTGGGAGCCTATCTTATTTTTGAGACTGACATACCTAAATTTTAATTGCTAGTGAGTATATTAAACATATAGCTTTAGTTTATATAAAGCATATAGAATAAATTTTACTTACAATTAAATAGTCCTATAAAATCTAGACGAATTTCACGGGAAAATATGGATATACTTATTTATTAAATTTATATTATGGTGTTCTCTTATTAAACGCTAATAAAAAGGGATTCAAACTCTTAATTTTCATATTCAAAACGAAAATTGAATTTATTATGAAAAAATAAGCTTTATTTCTTAATTGAATTAAATTATAGCCCATAAAAAAGTTGATTTTATGAAAAAAATTAGGAATATCACTTTAAATTCAAACTAATATACTTTATATATTTAATTAAAATTAGTGTTTTATTTCTAAAAATATAAAAACCGGATTTATTCAAAGGATACATATTTGGGATTTTCTTGACTTCCTGCACTTTAACCATCCTTAAGAAGAACTTTTTGCTTTAAAGTTCCAACATTCAAATTTATTCTCTCAGCCACTTCAGCTTCTTTTTCTTAACTAGGTTCACTCTCAAATCCTCAAAATCAAATTCGTCAAGTTCAACTATTTTTATCGGGAACTCCATTGTATAAAAAACGTATCGGTTTCCTTGAATGGATAATAAAATATTGTAGACCTTGCTAAGAGGCCTTTCCTGGGTAGTTGCAATAAATCGTTTAAAGCGAGTCATAGATTCTTCAAG
Source organism: Methanosarcina barkeri str. Wiesmoor (assembly GCF_000969985.1). GTDB lineage: Archaea > Halobacteriota > Methanosarcinia > Methanosarcinales > Methanosarcinaceae > Methanosarcina > Methanosarcina barkeri_B. The sequence goes on along the minus strand of NZ_CP009526.1, from coordinate 1,392,577 downwards.
GTTATCGATATTTTGCCCTTATGCGCGTGAATAATAACTACCTTGCTATTTCTACAATCAAGGGTTCCCTTTTCAACACCAGCTTTAGAATTAGCATCAATCGGTAAAGATGACCTCGGCACAATACCCATAACCATGAGTACAGCAGCGGCTCCATCGGCTGCAATTACCGCAAAATCCAAAAATTGATTTCCGAAAGGTCACTCCTGAGCCCTGGAGCGCGTCCGCAGACAAAGACAGGCTTTCCGGAAACCATTGCTTTGAGTTCAGAAAAGCTGACCGTGTTTTCTTCTGTCAGCATGCCGGAAAGGAAGAGAGTTACCTTTTCATCGCCTGCTAGGTCGAACCTGAAATTCTCAAGATTCGTTCGTAAATTGATTTCCTGGCAGTAAAATCCATATGGATCAGTTACCTATCCAGTGGATCAGTTATCTACCCAGGTTCCATTCCTGAGCCGCAGAGTTGAATTTTGACAAGTACATAAACATGTTTATAGCTAGAATTATCAAAATCGAGACTATAGGACGCCAGTAAATAACACTTAAGTAAGGTTGATATTGAGAATACAACAAAAGGATAGAAATAAAAACCAATATTCCAATAAAGAAGGAGATCTAGAAGAAAAAGAGAAGAATGATGATACAGATAGACTCAGATGGATTTAAAAGTAAGAATATAACAGAGAGATTTTTAGTTTTGTAGAGTCCTGTAATAGTATTTCCAAAACTGAGATCAAAGAGATGTCATACCTGAAACTCTGTTTTAAGATCTGTGATAAATGCCCAAAATTAAATTGTTTGAATTCTTATGCTATTGGTTTTTCAATTAAATAATGTCACTCGAATGAATAAAATGAGACTGGGCTTATTCGTTAATCCTTACTGAATATTGTCAGTTAATCACAGGAGATACCTTTCAATACATTTCAGGGTTCTGATGCAATCAAGGTTCTCCTGCTTCTGTATCCCGGCGAAGGATTGTACAAATGAGCCCACTATCGGTCTTAATTTATACCTATTTACTTAATCCATGGTTGATAAATCAGCATTCAGCTATTGGCCTAACGATTGCTCTTAACAGTCGCAGCATCCACAGCCGCAGCCTTTAATCTTACAGACACGGATTGCTGTTATGCAGCAAACTTTCCTATCATTGCAGCCACAACCACCAAAGCCGCCCCAGCCGCCCCAGCCGCCGCAGCCACACCAGCCACCGCAGCCGCAACCGCCGAACTTTTTAAAGAATGGAAATCCTCCCATATAACTACCTCCAGATTTTATATTTTATTGTTGTATATTTTTCTAGTTAATTTACACAGCTTTTTATATAGAGCAAATATATTTTTTAGACTGGAGCGTGTTTCTCCAATCAAATTATATATCGACTCGCCAACTCTATTGTTATTCCTGAAAACCGTATTTTGGTCTGCGTTCGCGTAAAGAGAAGCAGATTTACATTTAGTTGTCAGGAAATACAATTAATAATATAATTGTAGATTATATAAGCATGATAGAATAATAAGTCCTTAATATTAAATAGTCATTGAAAAAGCTGGGAAATCATGCTCCGTAAAACGCGTTTAATTTTACGTTTAATTTACGAATTTTAATTCCTTTTAGTTATATAAAATCAAGAGTTTAAGTTTCCAATTCAATATTTATGCAAAAATAAAGCCTCTATGGCATGGATAAGTTATATTATCTAATTATAACCATTTTAGAGGCTTAATACATGTGAATTTAGCGAACAAAAATAGTATTACTCATCTGATTTTTGAACTTTAATATTTTAACGTTTTTATACAAAAGTTGAATATTCGTAAAGTTGACTACTTCTTCTAAACACTTAATTTTCGATTAAATTACTTTCAAAACTGAACTAAAAAACCAATCTGAAGCCAGAATTAGAGTAACCAGATGAGACTCTAGTGTCGCGTCAATCCTCAAGGATTCATCGATTCCAAATAATTGCAATCTATTTTATACGACATTTTGTGATAGACTCGGCACTGGTATATGATTCGCGAGTAGATAGTATGAAAAATCAGGATAGCTTATGGAAAAACAAAATAAATGCAGATCTATTTTAAGATCTGTAAAAATGTTCAGAATTATATCATTTAATTCCTATGCGACTGGTTCTTCAATTAAACTGGGTTAGTGCTAATGAATAAAGTGAGATGAATAAAGTGAGATAGGCTCATTCATTAATTTTTTTGAAGGATGCCGGATAATCACAGGAGATATTTGAATATATCCAAGATTCTGATGCAATCAAGGTTCTCCTGCTTTCATAACCCGGCAAAGGGCTGTATGAATGAGCCACTATCGGTTTTATGTTTTATATTTGTCTATTCAATCCATGGTTCTATTAGTCAGCATTCGGCTATTGGCCTAGCGATTGCTCTTAACAGTCGCCCCACCAGCCGCCGCCGCCCCTGGTGCAGCAGGCACGGACTGCTGTTATGCAGCAAACTTTCCTGTCATTGCAGCCACAGCCGCAACCGCCCCAGCCGCCGTAGCCGCCCCAGCCACCGTAGCCGCCGTAGCCACAGCCGCCGCATCCACAGCTGTTTTTAAAGAATGGAAATCCTCCCATTGTATTTACCTCCATATTTACTATGTTTATTCGTTGTATGTTTTTTTATATAATTTATATATTTATATATATCGAGGAAGATATAATATGGGGTTTGAGTATATGTCCCTTCAGCCAAATATTATATCGACTCCTCAATCCTATTGTTACTCCTGTCAATCGCGTTTTAATCTATCTTCACTTAAAAAGAGACAGATTCAACTTTAATTGCCAGAAAGTACAATTAATAATATAATTGTAAATTATATAAATGGAATAGAATAATATGTTCTTAACACTAAATAGTCATTGAAAAAGCTGAGAAATTATGCTCTATAAAATGAGTTTAGTCTTATATTTAATTTCGAAAGCTTAATTTTTAGAATAGCCAATAAAATCAGAATTTATAGTCTGAAATTAAAATTAAGACAAAAATAGAACCTTAAAAATACAAAAAACCATATTTATCAAATTATAAGCTATTTAATAGCTCAAAAAATGTGCATTTAGCAAAAGGAAATGACATTACTTATTCTGTTTTCAAACTTCAGTACTTTATCTTTTTTGTTGAAAATTCATCGTCTCCGAATTTTCATTTGACTAATGACTCAATTTGAAGGTCTGTCAATACTCTACACCCAAATCAGCCTGAATAGAACCCCTTCACATTCAAACATATGAAGCTTATAGTTGCGAACATACATGTAATAAAATACATAGCCATCAATTCAAGACAATTAATCAGAAGTGATCTTTCCATCTTGAATTGACAACTATTTTTATTCATCCATACTTAACATTTCACGGGTTCAAAGATTGACCTAGCAGTTATTCTTACCACCAGCCACCCCAACCGCCGCAGCCACAGCCGCAGCAGCTGTTCCAGAGACGACTCCAGCCGCAGCCACAGCCACCAAACCATCCACACATTATATTTACCTCCAAGATTTTGCTATGTTATTCCATACTTTTCAGATATTTTATCTCTTTATAGTGGGCTTTTTGACTAGGAAATCACACTATCTAATCAAATTTCTTCACCCACTCCTAACCATACTTTCATGGCAACATTTTAGAAATTATAAGAGTACTAATTTCCGTTTAGAGAGAAACAGTTCTCCCATGTTCTCCCATGAAAGTACAACTAAACATAGAATTAGAAATTATATAAAAGATCTAGAATAACTGTTTCTGAATATAAATAATCTATATAAAATTGAAGAAACTCTCTATCAATAAAACAAACTTACTTTTGAATTTACTCTACAATATCTAGTTCTATAAAAACTCTCAATAAATCAGGAATAAAAATCTGTAATTAAATGTTTAGCCAAGAAATATTGTTTCAATAATCTATATAAGCCATATTTCCTTGTTAAATCCAATATAGAGCCTTAAAATTACTAAATTTTGTTTAAAAAGTAGTACAACTCTTTTTAGTATCAAACTTTATAACTTTAGTCTTTTTATTTTAAACAAAATATCAATATAAAGGACTACTATTTAATATGGTAAGTTTTTCGATTCAGCTTATGAATAAAAAGAAGAGAACTTGTCAATTCATTATACTTATATTATTTTCAGTTGGATTGTTCGCACTTTCAAGAAGGTTAGTTACTTTTTAAAAATCATAGGTCCCCATTAATTTCTTTGCCCATTTCAATTTCTTTTTCTTAATCGGGTTTACATCGCTGTCTTCAAAATCAAAACCTACTAGCCTGATTTTTTGAGCTCCGAATTCTCTGGCTACAAAAAAGCATCGGTCTCCATCACTGAAGCCGCCAAAATTATAGACATCATCAAAGGGTTTTGCCTGGGTAGTTGCAATAAATCGTTTAAAGCGGGGAACATATTTCTCAAGTTTATCGATATTGTCCCCATGCGCATGAATAAGGACTATCGAGCCTTCTTCACAGGCGAGTATCTCTTTTTCGATATCAGCTTCTGAATTGCCGTCAAGGTCGGTACAGATGACCTCAGGCACAATGCCCATATCCATTAGTACAGCAGCTGCTCCATCGGCTGCAATTAACGTAAAGGCAGAAAAATTGATTTCCGAAAGGTCACTCCTGAGTCTTGGAGCGTTTCCGCAGACAAGAACAGGCTTTCCGGAAATTATTGCTTTGAGTTCAGACAGGCTGGCCGTGTTTTCTTCTGTCAGCATGCGGGAAAGGAAGAAAGCTGCCTTTTCATCACCTGCTCGGTCGAATCCGAAATCTTCAAGGATTCGTTCGTAAATCGGTTCCCAGGTAGCAAAATCCATATGAATCAGTTTCCTTTCCGTTATACAGTTTGAGTTCAAAACCTATTTGATTTTCAACCCATTTTCAGAATTTATTTCTTTGAAATACCCATCTTCATGGCAATGCCTTCAACATCCCAATCCTTTACAAGGGCTCCGGAAACATCGATATCACTGCCAAGGTTAAGGATCTCGGCTCTTACCTCTTCTGCAATCAGATCCTTGAGTGTTTCAACAAGTCTCAGGACTCTTTCATCTTCGATCCGGACTGAGACGCGGATGTTTTCGTCCACCACAAGGTCAAGCTCCTTCCGCATGTCCTGAAGCCTGCGAATTACTTCCCTTGCATACCCTTCAGCTTCCAGTTCTGGAGTCAGATTTGCGTCCACATAGACAAGACCAGCATCGGATTCTGCACTTGCTGTACCTTCTGGCAGGGTTTCTTTGAAGTTTGCCATACCAGGAGTGACTGTAACCGTTGTTCTGTCTGCAAGGGAGAGCTCAAACTCGCCAGCCTCGGCAAAGGCTTTTTTCAAAGCAAAACCGTCAACCTTTTGCAGGGCAGGAATGACTTTTCCTGCATCCTTCTTAAATACAGGGCCTATTTTACTTGGATCAGGGATTACTTCAAGCCCAAGTTCATCCCAGCTCTCACCAACGGGCGTCAGGACAATTGCCTTGGAATTTGTCTGGTCCATAAGGACTGAGCGCAGTCTCTCTACAGCCTTTGCTGCGTCCTCACTTTCAGGGGAAACAACTATTCGGGAAACGGGCCACCTGAGCTTTCGTCCTGCCTTCTGGCGGGCGTTTGAAGCGGCTTCCACGATAGAACGTGCAGTGCTCATGGCCGCTTCGAGTTCAGGGTCAAGATAGGCTTCATTGACTTTTGGCCAATCGCACATATGAACTGATTCCAGTGCATTCGGGTCTACATTTCTTATAAGGTTCTGATACATCTCTTCAGCCAAGTAAGGCATGAAAGGAGAGATCAATTTTGTAAGGGTTACGTAGACTTCATAAAGCACACGGTAAGCTGCAAGCTTGTCAGGATCGTCGGCTTCGGTCCAGGTTCTCGGACGGATAAGCTGGATATACCAGCGGGAGAGGTCTTCCAGAGTAAATTCAAGAATCTCACGCACTGCTTTATGTAGGAAGTACCCGCTCATTGCTTCGTCTACAGCCTTAACAACAGACTGAATTCTTGAGAGAATCCACCTGTCCTCTTCCCTGAGCGCGTCTTTTACGGAATCAAGGCTGACCTTAAGAGGATCAAAATTATCGAGTGCCATATAAGGCAGCGGGAACCTGAAAACGTTCCAGAGAATATTGATTGAACGATGGACGTTTTCCACTTCTTCCTGGTTGAACTTAAGGTCATCCCAGGGCGCACTTGAGGAAAGCACATAGGCACGCAGAGTGTCAGCCCCATACTTGTCGATTACATCAATCGGGGAAACCACGTTTCCAAGGCTTTTGGACATTTTCTTTCCACCTGCATCAAGCGTAAAGCCGTGCATGAGCACACTCTTGTAAGGAGCTCGTCCGAAGCCCACCATGCTTGCTCCAAGCTGTGAATAGAACCAGCCGCGTGTCTGGTCATGCCCTTCAGTAATAAAGTCAGCAGGCCACCATTCGTCAAACTGTTCCCTGGTCTGCGGGAACTTCAGAGTAGCCCAGGAAGCGACAGCCGAATCAAACCAGACATCGAAAACGTCCTCAACACGTTTTTTCTCTCCGCCGCACTCACAGGGAATAGTTAGTTTGTCCACATAGGGGCGGTGAAGTTCGACATCACTGCCTGCTCCGGATTTTTCCAGCAGTTCGGCTTTGGTTCCTATTACCTCAAGTTTTCCACATTTCTTACACTTCCAGACCGGAATTGGCATTCCCCAGTAGCGCTGCCTGGAAATACACCAGTCTCGGGCACCTTCAACCCAGGTCCTGAACCTGGCTGAACCTGCCCATTCAGGGTACCAGTCTACGGCATCAATTGCCTCAAGCATTTTGTCCTTTATATCTGTAACCTTGAGGAACCACTGCTCGGTTGCAAGATAGATTATAGGAGTTTTGCAGCGCCAGCAGTGCCCGTACCTGTGCGTAACAGTTCCTTCTGCAAGCAGCCTGTTACGTTTCCTCAGGTCTTCAATAACAATCGGGTTTGCTTCCCTGACGTTTTTGCCCGCATATTCCCCGGCTTCTTCAGTATAAGCACCGTTCGGGCCCACAGGACAGAGGATTGGAAGGTTATACTTCACGCCAACGTTAAAGTCGTCCATACCATGTCCTGGGGCAATATGTACACAGCCTGTGTTTTCTGCAGTTACGTAATCGGCAAGATAAATGCCATGCTTTATCTCATTCTGCACAGGCACAAGATCCCCAACAGGGCTTTCGTACTCAAGTTTCGTCAGGTCTTCCCCGAGCATTGTCTCAAGTACTTCGTAGTCAACATACCTGCCCTGTCTAAGGACGTTCTCGATCAGGTCGGTAGCTGCAATCAAGATCTCATCAGAGCCATCCTGCCTGATTGCCCTGAATTTCGAGTATTCAAAACCAGGATGTACAGCTACAGCTACATTTGCGGGAATTGTCCAGGGGGTTGTTGTCCAGATGACTATGAAGGTATTTTCCTCGCCTTTGATCTTAAATTTTACATAAATTGAAGGATCGGTCCTCTCGGCATATTCAACCTCTGAGTCCGCAATTGCAGTCTCACAGCGAGGGCACCAGTTGACTGAACGTTTGCCCACATCCAGCAGGTTTTTTTCACTGGCTTGCTTGAGAGTCCACCAGGCAGCTTCAATGTAATCGTCTTTTAAGGTCATGTAGGGGGCTTCCCATTGCATCCAGACCCCTAGCCTCTGGAATTGTTCAGTCATTTCCTGCTTCTGGTTGATAGCAAATTCCTTACATTTCTCGATAAAATTCTCTACTCCAAAGCTCTCAATGTCCTTTTTGGATTTGAAACCGAGCACGCCCTCAACTTTGACTTCAATCGGCAGACCATGCATATCCCAGCCAGGGCGCTCGAGAATATTACGGTTATTCATAGAATAATAGCGAAGAATGGAATCTTTAATGATCTTATTCCAGGCAGTTCCCAGGTGGATATGTCCGGTCGTATACGGGGGGCCGTCAACAAAAAAAAGTCTTTTTCCAGTCTTGCGGTGCTCTCGGGTTTTTCGATAAGCATCGCTATCTTTCCAGAGCTGTGTTATCTTTTTTTCAATTTGCTCTGCGTTATACTTAGCAGTGATTTCTTTTATCATATAGGGTCTCCCTGAAGAAAGATTAGCTAAAGTGAAAGTGCGGTCAGTGCAGTCCTGTCCTGAAGATGTCCTGCTGCTGCCCGATAAGTATTGATAATAAATTTCTAACCGGTGGACTGTTGGAAAACTTTACTACCGGCCGCTTATATATTAAACTTCAAATAAGTATTTAACGAACACAATATCAGTATTCGGGGAAGAACGCCTTTACCTGTCCTGAAAGAAACGGCTCTTCCACGCGCCAATCAATTTATTCAGTAATTACTGTACTTGATTTAAGCTTTGTTATACCGCAACCCTTTTGAAAAAACTGCTTGACCGCAACCCTTTTAAAAAAACTGCTTGACCGCAACCCTTTTAAAAAAACTGCTTGACCGCAACCCTTTTAAAAAAAGGCTTGACCGAAAACTTCAGTAACAACATGGTCGGCGTGATCAACCGGCGCAACGGTTGCGGCACAACCCTTTTAAAAAAAGGCTTGACCGAAAATATTAGTAACGACGAGATCGACATCGTAACGATTGCGGATCAAGGATTACGGTTCAGGAGAAACGGAAGCAGGTTAACTTAAGAGAAAAAGAAATAAAAGAAAAAGGAAAAATAGAGCTCAAATATAGATTTTTATTTATCCGGGGCTCTTATAATCGGTTTTTTTCGGATAGAAGTATTTTTACCAAGGACTGTTTTGTTCCGGAAAAACAATTTTTTCAGGGAAAACGAATCATCAAGGCTTATTACAATTGCTGCAGCAAGGATGAAAACACATCCAGTAAGCATTCCACTGTGAATAGGATTTCCCAGTATAGTATAATCGAAGAATATACAGGAAACCGGTTCAAGCAGAGCAAAGAGACTGCCTGTAATAGCGTTCACGCCTGTTACACCCCTTATATAAAACACTGCACCGATTCCTGTAATCAATACTCCGAAGAGTATCAGGACTGGGAGGTTTGCGGTGAGTACATTCCGTGGAACGGAAACTGCAAACGGTGAAAGGAAGAAAAGGCTGATTGTACTCTGCCAGAAGAGCTGGGTAAGCCCGTTATATTCATTTCTGAGATAACGAACCGAAATAATTACACCACTGCTGAAAAGACCCCCTGTAAGCCCAAAAAGCACTCCCTTAAGATAACTACTGCCAAATTCAAGCTGTTCAAAGCCTCCTTCCGGCCTTGTTATATAGAATACTCCGATCAAGCCGAGGAAGAGAGCAAAAATCGTTTTTCCCGTGTTCTTTTCTCCCAGCAGCAAAGGGGCAAGAATAGTCAGATAAATCGGGTCCGTATAGAGCAGAAGAACGGCTGAAGAAGCCCCTAGATAACGAATTGCCGAATAATAGGAAAACATCTGCAAAACATACAGAACTCCCAGAAGGAGCAGGTACTTCTTCTTTCTTTTAAGAGCCAACTGGCCTAAATTCCCAGTAACTGCAAGATAGAATAAAAGGGCTGTTAGTCCAAAGAGTATTCTGTAGAAAATAATTGAGCCTATGGACATATCCTCAAGTTGTTCCATGTAGAGTCCGACGGTGCCGTAAATGACGCATGCAACTAGCAATTCAAGGTGAGGTTTAAAAGTATCAGTCATATATTATTTAGAGTGATTAAATGTATATATATTTTTAGTAAGATAACACTTTCTAATATTTATTATACTGTTTGGAGAACAGATTTCTTCGCAGGCTCAAGACTCCGTTTTGAGATCGCAAACAGTTTTTACGGATTACAGTTTTATAATTTTTACAGGCTACTGCTTTGTGGTTTTTACATGCCACAACAGATTCAATTTTAAAATTTTTGTAGGCTGAGCACCACATACTGTCTGCTTCCAGTCCTATAAATAGTAAGCCCCTTTAACCCCTGTTTCCAGGCATAAACCAAAGCCTTGTCGATATCCTCTTTTCCTGCGGAAGCAGGCATATTGATAGTTTTCGAAATTCCTGCATGGCAATGTCGTTGAAATGCGGCCTGCATATCAATATGAGCCTTCCAGTCAATGTCAAGGGCTGACCTGAAAAGCTGCTTTTCCTCTTCGCTTACAAGTTCTGGATTTTCCACATCCTGCAACGTACCGTATTTATAGACATGCTCCAGAAGCCAGCTATAGTCAGCTTCCGACAGTTTTGATTTGAAATGCGCCTTAAAAAACGGATGAACAAGCATAAATTCCCTGCCTACGGTCTGAGTTCGCCTGTAAACCCAGCTGAAAACAGGCTCAATTCCTGCCGAACAACCGGCAAGAATGCTGATCGTGCCTGTCGGAGCGACTGCGGTTAATGCAGCATTCCTCATAGGAAGTTCCCATGTGGAATCCTCATATCCCGGAAAACTTCCTTTCTCCACAGCAAGCTTCCTTGATTCCCTGATCGAAGCCCAGGTAATCTGTTCCATAAGCTTTTCCGCAAGCTCGAGAGCTTCCTGTGAGTCGTAGGGCAGCCCAATCTTTAAAAGCATATCGTGAAGTCCCATTACCCCAAGCCCTACTTTCCTGGTCCTCTTAGTTGCAGTCTCGATCTCCGGAACAGGATATGCATTTTTATCAATTTCATTATCCAGAAAACGGATCGCTTTTCCAGCTACTTCCCTGAGAAAGTCCCAGTTTACTTTCCCGTCTATAACACAAAGAGAAAGGTTTATGCTGCCCAGGTTGCAGGCTTCAAAAGGCAGAAGTGGTTCCTCCCCGCAGGGGTTTGTGGCCGAGATATCACCAAGTGCAGGCGTGAAGTTGTCCCTGTTTATTCGATCATAAAAAAGAATGCCTGGTTCGCCGTTTCTCCAGATTCCTTCTACAATCTCGGAAAATATGCGCCCGACTGTCACATCTGTTTGCCTGTTCCAAACTTCATCAGCCTTATCTGCTTCAACAAGTTCCATGAAAGCATCAGGCACCATAACCGAGATATTGAAATTGCTCAACTCTCCTTCGACATGCTTTGACCTGATGAAAGAAAGGATATCATTGTGGGAAATATCAAGGATGCCCATATTGGCACCTCGTCGCCTTCCAAACTGTTTTACGATCTCAGTTGCCTCATTGAAAAGTTTCATGACAGCTACAGGACCGCTCGTCGCGTCATCGCCACATGAGTTAGAAGAACCTTCGGGACGTATTTTTGAAAAATCAAACCCTGTGCCTCCTCCGGTTTTCTGGATCAAGGCTGCAGCTTTAATCGAATCGAAGATTTCCTCGACTTTGTCTTCTACAGGAATTACGAAACAAGCTGCAAGTTGCCCAAACTCTGTGCCCGCATTCATGAGCGTCGGCGAGCTTGGAAGAAAAACCTTTCTAAGCATGAGGTCTTTGAAATCTAGATACTCTTCATCAGTTAATGCAACTGCTTCTGCAACTCTCTCGCAGATGTCCTCCCAATTATTTTCCCCTTCATGCAGATACCTGGCTTTAAGGGTCTCACTTACCAGAATATCCAATTCCACTTCTTTTTCCCACACAAAGATCTCGTCTCCTGTGAACATTCAGCAGGCTTCAGTCTTCAATAAAATAAATTATATTCTTATTAGGCGGGATTTTTTATCATTGTATCCGAAAATGCGATTAGAAATAGTGATCAGAAATAGTGATTAGAAATAGCGATTAGAAATAGCGATCAGAAATAGTGATCAAAAACGGTGGTCAAAAACGGTGGTCAAAAATGATAGTCAAAAATCGAAATAAAAAGCAGAATGTATAAAAATAGAAAGCTGGAAAGATGGGAAAAATAAAAGGCATGAATTGCCCTGAAGTGTAAGAACTCTCAGACAAGTTCAGCTTTCGTAATTTTCACTTCGGTTTTCGGGCGGTCCTGGCGGTCAGTTTTTACTTTTCCTATAGAATCCACAACATCCATCCCCTCCACTACCTTTCCGAAGACAGGGTGCATCTTGTCGAGATAATTATTATTCACAAGGTTGATAAAGAACTGGCTGCCGCCTGTATTCGGGCCTGCGTTTGCCATGGATAGAGTGCCCCTATCATTGCGGTTATGATTCGTAAACTCGTCCGGGATCTCGTAGCCTGGCCCTCCCATGCCTGTACCTGTCGGGTCTCCGCCCTGGATCATGAATTTGTCGATCACCCTGTGGAAAATAACTCCGTCGTAGAAACCTTTCTCAACGAGTTTTGCGAAATTTCCTGCCGTAATTGGCATGTCCTCAAAGAATTCAATTGTTATATCACCCATAGTGGTGTGAAGAACCACTTTCTTTCCTTTCCATACAGCCATTGATTTTCCTCTGCCAGTCATCCAGTTTCATTTTTATTTTTGCCTGTCTTTTTGTCGGCTTATCGTGCACTCTATGTTCACCTTACATGTAAATGCTTCGCTGCCCGAGTTCCGTCACCCGAGTCTCGTCACCCGAGTCCCGTCTCGGGAGGACGGTGCCCTTTTCGCTCACTTCGTTCGCTCAAGAGGGCTGAATTATAATGAAGATACTGAAATGAGCCAATAAAACTAATTTAAGGACAAGAAAAGTTACATTTTCAACGAGCTCAGAAAATATATTTACCTTAATTTCGTTTTGAGCCGTGCGGCGAGCGTGGTTACAACTCTATTAAATAAAGATTTGGACACAAGCCTTTTTTGAAAAGGTTTGACCGAAAACTCAAGCAACAATTTAGTCGGCGTGATCACAACCCTTTTCAAAAAAGGATTGAACGAAAACAACAGCAAGAAAGTGGTCGGCGTGATCACAACCCTTTTCAAAAAAGGATTGAACGAAAACAACAGCAAGAACGTGGTCAGCGTGATCAAACGGCGCAACGGTTGCAGTAAAACCGAAACAGGATTACATAAAAATTGTGAAAGAACGAAGTTTTAGTGTGGAAAACTGGTTTACGACTAAGATAGTTGAATGAAATTTTAAAGTACATTTCTTTTCTGCCTTACCATAATCCTATCAACTTTAGAGAGTACAAAAACATAATCCCTGAAAGGATATTGAGTGCTATAAGTTGACCTTTCTTTTTCCTCCATCTTTTTGACATGATATGATTTACCCAATAAGACATCGAAGTCGCCAGCATCCCGACCACGAAAGAAACACAAACATCAGGGAGCCCAAAAACTCGACTAAGAATGAATCCAAGTCCTCCAACCACACACACTGGGCAAACCATAGTTATCCTCTTACTCTTTGATTTTGATATTGAACTTTGAATTTTACTCTAATCTTTAGTTTCCGATTTATATCCGGACTTTGAAATTACATCGGGACTTTGAAATTAAATCTATTAGTCAACGTTTCGTTTCATTTGCGTCTGCTTTTTCCTTTTGAATAAGGGCAAGATTCAGAACGTTTTTAAACATTTCTTCATCAGTATCATTTCGTCCAACAAACCTGGCCTTAGATCTGTCTGTGCTGACATTCCCATTCTCCTGCATATAGACATATGTTCCATTTTCAATGCCCACAATCACAAAAGAGTCCGGAATGAACTCTACTTCGAAATATTCTGCAAGTTCTAGGTTTTTGTCTGCATCTATGGAAGCAATAGTTGCTTTTCCCTGGTATTCTACCGCTAATTTATCAAGAACGGGCTTCAAAGACCGGCACTCTGGACACCATCTAGATCCTACCTTCACAAAGACAGGATTTTTCTGAAGGGATGTGTTTACCTGCTCCAGTTGGGTTATAGCCACAACACTTTTCTCCATGTTTGCCTCTGAACTTGTTGAATTTTCTGGAGTTTTTTCATCACATCCAGCCGTAAAGAGTACTAATACAAGCAAGATCAGTAATATAACTGATTTCTTCATGTTAGGTCTTCCATTACTTTCAATATTATACAGTTGATTTTTTAAGACATGTGTGTATAAATATTTTTTAACATATTCGAGAATTAATTTTTAAAGTCATCTGGACGATACATTCATATTGTTAAAATAATGAGCCAAAATTTATTCCACTTAAGAACATAAATGTATACAACTAGATAATAAATAAAAACAGCCGAACAATTTATCCTTATTATTAAAAACTTTAAAAAACAGATAACTTTATATTATTTGGTTGTTGTTTTCAGGGTACACCTAGTATCGTTTCTTAGCTTCTTGGTCCTCGCTTCTATGAAGCTAGAATAAATTCCACTACCATCGATTAAGGAATTTTCTTGCCTTATTGTTTGTGTTTGAGAGACTATGTATTGAAAATTGATACTCCTTTATTAACCCAGTGCTGAAAGCATCATTTACTGTTCTTATTTACTGTTTCTATTTACTGTTCTTATTTACTGTTCTTTAAGATAATTATGAGTACATTAGATAGTCTTGTCTTTCTTTCTATTTAGAAAGCTTGTAATTCCTTAATTTTACTTGTCCGATCGTTTATAATTCATTCCAATAAAAATACAACTACAGAACAATAATTTTTAATATAACTCCTTAAATATCTGCGCGGCTCTTCTATAAAATGCGCTTTCTTAGTGTCTTAATAATAAGATATTAATAGATATTTTTTAGTAATCTGTTTCTCTTTACGAAGGTTTTCTACTTTCTACATTATTTTGGATAAATCGCTGCATTTTTATAGACAAGTGTGAGTATTTTTAACTAGAGGGTAATTTTACTAAACTGGAAAAGTAATAGTGGGGGAAATTGTTATGAACAGAACCAAGGCTTTTTATCTTAGGATAGCTGCAAGCTTCCTGGTTATTCTATTAACGCTTCCAATTTCATTTGCGATAAATGATGTAGCGGAGACTAATTTTGAAGATGAAAACAATGAAACAGATTTTGCATCGACGTATAACGAAAATGAACTAATGGATCAGGAAATTAGCCTGAACTTCCGGTTTCTCACATCCATGCTTCAGATGCTTGACCTCAACCTTAACCTCATAAATGGAACCCTGAACGCCCGCGTTGAAGAATATCCGTTTCTGCAGCCTACAATCGAAGGAACGGAAGCAGGCATAGCAACAACGAATTCCATACTCGGTGTGCTGGAATCGGACCCTGAAAATTTGAATGAAACAGAAAATTCCCTGGTTCCTTTAAACGAAAATATGGAACGGCTTAATTCAAGCCTTGGATACCCTGACGATATGATCGAAGCTGCTAACTCGACCCTTGGAGAACCTAATAGTACTACACCTATGATTGTCGAAATGTTCAAGAGTGTAAAAGCAATGGCAGAGCTTTTTAATTGAGACTGCGATACTAAAATCAGAGGACGTTACTAAATTTACAGGCTTAACAAGCAAATTTTTGGCAATATTTAGGTCAGATATTCAGATCAGATATTCAGGTCAGATATTCAGGTCAGATATTCAGGTCAGATATTCAGGTCAGATATTCAGGTCAGATATTCAGGTTAGATATTCAGGTTAGATGTTCAGGTCAGATATTTAGGTTGATGATTTGATTACTTTAAGCCGACGTTCCTATCGGCAGATTAATTTTCTTTTTTGGTGATCCGCAGGAAACCTGATGGTATTATCTCCGGCTGAATTGGCAGATATTTTTAGCATACATTTTTCTCGCTAGGCGCGGCTAGAGTCCATTGGATTTGAACAGATAAAAAATGGAAAATATCAGTGGCAGTGGAAAAATAGAATATAAGATCAATAATTCGATAATGGGTGGTCAACATCTGTAAAGATAGCTATGATTTTGAATTTTCTTAAAAAGATGCCTCTTGAAAAGACAATTCCTAAAAAGAAAAACAATTAAGGTTCAACTACGAGTCGTTATGGCTAAATGTTCATATTGGACCATATAGTATGTTAGTCCATTAACATTACCACATAAAAAGTAAAACATTTTCAAAAGCTTTCTTGGATGAGGTGAGGAAAATCACCTGTTTACAAGCTCCAGCCGCACGTCAATCAATAAACTCTTCTAACGAATCGATAAAGGACTCTAAATTTCTTCTCACCTCATATAAATCATGCTTTCCTTCCATGCGCCACACCTCATGGTCTTCAAAATCGTACAATATCGATAGCGGTAACAAGTTTTTATCGTATTTACTCATTGTTTCCGGATAATTTTCTACATTTACAACTTCGGCAAACAGGGCGTTATTAAATTTTGGTTCTGTCAGCAGGACCTCGTGCATGAAAGATATTAAATCCTGGCTGTCCTTGTCACTGGCGGATTTTATATTAATACGGTAAACCAGTTTGTTGCCATAGTACGAAAACAACAAACGTTGCAAAACAGTATTTATTGTTTCATCAGGGTGGATTTTCGCTTCATTGAGTCTGTCATGAAGCCCCTGTGTGATTCTCACATTTTCCGTAGTATGCGAAAGCTCCGGGAAACTTCGCTTCCTGCCGTTAATAACGAACCAGTAGCTACCGTTTTCATGTATAAGCTGGCAGGTATCATCGTATCGAGCTAATAGTTTTCTAATTATCGTGCTCCTTGACTCCCAGGCACTGTCACTATTTCTGTCTCTGCAAAAATCGAGCGCTTCGTATAGCTCGGCACTAATTTTAATGGTCGTTGTTTCCACGGCTGCACCTCAATCTGGAGCATACTTCGGGCTAAGATATATATAATGTTCGCCATGGCACTCAAGGAAAATCCTCTTGTGTGTTGTGACACTACTTATTGATCTTATGTAAAGAATTCTGTAATTATTTTTACTAAATAAATTATGCTGAGGGTTATAAGAGATTTTCAAATGACCTTCTACCCACATAAGAGTGAAACGCCGCAGAATTTATCCGAAGCTTAAAACATATCCAAAAAATCAGTAATGCATATTGAAATGTTACAGTAAGAACAGCATCTTTCGGATAGAACCTAAGAAAAAACTTCAATAATTCAGGTTTGTCTTTTTTGTGGTACATTAATTCATTAATTATTTCTCCAGATAAATATGAGCACTTGACCCTACAAAATAAGTTTGCTTTTAGGACTTCAGACAGTGTGAGCTTGAAGTGTGGCTTGAGAGAAACTAGTAACGGGTGTTAAAATAGGAAGTTAAAAGGTTCTCAAAAATATAAAGCAAGATTAAAAGGATTATATTTGATAGAATTGAATTCCTTTTATATCTTGCCTATTTTCATTAGTTACTCACCAACATTAT
The DNA here is from genome assembly GCF_000969985.1 of Methanosarcina barkeri str. Wiesmoor. Lineage (GTDB taxonomy): Archaea > Halobacteriota > Methanosarcinia > Methanosarcinales > Methanosarcinaceae > Methanosarcina > Methanosarcina barkeri_B. The sequence continues at coordinate 1,375,457 of NZ_CP009526.1, read as the reverse complement.
TACTTACTTTTCAATATAATATAATTAGAAATAGTTTTAGTGTTACTTCCAGCAGCATTCGTTACTGTCAACTTAACAGTATAACTACCTACATTGGAATACTTATGGACTGGATTCTGCTTGATTGAAGTAGCTCCATCTCCAAAATTCCATTTCCATTTAGTCGGCGTTCCTGTACTTTTGTCAGAAAAGGTAACTTTTAATGGTGCTTTTCCGGAAGTTGGAGAAGCGGAAAATGCAGCAACAGGTTTTGCTACTACTGTTATATAATTTGTTTTTGTTACCGTATTACTACCTGCTGTGTTGGTAACCGTAAGTATCACTTTATACTTTCCTGCCTTTGAATACTTATGAGTCGGATTTTGGAGGAATGACTTTGATCCATCTCCAAAGGTCCATTTCCATTTCGTTGGTGTTCCTGTACTTTTGTCACTAAAGGTAACTTTTAATGGTGCTTTTCCGGAGGTTGGGGAGGCAGAAAATGCAGCAGCTGGCTTTGCTATTACTGTTATATAGTTTGTTTTTGTTACCGTATTAATACCCGCTGCGTTGGCAACTGTAAGTGTCACTTTATACTTTCCTGCCTTTGAATACTTATGAATTGGATTCTGTTTTGCTGAAGTTGTTCCGTCTCCAAAATTCCATTTCCATTTAGTCGGTGACCCTGTGCTTTTGTCAGTAAAAGTAACTTTTAACGGTGCTTTTCCGGAGGTTGGAGAGGCAGAAAATGCAGCAACAGGTTTTGCTACTACTGTTAGATAGTTTGTTTTTGTTACCGTATTACTGCCCTTATCATTCTTTACAGTTAAGCTAACGGTATATTTTCCTGCTTTTGAATACTTATGACTTGGATTTTGGAGGAATGACTTTGACCCGTCTCCAAAATTCCATTTCCATTTAGTCGGTGACCCTGTACTTTTGTCAGTAAAAGTAACTTTTAACGGTGCTTTTCCAGAGGTTGGAGATGCGGAAAATATAGCAACAGGTTTTACAGTAGTCGTTTTGACAGTTATATAATTTGTTTTTGCTGCAGTACTGTTGCCCCCTTCATTTGTTGCAGTAAGTTTTACGGTGTATTTTCCTGCTTTGGAATATGTATGTGTCGGATTCTTTACCGTTGAAAAAGTCCCATCTCCAAAGTTCCATGTCCAGGAAAATGGTGTTCCTGTACTTGTGTCAGTAAACTTTACTGCCAGGGGAGCATAGCCTGTGGTAACATTGCTGACAAAATTAGTTACTGGTGGATATACTGGAGCAAACTTCTGAATGCGATTGTTGTCAGCATCAGCAACATAAACATTGCCTGAAGAATCTACACCAATATCTTCAGGATTTTTGAATTGCCCATCATTTGTTCCATAAGAACCCCAGTGTGTTAGATAATTGCCGTCACTGTCAAACTTCTGAATGCGAGTATTTCCTCTGTCAGAAACATAAATATTGCCAGAAGAGTCAACAAAAACACTTATAATGTTATTAAACTGTCCATCACCATTGCCAGAATTACCGAATTGCATTAGATAATTGCCGTTACTATCAAACTTTTTAATGCAATGATTATCTTTGTCAGCAACATAAACGTTATCCAAAGAATCTAAGGCAACATCAATAGGATTCTTGAATTGTCCATTACTGCTGCCATAAGAGCCCCATTGCACCAAATAATTTCCATTGTTATCAAGCTTCTGAATTCGATTATTGCCCGTATCGGCAACATAAATATTGCCAGATGAATCTAAACAAATATCGCGAGCATTTTTAAACTGTACATTGCCACTTCCATAAGAACCAAATTTTGTAATGAAATTACCATTTTTGTCAAACTTCACAATGCGATTGTTAGTATCAGCAACATAAACATCACCTGAAGAATCTATAGCAACACCATTTACAGAACCCAGTGATACATCATTAGTAGAGCTCCACTGGTTAATGAATTTACCATTGCTATTAAATTCCTGAACTCGATTGTTTCCGGAATCGGCAACATAAATATATCCAGATGAAGTTGCAACAATAGCACGTGGATAATGGAATTGTCCAGCTCCATTGCCATAAGAACCCCATTTAGTAACAAACTTATAACTTTCAGCGTGCGCAACTGATGCACTCATTACTCCAAGAAAGAGGATAATCAAACATAGTGACATTATCCTAAATGTGTTATCGTGTTGATACTTTATTAAAAATTCCTCCTTTGACTTTCGTTTATATTTCATATTAAAAAATGTTAATAATTTATATTCATTTAAATTCATAAAGTTTTTTCTAGAATCACAACTTTCCTTACTCAATGAAGTAAAAGACGAAAATCAAACACATTAGCAGCTTTTTCAGAACAAAATTATTTTTTCGATTTTCTCTTCCCGTTCTGAATAAATGAGAAGTAGTGCACCGTTGAAAATGAGCAAGGAATAGACTCTGCCCCCAACATTCAAAATAAGTTTAATTGAGCACAAGAATTTCCGGCTTTTATGGAATAAGAATCTCAGTTCATATTGTGCTTATCCAAAACCTTTTTATATGAAGTACGTCATTAGACGTTGATGTACAAAACTATACCTTAGTGATAAAATATGCACGCTTCAATTCTCCACATCCTCAACACAACAAAAACCCGTGTCCAGGCCCTGGGACCGCAGACTTCCAGTGAAAGCCAGGAGATGGGATTTGAGAAAAGGGACTTTATCTCGGCAGTGACAGATGCAAAAGCCGACGGTAGGGTGCCTGTAATTGCAGAGGTCAAGCCCGCATCGCCAGGGAAAACTTTCAGGGATATTTCGCCTGCAAAGGCTGCCGAGCTTGCATGGGAAATGGAAGAAGCAGGAGCTGTTGCAATTTCAGTCCTGACCGAGCCTGGGGTATTCAGAGGATCACTTGAAAACCTGGACTCAGTTAGAAATAAGGTCTGCTTGCCTATCCTGAGGAAAGACTTTATAATTGACAAGTTACAGCTTGAAGAAGCTCAAAGTGATCTCGTACTCCTGATTGCAGGAATCCTTGGAGAACAACTAGGAAATTTTGTTGAGCTTGCCCTTAAAAAGGGAGTGGAGCCTCTAGTAGAGGTTCACAACAGAAAAGAGCTTGATCTGGCCCTGAAAACTGACACAAGAGTAATAGGAATTAATAACAGAGACCTTGAAACTCTTGAAATCAACCTCGGAACCACAGAAGAGCTGGCCCCAATTATTCGGGAATGCGACCTTGATCACGGAACCAGGCATCTGATAATAAGCGAAAGCGGAATGAACAGCGTACGAGATGTCAGACGGGTAATCCAGGCAGGTGCGGATGCCGTACTGATAGGTTCCGCACTTATGGAAAATGCTTCTGTTTTTGATAAAACGAAAGAATTCGTCCAGGGCGCTGGTTGGCGTCAATAACTGTTTTCCCAGACTTTTCGAAGCTTTCACCTGTGACTGGACAGGTTGAAAAGTCCACTCAAAATCACTTTGAATTTGTTCAAAGTCCATTCAAAGTTTATTCAAAATTATTCAAAATTTATGCAAAATTCATTCAAAGTTTATTCAAAATTCACTCAAAAAACATTCAAAATTAAATTTTGCTTCAATGACAAAATCCAAAACTACGCTTTCGAATGCGATATAAAAATTACGCTACAGGATTCATCAAAAAGACAAGGGAGTAATTGAATTGACAGAAACTAAAGTTTCAGAATTTCCTGCAAAGGACTCATACTTAAATGAACTCGCAGGTTCGAAGAAAAATTCCAAAAACAGACAGATAGGCCAGGTAAAAGGAAAATACGGGAAATATGGGGGACAGTACGTACCAGAAGTCCTCATGCCGGCCTTAGAAGAGCTGGAAGAGGGATACGAGCGGTATAAAAATGACCCTGAATTCCTTGCCGAACTTGACCATTACCTGCGGGATTTTGCAGGCAGGGAAACACCTCTTTATTTTGCCAGGAACCTGAGTAAAAAATACGGGTCAAAGATCTACCTCAAACGGGAAGACCTTGTGCACGGAGGAGCCCACAAGTTAAATAATGCCATAGGGCAGGCCCTGCTTGCAAAATATATGGGGAAAACCAGGCTGATTGCCGAAACCGGTGCAGGACAGCACGGGACTGCAACAGCTATGGCAGGAGCAAATCTCGGGTTTGAAACCGTTGTCTACATGGGTGCTAAAGATATCAAACGACAGCAGATGAACGCCTACCGCATGGAACTCATGGGCACTGAAGTAAAACCCGTGGAAACCGGCTCAAAAACCCTTAAGGATGCCATTAATGAGGCTTTCAGGGACTGGGTCACGAACATAGAAAACACACATTACCTCATAGGCTCGGTTGTAGGTCCTCATCCCTATCCTGTAATAGTAAGGGATTTCCAGAGCGTTATAGGTCGTGAAGTAAAGGAACAGATTTTGCAAAAAGAAGGTCGTATGCCTGATTCCATTATTGCCTGTGCAGGCGGCGGAAGTAATGCAATGGGGATCTTCTACCCCTTTATTGAGGATAAGGATGTAAAACTGATTGCTGTCGAAGCCGGAGGAAAAGCCCTTAAATGTACGGAAAAAGCCGCTCTTCACTCAGCTTCTCTCTGTGCAGGAGAAGAAGGAATCCTGCACGGTGCAAGAACAAAGATACTGCAGGACAAAAACGGTCAAATCCTGGAATCCGAATCCGTTTCCGCAGGTCTTGATTACTCAGGGGTAGGGCCTGAACTGGCTTACCTGTCCGAAATCGGCCGAGTTACAGCCAGATATGCAACTGATGATGAAGCCCTTGAAGCTTTCCATGAACTGAGCAGGCATGAAGGAATAATTCCTGCACTGGAATCTTCACATGCCCTTGCTTATCTGAAGAGAGCCTCAGAAGCCGGAGAACTGGGAGAAGTAGTGGTTGTAAACCTTTCAGGAAGAGGCGATAAGGACCTGGAAACCGTCCTTAGCCTGAGAGGAGGGATCTAAAATGGAGAGGCAAAAAATCTCCGAAAAATTCTCCGAACTCAGGGAAAAAAAGGAAGGTGCTCTGATCTGTTACGTAATGGCAGGAGACCCGTCCGCAGAAAAAACCGGGGAAATTGTAAAAGCTCTGGTGAACGGAGGTGCGGATATCATAGAACTAGGTTTTCCCTTCTCAGACCCTGTAGCGGACGGCCCGACAATCCAGGTGGCAGGACAGAGGTCACTTGCAGCAGGAATGGATACACAGCGTTATTTTGAGCTTATTAAAAACCTGGATGTTGGAATTCCACTTGTTTGCATGACCTATTACAACCCTGTATTCAGGTACGGAGTGGAAAAATTTGTAGAAAAGGCTGCAGATGCCGGAATAAGCGGACTGATAGTACCCGATATCCCGGTTGAAGAAGCGGCTGACCTGAAAAATAGCTGTGAAAAGCACGGGCTTGACCTTATCTTTCTAATTGCACCCACAACAACCGAGGGAAGAGTCCAGAAAATCCTGGAAAGAGGTTCAGGTTTCCTTTACCTTGTCTCGAGGCTTGGGGTCACTGGAGCCAGGGAAGATGTCTCATCCTCTACCAGAGAGCTACTTTCCAGAGTAGAAACCGGGCTTCCTAAGGCTGTGGGATTTGGAATCTCAACAGGAGAGCAAGCTGCAGAAGTTAGAGACGCCGGAGCAGATGCAGTTATAGTCGGCTCGGCTTTTGTTAAGATTATAGATGAAGGAAAAGACGTAAACGAAAGGCTGGAAGCCCTTGCAAAGGAACTCAAATCCGGCATCAAAAGAGCCAGTTAAAGAAAAATGTCCGAAATTAGAAGAGACAGTTAAAGAGAAATAATCCGAAAAATCAAGAACGTCAACAGTTGAGAAGATTTTGAATCTTAAATTACATTGGAAAGGGAGAAATCAGGAGTTTGAAGGAGGAAGAAGCAATGCAGAGATATATTCAAAGGCTGGAAGAAGGGCATGATCTGAGCCCCGAAGAAGCTGAAGACGCAGTAGGTAAAATTCTGAGTACAGCACAGGATGAGGAAATCGGGAGATTTCTGCTTGCTCTGAGGGCAAAAGGTGAAAAGCCCGAAGAAATCGCGGGTTTTGTAAGGGGAATGAAAAAAGCCGGAAAAACGATCCGGCCCAAAACATCTTTCAGGCTTGTGGATACCTGCGGGACAGGAGGAGACGGCCTTAATACAATCAATATATCGACAGCAGCCGCAATTGTTACTGCTGCAGCAGGTGTTCCCGTAGCCAAGCACGGAAACCGGGCTGCCACTTCAATGTCAGGGAGTTCGGATGTACTTGACGCCCTGGGAATTAAAACTGACCTGGAGCCCGAAGCTGTCAGGCAAACGATTGAAGAGATAGGAATAGGGTTCATGTTTGCTCCGGTTTTTCACCCGGCTATGAAGAGGGTTGCAGGGGTAAGGAAAAAACTCGGAGTTCGTACGGTTTTCAATATTCTTGGGCCCCTGACTAACCCGGCAGGTACTAAAGGGCAGGTAATAGGGGTTTTTGATAAAAAACTCTGTGAACCAATAGCCTATGCTCTTGCGGAACTCGGGACCGAGCATGCTCTTGTTGTGCACGGAGATGGAATGGATGAGATTACAAATACGGGTGAAACCTATGTTGCGGAGTTAAAGGACGGCAAGGTTTCAACCTATACGTTAACTCCGGAAGCTCTTGGCATGCTGCGGGCAAATCCCGAGGATATAAAGGGCGGCACTCCAAAAGAAAATGCAAGAGATCTGCTTTGCATCTTTAAGGGCCAGAAAGGACCAAAAAGAGATATTGTAGTCATGAATGCGGCTGCCGCCCTTTATGTAGGCGGGATAGTAGGTTCTATCCGGCAAGCAATTCCTATTGCCGAAGATGCCATTGACAGTGGAAAGGTCATGGTTAAATTCAACCAGTTCAAGACTTTTACTTCAGAGTTTTACAGACAGAAAAACAAGGAAAGTCTTTCGGGAAAAAGCATGTCAATGCGCTCAAGAACTTCCATATTAAGCCCGGCCTCGGGAGAGAGGGTATGACAGCGAAAGTGAAAACGAGAATAAAGATCTGTGGAATCCGCAGCCCTGAAGAAATCGAAATTGCAGCCCTTTACGGAGCCGATGCAGTTGGGTTTATTACAGAAGTTCCTGTCGAGAGCCCAAGAAAGCTTGATTCCGATACTGCCGCTTACCTCGTGTCCAGAGTCCCTGAAACCCTGAGTTCCGTACTGGTTATCATGCCTGAAAACGCGGATACTGCCGTAGGTCTGATTAATAAAATAAAACCCGATATCGTGCAGATCCACTCCAGACTGCCCCATCTCGAACTTGAAATAATAAAAGAAAAAACGGGCATCCCTATCATAAAAACTCTGTCCGTACCTGCACAGGGAGAGGCTTCAAACGCAGGTTCCGGAAATCCTGCTTCTGTCTCAAGCCTACTTGAAGAGGTCAGTCTACTGGAAGAAGCCGACATTGTAGATTCCATTCTGCTTGATACGGCAAGGTCCGAAAAGCCCGGAGGCACAGGCTGTGTGCACGACTGGGCTCTGAGCCGGCGAATCTCAGAAGAAACGCGACTTCCCCTTATCCTTGCAGGCGGGCTCAAGCCTGAAAACGTGCGGGGAGCAATCAGGGCTGTTTCGCCTTATGCTGTGGACACAGCATCCGGGGTTGAGACCTGCGGGAAAAAAGATGCCGTAAAAATCAAAAGTTTTATTGAAGAAGTGAGGTGTGCCAATGCTTTCCTTTGACCTTGGAAAAGAAGAATTCAAAAAACTTGCTTCAGGAGTAAGCCAGCCAGGCTTTATCCAGCTCCTTGCAAGAATCGATAATTTAACATGTTCTCCTCTTGAACTTTACCACGCCCTGAGGGCATCAGGGACCTCAGGTTATTCGTACCTGCTGGAATCAGTGGAAAAACAGGAAACTAAGGCAAGGTACTCTTTTGTTGGAAATGATCCTGATGCCGTAGTTAAGATAGGTGACAGGAAAATCTCTCTTGAACTCCTTAACCCAAATGCTTCGCCTTTTTTTGAAGAAATTCAGTCGAAAACCAAAGATGCCTGTGGGTGTGAAACCATAGAGGAGGAGAATCCGGAGAAAGAAAACTCAGAACTGGGAAATTTAAAATTCACGGCTCCAATTCCTAAGGGAAAAGATGGTTTCGATGCCCTTCGCCTGGTTTTTCCTTCTGCAAACGGGATGGGTCTCCTGAACACAAAACGTTTTGACAGACAGACTTTCCTGGGCGGGGCCATAGGCTATACAGCTTATGATGCTATTTACGATAGCTGGTTAGGGGTCAAAAAAGGCTTTGAGTCCGAAATTCCGGAACTCCAGTACCTGCTGGTTTCGAAAACTTTTGTTTTCGACCATATGACTGAAGAGATATATATCGTAGTCACTCCTTTCATAATTCCGGGTGCAAATGTAGGAGAAATATATGAAAAAGCTCTCCTGGAAGCCGAAAAGCTCTATACCACACTTAAGGAAGCTGCACTCTCAGGAGACTCAGTAGAAATCGCAATACCAGGCGGATCAATCTTTCCAGGCTTACCTGTTTCGGACTGCAATGCCGGAAAAAAGAAGTTTGAGGACTCGGTAGTCCAGGCGAAAGAGCATATTTTTGCAGGAGATATTTTTCAGGTAGTTCTTTCCAGGAAATGTGAGTTTACACTCGAACAGTCACCTTTTGAACTTTATATGCAGCTTCGGGCAATTAATCCAAGTCCTTATATGTACATCTTTGAGTTTGGAGACCTGGCAATTGTCGGGGCAAGCCCTGAAACTCTGCTGACTGTCCATGAAAGGACTCTAATTACAAATCCGATTGCAGGCACTTGTCCCCGTGGAAAAACCGAAGCCGAAGATGAAGCCTTTGCTGCACACATGATGCATGATGAAAAAGAAAGGGCTGAACACGTGATGCTTGTCGATCTTGGGAGAAACGATGTAAGAATGGTTACGGAAAGCGGCTCGGTGAAGGTTTCCGAATTCATGAAAGTCCTGAAATATTCCCATGTCCAGCATATCGAAAGTAAGGTTATAGGTACCCTGAGACCGGAATGTGACCAGTTTGATGCTTTCAGGGCAATATTTCCGGCAGGAACTCTCTCAGGAGCTCCGAAAATCCGCGCCATGGAAATTATTTCCGAACTTGAAACTTCCCCGAGAGGGATCTACGGAGGAGGGGTCGGATATTACAGCTGGAACGGAGACGCCGATTTTGCAATCGTAATTCGGACCATTATTGTCCAGGGCAAGAAAGCATCAGTGCAGGCTGGAGCAGGAATCGTAGCTGATTCTGATCCTGGTTATGAATTCAGGGAAACCGAACGTAAGATGGGAGCAATGCTTGCGGCAATTGGCGAAGAACATTAAAACAATTTGTTAAGCAACTCCGAGGTGAAATTTATGAGAAGAAGTTCAGGCAGGAATGTTTTACAGGAAAGAAATCCAGGAACCGGGCTTTTCAGAAAAGGGGAAGTTAAAGGGGAGATACGAGAGGAAAATAAACTAAAAATGATAAGTTCAGGAGGTGTTTTCAGATGAAGGTGGTTTTCATAAACAACAAGGATTCCTTTGTATGGAATCTTGTAGACTATATATCTTATTTTGAGAAAGATACTCTGGTACTTCCCAATACGGTTTCTCTTGAGGAACTCCGGAAGATAAAGCCTGATGCCCTGGTTATTTCCCCGGGTCCGGGTAATCCTTCAGACCCCAGGGATATAGGAAATTGCCTGGAAATAATCCGGGAAATGGGCAGGGAAATTCCCCTTCTTGGAGTCTGCCTTGGACACCAGGCAATCAATGTGGCTTTCGGCGGAGCTGTCCGAAGAAGCAAGGTCGGTCCAGTGCATGGAAAAAGTTCGAAGATTCTTCATGAGGACTCTGCATTGTTTTCAGCCTTTCAAGGCCCATTTGAAGCAGGCCGTTATCACTCCCTTGAAATTGGGGAGCCTGCCCCCGGGATAAAAGTTACTGCCAGGGCTGAGGACGGGAGCATTATGGCGGTGGAACATGTAAAGTATCCAATCTATGGCCTGCAGTTCCATCCCGAATCCGTGCTTACTCCCAATGGGCTGAAAATAATAGAAAGTTTTCTGGAAATTTCCAAAAATTATAAAAAAAGACAGCCGGCTGTATAAACAGCCCGAGATATTATGAAAAAAGACATCCAGCTGTGCAAACAGCCAGAAATTTTCCAGGAGAAATTATTTTTTAATTACCAGTCTCATTATTCTGGTTATCAGGTTACTTTTCCTTTCTGGCAGCTTCAGTTTCAGGATCTTGTTCCTCCCCTTCTCCCTCAAAGAATTCCTCTTCTGTGAATTCTTCATTAGGCTTGGTCTCATAACCTGCAGGCTGTAGATTCCGAAGCTCTGAGAATTGACTTACGGTTTGGGCGATAAGCTGTGGGTATTTGTCAATCTGTTCCTTTGTAACAAACCCTGAGGCTTCGGAGTATTCTATAATTTCTTCTCTAGCCTCTTTTGCTTCCTTAGTTAAATCTTCAAGTTGCTGCTTATTTGCAAGATAAGCCATTTCCTCAAGTGACATGGTTGTCCAGAGGGTTACAACTTCCATTTTCTTCTCAACTGCGCCCATCCCTATCATTTTAAGCGTGTCGATCGCAAGTTTTGCAGGTTCGAGCATCTCGGCCTGTACTGCTCCTTTTCCGATCTCCTGTGCAGCTTTTGAAAAAGACCACATCGCGTTTGAGAAATTCTTATCAAGTGCAGTTTCAGAAAGATATTTAAGTTCATTAATAGCTGTGGACGCAACATTATCCATCTTTTTCTGGATAGCTTTATTACCAATGTTTCTGAGTGAGATAACGACTCGCTTTGACTCTTTCTCAAAATTACTTTCAAGCAACTCATGCCCTAATTCCCGGAGGTACTCAGCATACTGGAGCGCATCATATTCATTCTGTTCTCTTATTGCTCGTTCTCCAGATTCTCCAAGTTCAATAGCCTTTTGTTCGTTCAGTGAGAACATATTAAAACCCCTTTCCAGTAAAATTCGTTAAAAATTTTTGGATTTTAGAAATTTAAGTATTTATATAGGTTTACTCAGATATTAGTTTTCCTATAATTTTCAAAATACATTTGGAACTTCAAGATTACTATTTCAGATTATACTTAATTTTATATGTTTACTTGACAGAAATTGAAATTAAAATTGGGATTAAAATTGGGATTAAAATAAAAGATGACCCGATTAAAAGACATATATATAAAATAGAAAGAGTTAAATACATTTCATGCATAATATATATCATCTGAGTAAAAAACTCACGCCGGGTTTCTGGCATATTCTCCTGCGTGAGTAAAATCAACCTTCGAGGTAGGGGGAAGGGTTCCACTCCTTACCTTCCTCTTACCCGAACAACTGTTTTGCATGCTAAGTGCAGAGTATTGTATGCTAAGTACAGACTAAATCTAAACGCCTCTTATAACACTTCACTTTGAAACCTCAAGCACTTATCAAGGAAGCAATAATTTGCTTTAGAGAAATACTGTAGTAATTTATTTAAAACTAATGGTTTCAAAGAAGTGAGAAACTTTCAAAGAGTACTCGAACACTTATTTCAGCTTTACCAGGAACAGGTATAGGTTTTCTTCAAGAAAGTCTGAATAAAAATCACTTCTTTTTCCAAAACAGAATAAAAAAAATCGAAATCTGGGAGTAGGTCAAAAGTAAAAATTCATAAAAAATTTAAAGCCAGAATAAACCAGGCCATCTACAAAAACGAAAAGTTTATTATGTAAATATTTTTCTTGGATAAACAGATGGAATAAATAACTGAGCTATATAAACAGCTGCGTTAGAGTACCTCTTACTGAATTTTCATATTAGATTGGATTTTTTTCTGAAGAGTCTTTATTACCTGGAACTTCTCCACTTTTTCCTCGGAATCCGTATAGCTGACATCTTTAAAATTATCCAGAGCCACTTCCGCCACGATTGAAGAATTATTTAGAACCTTTTCTTCAGCCTGGACTCGCAGAGTCTCAAGTGCCCACTGACACTGCAAAGCTGCATCATTAAGCCCCTTCTTTACAGATAGTTTCCCGATATCTTCTATGGAAAGCGCTGTTGAACTCAAAGCTTCATCAAAGTAATTCTCCGCCGCAAGTTTACCAATTTCCTCAAGCAAAAGCAGGCTGCTTACAGTTTCAAGTTCAAGGCTTTTTGCTGCAACTTTTTTCCCGATTTCTCCCAGGCAGGTTACTGCACTGAGCACAACGTCCTCCATACCCTGTCTGGCAGCAGAGGTTCCGATCTCTTTAAAGAGCAAAGAAAAGGAAATTACCTTTTCCTGATCCCACTGTTCTGGGAAGAAGTTCCAGATCTCCATCAGAGTTGTAGCAGCGACCTTTGAACCAGCTTCAAGAGAATGTACAGCTGCAGTTTTTCCCAATTTTCCTATTGCTATGGAGGCCTTGCCGAGGGCAGACTCAAATCCATTGTCTGCTGCTTTCCTTGCCAGTTTCCCGAGGGACAGGATAGAATTAATTGTAACAAGCTCCATCTCTTTCTCTGCAGCTGCCTGTGCGCCATTCTCAATTGATAGGATGACTCTCTCGGCATCTGCCTCTTCATTCTCAGAAAGGAAATCTGCCGCAATTCCTGTAAGGGAATCAAGGGCCTGGAAAGCTCTGTTCTCATCTCCCTCGTCAACTGCAGATAAATTTACTTCAACTGCCTCTGCCTCATTTAATGTAATCATTCTTTTTGCCCCTCTTTATTGATAGTATCCCTCTTTATTGATAGTATCCTATTGGTAGTGTCTCTTATTATTAGTAGAACGCATTAAGCTTCAATATTTTCCCGCAGGTTTTATAATTCTTGCCTGTATATTTCATCGCATATTTTTAATTTCAAATTATTGTGTAAGAGATACGGCTACGCAGGAAATGGAGTCTGGCTTACTCTATGAAGTTACGAGGTTATTAGTGTTACTATTTTGTAACCGAAGCAGTTCATTCAAAAAAGGGTTTCCGTTTTTTTCAGAAAGTAAATTTTGAACTTAGTCGGAATTACGTACCATTCAAAGGCCTCTTTTATTTCGATTTACTTTTCTCTTCATAGGTAAGAGCGTTTTCCAGAACTTTTTCGTACACTTCTTTGTCTTCCAGTCCAACAATTCTTGCCCTTACTCTGTCTGTGGTAATATTACCATCCAGTTGCATGTAAACATATGTTCCATTTTCAATACCCACAATCATGGAAGAGTCTGGAATGTAGCCTACATCAAAATAAGTTGCAAGCTGAGGATTTTTGTTTATATTTATGGACATTATTGTTGCTCTATCCCCGTACTTGGAAACCAGCTCATCGAGAATAGGTTTCATGGATTGGCAGGCTCCACACCATTCAGCCCCAAGTTTCAAAAATACCGGACCTTCCTCAAGGAATTTATTTATCTGTCCAAGTTCGGTTGTCTCGATAACAGCCCCTTTTTCGCGGTTACCCGTTGAGTTTTCAGGGTACTTTTTTTCAAATAGCACCAACAAAATGTAGCCATTAGCACCCAAAGCTTCGGAGCCACTGCCTGAAGAAATCCTATTTATCAAAGGCATATAATCAATAGCTCCAGTGATCTGGTTAATGGCGTACTGATTATCGATTATACCATTTCCATCGGCATCTGCCCCTGTATGATCATTCCAGAAGTTACCTGTCGAGCTGCTGTTCCATATATTATTTCCTTCGTCTGCTGCATTCAGAAAGTTAACAAATTCATTTTCATAGAATGAATTGTTTGATGAACCCCTAAGATCCACGCCAATGTCGTTAAAGTAGAGATTATTATTGGTTAAAATATTGGACCCGGCCACCTGGCCTAGAACCCCATATTCATTTTTCAAAATTAGGTTATAAGCAAGCTTATTTCCCTGAGACATTTGCAGGAGAATGCCCACTCCATTTGAACCTGCAGTATTGTTAACAAGATTATTGTTAAAGGAATTATTCAGCGAAATTCCCTGATTATTTCTCACTACCCAATTGTTTGACAGTACATTCTCCTCTGAATTGTCAAGCACAATCCCCTCGTTCCCAAGGCTTACAAGGTTTCCATCAAGATGGTTGTCCTGAGAACTCTTGAGAACAATCCCTTGATCTGTCAGTATCAGCGTATTGTTATTTAAGGAGCAATTTCGTACACCTTCAAGGTAAAGCCCGACCTCCTGAGACATATCCTTTCCGAAAGGATCTCCTGCAATATGAAAACCGTTTAGTGTCACATTGTCTGAGCTGATACTGAAGACCGCATTGTCAGAAACCGTACCTATAATATAGGTGCGGTTAGTCTGGCTGCCTGAGAGCATGGGATGAGAGAGAATTGTAAGTTCCCTGTTGACGATTATATTTTCCCTGTATACACCGGGGCTTACAAGGACTGTATCCCCATCATGTGAATTATTGATAGCTTCCTGGATCGAAGAATAATTCCCATCACCACTGTTATTTACAGTGACAACCGCAGCCTCGGTTTGAGTAATTGCTGTCCAAAGCATAAATAGAAAAATTATGAGAATAACCTGAATGCGTTTCCGTTTCATGGACCAATAACCCCTAAAATTACCAAAGTTGACCTGGCAAAAAAGAAATCTTGTTTTTATAACAACTTGTAAGATGAATAATTGGAATAAAAATCATTATGAAATATATATTCTGAAAAATATACCTTAAATGTTAAGGTTTCCTGCATTTCTCAAGCCATTCAACGGTAGCTAGAATTCGCATCATATTAAGTACTCTACCGATGCAGCCACTTGAATCAGTTATGTCGATTCTCAGTTAAACAGGTCCCATGAAATTAGAGGATTCCCTGGAACTGCAACCAGGATCAAAGCTATTCAGAGCAAACGGCACTTTAAAATATTATAAGTTTTCAATCAAGAGATTCGGCTTCATGTATATATTCAGATCCATTGAGAGTTTCAAGGGCAAGTTTTGTCATAAGCACGTGACTTATTAAAAATTTTGCATTAACTTCAAAAATCATCGTTCCCAGAGAATTAGCAGCTCTTATGATTAAATTCTCAAAGTCGGTAAAACCCGTATAAGACGATTCATTTTCCGAAAGGACAGGAATATCCTGAAGGGAATCGGTTTCTCCTCCCTGTTGAACAAGCAGACTAAAAATACCCGGAAATTCTCTGGAGAAGAGAATAGCCTCTTTTCCAGGAGGTTGAGATAAGAGGATAGATGACTTTGGAGGAAGAAATCCTCCGTTTTCCGGAACCCTGATACTCTGCTGCCCGAAAGTTTCCTTTCCTATAGATCCTATAGCAAGCGCCGCAGCAAGCGCCTCTCTCTCCGTCTTCTGAAGCGAGGCAGAATTCGCAATTTCTCCAAGATATGAGACTGCGATCCTGACCGCAGACTCCATATTTTGCCCAACCGCTGCTTTCCCAATTGCACAGAGAGAGTAAAGGATGCTTAAACCGGTATCAGTCATTTTCTGCTCTCTTGCAATTTCAGCCATCTTTCCAAGCGAAAAGAGTGATAAAAATACCCCGATTTCCATTTTTTGAAAGACAGCCGCGCTACCTATGTCTCTTATGCAGATAATAGCCTTTTTTGCATCGGGCTCGAGTTTTCTATTTATATATTCGGTTCCTCGTTCCGTAAGGAAATCTATGGATCGTAATACGCCAAGCTCATCATTTTCCTTAACTGAAGTTAGCCCGAGATCCGTTGCCCCGGTTTCGTTTGAAATAGACGTTCAGAACACCCCACTAAAAATTTATATCGGGAAAAAGCACCTTAAAACCAGGTAATCCTTCCTGCACTCCTTTCCCTGTAAAGAAGGCAACGATTGAGATTTAATATCGAACTGATTAACTCAATATGAATAATCATTAAACTGAATGTAACAGTTCATAAACCTGTACCTGGTGATCTCTTTTTTCCCCTGGAAATTTTATTCAGCTTATCTTCCAGTCTCTCAATATTCAATCTTTCAAAGTGAAGGAGAGCCACTTCAGCAATTATGGATGCATTCATTAGATAGCGATCCTCGGCATTAAATTTAATTGCCTCGAGTGAATAGGCTGCCTGAAGCAAAGCCTTATCAAGCCCCTGACGATCTGCAGTTTTTTCTATATCCTGGATAGAGCGTACACTCATATCTGCAGTTTCTTTCAAGTTTTTTTCAATTGCACCTGTTCCGATCTCCTGCAACAGCAGCTCGGCATTTAATACCGCGTCCTCAAAATTCTGGCTTGCAGCAACCTTCCCGGTTTCCCCGAGAAGGAAAGCTGTACTGCTTGCAACATCACCCAGCTTTTGCCATGTAACGCTTTTTCCGATCTCCCCAAGAGCGAAAATAACTGCAATTGTTCCCTTTTTAGCTCTTCGCGAAGCTGCAGTATTTCCCATCTCGCCAAGGTAGGAAGCTGCGATCTTTGCAGGAGTCTCCATTTTTTGTTCTGCTGCGACCTTTCCAATCTCTCCAAATGCAAGTGCTATGCTCACAAGAACATTTTCCATATTCTGCTTGCATGCCTCTGTGGCAACCTGGGGAAAAAGCAAAAGCGTATTGACAACAATTGGTTCAAGCTTGGCAACAGCTGCCGCTTTTCCTATCTTTTTCATATATTCAATTAATCTTTTTGTGTCGATTTCATTCTCTTCTTTTGCATATTTCAGTGCAAGCTCTAAGAGGTAGTTAAGGACTTCTTTGATGTCGGTTTCATTCTTTTCATTAACCAGAGTAAGTCCCATTTCCAAAGCTTCGTTTTCATCGAGCGGTAGAATAATCCTTCATGCCCCCAGGTTCTCTCTCAAGTAAGTATGGATATGTGAGAATATGAGCTTTATCATGGGAAAAAAGCACTGTTGAGAAATATTTATTCACTTCGGAACCGGAAAAAACTGGAAAGTGTTAAAATGAGAATATTAGTTGTGGCAAAGTATAAATATCACTTATAGGTAATAAGAATCCGGTTGCTTGCGAGTAGATATTAAAGCCTCATTTCATACACCACGACCAAAACGATTATCAGGAAGGATAAGTTTTATTTCCTTCTTCTTGTCCGTCTCTAACCGTTTTCTCGTGAGCAGCCTATTCTATTTTTTATAAATCTGAAATTCAAGGTGCAGTACCAATTGTATAGAACTCATTTGAATAAACTTGTTCAAATCAATCAATCAATCAATCAATGCCTTCCTCTCATCAAAATCAACCAGTTTGGATCATGCACTGGCACCTGAAAAAATAGGCACTTAAAAAAGGATGTTATTTTCACAGAGAAGTCTACGCCGTGAAAGTGTAGAAAAAGCATGAAGAAAGTACCCAAAAAAGTCAGAAAGCCTGGACTGAACGTCCAGACTCAGTCGTAGAATTAAGCGCTTTCTCAATTGGCTTCTATTTTGAGAAGTAATTTCGGTTTTAACAAACTATGTTTATTTTTATCTTAGAATACAAGTCCCAGGTCTTCGAGCTTCTTTCTTGCTCCGTCGTATACCTGCATGTACTCTTCAGTTGGTGTTACGGTCTTTACGTCGTAGCATTCCTGGAAGGTCTTTCCTGCTGGTGCGCTTGCGTAATTCTTCTCGTAGAGTGCTACAAGCTTGTCGAGTATCACATTTACTTCTGAGATTTCCACACCTGCCGTTGCCCTTGCTACTTCTCCCATCATTCTGGCTTCCATACCTGTGGTCTTGTCGGTAACGACACCCTTTGCGGATGCGACACCGGAGAGGATTTCTCTGCCTGAAGCAGTGTCAGTAATGGATTGGGCTGAAGCTTCGAGCAGGCACATCTCAGTGCATGGGCCTGCACATGGGTAGTACTGGTTACCTGACAGTATGTCCGTAAATTCGGAAATTGTTGCACATGCCCAGCCTGCAATCGTCAATGTCTCTCTGGTGTTTGTTGAACCCCAGCGAATGTGGACAGGGCCGTCCAGGTGCCAGCTTGCGTTGCTCATAACAAGGGAGTTGATATGGGTTGCAATGTTGACTATAGTCGTTTCTTCAATGCCGCCTGCATATCCTCCAAAGATCGGCATCTGTTCGTCCATTATGATGTCGCTGTTCCCATTGTAGTGAGCAATAACTGAAATTGCATCGAGATCGATCTTGAGTTCACAGAGTTGCGAGACCTCGTGACTGTCCGTACAGGTCATTCCGCCGGCACAGTCAGCGGAAATGTTTCCCTGGGCGGACAGTGAGGTCTCTGGGCCCTAGACACCCATGCCAGGCCTACCAGCCATGGCGCAAGCATTCTTAATTAGCCTTGTTTCGGTCTTTGCAGCAAGAACTTCATAAGGACTTTTTGGAACAGGAGCTTTTCCACGTACTGTAGTCATGACACCATTAACAATCGTGTCTACTTCCTTTTCCAGGGCATAGCTCATGTGAACAGGCATAAACACGTCTTCGGAAATTGGAGAACCGGTAGGTCCACCCTGTACGATTGGCTTTGCCTTGTCACCAACACTTCTCTTCCTTACATTAACGGCATCCCTGCCAGTTCCGAGCACAAATTCCTTCT
The DNA here is from genome assembly GCF_000969985.1 of Methanosarcina barkeri str. Wiesmoor. Taxonomy (GTDB): domain Archaea; phylum Halobacteriota; class Methanosarcinia; order Methanosarcinales; family Methanosarcinaceae; genus Methanosarcina; species Methanosarcina barkeri_B. The sequence goes on along the minus strand of NZ_CP009526.1, from coordinate 1,357,009 downwards.
GGGCATTGTTGATTGCATCCCAGATTTCGTCTTCAGTGTACTTTACGATCCTATGGGTATCTGTGCAATAAATTCCACACTCAAGTAGCATCTCAAAGCCGGCCTTGAAGAGTTTTTCCATCATATCCTTATCTGTCGGGATAAACTCTCCCTTGAAGTCAAGCCCATACTTCTGCTTGAGTTCCATTGCTTTCATTGGGATCCTCATGAGATCCCAGTCGTCCAGAGTACACTTTTCTCCTACTTTTGCTCTGTCGTAGAAATCATAGCAATCAAAGGACTTTCTAAATGTCATTGTCTTGCCTCCCAGGATTATTTCATTACCTCAAGTGCAACTTTTGCAGCCTCAGCAGCATTTTCTGCAGTTGCATCAGCTCCGATTTCTTCGATCCATTTATCAGATACTGGTGCTCCTCCGAACATGCACTTTACATTGTCCCTGAGTTTTTCTTCATTGAGCCTGTCCATAAGGTCTTTCTGGCCGAGCATGGAGGTGGTCATAAGGGCAGAGCCTACTAAGAGGACTTTATCTCCCTTGTGCTTTGCAGCTTCTTCTACGACGTTTTCATTAAGCACATCAACTCCCAGGTCAACGATCTGGAACCCATTTGCTCCAAGCATTGTGGTAACAAGCCTGTGACCAATGTCGTGAATATCCCCTTCTGCAACAAAGGTGATGGCAAGTCCTGCTTCTTCTCCTTCTTTCTTGTTCTTTTCAAGTTCAGGGGTAAGGACTTCCATTGCATTACTCATCGCTTTTCCGGACATCATGATCTGAGGCAAAAAAATCTCGGCGGCTTCGAACTTGTCACCGACAATTTTCATTCCAACGGAAAGGCCCTTTGTAATAATGTCAAGTGCCGGAATTCCTGAAGCCAGAGCCTCCTTGCATAGCTCTGGAGTACCTGCGACATTTTGATTTACGATTGCGTCGCGTAACTTATCAAAGATTTCAGTATTTGTCATCCCATTATCACTTCTTTTTGTTTTTCACGTTTGGCCGGTCAGGAATTAGTTTTCCACTTGCCGGGTAACGGAAGCTCATTACCCCTCATCAATATATAAATCTTTTCCTCCAATATAGAAAGTATATATATTTTGCGTCAGAGAATATGCGGGCGACAATATATAATATAAATATATTTTGATTGAATTATATTGAAATCAAGCCGGAAAATTCCAATATAAAAATAAAAAAAGTTGAAGCAGAAACGAAAAATTTCTATATAAACGAAAAAGTTATATAAAAATGAAAAATTTTCGATTAACTCCACCGTCACCTGAAAAAAGAGTCCAGAATAGAAGCACTTGCAATGGTAATAATGGTTCTATGCTTGTTATTGTACTCAATGGCTGAGTGGAAACTGAGAACAAGATTGGAAGAAACAAAATAAGCTATTAGAAGCCAATTTAAGAAGAAAAACACAGACTTCAAAAATGAAATTAGTATTATTCCTGTTCAGGGGAATTCTCCCAATAGGCCTCATTTCTCCCGATAAGCCTCAATTTCCAGCCTTTTCATCTGGACATGGACATATCCTTTGTCATCAGGCGGATAATTTTTCACAAAAAGAGTTACAAGTTCGCTTATAAAATCCTCTTTTAATTCTGGAGGTACCCGCTGTATATAAGGGTGCCAGGTTGAAGCAATCCAGGCGAAGAGTTCATTTTCTCCATGAAGAGCCATGTCTTTTGAGATCAATTCCAAACGCTTAATTAAAAAACCTGCATCTTTGAGCCATTTACCGTATTCTTCAGGTCCGTAAAAGCCATACGGAAATACGAAATCCTTGAAATAAGAACTCCATTTGTCGTTTTCGAGCATATAGTCAAGAGTTTTGAGAATCTCTGCAGCGTTTCCTCTCCCTCCAAGCTGGGCCAGAAATACTCCGCCAGGCTTGAGGCTTTTCCAAAAACCCTTCAGAGCAGCTTCAGGAACTTTTATCCAGTGAAGAACAGCATTGGAAAAGACAATGTCAAACTCATAGTCAAAAGTAAGTTCACTTGCATTTGCTTGCATAAAAGCAAGGTTTGGAAACTTCTCTTGAGGATAATGATTCCTGGCAAAAGTAATCATTTCTTCAGAGAGATCGATTCCTAGAACAGAGCCTTCAGGTAGAATTTTTGCAACTTCAGCACTAAGTTTTCCATCCCCGCAGCCAACATCCAGAAACCTTTCATTTCCTTTCAAGTTCAGCTTTGCAAGAAGTTCAAACCCCCAATTTTTCTGAGCTGAGGAATTCGAAGAATAAAGTTTTGGATCCCAAGAATACATAAAGACTATTTGTATTTTCTCTAAATATTTAACAGTTCTGGCTCCTTTAGGTTTCCTGTATTTCTGTGTGAATATTAGAAAGCTCTAGATAGAAAATTTATAGGACTTGTTATATCCTGAAATGATCTTGAAGATTCAAAACCATTTGAAAGTTCAATATACGATGCAACAACATCAACGCAAAAGGTCAAGGAATGATGAAAATTTAATTTCAAGTATTTATACCCACATTTGTCATTAATGATATTTGAGAAGTGCAATTATAGAGTCATTACCGAAGTGAAAACTGAAATTTATATCTCAATCATTCCTAAACACTGAGTAAATTTCAATTCTATTTTGGTACTTTGTAATGATCATGTAAAAGAAGTAAATTTAAAGTTGAATTAAAATAGTGGATCACTAGCATACGGTATAGAATACAATAAAAGAATTTAAAAAGCGAAATAATTTTAGGATAAAAAAGCATTATTCTCGTAAGTTCGATCAATTATATACATTTCTTTAGTAAAAACGGAGAGCCTTATATATGCAGTACTATGTGAAGGACAGTACCCTTATAATAAAAGGAGATTTTGAAGCCGTAAGCACGGGTTTAAACGGCGGCTGCGCACGGGTGAAGTATCTTTTCAACAAACAGGTGCCAAGAACCTTTAACCCTCCTGACCCGCAGGAGTTTTTAAAGGAAGAAGCCTTGAAACTGGGCCTTGCAGAAGCTCATTTCGGCCTCCTTACAGCTGTAAAAATGGAATACCTTCAGGTAGTAGAAAATGACTACCTGACAGCTTTCATGACCGCTGGCGTGAGCAACGGATCAGAATTCAGAGCAAAAGTTGGAACCATAAATATAATTCTGGTCTCAAAGGCAAAACTATCCGAGACAGCTCTCCTTGGAGCGATAATCACAGCCACAGAAGCAAAAGGGCTTGCTCTGCTTGAAAAAGGCTACAATTTCCTGGGCACCAATACGGATGCAGTTATTATTGCTTATGAAATTGACTCAAAACCTGGCCCGGAAAATGAGGAAAGACAGGAAATACTTTACGCAGGTTCAAGCACAGATTTTGGAAAAAAGATTACTGAAGCCGTGATAAAAGGAGTAAAAGCAGGACTTGATCTGCGGGGAGAATGAACCTGCAAGAGATACCTTTTTGGGACTAAAGTAAATAAACCTCTACTCAATCATTTTTATAAACTATCTTAAAACACATAAGCAGATTTATCAAATGTTGAAATATGCACGTGATTCTTCAAAATGCAAGGCTTAAAGGATGAGCTCGCACTCAAAAGGAAAGAAACAGAAAAGAGCAAACATGTTATAAAAGGCTGATAAAACAATTTATACAAAAGCAGTAACATAAAAAAGATACAATAATAAGTTACAAAAAACAGATTATGAAAAGTAAGGTATTATAAGGTGAGTATGGCAGCGATCCAGAGTTCCCGAAGGCTCGCACACTTCAGTACAGTAAGGAACGCGGGCAGGCTTATCTACTGTGTTCGGGATGGGTACAGGAGTTACACTGCCGCTATGGCCGCCAAACTCTACCTATAAATGGGATTGTGGAAAAATGAAGTCATGTACAGTGCTGCATACTGAATTTCGCCTGGACCGGATTAAGAAAGGAACGGATAGTTAGTAAACGCGGACTGAACACCTCGTTGCCTTGGTGCTTACATCCCGTTTCTATCAAACCGGTCTTCTACCGGAATCCTTAATGAGGTCTCTTTTTAGGTGAGAGTTCGAGCTTAGATGCATTCAGCTCTTATTCTTTGGCGCGTAGCTGCCCGGCTATGCCTTGTCAGACAACCGGTACACCAGTGGCGCCGCTGCTTGGTTCCTCTCGTACTAAAAGCAGCTTACCCGCAGACCTCGTGCACCTCTAGTAGATAGTAACCGACCTGTCTCACGACGGTCTAAACCCAGCTCACGATCTCCTTTAATAGGCGAACAACCTCACCCTTGGCCGCTGCTGCACGGCCAGGATGGAAAGAACCGACATCGAGGTAGCAAGCTGCCGGGTCGATATGTACTCTTGCCGGCAACGACTCAATTATCCCCGGGGTAACTTTTCTGTCATTTTTGGCCCCCACCAAGGAGGCTCAAAAGTTCGCTAGAGCCGACTTTCGTCTCGTCATCCACTGCTATGCTGAATAACGTCAGGCTGACTTATGCTCTTGCACTCTTCAGCGAGTTTCCGACCCGCTTGAGTCAACCATTGCGCGCCCTTGATATCTTTTCAAGGGCGTCCCGCCCCAGGCAAACTGCCCACCTATCGGGGTCCTCTTCTCAGAGTTAGGGTCGTAGTCCCAGAAGGGTAGTGTCCCAATTGCGGCTCCACGTATGCTGGCGCATACGCTTCGATGCCTCCTACCTACTCTGTACATCCAGAACCACAACCCAGCGACAGGCTGCAGTAAAGCTCCACGGGGTCTTCACTTCCCCCTAGAGGTCTCTAGACTGTGCACTAGAATGTAAGCTTCACCGGATTCCAGTTAGGGACAGTAGGGCTCTCATTGATCCATTCATGCAAGTCGCCAATTAAGCGACAAGGTACTACGCTACCTTAAGAGGGTCATAGTTACCCCCGCTGTTTACAGGCCCTTCGTCCCGTTGAAACGGGGTTTCAGGTACCTGCACTGAGCAGGATTCAGAGATTGTACTAGCCCTTACGGGTTTGCAATCTCCTATGTTGGTATTAGACAGTTAGAGCCCCCTGGTCACTGCGACCTGCTGTCTCCACAGCAGGCACTCCTTATCCCGAAGTTACGGAGCTAATTTGCCGAATTCCCTTAACTGAAGTACTCCGACACGCCTTAGCCTTTTCAGCTAGGGGCACCAGTGTCAGATCTTGGTACGGACATTTAGCGGCCTTTTCACGGGTCCCGGGGTGCAACCGACTTTAGCCATAACAGATTCGCCCGATTCTCGCCATTACGGCTCTCCACGGGGTTCGCTGCTTAGACGGCGCGACGACGCCGCTCGGTCTGCCCAGAGACGTCAGACGGATTGCTAAATGGTACAGGAATATTAACCTGTTTCCCTTTCGGCGTACTCGAGTTACGGTACGTCTTAGGACCGACTAACCCTCGGCTGACGATCATTGCCGAGGAAACCTGGCCCCTTCGGCGGCAGGGATTCTCACCCTGCTTTGCTGCTACTATTACCAGGATTTTCGTTTGCGAACGGTCCACAGGACTTTACAGCCCTGCTTCGGCCCGAACGCAACGCCTTCCTACGAGATTACCTTGCGGTACTCCGTGGTATCGGTGGTCGACTTGAGCCCCGTCAATTTTCGGGGCCCCAAACCTCGACTGGTGAGCTGTTACGCACTCTTTAAAGGGTAGCTGCTTCTAAGCTAACCTTCCAGCTGTCTTGGGCTTGGGACGCCCTTTAGTATTAACACTTAGTCGACACTTGGGGACCTTAACCACGGGATGGGTTGTCTCCCTTACGGACTACAAGCTTACCCCAGCAGTCCGGACTCCGACTTTCTACAATGACGGTGGGTTTGGAGTTTGACAGGCGAGCGAGGAGTTTCCCCCCCGGAATCGCCAATCAGTGCTCTACTCCACCGACGATCTCCAGTCAGGTCATGCTGCGACATGTTTTGGAAGGAACCAGCGGATGCCGGGTTAGATTAGCATTTCACTACGAGACGCAGGTCACACGAATGATTTGCAGATCAATACCGCTTGCGGTCCTCCACGTAGCTTTCGCCACGCTTCAACCTGCCCACGCCTAGATCACCCGGCTTCGGGTCTTACCCCAGTGACTCCACGCACTTGTATACGTCGTGCCTCGCTCGGAGAGCTGCGCACATGTTGCTTTCGCTTCGGCTGCCCAGATAAAGGTTAGCCATTGCCACTGAGATAAACTCCCTGGCCCGTTCTTCAAAACGTAAGATACGACACTGGCAGTGACATTCGTACAGCATTCTCGCGAATGTTTCCTTCATGCCAGAGTTCCTTTAATGCCGTATCGTTCCATCACTATCAGGTTTCAGGCACTTTGCACCTCCCTTCTCGGGGTACTTTTCAGCGTTCGGTCACCCTACTATTTCGCTATCGGTCTCAAGTAGTATTTAGTTTTGGAGGTTGGTGCCCCCCAGATTCCCGCACGATATCCAACGCACGGTACTCAGGGACATGTTCCAGTCTTTTGGTTTACACATACGTGACTGTCACACTCTACGGTCTGCCGTTTCAGGCAAGTTCTGTTTAGCCGCCAGACGTTTGAACAGCCCTACAACACCACATTTCCCTGTGAAGGGATTCGGTTTGAACTGTGCCGTTTTCACTCGCCGTTACTCACGGTATCTCGGTTGATTTCTTTTCCTGCTCCTACTGAGATGTTTCAATTCGGAGCGTTCCCGATCATTACTGATCACTATGGAGAGGTCCCATTCGGAAATCCCGGGTTCATAGGCTCCTTGCACCTACCCCGGGCTTATCGCAGCTTGGCACGTCCTTCATCAGCTCTTGAGCCGAGCCATCCACCTGATAGCATAATTCCTGTGTATCCTAACCAGGTCCAGAAAGCGTCCAGTATACAGCACTTATACATGACTTCATGTACCTGCGTGTCAACGCAGGCAATCCGCCCTTCCCCGAAAATTTACTTTCCGGGTGCATAAAAATGGACTTGCTGGGATTCGAACCCAGGGCCTCTGCCTTGCAAAGGCAGCGATCTTCCATCTGATCTACAAGCCCTAGAGAGACTAGAGATCCACAGCGGATCTCCGGGGTGAGGATTTTGTTCGGTTTATCGGCATCTGGGTGGTGAGTTTTTTTGCTTAGGAGGTGATCCAGCCGCAGATTCCCCTACGGCTACCTTGTTACGACTTAACCCCCCTTGCAAAGCACAGGTTCGAACACGACACGATGTTCGTGCCCTCACCCATACCTCACTCGGGTGGTTTGACGGGCGGTGTGTGCAAGGAGCAGGGACGTATTCACCGCGCTATATTGAAACGCGATTACTACGGATTCCAGCTTCACGAGGGCGAGTTACAGCCCTCGATCCGAACTAAGGATGGGTTTGTGAGATTACCAGCCCTTTTCAGGGGAGGGGCCCATTGTCCCATTCATTGTAGCCCGCGTGTAGCCCGGGAAATTCGGGGCATACTGACCTACCGTAGCCCGCACCTTCCTCCGATTTAACACCGGCGGTCCCCACAGAGTACCCATCATCCCGGAGGATATGCTGGTAACAGTGGGCACGGGTCTCGCTCGTTGCCTGACTTAACAGGATGCTTCACAGTACGAACTGGCGACGGCCATGCACCTCCTCTCAGCGATTCAGGTAAGGTCTTCGGCCTGACCTACATATTGCTGTCGTTCCCGGTGAGTTGTCCGGCGTTGAGTCCAATTAAACCGCAGGCTCCACCCGTTGTTGTGCTCCCCCGCCAATTCCTTTAAGTTTCAGCCTTGCGGCCGTACTTCCCAGGTGGCTCGCTTCACGGCTTCCCTGCGGCACCAGACACGGTCGCGCCATGCCTGACACCTAGCGAGCATCGTTTACGGCTGGGACTACCCGGGTATCTAATCCGGTTCGTGCCCCCAGCTTTCGTCCCTCACCGTCGAACCCGTTCTGGTAAGACGCCTTCGCCACAGGTGGTCCCACAGGGATTACAAGATTTCACTCCTACCCCTGTAGTACCTCTTACCTCTCCCGGTTCCAAGTCTGGCAGTATCCCCCGAAAGCCTAATAGTTGAGCTATCAGATTTCCCGGAGGACTGACCAAACCGGCTACGGACCCTTTAGACCCAATAATCACGATCACCACTCGGGCCGCCGGTGTTACCGCGGCGGCTGGCACCGGTCTTGCCCGGCCCTTGCTAACAGGTGTATTTTACACACCTGGACAGCCAGCATATGATGCTAGCACTCGGTGTCCCCTTATCACGGTTTCCCGCATTGTAAAGTTTTCGCGCCTGCTGCGCCCCGTAGGGCCTGGATTCATGTCTCAGAATCCATCTCCGGGCTCTTGCTCTCACAACCCGTACCCGTTGTAGGCTAGTAGGTACATTACACCCACTACTACCTGATAGGCCGCAGACCCATCCTTGGGCAGACGAATCCATTTTACGCATAAAGCATTCCAGCATATGTGCGTTATCCGGAATTATCCCCAGTTTCCCGGGGTTATGCCGGACCCAAGGGCAGGTTATCCACGTGTTACTGAGCAGTACGCCATGTTCACGAAGAACATATAACTCGCATGGCTTAGACGAACACCGATAGCAGTAACCTCTGGCAGGATCAACCAGAATTGTTAATGTATCGCACACTTCAAAATAAAGGTCTTGGTCGCAGAAACTTGCACTAACAACTATCAATTCAGTTATTTTCGTTTCGCGATGATATATTATGAAAAACTCTCACCGCCCAGAATTAACCGAACCGACAAAATCCTCGTCAGACAGGAAAAAACTCCTGACTCCATTAAAAGATGAAAGAGATATGTGATTTTTTACCTACACAATCAGTTTGCGCAGGGTCATATACAAGGCATTTCTTATATATAAAGCTTTGTGTTATTCACCTCGACACAATCGCGTTGTGCGAAGGAAGTATACAAGACATATTTAGTATATATAACTTTCCCATCAGGCAATTTTTCACACTTAGATTCTGAACAAAGAGATAAGTTTGCTTGAATCTATAGAGATATTGCCATTTATATAATAAGGGATCGTAAGAGAGTCGAATGCTCACAATTTTGCTTTTTGTGAGGGATACATACAAGGGATTTCTTGTATATAAAGCTTTTGTTTAGTTTATTTTTAACCATAGATTTCGTCGCAAAAAGGAATTTTTGCAAAATCTATAGATTTAATGATTACTAATCTTCCAAGATCAGAGGATCTTCTAAAGACATTACTGGTATATAAATATTATGGGAAAATACTTCTAAACAAACTAAACTAAAAAGCTGATAGATATACTTTTCCAAAAGAAAATAAGTTAAGAAAAAAAGAACAAGATAAAATATATTTATTATTAAAGATAGGCTTTTAGTTTTAAACTTAGTAAATAATTTATATTACAAAATATTTTCTGGCAATTAACTTAACCTGCTGAAAAATTAAGAGCCACACACTGTTATAAAAATTTTTTGAATATTAATAATTGTATAATTTTTAAACTGCATCTGAGTTAAGAAAATTAGTAAAAACTGAACATTAAGAATAACAAGTTCCTCAATAAAGAAAAGTATAGTCTGAAGTTCAGTGTTAGAACCTAAAACTTGCTCAGTGAGTTTTATATATATAGGATTCCAATTAAATTAAGGGGAGCTAGGAGTCCCTTTAAAAAATTGGGAAGAATTTAGGGTTTTATACCTGTATGGGTCTCACTTAGTTGTCTCTGTGAAAAAAATCGAGAAAATTAAGTGCCAAAATCAGATTGTATAAAAATCAGATTGTATAAATTAGATCTACTTCAGGAGAACTTTGGTTTTTAACCCGGTTTTTACCCCTGTAAATGATCAGGGATTATTTGCTCCTCAAATGCCAAAATGGAGGTTAAACATTTGATAGATATAGATCCCAGTGGTATTCTGGTTCGTTACAATGTAAAAATGGAAAAGGAAATGACACCGGAAGAGGCTGCAGAAGAACTGTACCCAAAGGATTCAATGATTTATCCAATTGCAAAGGCCATCTTTGAAGGCGAAGAGGACGACGTTGTTGAAGGGTTGGAAAAGGCTATTAGCTCTGGAAAGGACCCAATCTCTCTTATCGATGATGCTCTAATGGTTGGAATGGGAGTGGTCACCAAGCTTTATGACGAGGGAGTAATTTTCCTGCCAAACGTTATGATGTCTGCTGATGCCATGTTGGAGGGCATCGAATATGTTAAGCAGAAAGCAGGAAGAGCACCTGTGGTTAAAGGTAAAGTCGTTTGCCACGTTGCAGAAGGCGACGTCCACGATATCGGAAAGAATATAGTAGCCGCATTGCTCAGAGCTAACGGATATGAAGTAGTGGATCTTGGAAGAGATGTCCCTGTAGATGAAGTAATAGCGGCTGTGGAGAGAGAAAGTCCTCTCATGCTTACAGGCACTGCCCTGATGACCACAACCATGTACGCATTCAAAGAAGTTAATGACAAGCTTCTGGAGAAAGGCTACAGGATTCCGTTTGCATGTGGCGGCGGTGCTGTGAACCAGGACTTCGTATCCCAGTATGAATTAGGGGTATATGGCGAAGAAGCAGCCGATGCTCCTAAGATAGCAGATTTCATCAAGGAACATGGGGACAACATTGTGAAACTGAGGGAGAAATTCCATAAACACTGAGGAGATGGAGTAATGGCAGTAACAAGATGTACTAAAATGGCTTATGCAAGCGCAGATGATATGGTTTTCGGAAAAGCTGTCACGCCAGTTAAAACCGGACTGGAACTTGAAATCGGTGCCGGGTACACTACTCCCGAAGTAAACTATGCCCCAAGACCTGAAGCCGGAGCATCCAAAGAAAAGCTCATAAAGGAATACGAAAGGATCACCACCGACATTATGGCAAGGATGGTTCAAATCGGAGCTCCTGCTGTCGTGCTTGAAACTGAACACGTTCAGCAGATGTCCAATCACCCGGATTGGGGAGCAGCCGTTGCGCATGCCCAGAAAACTATCATGGAGGATTACCATGATGAATACGGCATAAAGTGCGCACTCCGCCACACCATTGGTGACATCCGCGAGACCAGAGACTTCCTCGCTCTCAGAGGAGACAAGTACAGCGTCTTTATGGAGGCATTCGAGCAGTGCGCCCAGAATGGGGCTGACATGCTTGCAGTAGAGTCAATGGGTGGAAAAGAAGTATTCGACTATGCAATTCTCAGGAACGATATGGCAGGCGTACTTTACGGTATAGGTGTTCTCGGTAGCATAGATATGGAAATGATCTGGCAAGACATCGCATCAGTTGCAAAAAAGAATAATGTAATAGCATCAGGTGACACAGACTGTGCCCAGGCAAACACTGCGATGTTCATCGCAGGTGGGCTGCTGGACAAGAACCTCGCCCACACACTTGCAATCATTGCAAGGACTATTTCTGCCGCAAGATCTCTCGTTGCTTACGAAGCCGGTGCAGTCGGCCCTGGAAAGGACTGTGGTTACGAGAATACCATTGTAAAATCTATTGCAGGTGTCCCGATAGCTCAGGAAGGTAAGACTTCGACCTGTGCTCACTCCGACCTGATGGGGAACATTGTCATGCAGTGCTGTGACCTCTGGTCCAACGAATCTGTTGAGTATCACGGTGAATTTGGTGGTACCACAGTTCAGTGTTGGGGCGAGACCTTAGCTTATGACTGTGCCCTAATGAATGTTGCTCTTAATTCGGGTAATGAAAAAATACTTAGGGACATGTTTGTAGCTTCCGATATATACAGAGACGCACAGGGTTATGTACTCGCATACCAAAACTCCTATAGAGTCGGGCAAGCAATTGCAAAAGACGGAAATGATATTTACCTCCGTGCCAAGAATGCCGCAATAGAATGTATCAATATTGTCGAAGAAGGAGCAAAGGGCAAACTCGAGCTATCCAGATTCGAAGCTAAAGCCCTTGCAGACGCAAAGGAAGCTTTCGAAGCTCTTACCGACGATAAGGATCAGTTCATGAGTGACTGCCTTACAAAGTATAAACAGGAAGTCAAAGTCTTCAAGCCAGAGAACTACGACCTCTAATCAAGGCAATTCTCTTTTTTTCTTTTTTTAAAATATCGAGTGTTCCTTTTTTAAAATTCCGAGTGTATTTTCTAATTTTCCTGATAAATTTATATAGAAATTAGTACTGACAGACTCATTTAGCACTGGAGATTTTTCTGTTAAGCAGCAACATTTGAGTGAACACCATATAGTTATGCTTGTAAAAATTAACACTTAATTTACTATCTACAATTACGTAAAGCACGAAAAACCGGTCAAAATAATTACAACAAGAATGTATAATCAGGAAATAGGTTGCCTGAGAGAAAGAAGTGAACAAAATCCCGTTCTCCCAAGAAAGGATACGGGTATCACAGACAGCATGTTAAAAAATTGAAAATGACAATAAAAAATATTAATAAAAATTAGTGAAAAATTCGTAAAAAAATAATAGAAAAATAGTTAAATTATTTATATTGTAGATCTTCAAGCGTAATATTCGTCTCTTGCCTCGACCATAGCTTTAATGTGAGAAAGCGGAGTCATAGGTGCAATTCCACAGCCAGGAGCCAGTACGTCTACACCTTCGGAAATAGCTTTTTTCGATTCTTCTTTTATCTTATCGATCGGACCTGGAAGCAGAACAAAGGGGCTTGAGATATTTCCTACGAGCCTTGCCCGATCTCCAAGCACTTCCTTAGCCTTCTTAATACTGCCAACTTTTTCTTCAACGCTTAAACCTTCGAAACCACAATCTGCCATATAGTCAAGGATCGGAGACACACTTCCACAGATATGCAGGACCGTAACCGAATTTACGTTTGAGGAAAATTTCTGCAGCCTTGACTGGAGTTCATTTTTAAAAGAGTCCGGACTCATCAGGTCAGGAGATGCTACAGGATCGGCAACAGAAATTACGTCTGCTCCTGCAACAACCATTGAATTTGCATAAGCTATTGTAGCATCGGTTGCAAAATCCAGTACCTGATGTAATAGATCGGGCTTTTTAACAGACCATTTCATAAAGGACTTTACACTCGCCAGATCGGAAGCAAGAGTAACAGGTCCTTCCATTCCTCCTATAATAGGTACATCTGGCCCTACTCTTTCCCTTATAATTTTGATTGAATCAAGTACAGTCCGGATCCTGCCCATGTCAAGAAGGTTCTCAGGCATTTCCATACCCTCAAGGCTTTTGGGATACGGATGTGCAGTAACTGACGGCTGCCTGTTTTTAGTTCCCATATTAACCTCACAACCCATAGCTTCGGCAAGCACAGTAAGGCAATATGGAACTCTCACAGCTTCAAGCCCGCTTAATTCATAGTTTGCAATCGCGAGCGTCGCCATTTTTTCAGGGTCAGAATGAGCCTCCGGCCAGGGAGCCCCCACCTTATCCATTAATTCAACGATCCCTGTCTGGGTTACAGAACAGACCGGTACTTTGTCAACTTCTTTGCCTTCAAGTGCATTTAAAAGTCTTTCTTTAAGTGCCATCTCATTCATAATTATCTCCCCATGTTAAGTTTCGATTTGTAAGTTTTTAATCTTTTGAATTTTCTACGACATTCTCGTATACTACTGATCTTTTAGATCGATAACTTATAGTCTTCTAACCCTTGAGGCACATCAAAATTTTCAGAGTTCACGTCAAAGGCAAGTAATCGCCTTTGGAAAACCGAAATTACCATACCAGATTGAATAGTGTGATATGAGACGGTTTCCCGGATTGCCTCTTCCTGTTTCATTCATTTCTCAGAGGAGAATAAGTCCACAGGCTTTTGTCCCACTATCCGTAGGAAAAACGTGTTTGGCTATGAAATAATTTTGCTTAGCAAATATTATTTGGAAGTACAATTTATTTTATGAGCCTATCCAGAAAATAACATTATATTGAAATTATGTCTCTGTAAAAATATTATCTTAACTGACAACATCAGGTTAAATTTGAATACTGAGATTTGATGTTATAAGACCCAATTAAAAATGTTTGATATGTTTCGTACAAGAGGCTTTCTATAAAAACATTTTTAGAGTAGATATAAGTAACATTTATAAAGGAATTACTATTTCGTAACTATTCAACCGGAGTAAAACAACATCAATAGCCATCGTCATTAAGATTCAACATACCATTAAAATTCAACGCACAAATCTTTTTGAATGGATTCTCTTTGATTGTTGGCGACTGATTGCGTTTTTTCTATATTAATCAGTCAGTTATTAAACCCCTTGTTTTCATCAAAATCGATATTAATCAACTTTTTTGGTAGGCTAAATAGTTACGTTTAAATAATATAAAACAAATTTTACAAAAATTTTGAGATATTGTCAACCGTTAAAAGAATTTTTATTTATGTGTATTATTCAATGGAAAATTATGTTCGTTTTCAAAAATGTACATTTTAATATTTTCAAATATAATCATTTATAATAAAAAATAAAGGACTTGATGATATGGATAATCTTCATGAAGCACTGGAGAGACAAAATATTGCTTATTTTTCAATGGAGATAGGCCTTCGTAGTGACATCGCGACATATGCAGGAGGATTAGGGGGTCTTGCAGGTGATGCTATCCGCTCAGCTGCGGATTTAAATATTCCATTTGTAGCAGTAACACTAGTAAGTAATAAAGGATATTTTAGACAGACTCTTGACCCTGCAGGAAATCAGATAGAACATAAGGATGAGTGGAATCCTGCGCATTTTATGACTCTTTGCAAAGAAGAAGTAAAAGTAAAAATTCAGGATAGAGACGTTAAACTTAGAGCCTGGATTTATACTTACAAGAGCCATATCGGAGGCTGCGTGCCGATAATTTTTCTAGATACAAATGTTGAAGGAAATGAATCGGAAGACCGTAAGATTACGGATTTTCTATATGGAGGCGATCAACGTTATAGGCTCAAGCAGGAAATAGTACTCGGAATAGGAGGAGTACGGATGCTTAATGCTCTTGGGTTCAAAGTCCGAAAGTACCATATGAATGAAGGGCATTCAAGCTTGCTTGCTCTAGAACTTTTAAAGCAAAACAGCGTAGACCCAACAAAAATAAAGGAGCTTTGTATCTTTACTACCCATACTCCAGTGGAAGCAGGGCATGATAAATTCAATTATGGGCTTGTAAAAGATCTAATCCAGGATAAAAGCGATGTTGAAATCCTCCGCAAGTTTGGAGGAACAGATTACTTTGATACAAGCATTTTTGCTATGAACTTATCGAACTACATCAATGGTGTTACAAAAAGACACAGCCAGATTTCAAGTGCACTTTACCCTGGTTATAAAATTCATGCCATTACAAATGGTGTTCATTCCTATACATGGACTTCCCCTTATTTCAAAAAGCTTTATGATCGCTATCTTCCAGATTGGGAAAATGAACCTGAACTTCTGATAAGGGTCGGAGAAATTCCAGACACCGAGATCTGGGAAGCACATTGGAGTGCAAAAAGAGATTTGATCGACGAGGTGAACAAAAAAACAGGCGTAGGAATGGATTATGATACTCTTACAATAGGCTTTGCACGGCGTATGACATCATATAAGCGTCCAACTTTAATTTTTTCTGATCTTGAGATGCTTAGGAGCATAAATAAAAGAGGTAAAATTCAGCTTATTTTTGCAGGTAAAGCCCATCCTAATGATGAAGCCGGAAAACAAATTATAAGGGATATTTTTAAAATAATAGAAACTCTTCGTGACGACATAAAAATTGTATTTCTAGAAAATTATAATATGGATCTTGCTGCAAAAATGGTTTCTGGAGTTGATGTCTGGCTTAATACTCCTAACTGTCCCTACGAAGCATCAGGTACAAGTGGTATGAAAGCTGCTCATAATGGAGTAGTGAATTTTAGCGTGCTTGATGGTTGGTGGATTGAGGGATGGATTGAAGATGTGACAGGTTGGTCTATTGGGCCCAAACCAGATGAAAAAATTTCGATCGAAGAAATAAGAACTGCTGAGCTTAGAGATCTCTATTACAAACTCTACTACATCATCGTCCCTATGTACTACGAACAAAAAGACGAATGGCTCAAGCTAATCAATAATTCGATAGGTATGATAGCATCTTATTTTAACAGTCATAGGATGATGAGGTATTATGTCACACAGGCTTATCTTTAAAAGTCTTTAAAATCTAACTGAATTCAATTTAGAAAAAGTACTTAAACTGACGAATCAAAGTTGCGCTGGCACACCCCGCTGCAAGCAACGGGGTATGTTAACGCTACCACTCAAAAATTCGACTGAAATAAATGAGATTTTATAGTGAGATCATATAAATTATATGTATTTCTGTAGATCATAAAATTATATGTATTTCTGTTTAATTGTTTGGCTCTTTAACTGTATTTTTAGCAGAAAGAACTGTAAATTGTTAGATTAGCAAAAGAAATAAAGTAAAAAATATTTAGACGTAACAATAAAGAGAGAACTATTTAGAGCCTATTCAAAAAGTGATTAGATGTTATAACTTTTACAATACGAAATATAAGAACGGAATTGATATTCTAATACTACAGACCTATTGTGACTTATCAACATTCATTACCGACTTTTCGGATACGCTCTCGTTCTCTGTTACAAAAAGAGGTAAGTAGGGCTATGAAAAAGATGAGAATAGGAATGTTTACCTGGGAAAGTTTATATTCAATACGTGTGGGAGGTATTTCGCCCCACGTATCCGAGCTATCTGAGGCTCTTGCGGCAGAGGGACATGAAATCCACCTGTTTACACGAGACCGCGAAGATAAAGATGAAGTAATAAATGGGGTTTATTATCACAAAATTGCCTGTGATCAAAGCGGGGGAATTGTTGAGCAAATGAACCGGATGTGTGATGCTATGTACTGCCGGTTCCTTGAAGTGAGAGAAAGCACAGGAGAGTTTGATGTATTACATGGTCACGACTGGCACCCCGTAAATGTGCTTTGCAGGATAAAAGCCCAGTTTGGACTGCCCTTTGTGCTGACCTTCCACAGTACAGAATGGGGACGTAATGGAAATCATCATGGAGATTGGTGGGAAGCAAAGGAAATCTCACATAGGGAGTGGCTCGGAGGCTATGAATCTTCGGAGATTATCATAACCTCGACCATATTGAAGGAAGAAATCAAACAAATTTACAAAATCCCTGACTACAAGCTCTGGGAAATTCCTAACGGCATAAACGTGGGAAAAATAAGAAGGCAAATCGACCCTGGTGATGTGAAAAGGCAATACGGCATCCATCCATGTGTTCCAGTGGTGCTTTTCACAGGAAGGATGTCTTATCAGAAGGGGCCTGACCTGCTGGTGGAAGCTGCTGCTAAAGTCCTGAAGAAGAGGAATGCACAGTTTGTGCTGATCGGTGAAGGAGAAATGCGTGCTCATTGTGAATATAGGGCTCAAAAACTTGGCATTGGAAATTCATGCAATTTCCTCGGGTACGCTCCAGATAATACTGTAATAGACTGGTTCAATGCCTGCGACCTCGTGTGTGTGCCCAGCCGGAATGAACCCTTCGGAATTGTGGTGCTTGAAGCCTGGGATGCAAAAAAACCTGTAGTTGCAAGTGATGCAGTAGCCCTTGTGGAAAATTTCAAGACAGGCGTTATTACTCATAAGGAACCATCTTCTATTGCATGGGGCCTTAATTATGTCCTTGAAGGGCTTGGCCACAACCGGATGGGAGAAAAAGGTTACGACCTTATTAAAAAGCGATATAACTGGAAAATAATAGCTGGAAAAACTCTCGAGGTATACAAAAAAATAATTTAAAAGCAAGGTTAAAGGACAAAAAAATACATAGAACAAATATCTAAAAGGCAGCATGCCTAATTTAGCATAAAAATGCTGCCATCTGCAAGCACTTTCATTGGTTGTACATTTATTATAGAGGTCATCCCAAAACTTGAAATTTGCTTCTTGGACCTTGTATTTTGAATAATAAATCAAGCTCATGATCATGAAAATAATTCTGAGAATTCCCAATGATTAAGAGTAAAGTGGCTTTTGGGATAGGCTCATAGTGTAAATACATCAGACAATATATAACGAACCGAAGAAAAAGAGCAGATTATGGTACGTATTTCGGACAGAATAACAGTAATTCAAGGAGATATCGTAAAACTGAAAGTGGATGCAGTTGTAAATGCCGCAAATTCTACTCTTCTTGGAGGAGGAGGAGTCGATGGTGCTATCCATAGAGCTGCAGGGCCAGGCCTACTGGAAGAATGTAAGGGTTTAAAAGGCTGTGCCACAGGAGAAGCAAAAATCACAAAGGGATATTTCCTGCCTGCAAAATGGGTAATACACACTGTCGGGCCGGTATGGCAGGGGGGGCAGAAAGGAGAGGATAGTTTACTGGCTTCCTGTTACAGAAAAAGCCTTGAACTTGCAAAGGAATATGCAGTAAAAACCATTGCTTTTCCAGCTATAAGTACAGGAGTATATAACTTTCCTTCAGAAAGGGCTGCAGGAATTGCAGTTTTCGAAATAACGAAATTCCTTCAGGAAAATAGATTGCCTGAAAAGGTTTTTCTTGTCTGTTTCAATAAAGAAACATGCCGGCATCTTCATGAAGTATTATCAAGAGTTTTTGAAGTTTAATTTAAATTATAGAAAACATAACTTAAGGTTTTATTTTAGACTTTATAGGTGTTTTCATCAACAGTATATTTACAATACAGTTGCCTGCAAAGTCCATGAAGACGTTTTTTAAAAAGACATTTTAAAAATAGACTAAAAATTATTCTCCCACTCTCAATTATTGAGGATCGTTTATATACAATGTTAGGAAATTAGATTCTAAACAAAAATTAATAATGATACAGACTTCATATTGGATGTAGTACTAAATCAAAAGGTTAACATTGGTAAATCTAAAGGTTAACATTGGTAAATCATTAACGTTTTGGAAACGAGTTTAAAGTAGCAAGTGAGAGGCAAAAGCTTACAAAAACTGATAAGTCGGAGAAAACAGAGCAAAATATTAGTAAGGTCCGATAAAAAAATAGTACTCAAATTTTAGATCTTTGCGCTTTCAGTAACAGAATCAGGAAAATGCAGAAATAGAATCAGGAAAATGCAGGAATAGAATCAAGAAAATGCAGGAATAGGACCGAGAATTATAAGAATAGGATTAGAAATAGGATCGGAGGAGTTGGTTATCAATCACGATGAAGCTTTTCAAAGAGGACTTGGCCTGATTAAACAGAAAAGGTACGAAAAATCAATTAATGTCTTCAACAAGATTGTGGACAAGGATTCAGGTCACACAGGAGCTCTATTTAACAGAGGACTTGCACTACTGAAAATTAAAAAACCAGAAGAAGCCCTCGACTCCTTTGACCAGGTCCTGCACTTCGAGCCCGAAAATTTTGATGCCCTGTACAAAAAAGGAATTGCTCTGGCCACCCTTGAAAAGTTTGAAGCAGCTCTCGAAACTTATGACAACGCACTCGAAATAAATCCTGACAATCCAAAAATCTGGTACCAAAAAGGACTGGCGTTTGCTGAACTGGAAAAAAATGAGGCTTCAATTCTTTGTTTTGAGAAAGCAATTGAGCTTGAACCGGAATGCGGAAGCGCCTGGTATGCCCGAGGCACCGTAACTGGAAAAACCGGCAACTACGAAGAAGCACTGGAATGTTTTGAGCATGCACTTGAGATCAACCCGAAAAACTCAGACGCTTGCTACTCAAAAGGCCTGGTTCTTGCAAATCTTGAGAAGTATGGAGAAGCGCTGGAATGCTTTGATTCTCTGATTCGAGAAAAACCCAGACATAAAGATGCCTGGAAACAAAAATATTTTTCGTTGATAAAGCTGGGGAAGAACGAAGAAGCTCTGGAATGTGTTGACGCATTTTTAAGGAAATTTCCTGTCAGTGAGACTGCTCTCTATCAGAAGGGTATTCTTTTAAACGAACTTTCCCGCTATGAAGATGCCGAGAAAACTTTTACGAAAATTTTGAAAATAAACCCAGGAAATAAAGAAATCTGGCTCAAGAAAGGTCTTGCGCTTATCCAGCTGCTAAGGCTCAATGATGCCATAAAAGCCTTTGAAGAAGCTATCAAGCTGGATCCCACTTATTTTGAAGCATGGAATTACAAATGCCTTGCTCTGATGAAGCTTGAGGTCTATGAAGAAGCCCTTGAAGCCTTTGATTCTGTGCTTGAAATTTATCCAGAAACTAAAGAAATCTGGTACAATAGGGCTCTTGCTCTCGTGAAACTGCAGCACTTTGGAGAAGCTGCAAAATCTTTTTCCAGAACTGCCGAACTGGACCCTGCATACGGTGATGCCCTGTACCAGCAGGGACGTTTGCTTGCCAGAGAAGGAAAGTATGAAGAAGCCCTCAAAGCCTTCGATTCCATGCTTGAACAAAATCCAGAATTTATTAAGGCCCAAAAACTCAGGGGCACTATGCTGATCAAGTTAGGCCGTATCGAAGAGGCTCTTGACTCTCTTGCACAGAGCCTTGAAAAAGAACCCGAAAATTATGGGCTCTGGCTGCAGCAAGGATTAATCCTCCTTGATAATGGAAAATTCGAGCCTGCCCTGAAAGCTCTTGAGAAAGTTGCGGAACTCAAACCTGATAACGACGCTTGCTGGATGAATAAGGGATATGCACTCTATTCCATGGATCGCTATGAAGAAGCTCTCGAAGACTTTGAAGAAGGTCTGCGGCTAAACCCGTATCTTGAGAAAGGATGGAATAATAAAGGAATAGTGCTGGGAAAACTTGGAAGAACTGAAGAAGCCCTTGAAGCTTTTGAAAAAGCTGTGAGCCTCAGGCCTGACTTCGAAGATGCCTGGAAAAATAGAGGACTGATTTTGCTGGCTGTTGATGACTATGAAAAAGCCAGCGAAGCCTTTGACGAAGTTCTTAAAACAAATCCTGAAGACCTTGATTCCATTTACAACAGAGGAACAGCCCTGCTAAAACTAGGAAAAACAGAAACTGCCCTGGAATGTTTTGAAAAAATCCTGTCCCTTAATCCCGATTATCCCGATCTATTATATAGCCTTGCGGTTGCGCAGGCGAAACTAGGAAAGCAGGAAGAAGCCCTGGAAACTTTTGAAAAACTAGCTGCTAAAAATCCCGAAGATCTGAAAATCCAGCGCAGGAAAGGAAAATTTGCAATGGAAATCGGAAAGTATGATACTGCGCTTCAGGCTTTTGATCAGGTGCTCAGTGAAAAGCCGGAGTCCAGGGAAGCCTGGTATAGAAAAGGGCTTGCCCTGATAAAACTGAAACGCTTTGAGGAGGCTATAACAGCCTTTGACGAAGTAATTGTAAGAAATCTAAATAATAAAGAGATAAGTAACTCCGATTATGAGGAGCTAAAAAATCTCGATCGTGATGACATAGATAACCCAGCACGTGATGAGACAAAGAGGCCTGATTACGAAGACGAGAATCCTGATTACGAGGATGAGAATTCTGATTACGAGAACGCTCGTACTTACAAAGGATTTGCGCAAATGCAGCTTGAAAGGTATCTCCCTGCCCTGAAAACCTTTGAGAGCGCTCTTGAAGAAAAGCCGAATTCCGATATTCTCTGGTACTACAGAGGTCTTAGCCTGTATAGGATAAATATGTTAGAGGAAGCAGCGTGTGCTTTTGAGTCCTCAGTTCGCCTTAATCCTGAAATGAAGGAAGCCCTGGAGTACAGAGCCATCTGTCTGTTTGAAACCGAACAATACAAAGCTGCCCTGAAGGCTCTTGAAGCTGTACTTGAAGGAAATCCAGAGAACCTTTCTGCACTCCATAAAAAAGCTATTTGTTTCCTGCAGTTAAAGAAATACAAATCCGGAGCTGAAACCCTTTTGAGAGTACTGGAACTTGACCCTAACAACAAAGAAGTAAAGTTTGAGCTAGGAATCGCCAGTTTCGAATCCGGAGAATACAATAAAGCCCTATCTCTTTTTGAAGAAGTAAGTGAGGGCTCAGATGACTCTTTTGTATACTGTCCTGAAAAAAACTCATATGAACTAAATAACTCTGAACAAAATGTTTCTGAACAAGGCATTTCTGAACAAAACTTTTCTGAACAAAATAACTCTGAACAAAACTTTTCTGAACAAAATAACTCTGAACAAAACTTTTCTGAACAAAGTATCTCTGAACAAAATAACTCTAATCAAAAATTCTCTGAACAAAATAACTCCAAGCAAAAATTCTCTGAACAAAGTATCTCTAAAGAAAAGTACTCTTCGTTCTACTGGAAAGGGCTTGTACTTATAAGACTGGAAGCTTACGAAAGAGCGCTTGAGGTTTTTTCAAGGCTTACCGAAAATAATCCTCTGTTTGTAGAGGCATGGTATTTGAAAGGGATATCCCATTCAAAACTGAAGCAGCATAAAGAAGCAGCAAAGGATTTTGAGAAAGTCCTTGAGCTTGACCCTGCTTATCAGGATACATGTTACCAGTTGGGACTTTCCTATTTTGAGCTTGGGAACTTTGAGGAAGCAATTAGGGTTTTTGAATCCGCCCTGAAAATGGATCCTGAAAACCTTGATGCTCTTTACATGAGAAGCCTCGCTTTACTGCGGTCGAAGAGATATGGAGAATCGGCCTCGGGTTTCAGGGAGGTCCTTAAAAGAAATCCATCCGATACCGAGGCTCTTGCACACCTGAGTACAGCCTCCTTCAAGCAGGGGTTTTATGAAGAAGCCCTTGGACTCTTTGATCAGGTTCTAAGCAAGAACCCGGAGCGAAAAACTGTCCTTTTCAGGAAAGGAGTTGCTTTAAAAGCCCTTGGGGAAGTAAAGAGGGCTTCGACTATTTTTGATTCTGTCCTTAAATTGAAGCCGGACTGCACTTATGCACTTGAACAAAAAGCCTATACTCACTTCGAGCTTGAGGAATATCCAGAGGCCGTTGAAGCATTTAAGACGGCACTGGAATATTGCCAGAAAAAAGAAGATCTATATTACTACAGGGGTATTGCCTTTTTCAGGCTTGGGAATTTTGAAGAAGCCGTAAGATCCTTTGAAAATGCTCTTGATCTCGGCTGCCAGCAACCCGAAATTTCTTATTATACAGGAATCGCCTACTTCGAAAACAGAGAATATGAAAAAGCCGTGGAAATCTTCAATGCCATCCTTGATTCCGGGGCACTTGATCTTGAAATACTGTACAAAAAAGCCCTGGCACTTTTCGAACTTGAAAAGCCAGAAGAAGTAGTTTCTACAGTTTATACTCTTCTCGAACTTGAAACCGAGAACTTTAATATTAAAGACGCTGGAAAGTTTGAAGAAGAAAACTATGAGGAAAGCGCAGGAAAAGAAAGCATAGGAGAAGAAAACGCAGGAGAAATTCCAGCTTTCGAGAATACAAAAGCTTTTGAAGAACTCCTAGAAAAGTTTACATTTTCTCTGATACAGCTTGGAAGATACGAAGAAGCCCTGCTACCTCTTGGAAAACTTACAGCAAGTGAATCGGCTTCAAAAGAGGCCCTTTACAGCAAAGGGATTGTGTTTCAGGAGCTCGGCAGATCTGAGGAGGCCCTTGAAATATTTTCGGAACTTCGTTTCCTTTATCCTGACTTTGAAAAAGCCTGGTATAGAAGAGGGCTCATTCTATTTTCTCTTGGATACTATGTTGAAGCTCTGGATTCATTCGAACAGGCTGCCCTGGAAGATCAGACAGAAATCCCTGAAGAAATTGACGAATTAAGCCTGGACGAAACTCAGAGAGAAAAAATGAGAGAAAGCCCTGAGTTAGAAGATGAAACAAGATTAGAAGATAAGTTTGAATTAAAAGAGAAATTAAGTGAAACTGAACTCGAAGATGTCTGGATGAAAATGGGGCTTTCCCAGCTCAAACTGGAACACTATGAAGCCGCCATCGAGATATTTGAGAAACTTCTTGAAGTAAAACCCGAGGCTTCAGACCTCTGGTATGTAGCAGGGCTCGCTCTAAGGGGGCTTGACCAGGATGAACAAGCCGTTGAAGCTTTTGAAAATGCCGTGGAACTTGATCCAGCTCTGGAAGCTGCCTGGGAACAGATAGGGCTTTCCCTTCTTAGATTGAATATGTATGAAGAAGCAAGCCAGGCTTTCAGTTCTGCTCTAACCCTGAAACCTGACAACGTAAATGCTCTCTACAGCCGATCAGAGGCCAGTTTCCAGCTCCAGCACTTTGAGGAAGCAGCTCAGGACCTCGAAAAAGTACTCCTGTCCGCCCCTGATTTTTTGAATTCTATTGAAGCCTGTTACAGGCTCGGGATTGCCAGAATGGAGCTTCAGGAGTGCGAAAAAGCTCTTGAGGCTTTTGATATAGTTTTGCAGCAGGACCCGGCGCATAGGGAAGCTCTCTATTATAGAGGGCTTGTGCTTTTCAACCTGAGTGAATACGAAGCTGCCGCTGAGACTTTTGGAATGCTGCTGGAAGCCTCTCCCGAAGACCCTGAAAGCTTGAACTACCTCGGGCTCTGCCTGCTGGAACTCGAAAGTCCGGAGGCGGCACTGAAAGCCTTTGAAAAAGCCGCTCTTTTCAATCCGAAGAATGAAGAAACTCTGTATAATGCAGCCACGACTCTTATCAAGCTTAACCGGCCCCAGGAATCAATTGACTATTTTGACCGCATCCTTGACATTTCCCCAGAGAATCTCGATGTCCTGAACTACAAAGGAATCGCGTTCTGCAAGCTTGAAATGTACAGGGAAGCCCTGAAAGCCTTTGACCTTGCACTGGAAAAAGACCCTGAAAACATCAAGGCAATTTATAGTGTAGGAGTTGTCTGCTTCAAACAGAAAATGTATGAAACTGCCTGCAGGGCCTTTGACGAAGCTCTTGCCATTAACCCCTGGCACGAGCAGTCACTGAAATATCTCGGGATATCTCTTGCAAAAATAGAAGAATATGAGGATGCCCTGAGAACCTTTGACAGGCTGCTCAGGATAAGACCTCACGATGTGCAAGCTATGAATTACAGGGGAGTTATCCTCGGAAAACTGGGAAAGTATACCGAGGCCATAAACACCTTCAATGAAATCCTTCGCCTCTATCCCGAAATGGCAGACGCGAAAAGGAAACTGGAAGCCTTAAAATGCATTGAAAACAAAGATGATTCCAGTGAAGATCTCTACTAATGTTTTTGGTAGAGGAGAGATTTAGGAGAAGAGAAGAGAGAATTTTACAGATAAGAGGTGGAGTTAAAAAATAATAAGAGGTAGAGTCAAAAAAATAAAAAAAGGTTGCTTTATCTTCAAGTATTCAAGCCTGCCTTATAACCTCTTGGGAAGCAGTCACTATAACCTCTTTCATAGCCTCTTGCATAATCGCTTTTTCTGGCTTCTTTCTTTATAAATGCACTGTAGGGCTTCCTGCTGTCAACTTTGCCTTCTCTAAATCCGTCTCTATAGCCGTCTCTGCAGCCGTCTTTGTAGCCTCTATCATATTCTTTTTGATTTCCGCCTGCTGACCCAGCTTTTAGGCCTGCCTTATAGCCTTTAGGGAAACAGTCACTATAACCTCTTTCGTAGCCTCTATCATAGTCGCTTTTTCTGGCTTCTTTCTTTATAAATGCACTGTAGGGCTTCTTGCTATCAGCTTTGCCTTCTCTAAATCCGTCTTTATAGCCATCTCTGCAGCCGTCTTTGTAGCCTCTGTTATATTCTTGCTGGTTTGCGCTTACCGCCGCAGCTGTCACTGATAATATAAAACAGACTACCAGCAAAATAGCCAATGTCTTTTTTATACCCATTTATTTACTCCCCAAATCTGTTTCAACCTTACCAATTGCCAACAAAGTCAATTTCAAACATATGCAACATAATAGTCATTAGTCATAGAGTATAATATTAATAGAAATATAAATAAGGAATAAATAAAAATCTCCGCATCGAAAGAACCAGGCTGTACATAGGCACAAAAACTTGACTTTAAACAGTATAGTCAAGTTACTGATTATTTTCCGGCAGTGTCTCGAATTTGTCGTAAATTCAAAATCAAATTGTTGTGTACGTGAGGAAATTAATCTTCTGATATGGTGTTTTCTATCATACTTTTTGAGGTTGTGATATTACAGAAAAAGAACATGATATTCTTTGAATAACAGGCACAAAGAAATGAAAGTACTCTACTTTACCTTTCTTTGACTATCGATCTCGTCATTACCTTAGGTGGTAATGTTGTCTTAATTTTGGTTTTTCAAGCCACTGCTAAACTAATCAGTGAATTGCCATAGAAGACTCAAATTTGATAAGGAGCAGAAAATCAAAAGGAATATGGAGAGCCAGTTTTATTCCGTACTTTCATGCTAAATTGACACACTGTCAGATTCACCGTTAAGTGCTCCTTCGTCTATATCTGTTCTAAGCTTCCCAGCATATAGTAAACTGGACATATACAAAGCAGAAAATGAGAGTAGAATGAGAACCTGTGAATGCTGGAAGTATTAACTGATTATTGAGATACCATCAAAATTAAATAAAAAAATTTTGAAGTTGAATTGTTCATGATAAAGTCTCAATACTCAGTTAGAAAAGTTTATAAATATAAATTCAATATTGCCTGCAAATTAGATAAGTGTGATAATTGAAGGTAATATATTCCTTTTTATAAATAGATTATTTTAAAATTGTTTGAATTTTCTTTGTGGCTAAAATTACCACGATTTATTCTAGTTAGGAATATACTTTGAACGACGTTCATACCGGCATTTTCAACATTTATAAAAGTTAGGTAGATAAATTTAAAAATAAATGAATGTGACTGAAAAAGTGATGAAAGCATATGAATCTACAGAAAAATAGAATAGAAGAAATTGATTATCTGAGAGGACTTGCTATATTAGCTGTAATAGCTATTCATACTTCTGCTAATTTCACAGAAATACGAGATATAAATCTGTTATTAATAATAAATGTGATAATAGATGTATTTTCACATTTTGCGGTTCCATCGTTCATATTTATATCTGGTTTTGTACTCTCTTTTATTTACAAGGGCCAGTTTTCAAAAAAAAGATTTTATGCAAAAAGAGTTAAATCAATACTTCCTCAATATATTATCTTCTCTGTTTTTTATACACTATTAAATATAGGATTATCTACGATAAATGGCAAAGCCAATTCACCTTCTATATTAACAATGATAATAAATTTGCTCACCACAAGTAGTTCCTATCATTTATGGTACTTTGCTGTGATAGGACAGTTTTACATATCCTACCCTTACATAATAAAAATATATAATAAATTTGCAGATAATAATAGGACACTCTATTTTGCAGGTATAATTTTAATAATTCAACAAATATGGATAGTAGTGAGTGATTTTGCTCAAACCGTCTTAGAGATGTCAACTTATCTAAATTCAATAAATTATTATTTAAACCTCCTTATAAACTCCTGGCTATCACTCATATTTCTTTCTTACATATTTTACTTTGTACTTGGAATTTATGCATGTCAAAATTACAAAAATGTAAAGAAACAAATTTTAAAGGTTAAAACGTGGGTTATTCTAGCAATCCTGGTTATGACAGGAATTATTTCTCTGTTATTTATAAAAGGCATTATTAGGTACGGAGATTATTACGAAATTCCACATACTTATTTTATGCTTCTAACCCTTATTGAATCATTATACTTCCCATTGACTATTTTAATAGCTTTAATAATTAGTTTGACTTTTTCAATCCAGAAAAATAAATATTCACACATTATTTTATCATTAGGAAAATATTCGTTTGGAATATATCTAATTCATGTATTTTATATAGATATTATTACTCAAATAGTATATCCACATTTTGAGATATCTAGTAACCAATTGGTATTTTACCCGGTTTTATTTCTATCAACAGTCTTGTTAAGTTATTTCAGTGTAAATCGAATTGCTCATTTGCATAGAAGTAAAACAATGATCGGAGTTGAATCATTAAACCCAAAATAAAATTTCTGTAAGTGAGCCAAATGAAAAATATTTACATATCATTAATAGCATCCTTACTACTGCTTACATCGGCAGGTGCTGCTTCTGCTGCACTACCATATTACATAGATCCTCAACATAATTTGTGGCTTAATATCAGCATGGACGGCAGTACACAATATTTCAATGTATATAATACGCCTGGATATTCTCCAAATGGAGATGCAGTCATGTGGGTATATGATAACTTCAGCTCAAGCAACTTAGACACATCAAAATGGACTAGTTATAAAAAAGGGAGTAGGAAATCAACCGTAGACATACAAAACGGACAGCTGATATTGTCAGGTGCAGGCGTGACCTCCTCTGCAAATGTTGTGCTGAACAAACCTTTCACTAATGGAATTGAACTGGCAGTTAATGAAACAATTTCAAAGGGTACCAGTGATGTAGGTACATATTCTGATGCTTCTTTTGGTTCTGGCCCACTTGCAGGTGTGACTAATGAAGTAGATTTAGATTTGTGGCACATATATCTCTATTGGCTGCACACGTTGATCTCTATCTTGAGACTCGACAATATGGTTGATATTGACAGTAGTTCCGAAACAGGTTGGTGGCATACGGTTTTCTCCACTACTGATGGCTCATTCCAAAGTCAGGGAATATCAAGATCAATAATTTGGGTAAATTCAAGCACTTCGGATGCTATTATGCCTAATCCCGGCATCACGCTAAGTGAGTACACAGGAGAAAATCTTCCACATACAGTTGCATATAGTTACGACACTTACGGCAATGCAAATATGAGTATGCTCAATGTAAACCAAAATCGACTCCCATTATCTATACCAGATCCATACGGTTGTAACCAGTTCAACAATGTAGATATTTATTATAATTCGTCTGGAGTATTTGGCCACAACTGGTGGATGCTTATTACAACACATTATATGTATTCAGACCGTAAGTATGAAAATGCATGTTTATATTATTCTGATGACGGACTGCTCTGGTATGCACCGCCAGGAGTAACAAACCCCATAGGAAAGTCGGTTGTATCTAAATATGACTCAAATGCTTATGGATCTGATCCTGATCTTGTATATAACCCTACAACTGGAAAATTCATGTGCTACTATGTAATTGAAAACGTTACCGGTAATGAAGATATAAAAGATTTGAAAGTTAGGACATATGATGGAAATACTGTTTCACCTGAAATGAAAGTTATTACACATGGAATATCACCAACCGTGTTGTATGATAACACAACCGGAATATTTTATATGTGGACTGTTGACACCGATTCCAATCCGAATGTAATATACAGATACACTTCAACTGACGGAGTAAATTTCAGTAATAAGCAAGCAGTTGGTCAATCAAGCGATTATGAAACCTGTCATATAAATATGATGAATCATCCTAAAGACTCAAAGCTCTATGCACTTTTTACATTCACAGGCAATAATAATCTATATCTTGCAACCACAAGCAGCTACACAGATAATTTTACAATTCAAAAATCACCCATTCTACGGGTTGATGACTCTTCATCTGCCACGCATAAGAATATTGAGTTATCTTGCAGTGCAGGTATATTTAGTAATGACGGAAACATTCTGAAACTATGGATAACTGCTAAAGATATCAATGGCGTTTGGACTGCTTTTTACACACAAGCAACTCAGGCAAATGGTATCTGGAAAGTTGGAAATTTCACAACCCTGCATGCTCCTGTTATGACAGTCAAAAATGAAAAGTGTCTCAATACCTCAAAACAGTGGATGCTCTCACAGGGCGACTACGTAAATAACAAAGGAGTCATAAGGAAAATCAACGAAATTTGGGGATACAAAATAGGTCACACACCAAAAGTAAAAGTAACGAATATGGGAACATACATGCAAATTGAAGTTGTGCCAACTGACTCTCGGACTGTGACTGATTACCAGGTGATGATCCCTGCTAGTTTTCTGGACTTACCGCACCAAAATGAATCTCTGGATATTGAACGCGTGCCAAATGACTCCGAGAACGTAACTGATACTCATGTGATGGCTCCTGCTAGTCTTCTGAACTTATCATCCCAAAGTGATTCTCAGGATAGCGAACGTGTTCAGTCAGGAACGGCCACATACCCTTCAAAAGGAGTAATTAATTGGAAAAGACAAAACTGGTATTTGACAGGTGGCAAAGCAAATCCTGGTAATAATTACTGGAATATTTCAGGTGCATGGATAGATAACCAGGATAGGATGCACTTAACAATTGTAAAAAACAACAGTATATGGGAATGCACAATGTTAAGCAGCCAAAATACATATCATTATGGTACTTTTACGTGGACTGTAGCTTCACCTGTTTACACATTTGACAAAAACAGTGCAATAGGACTTTGTACTTATTTAGATGATAATAATGCATCAACTGTAGGAATTTCAAGATGGGGTGACCATAATGGAAATCAACTATGGTATTCCATAGAACCTTCTAAAATAAAAGGAAATAGTAAGGCATATCTAGTTCCATCGAGTATCAAAGGCACAAACACGACTTATAGAATTGAGTGGAAACCCAATTATATAAGACTTACATCCATGCAGGCAGATGGAACAATAATAGCAGACTATAACAATACAAACATTTCTGCCATCCCACAAGAGCCTGAAAGTGTCATAATGAATTTATGGCTAATGGCTCCTCCATCTAATGGAAAAAACATTGAACTTATAATTAGTAACTTCACAGTTACTAACGATTGAATTACAAAGTGGCTTTTAAGCCACTAAACTACTTTCTCATAAATATTTAAGAAATGGCTGCCAAAAATTCTTCAATTGGAGTTGTTAGTATAGAGCCTAAACAAAAAAAATTTTAAGTTTGTTGTGGCTAAAAAGTTGCGCTGGCGCACCCCGCAGCAAGCTAGCGGGGTATTCGAATGAAATAAAATTAAAAATTCTTACAAACCGATTTTCCGTATTCCTGCCAGCTTAGACACGATTGTATTTGAACAAATTGGTTTTAAGATGAGATACAAACCAGCTAATGGGGCATGACAAGTAGTTATTAGTGATCAGTTTAGTAAACGCCAATAGGAATTTAACATTTATCCACATCCTTCTTGCTCAATCGCGGAACTTTTTCAAGCATTTCTATAGATTTTTCCTCGTCGAAGCCGTATTTTCTAGCCCAAGAACGAAAAAATTCATAGTCTATAGCCTCACATTCAAAAAAAAACTGCCCTGTAAAGATATTGGCGACATGAACATCACCTATCATAAAAGGAGTTACTATGCACCATATGTTGGTCTGACTCCTGTAAATCTTAAACTCCCCAGGAGAAACATTCATGAATAACTTTTCATCATTTTCCATGCAGCGTTTGCAGTCTTTGGGATATACACTATAGAATCTAATCAAGGTATCCTGCCACCCGACACCTGCTAAAACATTGCCTTTGAGATCAACCATGGCTATTGGAACGGAAGAACGTTTATAGAAATCATTCATAGGAGACTGGATTATCTGAGTTTCGATAATATTATTAACCTCTAAGTTCTCTGTCTTCTTTGTAGACAAGAGAACACTCCACAATACTCGCATTATGCACTGTTTACTTTTACTCAGTACATTCTCTACCTGTTTTTGCTTGATAATGTTTTGATTTATGTAGAACCCATCGAGAAGCGTGCAGCATTTGTCAAATCCAAGATGTGACTTTTCACTCACCCACCTGGGAATTGTCCAGTTTAATTCTAATAGTCCTTTTCGATTCTTCTGTAGGGCTCTTGTTTTGTATATGTCTTTTGACAATTTTATAGTAACGTCAGCCAAAACTAATATTGACACAAACGTCTGTAGGTATCTCGGCAGTAATTTATTCCAATCACTGAATTGATAATACGTGCGATACGTAAAAATCATATGCAGGTATCGTGTTAACAAAATATGCCAGAAGTTGAGTTGATTCGGTACATTATACGTGAAAATCATATGCAAGTACTGCGTCAATGACATATTACCAATCCTGATTAGGTTTAAAGAGAAAGAGGTAGTATGCATAGACTAGCTGAGCAATAGTAAACCACGCATAAAATATCTGAGGAATAAACGTTATTCTCACAAGATAGTCCCACTTACTGAGGTCCTGCACATATCGCAGTGTGTAAACACTGTCCACATACATTAAACTCATTACCATTATGAACATCCAGTTGGGATGATAAGCACCCTTAACTATGTCATACAAAGCATAATTTAGCAAAAGAATCTGGAAAGATAACATAATCCAGAAGAGTCCGGCGTTCAGGATGTCTTTTCTGGTGCTTTTATTCCATCCATGCTCCCACAATGTATCAAGCCCACCACGAAGCCAGCGGACTCGTTGCTTCCATAACTCGCTTAGTTTTAATGGAACGTCTGTCCAGGCATGCATCCCAAAACCTGCAGCTGTGTGGTAACCAAGCTCTTTTAGAGTTACCGTTAACTCGTAATCTTCGGTGATGTTATGCATATCATATAAAGTGCAGTCAAGTTTTCCAGTAGCTATGCGTCTTGCCATAACTGCTTTTATTGCTTCTACCTTATACACTGTGCACATCCCGTGCGCGACTTTAATCCCCCGATCCTGACTAACTCGGCTTCTGTCGAATTCTGCGTATTCGACATACTGCCAGTGATAGACTAATTTTTCAAAAAACCCGTTAGTTGTCTGTTTGACTACACCTGCACGAGAGCACACTGCCCCGAGTAGTGGATCTAGCTGAAATTCTATTAATGCTTGTTCAACAAGATCTGGAGCTACGATTGTATCACCATCGACTGATAGTACATAATCATATGAATTCAGATCGACATTTTTATAGGCAGTGTTCAGTGCCCCAGATTTTTTAAATTTATTCCCAACAGTTTCTATCAAACTTACGCGGTCATCAATGGCAGCTATACTTCTTACTATACTAACCGTATCATCTGTACTGTTATCACTTATTACAATAACATCGACTTTGACTGTTTGAGTAAGAATGGATTCTATGGTTGAGTGGATTATATCCGCCTCATTATGAGCTGGCACAAACGCGATGACATTGTTCTGTGGAGGCAGAACGTTTGTCATTTCGCAATTCCTCCTAATCACTTACTGCAAATAAATTTCAAATAATAATATAATAATATAATAATATTAGATAATAAAAAGTAACACTATAATTAGAATAATCGAGTGCCCCTATTAATTGGCATAATAAAACGGATGTAAGGAATTTATTTCAAGTATATAAAATTAACAGAATACTGCTGTATAGAAAAGATAAATGGCAGTTCTGTATACTTAAAGATACAAAAATCGTGAATTTTATTGAATGGAACTTTTAATTCTAATGCGTGAAGTCCCCTTCCTCGCCAGCTTCCGTTGAGAACCGGAAGTTGGCAGGTGGGGGATGAAAGCCGTCAAGTTCTGACATGTTTCTTTTAATTTTTAGTTAAGAATTCTATTTTATAAGATAATGCTTTTATTTTATAATATTAGACTCTCATTACAAAAAATAGTCATTGTCATGCTTAGTAGATGATGTTTTATTAAGAGTTTAGTTTTAAAAAGAGAGACAGTTACATAAAAAACAAATAGTTATTATCACAAAACCTGAAAATGACAGAAACCTTTAGGTTTACTTGAAAATAGCCTGAAGGTTCCGGCAAGTTCACCGAAACCTTATGATTAAATTAAGATAATCTCTTAGAAAAATAAGGCTTTTTTCAATAAAGTTCCAAGCAAACCTAAAATATCATGGAATCTCATCGGGAACAGGCATTCGAAATTTGCTTTTGTTTATCATGTAGAACTTCCGGGCTCTCAGATCCATAGTGATAGGATTCCCCTGAAGCTGTGAGAGGATCCACATGGATAGTAGTACCGGAAAGGTAAGAGAAGTTTTCAAGAAGTTTCTCTCTTATTGCATTGGCGATTTCATGCCCTTCCTCAACCGAAAGAGAAGAAGCAACGGAAGCATTGATCTCTGCATGGAGCCGGTGTCCTATCCAACGGACTCTAAGGTCCGTGACTTCACATACCCCGTCTACGCTTTCAGTAATATTTTTTACTTTATCGATGATTTCAGGCTCAACGCCGTCAAGAAGGCGGGTAAACACGAGCTTGCTTGAATCAAGGACTATTTTGAGGATACTGATTGTGATTAACATTCCAATGAGAGGGTCAATGATAGGATATCCAAGCCAGATGCCGATAGCTCCGATAAGAACTGCAAGGCTGGTGAAACCGTCCACTCTGGCATGGTATCCATCTGCAATAAGAGCAGCACTCCCTATTTCTTTTCCAACTTTCATCCTGAACTGGGCTACAATTTCGTTTCCTATACAACCTATAATTGCGGCAACAGCTACAGCCTGCAAATGTTCTACAGGCTGAGGGTTTAAGAAGCGGTTCACAGACTCATAACCCGCAACAGCAGCACTGAAAAAGATCAGGAAAACAACTATTATACCTGCAAGGTCCTCTACCCTGCCGTATCCATAAGAAAAGCGTTTACTTGGTTTTCTTCTGGCCAGGGAAAAAGCTATTGCAAGAGGAATTGCAGTTGATGCATCCCCAAAGTTGTGGATGGTATCGGCAAGAAGGGCAACACTGCCGGAAATAAAAACAATGAAAATCTGCAGAACGGCTGTGATCATCAGCCCTATAAACGACCATTTTACTGCCCAGAGCCCTTTGTTAATAGTAAGTATTGAAGGGTCAATGGTTCCATGAGTGTGGCTGTGCTCGTGGGAGCGTTCATGGGAGTGTGCCTGGAAATGAATACAGGAGTTACCATGAGAATGAGCATGAAGACAACGGAGGAAATTGAGAAGTCTGTTTTTTTGAATATTCTCATACAGCTGCTCGGAACCGTCTTCCTTTTCCAGAGGATGAGAATTGAAATTCTTTTCGGACATACTGACACCTTGATTAGTATTCAATTTTGAGCCTGCCTCAAACCTCATTTCATTCCTTACCATATAGATTTCATGAATGGTCTTTATGATCAGAAGCTCAATCGGCTACTGAGAACATAGGCTACTGAGAGACTAAGTTCAAAGATTAAATTTTGATTTACAGGATAAACTCATCAAGCAAACTTGAGGGCCCTTTTATAAATAGGTAGTTATCTTTAGAAAATAATTATTTATGCAGGAGTTCATACGTTTTTCTGGAGAAATGCCATAGAAAGGAACTTTTCGTCCAGATCAGTTCATATCTTATTTTTCTGTAAGAAACAAAATATTGGAAATTTATTACTAAAAGTCAGGGATGAGACAG
This sequence comes from Methanosarcina barkeri str. Wiesmoor, assembly GCF_000969985.1. Lineage (GTDB taxonomy): Archaea > Halobacteriota > Methanosarcinia > Methanosarcinales > Methanosarcinaceae > Methanosarcina > Methanosarcina barkeri_B. The sequence continues at coordinate 1,321,870 of NZ_CP009526.1, read as the reverse complement.
TTTTCCGGATTGATAACTGACTATGAGATGGGTTTTTCTTACGGACTGATAAATTCATAAAATACTCCGGTTTTTAGTACCAGGGTTAAATTAGAATTTTTTACTAAGTTTTAAAACTTTATTATTACAAATCCTTACAGTATAATATGAAACTATGAGGCATTTAGAAAAAGAATCCAAAAAATGAAAATAAAAAAGGATGAATTTACCCTGATATATAAGTAAATATGAAAAACAGATGTCTGAAAAGATGAAAAATAAAAGGACAAACTGAGAACACAACTCAAGTTATGCCCATACTTAAGTTTTCACAAAAATCGGTTTCTCCTTCCTGAGACAGGAACCTTCATATCTATTTCATTTCTGCCGAAATCGGCAAAACTCAGTAGGTCTCTGGACAGTTATCTAATGAATTCTATCTAAATGTATATTCTCCGATTTTTATATTTGCATTACCTATGAAGCTAAGATCCATTACCCAAATCCATAACCTTACTTAGTTTTCGAGTTAAGTTAGGGATGGGAAAAATTCAATCCTCTATGTAAGAGCAAACAGACATGCAATAAGCTGGCGTTCGTCCCGGGATGGAACACTCCCGGGAGACGTACACCAGGATAGAAAACGGGCAAATTCTAAAATGAAATTGAGTTCGGAGGAATTAAACTATTCAAACAAAACCAATAGCTAGAACACCTGAAATAATATGGACTCTTGATATTAATGAAGATGGGAAATCTTATCAGGAGAATTACATGCTCCTGTTTCCCAGGTACGTCAGCGCAATTGACGAAGAATAAAGATTGGCAACCTTAAAAATAAGATTAAAAAACACAACCCAGTTTTCAAATATCTATCAAATATAGCTCGAGGGCAAATACTCTCGAGCAAACCTCCAAAAACATGTAATGGATAAACCTTTAAAAATTATGTAAAAAACCATGTAATACCTTACCAAGTATCGCTCGAGGGTAGACACTCTCGAGCAAACCTCCAAATTTTTGCAGTAACGAAAAATAAACTTACACCAACGGAAATCTGAATGGCTAACCTTTTTTGATTCAGGATAAATTTTGGTCCATCATACCGATGCCCAACTCTTGCTGTATCCACTAATGGGAGCGGAAGAGACGGAATCCTAGTGAGCAATAAATATAGATATAACTATAAATTTAAGCATAAAAATTTACAAAAATTTAGCAACGATTATAAAAACTCAGAAAAAGTTGATACTAATTATAAAAATCCACGAAAAAAATAAGTCAGGCAGAAGAAAGTGCCACAATGGCTTCTGCCAGATCTCCATTTGAATCATTCAGGGCTTTCCGGGCTTCATCTTCAGAAACGCCGGTCTGCTCCATTACGAGTTTTATATCTTCAGCGGGAATTTCCAGTTCTTTTGGGACTTCTTTTGCGTCACCTACGATCTGGTATGTCTCCGAACCCTGGACTTTCATGATAGTAACATTTGCATTCTCTATAATGATATTAGAGTCTGCAGTTTTTATAACTACTTCCTGAACATCCTTGAGTTCTTTAACATCAATCCCCATCTGTTTCATCATCTGTTTCATTTTAGCCGGGTTCATTCCCCGGCCTCCCATACCTCCCATTCCTGGGAACATAGGCTTGTTTCTCCTTTATTTTCGTATATTTTTCAGGTTTGGGTTCAATATCAGCGCGATTTTACTTTACTTAATGGCATCCGCCACAGGTGCCGCATCCACCGCCGGCATTTGGATTGCGGATAAGGAATCCCTTTCCGTTTTCGTCCTCAACAAAGTCAATACTGCCCTCAGAGAAGCTCCTTTCGATATCTTTTGCCATAACGAGTTTAATCCCGTTACTTTCCATAGTCACGTCATCTTCCTTCGTTTCATCATCAAAGGCTAAACCATACTGAATTCCACTGCAGGCAACCCCGGCAACAAAAATTCTGAGAGCAAGCTCAGGTTTCTCTTCCTGTTCAATCAGTGTTTTCAATTCTGCAGCAGCTCTGTCTGTTACTTCTATCATTTACGCACCTCTTTTTACTTTTTATACTTATGAAATATTTATGGGTTTTAGTTTCTATAAGATGCCATCCGTTACAGATTAAAGATAATATCCAAACGTTATATACTCTTGCATCGGGCGAATATAACGTTTATTGTAAAATTGCGCTTTTTCCTGAAAAAAACTTTTTCGCAGGAGTCTGGGAGGATAGGACCTGGATTCTTTTTCAAGAAATCCTGCTATTCTGCCAGTATATAAAAATATATCTTCTATTTTATATATTTTTCTTCCAATACTTGTTTTAGGTTTCCAATTCACAGAAATTCGGCATCTTCATCAACAGGCTCCTCAAGAACCTTTGCATTATAAGCATTGATTTCCAGAGAGTTACGTTTCCCTTTCACTTCCCAGACAGGGATATACACAAGCTCCATATCAAGCTGTATTTCATCAGACCTTGGGCCAATACTCCTGTGTTCATATATAACAGCCTGTCCTTCCGTATTGTTAAAACGTATCTCGCGTGTATTCTCCTCTTTAATAAAGTCCAGAAGAATTTTTCCGGCCTGTTTTTTGTCCACATTCGGTCTTTTTAACTCATACTGCACGGCAGGAACCCTTGTAGGTGTGCCAAACCCTTCTATCTCCATCTCTTCCTTTGACTTATTTAGAGCATTAAGAAATCCCTTTCCCTTTCCGGCAATGGTCAGGACTTTTGATCTGAAGCGTTTCTCCGCCTCAACATTGTATCTATATTTCCAGAAAGGTACAAACTTTAAAACTGCATCCTTAGGGTTGTATATATATGGTTTTGCAATAATAATAGCCTGGTTTTTAGAAATCCTTGGTTCTACAGACCTTATATTCAACACTTCGTATGACTCGGTTTCTGGAACTTCAACCTGTTCCGGCGTCCTTAAATTTTTTTTAATTTCAAAGATCCGTGTCAGAGATTGATTTTCAAAAGAAATTTTTTTGGCCTCTGATTGCTGGTTCTGAAGGGGTAAGAGATCTTCTTTAAAGTAAGGCTTCTCTCTGGAGTCTTCTTTTAACTTCCAGTTTTCGACAGGTAATTCGAAAATTGTTTGCCTATACTGATCTCGTGCATCATTTGATATTTGATTCTCTGGTTCAGAATACGAAATATTTGATTTATGGTCTAAATTTACAAGAACTGCTCTTCCAATTTGAAGGGCCAGTTCATCCCTGTCCCAAACATAGATCCCAAGTTCAGCTGCATAATCGATTAATTCTTCAGACCCCTTCTGGGTCATTACATAGATTCCTGTACAGTCCCCTATTTTTTCTGTAAAGGCTTTTATCTCCTCGCGACCCGATTGCAGGGCACATCTGACATAAGCTTTATGTTTGTTTTTCTCCACAAAAATATCATACTGGCTGGATATTGTGGCATTGTATCCAGAAGATTTGAAGATATCAACAAGGATTTCTAAAAGGTCTTGCTTCATGATTCTCACTTTCTTATATCCTGCACAGCTAAAATAGTTTATGATTACATTTGAAATTTTCTAACTTAATATTTGTTATTATAAGCTAGCTTTTTTACTTTCCTGGCTCCTTTTACTTTCCTAGATTTCCTCACTTCTTAGTTCTGGGGATACTAATATTTAAGAAATCAAGTCCTAACCAGATATATTATGAGTGGAATCAGGTTTGGAGCAGATTCCTTTTCCACATACGAGGAAGGAATAAAGAAAGAGTGGATCGTAGGAAACGGACTCGGGGGATATGCCTCATCTACAGTAATAGGGACAGGCACAAGGACTTATCATGGACTGCTTGTGGCAGCTCCAGAAAACCCACCAGGAAGGTTTGTATTGCTTTCTTCCCTTGATGAGGAAGTTTCGATTAACAAGGAAGTTTATCAGCTTGCAACCCATAAGTATCCTGATACTGTGTTTCCTTCAGGCTTCAGTTACCTCTCCAAATTTATCCTTGTTCCTTTTCCTCTCTGGGTTTACCAGCCCGGAGACTTTACCATAAAGAAAAAAGTCTTCATGATTCACAACAGCAACACAACCTGCATTCTCTATGACATTAAATCCAGGAGAGAAGGAGCTCTGCTAAGAATCTTTCCGCTGGTAAATTCCAGAAATTTCCATTACACTGTTCATTCAGGAGAACTTTCCTTTAGTCAGAAGGCCGATCCTGCAGGAGTAAAATTGGAAAGCTCTAACGGCTGTACCTTCTCGCTTTCATCCAATCTTCAATATCATTCCGATCCTAAATGGTACTATAACTTTGAGTATGATACTGAGAAGCAAAGGGGACTCAACTTCCAGGAAGATAATTTCAATCCGGGTTACTTTGAAAGCAAACTCAAACTGGGTACCTCCCATTTTTTCATTGCCGCTTCAACCGAAGATATTTCTTCTCTGACGCTCGAACAGGTTGAAGAATCCTATACAAGAGAAACCTACCGACAAAATCTTCTTGCCTTCAATTCAAGGCTTACCGAACCCTTTGCTCTTAAGCTTCTCAGGGCAACAGACTCTTTTATAGTGAAGAATCCTTCTTCAGGTGAAAGTACAGTGATTGCAGGATATCACTGGTTTTCAGACTGGGGGCGGGACACTATGATCTCTATTCCTGGCTTGCTTTTAATTCCCCGTCGTTTTGAAGAGGCAAAATTCATTCTCAAAAACTTTTCCAGGAATTGTAAGAGAGGCCTGATCCCGAATGCTTTTCTGGCACTTGGAGGGGAACCAATTTATAACACTGTGGACGCTTCTCTCTGGTTTATTCACACTGTGGGCCGATATTTCGCATATACGAAAGACTTCCTTTTCCTCTCGGATGTCTGGGATACCGTGGAGAACATCATAGAGAATTACCGTAAAGGTACGGATTTTGGAATTGGCATGGATTCCGATTATCTTATCCGTCAGGGTCCTCAGTTAACCTGGATGGATGCTAAAATAGGGGAACAAGCAGTGACCCCAAGAGCAGGCAAAGCCTGTGAAATTAATGCTCTATGGTATAATGCCCTGAAAACAGCCTCTAATCTGGGCACTCATTTAGGAAAAAATATTTCCTCATATGAAACTCTTGCAGCCGGAGTAGCTTCAAATTTTGAGAGTGTATTCTGGAATCCGGAGACAAATTGCCTCTTTGACCTCGTGTCTCAGGACGAAGCAGGAAATGAGATAAAAGACCCTGCGATCCGCCCCAACCAAATCTTCGCAGTAGCTATGCCTTATACTAGTCTGTCACTTGAGAAAGAAAAAGCAATAGTAAGGAGAGTTGAAAAAGATCTCCTTACTCCTTTTGGGCTTAGAACTCTTTCAAGTGACCATCCTGCTTATAAAGGACACTATCAAGGAGATGCGGCAGCCAGAGATGCCGCCTATCATAACGGGACGGTCTGGCCCTGGCTCCTTGGAGCTTATGTGAAAGCTTACCGGAAGGTTCACAACTATTCTAAAGAAAGCCTTGAAGATATGCGGGCTCTCCTGCAGGGTTTTGATACGCACCTTGAAACTGCAGGCATAGGCACAATTTCCGAAGTATTTGACGGGGATTATCCTTATACTCCAGGAGGCTGCATTGCTCAGGCCTGGAGCGTTGCGGAAATTCTCAGAGCGTACGTTGAGGATGTACTTGGAATCAAACCCTGAAAAAAGAGCTAGGTTTAATTTCGTTTCTCGGGCACCCTTAAGATCTAATGCCCTCTCTTTTTTATACTTGTTTTGCAATTTATCTCCCATGATTGATTTTGATGCTTTGAAATCCGAGAAGGGTCTTATCCTTGCTGTGGTTCAGGACCAGCTTAGCAGGGAGGTGCTCATGTGCGCCTATATGAACCGGGAAGCCCTTGAGAAGACCGTAGAGACCGGAATTACACACTTCTGGAGCAGAAGCAGACAGCAGTTATGGAAAAAAGGAGAGACTTCAGGGCATGTACAGAAAGTGAAAGAAATAAGGGTTGACTGTGACATGGACTCTCTTCTCCTGCTCGTGGAACAGGTAGGTGGAGCCTGCCATATGGGATATAGATCCTGTTTTTATAGAAACCTTGAAGGAGAGGTTGTGGGAGAAAAGGTCTTTGAGCCTGATGAGGTATATAAATCTTAATATTTGAGACTAAAATTTAAGAAACGTTGAGTTCTTTATTTCTTTTTTTATTTTTATCATTTTATGGATAGGACTTACGCGGTTAAATCGAAAAACAGCAGCATGGAACCTTAAACTGTACTTTCCTACAATGCTTATTACAGAACTGCTCGCATTTTATCTTAGCTCATTTACTGCGTAAGTCCTATCAAAAAGACTCCAGTAATTTTAGAGTCCCACTGTTTCTGCAACCGATGCGGAGTATACAAATGGGTCTTTATTAGTATAATTTATCCACAGCTTAGTCCATGGTTAGACTTATCAACTGTTAACAACAGCCCCAACAGTCGTCACAATAGCATCCGATACATACTTTGTCACAACAATAGCTTCTACATCCGTTGTTACAACAGCCTCCCCATCCGTTGTCACAATAGCCTCCTTTGACACCACCAAACCAGTTATTCTCTACGAAGTCTAAGTATTTGTTGCCCAGCTCTTCTTGAGTTACTTTTTGAGCTGCCTTTTGACCAACCACTTTAGCTGGTTTTTCTTTAGCTGGTTTTTCTTTAGCTACCTTTTCTTTAGCGCAGCTTTTACATTTATCATCCTTGTCTTTTGAAGTGCATGCACTTGCCGATGCAGCTGTCACTGCTACTACAAAAAAGACCGCTAACAAAATAAAGACTGTCTTCTTTATTTTGTTAAATTTTTGTTCTCTCATCTATATCATCTCCACCATTATGCTAGATTCGATACAATTTCACCATTGCTGGTTCTTCAATTCACTGTTTATGGGCAAATATACTTAATTTAAGAATCAATAATCTGCGCACATTTCTGGAAGACTATCTAATTAGTAAACTATATTGCTTTATTATTTGCCGATAAAAGCGATTTTTCATTGTATCGCTAGTTTATTATTATCCAGAGGATATAATAATTATGGAAATATAAATTAGAAACCAATATTATAGAAAGTTCGATTTTTTATATTCAAATAAGTAGTAAATATATAAAATATCGTTATTTTTATTTAAATCTGATATATAAATGACGAATTTACCGTTTTTTAATAAATTTGAATTTAAGTTCATTTTCTAGCTATTAATTACTTGTAAAAATTTGAATTTAAGTTCATTTTCTAGCTATTAATTACTTGTAAAATTTACTTTCATCTACTCTCTGTAATTTTTCAGGCTTTTTGCATTATAAAAACTTCATTGGCCAATAAAAATATCAAATCAGAACAAACTATTAGTTTTGAGTACAAAAATGAAAATTTCAAAATCAGCTTAATATTGAGCTCATCCCAAAACTCAACATCACTTCCCAGAATTCAGATTCCAAATAATCAACCGATCTTCGGATTACGAAAATATTTCTGAGACCTTATGTGGGATAAAATTGGTTTTGGATGAGCTCATCACATGAATCCTCAGAGATTTAACTTTTGAATATATTCTATCTGCTTTATACGACATTTTGTTGTTGATGCGACACTATATTACCTGGATTGTTATCCTTATAGAACACAGATAAGTTTCTACTCTCAAGGAAAGAGGCCCTCTGGCGAACAATAGTTGTATTCGGGTATAAGGTTTTTAAATTTTCACTTGGTTGAAACTTGTAGTTTTCAAGATAGTTAGCCATAGATTCCCTTTCAGTCTTTGTCTCTTTGCCTTCCTGGATTCCCATTATTAAATGGGTTGCAACACTCATAAAAAGTAATGCCAGTATTATACCCATTAATAAATAGTTATAGTTTAATTTCTTCTGTAAAATTAAGGGCTCTTGAGATTTTATGTTGTTTTTACAGTCTGGAATTCCTAAGTCCAAGTAGTTAAGCTCTATGAGGTATAGTGCAATTATACTCCAGTAAGTGAGCAGGTAATACCTTTGTGACAGCATAGATTCAGTTCCAAACCCTGATCTCCCCAGGGAAATTTCTAGGGAAACAAGCAGAGAATATAACATTAAAGCGTACCATTTTGCATTCTTATTTATCCTGAGGTTCTTTCTATTCAATAAGATTATACAAAATAATAGAATTAACATCAAAATGCCTATTACTCGAGAAGTATCTAGATCTCTAGATATTGTCGATCCGAATGAGCTGAGAAAGTCAAGGACTCCATTTACAGGGTTCTGGAAGGAATACAAAAGAGAGGGATGTTTACTAGGCTTTACATAGTCATGAAAATATATCCCGACTACTGCTATTGCACTAACACACCAGAGCACTATTTTCTTTCTTTTTTGCTCTGAATCCTTCAAAAAGATTAGCATCAAGCATACAGGCCATGTTGAAAGTCCTGCCACAAACGAAAATGTAGAAATTATTGCTGCTATAATTGAGCTTATAAATATTAAATCAAAGTTTTTACTTTTATCAATCAGGTATAATGCAGATATCAATCCAAAGATTTCCATGGATTGCCCTATGCGTACACCATAAAGCACATTGCTCATCTGGAATAAATTGAAGAAGAAAAAGGATACTGGTATAAATTTTAAGCAGGAAGATTTACTTATAGAATGATCCTTTACATACATTAAGTATAAAATAATAAATGAAACACAATACAATGCGTACATAAAATATATTTCGTATAAGACATTGTAGTGGGTAAACTCAGCCAGTATAATCATAACTACATTCGGGAAAAACGGCCTGCTTTCATTATGTTGTGCTAGTAAGTCAAAAAAAGTCAGTTGTGAGTTATATAATTTCTCGAGAAAAACCGGTACTGTATCCCATTGATCCCAATAAGGAACGTTAACTCCATATGCACGAATGTAAATAGCGCCAATTATTAGTGGCGCTATTAATAACGCAATAATTATACTCCACTCAAACTTGTTTTTAAAAGTTTGAGTTCTTATATTTTTCAAAGAATCGATGCAATTAACTTCCAAAATATCACCAGTTGTTTTTTAAATAATTGATTCAAAAAACCAAAATTGCCTTTCTCAAATCTCGTATTCAGCGCAATCAATCGATTGTTTGAGCTTGAAAATTTATGAAAATTCTATTCACGCCCTTTTAATATTTAATGCATCTCGTGGAAACAACTTCTTTACTTCCGTTCTTTCAAATCATGTTCTCATTGTGTGGATATAGTGGAAAAAACTGAAACGTATCTGTTTCTCGATGTCTCTTGTTTTCTAATCTTTTATTATAGTGGATTTTAGAATACGCGAACCTTAATGCTGTTTTATCGGTTTGTTGATCATAAAGAGCACTTGGATAATTCCTTATAGGATTTGTCTTATATAAAAATTAGTATAAATTGACGCAAAACTAAATTGTCTTATATAAAAATTAGTATAAATTGACGCAAAACTAAATTGTCTTATATAAAAATTAGGTAACTATTCAAGTAGCTTTATTAAAGCTACACAATTTTCCTCGTTCCGAGGAAAAATTGGATATAATCCAAATTTAACAGATTCTATTAATTAATATGGTAGTTTCATACAAAAAACACATTGAAATATGATCGTTTTTATAGGAGCAATTACGTTGATAATGTTAAGTGCTTTAGCGTTTTCAGGCTCACAGGGAGATATTAAACTTATAAATAGTTCCTCACAAGATAACATTAAACCTGCAAATAATGATATGCCCTTAAATCAGAATAAATTATTAAACTCAATTAAAGAATTAAACCAACTTGTATAACTCTGCGTTTTCACAAAACAACGTAGGATGAGAGGGTAAACTTCTGTAATTCATAGGATTGTCCTCTCCTCACACCCTCCGACAATTTAGCTATAATCCGGTTTTCTTTTTATACGCGCAAGTATAAATATGTACAATGCATGCACATACATATTAACACGCCCGCACGATGTTAGTTTTAGAATTAACATTCCTGAAACCGTTAACGTCTTTTTAAGATAAATACCGCGACTAATGTGAATACCAGGCTCATCAGCCTAAATCCAGGCAGGGATTCTTCTACAGGATACGACTTTGTTTCGACCTTTATAGGTAGATTAAGCGTATAATCTTCGGCGTTTTCAGTATCTTCCCCGAAATAATAAACCACCCTTCCCTCAACATTAAAGTCTCCAGGCTGGTTGGTTTCAATCCTTACTTCGATGTCCCTGCCCTGTCCGGGTTCAAGTTCGTAGGTTGTCGTATACTGTCCTGCGCCCGACTGGACAAACTCTGAGGAAGAAACACTCATTCCTGAGGGTGGAATTATTATGACCTGGACGTGCATGACAGGTTTTGTGATAAGATTAACGGCTGAAAGCTTAAGCAGAATGTCTTCCCCAGAAACAACCCTGGTCTTCTCACCGTGAAGATTGACACTTGCAGAAGGCGGTGCAGCAGATTTTGAATTTTCAGTTGATCCTGAACTTTCCAAAGCCTCTTTTTTTACAGGTTCGGATTGTACATATGTGTTATTCTCTACTATAGTGTACTCTGAATGTTCTATATGGTACGAGTTTCCGATATAATGCGAAGAATCACCTTCTGTATCCTCTGCAACTCCCATCTCTCCTGAAGTTTGATTTTCCGTACCTTCGGTTTCTACTGTCTCATACCCCGAAGACTGATTTACCAGGTTCTTGGAAGACGCCGTTTCGTTATTTGTCGAGAAGTTTGTTTCGGCCTCTTCATTATCAGGCTCTATTTCCGTATATTCCGAGAGATTTGTTTCGGCCTCTTCATCATCAGGCTCTATTTCCGTATTTTTCGAGAGATTTGTTTCGGCTTCTTCATCATCAGGCTCTATTTCCGTATTTTCCAAGAGATTTATTTCGGCTTCTCCATCATCAGGTTCTATTTCCGTATTTTTAGTAGGCTGAGTTCCTTCACTTTCGTTCTCATCATTTCCTGAGCTTTGCATGTCTGTATCTTCAGAGGAGTCTAACTGCTCTTCAAAAGATTCTAACTGCTCTTCGGAATTCTGTGCCTCTTCTGAAGGCTGCTCTTCTTCAGAAACCTCTGTTTTGTTCTTGTAAGAATCTGTCGAAGCTTCAGATGAAGCATATACACACGAAACGTTACTTACCAGGAAACAACCAATTAAGAGATAAACTATTAGAGTTTTTAAAATGGCCCTCTCAGACATTATACCACCTTTTTTTGGGCTGCCATCTGTAAATACCCAGTAAAATACCAGTATAAGCTTAAGTAAAAGGCTTCTCTGGATTACAGATGCCTTTCTTAACTGTAAAAATTTAAAAAAGGAAAAATGTATGTATTTTTCCCACAATTGCGTTTAAACACTTTTTTAACCTGATTTACTTCTTCTTAACAGCATAAACCCCTAACAGACCTATAGCTGCAACTAGTATTCCAAATCCAGGAGCACTAAATGAACCCTGTCCTTCAGCTTTTACTCCTCCAGTATTTTCAGCTTCGACTTCTCCATTATCATCAGAGCTGGAAGCCTTTTCAGAATTTTCGGAAGCTTCCTTGACTTCAAAAGGATGACTGAGTGAAATCGGGTTGTAACTGTCCTTATTGTCTCCAGGCCAGTAGAGACCACTGAAATGTACAGTATAAGTGCCGACTTTATCTCCCTTGAGATCAATAGAGATTGTCCGGGCACTTCCGGAAGGCACGGAAAATGTTCCATAAGCCGTACCAGCTGCACCAGTCTGAGCAAAATCCTGTCCGTATACATGAATCCCAGAGGGTACGCCAATCCTTGCATCCACATTCAGAGTCACATCATTGAGGGACGGATTATCAATATAGAGTTCAACAAGGCCATCTTCGTCTTTGGTTATTACATCATTAACCGGCCTCAGTACCACAGTCGGTCCCACCCTGAACTTCTGTTCAGCCACAGGAGTTTCTGTCGTAGGTTCAGTCTGGTTTATGGACTCAGTCTTGTTTATGTTACATGTCTGATTCTGTGATGTAGATTGATTAGTAGATTTATTGACACATTCGTTGGTCTTTAAAACCTTTGATACCGTTTCGTTTACTACGGGGTTATCGGCGGCACCAGCAACAGCAATTGAGAGTACAGCCCCAGAAATAAAGATCAACATCAATAGCATGGGCAAATAGTTTTTCAATTTTATACCTCCTTGCAGGGGTATTAAATTACCTGTACAATAGTTTTTTGAAATAATTTTTTCTAAAATTCTCAGCGTTGATCTTCACAGATCAAAGTTTACTTTAAATCAATATTTTCCAGTACGTAATGAGCATCTTTTCCAGCACGTAATGAGCATCTTGGTTTAATTTATTTTCGACTTTTTTGATAATATCCTGAATATTCTACTTACGTCCAATGATAATTTAAATGAGAAGTATGATTTAATGTGGCCTTACTATTTTTTGTGCCTATTATTGGGGTTATTGGTGTTTATTTATATTTTCTTGGGATATTTGAGTATGTACCTTTTCATGCGATATTTGTTTATGTCTCTTTTTCTGCAGTATTTGTGCACATGGCTCTCCGGTGTTTCTGTGAATGTTACTCTTTTATACATAAATAGAAACATTCACATAAAATTTAGCTAAAATCTCAAACCACAAAGTATATCTGTATAAAATTATGAGATGAATTGAGTAATATTTTACGACTGAAGTGTGTAAGTTGAAAACCGAATGACTTTGTTCCGGATTTACATACCGTTGCTGGCGATAAATAATCCCTATATCATCATATTTCCAGGATTTGGTTTTTAACCTAATGAGTTTGCTTTTTGCTGTTTTATGTTATCATAATTTGAAGTCAAAGATGAAAATTAGCCTGCCTTACTTTACAAAAATATAGATTCTTGAGTCTAGAACCTAACTCAAGAATCTCACAAAGGTGAGAAGATGAAGACCCAAATAGCACCATTAACTGTCAACTCCGAGAACAAAACCGAGACTCTGTTTAATCAATCTGATAAGCTGGGAATTTTTTATCATAGTTCCGCTTCGTTCCGAGTACCAGGAATATACTCTTCTTTAGTGAAAAGCAATAGAATTGGCCTTGTTTGCAGTAATGTGGCAGAGTATAAGCTTAAGATAAAAGTTGGAACTGGAGAGTATGATTACATTGTACTCACCAACTATGTAAAAGAAAAGAGCGCCTGGAGCACAGATCAAAATAAAAATTTAATAATCCTGCCTGGGCAGGCTTTGACTGAAAGTTTCTATTCCGATATGGCGATATACTACGCTCAGCAAGGATATAGTACATATATTCTGGATCGAAGAGAGACAAACGTTCCGGTAAATGAGACCGATTTCAGTTACATGGAAAACTGGACCATTGACAGTTACCTGAATGATACATACAACGGCATCGCTGTATCAAGAATCCATACAGCTTTCCTGAGTAATAAAACGGTAGAGGACATCGAGGTTACGGCAATTGGCCACAGTCATGGGGCTTTGATCCTTACTGCTTACGGAGCTAGCAAATATAACGACCTTGTTTTGGGTTCGGTTAACAGAATGGTATCTATTGATATTATTATTAAGTACGAGCCTAAATATTCGGAGTTAATAAGAGCTCAGGCACAGGAATTTGACACAATTTTCAGATGTATGGAAAACAGGATCTATAACGGCAGCAATATGGCTGCCATGATGCAGATAGCCAGTCTGGCTTTAACCGATCCGGACCGAGAATCTATTTTTCAACCTGACCTTACAAACAGACAATTTTTCCGGCTTATGGCTACCCAGACTCATGCACTCAATGAAAATCCCTATACTCCAAATTATCACTACTGGAGCGGAGATCTGGACGGCCTTTACTATGTTGACGAAAACAAGCTACTTAACTTGACCTTGACCGGAGGGGCCGTTCCCTACGCACCTAAACACCTGGATCTTTATATGGCCGGACTGATGGGGAACGTGGAAGGCTATGAAATTGACTTTTCAAGAATAAACTCACCTGTTCTTTATATCGGGCTTGGGGGAGGTTTCAGTGACTACGGCTCCTGGTGGTACAAAAACGAGGTCGGAAAAATAAATGATAAGGTTACTTCCGTAAGCTGGAAGAACCAGGGTCACAGTAGCATAGCCCTTGATTATAACTCTCGCGAGTTATGGGTAATTATACACAACTGGATAATGAGCAATTAATTCTGAAAAACAAGAACCACTAGTTCTGAAAAACAAGAACCTGGAAGGAAAAAAAATCTGAAAAAATATTCAATGTCTTATATAGCTAAAAAAGTATTCGAGATATAAATAACTAAAAAGGTATTCGAGATATAAATAACTAAAAAGGTATTCGAGATATGAATAGCTGAAAAAATATTCAATATCTCAATAGCTTACCGATTCAAAACTAAATAGTGTTAATAAAAATTAGGGGAAAGAGCTCTTGTCTATTTCAAGCTGAAGTTCCTTCAGTCCTTGTAATATATTTTGTTCTTAATAGTGCTCTCAGGAAATATTCTGCCCAAATATACATCAACAGAGAGCCGATTCCATTGCCTATGACTAAACCCCACCAGGCTCCCGCCTGCCCCATATTAAAGATAAAAGCCAGTAGAGCTGCAAATAGAGGGGTGAAGATAGTAGTTCTGAGAAGGGTTGCAATCAGAGAGTTAAGACCTTTTCCTGCTTCCTGGAAGAAAGAGGAGGAAAAGAGGCCAAGTGCAAGCATGGGATAGAAGATGCACATCACACGCAGGAAGTGGGCAAGATCGCCAGTTATGTGGGTTGCACCTTCGGACTGTGTAAATATGGGCACTATCGGCATGGAGAACGCAAATATAAGAATTCCTGCCACACATTCTATAAGGAATCCAAGCCTGATAGAGTAAGAAGGAGCAACCTTTGCCTTTATATAATCATGGGCTCCGATTGCAGTTCCACATACGGAAATTACAGCAGTTGCCATTCCCATTAAATGAGCAGTTGCAATTGTTGCTATTCTCCATCCTGTCGCATAGACCGCAACTCCATCAGTGCCACTTACAAGCACAATAATGTAGTTCATGAACATCATTGACAGGAACATGGAAAGCTGCTGGGCTGAAGCCGGAAGTGCAACATTGAAGATCTCTTTTACAAGCTATTCTCAAAGCGGAAATCCTTGAAGTTAAAGGCTACATAAGTATCCTTCCTGAAGAACAAACAGCAAGGAAACTGCGTCCGTTTCCAACAGACTCGATATAGATAGCAACAGCTTTTGTTGCTTCGTCTCCTGCCAGAAATTCAAGGCAGTCCTTTTCGTCCACATCCACTTTATTTCCATAACTTACTACCCGTGCAACCCTTGCTTCCTCGTTTGCTATTTCTTCCAGAATCATAGCGGCAAAGGAGCCGCTCTGAGTAAGCACCGAAACTCTACCTTTTGGAGGCCTTTCAACTTTATTGCTGCTTATAAAAAATGTATCCATTAGCCCGGATTTACGGATATCTTCCCCTGAAACCCCATTTTTCAGGAGGTTTTCTAGGATTGTACAGGAGAGCTTTTCAGAGTTTGGTGAGACTCCGGATCAGGGCTATGCTTTCAGGCTTGAAGAAAAAGTCAATCTGTCCTTCAGTGGTCATTAATGGCCTTCCGAATTATCTGCAGATTAGATTCAGATTAGATTCAGATTAGATTCAGATTAGATTCAGATTAGATTCAGATTAGATTCAGATTAGATTCAGATTAGATTCAGATTATAATTTCGAACTTAAATATTTACATGTACCAAATACAGCATTACAAAACATAAAAAAGCAAAATATGGAAAAATTTGAGTGGATAAAGAAAAAAATCATTGAAAGACCTTGGTAGAATATTTAAAAGATTTTTTAGAATTGTTAAAAGATATTTTCAGAGCCTGTAACCGCTACAAACATGTAAAAACGGGATGAATGGAAGTCACAGTGCTTTTGTCGGTGCCTTTATTTTCTTTCTCGCATATTTTACGTTTTTGAACTCTCTTTACTTAGTTATGGTTTAGCGCTCACAGTACATGCAAATAGCCTTTTCACATTCTTCATTCTGAAATTTCCACTTCAGTCCCCAACGTTTAATTTCCTGTATTATTTTCACGAAATCCACCCCACTTTCGGTCAAGTAATACTCGGATTTTGGAGGGTTTGTTGAATGATCAACCTTCTTTTCAATAAGGCCCTCAGTTTCCAGCTCTGTCAGCCTCTCGGAGAGAATTTTTGGAGTTATGTAGCCGAGTTTCCTTTTGAGCTCATTAAAACGCTTTTCCTTTTTTTCCCCCTTGTACAGCTCCAGAAGGATATGGATTGTCCACCTTTTCCCGATGATATTCATGGTCTTGTAGACTGTACAGTCTTTCATAGTATAAACATAGAAACTGTCTAATATATAAATTAGTATCTCTAATATAGTGATATCAAAAGAATACTAATATATCACATATTTTATAAAACAGATTTGTATTAATTTTCTATAAAAGTTTCTCTGTGTCTGACAAAACAGAATTGAAAGAAACCCGTGACTGAAATACTGAGTCTGAAGTAACAATCCTCGCTCTACCAAAAAGAAATTTAAGTCTTTATCTGAAATTACTCCGCTTGAGCAAACAAAATAAGTTAAACGGACCCGGTCTTCAAAGACGGAACTCGGGCTATTTTGTCAGAACTGCTGGAAATCTAACCATATAGAAAATTTGCAAAGTTTGGAGAGTATAACAACCATGAAAGACAACTTACCGGAAAAAGGTGCAATCGTTCAGAGAGACCGTGAAACCTATGCAATCGCCCCTCATATCCCAGGAGGAATTGCGGACCCTAACACTCTCAGGAAGATAGCCGACGTTGCAGAAAAATATGGAGCTGCTGCCCTTAAGATGACTTCTGCCCAGAGGATTGCAATCGTAGGCCTGAAGGAGGAAGACCTTGACAATGCGTGGGCTGATCTGGATATGAAACCCGGCGCCGCTGTAGGGCTTTGCGTAAGAAGTGTAAAGTTCTGTCCTGGGACTACTTTCTGCAAGCAAGGAAAACAGGATGCAGTAGGCCTGGGTCTTAAACTGGATGAAAAATACCACGGAATGTCGATGCCTTCCAAGTTCAAGATGGCAGTTTCCGGTTGTCCAAACTCTTGCTCTGAGCCTGCCATTAAGGACATAGGGGTAATGGGTACTGCTAAAGGATATACCCTGATGGTAGGAGGTGCTGCGGCTGCAAGTCCAAGACTTGCTGAGGTTGTTGCAAAAAACCTGTCAGAAGAGGAAGTCCTTGACGCAATCGATAGAATTGTTAATTTCTATAAAAATTCTGGCACGAAAAAGAGGCTTGGAAAATTCATTGACGGCGTGGGTCTTGAGGAATTCAAAGCCCAGGTAGGCCTGTAAAATCAGGTAAGTTTTGTATAGCATTTACAACTCTTAAATTGCTTTATTCAATTTTAAGTGCTTTCTGATCTGCTCCCATTCAAAGTGTTTCCTCTGTAAACTCTTCACCAACTATTAACCCAGAAGAAATCCAGAGTTTCAGAGATTGAAATTCATAATACATTCCAAAATAGTGAAACTTATACCGGCCAGGAATATATGGGACGGATCAGAATAGAACAGATAGACGGATATCAGAATAGAACATAACTGATAGACGGATATCAGAATAGAACATAACTGATAGACGGATATCAGAATAAAACATAACTGATAGACGGATATCAGAATAAAACATAACTGATAGACGGATATCAGAATAGAACATCAGTAGAATAAAAAAAATGAATAGAGTGATCACATAATCCTGGTCAGTATTACTATTAAGAAACAGTGTTAAGGCATAATGCTGGGGTAAGGCATAATGCTGAAAAACAAAAAACTATGGTCAAAAGGGGAGAATTAATGAAAGTTACTGAGATGAAATCTTCACCTGAAAAACCGAACCCTCACAATGTGAGTGTCCGGATGCTCTACAATACCGAACACGCCCAGGCAGTACATATAGAGCTTAAGCCAGGAGAAGCTTTAAAAAAGCACATGACTCCCACAGATGTCTTTTTCTACATTCTTGAAGGAAAAGGTATTGTTGAAATTGGTGAAGAACAACAGGAAGTTAGCCGAGATATGCTGATTGAGAGCCCTGCAAGAATTCCCCATCGTCTTCTGAATCCGGGAAATGGAATTTTCAGGGTGCTGGTCGTAAAGGCTCCAAGACAAACCGAAGCTACGCGCATGCCGTAAGCTAAAGCAAATGTGAACGGCTGTCAAAATGGTTCAGAGCGAGGCATAAATGAAAGAAAAAGCAAAACCTACAAAAATAGCGGTCGTGCGCTGCGATATCGTCTCGGAAACCTGTCCGGGAGTAGGATGCTTTAAGGCCTTCAATGAAAGAAAGTCCCACTTTGAGACCTACGACGAAAACACTCAGATAATCGCCTTTTTCACGTGTGGAGGCTGCTCGGGCAGGAGAGTATACCGTCTGGTAAACGCCCTCAAGAAGTATGACCTGGATGCGGTACACCTCAGTTCCTGTATGCTTATGGAAGACACTTATCCTAAGTGCCCTAATCTTGACAATATAAAAAAAACGATTCAGGATGCAGGAATACAGGTTGTGGAAGGTACTCATCACTGAAAAAAACTTTTGATAAAAAGATTTATAGGCAAGAAATACATCAAAAGCTGAGCAGATAAACGCGCAAATGAGGGAAATATGTCTACAGAAGAGAACAAGGCAATACTTCGTCGATTCTCTAAAGAAGACCCTTCTAAAGGAAGAATGTTATAGTTGAGGATATGATTTCAGATAATACCATTACATCACGCTTTACAGCTAGTGGCGTACCAGATGTAGTTTCATGGGTTTGCCAGCTACAGACAAGCTGATAACAATGACTGGAATAGAGATTTTCCGTATTAAGGACAGTAAGATTCATTAGTTGTGGGGTGAAGCTAATCTTCTTGGTCTGATGCAACCTAGGGATTGTTCCTGCACCTGGAAACGAGGATTAAACTTTATCAGGTGCAAGGTGTCATTTTTATGTTTCTTGCATTTAAAATTCTATGATGAAAATATAACTTACGAATAAACTAGGGTAATAAAATGAGCAACGACATAACTCGAGACAGGAATATTGAAGAAGATGAAAATTACGAAGGTGTGGACCTTGAACTTCGTGACATTCCCCTTCCAAACACGGACAATATTCTGTATTCGATTTTAAATTCCTTAAACCATAATATTGCAAACTTTTATGCTTACACGAAGTTCAAAGACTATATCTCTGAAAAGACTCTGGATATGGAACTGCTTCAGAGAAGCATGAGCATCCACAGGGACTTTTCAGCTCTGTTCCTACACACAAAAGAAGAGCTGGTACTTGTTTATCCCGATCTTCTAGAAAAAGCTGAAAAGCTGTTGTTCAAAGGAGATACAGGCACGGACTTTATAAATTATACTCGCAAGCTGTGCAAATTAATAGGCGACTATAAGAAAATACTGCACAGGGAAGGATATTTGCCGGACCTTTGAATGTAACTCTTGCTCAACGCCATTTTATGCTGAAATTTCACTTATTTTGTGCAATTAAAATATATTTTTGGTTTGAATATATTGTGGGGGGTTGGTTAAATGGTAAAACGAATGATAGTAAAAATTGACGAAAAGAAATGCACAGGATGCGGAAAATATGTTGCACCCTGCGCCGAAGGTGCTATTAAAATCATTAACTGAAAAGCAAAGGTCTTATCCGAGAAACTCTGGGTGGTATGGGTTTCTGCCTTGGTATCTGCCCCGAAGGCGCAATCTCAGTCAAGGGCTCCCGTCCTCCCTTGATCAAACTGGTTCTTGATTAAACTGGTTCTTGATCAAACTTTTTCAGAAAAAATAGTCAGTCAAGCCTTTTTTGAAAAGGCTTGTAGGTTTGCAGAACTCGAGTGATTATTCTGGTTTTACATAAGTCTTTCCTACAGTGTCTAGCCACATTTTGAGTTCCTCGTGTCTTTCAGAGCCTATTATTCCGGTATCCATATCTTCAAAAGACTTAAGCAAATCTTTCTGGACAGGCGGTGAGAGATAGGTATCAGCCATCGGGAAAAGCTCATTCTCCTCCTTGTCAATATGCAGAGTCAAAAGTCGCATATAGGATCTTGAGTATTCAACTATAGCAGGGAGTTCCCTTTTTTCTTCTTCCTCGAAAACTACTTTATTAATTTCATTAATATATTGCCTTTCCTCGTCATGTTCTTTTTTAAGGGAAGTTATCAGTTCTTCTGCCCCCAAAACTCCTGCTTTTTCAATTTCCGGGAAAAGATAAGTTTCTTCTTTTTTATAGTGAGAGTCTTCAATGAATTCTTTCACGAATACTATGAGCCCTTCAAGGTTATTCTGTTCAACACTTCTCCCAGATTCTATTTCCATACATATTCCGTCAAGTACTGGCAGCATTACTTGTTTGATAATCCTGTGCTCCTCTCTTAAGTAATCTGTCGGTTTCATAATACCCCCCATTACCTCTTGAAAATAATGTCAATCTTTTTATTCTACAAATATAGCAATCTTGCCTAAGAAAGCAACCTTGCCTAAGAACAAAACCTGAAAACTCTATTTAGAAAACAATTTCAATACCCAACAATAATAGTGTGGTCAATTAATAATAAGCTTATATCAATGATAAGCTTATATCAATGTAAGCTTATATCAATGATAAGCTTATATCAATGTAAGCTTATATCAATAATAAGTTGATATCAATAATAAGTTGATATTACTTGAAAAAATACAAATAGTAACGCTACATTACCTTTTATGAGATGTGCACATTTCTGAATTAAAGTTTTTTAGGAATATTTTTAAATTCTAAATTGTTGAATTACCTATGCAAAAGAAAAGGCTTCTTCAGGACATAGGGCTGAATGCTTATGAAGCAGCTACATATCTTTCTCTCTTGAAACTCGGGATCTCCGGAGCAAATCACATCGGCAGGGACGCTGACGTACCCTATGGAAAGATATATACCGTTCTTGAATCGCTGGCAAGAAAAGGTTTTGTAGAAATCCAGACTTCAAGACCTAAAAAGTTCAGGGCGGTTGATCCTGAAATAGCATTAGATCTCTTTTTTGAAAAGCGAACATCCGAGTTTGAAAAAGAAATAAAGGTCTTAAAGAGCTTTGTTGAAGAAGCAAAACAGGTTCTGAAAACTATACCGGTTCAGAAACGAAAAGACGAGGTCTTCTGGACGACTGCTATAACCGAGTCCGAAATAAGGAAGTTTGCCGTTTCCATCTATGGAGAAGTAAAAAAGTCCATATATATAATTCCTCCTACCTTCGGAATGCCTGTCATTTCTAGCCTGCTGCCTGAAATATCAAAAGCTATTGACCGCGGGGTTAAAATAAAGCTGCTAGGATCTCATCGTTTTACAGCTATTTCTTCTATGCTTTCACTGCTGGGAGAAGATAGTCTCGGTAAATTCAAAAAAGGTATAGAAGTAAGGCTTGTTCAGAACTTTAATTCCTATTTCGGTATTGTTGATGACAGTATTGTGGTGCTATTTCAGCTCCACCCCCTGGACAATGACCGCGTCCTTTCGGTTGTGAAAATCTGGGATGCGGGGCTTGCAAAAAATTTGGGTAAAGAATTCGAACTCCTCTGGAATGGGGGAGAAGAGTTTGATCTTGAAAAAGCTGCTGAAAGGTAAGTTTTCTGTAGTCGAGGACCAAAATATCTTCACCAATCTGAAGTAAAAAAATCAGCCACAGAAATCGCGAAAAATACAGAATAAAGGAAATGGTAAGGGAAATGATAAAGAAAATAGTAACGGAAGTATGAAGTGAAAAATCAACCACGGAAATCGCAGAAAACACAGAATAGAGGAAATTGATAAAGAGAATGATAAAGGAAATGGTAAAGGAAATAGGGGCACAATTCTTCCGTACTTTCCGTGCTTCCGTGGTTATAAAATAAGTGTTTAAGTTAGAGACTACGAATTCTCAGGAATAGATAAATAACATATATACAGATAATATTATACTAATATACAAATAATCAGTTGAACTATAGTGGGGGTTAACAACCATGGGAGAACATGGGGAAGGAAGTCATGAAAGACATCACGAAGAGCACGGAGAGTTTGAACACGAAGAGTTACTGAAAAGTATGAGCGAGAAACTGGGTTTTACCCCGCACATTCTTGAGATCCTTGGAGAACTTGACAGTGAATCCCTTAAAAAATATAGCAGATGCGACAAAAAACTACTGTCGGACGGCGCTCTACCTGCAAAGGTGAAAATCCTTATCGCGCTTGCTGTTGTTGCATCCAAGCAGTGTGAAAGGTGTACGGTTGTGCAGATGCAGAGTGCACTCAAGAATGGAGCCACCAAAGAAGAAATAATGGAAGTTATGGATGTCATATTCATAACCTCAGGGGCACCTGCGGTAGCAGCTTGCAGAGATGCGTTAAAACTGCTAAAGTAAGATATTTTTAATTTTAAGAAGACTTTTTAGACGCCTGTAAGCCTGGATCTAATAATTTGGTATTTGTAATACAGAAAAGCTATTTGTAATACAGAAAAGCTATTTGTAATACAGAAAAGCTATTTGTAATACAGAAAAGCTGTAGAATTCTCTAACAATGACTTTCTCTAACAATACCTTTAAATTTATTATATTAAATTTTTCAAAGTGCGTTAGTTTAAGATGCTCTTTCGACGAATCCATTCTTAATTTCTCGGTTTTTCAGTCTTGTATTTCGGAATTTTCCTGATTCTTTCCTGCGAATTTCAGATCCGGGCAAAGGAAGCAACTGAATGATGGAAACAATCGAATGATGGAAGCAGTCGAATGCGAACTTTTGCACCCTTCAGGCAGGACTGTCAGGTATCTCCAGCTACTACAGTTACGCAAAGTTTCCGTAGTATTTTCCAGATTAATTGTTTGGATTCACTTTGATTTCCAGCACCTCACCAATCTCCCCGAAACATTCTGTAGTTTCTGCGGCTCTTTACACGCGTCCGTTTTCTCCCGGCACAATCTGTAGTAGGAACAGCCTGAAAAACCATCAGGCAGCTCTCCAACCTCTTCCGGCACCACAACTTCAAGCGACATATACCTTGCTGCATCCAGAAGAGCACGCGTATAAGGATGTAGAGGCCGGTCAAACACATCCTTCCCCTCCTCCACAATCTCACCTGCATACATCACCAGTAATCGGTCCGAAACAGCCTTCGCTGCCTCCAGGTCGTGCGTAATAAACACCAAACTAAGACCGCGTCTTTTCTGAATCTCTTTGAGCATCGTCACAATAAAAGCCTGCACCGACACATCAAGCATCGAGGTCGCTTCGTCACAGACCAGCAACTCAGGCTTCAGAGCAAGCGCCCTGGCGATTACTACCCTTTGCAGTTCCCCTCCTGACAGCTCATGTGGGTATCGGGTCTTGTGCTCCGCAGAAAGCCCTACCTCTGCAAACAGGTCATCTACATTTTCCGAAATCTCCTCTTTAGAAAAAACTCCGCAAATCACTAATGGCTCGGCAACCGACCGTTCAACCGTCCATCTCGGATCAACCACATCATCTGGGTTCTGGGGAATCAGCTGGATTTTTCCCATGAACTTCCGGAGATTTTTCCAGCTCATTCCAGTCAGTTTCGTCCCATCGAAAAACACTTCCCCAGAAACCGGGTCAAGTTGCTGGACAAGCATCTTTGCAAGCGTTGACTTTCCGCACCCTGACTCCCCGACAATAGCTACCGTTTCACCCGGAAAGATCTCAAGGTTAACGCCGTCGACGGCTGTTTTTTTGGCAATTTTAATCAGTCCTGATTTGTAAACGTAATGCAGGTTCTCTGCTTTAAGCATAAAGCCAGCACCTCACAGATCTGCCCTCAAGCTCCACAATTGGCGGTTCCTTCAGGCACCTATCCGTTTTGTGCGGGCACCGCGGATGAAACCTGCAACCTTCCGGCACCTCAATCATCGAAGGCGACGAGCCCGGGATCGGGTGCATTCCGCGCTCAGGCACTGCGTCCAGAAGCGCTTTTGAATACGGGTGCAGAGGATCTTTAAAAAACGCATCCTTTCCTGCAATCTCTATAATCTGCCCACAGTAGTTTACCGCAATTCTGTCTGACATCGCCCGGGCAAAACCTACATCATGCGTAATTAAAAGAAACGCACAGCCGTCCGAGGCAACTTTCTGAAATATTGCTGCAATATTGCGCTTCTTAAGTACATCAATGCCTTTTGTCGGTTCATCAGCGATAATAAGTTCAGGATTTGCAGCCGTTCCCATTGCAACCATTGCCCTTTGCAACATTCCGCCACTGTACTGAAACGGGTATTCTCTTTCCCTCACTTCAGGAGGGACGATATCAAAATACTTCAGAGACCGACATGCTCTAGCCTTTGCATCTTCTTTGCTCATTCCAAGATGTGCCCGCATCGGCTCTGCAATCTGCGTGCCAACCCTTATTCCGGGGTTCATTGCAAGATATGGGTTCTGGGCAATTGATGCAACTATTTTGCCGCGGACTTTCTGCATTTCCTTCTCGGAAAGTGCTGAAATTTCCGTGCCGTCAAGTTCCACTTTCCCGGAAAACACCGCATTTGGAGGAAGCAGCTGCATTATTGCCTGGCCAAGAATTGACTTGCCGCTACCTGACTCCCCAATCAGTGAAAATATCTCGTGTTTGTTAATCGAAAACGTCGCATCATCAACCGCATGAACTGCTCCCTGCCCGGTTGGGATTGCTACAGAAATACCGGATACTTTCAGCAATAAATCAGGCATATCAGAACCTCCCTTCAAGTTCAATATTTTTCATCTTCTGGTCAAGTGCATCCCGCAACCCGTCGCCAAAGTAGTTGAATGCAAGAACAGTTATCATTATAAAAAGCCCCGGGAAAAGCATCAGCCAGGGAGCAGTTGTGAAATATGTACGGCCTGCATTCAGCATTGCACCCCATTCCGGTGTTGACGGCTGCACCCCAAGCCCAAGGAAACTTAAACCGGCCGCTGCCAGAATTACATTCCCGATTCCAAGCGATGCCATAATCAAAACCGGGGAGATAATATTTGGAAGAACATGCTTTATCATCACATAAGTGTTTGAAGCACCAACCCACCTGGATGCTTGAACGTAGCCTTTTGTCTTGACATCAAGTGTTGAACCGCGTGCAACTCTTGCAAACACCGTCCACTCGACAACAATTAAAGCAAGCATCATGTTTTCCATTCCCTGTCCCAGAAACGCGGTAATTGCAAGTGCCAGAAACATCGACGGAAAAGCAAGGAAACTATCCGTCAGCCTCATGATAATCTCATCCAGCCACCCGCCGTAATACCCTGCCAGAACGCCAAGTGTCATTCCTATTGCAAGCGAAATGCTGACAACCGCAAATCCAACGAAAAGGGATGTCCGTGCACCGTACATCACCATTGTCAGGATATCACGGCCAAGGTTATCGGTTCCGAACAGGTGGTCAGAAGACGGAGGCAGCAGACGGTTTTGCAAGTCCTTTTCCGTGTAGTCATAAGGGGCTAAAACACCGGCAAACACGGCCATGAAAATAAGCACGCCAAGAGTTATCAGGGAGATAATGATCTGCCGATTTTTAAGAAGTTCTATCATAGCGTATCTCCGGGTTTGCCCAAACGTAGACCAGATCTACAAAGAAATTGGTCAGAAGGAAAATAACTGCAACAAAGAGCACCGAGCCCTGTACCATCATATAATCGTGGGAAAGAATTGAGTTCACCACAAGATTTCCAATACCCGACCATCCGAAAATTGTCTCAACAACAACCGAGCCGTTTAAGAGAAAACCAATCGACAGCCCAACCACCGTAATAACCGGAACAAGTGCATTTTTCAATGCGTGTCTGATGACAACGATTTTTTCAGAAAGCCCTTTTCCGCGTGCGGTCTGGATATACTCCTTTCCCATGACATCCAGCATGCTTGAACGGATCATCCGCATCATTACAGCCGCTGACCCTGTCCCAAGAACAGCCGCCGGCAGAATCATGTAGCTGATATCTGTCCCGTGTCCGAATCCGGATGCTGGGAGCCAGTGAATGATTACCGAGAAGAAAATTATCATCAGATAGGCCTGCCAGAAGTTTGGAATGGACACTCCGAGAAGAGCGCCAAAGCGACAGGCGTCGTCAACAATGGTGTTATGTTTCAGAGCTGAGACTACGCCGAGAGGGACAGCGATAACAAGAGCAATTGCAAGCGCGAGAACGGAAAGTTTCAGCGTATTTTTGAATGCGGTCAGAACAGTATCAAATACCGGCTGTTCGCTCATGTACGAGTAGCCAAAATCTCCGACAGCTGCGCCTTTGAGCCAGTTCAGATACTGGATGTAAAACGGCTGGTCAAGACCGTGGGCTACGCGGAAAGCTTCAACAGCTGCTTCATCATATCCGCCAGAAGGACTCGTCATCATAATTTCTGCTGGGTCTCCCGGCGCGATGTAGATGAGTGAAAAACTCATGAATGAGGTAAATATGAGGACCGGGATGAGATACAGAGCCCGGCGGATGAAATACTCATTTAGCATTGCATTACCTCTGGAAAACTTCAGCTCTTCCTTGCAGAGATGAGATACGGAAGTTTCGAGTATAATGCTGCATATTTTATTGGATCACATTTCAGCAAAAATGGACAACGTCTGTCATCTGCAATTTTGTATTCCATTTTTCATTCCTCAACATTTTATTCCGGTGGCGAGATATGGAACAGATAAATAGTCATAACCTTCCGGATCACATCTTTTCATATACTCTGCATACTCGGGAAGAGATTTCCAGGAGACCTCCGAAAACCCGTTATTTTCCATGATGGTTGTAATCATTTCAGGCGAGTTGCTGTCATAAAGCGGAAGATACTCAATTAATTCATCGTGATTTCTTTCTTCCTGGTTGTAGATCCTGTTTGGAACGTATCCTGGCTGGAACCATTGGCCATCAATTGCAAGAATCCTGCCCTCGGGTACCAGCACGCGGCAGCATTCACTAAAGAATTTGTCATGGTCTGTGAGCGTCCAGAGAAGGTGCATGTTTACGATAATATCAAAAGTATTGTTTTCAAAAGGCAGTTTTTCTCCGTCACCCTCAACAAACTTGATTGACAAATTACGGTTCTTTGCCTCTTCTTTTGCACGTGCAAGCATCTCTTCTGAAATATCAAGAGCAGTGACATTGTGTCCCATGCCAGCAAAAACAAATGCCTGGATGCCAGGCCCTGTTCCGATATCAAGGACATTAAGTTTTTTACCAGCTGGCAGCTTATCTAAAAAGAGGTTTTGCATCAGGAGAATCTCTTCGTCAAGGTGGTCACGATACATTTTCCGGTAATTTGGACTGATCTTATTCCAGTGTGCTGTAATTTTGTCTTTCATTTTTTAATCCCTCAGGCAAGTTCCATTTCCTTTGTAATGAACGTGTATTCATTTGGATAAATTTCAAAACCTTTGAGATTGGGGGAGAGTCCGTCAATTTCTTTCTTGTATGCGATACAGACCAGTACCGCATCATTCTGGACCTGTTCCTGAATCATGTCGTAGAGTTCTGCACGTTTTTCTTTGTCTGTCTCAGCCCTTGCTTCAAGAATCCACTTATCAACCTGAGGATTAGAATAGCGTAGCCATGTGGATGCGTAGGTTCCGTTTGAAAGGAAGTGGCTGGACACGAAATAGTCAGGATCTCCTACAGGTGCAACACCCCAGGAATAGAGTGCAAGGTCATAATTTCCGGCTACTGCGTCAGCGCTAATTGAATTTGTTTCGGCAATTTTTATTGTAGTGGTGATGCCGATTTTTTCAAGCTGAGCGGCAATTACTTCTGCCATTGGCTGGTGTGCTGCCTGTTTTGTATAGGTCTGGATTTCAATTGCGAACGGCTTACCGTTGTAATAGAGCTTACCATCACTTCCCTGCGTGATTCCTGCCTCAGCAAAGAGTTTCAAAGCTTTTTCAGGGTTATAAGCGTAGGCTTCAATCTTGTCGTTCGCACTCCATGGCATGATGTCAGGGAATATTCCGATTGCTGGAGAGCCGGCAACACCTTCGAGGGCTGTGTCGACAATCTCCTGGCGGTTAATTGCATAATTGAGTGCCTGGCGAACCCTTACATCGTCGAATGGTGCTTTTCCTTCGTTAATGTACATGAAATAGGTTCTAAGCGTTTCTCTGGATACGATATTAATATCAGGATCAGCTTCAAGAGTTGCGTACTCGCTTTGCAGGACGTCTCTTGTAATGTCAACATCACCTGATTTGAGAAGAAGAGTTCTTGCAGCGGCGTCTTTGCTGTACTGGATAACTATCCTGTCAATTTTTGGTGCTCCGCCCCAGTAATCAGGATTCTTTACCAGTTCTATACTGGCACCCGGCTCAAATGAAACAAACTTGTATGGCCCTGTTCCAACTGGCTCTTTGTCGAGATCACTGGCTTTAGGACTTACAATGGACATGATGGTGTCTGTGAACATGAGAATCGTTGGCGCGTATGCTTCATTTGTTTCCACAACGATTGTGTAGTCATCGGTTTTGTAGACGTCTTTGATAAAAGAGTATTCTGCAGAACGGCTGTTTGATGAGTTAAGAACTCTGTTGATAGAATAAATAACGGCGTCAGAATTCATTTTTGTTCCGTCATGGAAGGTTACATTCCTGCGGAGCTGAATTTCCCATGCTGTATCATTTAGCTGTTTATAGCCTGTTGCAAGTTCAGGCTGGAGACTCATGTTTTTGTCGTAAGAGAAGAGCGTCTCATAGACTCCGGTTCTTCGCATAGGCCAGCCTTCCCATGAAAGGGAGGGATCAAGGCTTCCTCCTGTATCAGGGCCAGTCGTGAGAGCTACGTGAAGAACTTTTTCTTCAGAACCTTCTGTCTGAACACAACCCGAACAGATGACGACTGCAATAAAAAAAACTGCAGTGCAGGCAAATGATAACTTCATCCTTAATGCCACGTTAATACCTCTTCCAGTCAAAAATTGTAATTATCCTGTTGGGTAATACAGCATATCGTAACTATCCAGCCCGGATAAACCAACATCAATATCCATTATTCACTTCACTGATTTTTTCCGGGACGAAGAACCCTTGAAAATTTCAGTTTCCAAATATCATCCTGTTATTTCAGAAATTGTTCACGGCATGTTGTAGTTTTAAGGAGAGATCCATCAGAACTTCGCTGCGGAAGCTTTTATCCTTTACTGACCTCTCCTTAAGGACATACCTTTCTACAATAACATCAAACCTGCTGTCTGCAAACGGCAGCTTTTCCTTATATCCTCCTACAAGTTTATGCAAATCCGATGTCCTTGGTGATGATTGTATACTCGTTTGGATACATCACAAAGCCTTCAACATTCGAGGACAGGGCATAAATTTCGTTGGCATAGAAAACTGGCAGTACTGGTGCATCTTCCTGAATCTGTTCCTGGATCTTATCATATATTTCGGCCCGTTTATCTTTGTCAGGTTCGTTTCTTGCTTCGAGAATCCATTCGTCTACCTGAGGGTTTGAATAGCGAAGCCAGCCTGATGCATAGCTTCCGGTAGAGAGGAAATGGGTTGAGAGGAAGTAATCGGGATCTCCGATCGGGGCCGTGTTCCATGCACTGAGAGATAAATCATATGTTCCTGCAAGAGCATTTTCTTTAAGTGCGGCACTTTCCAGAATTGTGACCTTTGAGGTGATGCCAATGTCTTCCAGCTCTGAAGCGATTACTTCCGCACTCGGCTGAAGAGCTGCACGTTTTGTGTAGGTCTGGATTTCAACGGTGAAGGGGTTCCCGTTGTAGTACAGCTTACCATCTGTGCCTTTCGTGATTCCTGCTTCTTCGAAGAGTTCCAGAGCTTTCTCAGGGTTATATTCATAGGACTTAATCTGGTCATTTGCGTTCCAGGGCATGGTATTTGTGAATACTCCCGTTGCCGGGATGCCGGAGACTCCTTCAAGTGCTGTATCCACGATTTCCTGGCGGTTGATCGCATAAGAAAGGCCCTGGCGGACTCTGGTGTCATTGAATGGAGCTTTTCCGCCATTTACATAAAGGAAGTACGTACGCAATGTTTCTTTGGAAGTGACGCTTATATCAGGATTATTCTTAAGTGCTGAATACTCACTCTGGAGTGGGTCTCTGGCAATATCTACATCTCCGGATTTTATCAGCATGGTTCTGGCCGTGCTGTCTTTATTATACTGTATGAGTACGCGGTCAACTTTTGCTTCCCCGCCCCAGTAATCAGGATTCTTTTCGAGTTCAAGGCTTGTACTCGGTTCGAAGGACACAAACTTGAAGGGCCCGGTCCCAACCGGCTCTTTGTCGAGATCACTGGCTTTAGGACTTACAATGGACATGATAGGGTCTACAAGGGATGAAATTAGTGGAGCGCAAGTGCCATTGGTTTCAATAACAATGGTGTAATCCCCGGTTTTTTGTACATCTTTGATGAAGGAGTACTCGGATGATCTGCTGTTTGATGGGTCAAGCACTCGGTTCAGTGAAAATAAAACCGCATCCGCATCCATTTTTGTCCCGTCATGGAAGGTTACATTCTTACGAAGCTGGATTTCCCATTCGGTATCGTTTAACTGATTGTATCCGGATGCGAGTTTGGGCATGAGATTCATGTCTGCGTCATAGTAGAACAGGGTTTCATAGATGCCTGCCTGATGGACATACCACCCTGTCCAGCCGTTGGCAGGATCAAGACTGCCGCCGGTATCGGGCCCTTCGTTAAAAACTACACGAAGAACTTTTTCATTAGACGCCTCTCCAGTATCAACACATCCTGCACAGAGCAGCGCTACAATCATAATAACGGCAATGGCAGAGATGGATAGTTTTATTTTTGAAAAGTTGAATTTCACCATTAACACACCAATATGCATAAATATTTAATAGATATTAACACTATTTTTAACTAAGTTATATATAATGTATATTTAAATTGTGTGATTTTATTTTATAGTTATGTAGATAATTTGATGAAATTTTTAGTTTTTTGAAATAAAAACTGTCCAATAAACTGTATCGTTGATTTTGTTCAGAATTCCCTATTTCAAATGTCATCGAAAACCTGGATATTTTGCCTTTTCTCGCCCAATACTCTTTAGATTTTATGAAGAATCAATTCCTTTTACACGGTGTCCCATCTCAGAAGAACTAATCCCATTGTACCAATCTCATTATACCGGTTCCGCATCAACATCCAGAACATCCAGATGTATTTTAGTTAGTAGGATAGAAAAAGCTTCTTTCCATAACTCTCTTTCACCCTCGGTCTTCATTCCATGTTTACATGACAGTCATAATTCCAGGCTCCTTCTTCCCAGTAATTTTTGATCTCTTTTTTAAGGTGGCATCCTCCGTTTAAACCGCTTTTATTCATTTTTACTGTCCAGAATATTATATAAAAATAGATATAGAACTTAATTGTTATTTATTTCAGTTAAATTATGAAAATAAAATGTGCAACCATTAGTATATTATTAATTATAATGAATTAAATACGCAATCTTTATAAATAGTAATATCAATTAGTGTTTTATTCATACCAGAGAGACAGTATTTTAGGACAAAAGATGCCAAAATTACAGGCTGTCATACCGGCTTTCAGAATATTACTTACGTTATGCAATTTCTGAAGAGGGCAATTTTTGAAGAGGTTCAGGCAGTTATTCAGGATGAGCCCCCGTTAATCCCAATTAATTATGTTACAAACATTTTCGCTCTGGATAACAATGTCGTTCCGATAGAAACATTTTAATGCCAATTTTATTTGAGGGATAGAAAATGAATGAAATATTAGAAATGAAAGACAAAATTTTAGAATACTGGGACTACAGGAGTTCTGATTATCACACAGAATATGCTAAATGTATGGATGAAGAAATGGAGATATGGAAATCTGTTTTTTCTGAAATTCTGCTAACGGATAAAAAAATCCGTGCAGTAGAAGTTGGAACGGGTCCTGGGCTTCTTGCAATATCTCTTGCCGCAATGGGACATGATGTAACCGGTGTTGATTTGTCAGAAAATATGCTTGAAAAAGCAGCGGAAAATGCCAAAGAAAAAGGTGTAGATGTTTCGTTAGTACAGGGAGATGCAGAAAAAATTCCTCTAAATGACGGAGAGTACGATTTCGTTTTGAGCAAGTATCTTCTCTGGACTCTGCCTCAACCGGATAAGTTTATGAGTGAGTGTTGCCGGCTTTTAAAAGACGGTGGCCTTATGATGATAGTTGATGGTTTGTGGTTCCAGAACCCTGATGGAACAGAGAAGAAAAGCAGTCGTTATGAAAAGTTTAATGAATTGTATTCTGGTGTTAAGCCGAATCTGCCCCTTGCGAAAAACAATACACCTGAGAGGATAACTGCCCTTGCACAATCTCATGGGTTTGAGGCCGTTTCATGGAGATTTTTGAAAGATTATGATGCGTTTTTGGAACGAAATGATCCGTCTGGTCATGAAGCAGGTTATATCCAGCCTCCACATATGGTTCTTGCAAAGAAAAGAAGCCAGACTTGATTAATCTTTTTTACTCTTTGTAGTTTTGTGTACTCAAGTTGTGGACTTAAGGCCTTAAAATATCTACAGAGAGCTTTATCACTCACCCTGTTTAATCTGAAGATTGTCATCCGCACGAAACCACGAAGACCCGAATCTCAATTACCAGGAAAGTAAACAAAAAATTGACTTTAAGTTATACATTAACTATTTTTTTATATATCCAGGCAATTGTCTAATTTATCGAGATAATATATCAAAAGAATTACATGCATCCAGGAAGGGATTACCATTACTGCAACTGTTTTTATCTGTTTCTGCGATGTGACATCGGTTACAATGACAGGAACTCCTCCACAAAAACGTCGCTTTCGCATCAGGCTTTATTCTCAGGCTTTGTATGGGTGCTGGAGGAATAGGAGCCGCGGTTATCGTATGGACTGCTGATGTGATTGGGTCGCTTTCTGATACAATGTTTCTGTTGATTATTTCAACGATATTGTACCCTATTCTTGCATTGTTTGTCCGACATCCAGCGGGAAATTAAAAAGCCACAGTTCAATATCTAAAAGAACACAAAAATTATGTATATATAAATCAGGCCCTAATTAATTATACATGGGAGTGAGGAAATACTTTTTATGGATTATTACAGTACTTATTGGGCTTGCATTACTGTTTTCAGCTTATATGTCTCCAAATCCGGAAAGCATTGCTCAGGCAAATATGTCCGGCAGCGAAAAGAATCCAGCCGGATCAAATTCAGTAATTTCCGTGGAGATTCCAGCTGCAGCCCCATCGGGGATTCTGGCTTCTGGAAATGTTGAAGCTGGAGGCATTGAAGCTGGAGAGACTGAAACC
The DNA here is from genome assembly GCF_000969985.1 of Methanosarcina barkeri str. Wiesmoor. Taxonomy (GTDB): domain Archaea; phylum Halobacteriota; class Methanosarcinia; order Methanosarcinales; family Methanosarcinaceae; genus Methanosarcina; species Methanosarcina barkeri_B. The sequence continues at coordinate 1,288,554 of NZ_CP009526.1, read as the reverse complement.
GAAAAGGATCTTGAGTTAACTATTTATGAACAGGGAATTGCTCTTGTAAAAGAAAGGCGAGAAATCAACCTTGAGAATGGGGTCACTCAAGTTAAATACACGGATATTGCTTCCAGAATCGATCCCGGCTCTGTTATAATCAAAGATCCTGAAAATAAGGACACTGTTTTACTTGAGCAAAACTACGAATACGATCTTTTAAGCAGTTCGAACCTGCTTGAGAAATACCTTGGCAGAGAAGTTAATGTAACTGACAGAAACGGCGAAACGTACACCGGTATACTGTTGAGCCATACAGGAAATAGCGTTGTCCTTGAGACTGAAGCAAAAAAAGTTGTGGTACTTGAGGCTTTTTCAAAAATCGAGCTTGTAGATTCATCAGGGCTTTCGATAAAGCCTGCACTGATCTGGCAGATTTATTCTCCTGTATCTGGAACCCGTAAACTTATGATTTCCTACCTGACGAGCGGTATAAGCTGGAAAGCAGCTTATGTCCTGATGAGTAATGCGGAGAATACCGAAGCTGACCTTCGAGGATGGGTTAATATTGACAATAGAGCAGGAATGACCTTTGAAAACGCAGTATTGAAACTCGTTTCAGGTCAGATAAACCGTGTTTCTCAGCCCGCGACTCTGCGTACTGAAGAAAAAGCCGTGGCTGGTGAAGCGGCATCGCAGACGCCCTTTTCCGAAGAAGCTCTTTTTGAATATCATCTTTATACCCTCGAAAACCCGGCAACTCTGAAAAATAACCAGGCAAAGCAGATTTCTTTGATGTCTGCCGATTCCGTGCCTATCGAAAAGAAGCTAATCTACGACAGTTCTCGAAACGAGAAAGTCCTGGCTTACCTTACCCTTAAAAACTCAAACGAAAGCGGGCTTGGGATGCCTTTACCAGCAGGAGTCATAAGAGTTTACAGTGCTGATTCTTCAAGAGGGCTTCAGTTCCTTGGGGAAGACCGGATAAAACATACTCCAGAAGCCGGAGAACTAAGAGTAGCTGTCGGCTCGGCTTTTGATCTTACTGCCAAGCGAAACGAATCCAATTACCAGCGCATAAGTGATAAGGTGGAGAGAGTCACCTATCAGATCGAACTTAATAATAGTAAGTCTGAGGCTCAGGAGGTCACTGTTGTGGAACACCTGTTCGGACAATGGGAGATTCTTGAGAGTTCGGATAAGTACGAAAAAATTGATGCTTCTACGATTGAGTTCAGGGTAATGGTGCCTGCAAAAGGCACGAAGCTTGTTTCTTACACTGTAGAACGCCGTTTTTGAAAATTTTTTTGCAAAGACCATAAGTGAATACTCCCACGACTGAAATCGTGGACATCTAAACTTTCGCTACATGTAGTCCCAGTCTGAGAATATTGATAGCAGCATTAAAACGACCGAGGATTAGCTCTTCTTTTTTCCTCAAGAGGCTGAAAACAAACAAGCAAAAAGACATTATGCCATTCAGCTGTCTGGTACTCCAGGCCCTGTATTACTTCTTCTTGAACTTCCACCTTCCATAAAGACAGATCAAACTTTCAAATAATACAAAATCTGGAGTAGAGTTATTTCTGTTCGATTCGGAGTGACTTCAACTCCAAAGGAGGAATTGAGATAATCCTGAGTCCAAAATTTCCAGTTTTTACTCTAGAAGTTTAATAATTTCTGTATCGTAATTTCTACAGTGATAATTCAATACAGTGTTTTTACCCTTCAATATCATCCAGGCCTACAATCAAAACTTTCTCATTTGTTTCGAGTTCATTTTCTATCCTGATTGCATCCCTCTCCAGAATACAATTCTCTCCAACAACCCAGTCCGTTGATCCATCTCCAAGCTGGATATAACACACAACAGCCTTTTTCAAATGAAGGTTATTTTTTTCCAGCATTGTAAGAAAATTTTCATCTGGAACAAATTCTTCAGATAACATAGTTATGTTATAATTTCCTTTTTTGAGTTCAACTACAGAAGTCCAGTTTTCATCTTTTCTCAATTCATTTATTTTATCTTCATCTACTTTTATGTAGTACATTCCTCGACTAATATTAGAATTGTAGTTTATGGTATAATTCACAGGTATGTTGTAATTTTCAAGAATGGCTTTAGCTTCCGGCTCAGTAGTTTCATTTTCAAATTGAATAAGTAAACCAGCTACTTTAACTTCTTGAGATTGCATCATCAGTATTAAGAGAGTCAGAAAAACAATAAAAACAACTACTGCTTTGCTAATTTTATTCATATCAATCACTGCAAAAAATGAGGAGTTTTAACTCCTCACATATATACGGTCATCTTCAGAACCAAATGCTTCTCAATAGGGTATACAGAAATTACAGAAAATTGATAATACAATTTTTGACCATTTATGTCATAAAGCTCAACTGGTTTGGGATCAATAGACGTTCCTGTCCAGTTTTCAAATCCTGATGTTTAGTTGTGATAAAGTTTATCATGTTCGCATTAGCATGCTTAAGGCTTCCTCAGCAGTTATAGACTAGTCATTTTCTTCTTGTGCACTCCGCAGTTGGTATCAATGCCATACCAACCATCAGTATTGCTGAAACTAGCGTTCCTACTCTAATTTTGTCCTTAATCATTTATTTCACTCCTGTACAATTTACCTAGGAGGCAAGATTTAGTAAGCTTAAATATACGCAAAGCTAACATAATAATGTCTCTTAGGGCATGTTTTATGGAGTTCGGGTTCTCTGACAAGTACTTTCAAACTCCATAAACTTTTCTTACTTAACTCCTTATAAGTTTTATGTCCAGTCTCTCTAACAATGCAATTTTCAAGCGGATTTTGAGTCTGAATTGCTTACCAATATTTTTAATGTTTAATGATTTGGTTATAAATTATCTAATTTTGACTATATTGTAATCAATTGAAGAGGTCGAAGGACGGGAACTTACCGTTATTGTGCATGCATCTGAGTAAAATTGTTTTAACAGTAGAATTGTTTTAACCTATGAAACCAAAAAATTTGGATTTGTTGTTTTGTTAAAGTTGACAGGCTGTATTCCACCATCAAAATGACAGGAATTTGTCCTTATTGCTCCTAAAAAATAAATAAAAATAAGAAGAAAGAGAACCAAAAAGATGGTTTATTTTCGGATAGTTCTAAGCCATCAACATTTCCTTCTTCATTAGACATATAATATGATTCTGCAATCAATTTTTTCAGCTCTGGTGTTTCTTCAGTAAGATTCGTTAGGCCCATAATTCCGTAATAAGCTACGAAATAATCTTCTCTGGTTTCAAGAAAAGGTCTCTCATATACTAGAAAATATCCCGACGTTTCAGGACTTTCGTACCCTGTTGCGTTAAAAGAATGAGAACCAACAGTTGGGCCCCAGGTATTATTAGCTTTATCTCTCTTAATTTTCTCCTGAAGCTCTGTACTAATATTTAATTTCTGCTGGAAAACACTACCATTTTCTTCCAAATATCGATAAAGGGCATCTTCCCCTTTCAAAAATTCAGATTCATCGTCAAAATACCAAACAATCATAAATTTTCCATCAGAAATGTTCACCATATTGCAGTAAGGAGAAATCTTCGGAAAAAGTAATGTACATGTCTGCTCATTTTCTTTATATGTATCAGGGATATACCACCTAGGCATCTCCTCTGAAGGAGGCAACCCTGGACCAATTAAAATAGTATCGAGAATAAACAATATTCCAACAAGAGCGACTATTAAGAATACCAAAAAAGCTATTTTTTTATTCATTTTCTTGTAAAACATTTACTTACCCCAACAGTATAAAAATGTAATGGGTGATTAAGGTCTCACCCATACTGCCATAACTGCGGTCCAGTCACGATAGGCCAAGAAGTGAATATCTCTATCCCATGTATCCTTTATATAAACGTAATCTTGATCTCCATCAAGACATCCCATGCAAGTAACACTATGATGATTATAGGCTTTATTATGACCATTACCTGTTCCACCGTTAAGCATGCTAAGTACGAAAGGTCTATCTGCATACACCTCGTTTTTTATCTCAGCCCATGAAACTGTAACATCCTCACTTGCCTGAAAGTTATTATAATGATGATTTCTACAAACAGATAATATACCATCATTAACACGCCACGGCCAAGTTGCTCCATCTCCAAATGGCCATTTATATGATGTACCCATTGCATTCACTAATTCGTCTATTAGTGTAGTTTCACCTGGAAAGTTAGGATATCCATGGACGTCCCAATATCCTAGTACCATTCCAGCCGCAGTTGGAGAGCAACCATTGCGCCAGATATAACCTGGCACATCAATGATTAATCTAAGCGTCCATGGTATACTGGTGGAAGATAAAGAATAATTTGAGGAGTTGGCCATTTCTTTTTCTAAGATATTCCATTGTGTATTTGCATTTTGTTTTCTCATTTCTTCCTGTTGTTGTAAATATGTGTTGTTAAAATAGTATTTAAAAAAGTATTCTTCATCTGCAGGGATACTTCCATTTGATTTATTAAAGTCTACTATAGTTGAAAATGGCAAATCCACTATTACTTTTTCTTTTGTTTTACTTTTATTATCGGTTAGGGTATACTCTACGTAGTGAAATGTTGGTCCTAAATAAAGAAAAAGAGGAATAAGGGAAAAAAGGTAAAATAAAGGAAAAATGAGTAAAAAAAAGATGCCATTAAGGAAAATATCTGCAAGCCCATATCTAAGCAAGATCAGATTTACAAGAAGACAAAATTTGTAGAAACGCTGGCGGGAAGAACTTCGGAGTTGACAGCCGCCGGCAGATTCCTCATAAATTTATACTGAGGAAAATAATCTATTCTAAAGTAAATAAGTGGAAAAGAAGTTTGCAAGACCGGATACAGAAGATTTCTGTAGCCTGTCTCTATTTCTCGATTATCCTTCGAGTACGATTTCAATATTGATATCTTTAGGAACCTGAATTCTCATAAGCTGGCGAAGTGCCCTTTCATCTGCTGCGATATCGATGAGACGCTTGTGTACACGCATCTCCCAGTGGTCCCAGGTTGCAGTTCCGTCTCCGCTCGGGCTTTTTCTTGTGGGAACTACAAGCTTCTTTGTAGGAAGCGGAACAGGCCCTGAAATGTTAACTCCTGTTCTTTCCGCAATAGATTTTACTTGATTGCAGACTCCATCCAGATCTTTGGGACTGATGCCTGACAATCTAATTCTAGCTTTCTGCATACCTTTTTTCTCCTTAAAAAATGAAAAAGGAGAGTGTTACTTCTGTTTAACACTCATACACATGCCGGCGGCAATGGTCATACCCATATCACGGATAGCAAACCTGCCGAGCTGTGGAATTTCTTTTACTGGCTCGATAACCATCGGCTTTGTTGGTTTGATGGTAACGATTGCTGCATCTCCGGCCTTAAGGAAGGTCGGGTTTTCTTCCTTTACCTGCCCGCTCTTCGGGTCCAGCTTCTTGTTAAGCTCGATCAGCTGGCATGCGATCTGGGAAGTGTGGGCGTGGAAGACAGGAGTGTATCCGGCAGTGATTGCTGAGGGGTGCTGCAGAACGACAATCTGTCCTACAAACGTATCAGCTACTTTTGGTGGGTTGTCAGTATGGCCACAAACGTCTCCTCTGCGGACATCAGCCTTGCCGATACCACGAACGTTCCAGCCAATGTTGTCTCCTGGAAGAGCCTGTGGAATTTCTTCATGGTGCATCTCAATGGATTTTACTTCACCGGCTGCTCCGCCTGGCATGAAGACTACCTTGTCGCCCTTCTTCATGGTACCGGTTTCGACTCTGCCTACAGGCACGGTTCCAATACCGGAAATTGTGTATGCATCTTCCACAGGGATCCTGAGAGGAAGGGTGGATGGTTTTTCTGGTACTTTGAGGTTGTTAAGAGCTTCCATCATAGTCACTCCCTTGTACCATGGGGTCTTCTCACTGTGGTTCACAACATTGTCACCGTAGAATGCAGAGGTTGGGACAAATGGAATGTCGCCTGGCTTGAACCCGATCATCTTAAGGATACCAGAGACCTGCTCGACAACTTCCTTGTATCTCTTCTCGCTGTATTCAACTGCATCCATCTTGTTGATTGCAACAATAAGCTGGTTGATGCCAAGGGTTCTGGAAAGGAAAATGTGTTCCTTGGTCTGGGCCATTACACCATCAGGAGCTGCAACAACAAGGACAGCAGCGTCAGCCTGGGAAGCACCTGTGATCATGTTCTTTACGAAGTCACGGTGGCCTGGACAGTCTACTACTGTGAAATAGTACTTGTCTGTGTCGAATCTCTTGTGAGCGATGTCAATTGTGATACCTCTTTCACGCTCTTCCTTAAGAGAGTCCATAACCCATGCGAAGGCGAAGGATTCCTTGCCCTTCTGCTTTGCTTCTTCCTTATACTTCTCGATAACGTGTGCAGGTACAGCTCCTGCATCGTACATTAAGCGTCCTACAAATGTTGATTTTCCGTGGTCAATGTGACCAATCACTGCTAAGTTCATGTGCGGTTTATCAGCTGCCATATTATAATCTCCTGTAATTCTGGATGAGTTTCATTCGTATATCAAATATTTACTATATTAAGATTAGGGCGGATCTCAATATTGACTCATCATTTCTATATTCCTTTATCCGATCAATATTGCCAGTTTTCCTTTTCCGGATACTTTCTTGAACCGCCGCTTTGTAAATTACCAGTGGTCTGGACTGCTTTTCCCAATATAGGCATATCTTATTTTAAAGTTTTCCGATTAGCCGTATTCCCGAACCAATAGGGATACTCTTCCCTTCCAGATCGGTCCGGGTACTCTTTTCTATCCTGTCTGAGGATAGGTACATCCATAAAATATTAAGGAAAAGCGGAAGAGGTTCCGCTTATATTGAAAGGAAGTCAGAAGCCTTGGGCAATTCTTTCTTCAAGCCCTTCCTTTCTCTAATCTGGCCTACAATGTCGTTCTGAATACTGGTAGGCACAATATCAAAGCCTCCGAATTCAGTGCTCCACATAGCACGTCCTTCAGTTGCAGACCTGATCTCACCTGCAAATCCGAACATCTCAGCTACAGGCACTCTGGCCTCGATAATTGCCAGGTCTCCTTCCGTACTCATGTTAAGAATAATTCCACGGCGGCCCTGCAGTTCCTTTGTTGCACCACCCATTAAAAGCTGGGGCACCTGAACAAAAACCTTCTGATAAGGTTCGAGCAGAGTGTCATCTGCCATAAGCATGCCTGCCTGAATTGCCTGCCTTGAAGCTGGAATAACCTGAGCCGGACCTCTGTGAATTGCGTCTTCGTGAAGCTTTGCATCTACAAGCACGCATTTCACGTTTGCTACAGGCTCCCTTGTGAGCGGGCCTGCACGCATGACTTCCTCAAACCCATCAAGTATGAGTTCCATTGTCTCATTCAGGTACTGGATACCTTTGGTCATATCAATAAAGATATTGGAATTGAAGATCCCGACAATACCTTTTGCTTCTTCTTTTTCCATTCCGAGATCAATGAGCTTCTGCCTGCGCTCAAGCTCGGGCAGATTCATATGGATCTCACCGGACTTGATAGCACTGACAATCTCAAGATCAAGGGGTTCCACATAGATATAGAACCTGTTATGCCTGTTTGGAGACTTTCCTTCTACAGGTTCGATCTTCTTCTTAATGGTTTCCCTATAAACGACAATTGGCTTGCTTGTGGTAATTTCCACATTCTTGTCTCTTTCGATCCTGTGGGCAATAACCTCAAGGTGAAGTTCTCCCATACCTGCCATAAGGTGTTCCCCGGTTTCCTCATCAAGAGTTATCTGAAGAGTCGGGTCTTCCTTTGCAACCTGTCTGAGCACTTCGATCAATTTGGGCAGATCTTTGGTATGCTTTGCTTCCACAGCCACAGTCACCACAGGTTCGCTCACGTGCCTAATGCTTTCGAAAGGCTCCATTCCATCAAGGGTTGTAACTGTGGACCCAACGATTGCTTCTTTTAAACCGGTAACTGCAGCAATGTTTCCTGCAGGAATCTTGTCCACTTCAAGCCTTTCCGGACCCATGAAGATACTGACCTGCTGGACTCTGCTTTTCTTTGCAGTCCCTGAAGTAAAGACCTCCATACCACGGCTAAAAGAACCGCTGAACAGCCTTCCTGTTGCAACTTCGCCCGCGTGTGGGTCAACTGAAATGTCAGTCACCATGAACGCAAGGTCTCCGTCTGCATTTGCATGGGTCATTGAAGTTCCGATTTCGGAGTTCTCGTCTCCATGCCAGATTACCTTTACCCTGTCCTTCTGGGCTTCAATAGGGTCTGGCAGGAAGTGAATAACCATATCAAGAACAGCTTCGTGCAAAGGACACTTTTCTGCCAGGGACTTCATGTCTCCGGCTTTACAGTAATCATATACGTCCTTAAAAGAGACCCCGGTTTTCTTCATCATGGGCACACTGATTGCCCAGTTGTAAAGAGCTGACCCAAAAGCAACAGTTCCAGCTGCAGCATCGACTCTCCAGCCTTCCTTGTATTTTTCAGGGTTCATGTTCTTGATGAGCTTGTTCACGTGGTCAATGACTTTTCCAAGACGGATCTGCATTTCCTGGGAATCGACCTTAAGCTCATTGATTAGCCTGTCTACTTTGTTAACGAAAAGTACAGGTCTAACATGTTCCCTGAGTGCCTGCCTTAACACGGTCTCGGTCTGCGGCATTGTACCTTCGACTGCATCCACGACAACAACAGCTCCGTCCACGGCTCTCATGGCACGAGTGACGTCACCGCCAAAGTCAACGTGTCCGGGAGTATCGATCAGGTTAATCAGGTAGTCTTCATTATCAAAATTGTGAACCATGGAAACGTTAGAGGAATCGATAGTGATCCCTCTTTCCTGTTCCTCTTCGTCGGAATCCATGAATAACTGTCTGCCTGCAAGTTCCTTTGAAATCATGCCGGCACCGGCTAACAGGTTGTCCGATAATGTAGTTTTTCCGTGGTCAATGTGCGCAACAATCCCGATATTTCTAATTTTTGTCGGTTCATTCATGAGCATCGTTACGCGCTCGACCATCTTCTTCCTTCGTCCCATGCTAATACCTTTTAAACAAATATAATCTAGATCTATAATTTTTATATCGAGGCAACCCGCATAAGCGATTAGCGTGCTGCCTTTGCTACTCTTTCCTTTGCATCCTTTCTATTAATAGCGAAAGACTTCGTGTCACGATTTGCAGCGCCTATTAATTCAGTTGCCAGACATTCCGCAACCGAGCGCTTGGATTTGAAAGCTGCATTGTTGGTTCCCATACTGATGTAGCGCAGAGCTGTGTCCACACGCCTCTGTGGTGCAGTATCTACTGCTTTTGGCACGGAGATTCCGCCGTATTTCAGCCTTACTACTTCTTCCCTGGGACCCGCGTTGGCAATAGCATCCACAAGCACCTGGATAGGGTTCTGCTTGGTTTTCTTGCTCACGATGTCGAAAGCTTCTTCAACGGCACGGAGAGTCTTCTGTTTCTTTCCTGTGTTAATCTCGGTTCTCATCAGGTTATTTGCCAGACGTTCTACGATAGAAATCTCTGATTTGTTAAACTGCTGCCTGGCATGCTTTCCACTGCTATGAGGAACAATAACAGGAGTGAGACTGACATAGCGCTTAATACCTAGGTCTCGGACTTCAACTTCAGTCGGATCCCATTTGCCAAATATCTTCAAGAAAATCATCTCCTGGGTTTTTCCAATCTGCCGATGACCATCTGGTTCAGGGACACGTTGTTTACGGCAGTTACTCTGAAGCGTACACCCGGAATATCACCCATAGCACCACCCATGCGGCCTCCAATCCTTTCCACGGTCACTTCATCGTGCTCATCAATGAAATTCACTGCGCCGTCCCCTGGACAAAAAGCAGTTACCTGGCGCCCGTTTTTAATGAGCTGAATTCTTACGCACTTGCGGATAGCTGAGTTTGGCTGCTTTGCTTCAACTCCTACCTTTTCTAACACAATACCCCGACCCTGCGGTGCACCACCTAGCGGATCGGCTTTCACGTTCAGCCCAAGAACTCGCCTGCCGTAGGATGTATCTTTCCAGCGGGCATTTTTCCTGGTCTGTTTGAGAATATTAGCTGCATATTTTCCTTTAGCCATTGTTAATTTCTCCAAATTAAAAATTGATCTCAGTTTTCTAGAGGCATACTGGATGCCAGATTGTCCTTCAACGCCGGATTAATGGATCAATGTAAATTAAGTTAGATTACTGCAGGATCACATCTTCTATATTGTGATGACGACGGGCAAGCATCTTTACTTTTTCTATATTTTTACCATTACGGCCTATGGCAAGCCCCTTCTCTTTATTGGGTACCTCTACATAAGCTAATCGCTTGCCATTTTTGTTTATAATGTTTACTGAACTCACGGACACAGGTCCGAAGGCGTTCTTCAAAAAGGTGACAGGTTCATCTGAATATTCCACAAGTTCAATTGGTTTGTCCAGAGCCTTTTTAACACGGTTTATATTCTCCCCATTTCTGCCTATAGCAAGTCCCATATCACCCTGTTTTACGACATATACGAGCCTTTCCTCTTCAGGAATACAGTCGAGGATTTTAGCTCTTGTCATATTTTCAAATAACGCAATGTACTGGATGCTTTCTGCAGTAAGTCTTATTTCACCCAAGACGTTGCCAACTCCTTTTGTTAAACTGTAGCAGCCAAGATATCGGATTCTCCTACATCGAGGATTGCCATGGCCGCAATCGTAAAGGGCTTACCACATACAGGCCCGAGTTCTACACTTGTGCCTTCGTATTCCAGTACAGGGACATTTGTTTCCTGAACTTTCGTTTTAATTTCTTCGGGGCAGTTTGATGCCAGGACCACCATTTTTGCAGAGCCATCTGCAGCTGCATCCATGGTCCGATTGGCTCCAACTATTACTTTTCCTGTTTTCACAGCCTTGATAAGAGATTTATCAACATTGATCTTCATTTTCATCAACTCTGTCTCAAATGAGCTCGTCTACTCTATCTCGTTCCTAATAAAGATTTTCCAAGCTCGGTGAATATATGGTACTCTAAATACCTGATGCCTTATATTTATTTTCTGGTTATGAGCTTCGCAGGCTCAAGTTTCTGCATCAGGATTTTCCGAGTTTTGTAAAGGTAATGTATACCTGATCTGAACTGGTCTTCTATCAGGCTACGAATTTAAATAATTATAGGTTGAATTTCGGGTTTTTACCTTGAAACCTTCACTCTTCTGCTGCTTCTGCTGCTTCTGCTGCTTCTGCCGCTTCTGCTGCTTCTGCCGCTTCTGCTGCTTCTGCCGCTGCCGCTTCTGCCGCTGCCGCTTCTACTGCTTCTTCAATTTCCTCTCTTCTTCTGGTTATAAGGTGCACGTCTCCAGTTCCCATACGGATAGGCTGGCCAACAATAATATTTTCCGTGACCCCCTGGAGCTGATCCACATCACCGCGCATCCCTGCATCCAGCAGATGATTTACCGTAACTTCGAAAGCCGCACGGGCAAAGACACTTGCCTTTTCACCTGAAATTCCGTGTCTTCCGATCTGTTTTACTTCTCCATCACAGGTCATGAGATCGGAAACGAGCATAATATGCCGGATGTCCACAGTAAGACCCTGTTCGCGCAGGGTGTCTGTTGCTTCCTTGATAATTGCATTCCTTGCAGCTTCGATCCCAAGCACTTCATAAATTTCATTAATATTATTTGTACTTGTTCTTGTCTTGTCCACACCATCGAACTGAAGCACTTCACGCAGGGCCGAACCTTCAGTATATAGTGTGTATTCTTCCCCTTCCTTACGAACTACCACACGCTTGATCCCTTCTATCCCTTTCAGAGTGACATTATGGATACTTTTTGCAAGCTGAAGAAGCTCCCTGTAAGAAGGTTCTCCCGGGGCAATAATAATCTGGTTATCTATATCCGGGGAAATGGTAACCATTACATTCAATTCTTCGTTGAACTTTTCTTTTACCTGATCTATAGTAATGTTCCTGCCTTCCATCGCCTTCTCGTGCAGGTCAATTATCAATTTCATCTGGGAAAGATCAGTGGTCACGTCAGCAATGTGATCGATTTTCGTTGCTTCAATTTCCCAGGCAAGGGCTCTTGTCTTTTCCCTGTCGTAAGCATAATCTTCAGGATTCTCTTTAGAAAGAGCAATTGTCATCATAGGAGTACTCGGAATTTTTCGAGCATCCACAATTTCGATAAGACGGGGAAGACCGAGAGTAACGTTAATCTCGGCCACACCAGCATAGTGGAAAGTACGCATTGTCATCTGAGTACCCGGCTCCCCTATGGACTGGGCTGCAACCACACCGGCAGCATCACAGGGCTCAATGCACGAGCTACGATATTCTTCCATTACCTGTTCTATAATCTCTTCCATTTCCTTCTTACTTACTCCGGCTTTGATGACATCCTCTCTTAGAGTATTAAGGATATTCGAAGGGAGAGGCAGGTCCTTTATCATACTATCGATTGTACTTTCACTGATACTCATCAGGCCACCTCCCGGTTTGCTACAGAACGGACAATCCTATGGATTGTATCGGGTTTGCTGAAATCGCTTTTTGTGGGGTTAATCCCATCTTCTCCGAATTTAAACTGCACGAGCACACCTCTGGTATCCCTGACCGTGAGGTCGTACTGAACTTCCAGGTCCTGGAGCGCATTGACAAGCCTTCTCTGCAGGTACCCTGATTGTGATGTCCTGACCGCAGTGTCCACAAGACCTTCCCTACCACCGATTGCATGGAAGAAATATTCAGTTGGATTAAGTCCGCTCTTGTAGCTTGCCTTTACGAACCCGTGAGCGTCCGAACCAAGGTCTCCCTTCTGGAAATGGGGTAATGTCCTGCCTGCATATCCTCTGCGGATACGTTCTCCACGCACGGCCTGCTGACCAACACAGGCTGCCATCTGAGTAAGGTTCAGGATGGAACCTCTTGCCCCAGAACGGGCCATGATAACTGCCGAGTTTTCAAGCCCCATATGGCTGTCTGCTATGTTACCTGTCTCGTCTCTGGCCTTTCCAAGCTTTTGCATGATGCTCATTTCGATTGTCTCATCGAGGGTTCTTCCAGGAAGAGGTTCAAGCTCCTTATTCTGATAAGACTTGATGAGGTTCTGCACAGCATCTTCAGCTTTGCCGAGGACTTCATTGATCTGGATCCTGGCTTCTTTCGGAATATCTTCATCAGCAATTCCGAAGCTCAAGCCTGTCCGCATAATAGCCCTAACTGCAAGCATGGTCATATTATCTATAAAGCGAGCTCCGACTTCAGGGCCTATTTCCTTGATAATACGGTCCTGAACTTTTCCTTTGAATGCTCCGATGGCGGCCTCGTCTATCGTTCCTTTAATGAGCTCTCCGTCCCGGATTACCACATAGGCATCGTTCGGGCACTCCTCTTTCTTGCAGATGTCACAGTGCGAGCAGACCTGGGCTGCAAACTGTGTATTAAGGTTTTTAGGCAAGATCTGGCTGAAGATTTGCTTTCCTGTCCAGTAGGGCTTTCCATCGGGATCGTATCCTGCAGGGGAAGGCAGCTCTCGGATATTGCTCTTCCGGAGCATATCATAAGCGTCATCGGCGTAGATGTGGTTCTCAAAACGTGTCAGCAGGAAAAGTCCTGAAATATGGTCATGGATCCCACCTATAATAGGACCGCCGAAACGTGGAGAAAGAATGTTTTCCTGAACCTGCATCAAGATCTTTGCCTCAGCCCTGGACTCTTCGGTCTGAAGGGCGTGCATGTTCATCTCATCCCCATCAAAGTCAGCGTTATATGGAGGGCATACAGCAGGATTCAGCCTGAAAGTCTTATTCGGAAGCACCTTCACAGAATGAGCCATAATACTCATCTTGTGCAGAGACGGCTGTCTGTTAAAGAGTACAATATCTCCATCTTTTAACTGGCGTTCAACTGTCCATCCGAACTCCAGTTTTTCGGCAAGGTCATCTTTGTTTACATTGGTAACTTTTATACGCCTGCCGTCAGGACGCAGTACGTAGTTCGCTCCTGGGTGTATATCCTCCCCATTGCGCACGTAAATTTTGAGCTGCTCTATATTCCTTGGTGTTACCACCGAGGGCATTGTAAGGATCCGTGCAATGGGCATAGGAACCCCTACTTCATTAATACTCAAGTTTGGATCCGGAGAAATTACCGTACGAGCCGAGAAGTTAACACGTTTACCCGAGAGACTTCCTCTGAAACGTCCTTCCTTGCCCTTTAAACGCTGGGAAAGGGTTTTTAAGGGTCTGCCTGACCTGTGCCTTGCAGGAGGTATCCCTGAGACAGAATTGTCAAAGAAGGTTGTAACGTGATACTGAAGGAGTTCCCAGAGGTCCTCAATAATGAGCTGAGGAGCACCAGCTTCCCTGTTTTCCTGGAAGCGCTGGTTAATTCTGATAATATCTACGAGTTTGTGGGTCAAGTCGTCTTCACTACGCTGCCCGGACTCAAGGGTAATCGAAGGACGAACTGTAACAGGTGGTACAGGCAGAACTGTAAGTATCATCCATTCAGGCCTTGCATTCTTTGGGTCCATCCCGATAACCCGGATGTCGTCGTCAGGGATATTCTCAAAACGGTCCCTTATCTCGGTAGGAGTCAGCTTCTCCCCATTTTCGAGATATTCAGTGGGTTTTTCGAATTTAATTTCCAGCTGTTCCTCATTGCAGTAAGGGCAGGTCTTTACTTTGCTGGCCTCCTTATAAGCCTCATTAATCAGGTCATCGGGCATATGTCCGATTTCCTCAATGCCTATAAGCTGGTCCAGAAAATGCTGTTTCTGTGCAGGGTCAAGCAGTAGCCTGCTGCATTTCCTGCAGGTAGCCCTGAGAAGTTTTCGGATTACTTTATTGAAACCAACATGGACTACCGGGGCGACAAGTTCGATGTGCCCGAAGTGTCCAGGACATTCACCTGCTCGCCCTGAACATGTCTTGCAGCGAAGCCCTGGGTCAATAACTCCGAGCCTCGTGTCCATAAGCCCCATGTCAATTGGAAATCCGTCATCGTCGTAAGTGTCGGCTGTGATGATCGGAGTTGAACTCATTTTACGGATCTCTTTTGGAGACAGTAAGCCGAATTTAATAGAAGAAATTCTTTTCGGAATTGGAGGTACATTTGCCATATCTGTCTCACCTCATACCGCATCTTCAAGTTTAAGCCTGGGCGCAACTCCCAGGGATTTGATTTCGTCCAGCAGCAGCTTGAATGCATAGCTCATCTCCACTGGGTATATATCCGTGTCAGCCCCGCAGGTTGAGCAGAAAGCGACATTTCGCTGCTTGTCATACGTTGCAATCATTCCACAGTGAGAACAGACAAGTTCAACAACCTTATCTGACTCGTCGAGCAGCCTCTCTTTTAGCGACATGGCAGCTCCGTGTCCTACCAGCACATCACGCTCCATTTCTCCGAATCTGAGACCACCTTCTCTGGCTCGGCCTTCGGTTGGCTGGCGGGTAAGTACCTGTACAGGCCCACGAGACCGTGCGTGCATCTTCGAAGTGACCATGTGGTGCAGTTTCTGGTAGAGAATAACCCCAACAAAGACATCTGCAGGGATCATCTTGCCGGTAGCTCCGTCGTAGAAGACCTCTTTTCCGGTATGAGCAAACCCATGCCTCTTCAGAGCTTCTCTGAGGTCTTCTTCGTTTTCTCCTGAGAAAGCTGTTGCATTAACTCGTCTGCCTTCCATGGAACCTACCTTTCCGCCAATCATTTCCAGGACGTGACCTACAGTCATACGGGAAGGAATTGCATGTGGGTTGATCATCAGGTCCGGAGTCAGGCCGGATTCCGTAAACGGCATATCTGCAATCGGGACTTTCAGGCCGATAACTCCTTTTTGCCCATGCCTTGAAGCGAATTTGTCCCCTATGTCAGGAATCCTTTCATCTCTTACCTTTACTTTGGCAAGCCTGGTTCCATTAATGGATTCGGTCAGAATTACAGTGTCAACAATTCCGGTTTCATTTGACCGCATTGTGATCGAGCTTTCTCTCCTCTGCTCGACTGAAATCCCGAAGTCTGACGGTTCTTCAAGGAACCTTGGTGGACTGGTTTTTCCGATAAGTACATCATTGGGGCCAACCGGGGTTTCGGGATTTACAAGCCCGTCTGTATCCAGGTTTGCATAGGCTTCTGCACTACGCGCTCCACGGTATTCGGAGTCAGGAATCTCGAACTTATCTTCCTGTCCACCCGGATACCTTCGTTCTTCCCCTTCGAAAGTTCTGAGAAAGTGACTTCTCCCGAGGCCTCTTTCAATTGAGCCTTTATTGAAAATCAGGGCATCTTCAATATTATACCCTTCATAAGAGAGAATCGCGACCACGAAGTTCTGTCCCGCAGGTCTGTCGTCAAAACCTATTGCTTCCGAGGTTCTGGTTCTGGTCATTGCCCTCTGAGGGTAGTGAAGGACATGGGCCCGGGTATCAGGTCTGAGCTTCTGGTTTGCGGTTGCAACCCCAATACACTGTTTGATCATGGCTGCACCCATGGTGTTACGCGGAGATGCATTATGTTCAGGATAAGGCACCATTCCCGTAGAGATCCCAAGAATAAGTTCAGGATCAATCTCCATGTGAGTGTGCTTTGAATTAAGGTCAGCTTCATAGAGTGCGATGTAGGCGTTTTCTTCTTCTTCGGCATCGAGATACTCTATACAGCCTTCTTTTACCAGGTCATCAAAGGTGATTTCCTTGTTCTTAATTTTCTCTACGTGCTCTTCGGTTACCCTGGGAGCTCCGTTCTCCACAACTATAAGTGGCCTTCTTGCTCGGCCCATATCGGAGTTTATAATTACTTCTCTTGTGTTGCTATTAAGAGCGACATTAACCTGTCTGGATATGAAACCCTGCCGCCTCATCTTTCTGAGCTCGTCTACAAGCTCCGCAGGGTTATCGTGGGTCCCGACAAGCTCCCCGTTTATGAATACTTTTGCTTTAGTCATCTGACATCGCCCCCTCAATCACCGAACATTGATCCGGAATCGTCCATATCTGAGTAATCGTAAAACTCATCATCTTTGAATTTGCTTTCGCTTTCCGAAGGCTCTTCGTATTCTTCAACAATCTCTTCTCCGAACTCATCAAGTAATGTTTCTTTCATTTTGGACGGGAGTTCCGGTACCTTTACAACCACGCGCTCGACGTTCAGGTCATGGAGGATTTTCTTAATCCCATCGATATCTTCTATACCTGTTGAAAGTTCAACCATCTCGGCAAAGTTTTTCACCAGACCACAGTTTGGACCTTCAGGAGTTTCCGAAGGGCAAAGCCTTCCCCACTGGGTTGCATGCAGGTCTCGGGCCTCAAAGTGAGGCTGAGCTCGTGAAAGAGGTGAAATTACCCGGCGCAGATGAGAAAGCGTGGAGATATAGTCGTTTCTGTCAAGGAGTTGGGACACACCTGTTCTTCCTCCAACCCAGTTTCCAGTTGCCAGTGGGTGCTGCAGGCGGTCAGTTAACACATCGGCCCTGACTATTGTTGCGACATTTAACTCCCTGTTTCTCATGTTTGCGCGTTCGAGCTGGTATTTTATGTCTCTTGCAAGCCTGTTGAAAGATACCCTGAAGAGGTCTTCCATCAGGTCTCCAGCTAGTTTCAGTCTTTTGTTTGCATAGTGGTCTTTATCATCTTCCGAACGCTTGCCCAGGGCCAGCTCGAAACAGGACTCAGCCATTCTTGCCAGGAAGTGAGCCTTGGAGATTCTGTCTTTCATGTCGTTTCCAAGATGGGGAAACAGGTACCTGTCAATAACATAGTTTGCTCTTTTTATCTGGTATTCCTTAGCCTGGCCTGCAGCGACCCGGGCCCCGATTTTCTCGATTGCTTCGTCCTGGGTTTCGACTTCGGCTTCTTCAAGGTTTTCCAGCATGAACTTTATAATTTCGGGATCACTTGAAACTGCATTTACAATATCTTCGTCAGTTACAATCCCAAGAGCTCTCATAAGAGTAATGAAGAATACTCGGCCTGAAATCGACGGGAAAGAAACCTCGAGCAGAGACTTTCTTCCTCTTTCTACGATTACTAGAGCTCTGTATCCGCGTTTCTGTGAGAAAACCTTTGCAACTTCTATAGTGTCGCCGTACCTCTCCCCATACTCTACAAGAATTTTGTTAGGAGCGAGATCTTCTAGGGTCATAACCACCCTTTCGGTGCCGCCGATAATGAAATATCCCCCAGGGTCAAGTGGATCTTCCCCATAGCGAACTTTTTCGGTTTCGCTAAGTCCTGGAAGGTTACAGATCTTAGATTTGACCATTATAGGGAGCTGTCCTATTTTTGCTTCCATTGGTTCGGACTCAATTCCCTCTTTTACCACGCTCATTTCGAGGTAGAGAGGGCCTGAGTATGAGAGGTTCCTGAGCCTTGCCTCGTTGGGATAAAGTTTTTCGATTGCCCCGTCAGCTTCCTTTACCACAGGATGCTCTACCCGAATTTTTCCAAGTTTGAGGTAGGTATCCTCGATATCGGTTTCTATTATTTTCTGTTCATCTATGATTTTTTGCAGCCCGTAGTCTATAAACTTGTTAAACGAGTCTATATGGTGCTGCACTATCTTGTCCCGTGTAAAATAAGCCTGCGACAGTATACTTGTTTCTAACGCGATGATAGCACCCTCTTTGCTTTATTAAAATGAAAATCAAGAGATTCTGATCCTTGGATCGGTGTGTAACTGTTGAGTTTTGCCATACGATGGTGCATGGAATTCAAAAAGGTATTCCGTAAAGAAAATTTGATCATACAAGCGGTTTACTCCCCTCCGCTTATTCGATCACAAGTCTGTAGTATTCTGCCTCCCCTGCAGTTTGACTTATTCTTGTGATTTTCACCACGTCTCCGACAACAGCTCCAATTTCTTTGCAAACAGGATCATGCACTTTGATTTTCGGAAGTTGCTCCTTTTCAATAGAATACTTGCTTAAAACAGACTTCAACTCGCCTTCAGGCATGATTTCATGTTTAGGGACCGACTCATGGTCGAGCAGGCTGAATTTTGTCAAATCCTTTCCTCCAAAAATAAAGTATTCAAAAAATTTGTCAGATTGATTTTCCCCGTGGATGGCCTTTCCATCGGGTATAATTAAGAATATGGCGGGCCCGTAGGGATTTGAACCCTAGGCCGTCTGGTTAAAAGCCAGACGCTCTGCCTGACTGAGCTACGGGCCCAGTTGCTTTTCTTTTTTCATATTACTTTTTACACCTGGTTTTTCATGCTACCCTGCTGCCCCGCTGCATCAGGGAGCACCTCTCACACCAGTGCAACCCTCTAATTCCAGCTATTCTATAAATAGTTTATGGTGAAGAGGTTTTTTCTTTCACAATTACTAGACATTTAAGCTAAAATTATTTCTTTCGTGACGAATTTCAACCAAATTTTTCCCAATTTTGCTGGAAAAATATATGTACGAGAATTCTCAACTTTTTAAAAGTAAGGCCAAAAATTCAATTTTATTTCTTTTATTTCCGGGTAACTTGAGACTTTTGCCCCGATTCTTAATAATGTCTCGATTTCCCGATAGTCACCCTCTCCAAAATAAAGATAAATAAGTCAAATAATCAATGTCAAATCCAAATTTCTAAATTTAAAATTAAGAAAATTAAGTTAAACATTTAGAAATATAAAAATAAACACTTTTAAAAAATGCAGTCGAGTGTAATAGAGTATATCTTGAGTGTAATAGAGTATATCTTGAGTGTAATAGAGTATATCTTTAAACTCCAATGCTTCCATCTTCTATAACATAAATAAGATAAAGAGCAAAGTAAGTTTGAGGATGGGTTTTGGATAAATCCATCCTGCAAAAAATCATTTAACCCTTACTTAGATGCTTATGCTTGCACCGAGCAGTTCAACAAAGGCTCTTAACCAGGCTGGGTGATCGGGCCACGCTTGAGCTGTTACCAGGTTTTTGTCTATAATTACCGATTCGGACTGCCAATTAGCACCGGCTAACCGACATTCCGGAGCACATGCCGGATATGATGTTACCTTATAGCCTTCCAGGACTTTAGCCGCTGCCAAAAGCTGCAGTCCATGGCAAATGACTGCTACAGGCTTGCCAGCCGCAAAGAAATCCTGTACGAGTTTAATGGTCTCATCATACATACGAATGTATTCAGGGGCTCTGCCTCCCGGAACGACCAGACCTGCATAATCATCTGCTTTTACTTCAGACACAGAAACATCTACCGGGATGCGATGCCCCGGAAGCTCAATATAGGTGTCGAGCGTGGTGAAGTCGTGTACGACCAGTTGCAGCACATCCCCCGTTTTTTTGTTGGGTGCCGCTATATCCACCTGGTAGCCCAGCATCTGGAGTGACTGTTGGGGTACTTTCACCTCATAGTCCTCGGCGCAATCACCTGTTAAGATCAGGATTTTCTTAGACATGTATTTACCTCCCTGCGGTTTTAGCAATTTCAAGTCATCTAATTTGTGTTTTCAGGATAAACCGACTTAGTTCAAAATCGAGTTACAAAAGTAGCTGTAACATCATTCATCTAAACTGTAACTTATATCAAGTAACGATGTTACGAAACAAACACACTAACGATAAATTGTTACCTTATTAATTTTATAACTTTAAGAATTTTTCCGAGCTGCCAATTTTTCTAAAGATTTCAAGCAGTTGTGACAACGCCTATCAATATTTCATAATTTCATAAAAAGACATAATTCTTAAACATAAAACCAGCTAATTATTAGGATAGCACCAGATAATCGTGTAAGGATAGCACCAGATAATCATGTAAGGAGAGTACCAGATAATCACATAAGGTGAGCATCGGATAATCACGCTTTAGTTATATACTCATACCTGACATCTGCCCTTGTAACCCTTGGCACCTGTCCCCACATGCCAATATATTCTCCCTGGATAACAAGTGCCCCTTTTATTTCTGGAATTCCCTTTACGGCTTTGAAAGAAGCTTCCACAGATTCCTTTCCTATATTTACCTCATTTCCAAGAGCCGTTGCAGCCGCATCCGCCAGTGAAACATCGTCCGAGAATACTGCAGCCGCATCTGCCATCCCAAAGCTAATTGAAGGGCCAACTGTCCCTGCTGAAGTGCATACGCCTGTAATCGAGCCTCTGGGTTCGAACACCAGCCCCAGGTTTTTAATAGTAGACTGCCCTGCATAGATCCCTACTACAACAGGTCTGTCATTGATAAGTGCAATATCCCCGCCGTTATCAACAATAGCATACTTTGCTCCTGCTTTAACCATTGATTCTACTGCAAGAGCCGAAATTGTGCCTGCAACCGCACTCATTGGCCCTATGCCCATAGTGTTTCCTGCTTTTACCATCCTTCTTACAACCTCAGGGGCATTTTCCGGGCATTCGTAAGGTTCGAGAGTGAGCTGAAAATAAGGATCGGAAAAAATGTAAGTCTCAAGGGCTGCCCTATGGATGCGTATCGCTTCTTTTGCGGCTTCAATATGAGCCAGGTTATCGGCTGCAATGGTAACTATGGTTTCCTTAAGCTGGAAATGCTCTTTAATTGGAAAGCTGGCAGGTTCATTAGCATGTTCATTTATGGGATCTGACATGTTGATTCAGATTGAATTTATTGCTTAAAAAAGAGGTGCTTCCAAAATCCCATCTCGAGAGAGGTAAGTTTTATGCAAGAAAAATATGGGACAGACACGAAATTATTAAAATGGACCTTTTTAAACCAGGCCCCTGCGTCTTTCACTCCTATATTCGTCAAAAAGGCTCTGCAGTTCGTCCTGTTTGGCTTTGTGGCGTCTTGCATCGGCTTCAGTTTCCCAGACTGCAATTGCGGCTTTAAGGGTTTCTGGTTCGGCCATTGCAAAGTCTTCAGCCCTTTCAAGCGGGATATTCTTTAAGACCGGCACATCACCTTTGAAGAAGGTTTCCTCGGCTGCGTGCGAAATATCCTCAGGGATGAGTACGGCACGAATTCCGGCTTCTACAAGGATCTGAGCGGTTGCAGTTCCGCCTCCGCTTGGGTTTTCAAGGAAAACTACATCACCTGTCTTAAGCCCGTATTTTTCCTTTGTTTCGGCAATGGACTCCTTAGTAAAGGCAGCAATAACTTTGACAGCCGTACCTTCGCCACGGACCTCCATCTTCTGGATTTTACGCAGCTTGTTGCTTCTGCGCCGAAGCTCCTTTACAGTTTTGCTTTTATGACTGACCTCTTTTTTCAGGTTTGCAATGGTCTCGTTCCTGATCTTGATTTCTTTTGATTTCCGAATTTCACTGTAAGCTTCCTTTTTGAAGCTGTTTAACCTTGACTCAAGCTTTGAGATTTTTCGGTCTTTTGCAATCAGTTCTTTCTTTAATTCCTCAAGATATTCCTGAAGATTCTGAATCTGCTCGCTCTGCCGCTGGACAGTCTCCCTCATTTTCAGGAGAGATTCGTCAACTGCCCTGTCCTCCGGCTTTTCGGCATGTTCTCTTGGCTTTGGCTTTTCAGTCTCACCTGATGCCCGAGCTTTCTCAATTGCTGCTTCTATCGAAGCTCCACGGATAACATAGAACTTTATCAGCTCAAGATCTGCATTTTGAGGAGCTTTCTTTTCAATCCTGGAAAATATGTTTTTATAACTCCTGTAGGTGAGAAGAGCAGCAGTCAGTGCATCCCTTTCGTGGTCATTAGAGTAGCCAAAAGTCCTTCCAAGCGCTATTTTTTCCTCGGCAGAAACCTCAATACCAGGACTTGCAGGTACAGCATTGAAACTTCTTCGGATTTTCTCAACTGAACCCGGCATTGGAGTTACATCGCTGGCAACAACCGCAGGTTTTCCGTATTCGGCAATAAGTTTGACAACTTCATCAGGAGCTATTCCCCTGGAGCTTTTCAAGTAAAGAAGCTCTCCGTCAAGAGAGAGAATCGCTATTCCCACGGTTGTTCCCGGATCGATTCCCACAATTGTAAACTTACGTCTCTGGTTCTTCGGTTTGAGGGGGACGTATCGGATTCTATCGCGCTCAACACTTCTTACGCTTACCTGAGCATCGTTACTTGCCATTGGATGTATCGGTATCTCTCCACGTTTTGCATAGACGGTGAATTCAGACCTGACATAGCCTCCGAAACCTTTTACGTTTACGGTTTCGAACCTGATGCCTTTTTCCCGAGAAAGGTCTTTCAGAACATTCTCAATCTCCCTGCTCCTTTGCAACACAGCTCCATGTACCTTCCTGCGGTACCGGTTCTGACTCCAGCCTCCCCTCCCCAGGGAACGGGCTCTACTGACTTTAATTTTAGTAATATCTTCAAAAAGGGAAACCTCATGCCCAACTCCCATATCTGCAAGGCGGGCACATGCTTCGGCTTCATCATTCGGGTTTTCGGGATCAAAAGAGAAACCGTGTTTCCGTGCAAGCCTTACAAGTGGTTCAGGATGCAGCCCACCTGTAACCTGAACAAGTTTAACGCCCTCAGGCAGCTTTTCCATAAGAGAAAGAAGCTCGCGTCGGTCGGCTGCAAGCTCGAAAATATTGTCAACAGCTATTATCTCCGGCTTTTCCCTCTGGATCATATTAAAGATTTTCTGGCGACGGAGCATACTGTGATGGAAAACTTCCCCATCCTTAAGGATAGCAAGTGCATACCTGGGAAGTTCTCTTGCCCTGGGAGAGCCCCGGGCAATATCAATTCCATAGATAATCCTTTTTTGCATGAGCATCTATATTTTATTTTTTATTCAATATATATTTAACTGCACTCGTTTTACTATTTAGAACTATTTATTTATGTGTCTTCTAGAGTAATATGGGCATTTTAGTAAAAACAGGCGTATTCCAGATAGACCTTCCAGCCGTGTCCGAATAGTACGGGTTCGAAGAAACCATGATTTAAGTTATTATTGCACTGCGTGATCTTCTTAAAATTTCATTTTACTGGTAGCAGTACATTTTACTGCCTGGACTTTTTTCAGGATATTTCCCGGTTGTTAACACATATTCAACTGTTTTGGTCCTGTCTACAGCAATACTGCCCCCAGATAATACCAATCCTGTTGACACGGGTCGACTTTATATGAAATATGCTTGCCTAAAACGTTACCGAGTATGGAATTTACAGTTGAATTACAAAACAAAAAGTGAAATCATTAAGCTATCTGAAATTGTCAGTTTTAATAAACTCTCATGTACCTGATTCTAGCACGCGGTTGCATAAATTTGGAAATGGTGTCAAAAGTATCATATATGTGGACTATAAATATAACATTGGTAAGTAT
Source organism: Methanosarcina barkeri str. Wiesmoor (assembly GCF_000969985.1). GTDB lineage: Archaea > Halobacteriota > Methanosarcinia > Methanosarcinales > Methanosarcinaceae > Methanosarcina > Methanosarcina barkeri_B. The sequence continues at coordinate 1,264,328 of NZ_CP009526.1, read as the reverse complement.
TAAAAATACTTGAAATATGTCTCGGGGTTTATTTTTAGAATCTTTTTCTTGATATGCGCATATTCTCGAGAAAAAACAAACATTGTAACACGATGTGTATGGAAAATAACAGCATAGAAATAGTTTGAGGTGCAATAGATGTTAAAAAATCGTCTTATAATAACAGGTTTAGTGGTGTGTTTAATCCTTGCAGCGGTTCCATCGGTCTTGAGTGCGGCATCTTCTCAACATCTGGGAGTAGGTCTGAGCTCAAGCAGTCAGCAGACAACAGCCCCTGTCTTATCGCAAAAATCAGTATCTACAACAGCTGTGAAGAATGCCATAGCAACAGAATATTGGCTTGAACTGAAGGCTTATCCTTCCTCCAATACAAAAGCTCTTTGGCTCTATGCAGGCAATGACTGGAGGTACTTATCCAAACCATCCAGCAGTATTGAAACCTCTGTACAAAATGCATTCGCTAATCCTGATACCTTCCAGGTTAAAGTCTGGTATTCTGGAAACAAAATTGTTGGATTAGTAGTAATGACTAAATAATTGTAAGCAAAAACGAATTTAAATTGCATAGAAAACAGAACCGTAAATTCTGTTTAAAGATTATACCTATATGCTTTTTAGATTCTGTTTACAGATTATAGCCCTATATACTTTTTAGAGCTTAAACAGTTGTCGGCTTTGAGACAACTTTTAATTTTTTTAAAATATTCACACAAAGAATATAAGGTTTCATAACGGGTTTTTATATGAATAAGCGTAAAACCCCTAAGTCTTTAGCTTAGGGGATATAAGCGTCAACTTCAACCCTGATTTCGTATATAATATTCTACCGCCTCTTTACTAACATTTCCGATTGTAGACGCAAAATATCCCTCACTCCATAACGTATTTTCACCCCAATAATACTTTTCCAGATATTCTTTTTGTGTTTTCCATAACCTGTTCGTAGATTCTTGTTTCAATTTTCTGACAATTGACAAAACACTGACTTTAGGCTCGCTCTTAATCAGGAAATGTATATGGTCTTTGTCTGTTTCCATTTCAAGAATTTCAAAATTTGACTCTTTTGAAATGTCATACATAATTTGTTTAAGTTCTTCGCTAATCGGTTCAAGTGCGACTTTTCGGTATTTGCAAACAAAGATAATATGATACATTAACAAAAACTTGCTATGATTCCTTGTCTCGCATTTCTTATTTACCAAAAACTCTATATATTGTTAAAGAGTATACTACTCTGTATGATGAAAGCGTTCAAATTTAGACTCTATCCTACACCTACGCAGTCTGTTCAATTGAATCAGCATATAGGTAGCTGTAGATTTGTCTACAATTGGGCGTTGGATCAAAAAATTAAAACTTACGAACAAACAGGAAAATCAATTTCCAGATTTGACTTAAACAAAAAGCTTCCCGTCTTGAAAGCTTCTAATGAATGGTTAGGAGAAGTCAATTCTCAATCATTGCAGGGAATGACTAAGCAGGTTGAGTCTGCCTTCACTCGATTTTTCCGAGAGAAGAACGGCTTTCCTAAGTTCAAATCTAAGAAAAACCCAATTCAATCTTTTCCTGTACCTCAACACTACTCCGTAGACTTTGAAAACAACACAGTTAAGCTCCCTAAAATAGAACCAATTAAAGCAGTTTTTCACAGGAAGTTTGAGGGCGAGCTTAAAACAGCTACTGTTTCAAGGACATGTAAAGGACATTACTACATTAGTATCCTTGTTGAAGATGGGAACGAACTTCCTACAAAACAGAAGTATTCAGAATCTACTACAGTGGGTCTAGATGTCGGGATTAAAGATTTTGCTATACTTTCCACAGGAGAAACGATTGAGAATCCTAACTACCTGAAAAACTCTTTGAACAGGTTAAAGGTTCTTCAAAAAAGAGTATCAAGGAAACAGAACGGTTCTAAGAACAGGGTAAAAGCCAAACATAGGCTTGCTGTACTACATGACAAAATAACTAATCAGAGGAACGACTTCCAGAACAAACTCTCTTTTAAACTCATAAGCGAAAACCAAGCAATAGCTCTGGAAACTCTGAATGTTAAAGGAATGGTCAAGAATCATCATTTGGCACAGGCTATAAGTGATTCCGCATGGAGCAGTTTTGTAACAAAACTAGAGTATAAAACTGAATGGTACGGAAAAACCATCCTGAGAATTGGGCAATTTGAATCATCTTCTAAAGTATGTCATGTTTGTGGATATCATAATTCATATTTGACATTAAAAGATAGAGAATGGACTTGCCCAGACTGTAAAACAAAACATGATAGAGATATAAATGCCGCTATCAATATCAAGAAATTTGCTCTCATAGATCAAAATCGAATTGGATTATAACACCTGCGGAACGCGGGGAAGAGCTTGGGGACTTGCCCTCAATAGAGGGAGGAATGAACCAAGAAGACACTCAGTCTTTAGATGAGTGGTAGTTCACAAATAGAGTAACAGAGTTTCTTGCAATTCACTTTTGGCAGATAATTTGTTTACTTAATACTTTTTCTTTATTGCATTTTTGCTGAATAATACATTCTTATCAGTTTCAAGTCTTTCATATTTGAATACTATACCAAACAAAAAAACCTGAACTAAAACCATTTTTCTGCCCTATTCAGCACCTCAAGGAAGTAGCCGTTTTTCATTAAAAGGAGTTTTACCTTAAACTCCTTTAAAATAATGCCCTGTAGTATACTCAATCCCTCTTGCAGGTTTCAACCTGTTTTCTTTTCCTGCAAGAGCTTCTTTGTATGCCTTTATTATCTCTTTTATCTCAGCCTGGGAATTGAATGAAAGATCAAGCCGAAGCACATCCACACCGTAATCTTTCAGGTTTTTGACATACTTCAGCATATCAAGCACTTTTGAGTTATAAATCAGAGTCCGGGTCCCCAGGCGCTCCACCGGAAACTCGGAACCTTCCTGATCAAGGAGAAGCACTTTGCTGTCCTTTCTTACTATTCTTCTGTCAACCAGGGGTTTTAAAAGGTCATTTTCCGTAATGAGCATAAGCTCTCTACCGTAAACAAAAATTTCGGTTTGTCCTGAACTCTTGCAGGTTTGAAGGCCCTCACAGATATTTTTTATCTCGCTCAGGTTCAGTTCGCTTGAAAGGGTTGTTCTGTACGCTCCTGCCTGGTAGAGAGTACTGGCCGTAAAAGAGTTGAAAATATTGAACTCTTTTCCTGCGGTAAAGGGTATGGAAAGTTCTTTTGCAAGCTGTACAGTCCCGAACTCAGAACAGGCTATCCCAAAGCCTGCTTCTTTAATTTTTACCAGCAGGGGCTTGAGTTTCTCCAGTTCATAATCATGATTTATCAGGGGAACCCGGAAAACAAGTTCGACCTTTTTGGCTTTCAAATCTTCAAGCTTTTCTGCATTCTCGGGCGCAGAAAACTCTTCAAACTTCGAAACCGGAACATAGATAATATCTGCACCGGCGAACGCAGCCTCAAAGAAAGAGGAACTTTCGTTTACTTCAACACTAAGAAGGAGCTGCTTTGAAGCGAGATTTCTGACCCGGGTTCCACTGGAGGTATCACTGAGAGTCTTGTTGAGGGTCTCATTAACGGCTGGAGTAAGCCCATTTTTGTCGCTCATATCACTTCCATGGATTTCAGAGTTACACAGGTAATCGAAGTCTTCAAGATTCGGGTGCTTTTGCTCTCTCTGGTCTTCACTGAGGATTTTTTCCAGCAGGAGATCTGCTGCCGTTCTCCTTGCGTTTTTCAATACTCCTACCGGAATGAAAATATTTTCATCAGCATCGATCTCAACAGAAGCAGCCTCAAAAGAGGTGTCACCAAGGCTTTCCATTGCTTTTCTTATCTTCTCTACTGTTGTTGGGGCTTTCTCGGCTTCCTGGACAACATAATCAGCCGTGAATTCCACAAATGGGGACTTCTCTGTGGTCTTTCTGGTCTCTACAGGCTTTTCACTTTCTTCTCCGATTACAACAGTAAATTGCTCTCCTTTCCTGGCTCTTACTTTCAGGCTTACAGGAAGTGTTTTTAATTTTGTTTTTTGAAGGGTATCAAGGAGTCGTGTGTCTGTTGTGAGGTAGAGTTCGTCACCTCTCTGGACTGCTCTTCCGGTCTTCGAGCTGATTTCAAGCCCTACTTTTTCACCTTTTTTCGCACTTTTGATATGCTCGCCTGAAATTGTGACTATGCCTGTAACTGCCGAGCCGAGCATCCTCTCCCGCGTGAAAATACTTATACCATCTTTTACCTGAATATCTTGATTCAGCCGAACTGTAAGTTTCGTATTCCCTTTTGAGCGGGAAATATCAAGGACTTTTCCAAGGAACGCCCCGTAGTTTGAACTGTATTTAGGGTGGGATACGCCTTTTTCTCCGAGTATGAAGCCTCTTGTAAAGCCCCTGTAAAAGAGTTTTGCAAGCTCGGATTCTCTTGCTTCAAGTTCCTCTTTTGTCGGATTATCTCCTGGGCCACAGATTCCTTCAACCGCAGCTTTATAGGCAGCGGCACTCGCAGTAACGTACTCAGGCTTTTTCATCCGCCCTTCAATTTTAAGACTGACTACTCCGGTTTTTACGATTTCCTCAAGCCCTGTTAGTGTGGAGAGTTCAGCACAGCTTATTGGATAACTGCCTCCGATATGTCTTTCGTCAACTTCCCTGCCGTTTACCACGAATCTGTACCTGCGTCGGCAGGGCTGGGCACAGGCTCCCCGGTTTGCACTCCTGCCATGCAGGAAACTGCTGAAAAGACATTTGCCCGAATAGGAGTAGCAAAGGGCTCCATGGACGAAAACTTCAATTTCTGCGTTTGAGTGATCCACTATGTCCTTTACCTCAGCCGCAGTAAGTTCCCTTGAGACTATAACTCTTTTTGCTCCCATTCCTGCTACAAAATCAACTCCTCCTTTATTATGGATAGTCATCTGGGTGCTTGCATGAATCTCGAGGTCCGGATAGATTTCATTTAAAAGCCTGAGAAGCCCCAGGTCCTGAAGGATAAGTGCATCGACTCCGGCTGCATATGCACAGTCTGCTATTTCAAGCGCGTGCTGCAACTCTTTTTGCTTGATAGGGATATTGAAGGCCAGGTAAACAAGAACTCCGTGTGAGTGTGCCAGTTTCACGGCTTCGTCAAGATTCTCTAGAGTGAAATTCTTTGCACCCTGACGGGCATTGAATTCGCCAATCCCGAAATAGACCGCATCGGCTCCTCCTCGAATTGCAGCAAACAGGGCTTCTTCGTCACCTACAGGAGCCAGGACTTCAGGAGGAATACAGGTATAATTAGGAGTACAGGTATAATTTTCAGTAGACATTTTTGATCAATTTGTTCTTTCCAGCTGGAAGGTTTTGTAACTATGAAGAGAAAGCTATAAAAACGGCTTATATGAAAAGCTTAGCAGAATGCAGATAAATGAGTAACGGCGAATAAAGGTGAGTAAAGGAATAAAGTTCAGTTTAAGACGTAAAGGTGCTTCTCGCATAAAAAATGGATGGGTAAGCCTTCGATCTTTTATTGTAGAGAAAACTTATTGTAAACATGAAAACTTTAAACTTATTATTGTCGTAAATCTGATTTTATTGTTGTTGTAAATGTGATCATATTGTTGTCGTAAATCTGATTTTATTGTTGTTGTAAATATGATAATATTGTTATCGTAAATCTGATTTTATTGTTGTTGTAAATCAGATTTGTTTTGACTCTATAGCTGTTCATTTCAGGCTTATTTCTGCTTATTTGCAAATTTAATAATCTTTGAGCAAATCTAATGTTTTTCCAGGGTTTTTAATTAGAGTTGAACCATTTTATTCACGTTTTTAGCTCTAGATCTATTAATCAATGTTATCAATAAAAATAAGGCTAGTTTATCTACTTAAATGCTTTTAAGACTCAAAATTAAACAACCTGTTAAAATAAGAAAGAGTGAAAATCTATATATAAGCATAAATAATTTTTAATATATAAAATTAGCTTAAAATTAGCTGTGATCAGATAACTATCTGAAGCTGGTTTTACTTGCTTTGTTGCATGATTGCACAGGATTTTTGGTTCGTTTGAATCCCCTTTTACTCTTTAAACGGTCAAGCTTCGTAAAACGAATGAGTGCTGCAGGAATGCGCACAAATTAACCCACAGATTATATGCAGTTACCAGTTCGGCATAGACAGACTAATTAATTCTGCAACAGGGCAGCTATACTTGAATCTGCGTATTTTCAGAAGCTTCGTCCAGGATGAGTTATGACCTCATGCAAACTATTTGAGAGGACCGAATCTTATTGTCTCGACCCCTCAAGAATAGGTAAAGCTTTAAAAATATATCAATTTCTACAAAAACACAATACAACCTGCCTCTCTTTGAACAGGTTCATCCATCTGACAACGGCAAAAATATTCCCGGAATCTCAAAACCAGGCCTCTGAAAAGAAAGTATCAGAGTTTCAAAACCGAGCTTTTGAAAAGCTGACTTCAATATGGGAGGAGAACCTGGAATGGTAAGTGATGAAGAAACGATAAGTGACGAAGAAATGAAATCCGGGAACATAGTGAATCTATTCTTGAAATTTGCATTCCCGACCGTCATTGGAGTCGTCATTGCCGGAATCCAGGAAATAATTGACGGCTTTTTTATAGGAAATGCTATCGGAAGCCAGGGACTTGCAGCAATTACTCTCGCCTATCCCGCTTATATGGTTATAATCGCTATTGGAGTAATTATCGGGATTGGTGCATCAAGTCTTACAGCCCTTCAACTTGGAAAGGAGAAACTCAGCCGAGCTCTGGATATAGTACACAATGCTTTTTCCCTGTGTCTTCTTACAGGAGCAGTTTTTACTGTAATCGGGCTGATTTTCTGTGAAACCTCAATCAGCATCCTTGGAGCCAGCGGGACTGCTCTAGCTTTTGCCCGTGATTACCTGAGGATTATCTTCGCTGGTTCAGTCTTTATGATTCTTTCAGTTGCCCTTGAACCGCTGGTCAGGAACGACGGGAAACCCAGGCTCTGTATGAATATCATGATTGCAGGGGTAATTGTAAATTTCGTGCTTGATTACCTTTTTATCATGCGTATGGACATGGGAATGACGGGTGCCGCTTTTGCCACAATAGTTTCCTTTGCTCTCCCGGCATTACTGTTCATGAATTACCTTTTTGGCAGGGAGGCAAAGTTGAAACTCCAGCTTAAAGCCATGAAATTCAAACTCGGAACTCAGCTTCAGATTCTTAGGTCCGGCCTTCCATCTTTCGTGATGCAGTTTTCACTGGCTCTCATGCTCTTTGCGTACAATTACATGCTGCTCAGGTACGGCTCCGAGATTGCAGTCTCAGCCTACGGTATTATAGGGTATGTCTTTTCAATTTTCTCCATGCTTTTTGAGGGAATAGCCCTGGGAGTGCAGCCGATTATAGGCTTCAACTATGGAGCTGGTTATTACGAAAGAGTTTCAAAAACCCTGAAACTGACAATTCTTTCATGTGTCCTGACAGGAATCTGCGGATTTCTATTAATTTCCCTCTTTCCCGAAAAAGTGGTGCAGATCTTCAGCCAGGGAGACTCCGAACTTCTGGAAGTTACCCTGGGAGGAATGAAGATTTTCATATTCTCTTTGCTCGTTGAAGGTACCGTGCTCCTCACTGCCATCTATTACCAGTCAATAAACCGGGTTAGAGAATCACTCTTCATCTACCTTGGAAAGATTTTTGTTGTTCTCTTCCCTCTGCTCTTTATTCTGCCGATCTTCTTCGGCCTGGATGGAGTGTGGGCTGCATCTCCGGCTACGGAGTATATCATGATGCTGGTAGTTGTGGGAATGCTTTCGAAGGAATTCAAGCTTCTAAGGCATTATGCAAAAGCAGAGCCCAGGCAATCAGCCAGTACAAAAAAATCACTGTCGTTAGTCAGAAACAGTGGAAAAGCCGATGTTGAGGAAAATCCCAGATTTGTTACTTTCAAGCCTGCCGAAAAAAGAGAGATGTTGTGAGAGATGTGAGAGACTCAGAGATGTTGTGAGAGATGTGAGAGACTCTTCTCTGAAGTCCAGCTGTTATGAAATCCTACTGTTTTTTCTTTTGATTTCTGAGATTTCCTGAAGTTTCCTTCCTGCCTGGCTTTAGGGATAAAAATATCTTTCAGCCTTGTTATTAACACATAAGATGAAAAGGGCTGGTATTCTAAGTCGCTTTAGAGTGACTCTTTGCCAGGTGGCAGAGGAGATTCGTTAATATGGAAAAAACAAAAACTCTGGAAAAAGTTTTCAAATTTTTTCTTATCTTTGTGCCGCTGAGTCTGTTCGCAGAGTATACACACTCTTCGCCTATAGCAATTTTTGTTTTAGCTTCGCTTGCAATCATACCACTTGCGAAATTCATTGGTGAATCAACAGAGGAGATTTCGGTACGTACCGGTCCAGCTCTGGGTGGGTTATTAAACGCTACCTTCGGAAACGCAACAGAATTAATCATAAGTTTTTTTGCCCTGCAAGCAGGACTTACTGAAATGGTAAAGGCATCGATTACGGGCTCCATTATTGGAAACCTGCTTTTGATTCTGGGTATGGCGTTTTTCTTTGGAGGACTCGGAAAAGATGAGCAGGAGTTCAACACAACAGCCGCAAAGACAAGCGCCTCCACTCTCTTTCTTGCAACTGCAGCTATTGTCATGCCGGCTGTTTTCGTTCTAACCTCAGAAAATCCTTCAGATGCAATAATCGAAACTTTGAGTATTGCAGTATCGGTCATTATGGCCGTGTCATATCTTGCGAGCCTGCTTTTCTCGCTTCACACCCACAAGCACTTATACACTGTCGACACTACAGAGCGCGTTGCCAAGTGGAGCGTCAAAAAATCTATTACGATTCTTTTCATATCAACAGTTACGGTTGCTGTTATAAGTGAAATCCTGGTAGGCACCATAGAGCCGCTCGCTGAAAATCTTGGCTGGACGGAACTATTCATAGGTATGATTTTCATAGCAATTATTGGGAATGCTGCGGAACATGTCTCAGCTGTCACAATCGCAATTAAAGACAGGATGGATCTGGCACTCCAAATCGCAATCGGCTCGACAACTCAAGTAGCTATGTTTGTCGTACCGGTCCTGGTATTCACGAGTTATTTTTTCGAGAACCCCATGAATCTGATTTTCACCACTTTCGAACTTGCTGCCATAGTCTCTGCCGTCTTAATGGTCAAATCCATAATTGAAGACGGCAAAAGCAACTGGTTTGAAGGATTACAACTTCTTGGGACATATGGAATAATGGCCGTAGTTGCTTTCCTTCATCCATAATCGCCAAAAAGTATCCAATAATTATAAAACTAAAACTATTTTGTCTAAACTTTTTTAATTTAAAATAAAAATCAATAAGTAACTAAGAATAGAAGAAATTTTACTTGTACAATTATATAATATCTAAGCAGTCTACTTACTTGCCGAGTTTACCTAATATACAAATATAAATGTAATCAAGCTTGACGTTTCTGATCCAAAATTATATTATTATCGGGAAAATCAAGGTTTATAATTCTATCCGAAAGTCGGAATATACAGATTATATAAATTATACCCTGGATTTGAGGGATAAAAGCTACGTGGGGGAGGGGAAATGAAAATTAAAAGCAAGTTATGTTCAATAGCTTTAGCTTCAACAACCTTAATTTTTATATTTTTAGTTTTAATTTCAAATTTAGCATCAGCAACGCAGGTGACAAAAATTGGTAATGGGTCTGATCCTGCTATTTATGATAACAAAGTAGTATGGACAAATAGTGGTGTTATCCAGGTTTATGATTTGAACGCCAGAACAGTCACTACAGTTGATTCTTCTGCAGCATCTTATCCGGATATTTACGGTAACATATTAGTGTGGCATGATGAAAGCAGCAGGACACCAAGACTTGCAGTATACGATATATCAACAACCGCAAAAACTTACATCACACAGAATGTAGACCAATACAGCAGACCTGTTATTTACGAAAATAGGATTGTTTGGAGTGCAGATTACAATGAATCAAATTATAATTACAACGTATATATGCGGGACATATCAACTTCCAAGCAGACTAAAATCGCAGATGGGAACAATCCTGATATATACGCTACCAAAATAACATTTGGTTATGATGATGAAGACGGGCGAAACATTGCTGTTTATGATGTTAATACTAAGGAGACCATAACAGTAAGTCATGCTAGCCAGATATTTAGTCCCCATATATATGGTAATAAAGTGATATGGTCAAACTTCTATTCCAGGGACGGATTTATTGAAATGTATGACCTAATTACCAAAAAAACTATAGATGTCACCAGTGATAATACAGGTAATACTTTATATGGGTCTGATACAGTTGATGCTGGAGATGACACCGGTACTCATATTGACATAAACGGGGACAAAATCGTATATTCAAAATCTGGCGATGACCAGTTTGGTTATGCAGGTGTATACGTTTATGATATTTCATCAGCAAAAAGCACTCCAGTTTACATCTATCCAAAAGAGACTTACACAACGCCGGATGTGTACGAGAACACTATTGTATGGGGAATAGACAGTAACTACGGAAGGGGGGCAGCTAACGATAGTGGCAATAATGGTATATATCTAAGTGATCTTTCTGCCATAGACCCTTTGCCACAGGTAGCTGAATTTACTGCCAATGTGACTTATGGAACTGCACCTTTAGTTGTGTTATTTACTACCAGCGGCATCGATGGAGTTTCAACTTCATGGCTCTGGGACTTTGGGGACGGAATTACCTCTAAAAATGCAATGAATGCGACGCACACATTTACAAAACCCGGCACATATGACGTTACTCTAAAGGTAACCAGTGCCACTGGCAATATTTCTATAGATAAACTGGGTTACATCAAGGTCACGAATTCAACCACTCCAGACCTGGGGATTCCGGTTGCAAACTTCAGTAGCAGTGTTACCGAGGGGTATGCTCCCCTGGAAGTACAGTTTAATGATCTTTCCCAGAATGTAGTATCAAGGGTATGGGACTTCGATTCCAATGGAAAGGCTGACTCCAATGACCCGAATCCCATTTATGTATATGCTACTCCTGGTACATATTTTGTCAACCTGACAATCTATAATGCAAACGGTTTCTCTTACCTTATTAATACAATAACTGTACTGGAAGGCAATTCCAGCGACGACAGCAATTCAAACAGTGACGGAAGCAGCAAGAGTGGTGGCGGCAAAAGTAGCGGTAGCGGAGGAGGAGGTGGCTCTCCTGAACCTGCAAAAAACATTGAAGTAAAGGAACTTTCACAGGTGTTCATTACAAATGGAAAAGAGGTAAAGTTTGATTTTGCAAAGAACGCAACTTGCGTTGTTTCTGTGAACTTTGATGCAAAGAAGACTCTGGGCAAAACCACAACCATTGTAGAGATGTTGAAAGGACAATCTTCTCTTGTCTCCGAACTGCCTTCTGGAGATGTCTACAAATCCTTTAATGTTTGGGTTGGAAACGGCGGAATTGCAACCTCAAAGAACATAGAAAACCCGACCGTTTGTTTCAAGGTTGAAAAATCCTGGATAGAAGATAAAAAAATCGATCCAGCTTCAATCACCCTTAACAGTTACAACGAGAAAAAATGGGAACAGCTGGAGATAGAAACATCAGGAAAAGATGACAAATTCCTGTATTTCACGGCAAAAACCCCGGAATTCTCTTCCTTTGCAATAACAGGCACAGCAAAAAAAGCTTATGAGGAAACTGCAACAGAATCCCAGTCTGAGACAGAGACCGGAGCAGTTAATAAAAACTATGTAAATCAAAACGAAACTGGGAACGAAGGAAAGGAAGCTGAACAAAAAGAAATTCCGGGTACACCTGGATTTGAAATCGATTTAGGGATAGCCTGTATCCTTGGCTTATTCCTTTATAAGCGGAAGCACTAAAGCAGAATTCCAGAATTCGATATGTAAACAACAGATGAGAGGCTTAACCTCTCGTTTTGTTTTTCCTTATTTTTCTCAATTTCCCTTTATTTCTTCGCATTCCTTCTTATTTGTCCCTATCTTTCCTTATTTGTATCCCACTTTACTCTATATCACACCAGCCCCCGGAAGATAATTCTTGAAGTTGCAATAGACACTGCAAATATCACAATTAAAATTGGGAGCATGCAGGCCAGGTCATATTTTAACTGCGTCCTGTCTTTCAGGATGGAAATATAGTATCTCCTTATGCTAAACGGATATGAATTAAGAGAAAAGTATGTGGGGAATTAAACTAATCGGATGAAGCAGGCAATCAATCCGAAAAAGTAATCAACGAGAGCAACGAATCTAAACATATTTATAAAGCTTTAAATGATATAATTGGAAATTACGAAGGTTCAATGACCTGCTCAAAAAAGAATGTGCTGATGCTCTTAGTGAGTATCTTGAGAAAATGGATGGGATACCAGTGTCGAAGAAAAGACCTTCGTAGATTATGGAACAAGATGGTATGCAGTTATTGACACTGATAATGACACTGATGATGAAGTTGAAGTATATGCTATTATGGAGAATTGACTATGAAACTTAAACTACTAAGTATTCTTTTTGTTGCTATGATCGCAATCCCATTGGCTTCGGCTACGGGAAATTATGTAACTCCCACAAAAGAGCAAGTCACCCAGGCCATGCTCGATTACAACCTAAGCAACCAAAATAATTCCTACCAACTAGCCTGCGAAATCGGTCAATATGTTTCAGAAGAATATAATTGGAATTGTGATATCAGAGAACTTAATTTCACAAAACATGCTCCGATTTATATCAATGTCTTCTATCCAGCAGCCGATAATAAAAAAGGATATGAAGCATACTATGGCTGGTTCGGACCCCAACGGAAGGAAGTAACAGCCTTTTATGACAAGAATAAAACCATGTGGTATAAAGACTGGGGATCTTCTAAGAAGTTTGACTGCGGAATTATGGGAGTTACTAGTTATAACACTGTGAAAAGTTATTTTGGGAACACATCTGAACAGACAACAACTCCTGTGCCGCCAGATTCAGAAAGTACACAGCCTGTTGAGAAGAATGACTCAGGAGCACAGAATATTGTAAATGGATCTACCAATACTGTGAATAATCAAGGTGTTATCGGCACGATAGAACAGTACTGGTTCGATTTTAGGAATGCAAATTTGTCGAATATAACTTTTAATTTTTTTGGGGGTAATTAAAGCCCCTTTCTTTTCTAAAAAATTGATCCAATATAAAATGGAAAGAGTTAACTATACTGTCTCATAATTGAAATAGTTTCTAATTGTAAAAGTAATAAGTTATGCCAACGGGGATAGAATGATAATTTCAGAATTAGTTTTAAGTTATCTTTCAAGCCTATTATATGATTCTTCCAAGGAAATCCCTCGAAAAATTCTTGACACACATTGGGAAATATATAGTAAAGCAATCGAAGAACTTTCAAATACAAGCCTTAAACTTAATAAAATAAATATTGATATTTTTTTGCATCAGCAAAAGGTAGAAATGGCAATTGAAGAGTATCTAAAAAGTCCAAATAAAGCTGATTGTTTAAGTGTCTTAATTAATGAGTTTTTTGAGTTGTTCAGCGAGGAAGATTTTTCCTTAAACGATGCAAATTTAATCTTAAATACTTTTTTTGAAATTATAGATTCAGAAATTGAAAAAAATCCTGAACTTAGAGACTACCTTAAGCTTTACTTAGCGAAAAAAGCACATAAAACAATTGAAGAAATAAATCAAGAACTTAAAGAAACACATCAAGAGATCCAAAAATTATCCTTCAAAATTGATGGACTTCTAATCAATAATCTTGATAACAAGTCTGCTCCTCTCACATCTTCTGAGCTCCAAGATAAAAAGATAAAATCAAATGTTCCATATCCATTCAATCCATTTTTTATCGGTCGAGATGAAAAGCTAGAACAAATTCACGAGACACTTCTTTCAAACAAAAGAGCGGTTTTGTCGCGACCAGTAGCAATATGTGGATTAGGTGGTATTGGAAAAACACAAACTGTAGTACAATATACGTATCTTTATAGTCACGAATATAAATTTGTGTTCTGGGTAACAGCTGATTCAGAAGGCTCAATTATTTCAGGCTATGTGAATGTAGCGAAATTATTAGATTTACCTTTGAAAAATGACTCTGACCAGAAACTTATTGTTTCTGCTGTACTAAACTGGTTTAAAAATAATGAGAACTGGTTACTGGTTTTTGACAATGCAGATGACCCTTCAGTCTTAAGAAACTTAATGCCTTTAAATTCAAAAGGTCACATATTATTTACATCAAGAGCTCCTCTTTTTGAGGAGCTAGGAGCTACAAGCCAGATTGAAATGGATAAGATGCTTCCTGATGAGGCACGGAAATTTTTCATCAAACGTACAGGGCGTAAAAACTTAAAGCCTTCAGAACTTAAGGCACTTGATGAACTTACATCTGAGCTTGATTACTTGCCATTAGCAATGGAGCAAGCTGGAGCCTATATTAGAAAAATAGAATGTAGTTTTGAAGATTATCTCTCAAGCTATAAAATAAGTGGATTGAAGTTACTGGAAAGGTCTCGAATTTCAACAGATAAATATCCAAAATCAGTAGCTACTACTTGGATCTTGAACTTTGAAAATATAAAAAAAGATTCAAAAGTTTCAGCGGAAATATTATTTGTAAGTGCTTTTCTAAATCCATCTAAAATCCCAGTTGATATTTTTATCAAAGGCGCAAAAGAACTGGGGCCTTTGATTTCTTCAGCTCTTGAAAATATTGAAAGCCTTCCAGTTATTTTATATGAATCTTTTGAACCTATTAGGCAGTATTCATTGATTACTCGCGATGTAAATAATTATACATATGATATTCACCGCCTTGTACAAGCTGTTCTTAGAGACGGGATGGATGAAACTACACAGCGAATCTGGGTTGAGCGTACTGTTAAAGCTTTAAACTGTGCATTTCCTGAAATAGAGTATAATAATTGGGATCTTTGCGACAAGCTTCTTCCGCATATTCAGACATGTGAAAAATATATCAAAAAATGGAATATGGAGACCAAAGAATTTGCAAAGTTGCTAAATTCTACTGGCAACTATCTGTATGAACGTGCACGTTTCAAAGAATGTGAATTATATTTTAATAGCTCATTTGATATCAGAAAGAAAATTTTGGATTCAACTCATCCAGATATTGCTGAAAGTATGACTGATTTAGCCGCACTCTACGTGTTTCAAGGCAGGTATTCTGAGGCTGAACCACTTATTAAGCGCGCCCTAGAAATACGTGAGATAGTTTTAGGTCCAGAACATCCTGACACAGCAGCCTCTCTAAATATTCTAGCAGGAACTTACAATTCTCAAGGTCGGTATTCTGAGGCTGAACCATTTTTTAAACGTGCCTTGGAAATACGCGAGAAAGCTTTGGGCTCAGAACACCCTGACACAGCAATTTCTCTTGATAATTTAGCAGGAATTTATAGATCTCAAGGTAGATATCCCGAAGCTGAGAAATTGTTAAAGCGTGCCTTGGAAATTAATGAGAAAATTTTTGGTTCTGAACACCCTAACACAGCACTTTCTCTTGATAACCTATCAGTGCTCTATCAGAGTCTAGGCAAATATTCTGAGGCTGAATCATTTTCAAAGCATGCATTAGATATCTACGAGATATGTTCGGGTCCAGAGCATCCTGACACATCAATTTCACTTTGTAATTTAGCAATGTGTTATACAAGTCAAGGCAAATATCCCGAAGCTGAGCTACTTTTAAAGCGTGCTCAGGAAATTGATGAGATTGTTTTGGGCTCAGAACACCCTGGTACAGCAACCACTCTTAATAACTTAGCAACACTCTATCAAAGTCAAGGTAAATATTCTGAGGCTGAACCACTTTTTAAGCGTGTCTTGAAAATACGTGAGAAAGTTTTGGGCTCGGAACACCCTGACACAGCACTTTCTCTCAATAATTTAGCAGGAACCTACAAATTTCAAGGTAGATATTCTGAAGCTGAGCCACTTTTAAAGCGCGCTCAGGAAATTGATGAGAATGTTTTGGGCTCAGAACACCCTAGTACAGCAACCACTCTTAATAATTTAGCAACACTCTATCAAAGTCAAGGCAAATATTCTGAGGCTGAATCACTTTTAAAGCGTGCTCTGGAAATTCAAGAGAAAATTTTTGGTTCCGAAAATATATCAGTAGTAAGTTCTCTCAATAATTTAGCAACAACTTATGCGACCCAAGGAAAAAATCTCAAAGCTAAAGAATTATTTCTCCGATCAATAGATATAATGGAAAAAATCAAAAGAGAAGATCATCCAGATTTTTTAGCATTACTAGAAAACTATGCTTGTCTACTAATTAAAATGAAAAAAGGTCGTGAGGCATCAAAAATATTAAAGCGGATTACTTATATAAATGCGAAAAACAAAAACTGAGTAATAGAAAGGGGTGTGCCAAAGTAATTCTAACGATTTCAAATCTTCGTTATATAGAAAAATTCTCTTTTTTCTTTTGTCTGACTCTTCCCTGGATAATTTACCCTTCCGGCTTTCCGGAAGGGTCTCATTTTCACTCTTCCTTTTGACATTATTAGAAAGTTACTCACTTATTATAGGGTCCTTCCAAATCAGTACTAAAACTAAGGGTATACAATGCTTATTTTGGATAATAGGTGTACATTTAGAGTTTCCCCAATTAAGGTACACTCTAAAAATCAATTTTTTAGATAAATAATCTATAATACTCTTTTAAATCAAGAAAAGAGCGGGATAAATACTTTATTCTTTTACAATTTATGTTTCTTTATAAATAAGGCATCTGATATCTTTTTCATTCATACAAAATTTAATGTTAAAAGTAAGGAAAAATCAACGTTTAATTTACCAATTAAAGTATTTAAGTCCTTTAAACAGCAAATAGATCCTTAATGAATATACCTTAACGGGGGAAGGGCTGACACTACATTTAATTGGGCAAATAAGATTTAATATACCTTAAAAAACTAATCATTTTTCAAAGGGTCTATGAATGTATAGTAATCACCAGTTTACTATAACTCTTATTTCACACCAGTCCCCTGAAGATAATTCTTGAGGTTGCGGTAGACACTGCAAATATCGCAATTGAAATCGGGAGCATGCAGGCTAGGTCGTATTTCAACTGCGTCCGGTCTCCTCCATATTCCACCGAACCTGCAAAGCGGGTGAGAATAGCGCTGATCAGGACAATATAAACCCCTATTGCAAGCAGAAAATGGTCAGGAGAAATTGACTGGGAAAAAGCTGCCTGCCCGATTTCAACAGGCATTTCTGAAATATCGGCAGGAATTCGGTTTACCCTTTCAGCTACCTGGCTCAGAATTTTCGTAATGACCTCCGACAGGGCAAGGGTGATTCCTGCAATGAGTGGGGCAAAAATCACAGCTGTGGAGCGCATTGTTGAGGTGACATCGTAAAGAGAGCGCCGGATTCGTTCCTCGACTGTCCCGAGCTCTTTTAGATGGTCTGCAAGCTTTATAATCGAGGCGCCTGCAGCTTCATGGTTTTTGTGGACACTTTCCGTAAAAAGGAGCATTGTGTTCCGGATTCTTTCTGAATATACGTGCCTGAAGGCTCCGAAATCTTCGTCAAAAATCGCGGCTTTGAGATTTGTCCTCATACTGAGCAGGTTCATTGAAATTTCCTGAAAAGCTTCCCCGATTTTTGAGCCTTCCATAGTCCTGGCAGTATGTGCAAAAGCTTCTTCCGGGGCTTTCCCTTCCGAAATTCTCCTCCCGAGCACAAAAAGGGAATCTGCAAATTCCTGTTCCATCTTTTTTATTCGATCTCTTATCTTCTTGTAAGGGACAGCCGAAAAATAGAGGTAAACTGAAATCCCGATTGTTCCACCCAGAATAAGCGGAAGCGTAGGTGAAAAATATCCTTCAAGGGGCGCGGTTGATACTATTCCTCCCGGATTTCCTAGCCTCAGCAGGAGATATCCCAGAGGAGCGATAAGGCAGAATACCAGGACTGAAAGCATTAAAGCAAAGCGTTTCTTTTGCTTGATATCTGCAAGGTAAGGATGAGAATCCGGAATTTCCCTGGGAGTAAAAGCAACAGGCCTCTGCATAAGAATATATTCAGAGTAAAGGGCAGCCAGAGCCGGGAAAATCAGGTCGTAGAGGAAGATAAGGTCTATTATTTCAGGTTTCATTCCTACAACTGTAACCGCAGGCAGAAGAGCTACCAGAGCGAGCGGAATCAGTATGAAAATCGAGTAGAGAATATAACTTGGAGTCTTTAGCTTTGCAGCAAAAGCGTCCATAAGGCTTTCCGTACCTTCAAGGCTTATGTCCAGGGCACGGTTCAGGGTTATAACCCTCTGTGCTTCGTCGGGCTCGGCTGTCGAGCTCTTTATAAGGTGGAGAGAACGCTTGAAGTATTCGCTATTTCTTCCCCACAGGTCGGCAAAAGAAAGGAGAGCATCATCCATGCTGCTGTAAATCCTTAGGTTCAGGTCCCAGGCCAGTTTTCTCAAGTCCTTTGCAAGCGGCCTTTCGGAGTTCCGGGCTGCAAAAAGCACGGCATGCTCCAGATTAGGAACAAGTTTCATGGACATGACTATATAACTCAGGATCTCAGGAATGTCTCCGAGTGACGAAATTTTCATAAACCCTGCCCTGAGCTTTACATACTCGCTCAGGTAATAGAGTGCGAGCAGGGGAATGATAAATGTCAGGACTCCCATTATAGTAAGCACTCTGGCATCAAAACTTCTTGAAAGGATCAGGAAAAGATCTACTCCGACCAGCAGGATTAAAGTTACAAAGGTCCCCACATAGGAAAAGAGCACGGTTTCGAAAGCTTCAAGGTCATAACCAGTAAACCTGAGGGCATCCCTGTACTCTCGGCTTACACTCTTTTCGCAGCGCCTTCGGAAGGCTGCAGGATCAGGGACAAAACATATCCATTTCCTCGCTGTGATTTTACAGGCTCGCACATACCAGTTGATCTCTTCGCTCATACTTCTCCCTCTGGCAACTTCTCCCTCTGACAATTATTTCTCTGTAGCCGAACTTTTTTTGGCAAAGTTCTCAAACCAGGTCTCCCACTGCTTGTAAAGAGTTTCCATGTCATCCCTACAACCGGCTTCCGAATCATCTGCATAATTACTTGCAGGACTATTCACAGAACTACCTAAAGGATTATTTGCAGAGTCGCCTACAGGATTATTTGAAGAATTATTTCCATTTGCATATTCAGCCTCATACGGTTTGTATTTATTAAGAGAGTCTGAGAGCAGCCAGAAAATGTTGTTTGCCTGGCTAACGGCTTCGGCTTCCAGCAGGAAAGGCTTCTTTAGTCCCTCAACTGCGATTTTTTCTTTTATCCTTGCCCGAAGCTCGATACTTTTTAAGGCCCTGTCTATGGAAATCCCCCATTTTCTGGCAATCTTTTCTATAAGCTCGGATTGTCCCTGCTCCAGAGCCTTGCCTGCAAGCAAGCAGTCCTGAGAGGCATCATATTTCATTATGTCCGTAAAGATATCAGAAGGCTCTGGATTTTCGATTACGGCACTGGTTGTTTCTGCGATACGGCTCACTCGTTTTAGTTTTTTCATGCTGCCTTCGAGCCTTATGCCTGAACAGATAATTACGGCATCTGTGGCTTTAAACGATGCAGGAGGAACCCCAAGTGTATGTACGATTCTCTCATATACGTTTTCCGTGGATGAACCGTGAATGGTTCCGATAACCGAGTTTCCGGCTTTTCCAACTTGCATAGCTTCATAGAGAACTTTTACTTCTTCCCCTCGGACTTCCCCAAGCACCAGGGCGGAATTCCCAAGGCGAAGAGCCGCTCGAAGCGCAGTTTCAGGGCTCATTTCCGCTCCTGACTTCAGGACCGAGGACTGCGAACTCATTCCCTGAACCTTCCATCCCAGGCTCTGAAGCTTCTCGATAGGGAGCTCATTTGTATCTTCGATTGTAAGAATCCTGTACTTCTGCGGAATTTCAAGCAGCATGGCAGACAGCAGAGAGGTTTTTCCGGCTCCAACTTCTCCTGCGACCAGAACTGAAGCCTGCCCATCCATAAGGAAGCTTAAAAGTCCGGCTGCATATGGGGAAACCGAGCCGGTATTAATCAGCTTAGGCAGGGTCCAGGGTGAAAGGGAATGCTTTCGGAAAGCATAGGCAAGCCCGTTTGCACTGAGAGGGTCTCCTATTACCGAAACCCTTACTCCAAAAGCTTCAAGGTTAAGTTCCAGCACAGGGATTGCTTCTCCAAAAGGCCTGCCGCTGATGATCCTGAACCTAGAGACCAGGGCATCGAGGTCGTCCTGCGAGAGAAAAACATTACTTACACACTCTTCTCCTTCCAGCACAACATGGACAGGATTTTTGTCGGCAGGGGCATTGATATACACATCTGTGATCCTGGCATCAGAAAGCAGGTCTTCTACTATCCCTAGCCCGTTAGTATACCTTGCAAGGAGGTCGGCATAACTTTCCAGTTCGTCAGGGCTGCAGGCTTCCCCGCTTGAGAGCAGTTCTTCTTCCAGAAGCGTTTTTGCCATGCGCCTGAAATATTCCCTTGCCACGACCGGATCTGTAAAGGCAAGGTCTTTTGGCCTGTGCCTTATCATTCGCATCCGGACTTTTTCAAGCAGCCTGAGGTCTTCCTCCCTGAGGTTATACTCTGGAGGCCGGATCATGTAAAGTTTCTCCGGCCTGTCAATGTAGCGATAAATCGAAACCTCAAGTTTCCTGCCCTCCCTACCGTCTATATCGTAGCATTCAAGAAATTCGGTATTTTCAGGCGCGTCTGCATAGACCCTTGAGCTGGAAAAAGGAGGTCGAACATGAGGCTTGATACCGCTTTCGTAGTCGAAAAGCTCGTCTGCGTCACATTTATGAGTCTCCAGTTTTTCCTTTCGGGTTACACTTGCCAGAAAAGGAAAATGTCTGGAGATTTCTGCCAGAGCTACTTCTCCAGATGTGTCCTTTATAAGGTTCCCTGCCATTTTTCCTATTGTTTTTTCTATAGTTTTCTCGATTCCGTTTTTGGGATCTTTTACCGGCCCTTTTGATAAAAATCGAGTTTCAGATTTTTTAATAACAGGAACTTCAGGAAAACTGGATAGTTTTTCTTCAATTTCATAAAGCATCTGATAAAAACGCTCGGAACAAGTATTACAAACTGGAAGAGTTTCAAAACTCTTTTTGGGAGTTTTTTCTGAAACGTTTTTAGTAATTTTTTCAGAGGTTCTCCCCGTAAATCTTCCTGTGATTTTTTCTGCACCTTCCGTTATGCTTCTTTTTAATGTTTTCTCTGTAACTTTCCTTGTAGCCCTGCCTGAGGTTTTATTCAGCATTTTTCCCTGAATAAATCGCTTTATTTCCAACCTGGCTTTTAAAGGATCGTCCTCTACGGTTTTAGCAAAAAAAGCAATTATCTCTTTTCTCTCCAGTTCACAGCCTTTCTTTTCAGGCAAAGTACAAGCCCTGGGCACTTTTTCCGCGCTTTCATATGCTGTTATGATTCCTTCAAAACCTGCAAGAGTATAAAGTAAAGAAAGGGCTTCTCCTTCGTAGTCTCGCTCATATAGCCTTGAAAGTACCAGGCAGTCGGCCTGAACCTCTTTTTGAAGGATGCCGAGAATATTTTTTCTGCAGTATATATCGTTAAGGGAAGAACCAGAATCACATTCCCTGCAATTGATAATAATGGTTTTCCTGCTTTTCGTCTGCTTTATCCGGTAAGAGCAGGTTTCTTCTTCCTTTTTATCCGGTGCGGAAAGACTGCCATAATTAAGGGCATTGACAGCATCCTGAAGTTTTGCCTTTATACTCAAATCAAACCCCCATTTCCCTATCAACTTTTTAATTAATCTTTAAGTGTATTAAGTTTTTTCAACTGATCGGAAAATAGGGATATTAATTTATTGAGAAAGTTGCGTTTAACCGCTGTTTAACCGTTAGAGGATTACGATAACTATCAACCTTAAATGGTCTACAGGCTTTAGAATCAAGTTCGGACTACTTTATATCTTGTGATGCTTCCATAAAAATAGAGCTGAAAGAGACGAGAAAAATTCGTCGCAAAAGAAGATAAGTCTATTATTTTAAGGTCTATTATTTTAAGGTTTATTATTTTAAGGTTTATTATTTTAAGGTTTATTATTTTAAGGTCTATTATTTAAGGTCTATTATTAGGCTTCATTCTTACAACTGTAACCGCAGGCAGGAGAGCTACAAGGAACAGTAAGATTAGTATGGAAATCAAGTAGAGAATATAATTGATATTCATTCCCACAAATACCTTACCTGAGACATTTGATTTCAAAATGATATGTAGAAGCCCGGAAACTGGGCAATTATGGAACATTAAGAAGTGTAGAGAAATATGTTGAGTTTTGAGACAGCATGCAAAACTGACTGTCTCAAATTGTTAACTGGTATATATTTAGTATACCTTTAACAATTAAATCCACTGCAAGAGCAGCAAGCAAAAGACCCATCAGCCTTGTAAAGACCAGCATCCCATTATATCCTATCAGCTTGTGAATCATCCTGGAGAATTGGAAGATGTAATAGCAGATAATGAACGCCAGTGTGATTGATACAAGAATTATTATTTTTTGCACAATTGCTCCTGTTCCTCCCATCAGGACAATCACTGTACTGATCGTACCGGGTCCTGTCAGAAGCGGAAGGCTTATCGGGAAGATCCAGATGTCTTCTCGCTCCTGAGAGTGAGAAATCTCTTCTTCAGTAATTCTCCCCTTTGAGATCTTAGCATGCATCATATCAAAAGCAATGCTGAAAAGCAGGATTCCTCCTGCAATCCGCAGTGAATCAACGCTAATGCTGAACAGGTTAAGTATGATATCTCCTGCAATTGCAAAAAATAAGGCAATTACGCACGCAAGTATGACTGACTTTTTTGCGATTTCGTTTTTTTCCTCATCCCTCATCTTGCTGGTCAAAGAGATGAAAGTCACCACTCCACTGATAGGGTTGACAACAACGAAGATAATTGTGAAAACGTGGATTAAAAACCCGATGTTTCCAGTTATCACTTATTTCCCCTACCTACTTTTTATATGAATTATTTATATAATTATTTCTTATATATTATTTCAGATTGTATCCACAGGTTATTATTGAACAGGACCCCTGAACGTGAATAATTCCTTCAAACTCCATATTTGATCAGTTATTTTTTTCGGCCATTACTGGGGTTCTTTGGAATCGTTCTATGTTTACAGAGTCAGTTTTTAATCAGAAAGAGTGTCTTAAAATTAAACTTAGTTAATCTTGAGAGAGCTCACACAATTGGACTGAAAAACGGTGGTATAATCACTCATCGCGCTTGATTCAGCCTGATGCACCTCAGAGAATCGTACTGATTCTCACCTTTGATTTTGTCAAGTTTTGATTTGGTGCCCACGGGCTTCATTAAGAGACTTCCAGGAACTTACTTTTTTAATTTTTATTCTGCTTTGGATAGTTTCATTCCTGCCAATAACCCCACGAAACTAATAACTAAATAGTTAAAATAAAAATATATAGAATACATCCAATAAATATATAATGAACATTGTTTATTTATATTTTGGAGGTATCAAGTGATCGATTCCAAAAATGTTCCCAGATCCGCACAACTCTCATTTTCGGTAAAAAAAGCTTCATCTCAAGAAGTAACCTCTTTCTCAATCGATACACTGGTACTTCCAGACAGATCTCCTAAAGAGCTGCAGACAGCTCTCATCTGCAGCTCACAAGATCAAAATATAGCACATCAACAATTGCATAACATCAGCAATTGCATAACAGCAACAATTGCATAACAGCAAAAACTGCATAACAGCAACAATTGCATAACAGCAACAATTGTATAACATGTTATATTTTTGCATGGATGCTGAAAATCATCCCATAAACAAAACTTTAACTTGGCTAAATGGGTAATGAAACACCATAGTAATGTGCTAATTTTAAACCTAATTCATGAGTAAGGCAGATACTTATCCGGGATGTGTGCTCTCAAAATGACGTAATACAAGGACTAAAAACGTGCATATTTAGATCATCAAATTCCTCTTGGATTACAGTTAGTGAAAAACCTGGTAGATCAGTTAGGGAACGAAGTTGAGTTAAAAAGAGATTCTGGAACTGAATTCTGTATAAGATTTACAGAACCAGTACAACATTAAAAAATAGTAAAATCGGATTTCATACAATGCTCAGTTTACAAATAAAGTAACTTTGTCAACTATTTTTCTTCATTTTTCTACAAGGAATACCCCGAATCACATTCTCCGCAATTGATGACAATGGTTTTCCGGCTTTTCGCTGCTTTATTTTTTCTGCTCAGCGTATCGATCTTTAGCTTCCTGAAGTACAGCGACTGCTGTTTCGAGGCTTTTCCAACCGATAACTTTCACTTGTTTTTTATCTAAGTTCTTATAAGTTTGGAAGAAATGAGTAATTTCCTTAAATAAATGAGGCGGAACCTGGTCAACGGACTCAATATAATTCCACATCGGGTCATTCTTTGGAACACAGAGTATTTTTTGATCTCTTCCTTTATAATCTTCCATGTCAAATAATGCTACAAGATAGACCTCGATTACACATCCCGGAAATGTGGGTTCCCAGGTTAAAACCATAGCATCTAAAGGGTCGCCATCAAGGGACAGGGTGTCGGGGAAAAAACCATAATCTGAGGGATATACCATTGAAGAAGAAAGCATTCTGTCGAATTTAATCAGTCTTTTTTCGTTATCATATTCGAATTTGTTCCGGCTCCCTTTTGGAATTTCAACAATTACGCTTTCGACCTGTCTTTCAGTCATGTCAACACTTCCAACTATTTCTTGCTTCCAAGTACTTCACTTTTACTTATTTTTATCACTATCATAAAATACAATTTTAACTTTTTCTTCTGTGATCAACCCTTGCTTAATTACCTCATCTAATTTTGGTCTGATTCTCTCGATATTTTCTTCAAGATCAGAAACTTCAATGAGTATTGGCATATCAGTTGATAAACGCAATATAGAGGTTGTATGAATGCGGCTATGTTTTCCAAAGCCAGCAATGCCCCTAAAAACAGTAGCTCCGGCTATGCCTTCAGCTTTTAGCATTTCAACAATATACATGTATAAAGGCTTACCTTTGTAGTGATCAGATTCCCCAATAAATATCCTTAACAATATGGCTGTAGACTCACTCTTCATGTAATTTTCCTCACAACCCCTCGCTCGCTCCGTTTTCATTTCATTCCCCCTAATAAGTAAGAGCTAACACCTAGAGCTACAGTCTTACCTAAATATACAGCCATCATGGAAAATAATACTGTTGATACTACATTTATCGACATCAGCATTAATTTTGAGTCATCAAGCAATCGGAATGATTCATAACCAAACGTTGACAACGTTGTGAAAGCTCCCAAAATACCTATTGTCAGAAATATTCTGGTTTGATCACTAAACAAGCCCTGGTATTCAGAAAAGTACATTATTAAACCTAAAAAGAAACTTCCGATTGTATTTATGGTTAATGTACCTACTGGAAAATTAACGAAACTGTTTTGAATCCATCCACCGAATACGTATCTTAAGGTAGCACCTATGAAGCCGCCTATACCTACCAACAAAATCGTATACACATTAAACCTCAATAATTAATGTAGAAGTCATCAGCATAAGCGGTTTAGACTGTAAATCTTGGCGGACTTCATCACCTATAGGATACCTTTTTCCTTGTATTAAATAAATAGTTTGCTCAAAGGTTTTGTCTAGCGAAGTACAGCTATTAACATTTAGTAGGATTTCGAACTGTACGCTACTTTTATTATCAGTATTCAAAAACAGCTTCAATCAAGGGCTCTGCAAGTTTCAGCACATCTTCTTTAAAAGCGTATATATCCTCTAAAATCGCAGAATTTTCTCCCCCTAAAAGTTCCTGCTTCAGTTTTTTACCCAGAACATCATCATTTCCCGCTGCCAGCCTGAGCACAATAGAACCTGGAAAAATAACCGTTCGGCAAGCAAGCCTGTCACAATCTCCGTCCGTAATCCCGAGAATGGGAATTCCAAGCCTGAAGAGAATGTCACCTGCTATTGTTGTGGTGTCATCTCCTATGGTAACTACAAGTTCGGCGTCGGCAGCCAACTCAAAAGTATCTTCCGCAGCATGGTCTATAAGTACGACTCTTCCTGCGGCCGGCCTGTAAGAAAAACCAGAATCTTTGCCTCGTAAATTTGGTTTCCGGGCTTGCAGGGGAGAGAAATTGCTTCTTCTCAGGCCACCGCTTTTTACCCAGGCTTTTGCAAGGTCAACAGGGTCTCTTTTTTTATAATTATGAAGTTTTTCGAGCCCATGTTCTTTTATTTCTCCCCCTTCGATTGCGACAATAAAGCCGTTTTCGGAGATTATACTCACTTTGGAAGAAAAGGCTTTTCCAATCACGGTTCCGTTTACCAGGATATTTTCTCCGGGAAAAACGCCTGAAAGCTTGCGTATAACCTGGATTTTGCCTGTTCCCGGACACTTTTTTACAAGAACAGAATTTTGAACTCTCGAACTTTGAAGGGGCAAAGGACTTTCCATAGGAAGCCCCAGGATTTCAGAAAGCTTCTCAAGATATTCTCCATATTCTCCAGCTTTTTTATTAAGAGGTATCAGAATTCCATTTGTACTTTGCGGGCTTTCGATCTGGATAAGAGGTTTTATCTCAAGTTCTCTAAGCCGGACAGCAACCATTTCTCCAAATGCCTTCCCGGTTTCAATGGTTTTTCCCCGGTTCAGGAGGCATACAAGATCTGAGGTTTCGAAAAGCGATTCAATGCAGGCACTTGGCTTCTGGTGCTTACTTATGTCTATAATGTTTTCAAGTCCAGCATCCAGGACAGCTACTTTTCCCATTGTTCCGCCAAGCCTCGCCTCGACTTTGCCCACACAGGAAAGCTTTTCAAAAACTCTTTTAGCTTCTCCCGAATCGATCACTTCGGGACCATGAATTACCAGACCGATTTTCATTTTCATTCCGTTTGACAGAAGAAGCATATTAACATGATCCTCAGTACAACTCTTTATTTTTCCTTTATCTTTGCTTTATCTTTCATTCTCTATTGTTAATATTTCATGATAAGCCAAGAATTATCGAAAATTAAATTATTGATTGCGAAAATACTGATAGCTAAATTACTTACTGATAGCTAAATTACTCACTGATAGCTAAATTACTCACTGATAGCTAAATTACTCACTGATAGCTAAATTACGGACAACTTAATTCCGTAATCACATATTATTATTTTAATAGAAGTAATGATTTCGAGGCAAAAAGATGGTTGGCGTAAAGATTACCTGGCTCGGGCATTCGGCTTTTTTGTTAGAAGCTGAAAAGAAATTGTTGATCGACCCTTTTATTTCAGGGAACCCACTGGCTCCGTGCAGCCCTGAAGAACTGAACCCTGATATAATAACCGTGACTCACGGGCACCGCGATCACCTTGGAGATACGATCGAAATCGGAAAACGAACCAGATGCCGGATAATTACCATTCATGAGGTTGCAAACTATATAAAATCGAAAGGAGTTTTTGCAGAAGGCATGGGCAAGGGCGGTACAGTAAATGTAGAAGGCATAAAGCTAACCATGACCGATGCGCTCCATTCCTCCTCAATTGATGCCTCGGGTTTTAGTTTCGATGGTGGCTCCCCGGCAGGTTTCATTATACAAATCAACGGACATTCCATCTACCACGCCGGAGACACTGGGGTTTTCGGGGATATGAAACTCATAGGTGAACTCTATGAACCTGAACTGGTCCTTCTGCCCATAGGCGACAAATTTACAATGGGCATAAAAGAAGCCACAAAAGCCGTAGAACTCATCCTGCCCAGAACCGTAATCCCTATGCACTATAGCACCTTTGACGTAATAAAACAGGACCCTGAAGAGTTCAAAAGAGCAGTTGAGGCAAAAGTCGATACGAAAGTCATTATCATGAAACCCGGAGAATCTATAGATCTTTGATTTAAGCTTTGATTTAAGCTTTGATTTCTCAGGTTCTGGTCTATCCTGTTTAAAAATAAAATGTGAAAAAGAGTAGATAAATCCAAATTTTCGGCTCTCTTCTTATTAGACCTCTTATTATCAGAAATCTAATATTAATATCTGGTTTTCAGATTCCAGGCTTAGATTCCAGGCTTAGATTCCAGGCTTAGATCCCAAGCTTTTTTCTCTTTTCCATAATGTGTTGTTCTATCCCATCAACGGCTTTTACTGCATCTTTTTCCACGTTCATGACCCCGCCTGTAACTTCCCGACAGTCTTCTGTAAGCAGTTTGACCAGATTCGGGGCGCCTGTGACGGTTGGGACAGGGTTCACATAAGTATAGAGCCCGAGGGCCAGAGCAAAGATAGCATCTATTGTAGCTTTCTGTTCCATGTACTCAGGGGCTGCAGCCGCAACCGGCAGGTCAGGAACCGGAACTCCTCCGAGAGCTCCGGAGATGGCTCCAAGAAGGTCGGCAAGCCTGCCCGTATCAGTACAGGTCCCAAAGCTGAGCACTGGTGGAACTCCAAGGGCTTTACATACGGCTTTTAGACTGTCTCCTGCAAATTCTCTGGCTTCAGGAGTACAAAGGCCTGCTACCTGCATGGCCCCGTTTCCGCAACCAAGGGACAGAACAAGGATATTTCTTTTGATAAGCTCTTTTACCACAGCAACGCTGTGTACATCCTGACCGTAGTCCCTCAAGGTAGTACAGGATACCATTCCCACAATTCCTTTTATTGCTCCGTTTTTTATAGAATCAAGGAGAGGGTCAAAGCTACCTCCAAACGCTGCAAGGATGCTCTCGTTTGAAAAGCCTACCACGGCTTCTTTCATAGGGAGCTTCGAAACAGATTCTATCGAACTTTTTCGTTTTTTGAAATTTTCAATCGCCATATCCAGGAGTTGTGCTGCCTGCTTTTCGGCTTCGGTGGGATTATAGTTCAGGCGTTCCCCTATGCCTTCGAAGGCTACGAGTTCACTTACAGGCATGAGTTTAAAATTGTATTTTTCAGCATAAAGAGGAGCAACAGGGAGAGAACAGTTCATATCTGCTGCAAAGAGATCCACACTTCCACTTGCAAATACCGCTTCCTGGGAAATCCAGTTGCCTGTAAATCCGTAGAAAGCATTGTCTTCCTCCCATCTCTGGATCATTTCCTGCCCTGTTTCAATACTGGCAATAACCCTCAGGCCCTTTGCCCCTGCAGTTTTTGCTTTTTCCTGCCATTCCGGTTTTCGGGCAAGCTGGACCATGGCAAAGCCAATAAATGGTTCGTGCCCATTAGGGAGCACATTCACGTACTCAGGATCAAGCACACCAAGATCTACTCTCATAGTGTGGGGACTGGGAATTCCAAAAAGGATGTCCTGGCAATATTCGTTTACAATCTGGCTCTGGTATCCCATTGCAATTCCCAGACGCATGGCTTTTAGTGCCAGGCTCGCATAATACCCATCCACATTCGTCAGGCAGGAGCTTGTGGAAAGCATCATCTCCCCGTAGATTCCACCTGGAAATATGTCCAGTGTTCTCCACTTTTCTTTTCTTTCGGGAGGGGCGAGGAACTCAACAATCCGGCTTGGTTCGTAGGCAGGTTTGTTAAACTCCTTTTCTACAAACTCACAAAGGCAAAAAGCAACTTCTGAGTCCGATCCTTCGGTTTTGAGCCCCAGCCGGCTTGCAAACGTCCTTAACTTTTCAGGTTCCCTTATCGTATAAGGAGTGTTGCCTCTGGCAGTTTCCCTCAAGGTCCTTATGGTCTGGTCCGTATGATAGTGGTAAGTAGAAGCTCCCATCACATTTCTGAGAAGCATCATCCGCATCGCCATACCATCGGCAGTGATTCCACATACTCCTCTTTTGTCTTTCGCAGCATCCGAACGGCATGGTCCGTTGGAACACAGGTCGCAGCGCACTCCTCCCATACAGAAAGTACATCTTTTGTCTGGATTTCCTCCCAGACCCTGGGCTGCGTAACGGTCCCAGACATTCGTCATCCCGTCTTTTTTTATCCGTTCATACATATTCAGAACGGATTCGTGATAAGAAATTCTTTCTTTGTCCATTGTAAA
This sequence comes from Methanosarcina barkeri str. Wiesmoor, assembly GCF_000969985.1. Taxonomy (GTDB): domain Archaea; phylum Halobacteriota; class Methanosarcinia; order Methanosarcinales; family Methanosarcinaceae; genus Methanosarcina; species Methanosarcina barkeri_B. Next base: position 1,234,199 of record NZ_CP009526.1, on the reverse strand, counting down.
TCTTCCCCCACAACGAATTCCCTTTTCCTGCCTCCTCTGAAGCACCAAAAAAGCTCTTTCCGGTACTTATGCATCTGAATGTTTTTTAAATAGATTATCAGTGGTATGCAGGTTTGTAATGACTTTAATGTTTGTAGTGACTTTAATTATAATTGATGATTATAATCGGTGATTATTATTCGGTGGAGGAAATATTTACTTTTTAGGACTCGACACTTTGATAAGTAAAAAAGTATCTATTCAAAGTATATATTGCAATCCAATACCAAAACTCAAAATTACGTCCTTAAATCTCTAATTTTTAATTATCAATCAATCAATCAATCAATCAATCAATCAATCAATCATTTTTAATTATCAATCAATCAATCAATCTTCCGATTATGAGACCAGTTCTGAACTCTTATTTATATGCAAATAAGATCAGCTCTGGGACGCGCTCAATAAAAGAATAAGTAAAAGTGCCTCTTGCGGAGTTTTAAAATCATGTATAAATTAATGGCAGGAAATGAAGCACTGCAAAATGTTACACTGCAAATGTTACACTGCAAATGTTACACTGCAATGTTACACTACAAATGTTACCGGAAATTTAATTGGAGCTTCTGGAAAAAAGAAGCAGAAAACAAAATATAATATAAAAAACTAATTGCAATATCATAAACTAATTATAATATAAAAGTCCTATTGATGTCGGTTCGAATTCTTTTTAGAATTTAATTTTTTATTGTTTACCTATACGATTTTATATAATTAATACTATGACATCGAAACGACCATGACTACGAATGTAAAAACGATTCCACTTGCATTTGGAAGCGGGATTTTGGAGCTTGATATACCTGAGAAAAATATCTCCAGCATCATCCTGCCTTCAGAATTAGAAATAAAGGAAGAAGGGGCTTCCCTAATTAAAAAGGCGCTTGAAAATCCCATTAAAAGCAAAAGGCTTTCTGATATTGTAAACCCTGATTCGAGAATTGCAATTATCGTAAGCGATGTTACACGGCCAACTCCTACTGCAAAAATTCTTCCTCCTCTACTTGAAGAGCTTTATATTGGAGGGGCAAAAAACGAGAATATCACAATTGTTTTTGCACTTGGGCTCCATCGCGTACAAACTGAAGAAGAGTGCCGACAGCTTGTAGGGGAAGATATCTTTGAAAAAATAAGGTGTATACAGCACGACAGGAAAAGATGCAGGCATCTCGGGGAGACAAGTTTCGGAACTCCTGTTGAAGTTTTCGAAGAAGTAATAGACTCCGACGTTATCATAAGCACAGGAACCCTTGAATTTCACTATTATGCAGGATATGGAGGAGGAGGGAAGTCCATCCTTCCAGGGGTAAGTTCGGAAAAATCCATTCTCTCATTCCATAGTTTTTATAGCAAACTCTTTGAAGGAGACCCGCTCTCAGGCAGAACCGACAGTCCGGCAAGAAAGAATATAGAGGAAGCTGCAAGGATTGCAGGCCTTGACTTTATCCTGAATGTTGTACTTGACAGCAAAAAAGAGATAGTTGATGCCGTCGCAGGCGATTTAATCGGAGCCCATAGGAAAGGGGCAGAGTATGTCGATGCCATGTATAAGGTACCTGTAGAGCCTGCGGATGCTGTAGTTGTTTCCTGTGGTGGATTTCCAAAGGATATCAATCTTTACCAGGCAACAAAATCCCTTGAAAACGCCACCTCAGCGGTAAAAAGCGGGGGTTCAATTATCCTTGTAGCCGAATGTGCCGAGGGAATAGGAAACAAAGTTTATGAGTGCTGGAACAGGGAATGCAGAGCTCCTGAAGATGCAGTAAAACGTTTTAAGAACCGTTTTGAATTCGGCGGGCACAAAGCTGCTATTGTCGGGAGGACTGCAAAAAAATTCAAACTTTATCTGGTGTCAAAACTTCCGGAAATGGAAAGTAGAAACGCTTTCTTTATACCGACAAAGAGCATAGATGAAGCGCTTGAGAAGGTTCTTTCCGAAAATCCTGATGCTAAAATCCATGTTATGCCAAATGGCGGGTGGACTTTGACTGTAAAGCAATAAAAGTGTACTATAGATAAAAAGACGAAGGTTTAAGGTGCCGTTAAAATTACTTCCTCCTTAAAATTACCTTCTTAAAATTACCTTCTTAAAATTACCTTCTTAAAATTACCTTCTTAAAATTACCTTCTTAAAATTATCTCCTTAAAATTACCTCCTTAAAATTACCTTTTCATTTAAAACTGCTTTCTCCTTGAAAATTACCTTTTCATTTAAAACTGCTTTCTCCTTGAAAATTACCTTTTCATTTAAAACTACCTTCTCGTTCTTTTTATACTTGTTTACCCTTATTATTGTAAAATAATAAAAAGAAAAATAATATCAAGATAAAACATCGGCATAAACATGACTGCAAACATAAAAAAAATAGCACTTGCTTTTGGAAGTACAGGAATTGAGTTTGAAATCCCTGAAAGAAATCTTGCCAGTGTTATTTTGCCTTCGGAGTTTGAAATTAAGGAAGAAAAAGCTTCCCTTATTAAAAAATCACTTGAAAATCCCATAAAAAGCCGACGGCTTTCTGAGATTGTAAACCCTGATTCAAAGGTTGCAATCATAGTTAGTGATGTTACTCGGCCAACTCCTACTGCAAAGCTTCTTCCTCCTCTACTTGATGAGCTTTATCTTGGAGGAGCAAAGGACGAAAATATTACTATTGTTTTTGCCCTCGGACTCCATCGAAACCAGACTGAAGAGGAATCCCGAAAACTGGTTGGAGAGCAGGTTTACGAAAAAATTCGCTGCATCCAGCATGACAGGAAAAGGTGCAGGCATCTAGGAGAGACAAGTTTCGGAACGCCTGTAGAGGTCTTTGAAGAAGTAGCAGACTCCGACGTTATCATAAGCACGGGAACCCTGGAATTTCATTATTATGCGGGATACAGTGGAGGGGGGAAATCTATTCTTCCGGGAGTCAGTTCTGAAAAATCTATTCTTTCTTATCATAGCTTTTATAGCAAACTCTTTGAAGGAAAACCTCTCTCAGGCAGAACCGACAGTCCGGCAAGAAAGAATATAGAGGAAGCTGCAAGGATTGCAGGCCTTGACTTTATCCTTAATGTCGTACTTAACAGCAAAAAAGAGATAGTTGATGCCGTTGCTGGAGATTTCATCGAAGCTCACAGGAAAGGCGTAGAAGTTGTTGATTCCATGTACAAGGTGCCTATAGAGCCTGCAGATGCAGCAATTGTCTCGTGCGGAGGCTTTCCAAAAGACATTAACCTTTTCCAGGCGACAAAATCCCTTGAAAATGCAGTTTTTGCCGTAAAAAAAGGAGGCTCAATAGTGCTTGTAGCTGAATGTACTGAAGGGATCGGGGATAAGGTATATGAGCGCTGGAGCACAGAATGCAAAACTCCCGATGAGGCAATAAAGAAATTCAGAAAATGTTTTGAATTTGGGGGGCACAAAGCTGCCACTGTTGGGAGGTCTGCAAAAACCTTCAAACTTTATCTTGTCTCTAAACTTCCGGACACTGAAAGCAGAAATACTTTCTTTACTCCTGTAAAAAGCGTTGAAGAAGCACTTGAAAAGATTTTTTCAGAAAACCCTGACGCTAAAATCCATGTTATGCCCAATGGCGGGTGGACTCTGCCCGTAATAAAATAAGAATACACTATAAGAAAACAGCTATAAGAAGACGGCTATAAAAGACAGATGTGAAATGATAGCTGTAAAGAAAGACAATTCTAAAGCAAATATCGAAAAAGGTCAAGTGAAGTGCCAAATATGATTGAAAACACAAAAACAATATCATTAGCTTTTGGAAGCATGGCACTTGAGCTGGATATCCCGAAAAGAAACGTATCCAGTATTATTCTGCCTTCAGAACCTGAAAAAAAGGAAGATCCAACTTCCTTAATTAAAAAAGCTCTTGAAAATCCCATAAAAAGCCGACGGCTTTCTGAGATTGTAAACCCTGATTCGAAAGTTGCAATCATAGTTAGCGATGTTACACGTCCAACACCTACTGTAAAACTTCTTCCTCCTCTACTTGAAGAACTTTATATTGGAGGGGCAAAGAACAAAAACATTACTATTTTCTTTGCTCTCGGGCTCCATCGAAACCAGACTGAAGAGGAATCCCGAAAGCTGGTTGGAGAAGAAGTCTACAAAAAAATTCATTGCATTCAGCATGATACCGGCAGATGCAGACGTATTGGAATAACTTCCCGTGGAACCCCGATTGAGGTTTTTGAAGACATTATGGATGCCGATGTTGTTATAGGAACCGGAAGCATTGAATTCCATTACTATGCAGGATACAGCGGAGGGGCAAAGTCCGTACTGCCCGGAGTAAGCTCGAAAGAAACAGTTATCACAAACCACAAAATGATGATTGACGAAAAAGCTGTTTCCGGAAGGGTTGACGGCCCTGTCAGGCAGGACATGGAGGAAGCCGCAAAAATTTTCGGCCTTGACTTTATCCTGAATGTGGTGCTAGACAGCAAAAAAGAGATAGTTACTGCCGTTGCCGGGGACTTTCTCGAGGCTCACAGGAAAGGCGTGGAAGTTGTGGATTCCATGTATAAAGTGCCTGTGGAGCCTGCCGATGCGGTAATTGTTTCCTGCGGAGGTTTTCCGAAAGATATCAACCTTTTCCAGGCAAACAAGGCGCTTGACAATGCAACCCAGGCTGTGAAAGCAGGAGGGTCCATCATTCTTGTAGCCGAATGTGCTGAAGGGATAGGAAACCAGGTCTATGAATGCTGGAACAGGGAGTGCCGAAGCCCAGACGACGCGATTGAGCGTTTCAAAAAATGTTTTGAGTTCGGGGGGCACAAGACAGCAATCATTGCAAAAACTTCAAAGAGATTTAAGCTTTATCTGATTTCAAAGCTTTCGGACGAGCAAACAAGAAATGCATTCTTTACTCCTATGGCAAGTGTAGAAGATGCTTTATCTGCAGTGCTCTCGAAGAATCCTGACGCAAAAATTCACCTTATGCCTCATGGAGGTCAGACCCTGCCTGTTAGAAAAGAAAATTGAGAACTTCCTAAAATAAGCAGGAAATAAAGGGAGCAAAACTAAAAAAATAAACTGAAATAAAATGCAATACTGAAATAAAATGCAATACTGAAATAAAATGCAATACTGAAATAAACTGCAATACTGAAATAAACTGCAATACTGAAATAAACTGCAATACTGAAATAAACTGCAATACTGAAATGAACTGCGGAGGGTCAGGTTTAAACGCCTGTCGAATCCGCTACACTGTTTGATGTTGCTTCCGATGCTTCGTCTTCATCTTCAAACCTGAGCCTGAAAGCCTTTTTGAGAAACTCTGGAGAGAAACGGGGTGTCATAAGGCTTACTACAATCAGGACAAGGAAAGACAGTGGAGTTGCGATCATGATTGGATCTACAAGGGGCCAGGTGCCTGTAAGTAAAGTTTCTTTTCCAAAGATTGCCTGGCAGATTCCTAGAGACACTGCTTCTTTTGCATGGACAAAGACCAGCCAGAAAAGACTGCTTATCGATCCTATAACAAGACTTGCAGTTGCTCCGGCTTTCGTTGTGCGTTTCCAGAACAGCGCTCCAATATAGAGAGGCAGGAAAGCGGATGTGCACAGTCCCATGAACATGGCAGTAGTTCTTGCGATAATACTTCCAGGAAGAACGTAAGCCAGAATAACTGCTACCACGATGGTAAAGGCAATTCCTATTTTTGTAACATGAACCGTGCTCGAACTTGACTTGCCTTTCATAAGGCCGTGCTGGTAAAAGTCATATCCTATGGCTGTACCCATGGTGTGGAACTGGGCAGCTGCAGTAGACATTGCTGCCGAAAGCAGGCTTAGCATGAATATTGCCACAAACAGCGCGGGCATTGCGTGGTTCAGGTATGCGGGAATTATAAGGTCGGTGTTTCCACCCGGGACAAACTGAGTGGCGATCATTCCTGTAGTTCTGTAAAAGTATACATTAGAAAGTGCTCCCACAACATATGTAACTCCTGCCATCATAAGAAGGAAGGGACCTCCCACAGCAACTGCTCTTTTCAAGGAACGGTCGTCCTTTACAGTCATGAACCTGACTGCAAGCTGTGGCTGTGCAAGTGCTCCTATCCCTACCCCCATAACAATTGTGGAAACCATTGTCCACCAGATTGAGGAATTAAAAGCTGGCATTGAAGTCCAGCCCCTGTGACCCTGGTCAACAAGCGCCTGAGGCACAAGGTTTGCCATATTGGTAAGAGCCTGGTGGGCTTCTACGACTCCTCCCAGTTTACTGTAGGTATATACCAGCAAAAAGGTCATTCCTATCAGCATGATAGTGGCTTGCATTGCATCCACGTACATTACTGAGAGGAGGCCGCCTTTAATTACATAAAAAGCAATGATGACGATAAAGATCAAAAGAGCGACATTATAGTTTATCGCAAGCGTGGTTTCAAGAAATCTGCCTGCTCCTATGATCACGCTTGCAGCATAAAGAGGCATGAAGACCGCTATAAGGAGACCGGAAAATGCTTGAATAAATCTTGATTGGAAACGTTTTCCTATGAATTCAGGGTAAGTAATGGCTCCAAGGTTTAGCCCCATGCGCCGGGTTCCTGGGCCAAAAATCACGAAGGCAATGAAAATTCCGAAAAAGATATTCATAAAGACAAGCCACAGAAGCCCCATTCCTGAGGAAGCGGCTACTCCTCCAAATCCTATAATTGCAGAAGTGCTGATGAACGCAGCTCCGTAGGAGAGAGCCATAATTGCCGGGGGTACACGTCGGCCTGCAAGCATATACCCATCATCGGTCTGGGAATTTTTCTTATACCCCAGTCGGGCAACGTAGAAGGTGCACATAAAGTAAATAATGACAAGGAGGATTAGAGTTGAAGTACTGACTGCCATAAAAATTACTCCAGAATAGTTTCGACTACTGTTTTTTCTCAGGTATTACCAAAAAGGTTTGATTGAAGTAATCTCTTTAGAAAAATCTATAAAATAAATTTCTCACTAGTGTCAAGAAAATTTAGTTATTGGTCACATGTTAACTCTGAATCGCTACATATTGATGAGAATAAATCAAAAATTATGCCCAATAATTAAATTGCCATGACACTAGTTTACTGGTCTTGAGTCACCTGTTTCTGGGTACTGCTCTTTACTACCTGTTCTTCTTTCTCCTCTCTCCAGTTCAATGCTCCATAAACCATGCATCCGAGTGCACTAAATATACAAGCAAGATATGCAAGCCAAATTTGCGGATCATTTATTCCTAATACCATCTACAATAACCTTCCTGGAAAATATCCTGACAATAGTTAACGTGATACTTGTTAGCATTATACATTAATCTTTTTGTTATTTAAATATATTGAGTAAGGTAAAATTCCAGCAGAAAGTAACGAAGTGAATTCTGAAAAACTAGATAAACAATTTTAGACATTTCCGTCACAGATCCAATTGGATCATGAGACCTTTAACTTAATTCCTTAACTTAATTCCAAAATCTAGAAGGACTTTTATACTCAGATTATTAAAAACCAGCCTGATTGTTTTATTTTTATTTTTCTTGTTTTTGATGCATAGTTTTTGTTGTAAAACTTATGAATTTTCTTAGTCGTGTGCCAATTTTTCTGTAAACTCATAAATCTCAAAAAGTAGCTAAACCAAATCTGAAACCTTATCCAGAAATTCAGCTTTGAATTTGCAGAAAAATTGCCATACTGTCTCATTACCAAAAAACATATCAGAAGCAGAACGATGTATATTAATATGGCATTAACCTTTTATTAATATGGTATATGTGGTTCAGGCAATTATAAACATTGATGAACGCACTAATAGAATTTTGAATATTATCAAAGCTAAATATGGTTTAAAAGACAAAAGTGCTGCTATCAATAAAATAGCTGAAGAGTACGAAGACGTGATTTTAGGACCAGAGTTAAAACCTGAATACATTGAAAAATTGAAAAAAATCGGAAAACAGGAAGCTATAGAAATAGGCACGGTTGAACACTTAAGAAAACTATACGGTCTTTGATTTTATGTATTGTTTAATAAGGAATCTAAAAAATGAAAATATATTCCACTGTCATTCTATCTATCATTCTATTTATGTTACTGCCACCTGGAATAGCTGGAGCAGCAAACCAAACTGATATTAACCAGGAGCTTCAGCAGGGAGGAATAATTCACCTTCCTGCTGGAAATTATACTTTGACAGACTCAATAATTCTCCAATCTAACACCATTCTGGAAGGTGAACCCGGAACTGTAATCACAATTCCGGATCACGCCGGATGGCCTGCATGGAAACCATTAATCTCAGGAAATGGTGTTCAAAATGTCACAATTCGAAGTTTAGAAATTAATGCAAACAGTGACGGAAATTCCGAAACTCCGCATGGTGCAGGATATCATAACTGCATCTATATGATCGATTGTGATAATGTACAGGTATATAACTGCACTTTTCACAATGGTCTGGGAGATGGCCTGAGAATTAAAAGAAGTAAAAACATCGAATTTTATAATAATCTTGTTTACAGACTCGGGCATGAAGGCTTCTTTGGCATTGAGAGCCAGTACATTGAATGCTTCAATAATCGAATAACTACAAGAACAAACAGTGGCCTTAGGATCTGGAACTCTGCAAATGTCAGATTCCATGACAATGTTATAGATGCACAATTGGACGCTGGCGGGGGTGATCCTGGCATCCAGATCGAAGATTCCAAAGGCACTGTAAGTAATGTAGAGATCTATAATAATGTCCTTAATAGAACATGGGGAAAAGGTGTCTGGTTAGTTGCCTATGATGCAGGAGTCTCAAACACTCAGGAGGTTCTGATCCATCACAATTTGTTCTATGAAATAGGACAGAGTTATAACATTCCATCTACAGGAGGCATAGTCAATGATGGGTTCCAGGACACTCAGATTTATAACAATGTTTTTGATGGGGTAAAAAATAACGCCTTTAGAAATCAAGCTGGAGGGCAAGGTACAGTAATAAAAGATAATGTTTTTACAAATACAGTTCAACATACTGCAATTTCTCAGGCGGGAACAGGGTATGCGATTGCTGATCTTGTAGAAGCAAACCTTTCTGTAACTAACAATTCATTTTACAATAATGAAAACGGGGATGCATATCAAACAAGCATTTCGAATGCCGATTTTAGAGATCCTGAAACTCATCAGACTTCTTCAGGTTGGACCTGGACAGGCTCAACATGGACATGTAAGTTTGTAAAACCAATGGAATTGGACTCTATTCCACTTACTACAACCATCAGGTTACGATTGATGGCAATAATATACAGAGCATATTATATAGTAAATTAATTTCAAAATTCTTTTTAAACCGAGCGTAATATAAAGTTGTGATATTACGAAATTTCTTGTATTCCAACCGTTTTAACTTCAAATTCAGTTAATTTTCTATCACATATAATTTTCTATCACATATCTTTTTAAAATTTTAAATTTTACAGAAAAAATCCACATGCTTCCAAAAAATTGCGGAGTATATAAAAGTTCTGTGTATCTAACGTTCTGTAAAATTGCTTCTCACACGGTTTCTTATAAAACCGCACTCTGAATAGACTCTCTGACATTTTCTGAAACATAGCACTTTTCCTACAAAACTATTTAATTATCTGGCTGCCTGGAAATTTTCCATTTTCAGGCTAGATAATGGGCATCTAGTTTCATATTTTATTATAGTTATAGACCCCTTGAAAAATGATTAGTTTTTTAAGGAATATTAAACCTTATTTGCCAAATATAATGTAGTGTCAGCCCTCTCCCAGTTAAGATACATTCATTAAATGATCTATTTGCTGTTTAAATGACTTAAGTACTTTAATTGGTAAATTAAACGTTGATTTTTCCTTACTTTTAACATTGAATTTTGTATGGATAAAAATGACATCAGATACCTTATTTATAAATAAATATAAATTGTAAAAGAATAAAGTATTTATCTCAATTTTTTCTTGATTTAAAAGAGTATTATAAATTGTTTATCTAAAAAATTGATTTTTAGAGTGTACCTTAATTGGGGAAACTCTAAATGCATACCTATCATCTAAAATAAGCATTGTATGCCCTTAGTTTTAGTACTGATTTGGAAGGATCCTATATAGTTAATAACATTAAAAGCACAAAGTACTTATTTAATTAATTAAATATGATACGAGGGGTCAATCAATGATAGGGTTAAGTGAAATTCTAATAATCTTTACAGTACTCATATTTTGGATTCCCATAATTGTACTAGCTTGTCTGGGAATTAAATGCCTTATTAATTGGAAAAAGACATGTGGATATGAAGTAAAGTCTGCATTGGATATCGCAAAAGAAAGATATGCTAAAGGTGAAATTACAAAAGAAGAATTTGAAGACATGAAAACGATTCTGATTTCAAATTGATAATCTTAAAAATCTTTTTTGGAGTTTCTAATGAATGACAGTCTCATCTCTGTGTTTCGAATATTTTTTTCATTTGCTGGGGAAGCATTTGATAGGGAAGCGATTGTTAGATGAATGTTACTTTAGGTATGATCTGATTGCAATTGAGAATATTTCCTGGGAAGGGTTGTATCCTTTTTCTTTATGTTCAAATCTTTTGTCATATTTTTCTGCATCAATTTCATTAATTTCTAATACCGGACTATATTTATACTTCCAGTTATGCCCTTTAACAACTCCCTCTTTTAATTCTAGAGCAAGCATGCCGTAAGGGTATTCACCAGTCATGTCACTAATATTGAAATCTTTGCTGCTTTTAAAACCGTGCTTGCAATAGTTATGAGGGTCGCCAAATATCACAATTACATTTATTCCATCGTTTTTAGCAATATCAATTGTGTGGTGAATTAATGCACTGCCTACACCTTTCCGCTGATATTTTGGTAATACACTTATGGGGCCAAAACTTGCAATTTCTATCTTAACTCCATCTTCCGAATACAACCAGGCTTTGGTGTACATAATATTACCAATTATTTCACCATTATATTCTGCAACAAAATCAAGTTTCTTAATAAAATCTGGATGATCTCTCATGATATGTACTAAATAATGTTCATTACAACCAGGTACATAGAGATTCCAAAATGCTTCTCTCGTTAAGTTTTCTACTTGATTAAAGTCCTCTACTTTTTCATTGCGAATTATAATATCCATGATAAATTCCTTTTTATTGTTTTATTCGGTATAAACACCTGATTAATACTAATTACAGCAATTCAATGATATTAAATATCAGTATATTGGGCTTTATATTGTTGAATGCAGTATTTTCCCGTAAAAGTATTCGATTTTGCAGGGAATCTCTTAAATCGTGGAAAGAGCTACAGAAATACTTATTAGAGCTTCCATGACATCAGCTGCAAGAAAGAACAGTAGCGTTTTACGTGAAACTGTTGTTATTTCTCTATTATTGCTTTTAGCTTTTCAGTTTTTGGGCTTGAGATCATATAGATAAATATCTCTTACATCCGGAGATTCCGAATTTCGACCATCTGCATATACAATTTTGTCGCCATAAATAGATGGATTAAATGCACAGGTGCTGGTTGTTATGCGGGTTGTTTTGGCAGTAGACATCTCATACATGTAGATATCCCCAACGCCAAAAGAGTGAGGACGATTTAATGTATATACTATCCGTTTGCCATATATTGCAGGATCAATTGCATTTCCACTATTGGTAACCTGAGTTACTTTATGGGCAGTAATATCATACATATACAGATTGCCTGATTCTATCCATACTACGACATTTCCGTAGATATCGAGTCCCTGGGACTCGTAGCCTGAACTATTCGTAGTTGTTATTGTGCTCGTTTGGTGAGTACAGATGTCATACATGCAGATATCATAACCACTGCTGTTGTTAGCTTGAGACCATACAACTGTCTTATCGTATATAGCAGGATAGCTGTGAACAGTGATAGCAGGATAGCCGTGAACAGTGACTATTTTAGTTTCATTGTTAGTATTGAGATTATACAGATAAATTCCGTTATTTTGGTGATCTTGACCAGAATAATAGTTGCTATCAGTATACACTATATAATTGCCGTAAATATCAGGGGCACGCCGTTCAGATGCTATCTTAGTTTCATTGCCTGTAGAAACGTCGTACATATAAACAGAATCAGCCTTACCATCGGCATCAGTCCATACAACCTTATTTCCATGTGTATGAGTTAGGCTTTCTACAGCATGACCACCCTCAATATCTGTTCGTTTTCTTGTAGTCAGGTCATAGGCATGTACACCATTCCCAGCACTCTCCGTCCAAAAAACATGGTTATCATAGAATGATATTCCAGATGTTAATCGTTCATCTTGAGTGAGTTGAGTTTCTGTTCCAGCCGATGCAACTGTTACTAATGCAACGAAAAGAAAGAAAATTAAAAATACTGAGAGAACTCTATTTTTCATACTTTTCATCACCTGATAAACTATTACCTCTGCACACAGAATAATCCTGTAGAAAATAAGATTAGGAGCTAACAGGGAGCAGGCCAGAGAAATGCAGTAATTTTTCTAAAACTACTGATTGGGTGAGCTTCTTATAATCAAATACAGGAACGTAAATAAGCCGTCCTTTACTCTCAAGTTAAGTCAGGATTTACTGCCCTCCAGATTTTTTGAAATCTTTTCCATTACGTGTTTTCCTACATACGTTAATACAATTAAGTATATACCAAAGAACCGGTCGGATTCTGGGAAAAAAATCTGTGGAATTGATATCATAAGAACAAAGATTCCGAATGCAAGCCACTTAAATGCGTTCATTATTCCTGTTGACGGATCATTGGAATAAACGCGCTTTATTTTGTAGTGTGTCCACGTTCCGAGAAGAATAGACACCGTAAAGCAAAATGCGGCTAGAAACAATATTACTTTTATTAATGAACCGCTTTCATATTCGTTAAAGTCGATTGTTTGGATCGCGTATACTACGAACCATAATAATAATGCAGCGAACCCAATAACTTGGATCATTCTGTCTTTTATAAAACATGAAGATGGTTCGATTTTATTATAAGTTCGAAGATTTTCAGTACCCAATAAATCACCTTTCTCAACACTTAGCGATTAACCTTAGTCACATCTTTCTAAATATATCTATGTATTTTCAAACAAATTTATACTGGAGCTTAAAAGCATTGCTTTCCCTAGTAGACACAAGACAGATCCATTCATTTCTCCTCTGATTTATATATGTGAGTCAATGCCTTACACAATTTTAATTCCCAGAATCCGCGCAAGTTCTATTGCTTGCTCTGCATTGACTATAGCCCCTCTGAGTTCCTTGTATGTATCGGATACTGTAATCCCATCAATAATACAATCCGCTAAATCGATGTCTTTGAGTAAGGTCTTAAAGAAATCCGCACCTGTGAAATTAACCGCTATCAGCTTGGGCTTCTTTAGCCGGATCTCGGATAAGAAAGCTTCCTTGAAATTGCAGTCATGAATGGTGCAGTTCTCCAATACAGAACTTGAAAAATCCACATATCGAAAGGAATCGTCAATTAAAGAGGTTTGTTTCATGCAGCTCTTACTGAAGTTACCGCCATCGCCCTTGCACTTTAACATTTTGGAGCCTTTCCAGTAGCTATCCATAAATCTGCAATTCGCAAAATTGCAGTTATCAAATACCGAATTGTAAAAGAGGGCTTTTGAAAAATCACAATTGTTGAACTGGCATTGTATAAACTGTACCGATTCAAATTCTATCCTTGCAATATCGACGTCCGAAAGAATATCGCCTTCAAAGCACATATTTTCTATATAATTGTCATCAGATTTTGCGGCTATAATTCTGCTTTCCAACATGCTTCCATCTCCATATCGATGTTTCCAAATGATTATACTATAAGAGTTAGGAATAAAAGACTCTAAATAATATCAACAAATTCAACTGGTAAAATAGTATTTTCTGATGTCACATTTCAATTATTTATATAACACGTAGATAAATAGAAATTTTATGGTTTCCCAATCGAAGTCACAATATCAAAAATCAGTATTTGAGAGATGGAGGAAACTCTCAGATGAGAGAAGAAGAAAAGATATTTTCGGGCAAAATGTTTGATTCGCGCAAAAAAGAACTGAGAGACATCAAGCATAAGGCGCACACTGCATGTCAAAGATACAATGCAATGGACGAATATGATCCCGAACGTTTGCCAATTATCAAGGAATTTATTGGCGGCATCGGCAAGAAATATTATTTTCAGGGACCTATCCAGTTTAATTATGGCTGTCACACCTTTATTGGAGAAAACTTTGTTGCGAATTTCAATCTCATGGTGATGGACGACGCACGTATTTATATTGGCAACAATGTATGCTTCGGACCGAATGTTTCGTTAATGGCCACTTCTCATCCCCTGATTGCCCAAGAACGTATGGGAACAGATGAAAACGGGAACACGATAATGGCCGAATATGCCGAAGAAATCCATATCGGCAACAACGTGTGGATTGCATGTAATGTTGTTGTATTGGGCGGCGTACATATAGGAAACAATGTAGTAATCGGTGCCGGCAGTGTCGTAACAAAAGATATCCCGGATAACCATCTTGCTTTTGGCAACCCTTGCCGTCCGGTTCGTCCGATCACCGAAGCCGACAGTAAAAAGCATTTGATTTTAGAAGAAGACCTCAAGCATTTTGGATATAACATTAAATAATTAAGGTCAAATTAAGATCAAATTCAGGTCAAATTCAGGTCAATATGTACCTGAATTTCAGAAAAACAGAAAAGAAAAGAGCATCAAACGAAAGCCCTCTTCTTTCAATACTCTTTTAATAAATATTTACATTTTCTTTTTATAGAACCCGAAATAGATTCCACCAATGGCTGCTATCACGAAGAGAATTCCAAAAATATCGGAACCCGAAAATGAGAAACCGCTATTATCTGGTTCTTCGGTGGAATCTTTCTGCATCTCATAGCCTTCAACATAATCCGAGTCAGCAGATGATTTCGAGACCTCAGGTGCAGGTTCGGGGGAATCGACCCCATATCCCGTATCGCTCTCTACAACAGTCTGATTGCTACTCTCCGTACTCCGAATTACAGGTGTCGAACTTCCTTTATTACCACCACTGCTGTGTTTTTCACCACTGCTACTTTGTTCTTCAGTCTCTTCTTGTTCAAGAGATTCCTGCGTAGCATTTTCTATTGCTTCGCTAAAACCTGGAACCGAAACCATGCCTGATACGTAGCTATTGAGAAGGGGGTTTCCGCATGTATGGTGGCAGCAGGTAACCCCATCTTCGACCACGGAGTCTTCATATTCCGTAGCAAGGCTTTCGAGTACCTCATCAGAGGCGTCCCAGTTGCCTTTGCGTGCGGTCTCCAGCATCCGGGCTGTCATGGACTGGTAAGCATAAGGATTATTCTTCTTAATCCAGTTGCTAAGTTCCTGGTCCGCCACGTACGTCTTATACACCTGGTTCCACATGTCATCAC